>NZ_BMJM01000003.1 GCF_014643455.1 Sandarakinorhabdus glacialis
CCGAGTTCCTCGAAGCCGCCAACGACCCAACCCATGAGCAGCACGAAGACGTCCACCGCTGGATCGGAAAGCCGTTCGACCCGAACCTCATCGATACCGCCGCTACCGATCAAGCCCTCGAAGCCCTCGGACGTCGATGGAGCCGCCGAAAAGCCTGAACGGCGCCGCCCCATGCGGTTCTCACCGGATGCTTACGATACCCTGCAGGATTGCGCCCAGGATCACGCCTTGGGAGAACGCCGCCACGACCGAGCCGAACGCAAATGCCCGGTCCCATATCCAGGGCCGAGTCGTCCGCGCCCGATATTCAAAGGCAACGCCACGAAATACCTGGCCCAGCAGCATGATGATTATCGGCGTGTATACCGCCGGCATGATGATCGCATAGGCGAGCGGAAAGGCGGCGAACAAGCCGCCGCCGCCAAGCACCAGCCAAGTCTCATTTCAATCCCATACCGGCGCGATGGTGTTCATCGCGGTGTTGCGGTCTTCGCCTTTCTCGATCCACGGGAACAGGATGCCGATGCCGAGATCGAACCCGTCCATCACCACATAGCCGAATACGGCGATGGCAATTATGCCGGCCCATATCAGCGAAAGCGTGTCATTGGGTGCCATTGCCGCTACTCCGCCAGAATTGCATCGGGGTCGACCTGCGGCGCCGGGGTAATGCCCGCCGTACGGGTTATGCCGTCCGGGCCCTGCCCGCGCGTCGGCCCGGTTTCGCCGGGATGCGGCTCATGCCCCATCAGCTTGATGATGAACCAGGTGCCGGCCCCGAAAACTGCGAAATATACAACGATAAATGCCAACAGCGACGCCGCCACGGCCGGCGCAGCGAGCGGCGACGCGCTGTCCGCAGTTCGCAACAGGCCGAACACCGTGAACGGCTGCCGCCCAACCTCGGTCGTCACCCATCCCGCCAGGACGGCGACAAAACCCGCTGGTCCCATCACCAGTGCCAGTCGGTGCAGCCAGGGGCTGTCATGGAGCCTGCCGCGCCAGCGGGCCCATAAGCTCCAGCCGCCCATCGCCAGCATCAGGATCCCGATTCCCACCATGATCCGGAACGACCAGAACACGATCGGCACCGGCGCGCGATCTTCGGGCGCGACCTTGTCCAGTCCGTCGATCGGCGCCTTAATGTCGTTCTTGAGGATCAACGAGCCGACCAGCGGCACCTCGACCTTGTAGCGCATGACCTGCGCCTGATCATCGGGAATACCGAACAGGATCAATGGTGCGCCCCCGCCCGGCCCACCGGGATAGCTCCGGTAATGGCCTTCCATGGCAGCGATCTTGGCGGGCTGATATTCGAGCGTGTTTGCGCCGTGAGCGTGGCCGGCCAAGACCTGCAACGGCGCCACGATCGCCGCCATCCACATCGCCATCGAGAACATGATGCGCGTGCCCTCACGCGGTGCGTTGCCGGCGCGGCGGTCCTTGAGCAGGTGCCACGCCCCTGCCCCGCCAACGACCAGCGCCGTCGTCAGATATGTCGCGAGCAGGACATGGACGAGGCGATACGGCATCGACGGATTGAAGATGACTTCGATCCAGCTTGTCGTGAAGAATTGCCCGTCGGCATTAATGCCGTAGCCTTGCGGCGTGTGCATCCAGCTGTTCACCGCGATGATCCAGAACGCCGAGATTGCCGTGCCGAGTGCCACCATGCACGTTGCCGCAAAGTGTAGCTTCTTGCCGACCTTTTCGAGCCCGAACAGCATGACGCCCAGGAAGCCGGCTTCAAGAAAGAACGCTGTGAGCACTTCATAGGCCATCAGCGGACCGATGACGGGACCGGCCTTGTCCGAAAACACCGCCCAGTTGGTGCCGAACTGGTAAGCCATGACGATGCCCGAAACGACGCCCATGCCGAAGGTGATGGCAAAGATCTTCAGCCAATATTTGAACAGGTTGAGATAGACATCACGGCCGGATCGCAGCCACAAACCCTCAAGAACCATCAGGTAGCTGGCGAGCCCGATGGTGAACGCCGGGAAGATGAAATGGAACGATATCGTGAACGCAAACTGCATCCTCGCCAGTGTCAGTGCAGAAATGGTGTCGAACAATTACAGATACCCTGCCGCCCTGATCATTTCGGGTATAACAGGTATCTGGTAAATTTCGCGCGAAGCATTGTCGCGGTCGTCGGCGCGGATGCCCCTAGGAGCATCACCGGGCGGAACTGATCTCCCTCACAGCAGCCAACGGATCGGCAGCCGCGACAGGCCCGCAAGAATCAGGCGCTGCAACGGGCCAGTGCCTGGTTCATGGGCATGAATGACGGTGCCGGTGGCGGTCTGCTCGATCCAGATCAGCTGCCCGTCGCTCCCGAGCCGTACTTCATAGGCAATGTCCGGCAAGGTGCCGACGAACAGGTCCTGCAGCCAGGCAGCAAGTGCCGGGCTATCGATGACGAAACCAAGCTCGGTGTTCAGGCGCAGCGACCGCGGATCGAAGTTGAACGAACCGACGAACATACGGTCGCGATCGATGGTAAAGGCCTTGGCATGCAGTGCCGATCCGCTGACCCGAAAGGCTGCGCCGCGGCGCCTGAGGCCACCGCCGACGCTACCGCGGAAGCGCAGCCTCGCACGGGCGGCAGGATCGGCGCCCTTGAGCTCCCACAGCCTCACACCCGCCTTCAGCAGAGGTATCCGGCATGGTGCATAGCCAGCATGGACGACGGCGACGTCGTTGGCCTTCAGCGCATTGGTAAGGATGTCGACCTCTACGCCGCGCGCGGCCAGCGCGGCGAAGCTGTCGATACCGGCGGCCGTCGGCACGAAATAGGCCGAAATCAAGCCGAGTTCGCGCTCGGGGGCTGAGACGATGGATGCAAGCCGGGTTGCAAACAGTTCTTTTCGCCGGACATAATGGAGACCCTTGGCGGGGTCGTCGCTGACCATGGTGACCATGGCCCAGTCGAACGGGATCGAGCCGGACAACAGGCCTTCGAGGAAATTGTCCCGAACCGCATCGGCATAGTTCCTGGCGAAACCGGTCTTGCTGGCGCGCGCCACGGCCTTGGCGAAATTGCCGGCTGAACGGGCATCGGCGAGAGGCAGGATTCGCTCGGCGAGATAGGCGGAGTCGCACGCCCAGTAGCGGTCGAAATCGGCCGAGACGTCGGGGACGACGGCGCCGATTGCCAGCACGTCGAAGTCGTCGAACAGGTTGAGATCGCTGGAGGCGAGATATTCGTCGCCGATATTGCGGCCCCCGGCGATGGTCAAAAGATTGTCGGCGGTCAGGCTCTTGTTGTGCATTCGGCGGTTGAGTCGGTGGAAATCGAGCAGATAATTTAGTGTCTTGGGCCAGCGAATCACGAACGGATTGAACAGCCTCACTTCGATCAGGGGGTGGCTGTCGACCATTGCCATCATGGTATCGAGCCCGCCGGTGCCGTTGTCATCTAGCAGCAGGCGGACCCGCACGCCGCGGTCGGCGGCTTCGCGGATGGCCTGGATCAACAGTGTCCCTGCGACATCCGGGTGCCAGATATAATACTGGATATCGAGGCTGTATTCGGCGCCGCGGATGAGGAGCATCCGGGCGGCAAAAGCCTCGCGGGGGTCTTCGAGGGTGTAGATCCCGGTTTGCCCGGGGCGTTGCGCGGTAAGGAGCGCGAGCCGGCGCGCGAACATGGTTTCCGTAGTATTCGCAAGGGTTTGCGTGTGTGGTCGCGGATCGAGCAAGCGTGCCGGCTTGGCATAGTGGCGCAGCGTTACCCAGCCTCGCCTCGCCAGAAGCAGCATCACCGCAAGGACGGCCAACAGCGCCAGGCTAGTCAATGTTCAAGCCAAGCCTGACCCATATTGGCAGATGATCAGAGGCGACTACGGAGCGTACGCTGTGGTGGACGCCGGCACCCTCCAGGGCCAGGTCGCCGGAGACGAATATCCGGTCGAGCGCGGCGATGGGCATGCGCGCGTGGAAGCTGGGACCTGTCGGTATTACGCTGTAATTCCTCGAGAAATCGGCGATGGCGCCGGCCGAGACGCGCCATTCGTTGAGGTCGCCCATCAACAGGGTCGGTGGGTTGCCGGGCTGGGCGGCGACGTGGGCGATGATGGCGCGGGCCTGACGGCGGCGCCACAGGCCCGACAGGTCGAGGTGCATGCCGACGACCCTGAGCAGGGCGCCGTCCACTCGCAGGTCGGCGAGGACGGCGCCGCGGGGTTCGAGCGCGGGAATGCGCAGGACCGCATGGCGGACGACCTCGACCCGACTCGAGACCAGGATCGCGTTTCCGTGCCAACCTATTGATGCGGCCCGGGTTTCGAACTGCACCGGGTGCCAGTGATGCGCGGCCAGCAAGGGTAGCGGCAGCGCGCTGAGCCGCGAGCCGAAGCGGCGGTCGGCTTCCTGCAGGACGATGATATCGGCGCCGATCTCGTCGATCACCGCCAGCGTGCGGGTCGGCATCCGGCGCATGTCGGTGCCGATGGCTTTCTGGATGTTGTAGCTGGCGATTCCGACCGAAACGGCCCGGTTGGCGGGCAGCTGGGCGAAAGACGGTTTTTCGGGGTGTGCCAGCGGTCGGTTCCGGGTCGGTTGCAGGACAGTCACGGGACTGTCGACGGGTGGTTTACGCCCGAAAACGGGGATCGGGGGGTATGCCGCGGGAAATCAGCCTTCGGTGACGAAACACGCGCGGCCGGAAAAGGCGATCCGGGCGCACGCGTCGCGGGCTTTTTCGCGGCTGGCGAACGGCCCCATCTGGAGCCTGGTGACGGCGCCGTCGGAAGCGAAGATCGGCTTGTTGGCGGCGACGAGTTGCTTCTGCTTGACCTTGACCTCGTCCCACGCCGCTTCGGCAAGTGCCTTTTGCGAAAAAGCGCCTAGCTGGACGCGCCATTCAGGGGGCTCCTTGCGGATCGGCCGGGCGGCGGGTGGGGGCGCCGGCTTGGCGAGGACTGCGACTTCGGTGGGCCTGGCCACAGGCGGAGCGACCGGCTTCGGCGCGGGGGCCGGAGCTCGGGCGGCGGCCGGAGCTGGGGCGGCGGCGAGTTGTTGCGACACGGCGGCGGGGATGTCGACGGTGCGGACCGGCGGCGCAGCCGGGCGGAGCGAGACAGCGGGCGCGGGGCGCGCGGCTGGCGGGGGCGGCTGGACCACCATCGCGGTCTGGGCGGGCGGGGGCGCGGGGCGGATGGCGGCGGTCTGCACCGGCGCCGTCTGCACTGGAACTGTCTGCACTGGTGGCCGCGCGGCTGCCGGTGCCGGGACGGGCGCCGGGCGGATTGCGGCGGTCTGCACCGGGGCCGGCTTCACGGGTGGCCGCACGGCTGCCGGCGCGGGGACGGGTGCCGGGCGAACGGCGGCAGTCTGGACAGGTGCCGGCTGGACCGGAGCCGGCTGGGCTTGCGCGGCCGATACCGCGGGCTGGGCGGCGGCGGTCTGCACGGGGGCTGGCTTGAGGATCTGGTCGCGGTGAAAGCGGTCGGGCGCGGCTGCGAGGGCAACCGGCGGCGGGCCGCCGAACACCGAGGGCACGCCGTTGCCGGCGGCGAGGCTGGCGGCGGTGGCGGCCCCGTTGGCGCGCTCGATTGCCGACAAATTGGCGCTGAGGGTAACGAGCGCGCTGGTGCCTTCGGGCAGGCCCTGTGCCGCGGCGCGCGACAAATAGGCATAGGCGAGCGTCAGGTTGCGCGGGATGCTGTCGCCGTTCCAGTTGGCGACACCCAGGACATATTGGGCGCGCATCTCGTTCTTGTCGGCGGCGGCGCGGAGCCAGCGGATGGCCTCCTGCTTTTCGCCGGCCTGGAAGAGCAGGATGCCGAGGTTGGCTTGCGCTGGAAGATGGCCCTTCAAGGCGGCGCGGCGATACCAGTCGCGGGCGATGACGACGTCCTTGGGCACGGCGCGGCCGAGCTTGTACGCCTGGCCGATGTTGAACATCGCATCGGCATCGCCAGCGCTGGCGAACGGCGTCCACATCGCGACGGCGGCGGGATAGTCGCCGGTCCGCCACAGCTCGACGCCGGCGCGGACGCTCGGTTGCACGGGTGCCGGTGCTTCGGCGACGGGCGGCTTTTTCCGTGCCGCCAGCGCGGGGGCGGGCATTGCCAGCGGCGTCAACAGGCCGAGGACTGCGACAGCGGTTAATCCTGTGCGTGCCATACCAGCTCTCCCCCTTTTATAGTCATTTTTACGCGTCCGGCGACCGGCAGGCCATCGAACGGCGTGTTGCCGGCACCGATAAAGCGATCGCCGTCGATGCGCCACGGTGCATGTTCGTCGAAAAGCATAAGGTCGGCGGGTGACCCGAGGCTTAACGTGCCGCCGGCCAGACCGAAAAGTGCGGCGGGGGCGGCGGTCATGGTGTGCAGTGCCTGCGGCAGCGTCAGTGCGCCCGAGCGGACCAGCGACAGCGTCAACGCGAGCAGGGTCTCGGCACCGGCCATGCCGGGCTTTGCGTCGGCGAACGGCAGGCGTTTTTCTTCCTGGGTGCGTGGGTCGTGACCCGAGGCGATGACGGTGATGGTGCCGTCGGCGATGCCGGCTTCCACGGCGCGGCGGTCGTTGTCGCTGCGCAGCGGCGGCGACAGCCGGGCGAAGCTGCGGAAATCGGCGACCGATGTTTCGTTGAGCAGCCAGTGGGCGGGCGTAACGCCGGCGGTGATGGCGACTCCCCTGCCCTGCGCGGCGCGGACCAGGTCGATCGATTCGGCGGTGGTGATTTGGCGGATATGGAGGCGGGCGCCGGTGGCTTCGGCGAGGCGGATGTCGCGGGCGACGGCGAGGCTTTCGGCGAAGGCGGGCGCGGCGGCGAGGCCGAGGCGGCTGGCATAGTCGCCCTCGGTGGCGACAGCGCCGGCGGTGAGCGCGGTGTCCTCGGCGTGCGCGACGACGAGCATGCCGAAGGCGCGCGAATAGCTGAGCAGCCGGTGCATGACGGCGGTGCTGTCGATGGCGCGGCGGCCAGTCGCGGTGCCGACTGCGCCTGCCGCCTGGCAAAGGCCGATTTCGGCGAGCTCGTGGCCTTCAAGGCGCTGGGTCGCAGCGGCGAGCGGGTGGACCCAGACATCGGGTTTTCCCATGGCCTGCGAGAAGGCGATGAGGGCCGGGTCGTCGAGGGGGGGCGACTGGTCGGGCATGAGGACGACGCCGGTAATGCCGCCGGCGTGGCAGGCGCGGGCGTCGGCGCGGAAGACGCCGGCGTCGATGAGGCCGGGGGACAGGATGAGGCCGGTGGCGTCGATGATTTGGGCGTCTGCGGGGGGGGATTCTTGGCCGATGTGGGCGATGGTGCGGTCGCGGGTGATGACTGTTGCGATGGAGTCGAAACCCGAGGCTGGATCGATTACGCGGGCGTTGGTTATGGCGAGCGGGGTCATGGGCGGGCGGCCGGGTTGGGGTTTGCGACGACAGAGTCACCCACCCCCTGCCCCTCCCTTGAAAGGGAGGGGAGCAGAGAAGAACGACCCTCCCCCGACCCCTCCCTGGAAGCAGGGAGGGGGGAAGAGAAGTCTACGCCGCGGCGTTTGCGGGTGAGGACGTCGAGGCAGGCCATGCGGACGGCGACGCCCATTTCGACCTGCTCGGTGACCGCGGAGCGGACGATGTCGTCGGCGATGCTGCTTTCGATCTCGACGCCGCGATTCATCGGGCCGGGATGCATGACGAGGACGTCGGGGGCGGCGTTGCGGAGGCGGGCTTCGGTCAGGCCGAAAAAGCGGAAATACTCGCGGGTGGAAGGCACATAGGCGCCGTCCATGCGCTCGGTCTGCAGGCGGAGCATCATGACGACATCGGCACCGCGCAGGCCGGCGTCCATGTCGGTGAAGACCTCGACGCCGAGCTGCTCGACGTTGGCGGGGAGCAAAGTCGGTGGGGCGACGACGCGGACGCTGGCGCCCAGTGACGCGAGAATCTGGAAGTTCGAGCGCGCAACGCGACTGTGGAGAATGTCGCCGCAGATGGCGACGGTCAGCCCGGCGATGCGGCCCTTGCGGCGACGGATGGTAAGCGCATCGAGAAGCGCCTGGGTGGGGTGTTCGTGGCGGCCGTCGCCGGCATTGAGGACGGGGCAATCGACCTTTTCGGCGATGAGCTGGACGGCGCCCGACGAGCCGTGGCGGATGACGATGACGTCGGGGTGCATGGCATTGAGGGTCAGCGCCGTGTCGAGCAGCGTTTCACCCTTTTTGACCGACGACCCTGCGACGCCGAGGTTGACGACATCGGCGCCGAGGCGTTTGCCGGCGATCTCGAAGCTGAGCAGCGTGCGGGTGCTGTTTTCGAAAAAGGCGTTGATCTGGGTCAGGCCCGAGAGCCGGTGATCATGCTTTTCGGCGCTGCGGTTGCGCGTCACCCATTGTTCGGCCTCGTCCATGAGGAAGACCATTTCCCACGGCTTGAGCGAGGACAGGCCAAGGAGATGGGAGTGCGGGAACGGGTGCGCGCCGGCGGTGATGGCGGAGTGTTGCATGAAGTCGCGGTTTAGCGGGAATGCGCCGCAAAGGGCAAGTTATCGCGCCAGAAATGCGGCGACAGGCATGGTTGCGGCGCTGGCAAGCAACGGCAGGGCCGCCGGCCAACCAAGTTTCGGGCCGGCGGTGACGATCGTGATACCGGCCTTGACCAGCGTGTTGAGCAGGACAGGCAGCGCCAGGATCATGCCGGCGATGGCCGGATCGAGGCTGTTGGCCGGTAGTCCGCGCATGGTGACAATGGCAGCATCGACATCCATCGAACCGGTTATCGCGAGCGTCAGGGCGATGCCGGCGTTGCCATAGCGGATTTCCGCCCAGCGCACGATAAGCGCCAGGATGGCGACGAAAACCGCGAAACCCAGTGCGGGCAGCAGCGCAAACGGGTTTCGGGCAACAGCGACATTGGTGGCCGGCGGCGCGTCGCGCGCCGATCGCCAGCGCAGGGCAACGAACACCAGCGCGATGATGGCGGCCGGGGCAATGATGATCGCGAGACGGGGCAATGCGAAGGGCACCAGCACGGCAGCAAGCACGGCGACCCGGACGAACATGACCGCCGAGGCCACCGCGATTCCGGCCGACAGTGCGCGTGCGTGTTCAGGGGTGCCGCGGAGTTGCTGCGACAAGGCGGCGGTGACGGCAGTCGACGAATAGAGCCCGCCGATGGCGGCAGTGGCAAGGATGCCACTGGTGGCGCCGAACCGCCGGGAGGCCGCGTAGCCGGCGAACGACAGCCCGCAGACGATGACGACGACGAGCCACAGGTCGCGCGGGTTCCAGGCGTTGTAAGGCCCCATGTCGCGGTCGGGGAGAAGCGGCCAGATGGCGGCAGCGATAATGGCAAAGCGGGCGACGGCGTGGATATCGGTTTCGGTGAGGCCGCGCAGCCAGCGATGAAGCTGGTCTCGGCTGGAGAGCAGCAGGGTGACGACGGCGGCGGCGGCGAGTGCGGGAACGGGATTGCCGCTGCCGGCAAGGGCGCCCAGGCCGAGGGTGAGGAGCGCGGCGATTTCGGTGGTGGCGTCGGGCTGGATCGCGCGGCGATAGCCGATGACGAGAATGGCGACGGCACCGATCGCCAGCGCGGCGGCGACAAGCGGGTAAACGATCGCCATCAGCCCGGCGAGGCCGCCGAGCAGCCCGAGCAGGGCAAATGTTCGCAAGCCGGCGACGCGGCCGCCGCCGCGGATCCGGCGCTGGCGCCAGCCGCGTTCGACGCCGATCAGCAGGCCGACGGCGATGGCGGTGCCGAGACTGGTCCACAGGGCGGGGTCGAGGGTCATGTTGTTGTCATGCGCGGAATGGGGCGGGAGGGCAAATCCGGGGGTTGCGCGCGTCTCGCCCTCGAGTGGGAGAGGGAGATCAAGCTAATCCGGAGGATCGAGAGGCTTCCGAACCGTTTAGCTAACTAACTGTATATGAACGCTTGATATTTTGATAAATTGGCGTTCCCCACACTATTCCCCACGTCGCCGCGCCGCGTCGTGATTTTTTACGCTGAGCGCTTCGCGTGCGCGCGCGAGGTGTTGAAGACCTCTGAACGCCCGGCGCTGGCCAACGATCCCCTCTCGTTCGGGCCAGCACTTTACAGACGCCGAACGGTGACCGCACGAAAGCTCGAATATCAAAATAATATATTCCGCGGCATCCCGGCTGGCGCTACCGGCCGTACGTTCCCGCGCGCAGGAGGGCGCCGGTTATTCTGCGTTAGGATATCATCCGCACGATTGACGCGGTTTCCCCGACGACAGCCGCCAACGTTTTCGCCGCCCCGCCTCCGTCCGCGTCCGAACGGTCGCGCCTATATTGTACCGGCGCCACCATAACTTGGTGACGCCGGTCGATCACATGATCAAACCGCCGCGATGCTGCGGCGACGGCGGGCTACAGCGCCGACGAGGCCGAAACCCGCGATCAGCATCACCCACGACTCCGGCTCAGGGACGGAGTTCAGCGTGACGCTGTCCCAACCAACACTGTCTGCACCGCCGGTTACAAGAACACTGCGGCCGGTGCCTGAAAAGCTTACGCCGGTATTGAAAAAGGCACTCGGGCTGGCAGGCGGGTTGCCAATAGTCAGCGAGCCGAGCAACGTTCCGCTCCCGCCAAGGCCGCTGTAAACGGAGAAGGTGCCGGGGGCGAAGACGCCAGCGGCGAAGCTCAACGAACTGAAACCCGCGGCGTAATTGAGGATGCCGATGGCGCTGCTAGTATATGCGATGTTGGGAAATGACGTGGCGCCGAAGCCGCTAACGGTCGTGAAGCCCGACCAGGCAGCGCCGCCGTAGTTGACCGGGACTGCGACTTGGTCGCCAAGATCATCAAAGTTGAAAACGATCGTGGCGGCGTTGGCGGCGTTGGCGGCGCACAAGGCCACAGCCGCGAAAAGTAGTTTTTTCATCGTTTAATTTCCTACAAAAGTGGAATGCTGCGCAACACCGCGTATTGTCTAAAATAAAACGCCTTTGACCATGCAAGAACCATGCCATTTAGATTGCCTTAAAAAAGTATCTTTAAAATCAATATTATAGCGAAACAATATTTGGAGACATCTTAACTAAGTGTAAAGTCAGCCGTCAGTTTTTGCGCAGCTTCGTAATGTTTTAGGGTTAAAGTCTGAATTGTGGATGGGCGCGCGGAGCAATGGCATCGGTGTCCCCAGGCCACGCGTTGCAAGGTTTCGCATCCCGCCCCCTGCCCCCGTCTGGTAACTATATGTGGAGAGGATCCCGCCCCTATCCGCGCCTACAACAGGCGATGTCGGGGAGCGGTAACCGCTCCCGCCAGCGCTTTATTCCGCATGCGCTGGGGTGTAGCGGGATAGAATTCCAGCCCCACTTCATGCGAAAAGCTCCCCCGCAAATTGCAGGAGCTAGGTGTCCGCGCCGGTTAAACAAGCTCGGCTCGCGCCGGTATCACAATGCCTGTATTGCGCGGCCCGGCGACGAACGTTGTCGTTTTCCAGTGCCCATGGGGACACTGGCGTGAAACCGCTCACCACGTCGCCAACGGCCATGCCGGCGCGCCATGTTGGTACTGCCCCAAGTCTCGTAGATGAACACCAATCGGTCAGGATCAAGGTCGAGCTGGCCCTCGAACCTGGCCCAGCGCTGGCTCAGGATGTCCAGCTCATGACCCGGGAACTCGCAAGGTACTGGAATTGAACAAAATCATTGTGAATCGGGCTCTTAGATCACTTCCATAGCGCAGGCCCGTGCGGTTATGCTGCGCACCGGCGGTCGGGTTCCACATGTCAACTTCCAGAATCGGTCTCGCAATCTCCCGGAATCTCACAGAAACGCGATCTACCACCGTTTCCCGGGCGTTATGACAAAGCCTCTAAAACTCCTACCTCCAAGATACAATCTTGAGGGAGCGCACACGCAATTTGGGAATTCATTCTGTCAACACGACCTGAATTCAAAAGCGCCGCAACCCTTCCGGCGGTCCAAAACAAAAGGCGTTTCGAACCGGTTGCGCAATTATATCGACATTATTGTCACTATCTTTGGTAATATTATTCCGGGCAATAATTACCGTCCCCGGAATGTCCACAACCGTGTAACGCGTTTTCAACGACTAAGGACGAGTAATGTCTCGGATATCGATCCGGAACAAATATGATTTCACAACGCGGCGACGTTTTCAATCGGCATGCTGTTAAACATGGCAAGGCGTCGGGGTAAGCGCGCGCCGAATATATAGGGGGATATTCTATGCGGACATTGCGCCTTTCGTTGCTCTCTGCAATCGCCTTTGGGGCCTGCAGTCCGGCACTTGCCGAGCGGCAGACCGCGGTTGGCCCCGGCCTAATACCGCTCAACGCTACAGGTGGCCTTGGCGGCGTCGACATGTCGGGTTCGGCGACGACGGGGACGCTGGTGGTTGGCGTTGTCGGCGGAACGGCCACGGATATCTTCACGCTTAACAACCCTGCGCTTCCCGGCCGCGTCGCGATTTCGACGGCGGCGAGCAGCCAGGGCAATATTGTCTTCAACAGCAGCTCGACCGTCTATGGCAACATCGGCGTGACCCAGCCGGGCGGGCCGTTTCTGCTAGCAATCTCGGGTGCCGGCGATGGCTCCATAGTCAACTTCGTGGGGCCGGTCTTCGCCACGACGGTGAATGTCACCGGGACCGGAACGATGAATTTCAACAGTGGTTCGATCAATGTCGCCGCGACCAACTTTGCCGGCGACGGCACGATCAGCCTAGCCCCCAAGACCACCTTAATCGGCGCGATGACAACAACGGCAGGCGCCAAAACCGGTACCCTCGTCCTCGGCGAAGGCAGCACCCTCGACGGTGCAGTCGGCGGCGCCATCGGGTTGAAGGCGATCAACGTCGTTGGCGGTAGCAACCTTGCCGGCGTCGCAGCCAACATAACCGGCGCGGTCGATGCCTTTGCCTTTACACTCGGCACCAACACACTGAACATCGGCGGGGCCCTGACTATCGCCAATATCGGCACTTCCGGGGTCATCAACACCACTCTCGCCAGCACGTCGGTCTATGGCAAGATTCAGCCCGTCGGCGCCGCCAACTTGGGGCCGAGCCTGCTGGTCAACGTGACCGTGGCGCCCAGCGCTTATATTCCGGTCGGCAGCCAATTCAACATCGTCAACGCCACCAGCGGCACTAACGGCAGCGTCATCAACATCGCGGTCATGAACCCGAGCAATCCGCTGTATACCTTCAAGGCGGTTCCTCTCGGCGGCACCATCGGTGGACTGGTGCGGATCGAGGCAACCGGCACGCCGCTGCTGGTGCCGGTCGCGCCGCCGGTCGGGGTGCCGTTGCCCGTCACCCTGCCGACCGCCGCGGCGGTTGTCCCCGTGCTCGTCGCGGTCGTGCCGACGCCCGATCTGATCAACGTGCTTTCACCGATCAACGCCATTTCCGATGCGGCGACCGTGGTTGCTGCGATCAGTCAGCTGGCGCCGTCATCCACCGATGGCGCGGCAGCTCTGGTCACCTTCCATGGCACCCGGCAGTTGCAGAACCTGTCGCTGGCGCGTCTAGCCAACATCGCGTGCGACCTTGAAAGCCAAGCCGAACCGCGGCTCAAAGAGGTGGCGCCGATGTGCACGGGCTCGAAACGTCGCGGCGGCCTGTGGATGCAAGGCTATGGCTATTTCTCTAACCAGGACAGTCAGAGTGCCGTCGCCGGCTATGACGCCAGCATCGGCGGCGCGGTTCTAGCATGGGATGCCCCGATCGGCGAGTTCACCCATGCCGGTGCCGGCCTCGGCTATGCCCGCAGCACCATCCGATCGAACGAAAGCACGTCTCGGTCTGCAATCGACAGCTATCAGGTCAGCATATATCTTGGCCATGAACCCGGCCCGTGGTTCATCAATGGCGCGCTTTCGATGGCCGCCAATGATTATTCAGGCACGCGCGACATCGTGTTCCCCGGCGTCTCGCGGAAGGCGACGCACAACTACAACGGCCAGAGCTATGCCGCGATTGCGACCACCGGCTTGAACCTGCGGTCGGGCGACTTCGCCGCCACCCCGCTAGCCTCGATCCAATACAGCCGCGTCGATCTTGACGGCTATGCCGAAACCGGCGCTGGCGACATTGATCTTTTGGTCACATCGCGCAGCTATGAGTTCGTTGAATCGACGCTGGGCCTAAAGCTGTCGAAGAATGCCCAATACAGCGGTGGCGTCTTCATTCCCGAGGTTCATGCCAAATGGCTGCACCAATTCAAGAACCCCGAGCTGGCGCAGGTCGCCGCCTTCGATGTTGCCGGATCGCAATCCTTCGTTGTCCCGGGCCTCGTGGTTTCGGACAACACGCTGAATGTCGGTGCCGGCGTCACCCTCGCATCGTGCGGGTGCACCACGCACGCCTGGTCAGTCGAAGCCGGCTATGATTACTATCGGGCAGGTTCGGGCAGCACGGCGCATCAGGCGAACCTGAGGTTGTCGACGCGGTTCTAGGGCTCCCGGCGGCCGGTGCGCGCGTTCCCTCTTTATCAGGGGTTGCGGCGCGTCGGCCTGCCGAGCGAGTCAGGCAGACGCGGGTCCCTTCACATCTTTCGCCGAAGCTATGGCTTCTTCAACCCGGCATTCCCCGACGAGCCGCTGATCTTCGTCGAAGTCCTGCTAACCGACGAGCCGAGACTTGCGGCTCGGTGCGGATGAGTACGGCCGCGCTTGTACGTCGTAAGGCAGGTCGCATTATATGGCCGGGTGGTGATGAACTCACGGCCCGGCTCGCCCCCGGGCAGCGCACACAAGACGCCTCGACCCTTCGTCTGGCGCGCCGATCCAGACGAAATTCTCGCCGCCGTCAGGGACGATTACCAAACGATGTAATCAATCCGCTAGCTGCCGGGGGATCGACATAAAGTCCTTCGTCGCCTGCGTTTCCCGCGTCGGTAACCAGGTCAACCGCCATTCGCTCGCCCGCCGTCCGTCCGCCGTCTTGACGTTGAACGCTCCCGCCCGCGTCTTGACGATGAAACCTGCTACCTCCAGCTCGCCGAACGCGCGGCGCGCGGCCCTCCGGTCGGAGATGGCAAGCTGCAATGTGGCTTCGCGCTCGCCCAGGCCGATCTCGCCGTTGTTATGGCCGTTGTAGCGCCTTGCCAATTCGACCAGCAGCGCGCGCGCTATCGGCCGCAATGCGCCATAGGCGGGACTATTCAGCAGCCAATGGTGGAGCATGACGTAGCGGGGGATTTCTTCATTGCGCCCGGTGGCGTTCGCCCGCCGTCCAGGCCTTCGAATTTTCGACATTGCTTTCCTTCCCGGCGACGCGCGCCAGCCGAAAGGGGGCGACTAGGATTCCCGGCCGCCCCCGCGCTTATGCGACGACCTCTAAAGGCCGCTTGGCGGCCCGCTAGGCGAGTTGCAGGCGAGATAGGCCGCGATGGCCCCGCCAAGCTCTGCAATGCGCTCCAGCGGAATCGTGACGCCTTGGCGCGTCGGTTTAAGCGTATCGCCATCCCGCCACCACTTGCGCCAGTTGCCGAACGTGCGGCCCTCGTGGGTCGTCACCTCCAGCCGCCACACGTCGCCCCGGTGCGCGACTTCGAACAGCACCGCGCCGCTCATAGTTTCGGCCCGATAATGGTGACAGGGGAGTGCAGGACGTAGCGGCCATGCCAGCCGCCCTCGTGGGTTTCGCGCATGGTCTCGATGACCAGTCCATAGTCCCGGCGGAGGTTGTGGACATAGGCCCCCAGCCGATAGGCCCACGATGCGACCTCCAGCGCCGTGACGCCCGCCGTGCCGCACCGAATTAGCGCCTCGAGCGACTTGGCGACTTGGCCGTTGACGGTCATCGGCCCCCGCGGCCCGATGGCCGTGATGACAGGTTGCGCCCTCATGCGTCGCCGCCCATGCCGACAAGCTCAATCACGCTGTTAGCAACGGCTGGTGAGAGCCGGCACCGCGCGCCAATGATGCGCGCCGCATATTCGGTTGAGCCGATCCGGGGATCGGGGTAAGCGGGAACTGCCTTGCTGGTGAAGCGGGCGACGTTTGGAGTGGGAGCCGTTGGCGCGGCTTCCACCCTTTCCGGCAATAGCTTGGCCATCATACTCATGCCTCCCCACTCAATGTCGGAAGGCTATCGGCCCAGGCTTTCGCGTCGCTCTTGGCAATGCGGCTGGACCGGCCAATTTTTGTGATCCGGATTTGGCCAGCTTTTGCTGCTCGATAGAGTGACGTGCGTCCGAGCGCATAGATGCGCAGAAACTCCGCGATACTGTAGAATCCGTCCATGGTGTTTTCTCCGGGACCAGCGTGATTGCTGGTGCATCCCGGGATTCCAGTTAAGCCCTCTACGGCCCATGCGAAGATGGTTATTCGGCCGTCCGTTTTGACATGATTTAAGTTGGTGGAGTTTCATCACTACCCAGCGCGGGGCGATAGTTGAGAAGCCCAAGCGGACGCGGCGATAGCTCGTCCATTTCAGCAGCCAACAACTCCCGCCTTACCTCTGCAATCGTGTACGTTGGGGAGATGCTTCCGGCTCGCTCATGCAATGACTCAATGGCGAGCTTTGCTAGGTCGCGTTCTAGGGCAATAGCGCCATCGGCAGGGAACCGCGGTATCAACGCCTCGAGTGTGCGCAGATATGTCGAATAGGGGTACTCGATACGTGCAAGTCGATAAGCCTGTACGAGGACCCAATCTTCTCGCTGCTTGCTCAATTTTGCCATGAGGCGCCGATGGGTCGATATTTCGCTTTGTCCCGGTGCAATAGCAGTACAGGCCTTTGCGATGGAGTAGTTTGAAACGAGCGTAAAAGGATCGCGGCCATCTAACCAAGTGCGCGCGTCAGCCTCTAAATGCGACCACATGAGCCTTATGTCCTTCTCGCGTGGCCGACCAGTTTTTGCCTTTGCCGCGCGCTTCGCCGCACCGAGAACTTCCGTCTTTCCGTAGATCCCACACAGCCGTGCAAGCTCCTCGTCCAATGTAGGGCGTTGAATCCCCGCTTGTGCATTGGCTATTTTTTCAGCGTAGTGCTCATGCCGCCACGACCTTGAGCGCCACGCCGCGCCCACCGTCGCAATAGTCTGCCCAGGCATTCATCATCACCCGTCGCCGATCCAGCAAAGTGCCGCGCCGATAGGCGGCGTCCGACTTGTTGCCGATGGCATGGGCTAAAGCCGCTTCCGATAATTCGTTAGGGAAGCCTGCAACCTCGCCGCACCAGTCTTTGAAGCTGGAGCGAAAGCCGTGCGGCTTGGCGGTCTCGCCCATGACGCGCAGCACCTTACCCATGGTGGCATCGCTCAATGGCTTGCCGCTTTTTAGGCCGGGGAAAACCAGCGCGGCGTCATCGGTGCGGAGCGCCAGCGCCCGCTTGAAAACCGCCACGGCGGCTGGTGACAATGGGATAACGTGCGGCTTGTTGCGCTTCATGCGCTCTGCCGGGATCGACCAAAGGCCGGCGTCTAGGTCCAGCTCGTCCCATACCGCGCCCCGAACCTCACCGCCGCGCGCCGCCGTCAGGATCATGGTTTCGAGCGCCAGCCGCCCGATGCTTTCACCGTCGCGGAGCCGTGCAATGAATGGCGCGACATCGGCGAAAGGCATCGCTTCGAAATGGCCGCGCTCCGCCGTCACCCTTGGCAGTCCCTTGGACAGCGCCCGCAATGGCGCTTCCGATTCCCGGTGGCCCTTCACATAGGCCCAATCCAGCACCGCGCCGATGCGCTGGCGCACCCGCCGCGCGGTCTCATTCTTGTCGATCCAGATAGGCAACAGCACATCGAGGATTTCGCGCCGATCGATTTTGTTTACCGGCAAGTCGCCGATGACGGGATAGGCGTAGGTCTCCAGCGTCCTTATCCATTGCGTGCTGTGCTTCCCCTCACTCCACGCCCGCTTTTGCGCCTTGTGGACAGTCGCCGCGGCAACGCGGAACGTCGGCACGCCATCGGCCTTCTTGCGCTCTGCTACGGGGTCCAGGCCCGCCTCAAACTGCCCCCGCACCACGTCGCGCGCCTTGCGGGCGTCTGCCAGCGATAGCTTGTCGAGGCTGCCCAGCCCGAAATCGCGGCGCTTGCCGGCCTTTTGCATCCGGACCAGCCACGACGCGGAGCCTGATTCGCCGACCTCGAGATACAATCCGCCGCCATCGGCATGACGCCCCGGCACCTTGCGGAGCTTTGGAATTGCAATTGCCTGTAGGATTGAGTTGGACACGCGGTTTCTTCCCCCCAGCTTTCCCCACACTGTCACCCGGATTGTGACGAACAGCAAGGCACTGACGGGAACATGGGACCGGCCACCCCCCTACGCAATGGGCGGATTTTGGAACGTCGGCGAGTGTCGGGGAAGGGGTAACCGGAGGATCGAGAGGGATTCGAACCCTCGAGGGGCGATTAACCCCTACACACTTTCCAGGCGTGCGCCTTCGACCACTCGGCCACCGATCCATCCGGACGGGCGCGATAGCCTGCGCGCGGCGGGATGGCAAGCGAAGGGCGGCGCCGTTGCCGGAACCGCCCCCTGCCCGCTCGCCGTGTCGAGACTTACCGCAGCAGCTGAAGGACCTGTTGTTGCGACTGGTTGGCCTGCGCCAGCATCGCCTGTGCCGCCTGGCTGAGGACTTGCGACTTGGCGAGGTTGGTGGTTTCGGCCGAGAAATCGGCATCGACGATGCGCGATCGCGACGAAACGAGGTTGACGCTGTTCGACGAGAGGTTGTTGACCGTCGCCTCGAGCCGGTTCTGGACGGCACCGAGGTTGGCGCGATCGAGGTTGATGGTGTTCAGCGCCTGGTCGATCGCGTCGAGGGCGGCGACGGCGCCTTCCTGGGTGCCGAGATCGATGTCGGCGACCTTCAGCCCGCCGTCGTCGGAGCCGTATTTGTTTTGCTCGAAGCCCAGTTTGGCGAAGTTGGAGGCGGTGCCGAAGCCGAGCGTGCCGGCCTCGATGTTGATGCCTTTCGACGATGCCAGCGAGACCGTCGCATAGGCGGTCTGGACGGTGTCGGCGGTAAAGACGGCCGGGTCGGCAAGGCCCTGGACGGTATAGGCGGTGTTGGTGCCGCGGACGGTGACGCTGCCGAGGCCGAAGTTGGCGGCGGCGGCTTCGTCGCTGTCGAAGGCGACGGCGATGTTGCGGCCGTCGGCGGCGGTGAGCGAAAGACCGCCCTTGCCGCTGTCGGAGGCGACCACACCGGTCAGGCCGCTGAACTTGTTGATTTCACGCGCGACGTTTTCGCGCGTGGCCTGGGCGGTGTCGGTGCTGTCGAGAGTGATGTCGATCTGGACGCCGTTGATCGCCAGCGTGGCGGTCGCGGTCGCAGCGATGACCGTCGTCGGTGCGGCACCGTCGAGGGTGAGGCTGTTGGCCTTTGCCGTGACGAAGGTCTCGGCGCTCGAGGCGTTGATCGCCGCCGCGATGGCGATGGCGGAGGCGGCTTTCTTGCTCGACAGGGCGCTGTCGTCGGAGAAGGTGTCGTCGGCGGCGGTGGCACCGCGGATCGCGATGTTGTTGATCCGCAGGTCGCCGGTGTTGAGGGTCATGGCCCCGGCAGCATTGGCGGCGATGGCGCGGCTGTCAGTGGTGACTCCCGAAATGCCGCGTTCATAGGTGCCGACCTGGAGGCCGGAGCGCGCGATGCGGCCGGCACTGGTCGAGCTGATCTCGATCGGGTTGCCGTTGTTCGAGACGAGGTTGAAGCTGCCCGATTGCGCGCCGGTCTTGAGGCCGGTGGCGGCCTGGGTCAGGGCGCCGGTATCGAAGCTGACGATAACGTTGCGGCCGTCGGCGGCTTCGAGGCGGATGCCGGCGAGGTCGTCGCCGGTATCGATGGCGCGGACGCCGGTCTGCCCGGAGATGGCGTTGATGGCATCCGAGAGCAGGGTGCGGTTGGCGGCGGCGCTGGTGGTGGTGGTGACCGAGACGGTGGCCTTGCCGTTGATGGTGACGGTGCCGGTAAGCGCGGCGGCGGTCATCGCCGAGCCGGTCATCACGGTCTTGCCGACGACGGCGGAAACGCCGGTCTGGGCGCTGGCACGGTTGATGGCGGCGACCTTCGATAGCGCCGAGGCGGCCTTTTCACCCGAGGACAGATTGTCGTCGTCGGAGGACGAGGCGCCTATGTTGAAATTGTTGATGAGCAGGTCGGAGGCGATGAGCGACTGGTTGGCCGACAGGTTGGTGCTGGTGGCTTCGAAGGCACCGCTGGCCGACAGCGCGGCGGTGGCGCCGGTGCCGAGATCGGCAGCGCGCGACGAGCCGATGTCGAACTTGACGGTTTCGCCGGCGCGGCTGCCGGTTTGCAGCAGGACGTTCTTGGCCGAGCCGTCGAGCAGCTTGATGCCGTTGAAGTTGGTGCGCGCGCCGATCGAGTCGATTTCGCCGGTGAGCTGCTTGACTTCGGCCTGGAGGTTTTTGCGATCGTCGTTGGTGACGGTGCCGGTGCTGGCCTGGACGGCGAGTTCGCGCATCCGCTGCAGCATGTTGGTGACTTCGCCCATGGCGCTTTCGGCGGTCTGCGCCATGCTCATGCCGTCGTTGGCGTTGCGGATGGCGACGGCGAGGCCGCGGACATCGGCGGTCATCCGCTGGGAGATGGCGAGGCCGGCGGCGTCGTCCTTGGCGGAATTGATGCGCTGGCCGGTCGACAGGCGCTCCATTGCCATGGCAAGGCCCATCTGCGAGGTGCGCTGGCCGGCTTGGGCCGTCAGTGCCGAAATATTGGTATTGATCACCGTCATGTCTGATACTCCCGGTTCGGTTCCCCGGCTGCCGTAAATCACGGGGCGCCGTGAGCCAGATATCGGCGGGGCGGCGGATTGCTTTACTTTTGCGCTATTGAAGGATGACTGCGATTTCGGACGAGACCTTTCCCCTGCTGCTGCACGGCATGCCGTTCGCGATCCTGCACCGGGATACGCATGTGGTGATCATCGACAAGCCGGCGGGCATGGCGGTGCACCCGGGGCCGAAGACGCCGGACAGCCTGGAGGATTATTTGCCCGACCTGGCGTTCGGCAACCAGCGGTTGCCGGTGATGGCGCACCGGCTCGACCGGGATACGTCGGGGTGTTTGATCATCTCCCGGCATCCGAAATCGATCAAGCGGGTGTCGACGCTGTTCGAGGCGGGCAAGGTCAAGAAGCTGTACTGGGCGGTGCTCGATGGGCTGCCGGAGGAGGATAGCGGGACGGTGGATGCGCCGTTGTTGAAGATCTCGAGCGCCGAGGAAGGCTGGCGGATGATCATCGACAAGCGGGGCAAGCGCGCGGTGACACATTGGGAGGTCATCGACCGGGCGGCGAAGCTGGTGGCGTTTCGGCCGGAGACGGGGCGGACGCACCAGCTGCGGGTTCATGCGGCGGCGCTGGGGTTCCCGATTTTGGGCGATCCTGTCTATGGCAAGGGCCAGGGGCCGATGCGGTTGCACGCGCGGGGGATCACCCTGCCGTATGACGAGGCGGCGCCGCTGGTGATTACGGCGGCATTGCCCAAGGATTGGCCGTCGCAGGCGCTGTTCTCGCCGGCGAACGGGACGGCGTTGCCGATCTGACCGCCGAAAGTTTCCGAGTGTGGCTCAAAGGCACTTGTCTTGGGTGGCATAAGGCGCGAGTCTGAATGGCCGTTCATGTTGGGGCGAACGCGGACTGGAAGACAGGGGGCTTTGTGCAACAGGCACTGGTGATCGGGCGGGTGTCGGACGTGGCATCGGGCGGGGCTGTGGTCCGGCTGGATGCGGCGGTACTCGAGCGGCTGCGCAGCGATACCGACAGTGCGCTGGCGTTGGCGGGTGCGGTCGGCGGCCAGGTCAAGATCCGGTCGGGGGCGACATGGTTGCTGGGGACGATCCAGGCGACGCGGAGCGATGCCGGCGGCGAAGTGCTGGCCGAGATCGACCTGATCGGCGAGAGTAAAGCGGCAGCGGACGGCACTTTAGTCGATTTCCGGCGCGGCATAACGGGATACCCGCGCAGCGGCGACGCAGTGTGGGCTGTGGGGCATGACGATTTGGCGGCGCTGTTTGGGGCGAGCAACCAGCCGCACATCGATGTGGGAACCGTCTATCCGACGCCGGATATTCGCGCGACGCTGCTGATCGACCAGATGCTCGGCAAGCATTTTGCCGTGGTGGGTTCGACCGGATCGGGCAAGTCGACAGCGACGGCGCTGATCCTGCACCGGATTATCGAAATGGCGCCGCACGGGCATATCCTGGTGCTCGATCCGCACGGCGAATACGCCAGCGCGTTTGCCAGCAACGGCAGCAATTTCAGCGTCGACAACCTCGATTTGCCGTACTGGTTGATGAACTTCGAGGAGCATTGCGAGGTCTTCATCACCAGCGACGGGGTGGAGCGCGAGCTCGACAAGGCGATCCTGGCGCGGAGCCTGATCGAGGCGCGGGCGAAAAGCATGATCGCCGACCGGTTTCCGAGCATGACCGTCGACAGCCCGGTGCCATACATGCTCGGCGACCTGCTGGGGGCGCTGATCGGGCATATGGGCAAGCTCGAGCATGGCAGCGAAGTGGCGCGCTATGTCCGGCTGAAGAACCGCATCGAGGAGATTTTGCGCGATTCGCGCTACAGCTTCATGTTCAAGCGCGAGTTGAGCAGCGACAGCATGAAGGGCTTCCTCGGGCGCATCCTGCGGATGCCCGGCGACGGCAAGCCGATCTCGGTGGTCGATCTTTCGGGGGTGCCGACCGATATCGTTGCCGTGGTGGTGGCGCTGTTGTCGCGCATCGTTGCCGATTACGCGATGTGGGCGCGCAGCGAGCGGCAGCGGCCGATCCTGCTGGTTTGCGAGGAAGCGCACCGATATCTGCCCTCGGAGCGCGTGGCGACCGGGTCGGCAGTGCGCAAGGTGCTCGAGCGGATTGCCAAGGAGGGGCGCAAATACGGGGTGTCGCTGGCATTGATCACGCAGCGGCCTTCGGATCTGGCGGAAGGGGCGCTGTCGCAGTGCGGGACGATCATCGCGATGCGGCTCAATAACGAGCGCGACCAGTCTTGCGTGCGGAATGCGATGCCGGAAGGTGGGCGGGGGTTCCTGGATTCGATACCGGCGCTGCGGCGGGGTGAGTGTTTGATCTGCGGCGAGGGCGTGACGGTGCCGATGCGGGTGCTGATCGATGCGCCCGAGGCGCACAAGCGGCCGCATTCGGGGGATCCTTCGTTTGCGGCTTTGTGGTCGCAGGCCGGCGGGGAAGATGCGATGCTGGATCGGGTGATCTATCGGTGGCGGACACAGTCGGAGCGGCCGCAGGAGAATGTCGTGGTGGTGGCGCCGGAGACGTTTTCGCGGTTGCTGTTGCGGCCTGTGGCTAGTGGGGAAGATTAGGGGTTTTCGGCGCAGGGGACCACCCCCACCCGCTCGCTGAAGAGCGAGTCGCCTCCCCCCTTGAGGGGGAGGACAAGAGTTAGCGTTGGAAGCCGATGAAGTCCTGGTAATTGCTCGATAGTTGTTCGAGACGGGCGTGGACTTTTTCGGCGCCGATGTGGCGGACGACGTCGTCGACGAGGAGGTTGAGCAGCGAGGCGAGCGCAGTGTTCATGTCCCAGAAGTGCCCGAGGCTGACTTCGGCGGCGAGGATGTGGGGGGTGAGGTCGCGGGCCCAGGGGCAATAGGGGTCGGTGACGACGATGACGTCGAGGCCCTGGACGCGGCCGCGTTCGGCGAGCAGGCGGAAGTGGCGGGAATAGCGGCGCAGGTCGACGAGGACGAGGGCATCACCGGAACTGCATTCTAGCAGCTCGGCGTAGAGTCCGGTGCGCCGGTCGAGCTCGCTGACGCCGGGGCGGACATAGCCGAGGTGGTGCGCGAAGCCGGCGGCGAGGCCTTGTTCGGTCTGGAAACCGGCGACATGGACGGTGCGGGCTGTTGCCAGGAGGTTGGTGATCGCTGCCCATTCTGGCGTTTCGGCGAGGCGGTAGACGTTGGCGATGGCGGCGGTTTCGGCCTTTAGGCGGGCGTCGGGACCCGAGGCCGTGTCGGTGAGCGGGCGCAGCCAGGGGGCGTCGTTGTCGCGAAGGTCATCTTTCAGCGCCGACAGCCGTGCGTAGCCGATGGTCTTGAGGAAGCGGCCGACGGTCATTGCCGAGACGCCAACGCGCTGCCCGATCGAGCTGGCGGTCTCGAAGGGGACCGACGCCATGTTGTCGAGCAGCCAGCCAGCGATCATGCGTTCGGAGACGGTGAAGTCGTCGTAGCGGGCGCGGAGCTGCTCGGTGATCTTGTCGGTCATGATAGCGCGTTAACATGGACGGCGCGCGCTAACACGACAAGAGTTCAGGGGCGGTCGGTTGGCCCGGTGTCGGAGCGCAGGTCGGCGGGGTCGAAGTGGACAGGCTTCCATTGCTCGCGGACGAAGAACGGGGACTGGTCGGCATAATGCGGCGAGAGCGTGCGGGTGGTGGCGGCGCCGAACTGGTGGATGCTGCGCGACACGACCGGGCCGCCGCGTGGCCATTCGACCAGCATGATGAAGCCGTCGCCGTTGTTGGCGACGCGGCGGCCGTCGGGCGCGGTTTCGCCGATGATGGCGCGGACCGCGTCGGGGCCGCCGTAAACCGGCAGGTCGAGGTCGCCGCGGCGCAGGCGCTGGAAATCGCCGAGCGGAACGTCGAGGGCGCCGAAATCGCGGGTCATGGTGTCGACGGCTTCGCGGAGCGCCGTCGCGGGGTCGGCGAGCGGGATGTCGAGATAGGCGGTGCGCGCGGCGGGGGCGAAGGCGATGGTGACGAAAGTGTCAGCGGCGCCCTTGCCGTCGAGGGTCCAGTCCCAGCCGGCGAGGAGCTTTTGCGCGGCGGCGAGATCGGGGGATTTGCCGGTGTCGACGGCCATCAGCTGGCGGTACCATTTTCCGGCCCAGCCGGTTTTGTCATAGCCCTTGTCGAACTTGATGCGGAGCAGGTCGGCGCGCGAGATGGGTTTGTCGCCCATTGCGGCGAATAGCGACTGGTAGCGTAGCGCGCGATTGGTGACGAAGGTCTCGACCCCGAGTTCGGGGGCGAAATCCGCCGGCGATTGGGCGTCGGCGGGGGCGGTGCTGAGGAACGGATGATTGTTGCTGTTAGCGACCCAGCCCGAGGCGGGATCGATGGTGGCGGGATAGGCCGAGAACGGCAGGTAGGATTTCCAGAGGGTTTTGGAGGTGTCGCCGGGGAGGACGCCTTTCCAGTCGAAACCGGGCGCGCGAACCGGGAAGCGGGCGTTGTAGAACATGCCGATATGACCTTGCGCGTCGGCGTAGATAAAATTGGTGCCGCTGATCGCCTGCATCGCCATGACATTGCGCCATTCGGTGCAATCGCGCGCCTTGGTCAGGCGGTAATATTGCTCGACCTGGCGGACGTCGTCGAGCCCGGCGTAGCGGATGGCGAAGGCACCTAGATCGTTCTTGATGACCGGACCATGGACCGAGCGGTAGAGGGTGCGTGGGATCGGCAGCGTCAATGGCCCGAACTTGACGCGGAGCCAGACGCGGCGGGTTTCGAGCGGGCGCCATTGGCCGTCGAAGCGGTAGTTCTTGCCGCTGGCGTCGAGGACGAGCTTGTAGGTGTCGATCAGGTCGGGACGGTTGACGGTGTTGGTCCAGCCGAGAGTCTTGTTGTGGCCGAGCAGCGGATAGGGAGCGCCCGGGAACAGTGCGCCGGCAAAATCCCAGCCTTCCTCCGAATGGACGACGACTTCCCACCAGCTGACGCCGCCGGTCCAGGGTTGGTGCGAATTGACGATGAGGCGGGTGGCGCCGTCGTTCGAGCGGCGGCCGGCGATGGCGAAGCCGTTCGAGCCGCGCTCGTCGGCGGGGCCGGCATCGCGCGGCGGCAGCCTGCCTTCGACAAGGGCGGCAAGCGGCTTGTCGAGGCCGAAGAAGAACGGCGAGCGCAGCATGAAGCCGGCGACGATGTCCTTGCCGTTGATCGGGAACAGCGCGCGCAGGCGGAGCTCGCCGGGGTGCTTGGCGGCGTATTCGTTGAGGCCCTGGGCATAGGCTTCGACAAGGGCGCGGGTGGCGGGTGACAACAGGCCGTAGTGGCGGGCCGCGGTTTCGTTGGCGCCGAGGAAGGCCGAGGCGAAATCGGCCTTGGCGCCGGATTCGCCGTGAATGGCGCCGCCGCGGCCACGGACGGCGGCGACGACATCCTCGATGTTGCTGAAATCATCCTCGGCATGGGCGATGGCGAGGCCATAGGCGACATCGGCGTCGGTCTTGCCGAAGATATGGGGCACGCCGAATTCGTCGCGGACGATGCTGACGTCGCGCTCCGGAGCCGGATCGCGGGCCGAGCCGTGCGCGGTGAGGTTGTCCCAGCTGGCCAGGCCGACGAAGATCGCGGCGAAGACGCCGAGGACGATCAGCAGCGGCGACAACCAGCGCGGCATCAGCGCGTGCCCCCGGCGATGCTCCGGGCGTCCTTATGGACGACGCCGCCCTTGATGACGACCGCGACGGTCTGCAGCGCGGCGATGTTGGTGAGTGGGTCGCCGGCGACGGCGATGATGTCGGCGTAGCGGCCCGGCGCGATGGCGCCGACGTCTGCCGTGCGGCCCAGGGCTTCGCCGGCGTTGACGGTGGCGGCCTGGATGGCCTGCATCGGGGTCATGCCCCATTCGGTCATCTTGGCGAATTGCAGTGCGTTGGTGCCGTGCGGATAGACGCCGGCATCGCTGCCGAACACGTGGCGGACACCGGCCTTGACCGAGCGCTGGAAGGTCTGGCGCTGCTTGAGGCCGATCTGGCGTTCCTTTTCGAGGCTTTCGGCAAAGACGCCGTTTTTCGCGCCTTCGGCGAGGATGTAGTCGTCGTCGTAGATGTCCATCGAAAACCAGGCGCCGTTTTTCTTGGCGAGTGCGAAGCTTTCGTCGTCGGCGAGGCTGGCGTGCTCGATGGTGTCGGCCCCTGCCCTCAAAGCTGCGTTGATGCCGGCGGTGCCGTGCGCATGGACGGCGACCTTGAGCCCAAGCATATGGGCTTCGGCGACGAGCGCGTCCATTTCGGCCTGGCTGTATTGCTGGGCGCCGACGGTGGTGGTTTTCGAGAAAACTCCGCCGGTCCCGCAGAATTTTATGACCTCGGCACCCATCTTGCGCAGCTGGCGGACCTTGGCGCGGATGGCGTCGGGGCCATCGGCAACGCCTGGCGTGTCGACATGGATCTCGGGCTGGAATTCGGTGGCGTCGCAGTGGCCGCCGGTGGCGCCGATCGCGTAGGTGGCGGGGACTATGCGCGGGCCGGGGACGTAGCCGCCCTCGATGGCCTGCTTGAGGCCGATGTCGTCGAGACCGCCCGAGCCGAGGTTGCGGACGGTGGTGAAGCCGGCGTCGAGGGTGCGTTTGGCGAACGCGGTGCTGATGACGCTGCTGAAACTGCGCGCGTATTCGAGGCCGCGATAGCCGCCGATGGTGGGGTCGCCCGAGAGATGGACGTGCATGTCGATGAGGCCGGGGAGCAGGGTGAGGCCGGGGAGATCGATGCGGCGCGCGCCGGCGGGGATGGCGGTGCTGGCGGCGGGGCCGGCGGCGGTGATGCGGCCGTCGACGGCGATGACGACCGGGTCGGCGATGACCCGGCCGGCGACGACATCGATCATGCGAGCGCCGGTGATGGCGATGGTTTCGGCGGTTGCAGGGATGGCGGAGCAGAGGGCCAGTGCGGCGATGGACGGTCTGAAGATCTTGCGCATGGAGCCCCCGGTTTGACGGCTGCACGCTAGGCGAGCGATGCCGGCGCTGCAACCATAGTGCAATAAACCTGCATCCGCAGCGGCGGCCGTGTCGTAGCTGTCCCTAACTTTGGGGAGTGGACTTGCGATGGGTTATATTGCTGCAAATGCTGAAGATAATACGACCGGACTGCGCCTGTTGATCGGCGATACGTCGCCGTTGGTGGCGGCCGGGCTGGCGGCGATGCTGACCGCGCGCGGTCATGTCGTGGTGGCGAACGTCGGCAATGGCGCGGATGCGGCGGCAGCGATCGCCGGTGGCGACATCGACGTGGCGCTGCTCGACCTGGGGCTGTCTGATCCGACGCCGATGGCGATCATGGGATCGATGCGCGGCAGGCGGGCGGTGCGCGTCGTGGTGATGGCGCAGGACGGCGAGCACGCGGGGCTGGTCGATGCGATCGAAGCCGGTGTCGATGGCATCGTGCTCAAGTCGCAGGGACCGGCAACGCTCGATATGTGCCTGGCGACGGTGGCGGCGGGCGGGCCGTGGCATGACCGGCGGGCGCTGGCGGCGGCGTTCGAGCGGCGGCGGTCGGCGGGGGCGGCGTTGCAGCTGACGCGGCGCGAGCGGGATGTGGCCAGGTTGGTGGCGACGGGGCAGCGGAATAGGATCATTGCCGGGGCGCTGGGGATTTCGGAGGGGACGGTGAAGATGCACCTGCATAACGTCTATGCGAAGATGGGGGTGGAGAGTCGGACGCAGTTGGCGATGGATGCGCGGGTAAAAGCGCTGGATTAGGGTTGGTTTGGGGTTGGTTTGAGCGGCAGAGTCACCCACCCCCGACCCCTCCCTTGAAGAAGGGAGGGGGGAGAAAAGACTAGGCGGCCAGGGGGATGTCGACTTCGGCGAGGGCGGAGAGGAACTGGTCGCAGGAGCGGTCCCAGCTGTAGGTGGCGCCGTGATGGGCGGCGGCGGTGCGGTCGGCGGTGAGGGCTTTCGCCATGGCGGCGGACAGGTTTTCGTCGACGCCGCCGATGCATTGGCCGGGGCGGAAGCCGTCAGCGTCGGGGCCGAGGATGTCGAGGGGGCCGGGGACGGGGTAGCCGGCGACGGGGGTGCCGCTGGCCAGGGCTTCGATGATCACGAGGCCGAAGGTGTCGGTGCGGCTGGGGAAGACGGCGATGTCGGCGGCGGCGTAGGTCGAGGCGAGTGCTTCGCCGTGGAGGCTGCCGAGGAAATGCGCCTCGGGATAGCGGGCGCGGAGGTCGTCGAGGGCGGGGCCGTCGCCGACGAGGACCTTGCTGCCGGGCCAGTCGGCAGCGAGGAAGGCCTCGATGTTCTTTTCGGGGGCGACGCGGCCGACGTGGAGGGCGATCGGTTTCGGAAGTTCGGCGAATAGCGGGTGCGGGGCGCGGTCGGGGGTGAACAGCTTGAGGTCGACGCCCCGGGTCCAGGGGCGGGTGCGGTGGAGGCCGTGTTCGGCGAGTTCGGCGGCGAGGCGCGGCGTCGCGACGAGGATATGCTGGGCGGGGCGGTGGAAGCGTTCGAGCAGGCGCCAGAACAATGACGGCGAAAGCCCGGTACGCGCGGCGGCATAATCCGGAAAGCGCGTGTGGAAGCTGGTGGTGAAGGGCACGCCGCGGCGGATGCACCAGCCGCGGGCGAGCCAGCCAAGCGGGCCCTCGGTGGCGATGTGGACGGCGTCGGGGTCGAAGCCCGCGATGACGTTGGCGATGGTGCGGCGGGTGGTGAGCGCGAGGCGGATCTCGGGGTAGCTCGGCATGGCGACCGAGCGGAAGCGATCGGGCGTGATGGTCTGAATGCGGTGGCCGCGCGCGGTGGCGAGGTCGACGATGGTCGAGAGGGTGCGGACAACGCCGTTGACCTGCGGGCTCCACGCGTCGGAGACGAGGGTGATGCGCATCAGGCGGGGCTTGCGATGAGTGCGGGCTGGGCGAGCTTGCGGAGCGCGGCGGTGCGGGCGGCCCAGTCGATGATCTCCATGCGACCGTCGGCGTGCTCGACGAGCGCCGTGCAGCTTTCGACCCAGTCGCCGTCGTTCATGTAGATGATGCCGCCGATCTCGCGGATTTCGGCGGAGTGGATATGGCCGCAGATGACGCCGTCGACGCCGCGTTCGCGGGCGGCATGGGCGACGACTTCCTCGAAGCGCGAGATGAAGGCGACGGCGTTCTTGACACGGTGTTTTATATAGGCCGACAGCGACCAGTACGGCAGGCCGAACTGGCGGCGGCAGGCGTTGAACCAGACGTTCATGCGCAGCAGCACGGAATATCCCATGTCGCCGGCGAAGGCGAGCCAGCGGGCATAGAGGACGACGCCGTCGAACTCGTCGCCGTGGAGGACGAGGAGGCGCTTGCCGTCGGCGGTGACGTGGATCGCCTCGGGCATGATCTCGACGCCGCCGAATGCGAGGCCGGTGTAATCGCGCAGGGCCTCGTCGTGGTTGCCGGGGATATAGACGACGCGGGTGCCCTTGTTCGCCAGCTTGAGGATGCGGCGGATGACGTCATTGTGGCGGGCGGGCCAGTACCAGCCGCGCTTGAGGCGCCAGCCGTCGATGATGTCTCCGACCAGGTAGAGCGTCTCGGGCTTGATCGAGTGGAGAAAGTCGTGGAGCAGCTCGGCGTTGCAGCCGGCGGTGCCGAGGTGGGTGTCGCTGATCCAGACGGTGCGGAACTTGAGCTTGCCGCGCGGGGTCAGGTCGTCGTCATCCTCCCAGTGGCGTTTGCCGGCGTGCGGCGGCGGTAGCGGTCGATCGGCTTCGAATACGGGTTCGTCGAATGCGACCAGTGGTAGACTTGCCATGGACTTGCCCTCCGCCTGCGTATGGCCAGCCCTCTACATGTTGTGCGTGACAATATAGCGTCAGTCGATCCGCTCCGGCACCGCTTCGAGCGCCTCGACGAAATCGGTGCGCCATTTGACGACATCGTCGTTGACCACGCCGTCGATCATCGCCTCCCAGCGGCGCTTGCGTTCGGGAAGCGGCATGTCGAGGCCCTGCTTGATGGCGTCGGCGATTTCCTCCTGGCTATAGGGGTTGATGAGCAGCGCGTCGGTCAGTTGCAGCGAGGCGCCGGCGAAGCGCGACAGGATGAGGACGCCGGGGTTGGCGGGGTCCTGCGCCGCGACATATTCCTTGGCGACGAGATTCATGCCGTCGCGCAAAGGCGTGACGAGGCCGATGCGCGCGGTGCGGTAGATGGCGGCGAGCTCGTGGCGGGGGTAGCCGCGGTTGACGTAACGGATCGGCACCCAGTCGAATTCGGCATAGGCGCCGTTGATGCGACCCGACAACGTGTCGAGTTTCGAGCGGATTTCCTGGTACGAGCCGATGTCGCCGCGGGTCGGCGGGGCGACCTGGAGGAGGAACACTTCCTCGCTGCGTTCGGGGTTGTCGGCGAGGAAGCGTTCATAGCCGAGGAAGCGTTCCTCGAGGCCCTTGGAATAGTCGAGCCGGTCGACGCCGACGATCATCTGGCGGCCGTTGATGCTTTCGGCCATGCGCTTGCGGATGACGAGCGCCTCGGGGCTGTCGGCAGCTTCCATGAAGGATTGCGCGTCGATGCCGATCGGGAAGGCGCCGGTCGCAATGGTCTTGCCGAAGGCGGTGATGGAGCCCCCCTCCCCTTCGACGGCGTCGGTTTCGCGAAGCAGATGGTCGCGGAATGATTCGCGCCACTCGGTCGTCTGGAAGCCGACGAGGTCATAGTCGAACAGGGTTTCGACGAGCGCTTCGTGGCGCGGCAGGGTGGCGAGCAGGCGTGACGGCGGCCAGGGAATGTGGAGGAAGAAGCCGATGCGGTTGGTGACGCCCCGCTTGCGAAGTTCGCCCGCAAGCGGAATCAGGTGGTAGTCATGGACCCAGATGATGTCGTCGGGCTCGATGATCGGCACGAGGGTGTCGGCGAAGCGCTGATTGACGCGGGCGTAGCCGGCATCGAAGTTGCGGTCGTATTCCGTCAGGTCGATGCGGTAGTGAAACAGCGGCCACAGCGTCTTGTTGGCATAGCCGTTGTAATATTCCTCGACGTCCTGTTCCTCGAGGTCGATCGTCGCCGTGGTGATGCCGCCGGTGCGCTGCATGTCGATATGGCCGGTGAATTCGAGGGTGCGCTCGCCGCTCCAGCCGAACCAGATGCCGCCATATTCGCGCAGGGCTTCGGCAAGGGCGACCGACAGCCCGCCCTGCCCGCCGGCGGGCTGGTTGGTGGGAGCGGTGACGCGGTTGGAGACGACGATGAGCCGGCTCACAATTCGATACTCCATCGGACAACAATCATCGCACGGCGCTCCAGGGTTTGGACAGGAGGACGGCGCAGTTGATGAGGCCGGTGAGCGAATAGGTTTGCGGGAAATTGCCCCACGGCGCGCCGGTCTCGAAATCGGAGTCTTCCGAGAGAAGGCCGGAGTGGGTGAGCCGGGTCAGTGCGGTTTCGAACAGCGCGCGGGCCTCGTCGGAGCGGCCCACGAGGTGGAGCGCCTCGATCAGCCAGAAGGTGCAGAAGTTGAAGGCGGTCTCCGGGGCACCGAAATCATCGGGCTCGCCGTAGCGGAGCATGGCGTTGCCGCGGCGCAGCGTGCGTTCGACGGCGGCGAAGGTGGCGAGAAAGCGCGGGTCGTCGGGGGCGAGGAAGCGCAGCTCGACCATCTGGAGCAGGCTGGCGTCGATGTCCGAGCCACCGAGCGAGGCGGCGTAATGCCCGAGGTCGGCGTTCCAGGCGCGAGTTTCGATTTCCTCGCGGATGACGGCGGCGCGGGCGCGCCAGTGATCGGCGCTGTCGGGCAGGCCGAGGCGCTGGGCGGCGTAGCAAAGCCGGTCGCAGGCGGCCCAGCACATGAGGACCGAATAGGTGTGGACGCTGGCGCGCGTGCGGAATTCCCACAGGCCGGCATCGGGCTGGTTGCGCATCGCAAAGGCGCGGTCGCCGACTTTTTCGAGGGCGTGGAAGTCGGCGATGTCGGCGGGGCGGAGCAGCCGGTCGTCGTAGAAAGCCTGGACGTTCGACAGGACGATCTGGCCATAGACGTCGTGCTGGAGGTGCTCGGCGGCCTGGTTGCCGATGCGGACGGGGCCCATGCCGCGATAGCCCGGCAGGCCGGGGGCGAAGCGTTCGGGCAAGGATGCTTCGAGGCCGACGCCGTAGAGCGGCTGGACATGGCCGCCGCCCGTCGCGTCGACGATGTTCCGCAAATAGCCGAGGTAGTTTTCGAGGACGTCGAGTGCGCCGAGCCGGTTCAAGGCCTGGACGGTGTAATAGGCGTCGCGCAGCCAGCAGTAGCGATAGTCCCAGGTGCGGACGGTGTTCGGTGCCTCCGGGATCGAGGTGGTCAGCGCAGCGACGATGGCGCCGGTTTCCTCATGGGTGCAGAGGCGCAGCGCGATGGCGGCGCGGATGACGACCGATTGCCATTCGACGGGAGTGGCAAGGCCGCGCGCCCAGTCCTGCCATTCGGCGAGGGTTTCGTCGTGCATCGAGCGCGCCTGCGCCTGGATGTCGCCGGTGAAGGGCTCGTCGGGGCCGAGGAAGAAGGCCAGCGATTTTTCGAGGCGGAACCAGCGTTCGTCATGGACATGGCCGACCGGCGCATCGGTCGTCAGGCGCATCGGCTGGCCGTCGACAAGGTAGCGGATATGGTTCGATCCCGAGGTGCGCTGCGGGGCCTGCTTCGTCCAGTTTACCGTCGGGCGCAGGCGGACGCGGATGCGCGGCGCGCCGGACAATGGTCGGATGATGCGGCAGAAGGCGGTCGGGCGATAAGTGCGGCCGTGGCGGTGATAGCGCGGCGCGAAATCGGTGATCTCGACCTGGGCGCCCGAAGTGTCGGTGAGGACGGTGCGCAGGATGGCGGTGTTGCGGCGATAGGATTGTTCGGCGACGGCAAAATTCTCGATGTCGATGGCCCAGAGGCCGAAGGCGTCGGGGCTGTCGGGGTCGGTGCCGCCGAGCAGCGCCGAGAAAAACGGTTCGCCATCGACGCGCGGCAGGCAGCCCCAGACGAAGCGGCCCTCGCGGTCGACGAGGGCGGTGACGGCGCAATTGCCGATCGGCGCGAGATCGAGATTGCCCCAAGGTTGGGGGGAACTTTCGGGGGCCCTTTCGGGCGCGGCGGCGGGGGTGCTGGAGGTCAAGCGGCGGGCTCCAATGCGGTGAGCCAGGCTTGGACCGCGTCGACGTTGGCGAGGCGGTAGCGGGCGGCGGTGGGGCGCGGTTGGCCGACGAGGATGCCGAAGCCGCCGTGCACGGCCGCCGCCTCGAAGGCGACTTCGTCGGTCAGGTCGTCGCCGACGAAGATCGGCCGCGCGCCGGCAAACGGTGCTTCGGCCATGAAGGCGGTGAGCGCGCTAGCCTTGTCGGGGCCTTTTTCGCGAATTTCGAGGACCATGCTGCCGGCCTGGAGCAAAAGGTCGTGGCGACCGGCAATGGCGCCGATAGCGTCCTCGGCGAAGGTCCGCAGTTCCGGCGCGCCGCGATAGTGGAGCGCGATGCTGAGCCCCTTGTCCTCCATCTGCAGGCGCGGGCGGGAAGTGACCAGTGCCTCGACCTCGGGGCGGGCGGCGGCCATTCCGGTGGTCGGCGCGGTGCGGGTCCAGACGCCCTTGGCATCGCGGCGTTCGAGGCCATGGATGCCGGCAACAGCGATGCCGTCGATCGATAACAGGCTGTTGATGACGGCGACGCTGCGGCCGCTGACGATCGCCATGCGGCCGCTGAGTGCGGTACGGGCCCGCATCACGCAGCGGCGCATCTGGATACCGACGACGACCTGGTCGGGACGCGGGCGGATGACCGTCAGGGTGCCGTCGAAATCGAGGAACAGCGCATCGCCGGCGACGTCGATCGGCGGCGGCACGGCAAGTTCGCGGACTGGCGGCGGGGCTGGCTCGGGTGCCTGGGCGCTGGGGAGCATGGTGACCGGAGAGCCGGCAAGGTCTTGTTCGGGTTGCAAAGTAATTCCGCCGTCGATGCCACGTGCGAGCCAGCACGCCCCTGCGTAACGACTGAATGCTGCGCCGGGTCCATAGGCACCTCCGTTGCCGCGACGAAACGAAGGCGCTGTGGGACGGGACGACGTGTGCGGACCGCCGCCGCCAGCCCGAAGGTGGCGTTTGACCATTACCGCCACCGGCACGACACCGTCCGCCGAGCGTCTGGGGGGCGCCAATTGATCGAATCGCGGCGGCTGCGGCAGTTTCTTGCGGTGTACGAGCTTGGCAGCATCGGCCAGGCCGCCGAACGCTTGCTGCTGACCCAGCCGGCGCTGTCGAAAAGTCTGCGCGGGCTCGAGGACGAACTCGGCGTGCGGCTGTTCGACCGGACGCCGCAGGGGGTATTGCCGACCGGCTATGGCGAATTGCTGGCGGGGCATGCGCGGATCATCGAGGCGCAGTTGCGGCAGGCCGAGGCCGCCATCGGCGCGATGCGCGGCAAGGCGCAGGGCCATGTGGTGGCGGGGATTGCGCCGAGCGTGGCGGCCAAGCTGATGCCGCTGGCGACGATCGCGCTGCGGCAACGGCATCCAGGGATCGAGCTATCGGTGATCGAGGGACTGGCCGAGGATTTGCTGCCGCAACTGCGCGATGGTCAGGTGGATGTCGCGATCGGGGCGTGGGCGACGGAGACTCGGGTGCCCGGTGCAGGATTCACGGCGGAAATGATCGTCGTCGACGCGCTCGAGGCCTTCGTGCGCGAAAGTCACCCGCTGGTCGACGCGGCGCGGCCGATCGCGCTGGAGACCCTGCTCGATTGCCAATGGGCGCTGCCGCCGGAGTCGCAGGCCTGGCGCCAGATCTTCGACGGGCTGTTCACCGAGCGCGGGCTGGTGCCGCCGCGGCCGAGCGTGGTGAGCACGTCGGCGGGGTATCTGAAGTCCTTGATGCTGCAGGGGGATTACCTGAGCTTCCTGCCGTCGCAGCTAATCACGCCGGAAACCGATGGATTGGTGCCGTTGCCGATCGATGCGCCGCGGATGCACCCGGATATCAGCATGATCTTTCAGGACGGGCGCTGGAGAAGGCGCCGGTGGCCGCGCTGGTCGAGGTGCTGCGCGAGGTTGGGCGGGAGCTTGCGGCGGCGCGCGGGGGGTAAGGTCCGAGGGCGCGCGGCAGGAGCCGATGTCTTCGTCATGCCGAACTTGTTTCAGCACCCATCGTGCGCCTGGAAAATCGGGCCCGGCGGCGGGGTGGATGCTGAAACGCGTTCAGCATGACCGACTCCTTGTTGTTTACGCTTTCGCCAGTGCCGCAGTGATGTCGGCGACGCTGTGGCCGGTCAGGTCCTTTGAGATTTCGCCGACGAGCTTGGCTTCGAGGGCCTTGTGCCAGTGCTTGCGCAGTTCGCCGAGGGTGCGCGGAGCGGCGATAACGATAAGGGCGTCGAACTTGTTGTCGAGCGCCTGGGCGTTGAGCATGGCGGCGGTGGCGGCGGCGAAACTGTCTTCCTCGGACTGGGATTCGTCGGGGTTAGCTGCGCTGCTCAGGTGGCGACTGCCGGCGCTGTAGTTCTCGCCGCTGGGGGTTTCGGTTTCGACCGCGGTCAGGCTCGGCTCGGCCTCGGTGCCGGTGTTGCGATAAAGGTTGAGTTTCTCGCCATCGGCGACGGCGATGAGGGCAGCGTGAGCGATGAGCATGGTAAGTTCCTGTGCTTGAATAGGCCCGTGATGAACGCCGGGGGTTGGGATGCGTTGCGCCGGTGGTGGACATCGCCGGCCGGAGGGTGGTCAATGGCGGCATGCAGAGCGACTCGATATTGGTGCGCGAAAGCCGGTCGGAAGCAGCCGGCACGGCGGGGGTGATTGCGGCGCTGGCGGCGCGGTTCGGTGATCGGATGACGACGGCGGCTGCGGTGCGCGAGGCGCATGGGCGCGGCGAGGGACTGCGTGATTTGTTTGCACCCAGCGCGGTGGTGTGGCCGGGGTCGAGTGCCGAAGTCGGGGAGATACTGGCGCTGTGCAATGCGGCGCTGGTGCCCGTGATACCGTTCGGGACGGGGACGTCGCTCGAGGGGCAGTTGCAGGCGCTGAATGGCGGGATCTCGGTCGACTTGTCGCGGATGGACCGGGTGATCGAGGTCAATGCCGGCGACATGGATTGCCGGGTCGAGGCGGGGGTGACGCGCGAGGCTTTGAACCATGCGATTCGGGATGCGGGGCTGTTCTTTCCGCTCGATCCGGGGGCGAATGCGTCGCTCGGCGGCATGGCGTCAACGCGGGCGAGCGGGACGAATGCCGTGCGCTATGGAACGATGCGCGAGGTGACTTTGGGACTGACGGTGGTGACGCCGCAGGGGAGGGTCATCCGTACGGGTGGCCGGGCGCGGAAATCGGCGGCGGGATATGATCTGACGCGGCTGTATATCGGCAGCGAGGGGACGCTGGGGATCATCACCGAGCTGCAGTTGCGGCTGTTCGGGATACCCGAGACGATCTCGGCGGCGAGCGTGCAGTTCGCGAGCCTGGGCGCCGCGGTCGAGGCGGTGATGGCGGTGATGCAGATGGGCATTTCGGTAGCGCGGATCGAGCTGCTCGATGCGGTGCAAATGCGGGCGTGCATCGCCTGGTCGAAGCTGTCGGGTTATGCCGAGGCGCCGACGTTGTTCATCGAGTTTCACGGCAGCCCGGCGGCGGTGGCGGAGCAGATCGAACAGGTGCGCGGGGTGACCGATGCGTTCGGCGGCAGCGCGTTTGCCTTTGCCCATGCTACCGAGGATCGCAACCGGATGTGGCGGGCGCGGCACGATGCGTACCATGCGGCGCGCGGGCTGGCGCCGGGCAAGGACAGTTTCACAACCGATGCCTGCGTGCCGATTTCGCGGCTGGCCGAGTGTATCGCCGAGAGCCATGCCGAGGCGGAGTCGCTGGGGCTGACGGCGCCGATCGTCGGGCATGTCGGGGACGGCAATTTTCACATGCTGGTGCTGTTCGACCCGGCGGACGCGGATGAGCGGCGGCGAGCGGACCGGTTGGCGACGAGCGTTTCGGAGCGCGCCATCCGGATGGGCGGGACGTGTACGGGCGAGCATGGCATCGGGGTGCATAAACTCGAAGCAATGGTGTTGGAGCATGGCGCGGGCGCGGTGGCGGTGATGCAGGCGGTGAAGGCGGCGCTCGATCCGAATGGCATCATGAACCCGGGCAAGACGGTTCCCAGCACGGTGTTTCCGCTTTAAAAGGTACGCCATGCAGACCTTTTTCATCTTCGTTTCGTGCCGGCGCGGGCAGACCTATACGGTCGGGCGCGCGATCCTGAAGGAAGTGCCGGGGGTGAAGGAGGTCTCGTCGATCAGCGGCAAATGGGACTTGCTGGTGCAATTGGCGGTCGACGAGGCGCGCGATGTCGGCGAGCTCATCAACGAACGGCTGGCGGCGATCGAGGGCATTCGCAAGACGAAGACGCTGGTGGCTTATTATGTTTATAATCCGGAAGATGTTTTCTTTTGATGCGGGGCGCGGCATCAGGCTGAAATCGTGATTGCGGATCGGGGAAATGCGATGACGATGATGATTTTTGCGGCGATCCTGCTGGGCGCCGGTGCGGCCGGGGCGCAGACTTCGGCTCCTCAGGCAGGGACGGTTGGACCTTCCAGAATACCTGGCGAGACGCGCGAGCAGAAGCTGGCGGCGATCGACAATCTGCTGAAGGACATGGACGTCAACCAGGACGACGTGATCACCGAGATGGAGTGGACCAGTGCGGGTGGCCGCGCGGCGGGGTTCGAGGCGCTCGACGGCAATCGCGACGACCGGCTGACGCGGCAGGAAATTCGCAGCAACGCGCGCAAGTTGAAGGCGTTCGAGGATATCGAGGCGGCGGCGCCGTTCTGACGATTATTCGGCGGGAACGTCGAAGGTTGTCAGCGTGCGGCTGCGTACGAGCATGCGCATCAGGGTATCGAGGCGCTCGCGCGCGGCGATGAACTGCGGCAGGTCGGCGCGAGCGATGGCGAAATCGACTTCGCTGTTGGCGCTGACGTCGATGTAGAGGCGGACGCGCTCGAGCATGTAGCTTAAGCCCGAGCGGAACCACGGACAGCGGCCGCCGATCGCGGTCTGCAGCAGCGCCAGCGCGTCCTCGTGCTGGCCCAGCCGGGCGAGGAGTTCGGCGCGCAGGATCGGGATATCGGGGAGCGCGGGCGACAGGCGGCCGAGCGAGGTCAGCCACGCGTCGAGGCCAGAGAGTTCGTTGGCGCGGAGCAGCACATAGGCGCCGGTGACAGCGCGCAGGACCGAGCCGCCGGGGCTGAGCATGGCGCGTTCGCCCTGGTTGACCATGTCCTCGGAGACCGTCCACATTTCAGTGAGGACGCCGTTTTCGACAAAGGACAACAGGGTGTTGGCCTCCTCGGTGACGGTCGAGCGGAAGCGGACGAAGGACCCGGCGGGACCGGACGCGAGGTTGGCGGCGATGTCCTTGGTGCCGGGCGTGTCGTCGACGCAGGCGGTGCATTCGTCGAACGGGACGACCGAATAACGGACGCAGGCGCCGATCGGCTGGGCGACGAGCTGGTCGCAATCGGCGATGCGGGCGATTTGGGTGGGCTGGTCTTGGGAGAGGATGAAGGTCTCGCCGAGGCCGGCTTCGAGTGCGGGGTGACGCGAGCCGGGGACAGCATCCCAGGCGGCGAACCAGTTGCCTTGCCAGAGACGGACGGTCTCGGTCGTGGGAGCTGGGGCGGCAGGCGGCGGCGGGGTCGGTGCGTCCGCCATGACGCTCTCGGCGGCGACGAAACCCCGGGTCATGCGGTTGTAGATCTGTTTGGCAGCGATGCGGACGGCTTCGCGGATCAGCTGTTGGCCGTGAGGAATGCGTGCCGGAGCGGATGCGCTAGCTGGTGCCAGAGCGGATGCGCTAGCTGGTTCTGGAGCGGCTGCGCCGACCGGGGCGGGAGCGAGCGCTCGCGGCGGGGCGGGCGCGCGCCCCGCCGGTGTCCGTGATATCGTGTCCGCGCCGGCGGTGACGGTGACGGTCTCGCCGCAACTGCGCTCGCGGCCATCGGGTGTCACCACCGAGACGAAATAGAGCCCCGGCGGCACGCCGATCGGCGAGCCCGAGACGCCGACGCCGATAATCTCGCCGTCGGGGGTGCGGACCTTGACCGGCAGCGGGCCGAGGCTTCGCTCGGCGGCCGGGCCATCGCAAGTGATGGTGCCGAACTCGCTCACGGCACGCTTGCCAGATCGAAGGTCCATGGCATCGGCATCTGGATCGAGAAATAGGTGACCTCGGAACTGGCCTGCGCAAAGCGGTTCGACGATGGCTGCACCGTCATGCGGTACTGCCCGGCGGTGATCGGGATCGACAATTGCATCTCCCCGATGCCCGGCACCGGCGTGACCTTGTTGGTGTTGATCTCGGTCATCGAGACGCCGCCGACATGGCCCTTGTAGTCGGCGGGTTCGAGCCAGACCTTGAGTGTCATTTCCGGAGCGTCGCGGCGGAAGCAGAGCACCGGGTTGGAGACCAGCCCGGTCAGCTCGACACGCGCGTCGAACAGCGCATCGGCGACTTCGATGCCGGCCTTCAATGACGAGGCGTTGACTGGCCAGACGCTGCCCTTGATGCCGGCGACGCTCTGTTTGCCGAACGAGCCGTTTTCGAGCGCCCACAGCAGCGCCAGCCCGAAATAGGTCGGTTTGCCGGCTTCACCCGCCGCGACGCCGCCGGTGGTGGTGGCGAAGAAGATGGGCGCCTTGCGATCGTCGTAGATGTTGAGATCGGCGGTGAAGATGGCCGGCGGATCGATCGGGTCGATGCCGTCGAGCGCCTCGGGCTTGTCGCGACAGGCATCGACGAAGAAAAATTGCTCGCGGCCGATATCGGGGCGCTTGGCCGACGGCGCCATGCCGTTGCGGATGTTGCTGAGGCGAAAGCTGCGCGACATCTCGGCGAACGGCTGTTCGAGGAAATCCTGGGCGAGCAGGATCGATTCCTCGAGCGAACGCCGTACGCCGTGGCCGCTGAACAGAAACAGCGCCTGGTTTTCGGCCTGGGTCGCCACGTCGATGCGCCAGTTGAGGAGGGCGAGCTCGATATTCCTGATGGTCGGAGCAACCAGCCCCGGAGCGGCGAGCGCGGGGTCGACGGCGATCTCCTCGGGCGATGGTGCCACCAGCAGGCGGATGGTCGCCAGCGGGCGCATCAGCCGCTTGTCGGTGTCGAGCCTTTGCAGTTTCGCCGACAGCGCCATCGCCGTCAGCGCCGAGGATTTGAGCTGGCGCAGCGCCAGCAGGCCAGTGCCGGGCGGGTCGTCGGCGGCCGGCAGGAAAGTGTAGTCGCTGACGCCGATCAGCACGGCGTGGAGGCCGGGATTGCCCAGCAGTGCGGCGCGGCGGTCGAGGATCAGGGCGGGATCAGCCACTCAGGCTGGCCTTGGGCACGCCGGCGTAAAGCGCCTCGACCGCAGCGATATCGCCGGCGCTGAGCGCGTCGCGCTGGCCCATGACGACGCCGGGGGGCACGGGCTTCAAGGGAATGATGGTGCGGCTGCCCGGCGTGACCGCAAAGGCGTTGGCGGGGTAATGCATGATCGAGCCATAATCGTAGAAGCCGACGTCGATGGTCTTGACGATCTGCTGTTCGAAATTGTGCTCGGTGCCGGGGCGGGCGTTGTCGGTGTCGATCCTGACCCATTTGTCGCGGTCGATGCGGCATTGCTCGTGCCACAGGCCGACGGCGTGGCCGATCTCGTGGATGATGTTGCCGGTGGTGCAATTGTCCATGAGAATGATGTCCTGGACGCCGCCCTGCCGGCCGACCTGCGAGGCGCAACCGCGCGGATCGGTCTTGAAGCGCAGCCAGTCGGGCTGGTTGGTGCGCGGCACGAAGCGGATGCCGGTGCGGGCGTTCCAATGGTCGATGGCGGCGGTGACGCGGGCGGGATTGGGAAGACCAGCGGCGATTTCGTACGGGACGATGCGGTTTTTCCAGCGATATTGCTCACCCTTGATGCCGGCGCCTTCGAGGTGGACGTCGCTCGATTCGAGCAATTTCGGCATGGATTTCAGGTTCTTCGCGAACGCGGCGGTGCTTTTTTCGATCTCGTCGGTGGTGCCGAGGATGATGCAGCCTTCGAAGACCGCGAGGCCATCGACATTGGCGTAGCGGACCTGTTTCCAGGCGCTGCCATGCGGTTTGATCCAGGTGGTGCGGATGTCGTCGCTTTCCATGAAACCTTCGCTGCACATGATGTGTTGCCCCCTGCCCTATTTGATTTCACGGGCCGCAGAACCGGCGGCGATGCCTGCCGTAACGGCGGCGCTGACGATGCTCGCGGCCGGCGGCGGTTCGTCGAAGCTGTAGGTCGGCTGGGCGCTCTCGCCGGGAATGGTTTCACCGACGCCAAGCGACTTGCGCCGGCCATCGAGGAAATAATCGGCGCCAAAGTTTTTCGACAGGCCGACAAGGACGACGAGCACAGGGAAATAGCTGAAAAAGCCGATGGCGAGGCCGAGGCCATAGGCGCCGAACAGGCGTTCGGAGGCTGCACCGAACAGGCTGGTCACCGCAGCGCCGCCGACCGCGCCGAGGATGGTGGTGATATCGGTGAACGAGGCTTCGGATTTTCGATAGCGATTGACGAAATACAGGAACCAGCCGATCACCAGCCCGAAGCCGAGCGCGCCTGTTTCGGGCATCGTCATCGCACTGTTCCCCTTGTCGGAATCGCGGCCCGCAGCGCGGCGTGTGCGGCGGCGCCCAGCCCGAAGCCGGCGTAAAACGGCGACAAGGGGAGACTGATCCGCAGTGCCAATACGGGCACCGGCATCAGCCAGATCAGGCCGATGCCGAACAGGCCGAGCGCCGATAATATCGTTACCGGCCAGCGCAGGAACAGCGCCGACCAGCCGGCAACTGCGCCGATTGCGAACACGGAAAGCCCCAGCCCGACCATATCAGTCCCCGCCACAGTCAAGGAAGTCGCAACTATTGTTGCTGATATCCCAATTGCTCGCCCGTATTGTGACATTACATCAAATTTGGCGGCAAAGCCACGCCGGCTGCACACCGCCGGCTCTTGCGTAAAGTGCGCCGGTGTGAAACCATTTGGATAATCAAAAAAGTTCCTCGGATCGCAGACTTGTCTTGAGGGGACTGGGGACCATGCGTTTCGTATTTCTGTCGCTTGCCGGCATCGCCGCCGCGGCCGGGCTGGCTTCGGGCTGCGTACCCGAGACCGGCGCCGGCGCCACCAGTCCGCGCAGCCAGGGCTGGACCGAAAAGGATCGCTATGGCTGGTATCGGGGCACGCAGGGGTCGCGCCTGATGCCGTTGGCGTGGTTCGCGGCGCTCAAGCAGCCGGGCGGCGCGGGGCTTTTGTCTGACGAGAAATATCTGACCGGGTTCGGATATATCCCGGCGGCGGCGAGCGATCCGATCCGGATGCCGATCGGCTTCGTCATCGACAGGCAGCGCGACGACAGCTTCAAGGTGACCAATTTGCGCTGGTATGCCGGGCAGAAGGGCGACAGCCCGCAGGCGGCCGAGCCGTGGCTGGGTCTGAACTGCGCCGCCTGCCACACCACCGAGATCGCCTATGACGGCAAGCCGATGCGGATCGACGGCGGGCCCGGGCTAGGCGATTACCAGTCGCTGGTCGAGGCGATCGACAAGAGCCTGATCGAGACGCGGCGCGATCCGGCGCGGTTCGATCGCTTTGCGGCGCGGGTGCTTGAGGGCAAGGACAATGCGGGCAACCGGACGCAATTGCAGGGGGCGCTCGACGGGTTGATCGACTGGCAGGCGCGCACCGAGGCGCTCAACGGTACGCCGCTGCGCTCGGGCTATGCGCGGGTCGATGCGTTCGGGCATATCTATAACAAGATCGTGATGTTTGCCGGCGCGCCCGACCCGATCGTCAACCCCGCCGATGCGCCGGTCAGCTATCCATTCCTGTGGAACATCCACAAGCAGCGCCAGGTCCAGTGGAACGGCGGGGCGCAGAACGGCCGGTTGAGCCTGGGGGGCAACAAGACGCTCGAATATGGCGCGATGGGGCGCAATGCCGGCGAAGTCATCGGGGTGTTCGGCGAGGTGATGGTGCAGCCGGTCGGCGGGATCGGCAGCCAGTTGAAGGGCTTTCCATCGAGCTTCAACGCCGCCAATCTCGACTCGCTCGAGGTCGTGCTGGCGCGGCTGGAGCCGCCGAAATGGCCAGCGGCGTTTCCCCGGATCGACACGGCGAAGGCGTCTGTCGGCCAAGTGCTTTTCGCGCGAGATTGTGCCGGCTGCCACAAGACGCCCGACAAGCAGGTTGCCGGGCAGCCGACCGAGACGATGCACCGTTTCGGCGCCACCGCTGCGAACAATCTGACCGACATCTGGATGGCCTGCAACGCCTTCACCTATGACGGGCGCAGCGGCGGGTTGAAGGGGACAAAGGAGGGGTATTTCAGTGGCACGCCGCTGCCGGGGGTGGCGCCGGTCGGGACGATGCTGGCGACGACGGTGAAGGGTGCGCTGGTCGGCAAGAAGGGCCAGATCCTGAAAACCGCGGGCAACAGCTTCTTCGGGGTCGATCGCCCGCCCGAAGTGTTTGCCTTCGATACGACGGGCATGACGGCGCGGCAGGCGCGCGACATGCGGCGGCAATTGTGCAGCACGACCGATCACGCGCTGCTGGCGTACAAGGCGCGGCCGCTGGATGGCATCTGGGCGACGGCGCCGTATCTCCACAATGGCTCGGTGCCGACACTGTACGACCTGTTGTTGCCGGCTGCGCAGCGACCGAAGAGCTTTGCGCTGGGGACGCGCAGCTATGACCCCGGCAAGGTCGGTTATGCGGCGGCGGCGCCCGACAACCGGTTCATCTTTGCCACCGTGGACGGTGGTGGCCGCCCGATCGACGGCAACAGCAACGCCGGGCATGATTATGGTGCCAGCCGGATCAGCGACGCCGATCGCTGGGCGCTGGTCGAATATATGAAGACGCTTTGATGGGCGATTACCTGTCGCGCATCGAGGCTGTGCCGGCGGTGCAGCGCTGGGGGCTGGTGCGCGACTGGATTTTCACCGAGCCGCTGCCGTTCTTTGCCGAGATACGGCGCGAGCGCCCGGTGCTAGTGCTGCCCGAGCTGACGCTGGCGTTCCGGCACGCCGATTGCATGACGATCCTGCGGCGTCACCACAGTTTCGGGGTCGATTTGTACAAACCCAAGCAGGGCGATTATTTCATGGCGCAGGACGATACGGCGGTCCATTGGCGCGAGAAATCGATCATGAAATCGGTGCTCGACCGCGAGGATATTCCGGCTATTCGCGCTTGGGTGGGACAGGCCACCAAGGCGGCGCTCGATGCCGGCGGCGGCGAGATCGAGGCGGTGCGGGCGATTACGCGCGGCATCCCGGCGGGGCTGGTCCAGCGCTGGTTCGGATTCACCGATGCCGACCCCGACAGGCTGATCGAATGGTCGTACTGGAACCAGCAGGACGCCTTCTGGAACCAGCCGTTCGATGCGGGCTTTACCCGCGATCCGGACGGGATCGTCGCCAATCGCAAGCGCGCCAGCCTCATGCTGGGGCTGTACCTGGCGCGGCTGATCGCGCGGCGGACGGTAGCGGTCAAGCTGGGCAGCGATGCGACCGACCCGGTGACGCGGCTGCTCAAGCTGGCGTTTTCGGATGCGTGCCGGTTCGATGTGAAGAACGTGCTGTTCAACATCGGCGGGCTGCTGATCGGGGCGACCGAGACGACATCGCACACCGTTACCAATGCGCTCGAATATCTGCTCGGCAATCCCGACCTGCTGGCAAGCGCCAGGGCGGCGGCCACCCTGCCCGACCCGGCATTGTTCGATGGCCATGTCGACGAGGCGCTGCGGTTTCGGCCGGCGTTTCCGTATTATTTCCGCACCTGCCATGTGCCGACGGTGCTGGCGCCGGAGACGCCGCACGCAGTGGCGGTCGCGCCGGGGACGAATGTGCTGGCGGTGAGCCACAGCGCGATGTTCGACGCCGCGGGGTTCCCCGATCCGGAGGCGTTCATGCCGGGGCGCGACCAGTCGGACAGCTTTACCTATGGACAGGGCATCCATGCCTGCCTCGGCATCGCTGTCGCCAAGGTTATGGTACCCGAGATCGTGCGACAGTTAGTGCTGCGCGAAGGGCTGACGGCGGTGTCGCCGCCCGACTATCGCGGCGGGCGGGTGCCGGAGGCGTGGCAGCTGCGGTATCGGTGAACGCTATTCCGGACGGGTCCTGACCGTCGTCGAGCGCAGGACCTCAACGGGGATGGCCTTGTAGGCCGGGGTGTGCGCGTGAAGGTCATGGTGGCCGAGCGGCACCAGCGGCGTCGCTTCGGGAAAATAGGCACCGCAGCAGCCGCGCGGGATGTCGTAGGGGACGATCTGCAGCCCGCGGACAATGCGTTCATGGCCATCGTCCATGGCCGTCCTGAGGTCGACGAGTTCGCCGGCGGCAAAGCCCTGCGCCGCGATGTCGGCGGCATTCATGAAAACGACCATGCGGGTGCCGGTGACGCCGCGGAAGCGGTCGCTATAGCCGTAGATGCTGGTGTTGAACTGGTCGTTGCTGCGAAAAGTGGTCAGCTGGAGGACGCCGGCCTTGCGGTAGTTTTCGGCGGTGCCGCCGAACATCTGGGTCGGCACGATGAAGTTGGCCTTGCCGCTGCGGGTGTTCCATTTGCGCTCGCGCGCGGCGACCGGGCGTTCGATGCCGCCGGGGTGGAACATGTTTTCATTCAGCTTGTGGAACGTCGCCGGCCAGGTGGCTTCGATGGCGTGGCGGATCGTCGAATAGTTCCCGACCCATTCGGTCCATGGCACCTTGGCATTCTCGGGCAAGGCCGCCAGCGCGATGCCGGCGATGATCGCGGGTTCGGACATCAGCTCGGGCGATGCCGGGGCGACACGGCCTTTCGAGCCGTGGAACTGGGCGAGGCTGCTTTCCATCGAGACGGCCTGGGGACCGCTGGCCTGCTTGTCGACCTCGATGCGGCCGAGGCATGGCAACAAATACGCGACCTCGCCGTGGACGATGTGGCTGCGGTTGAGCTTGGTCGCGATCGCCACGGTCAGGCGCAGCTTGCTCCAGGCTGCCTCGACGCGGGGAATGTCGGGCGCGGCGCGGGTGAAGTTGCCGCCGAGCGCGACGAAGGCCTTGACCCGGCCGTCGATCATCGCCTCGCAGCCAGTGACGGTGGTATAGCCTTCATGGCAGGGCGGTTCGAAGCCGTACATCTCCTTCAGGCGGTCGAGCGGCACCAGCTCGGGCTTTTCGGTGATGCCGACGGTGCGCTGCCCCTGGACGTTGGAATGGCCGCGGACGGGGCAGATGCCAGCGCCGGTCTTGCCGATGTTGCCGCGCAGCAGCAGCAGATTGACGAGCATCTGGACGGTCTGGGTGCCGGCAACATGCTGGGTGATGCCCATGCCGTAGATGCCCATGACCTTGCCGGCGCCGGCGTACTGGACGGCGACCGCCTCGAGATCGGCGCGGCCGAGCTGCGAGACCTGCGCGATTTCGGCCCAGTCGGCGGCGCGGCAGTAATCGGCGAATTCGGCGAACCCATGCGTGTGTTCGGCGATGAAATCATGGTCGAGGACGCGGCGCGACGTGGCGGCGGCAGCGGCGGCCTTGATGGCGAAGCCCGCGTCATTGTCGGTCTGCGCGAGCAGAGCCTTGCGGTCGGTCGAGCCGGCGGCGCCCGCTTCGACGGCGGCGTCGTCCATCGACACCAGCGCCTTGCAGATGCCGGTCAGCGCGGCGATGTCGCCGCCGACGGCGACCTGGAGGATCTTGTCGGAAATCTGCGTCTCCGAGAAGGTCAGCATTTCCCTGGGCGATTGCGGATTGGTGAAACGCTGGAGCCCACGTTCCTTCAACGGATTGATGCTGATGATGGCGGCACCGCGTTTCTTGGCATCCTGAAACTGGTGGAGCATGCGCGGCGAATTCGTCGCCACATTGTGCCCCAGATAGAGCATCAGGTCGACGCTTTCGAAGTCCTGGAGGGTCACCGTGCCGACCGAGACGCCGATGCTTTCGGGCAAGGCGACGCTGGTTGATTCGTGGCACATGTTCGAGCTGTCGGGCAGGTTATTGGTGCCGTAGATCCGCGCCAGCAGCTGGAACATGTAGCTCGCCTCCAGGCTGGCGCGGCCGCTGGCGTAGAAGATCGCCTGGTCGGGATCATCCTGCAACGCCCGGAGTTCCTCGCCGATTTCGTTGAACGCCTGCTGCCACGACACCGGGCGATATTTGTCGGTCGCGGAATCCCAGCGCATCGGCATGGTCAGACGGCCGGCGACCTCGAGATCATGGTCACGCCAGCCGGCCAGTTCGGCGAGCGTGTGGGTTTCGAAGAATTTCTGGTCGACGCGCTTGCGGGTGATTTCCCATGCCGTCGCCTTGGCGCCGTTTTCGCAATATTCGAACGGCTGTGGCTCGGCGGGTTTGCCCCAGGCGCACGAGACGCACATATAGCCGTCGGGCTTGTTCTGGTCGGCGAGCGTGACGATGGCGTCGGGGACATGTTCTTCTGCCAGGATGCGGGCCACGGAGCGCAGCGAGCCATAGCCGCCGGCTGGACCCTTGTACGGTGCAATCCTGGGAAACCTACGCGGACCACTCATCGAACTCTCCGGGCTGACACCATGTGAAACGCGCCAGTTGAAAACCGGCATCCCCCGAAGCTGAGAAATTTGGACGCGACCCGCCTCGACTTCGGTTCTTTCAGGGGGCCGAGAGCCGCCAGCCACGGCGTGCAAGGGCGGCACCGGCGACAAAATACGGCAACATGCCGGGCACCCACATCAACAACCCAGCAAGCTGCTGGTCGGCGAGCGGCCCGATGCCCCAGGCCGCCGTCGACGACATGTGCGCGGTGTAAAGCGGTGCCGGCGCAAAAGCCAGCAAGGCACCGAGAAGGCCCATCTGCCCGATCGAGGCGACGACGAGGACGGCGGCGCCGGAGAATTCGGACGGCGAGAAGATGGCGCGCCAGAAGGCGAACGCGGACACCAGCATGCTGGCCTGCATGACCCAGTACAGCGAAGCATGGCCGAGCGCGGCGGCGTAAAGCGCGGGTGAGTGCCACGCCCAGAATACCACGGCGGCAAACAGGAATGCCGGCCAGGCCGGAGCGCGGACGGTGCGCGGAAAGGTCAGGGCAAGCAGCGGCGCAACAATGGTCGTCAGCGCCAGTTGATGCACGACATGAGCCGAAAACAGCGCGCCGGTCAGGGCGTTCATCGGCGAGACGAACAGGAATGCGAGCACGCCGGTCGCTGACGCCAGCATTCCCCTGCGCTCCGGATCGGTACCGATGCGGCGGTCGCCGATGAACCAGGCCAGCGCGAGTGCCGCAATGAATACCGGATCGAGGTTCCAATGCGAGAACCAGTCGAAAGGCGTGGGGGGTGGGCCGCCAGGAACTCGCATCGCCGATAACGCCTCCTTCGCTGCCGCAATCGACGCTTGATTGGTCGATGTCTGCAACATGAACGAAAAGCGCGCTGAAGTGTTCCTTGCGGTGGCTTGTTCGAGCCATGGCTCTTATGCCCGTGGTCGGCAGTGGAGCAGGCGCGTGAAGATACCAGCAGCAAGTATCATGGTTTCGAGCCGCGCCTGCCGGCCGGATGGCCAGCAGGTGACCGAGCGCTGCCTGCCCGAGGAATGCGCCGTTGCCATCATCCATGACGGCACGACTTATGCCGTGTTGATGGCATCGCCGACCGATCTCGAGGATCTTGCGATCGGCTTCAGCCTGACCGAAGGCGCGATCGCGAACATGGCCGCAGTGGCCGAATTCGAAATGGTCGGCCAGGCGGATGGCATCGAGCTGCGGCTGTGGCTGCGGGCCGGCGAGGGCGGGGCGGCGGGTGACCGGCGGCGGGCGATCGTCGGCGGCAGCGGGTGCGGGCTGTGCGGGGTCGAAAGCCTCGCAGCGGCGATACACCAGGTGGCGAAGGTGACGGCCGGGTTGCGGTTTTCGCACGGCGAGATTGCCGCGGCGGCGGCGTCGCTATCGGGACGACAGCGGCTGGGCGACGCGACGCGCGCCGTCCACGCGGCAGGGTTCTGGACGCGATCCGAAGGCTTGGTGGCCATTCGCGAGGACGTTGGCCGGCACAATGCCCTCGACAAGCTGGTCGGCGCCATGGCGCGGATGGGTCGCGACGGCAGCGGCGGCATCGTGGTGCTGACCAGCCGGGTGTCGGTCGAGATGGTGCAAAAGACGGCGCGGTTCGGCGCCTCGGTGCTGGTCGCGATCTCGGCGCCGACGGCGCTGGCGGTGCGAACGGCGGACGCGGCCGGAATCGCGCTGGCGGCGGTGGCCCGCGTGGACGGCTTCGAGATTTTCTGCGGTGCGGAGCGCATCGCCCAATAAGCCTAGTCGAAGCGGAACCCCGAGATGGCGGTCTGCAGCACCAGTTCGCCATAAACATGCTCGCCGGGGGCTTCGGATGCGCCGGCTGCGACCATCAGCGGCAGCAAATGTTCCTCGCGGGGATGCGAGAAGCGTCCGCCGGGGGCGATCGCCCAGCCTTGCAGGGCTTCGGCGCGCCCGGGGCCGGGCTGGGCGATGGCAGCGGTCAGCCAAAGGTCGAATTCCTCCGACGGCGCGGTGGCGCGGGGGTCGCCATAGCCGCGCATGTTGTGGAAGCTCATCCCCGAGCCGAGGATGAGGACGCCGTCGCTGCGCAGCGCCGCGAGCGCCCTGCCCGCGGCGACATGGAGCGCGGGATCGAGGTCGCGGTCGACCGACATCTCGATGAGCGGAATGTCGGCGTCGGGGAACGCCACCTTGAGCGGGATGAAGACGCCGTGATCGAGGCCGCGGGCGGGATCGACTGTGGCGGTCAGGCTGGCCGCGCGGAGCAGGTCGGCGGCGCGGGCGGCGAGTGCGGGGGCGCCGGGGACGTCGTAGCGCAGGTCGTAGGTGTAAGGCGGGAAGCCGCCATAATCATAGATCGGCGGCGGCCTGGCGGCGCCGGTGAAGGCGAAGCCGCGCGTCTCCCAATGGCCGGAGACGACGATTATCGCGGTCGGGCGTTCCGGCAGCGTGGCGGGCAAGTCCTTGAGGAAACGCTCCATGCCGGTCCAGTTGCCGGCAGGATCGGGCATGAAGAAACACGGCCCGCCGCCGTGCGGGATGAAGAAGCTCGGCTGGACGGGTGTCGCCATGTCAGGCGCGCCGCTTGCGCAGGGCGTCGAGGCTCCACGGGCCGGGACCGGCGAACACGAGATAGAAAAAGACGAGGCAGAACGTGATCGCGGTCTCGCCCTGGTTGACCGCGGGCCAGAAGCTGCGCGGGAAATGCGCGATGAAATAGGCGAAGGCCATCTGCCCGGCGCAGACGAACGCGGCGCTGCGGGTGAACAGGCCGATGGCGATCAGCGTGCCGCCGATGATCTCGATCCAGGCGGCAGCGAACAGCATCAGCGGCAGCGGATCGAGAGCGCCGGGCTGCGCCGCCGGGAACTGGAAGATTTTCATCAGCCCGTGCTGGAGGAACAGCAGCGCCGTGACGATGCGAAGGACCGACAGGATCCGCGGCGACCAGTCGGCGAGATACGACATCTTGGTTCTCCAGAGCAGGTTCGCCTTGTCGCAGACCGCGTGCAGGATGCAATGCCCGGTACCGGTTGCAGGAACCGGGGCGCGCCTGACGGCTTAGGAGGGTATGTCCTTGCGGACCGATAATGAAGGCGAACCGATGACCGAAGCGACCTGGAACGATGATGCGATGACGCCGGATATCGACTGGCGGATGAGCGCGGCGCTGGAAAATGTGCCGCGCGGGGATCTCGATGTTGCGGAGGTCACCAGCCTGGCGGGGGCGGTGCGGGCATGGCAAAAGCTCGATCCCGAGCACCAGTCGGCTGCCACTTTGACTCCGGAACACGCCATCCGCATCGAGGGCGTGTCGACCGAGAGCTTCGCCGGCGAGGCAATCGGCGTACTGGCTGGGTTGCTGCAGCCCGGGCACGACGATGACGAGACCGGGCCGATTGCGGCCTGAAGCATGACCGCTCACCGTCCGGCGGTTTCTGCTAAGGGCGTCCGATGTTGACCTCATCGATCCCTGTTATCCGTTCCGTGGCGCGCATTTGCGCCGAGCCCAAGTGCCGGCGACGCGCCATGCTGACGACACCCGACCTGTTCGCGACCATCGTTCCCAACCAGGGCGGCGGAACGCGCAAGGAAGCGGCATATGACTGCCCGGCGTGCGCCCGGCAGAACGACGTGCCGGCGGCCTTGTTGCCCAAGGGGCTGGTACCGCTGCTGCCGCTGCGCGAGGCGTGGCTGGCGGCACGGGCGGTTGAGGTTGTAGCTGTGCCGGAGCCGGTGGCTGCGCCTTTGGTGGCAGCGGAGCCCGCGCTTGCGGCGAAGGTGGAACCTGTGGCGGTAGCTGCTGTGCCGGCTTTGGAAGTCCCTGTCTGGGCGACCGGGAAATCGGGGCGATCGTTGCTGGATGAGGGGTTGTCGGCAGTGCGGGCGGGGACGGCCTCGATGGTTGGACTTCGGCGCAGGGATGGCCAGTTTGTGGCTGAGGCGATCGCTGTGGAGGCGGTTGAGGACCTGCTGGACTCACTTGACGAGATGGATTGCGAATTGCTCATTATCGACGGCGGGCTTGGGGCCGGGAAGACGATTTTCCATCCAAGGGCCGGTGCCACGAGTTTCGTTCGCTAGGTTCCTCGCTCCTAAAACGCGATCGTCATGCTAAACTTGTTTCAGCATCCATCGCGCCGCCGGGCAAAAAATTTCATGTTGCGAAATGGATGCTGAAACAAGTTCAGCATGACGAAGAGCTGTAGGGCTGGGCTACAGCTGCCGTGAATTCAAATAGTAAAGCCCAGCGTCGCGCCGATCACCCGCGGGTCGCTGGGCGTCCCGAGGATCAGACCGGAGTTGCCGGCCTGAGTCGTCAGGTTCTGGATATAGTTGGAATTGAACAGGTTGCGGGCGAACACCGTCACGCTCCAGCCTTGCGCAGCGCGGAAACCGATGGAGGCGTTGGTGATGTTGTAGCCGTCGATGAGAGTGAAGCGCGAAAGCGTCGGATCGCCGTAATAGCTGCTGCGCCAGCTCGTGTCGGCGTGGACGAAGACTTCGCCGGGGCGGCTGGCGAGGGTCAGCGGCAGGGCGTAATCGCCGCCGATTGTCGTCGCCGAGCGCGGCAGGCCGGACAGCCGGCCGCCGGTCAGGTTGCACGCCGTCGTCGCCGATCCCTGCAGTTCCAGCGGGCATGGTCCCTGCGGATATTCGGCGTATTCGCCATCGGCATAAGCGACCGAGGCGCGCAATTGCAGGCCGGCGACCGGCACCGCGACGGCGTCGATCTCGAAGCCCTTTACCGTCACCTTGGGAATGTTCGAAAGGTAGCCGCGCAGCGCGACGGTCTGCGTGGAATCGACCAAAGTTGCCTGAAAATCGCGGACTTCAGTGTAGTAGCCGGCGAGGTTGAACCGTAGCCGCTGATCCCAGAAATCGGCTTTCAGGCCGGCCTCGTAGGTCGTGTTGCGTTCGGGCGCGACGACGGCGGTCGCCAGCGCCGGCTGGTTCTGGGCGTTGAGCGGCAGGCCCGACATGTTGATGCCGCCCGATTTGAAGCCGCGCGCAAAGCTGGCGTAAGCGAGCACGCCGCCCCCAAGCTCATACGATGCATTGGCGCGGCCCGACAGGCTGCCGTCATCGCTGCGTGCCGCATAGGTCTGCGGGCGGAGGATCGACAGCTTGGCGCTGACCAGCGCCGGCACAATCGTCTGCAGGCCGCCGAAAACGAAGGTCGAATAATCGCCTTGCTTGCTCTCGATCGTATAGCGCAGCCCGCCGGTCAGCGTCAGCCGGTCGATGGGCTTCCAGTTGACCTCGGCAAAGGTCGCATAGCTGTCGGTGGCGAAGCGGGTACGGCCGTCCTGGCCATAGCCGTCGAGCAGGTTTGAAGGAAATTGCGGTGCCGGGCCGAGCAGCCAATAGGCCGCGGTGGGGCCGTAGATCGAGACCGGTCGGCCGGTGATGACCTGCCGGAAATAGTAGAGCCCGGCGACATAGCCGACCGGGCCGTCGCCGTTCGACGCGAGCCGGAGTTCCTGGCTGATCTGGTCCTGCCGCGAGGGGATGCCTTGGGTCAGCTGGATAGGCAGCCCAGTATAGTCGCGGTCGTTGGCGGCGTTCCAGTTCCAGAACCGCCATGCCGTGACCGAGGTCATCGTCGCGTAATCGAGGTCCCAGTCGGTGACGAGCGAGACGCCGCCCTCGTTTGTATCGACCGCCAGCGACGCGTCGATGTCGGTCAGCCGGTCATCGGGATTGGTGCTCGGCGGGGCGTAGCCGAGGCCGGCAGCGAGCGCCGGGAACTGTCGCGCCGCCGGCCGCAGCGACGTGCCGGTGCGCAGATAGACCTGGGTGCAGCATTCGCTCTTGAAATTGTTCCAGTCGCCCGTCAGCCGGAGGGTCAGCGCATCGGTCGCTTTCCACAGCAATTGCCCGCGCACCGCCTGGTTGTTCAGCGTGTTCTGGTCCTTGTCCAACGCGACATTGTGGAGGACGCCATCGCGCCGCGTCGCCAGCCGGGACAGGCGGAATGCCAGCTTGTCGGCGATGATCGGCCCCGAGATCGCCGCCTTGGCCTGGAAGAAGTCATGCTCGCCGTACGACGCCTCGCCCTGCGCCTGCCAGTCGAAACTTGGCGCACGGCTGACGATGCTGATCGCGCCGGCAGTGGTGTTCTTGCCGAACAGGGTGCCCTGCGGCCCGCGCAAGACCTCGATCCGCTCGATGTCGACGAAATCGAAAGCGGCGGTGGCCGGCCGGGCGTGATAGACTTGGTCGACATAAAAGCCGACGCCGGGTTCGAGCCCGTCATTGGCCTGGCTGACGGCGACGACGACGCTGCCAAGCCCGCGGATGGTGAAAGCCGTGTTGCGCGGGTTCGCCGAGCTGTAGTTGAGGCTGGGAACGAGCAGGCTGAGCTGGCCGGTGTTGACGGTATAGCTGCGATCGATGAGCTCGCCGCCGACGACCGACAGCGCGCCGGGGATGGCCTGGGCATTCTCGGTGCGGCGACGCGCGCTGACGAGGATTTCAGGCAGGCGCGAGACGCCGTCATCCGCCTCCTCGGCACCGGCACTGCTCGTCGTCGCCAGCGCCACCAGCAACGCCGCCCCCAGGATCGTCTTCACGCTTTTACCCCGTCAATGTATTTGACCGGATATAGCGGGTTCGATCGTGACGCCAGCCCTGCCGCAACTGAAGGCAAAATGGTCGGGCAGCGCAGCGCGTCACGCCCCAGATCGAAAAGCAACTGGCGTTATGCATGTTGTGACGCGGTTCGGGTCTGCTCTATCCCGGTCGTTGCAAAAGCGTTGGGGAGCCGAGACAATGGCGATCGATTTCGAGATTCCAGCCGAAGCCAAGGCCGTGCGCGAGCGGGTGCGCCAATGGGTCCACGACGAATGTTTCCCCGCCGAAAAACGCCTGGCGGACGGCGGCGACTACAAGACTATCCTCGCCGAACTGCGCACCAAGGCGCGCGCGCAAGGGCTATGGTGCCCGTTCATCCCGGTCGAGCATGGCGGCATGGGGCTGCGGCCGCTGGCCAATGCGCTGGTGCAGATGGAGCTGGGCGAAAGCTATCTCGGGGCGCTGTCGCTGAACACCCAGGCGCCCGACGACGCGACGATCCTGACGCTGCTGACGTACGGGACCGATTACCAGAAGGAAAAATACCTCAAGCCGCTGCTCAACGGTGAGAAGCGCATCTGCTATTCGATGACCGAAAAGGCCGCCGGCGCCGACGCCACCGGCATGCAGACCACCGCGGTCAAGGACGGCAACGAGAATTACATCCTCAACGGTGAAAAATGGTTCTCGAGCGGCGCCAGCGTCGCCGACATCGTCATGATCATGGCGAAGACCAACCCCGAGGCGCCGCGCCACCAGCAATTCTCGACCTTCATCGTCGAGCTGCCCAACCCCGGCTACCGCATCGTCCGCAATATCAAGACCATGGCGCCCGAAAGCGACCTGTATCACGCGCTCGGCGGCGGCCATGCCGAGGTCGAGATCAAGGACCTGGTGGTATCGGCCGACAATCTGCTCGGCGGCGAAGGCAATGGCTTCGGCATGGGCCAGCACCGGCTGGCGTATGGCCGCCTGCGCCACGGCATGCACAATGTCGCGATGGCGCAACGCGCGCTCGACATGGCGGCCAAGCACATCACCAGCCGCGAGACCTTCGGCAAGCTTTTGTCGGAGCGCCAGGCGGTGCAGTTCATGATGGCCGAGTGCGCGACCCAGCTTTATATCTCGCGGCTGATGCTGCTCCACATCGCCTACAAGGCCGAGAACGGCCTCGACCTGCGGCAGGAAAACTCGATCGCCAAGGTCTATCTGGCGCACATGGTCCATCATGTCGTCGACACGGCGATCCAGCTCCACGGCGCGCTCGGCTATTCGATGGATACGCCATTGGCGCGCTGGTACACCCAGATCCGCTCGCAGCGCCTCGTCGATGGCGCCGATGAAGTGCATCGCTGGACGGTCGGCCGGAATGTCATCAAGGCGTATCAGCGCGATGGCACGACGGCGGCGGCAGTTGGTGGGGATTTGCTCTAGGTCGATTGGGGATGGAATGGGTGGGTCCGGAACCCTGACCCCCTGACATCCGCTTGGTCGGGGCGAGAGGATTCGAACCTCCGGCCTCTGCCTCCCGAAGGCAGCGCTCTACCGGGCTGAGCTACGCCCCGACTCCGTGGAAACGGGCCTATAACGCCGGCCGCAAATCAGTGCAAGCCAGCTAGCTACTCAGCCCGAGCATCTGTGAAACGCTGATGAACTTCTCGCGCGGTGCCCCCGGCCGGGCGCGCGAAACTTCGGCGGCGTCGATTGCCTGCCAATGCGAAAAGCCCGTCGGCTTGACCCCGCGCGAGGCGAGCAGCGCATCGAGCGTTGCCGCCGCGTCGCCGCCCTTGCCCTGCGGCACGTCGGCGGCGATGGCGTCGACCACCGAGAAGCCGTCGGGCCGGTTGGTGCCGATCGTCCCCGAAGGACCGCGCCGCGCCCAGCCACTGGCGTACAATCCCGGGAAAATGCGCCCCTGCGGATCGCCGGCGAAGCGCCCGAGCCCGGTGTCGTAGGGCACGCCCTCGATCGTGGCGGTGCGATAGCCGATGCAGGCGACGACCAGCCCGCACGGGATGGCGTGCAGCTCGCCGGTGCCGACGGCTTTCCCATCCTCAAGGCGCGTCGTCTCGACGATCAGGCGTTCCGCCTTGCCGTTGCCCTCCACCGCGACCGGCCGCCGGTAGAATTCGAAATGGATCGTCACCGGCTTGTCACCGCGCGGGACGGCGGCAAAGCTGCGGATATGGCCGACCATCTTGCGGTGGCCGGGATCGAGCGCCGCGTCCTCCTCGACCGGCGGCAGGTCGCCGGGGCGCACCAGCGGCTGGGCCCGCTCGAGATGGCCGAGCTCGCCCGCTTCCTTGACGGTAAAGCTCGCCTGGTGCGGACCCCTGCGCCCGACGATATGGATGTCGCGGACCGCCGATTGGCGCAATTCGTCCACGGCGTGCTGGGCGATGTCCGACGTCTCCAGCTCATCGCAAGTCTTGGCGAGGATGCGCGCGCAATCGATCGCGACATTGCCGTTGCCGATGATCGCGGCGCCGTGATGCGACAGCGGCACATCGAGATCGGCGAAATCGGGGTGGCCATTGTACCATCCGACGAACGCCGCGCTTCCGAGCACGCCGGGCAGATCGTCGCCGGGAATGCCGATCGGCTTGTCGTGCGGCGCGCCGACCGACAGCACGACGGCGTCGTAGATCGAGGTCAGCTCGGCGATGGAAATATCGCGGCCGATCTCGACATTGCCGACGAAGCGCACCCCCTGCCCCTGGTTGGTGGTTTCATAGCGCCGCGACACTGCCTTGATCGACTGGTGATCGGGCGCGACGCCGGCGCGGATCAGGCCGTACGGCGTCGGCAACCGGTCGATGATGTCGATGCGGGCATTGCCGCCCCAGTGCTTCAATGCGGCTTCGGCGGTGTAGTAACCGGCGGGGCCAGCGCCGATGATGGCAATGTTCAGGGTCAAGACGCTCTCCATTGGGCGCGATCGGCAGATTACAGCCGCACATATCGCGCAGGCTCGCCCGTGGAAAGCCGCGTCCTGCTTGGGCACGGTAAAGAATGGCTGGTTGCCAACACCCCAACAGGTTGCGTGTGGCGGGCGCGCTGCTACACACGCGGCAACATGACAGCCGACATATCCCTTATCCGCAATTTCTCGATCATCGCGCATATCGATCACGGAAAATCGACGCTCGCCGATCGCCTCATCCAGACCACCGGCGGCCTCACGGCGCGCGAGATGTCCGAGCAGGTGCTCGACAACATGGATATCGAGAAGGAGCGCGGCATCACCATCAAGGCGCAGACGGTGCGCCTCGATTATCCTGCCAAGGACGGCAAGCTATATGTCCTCAACCTGATGGACACCCCTGGCCACGTCGATTTCGCCTATGAGGTATCGCGCTCGCTGGCAGCCTGCGAAGGCGCGCTGCTGGTCGTCGATGCAGCGCAGGGCGTCGAGGCGCAGACGCTCGCCAACGTCTATCAGTCGATCGAGCACGACCATGTCATCGTGCCCGTCATCAACAAGGTCGATCTGCCCGCCGCCGAGCCCGAGCGCGTCAAGCAGCAGATCGAGGACGTCATCGGCATCAGCACCGATCACGCCGTGCTAACTTCGGCCAAGTCGGGCATCGGCATCGAGGATTTGCTCGAAGCCATCGTCACCCAGATTCCGCCGCCCAAGGGCGATGCGACCGCGCCGCTCAAGTGCATGCTCGTCGACAGCTGGTACGACCCGTATCTCGGCGTCGTCATCCTGGTGCGCGTCATCGACGGCGTCCTCAAGAAGGGCCAGCAGATCGCCATGATGGCCGCCGGCACGACCCACTTGGTCGATCGCGTCGGCTGTTTCCGCCCCAAGATCGAGCAGCTCGAAACGCTCGGGCCGGGCGAAATCGGCTTCATCACCGCACAGATCAAGGAAGTTGCGCAGACCAACGTCGGCGACACCATTACCGACGCCAAACGCCCGACCGCCGAGGCGCTGCCGGGCTTCAAGACCGTCCAGCCGGTGGTGTTCTGCGGGCTGTTCCCCGTCGATGCCGCCGATTTCGAGAAATTGCGCGACAGCCTCGGCCGCCTGCGCCTCAACGACGCGAGCTTTTCGTTCGAGACCGAAAGCAGCGCCGCGCTCGGCTTCGGCTTCCGCTGCGGGTTCCTCGGACTTCTGCATCTGGAAATCATCCAGGAGCGCCTGACCCGCGAATATGACCTCGACCTGATCACCACGGCGCCGTCGGTCGTCTACAAGATGCTGCTCCGCGATGGGCGTATTCTCGAGCTTCACAACCCGTCGGACATGCCCGACCCGAGCACCATCGAGCTGATCGAGGAGCCGTGGATCGAAGCCGTCATATTCACCCCCGACGAGTATCTCGGCAGCATCCTCAAGCTGTGCCAGGACCGCCGCGGCATCCAGAAGAACCTGACGTACGTCGGCGGCCGCGCCCAGGTGACCTACGAACTGCCGCTCAACGAGGTCGTCTTCGATTTCTACGACCGGCTGAAATCGATCTCACGCGGCTATGCGTCGTTCGATTACCACCAGATCGGCCACCGCGAGGGCGACCTCGTCAAGATGTCGATCATGGTCAACGCCGAGCCCGTCGACGCGCTCAGCATGATCGTCCACCGCGGCGCCGCCGAATCGCGTGGCCGCCACATGTGCGAACGCATGAAGGACCTTATCCCCCGCCATCTGTTCAAGATCCCCATCCAGGCGGCGATCGGCGGCAAAGTCATCGCGCGCGAAACCATCGCCGCGATGCGCAAGGACGTGACGGCGAAATGCTATGGCGGCGACGCCAGCCGCAAGCGCAAGCTCCTCGACAAGCAGAAAGAAGGCAAGAAGCGCATGCGCCAGTACGGCAATGTCGACATCCCGCAGGAAGCCTTTATCGCGGCGCTCCGCATGGGCGACGAGAGCTAGTTTTCGGCCTGCCGGGCGTCTTGCCAATTCTTCACGCGCCGGCCACGCAGCGGACATTCCACAAGGCTCAAAACGACGGCGTCGGAACGGACATTCGTTCCCGACAACGGAGTGCAAGTCCCCATGCTTACCCAGTCCCGTGTCAAGATGCTGCTTCCTGCCCTGGCCCTGCTGGCGATCGCCGGCACGACCGCCGCCACTGCCGCCACGCCGGCAAGGCCCGACAAGGCCACGTCGCACGTTGCCAAGCCGGCCAAGGTCACCAAGACGGTCAAGGCGACCAAATAACCAGCTCTGACCCAGCGGAATGGCCGCGGTGCACCAGCGCCGCGGCCATGACGCGTTTGTCATGCCACAATCGCCGTGCGGGCAGGTATTGCTGCCGCGGTATCTGAGGTAAAGTATCGATATGGCCAAGATCCTTTGTATCGAAGACGATCCCACCACTGCCGATTATATCGCCAAGGGGCTGGGTGAAGCCGGCTTCACCGTCGACATCGCCGCCGATGGACGCGACGGGCTGTTCCAGGCCAGCGACGGCAGCTACGACGCGATCGTGCTCGACCGGATGCTGCCCGGCATGGACGGGCTTGCGGTGCTATCGGCGCTCAGGGCCGCCGGCGTCGTCACCCCGGTCGTCATGCTGTCCGCCCTCGCCAGCCTCGACGAGCGCGTGCGCGGGCTGCGCGCCGGCTCCGACGATTACCTCGGCAAGCCCTTCGCCCTCGCCGAACTGCTGGCGCGCATCGAGGCGGTCCGCCGCCGCTCGCAGGCCGCCGCCGGCGGTGATGCGCCGGTCACGCGCCTCGCCCACGGCGATCTCGAGGTCGATCTCCTGTCCCGCCGCGTCACCCGCGCCGGCCGCCGTATCGAGATCCAGCCGCGTGAATTCCGCCTGCTCGAATTCCTGCTCCGCCACGCGGGCCAGGTCGTCACCCGCACCATGTTGCTCGAGGGCGTCTGGGATTACCACTTCGACCCCGGCACCAACGTCATCGACGTCCATGTCAGCCGGCTGCGCAAGAAACTCGACGATGGCGGCGCGGCATCGCTGCTCCACACCGTGCGCGGCGCCGGCTATCGGCTCGGCGAGGCCTGACGATCGCTATCGGGCCCGGCACCGATTTCTGGCGCTGGCCGCGGACGACGACGTCGCGCATCGCGGGGATCGTCTTTCTCGCCATCCTGCTGAGCAGCGGTATCATCCTGGGCTTCATCGCCAAGGTGACGCAGAACCAGCTCGACGCCGACGCCCGCAGCTTGCTGGTCGCCGAACGCGAGACGATCGTCGAGGTTTTCAATCGCGAAGGTGTTGCCGGCGCAGCGGCGCTGATCGAGGCCGAACTGCGCATTCCCGGCCCGCTGGCGACGCTGATCACCGGGCCATCGAGAGCACCCGGTGGCCAGGCCAGCAAGCCGATTGCCGGCGACCTGCCAGGCTGGCCGGCGGGCCTTGCCACCGACGACGGCTTTCACCGGCTCGAACTGCTCCGCGTCGGCCGCACCACTGCCGAACCCTTCCTTGTCACGACCAAGCAGCTGTCCGGCGGCTATCGCCTGCTCGTCGGTCGCAGCCTGGAGGAACAACAGCGTCTGACGGCAACCCTGACGACATCGCTGGTCGCCGCAATCGGCATCGCGCTGGCGCTGGCTTTGGCGATCAGCTTCCTGCTCACCCGCACCATCGGCAGCCGCGTCCAGGAGATCGCCGATGTCGCCGGCGCCGTCTCGGGCGGCGATCTCAGCCGCCGCGTCGACTTGCCGGCGCTTGGCCGCGGCGATGCCTTCTACAGCCTCGGCATCGCGCTTAACGCCATGCTGGCGCGCATCGAGGCGCTGCTCGACGAACTGCGCTCGATCACCGACGGACTGGCCCATGATCTGCGCTCGCCGCTGACCCGCATGAAGGCCCGCATCGACCGGCTGGCGATATCGGGCGGTGACGATGCCGCGATTGCTGCAATCGGCGTCGAGGCTGACGCGCTGCTCGCCATGCTCGACATCAGCCTCGAAATCAGCCGCCTCGAAGCCGGCATCGGCCGCGACGGCTTCCGCCGCATCGACCTCGCCGAACTCATCAACGACATGGCCGAAATGTACGGGCCCCTGGCCGAGGACAATGGCGTCGCGCTGACGGCGCGATCGGACGGCCCGGTCGAGATCATGGCCAACCGCCAGCTGCTCCTCCGGGCGCTCGCCAACCTGGTCGACAACGCACTGCGCCATGCGCCGGGCGGCGGCGAGATCATGCTCGAGGCCGCGGCGAGCAGCGACGGCGCGCGGCTCAGCGTCGCCGATCGCGGACCCGGCATCGCCGACGCCATGCGCCCCGAGGCGCTGCGCCGCTTCGGCCGGCTCGACGCCGCCCGCTCGAAAAGCGGCGCCGGGCTCGGACTGTCGCTTGCGGCGGCAATCGCGCGGCTGCACGGCGGCACGCTGACGCTCACCGGCAACAACCCGGGGTTGCGCGTCGAGATCGCTATTCCCGCGAATTAAACGACCCGGTCAGCCCGACACCAGCACCCCATGGCGCTTCTTCCCCGCCGAAATCCGGGCTCCCGGCCTCGCCATCGCAGCCTCATCGGCAATGGCTTCGCCGTCGATACGCGCGCCGCCGCCGGCCACCAGCCGCCGCGCCTCGCCCTTCGACGCCGCAAACCCCAGCCCGACCAGAGCATCGAGGATCGTCACCGGCCCCACCACCGCAAAGCTCGGCAAATCATCCCCTGCCCCGCCGGCAAAGGTCGCCGCCGCTGTCGCCGCCGCAGCGTCCGCCGCCTCGCGCCCTCGGCACAGCGCCGTCGCCTCGGTCGCCAGCACCGCCTTGGCATGGTTGATATCGGCGCTTGTCAAGGTTTCGATCTCGCCCAGCGGCAAGTCGGTGAACAGCCGCATGAACCGCGCCACATCGGCATCGTGGGTATTCCGCCAGAACTGCCAGTAATCGAACCCCGGCAGCGAATCCTCGTGCAACCACACCGCACCGGCAGCGGTCTTGCCCATCTTGGCGCCATCGGCGCGGGTGATCAGCGGTGTCGTCAGCCCGAACGCGTCACGCGCATCGGCGCGCCGGATCAGGTCGGTGCCGTTGACGATATTGCCCCATTGGTCCGACCCACCCATCTGCAGCACGCAGCCGAACCGGCGATTTAACTCGAGATAATCATAGGCCTGCATGATCATGTAGTTGAACTCGAGGAACGACAGCGACTGGTCGCGGTCCATCCGCAGCTTGACCGAATCGAAGCTGAGCATTCGGTTGACCGAGAAATGCCGACCGATATTGCGCAGGAACGGGATATATTCCAGCTTTGACAGCCAGGCGTCGTTATCGACCATGATGGCATCGCTCGGGCCGTCGCCAAAGGTCAGGAACCGCTCGAAAATCCGCCGGATACTCGCCTTGTTGGCCTCGATCCGCTCGTCGTCGAGCAAGGGCCGGTCATCGCTGCGAAACGACGGATCGCCGACCTTGGTGGTGCCGCCGCCCATCAACACGATCGGCTTGTGGCCGGTTTGCTGGAGATGCCGCAGCATCATGATCGACACGAGATTGCCGATATGCAGGCTCGGCGCGGTGCAGTCATACCCGACATACGCCGTCACGACACCGTCCGCCGCCGCCGCATCGAGCGCCGCCGGATCGGTGATCTGGTGGATAAAACCGCGCGCGTCGAGCGTGCTCAGGAAGGATGAAGCGTAGGTCATGCCGCACCCATACCCAGTCATCCCGTGTCATGCCAGCGCAGGCTGGCATCCCGAACGCGGACCGCACGCCCACAGCATGACAGCCACGATCCGCCGCGCTATCGTCCCCGAATGATCCTCACCACCGCCATCGGCCTCATGTCCGGAACCTCCATGGACGGCATCGACGCCGCCCTGATCGACACCGACGGCGAAGGTCAAATCATACCGCGCGGCTTCGTCTCGCTCCCCTACGACGCCGAATTCGTCCACCGTCTCAAGGCCGCCGCCGCCCACGCTTTGGAACAGCACCGCCCCGGCCCCGATGCTCTCATCGACGCCGTCGCCGCCGAACTGACCGGCCTCCACGCCATCGCCGTCCACCAATTGCTCGCCGAAACAGGCACCGATGCGTCCGACGTCGCCCTCATCGGCTTCCACGGCCACACCGTCGCCCATCGCCCCAACGGCGCCGCCGATCGCCGCTGGACGTGGCAGATCGGCGACGGCCCATTACTCGCCGCCGCGACGCGCATCGCCGTCGTCCACGATTTCCGCTCCGCCGATGTCGCCGCCGGCGGCCAGGGCGCCCCTCTCGCGCCGGGCTACCACCGCGCGCGCTCCGAGGGGCTCGGCCGCCCGCTCGGCGTGCTCAATCTCGGCGGCGTCGGCAACCTCACCTGGTTCAGCGAGGACCAGTGGGGCAGCTTCGACACCGGCCCCGCCAACGCCCTCATCGACGACTGGATCGCCTTCCACAGCGACCGCCGCTACGACGAAGGCGGCGCCATCGCCGCCACCGGCACGGTCTTCGAGGACGTGCTCACCAACATGCTCGACCTGCCCTGGTTCGACCTCGCCCCGCCAAAATCGCTCGACCGCGCCGATTTCACCGGCCAAGCGGCGCGCGGATTGTCCCTCGCCAACGGTGCCGCGACACTGACCGCCTTCACCGCCGAGACCATCCGCCTCGCCCTCGGTCACGTCCCCCCACTCGCCCGCCTGCTGGTGACCGGCGGCGGGCGGCACAATCCGACGTTGATGGCGATGATCGAGGCGCGAACCGGCGTAAAGACCGAACCCGTCGAGGCGATAGGCTGGAACGGCGACGCGCTGGAGGCCGAAGCCTTCGCATGGATGGCCGTCCGCAGCGCCGCCGGCAAAGCCATCAGTTGGCCGGAAACAACGGGCGTCCCCCAAGCAATGACCGGCGGCAGACTAGCTGCCTGACTTCCCTCTCCCCTTGAGGGAGAGGGCGACTCGCACAGCGAGCGGGGAGAGGGGTGTCTCTGTCGACAAAGGCACCACTCTCCCCGGGCCGGCTCCGCCGTCTCTCGCCCTCTCCCTCAGCCGTAGGCGACGCCTTCGCGTCAACGGGAGAGGGTTTCACCGCCCCCCGTTAGCCAGCCGTTTGTCCAGATACCCGTCAACAACCCCCATCAAATCCCCCATCTCATGCTCGAAGAAATGGTTCGCCCCGGGTATGGTCTGATGCTCGATAGTAATATGCCGCTGCGTCTTCAGTTTATCGACCAGTTTCTGCACAGAAACCCCCGACACAACCTCGTCATTCTCGCCATCGACGATGATCCCGCTCGACGGGCACGGCGCCAAAAACGTGAAGTCATACATGTTCGCCGGCGGCGCGATGCTGATGAAGCCCTTGATCTCCGGCCGGCGCATCAGCAACTGCATGCCGATCCACGCGCCGAACGAAAATCCGCCGACCCAGGTCGTGTGCGCCTCGGCGTTGAACTGCTGCATCCAGTCGAGCGCGCTGGCGGCGTCCGACAGTTCGCCGATGCCGTTGTCGAACGTCCCCTGGCTGCGCCCGACGCCGCGGAAATTGAACCTGAGCGTCGCAAAGCCGCGCTTCACGAAACTGTTGTACATCGCGATGACGATCGGGTGGTTCATCGTGCCCTGCGCCGGGTGCGGCTGCAGCAGGATCGCGACCGGCGCGCGAGCGCGAGCGGCGGGCTGATAACGGCCTTCGAGACGACCTTCAGGGCCGGTAAAGATCACTTCGGGCATGACGAATTCCGCGGATAAAGGGCGTGGTGGCAAGATTTGCCTCCTGCCCTATATGAGAGACATGGCCGAAATCGCAACGAAAACCCGAATCTATCTCGATCACGCCGCAACGACACCGGTGCTGCCGGCCGCAATCGCCGCGATGATCGAGGCCGCCGCGGTGATCGGAAACCCGTCGTCCGTTCACGCCGGCGGCCGCGCCGCGAACGCCCTTGTCGAAACCGCCCGCGACGCGATCGCCGCCTGGGCCGGCGTCGCCCCCGATGCCATCGTATTCACCAGTGGCGGCACCGAGGCGCTCGCGCTCGCCCTCCACGGCACCCGCCTGCCCCGCCTGCTGGTGTCCGCCACCGAGCACAGCGCCGTTCTCGCCGCCCGCTCCGACGCCGCGCATATCCCCGTCGACGGCGACGGCCTGATCGACCTCGCAGCCCTCGAATCCGCGCTGTCCCACGGCCCCGCCCTTGTCGCCGTCCAGCACGCCAACAACGAAACCGGCGTCGTCCAACCCAGCGCCATCATCGCCGAAATGGTCGCCGCATCGGGCGGGCTCCTCCTCGTCGACGCCGTCCAGTCCGCCGGCAAGCTCCCGCTCCCCGCTGCCGATTTCGTCGCCGTCTCGGCCCACAAGCTCGGCGGTCCCCCCGGCATCGGCGCGCTCATCGTCCGCAATCCGGCCACCCTCACCGCCGTCCAGAAGGGCGGCGGCCAGGAACGCGGGCTGCGCGGCGGCACCCCCAATTTGCCCGGCATCGCCGGTTTCGCCGCCGCGGTTGCCGCCGCCTCCGACTGGTCCGCCGTCGCCGCTCGCCGAGACACGCTCGAGGCAAGCCTCCACACGCTCCACCCCGGCGTCCGCAGCCACTGCGCCGCCGCGCCCCGCCTGCCCAACTTCGCCAGCATCGGCCTGCCCGGCGTCAAGGCCGGCACCCAGGTCATGGCACTCGATCTCGCCGGCATCATGGTCAGCGCCGGCGCTGCCTGTTCGTCGGGCAAGGTCGCGTCCAGCCATGTCCTCGCCGCCATGGGCCTCGGCGAGGCTGCGGGCGAAGCCATCCGCATCAGCCTCGCGCCATCGACGACCGACGACGATATCATTGCCTTCCTTGCCGCTTGGCACGACATGGCGAACCGGCTGTCACGGAAGGCAGCATGAGCCTGCCCATCTACCTCGATTACGGCGCCACCACCCCGCTCGATCCCGCCGTCGCCGCCGCAATGGAGCCATGGGGCACCGCCGGTTTCGGCAATCCGCACAGCGCGCACATGTGGGGCTACCAGGCCAAGGCCACCGTCGAACTCGCCCGTGACAGCGTCGCTTCGCTTATCGGCGCCGCGCCCGAAACCATCGCCTTCACCAGCGGCGCCACCGAAAGCACCAACTGGGCGCTCAAGGGCCTGCTCACCGCCCCCGGCCAGACCCGCCGCCGCATCGTCACCCTAGCCACCGAGCATAGCTGCGTCCTCGAAACCGCCGCCTATCTCGAATCGCTCGGCGCCATCGCCACGATCCTCCCCGTCCGCGCCGACGGCCGGCTCGATATCGGCGACCTCGAACGCGCGCTGGGCGAAGACGTCGCCGTCGTCTCGGCAATGCTCGTCAACAACGAGATCGGCGTCATCCAGCCGATCTCCGAAATCGCCCGCGCCGCCCATGCCGTCGGCGCCGTCATGCACTGCGACGCGGCGCAGGGTTTCGGCAAGGTCCCGATCGACGTAGACGCCATGGGCATCGACCTGCTCGGCCTCACGGCACACAAGATCTACGGCCCAAAGGGCGTCGGCGCGCTTTATCGGCGGCCGTTCACGATGCTCACCCCCCTTCTCCACGGCGGCGGCCAGGAGGACGGCCGTTCGGGCACCCTGCCAACCGCGCTCATCGCCGGCCTCGGTGCCGCAGCGCGCATCGCCGGCGAAAGAATGGCTGCCGACCATGCGCACGCGCTGATGGTGCGCAACCGCCTGCTTGCCGACCTCACCGTGCCGTACATCGTCAATGGCAACCTCGATGCGCGCTGGCCGGGCAATCTCAACCTCAGCTTCCCGGCAACGACGATCCCTCTGCTCGCCCACCTCCCCGGCCTCGCCATGTCGTCGGGCTCGGCGTGTTCGGCGGTCACCGGCCGCCCCAGCCATGTCCTCACCGCGCTCGGCCTGTCGGACGCGCGCGCCAAGGCTTCGCTGCGGATCGGATTCGGCCGCTTCACAACCGCCGCGGAAGTCGATACCGCAGCGCAGCAAATCAGCGCCGCGGTCGAGCGGCTAGCCAGCGAGGCCGCATGACGCAGATCCGGTTCCTGTCCTCCGACGCCGCCCGCGAGCTGATCGTCGAGGCGCCCGCCGGCATCCGGTTGCTCGAACTTGCCCAGGCCCATGGCCAGCCCCTCGAAGGCACCTGCGAAGGCGCCATGGCGTGCTCGACCTGCCATGTCCTCATCTCCGGCGCCGATGCGGCGCGCCTGCCGCCGCCGTCGGACGAGGAGGAGGACATGCTCGATTTCGCCGTCGGTGCCAGCCGCGCCTCGCGCCTTTCCTGCCAGATCGTCCTGACGGCCGATATCGGCCAGCTCGATGTCCGCATGCCGCCAGGCAGCGTCGACATGAGCCGCCGCTAAACCGCTTGCGAATGCAGCGGCGCGGGACTAGCGCGAAGGCTCGTTGCAGGACAAAAACGACTATGCGCCGCAGTTTGCTTTTGGCCTTCGCTTCTCTGGCACTTGCCGCGCCATTGCTGGCACCACCCCTGCTAGCGCAGGGCGCCAAAACCTCCTCGCCTTTCGGCACCAGCGTGCTGGCGCTGAAGCCCGGCCAATGGATCTGGGATGCCAGCGTCGCCCCGCAAGGCCCGATCATGGTGGTCATCAATTTGAAGACCCAGCGCGCCTATGTCTATCGCAACGGCATCCGCATCGGCGCCACCACCGTGTCGTCGGGCAAGCCAGGCAAAAAGACCCCGACCGGCATTTTCCAGATCCTGCAGAAGAACAAGGACCACAAGTCCAACCTCTATAACAGCGCGCCGATGCCTTATATGCAGCGGCTGACCTGGGACGGCATTGCCCTCCACGCCGGCAATCTGCCGGGTTATCCGGCCAGCCATGGCTGCATCCGCATGCCGAAGGAGTTTTCGAAACACCTGTTCGAAGTCAGCAACATGGGCATGACGGTCGTCGTCCATGACGAGGCCGCCGAGCCGCAAACGGTCGCCGATACGGCGATGCTGGCACCGGTTACGCTGCAAGGCACCCCCGATGCCGGTACCAGTTCGCTGTCATCCGACGAAGTCTCACGCTGGACTCCCGAGGCATCGCCGACCGGCCCGGTCACCATCGTGCTCAGCACCGGTTCCAAGCGCATCGTTGTCTATCGCAACGGCATCGAGATCGGCCGCAGCCGCATCGGTGTCGCCGCCGGCTTCGACATCGGCACCCGCGCCGCACAATTCGCCGGGCGGGATGCCGCCGGCAATGCCCAATGGATTTATCTGGCCTTGCCCGGCTACTCCGAGCGCAAGGGACAGAACGTCGAGCAGGACGCCATCAACCAGGTCAAGATCCCGCCGCAGTTCTACGCCCAGGTGCGCAGCGTCATCGGCGAGGGCACGACATTGCTGGCAACAGACGGCGGCATCACCGGCGGCACGTCGGGCAAGGAACTGACGGTCATGGCAAGCGACAAATAACCAAATTGTTTCGGGTCCGCTTGCCCGGCGCAATACAACTGCTATCTATCGGGAATGAATTGCCGGGGGGCCAATCGAAATGTCGCTATTACTGTCACTGCTGTTGGCGTCGGCTGTTCCGGTAACGCCTGCCAACTACGCGTCGCCGGCTATGGCCGAAAAACCCGATGACATTGCCGCCGATTCGATGCGCGATCTCAAGGACAGCCGATATTACAACAAGGCCGGCGCCACCCGCGCAGATTACGACCATGACTGGCAGGAATGCCGGCTCATCGCGCGCGGCTCGAAAACGCCCGGCGGGAGCAGCGTCGTCGTCTACAATCCCGCTATCATCTCGCCCGCAGCGGCGGCCGGTGGCGGCATCATCGGCGCCATGATCGGCCAGGCCATCGTCGAAGGCCAGGTGCGCCGCGCCAATCGTCGCTCGTGCCTGATGTTCAGGGGCTGGCGCCTGGTCGAAGTCAGTGACGCCGACGAAAGCCGCTTTGCATTGATGCCTGAAACGGAGCGCGAGGCCCTGTTCATCACCGCGCTCGGCGTCGCCGAACCGGTTGGCAAGTCCGTCACGACCTGGACCAATGTCTTCGCCGAAATGCCCGTGCTGGCAGCGAAGGAGGCCAAATGATGCGCGATATGCTCCGTGCCGCTGCCATTGCCGCGGCCTTGTCGGCGACTGTCCCGGCTGCCGCCCAGCTCAGCGTCAACAAGCGAGCCGATCTCGCGGCGCCCGTCGTCCTCGGTCCGAACCAGGGCGCAATCGTCGTCGGTTTCCGCCGGCCCGACGATTGGAGCGCCGGCAAATCGGGGACGATCGCCTTTGCGCGCTATGACGTCGAAAAACGCGACATGATCGCCCGCCCCGACAATGCGAAAAAGCTGGGCGACACCAATACCTACTGGGTTTCGGTCACCAGCGGCGATCGCAAGCTGGTGCTCGACCATGTCGTGATGCTGGTCTCGCCCGGCGATTATGTGTTGTACGGCGCCACTCCCGGCCCGGGCGGCATGGTCGCCAACAGCTTCTGCTTTTCGGCGCCGACGATCCGCGTCGCACCAGGCGAGATCGTCTATTTCGGCGATGTCACGCCCTACCTCGCGGCGCGCGTTGCCGGGGGCGGCCTGCACAACGGCATGGCCTATAGCGCCCACCCGGAAGACGCCCGCGCCGCCTTGGCAAACCAGCCCGCGCTTGCCGCAGCCTTCAAGTCCGGAGACGTCCGAAACGGCGCCAGCTACACCTGCTCGGGCCAGGCCATGATGGCGTATATCGTCCCCGGCAAGCCGTCGCTGCCCGATCTCGCACCCGATCAAAAGCTCGGCAACTCACCCACCACGCCGCCGCGTGAAGCTGGCCCGCGTCCAACGGTTCCGATCCTGATTCCCACCGGCAACTGAGCGGGCCTTGCTCCCGGGCGCACAATCCCCCATATGCCCCGCGGGAGTCGGGCGGGCAGCGCCTTCGCCAACCCGGTCAGGTCCGGAAGGAAGCAGCCGCAACGAATTCGCGCTGGGTCGTTCCCGGCTCCCACCGCGCAGCGCCGCGAGCGCACAGCGCAAGTGCGCTGAGCGCCGACAGGCGCAAGCGCGGCCGGCGAGGCAGCGCAGCCTTCCTGCGCTGAACTCGTCCGACGTCAGCATGGGCTTTGCCCATGCCCCTTGCTTCCTGACGCGATGTAACTAATCCCCTCGCCGCAGCCCCCCCAACCGGCTAGACCCCCTTCATGTCCGACGACGAAGACTCCGCCTTCCCCGGCCTCGACCTGCCCGACACCCCGCCCCCCGCGGCCGCCCCCGCCTATCGTGTCCTCGCCCGCAAATATCGCCCCGGCAGTTTCGAAACCCTGCTCGGCCAGGACGCCATGGTCCGCACGCTCGGCAACGCCATCGCCCGCGACCGGCTGGCGCAGGCCTGGCTGCTGACCGGCGTCCGCGGCGTCGGCAAGACCTCGACGGCGCGCATCATCGCCAAGGCGCTCAACTGCATCGGCGCCGATGGCAACGGCGGCGCGACGATCAGCCCATGCGGTGTGTGCGAGCCGTGCATCGCCATCGCCGCCGGCCGCCACATCGACGTCATCGAGATGGACGCCGCGTCGAACACCGGCATCGACAGCATCCGCGAGATCATCGAATCGGTGCGCTATGCGACCGTCTCGGCGCGCTTCAAGATCTACATCATCGATGAAGTCCATATGCTGTCGAAGGCCGCCTTCAACGGCCTTTTGAAAACGCTCGAGGAACCGCCGCCCCACGTCAAATTCATCTTCGCCACCACCGAAGTCGAAAAAGTCCCGGTCACGGTCCTCTCGCGCTGCCAGCGTTTCGACCTGCGCCGCGTCCCCGCAGAAACGCTCGTCGCGCACTTCGCCTCGATCGTCACCGCCGAGGGCGCCAGCGCCGAACCCGAGGCGCTCGCCCTCATCGCCCGCGCCGCCGAAGGCTCGGTCCGCGACGGCCTGTCGGTCCTCGACCAGGCCATCGCGCATTCGGGCGGCACCGTCACCGCCGCCGCCATCCGCGACATGCTCGGCCTCGCCGATCGCGGCGCCGTCCGCCGGTTGTTCGGCCATGTCCTCGCCGGCGATGCCCCCGCCGCGCTCGCCGCCATCGCCGAGCAATACGACCTCGGCCTCGACCCCGAGATGCTGCTGCGCGAGCTGCTGCAACTTGTCCACGCCCTCACCCGCACGCGCCTGGCGCCGGTCGAAGACCCCGCGCTCAGCGTCGAGGAACGCGCGCAGCTAGCGGACTGGGCGCAAAAACTGCCGTTCACCGCGCTCCACCGGCTCTGGCAATTGCTCCTCAAGGGCCTCGCCGAAGTCCAGTCCGCCCCCGTGCCGCTGCAAGCCGCCGAAATGGCGCTGCTCCGCATCATCCACGCCGCCGACCTGCCCGACCCCAGCGAACTCGTCCGCCGCATCACCGAAGGCGGCGAGATGCCAGCCGCACGCGCCGTGCTGCCTCCTGCTTCTCCCCTCCCTTCTTCAGCCGCAGGCGACGCCTTCGCGTCAACGGAGGGGTCGGGGGTGGGTGAGTCTGCGGCCCAGGCCCCCCCTCCGCCAACAAAAGCCCCGCCACCGCCGCCCGAAACCACCCCCCTCCCCGACCACTACCCCGCCCTCGTCGCCCTCTTCCGCGAAAAAACCGAACCCCGCCTCGCCCACATTCTCAGCGAGGAACTCCGCCTCGTCGAATGGGCCCCCCCGACGATCATCATCGCCCATGACCAGCGCCACTCGCGCGACCAGCTCGCCGTCATCGCCCGCCGTCTCGCCGACTGGATCGGCGATGCTTGGGAGCTACGCTTCGTCACCGAGGGCGGCGGCGCCACTGTCCGCGAAACCGAAGTCGCCGCCGACGCTGCGCGCCTTGCCGCGGCGCGCAGCGACCCCGTCGTTGCCGCGTTGATGCACAGTTTCCCCGATGCCGAACTCACCGGCGTCGAGCCACTTCCCGAAAGGATTCCCCATGCCCAGTCTCGATGAACTGATGAAGGCCGCGCAGAACGTCCAGGAACAGATGCAGGCGGCACAGGCCAAGCTCGACACGATCGAAGTCGAAGGTGCCAGCGGCGGCGGCCTCGTCAAGGTCCGGGCCAGCGCCCGCGGCCGCATCCTCGGCATCGTCATCGACCCATCGCTGCTGACGACAGACTCGAAGGAAATGCTCGAAGACCTTGTTGTTGCAGCCTTCAATGACGCGAAGTCCAAGGCCGACCAGGCCGGCAGCGCTGAAATGAACAAGCTGACCGCCGGCATGCCGCTGCCCCCTGGCTTCAAGCTGCCGAACCTATAACCCGCAGCCATTCGTCATGCTGAACCACGGTCAGCATGACGAAGATATGCTACCCCTCACCGCAAGCAGGCGTCGATCTTCTCTCTCTTGATATACCGCGCCCGCTTCTCGATGCTGCGCGCATAGCGCTTCACATACCGCCCGGGCCGCGCCGCATCGCGCTTGATCGGCTGCGGCAATATCGCCGCGATGCGCGATGCCTGCGCCGTCGTCAGATCCGCCGCGCTTACACCGAAATAATGCTGCGCCGCTGCCTCGACGCCGTAGACCCCGGTGCCCATCTCGGCGATGTTGAGATAGACCTCCATGATCCGCGGCTTGCCCCAGACCGCCTCGATCAGCACGGTGAACCACGCCTCCAATCCCTTGCGGACATACGACCGCCCCGGCCACAGGAAGGCGTTCTTCGCCGTCTGCTGCGAAATCGTCGAGCCACCGCGCAGCTTGGTCTTGCCGTCGGCCTTGGCCTTTTCATTGCGCGCCGCGGCCTGCTCCATCGCCTCGAAATCGAAACCCTTGTGCTCGCAAAACCGCCAATCCTCGGCGCCGATTACCGCGCGCGGCACCGCCGGCGCAATCGCCGACAGTGGCACCCAGTCGCGCTCGACATGGCGGCCCTCGATCGCATCGCGCGCCATCGGCCAGGTCAGTGGCACCGGCACAAACCGATACGCCACAACCCACATCACGCTGAGAAGGATTAACATGAGTACGGCCTTGCCCGCAAAGACAAGGACGCGAACGATCGGATTGCGGCGGCTGGCTGTTGGCACTTGGATTCCGGCAGTGGAACGGTCTTGTGTCAGCCTGCCGGGCCAGACGTCAACAGCCCCAAATCACTTATACCGGCTCGGGCAGCAAGCGCCGCTCGCCGGCCAGCGAATGCATCGCCTTCGACAGCTTCTCGAACGCCCGCACCTCGATCTGCCGCACCCGCTCGCGGCTGATGCCGTATTGCTGCGACAGCTCCTCGAGCGTCTCCGGCTCATCGACCAGGCGCCGCTGGGTCAGGATGTGCTTTTCACGATCGTTGAGCGCATCCATCGCCGACGTCAGCAGCCCGTGGCGCTGGTCGCGCTCCTGCTCGTCGGCGACCATCTCGTCCTGCAACGGGCCGGTATCCGCCAGCCAATCCTGCCACTCGCCTTCGCCTTCCTCGCGCAGCGGTGCATTGAGCGACGTATCGCCGCCCATCGACATGCGGCGGTTCATGCTGATCACTTCGTCCTGGGTCACACCCAAAGTCGTCGCGATCTTCTCGACATCGAGATGGCGCATGTCGCCGTCTTCCATGGCGTTGAGCTTGCCCTTCAGCCGCCGCAGGTTGAAGAACAGCTTCTTCTGCGCAGCCGTCGTGCCGATCTTTACCAGGCTCCACGAGCGCAGGATATATTCCTGGATCGAGGCGCGGATCCACCACATCGCATAGGTCGCCAATCGGAAACCCTTTTCGGCGTCGAATTTCTTGACGCCTTGGATCAGCCCGATATTGCCCTCGGAAATCAGCTCGGCGACCGGCAGGCCATAGCCGCGATAACCCATGGCGATCTTGGCGACGAGCCGCAGGTGCGACGTCACCAGCTTGGCGGCGGCCTCGGGATCCTGATGCTCCTCCCAACGCTTGGCGAGCATATATTCCTGCTCGGGCGCCAACAGCGGAAACTTGCGGATTTCGGACAAATAACGGTTCAACCCGGCTTCACCGCCGAGCGCGGGAATGCTGGTTTTGACTGCAGGCACATTGGCCATGATAAAACTCCCTAACCTTCGGCGCCTGAAAGACGACCGATTAACTCCATTATATCCGCTGGCAGCGCGGATTCGAAAGACAGTTTTTCTTGTGTGACCGGATGAACAAACCCCAGCGTCGCCGCATGGAGGGCCTGCCGCGCAAACCCAAGCTCGGTCATAACCGCCGAAAGGCTTCCCGGGGTCCGGCCATAAGCAGCATCTCCCAGTAAAGCATGGCCAAATGACGCCATATGAACCCGGATCTGATGCGTTCGCCCGGTCTCCAGCCGGCATTCCACCTGCGCCGATGCCCGCAGCGGCGCTATGGTGCGGTAATGCGTCACGGCCCGTTTTCCCTTGCCCTCGGGGACGATCGCCATCTTCTGCCGGTTGGCGCTCGACCGTGCCAGCGACGCCTCGATGCGCCCCGCCGGCGGCACTGGATGCCCCATCACCACCGCCGTATAGCGCCGTTCGACGGTATGCGCCGCGAACTGCCGCGACAGGAATTCATGCGCCGGATCGGTCTTGGCGACCACCAGCAGCCCCGACGTATCCTTGTCGATGCGGTGGACGATCCCCGGCCGCGCCACCCCGCCGATGCCGGACAAGCGCCCGGCGCAATGATGCAGCAGCGCGTTGACCATGGTGCCGTCGTAATTTCCCGCCGCCGGATGGACGACCAGTCCCGCCGGCTTGTCGACGACGAGCAAGGACTCGTCCTCATAGACGATGGTCAGCGGAATATCCTGCGCCAGCGTCTCCGAGGCTCGCGGCTCCGGAATGACCAATGTCAGCGCCTCGCCGCCCTTCACCTTGAGTGCCGGGTCCCACAGCACCCCGGCCGGCCCAGTCACCCGCCCGCCGCCAACCAGCGCCTTCAGTCGCTCGCGCGAATGCTGCGGCAGCTCGATCGCCAGCGCACGGTCCAGCCGCAGCCCGGCCGCGCTCGCGGGCAAAACAAGATCAATCGACTTTTCGGCCCCCATGTCCTAGCGGATGTGCTTATGATCGTTCGAATTGCAAGCGGGGTCTTAGAATCCCTTCGCGCCGCAGCTTCAGCGGTTCATCCCAACGAATGTTGCGGGCTCATCACTGGCAAGCCCGGCCTCATCGAGGCGATCGTTCCGGCGCGCAACGTCAGCCCGCATCCGGCGACCAGCTTCGAAATCGACCCCGGCATCTTGCTCAAGACCCACCGCGACGTCCGCGCCGTCCAGCGACAGGTCCTCGGCCATTATCACAGCCACCCCAACGGCAGCACCGAGCCGTCGCCGCGCGACGCCGCCCGCGCCACTCACAACGGCCAGTTGTCGATCATCATCGCCGCCGGCAACATCACCGGCTGGGAGGTCGTTGCCCAGCAGAACCAGGACGACCCCGAATCCGACGCCGTCCACGGGCGGTTCGTGCCCGTGAAGCTGCTCGGCGTCTGATGGCCAGCGGTGCGGTGAAATGGTTCGATGCCAGGAAAGGCTTCGGCTTCATCACGCCCGATCTCGGCCCGCGCGACGTCTTTGTCCATGTTTCCGCGATCACCGCGGCCGGGCTTGAAATCGTCATCCCCGGCGATCGTTTCGATTTCGAACTGGCCCAGAGCGGCGACGGACGCCTCATCGCGCTCGGCCTGAGACCGCGACAGGATCCTCCGGCATGACCGATACCCTCCTCGCCGGCTTCATCGTCAAATGGATGACGCATGATTTCGCCAGCCCGATCGCCACGGCAATGACCGCCAGCGAATTGCTGTCCGACACCCCCGATGCCGAAATCAACGGCCTCGTCCAGGAAAGCACCGTCCGCCTCGCCGGCCGCCTCCGGCTCGTCCGCGCCGCGCTGGCCCCCGGTGCGTCGCCGATCGGCGACGCCGCGCTCGAAAAACTCGTCCGCGGCGGCCTCGACGGCACCGCCATCACCTGGTCGCGCTCCGGCACCGACAGCGACGGCCTGCGTGCCAAGGTCATCGCCGGCAGCGCGCTGCTGCTCGCCGACCTGCGCCGCGGCCAGCCGCTGACCGTCACCGACACCCATGCCCAATGGGAAACCCCCGTCGCGCTGCCCGACGCGGTCGCCGCCGCCCTCGCCGGCAAACCCGCCACCGACAGCCGCTCCGCCGTCGCCGCGCTGCTCGCTGCCACCGCCGCCAATGCCGGCCTCGTCCTCACCGCGACCGCCGACGGCATCGCCTGGGGCTAGACGCGACAATTGTCCGTCCTGTCATCCCGGGCTCGACCCGGGACCCAGTTGCGTCTCTGCGGCATGATAGACCGTAACCCGAGGCGAAACCCGAACGACAGATCAATCAATCACCTCGCAAAGGATCGAAAACAGTGCCTGAGCGGCGTGACCCGCGCCTTGCAATCCCCTAAGACCCACGGGTGACGCGAACTTTCCCCTCATGAGCATCTGGGTCGTGATCGCCGGAGCCGCGACCGCGCTGCTTGTCGGCGGGCCGCTCGGCGCGCTTGCCGCTTCGGCGAACCTTGGCAGTCGCAGCGCCGATGACCCTGCCCGCGAGCGCAGCAGCCTTGCGCGCGTCCGCGACGGTGGCCTCGCCCGCCTGCGCGCCGGCACGCAGGAACGCCGCCGCGTCGCCTTCACCATCGCCGCCATTGCACTGGCCGCCAAGATGGCGCGCGCCGATGGCGATGCATCGGCCGCCGAGTTCGCCACCTTCCAGCGGCTGTTCCAGGTCGACGCTCCCGAAACCGACAACGCCCGGCGTTTCTACGATCTCGCCAAGAAATCCATGGCGGGTTTCGAATCCTATGCCGAACAGGTCGCGACCCTGCTCGGCGACGGGTCGCCGATGCTCGAGGACCTGCTCGACGCGCTCTGGCTGATCGCCGAAACAGATGGCTTCCACCCCGGCGAGATCGACTATCTCGATCAGGTCGCGGCGCGGCTCGGTTTCGACGCCGCCGCCACGGCACGCATCCGTGCCCGTCACACCGGCCCGGCACAGGACGACCCCTGGGCGATCCTCGGCGTGCGCCCCGGCGCCGATGCTGCCGCCTTGCGCACCGCCTATCACGCGCTTGTCCGCCAATATCACCCCGACCGACATCTTGCCGAAGGCGTGCCCGCCGAATTCATCCGCGTCACCGAAAGCCGCATGGCCGTCATAAATGCCGCCTATGCCCGCGTCACCGGAAAATCGGGATGAAACCCAAGCACCTCCTGCTCATCCTCGTCATCAATTTCGTCTGGGCCTTCAACGTGGTCGCGGTGAAGATGGCGGTGACCGAGGCACAGCCGCTGACCGCCGTGGCGCTGCGCTACTGTATCGTGCTGCTTGTCTGCCTGCCGTGGCTGCGCTGGCAACCCGGCCGCATGGGCACCATCCTCGTCACCGGCCTGATCGCCGGCGCACTGTTCATGGGCCTTGGCGGGCTCGGCTTTGCGCTCGCCGACAATGTTTCGGCGCTCGCCATCGCCGGGCAATTGGGCGTGCCGTTCAGCCTGCTGCTCGCGGTCTTCGTCTACCGCGAACGCATCCGCTGGCCGCGCATCACCGCTGTCGTCCTCTGCTTCCTCGGCGTGGCCGTCATGGGCTTCGACCCCGCCATCGCCCACGAAAGCATCGCCCTGTGGCTCACCGTCACCGCGTCCTTGTGCTGGGCGATCGGCAACCTCCTGTTCCGCAAGCTGGCGGGCATCAGCGTGCTGACCATCCACGCCTGGCTGGCGCTGATCAGCATCCCGATGCTCTTCGGCGCCAGCCTGATCTTCGAACCCGGCGCCTTCGCCCGCATCCCCGACCTGCGCCTCGATACCTGGGGCTGGATCACCTATTCGGCGCTCGGTGCGTCGCTGCTCGGCCATGGCGGCATGAGTTGGCTGTTCCAACGCTACCCCGTCTCGACCGTGTCGCCGCTGACCCTGCCGGCGCCGCTGCTGTCGGTCATCATGGCCGTCGTCGTGCTCGGCACCCCGATCACCGGGCAAATGGTCGCCGGCGGCATCCTGACCCTGATCGGCGTCGCCATCATCACCACACGGACGGCGCAGAAACGCGACCTCGAACCGTCATGACTCCAATCCATCGCCCCAGCCCCAATTTCGACGCCCGCCGCCACCCGGTCTCGATGATCGTGCTCCACTATACCGGCATGGAGTCCGCCGCCGCCGCGCTCGACGCGCTGACCAGCCCCTTGTCGAAAGTCTCCGCGCACTGGGTCGTCGCTGAAGACGGCCAGGTCGTCGCGCTCGTCGACGAAACAGCCCGCGCCTGGCACGCCGGCGTCGCATATTGGCGCGGCATCACCGACGTCAACAGCGCCAGCATCGGCATCGAGATCGTCAATCCCGGCCATGAATTCGGCTATCGCCCCTTCCCCGAGCCCCAGATGGCCGCAGTCCAGCGACTCGTCGCCGCCGCAGTAAAGCGCTTCGGCATCGACCGGTCGAATGTCGTCGGCCATTCGGACGTCGCCCCCGCCCGCAAGCAGGACCCTGGCGAACTCTTCGACTGGCCCCGCCTCGCCCGCGCCGACCTCGCCGCGCCGATCCCGACCGGTGGCTACGACCCTAACTGGACCGATCCCGGCACCCTCGCCGCCCTCGCCCGCTACGGCTACAACATCACCGACCCCCAAGCCGCCATTACCGCCTTCCAGCGCCGCTTCCGCCCGGACGTCGTGGACGGCATCATCGACCCAGAAACCCGCGAAATCCTCCGCTCCTTATCCTCCCCCTAGAGGGGGGAGGCGAGAGACGCCTCTTGGCGGCCCGGGTGGGGGTGTCTCCCGCCCAGAACCAAGCCCACTCCCAGATGCACCAGTAGCCAACCCCGCCCTTTCAAGGCGAGGGTCACCCCATGACCTACCCCCTCCCCAATTTCAGCACCGACCTTACCGGCCAGGTCGCCCTTGTCACCGGCGCCTCCGCCGGCCTCGGCTGGCGCTTCGCCAAGGTCCTCGCCGCCGCCGGCGCCCATGTCGCCGTAACCGCCCGCCGCACCGACAAACTCGACGCCCTCGTCGCCGAAATCACCGCAGCGGGTGGCAAGGCCCAGGCCTTCGCCCTCGACGTCACCGACGCCGACCAGCTCAAGACCATCGTCGGCACCGTCGAAGCCGCAATGGGCCCGGTCACCATCCTCATCAATAACGCCGGCATTCCCGACGCCCAGCGCGCCGTGAAAATGTCGCTCGATCTCATCGACCGCGTCCTCGACACCAACGTCCGCGCCCCCTTCATCCTGTCCTGCGAAGTCGCCCGCCGCCTCATCGAGGCCGAAACCCCCGGCCGCATCGTCAACATCGCTTCGATGGCCGCCTATGAATATGGCGGCAACGGCGCCGCACTCTACTCCACCAGCAAAGGCGCCGTCGTCCGCATGACCGAAGCGCTCTCTGTCGAATGGGCAAAGCAGCACATCAACGTCAACGCCATCGCACCCGGCGCTTTCAATTCCGAAATGATGGACGGCATGCTCGCCCGCGTCGGCGACATAAGCCAGCATTTCCGCCGCAAGCGCCTCGGCGACCCCGCCCAACTCGACAGCGCCTTGCTGTTCCTCGTCTCGCCATCGTCCGATTTCGTCACCGGCACCGTGCTCAAGGTCGACGACGGCCAGGGGTCACGCTGATGATTTACACCACCATCACCGTCGAAAAGCGCGGCGCCACGGACTGGCTCACCCTCAATCGCCCCGAGGCAATGAACGCCATCTCGCTGACCATGGTCCACGAGCTAAACGACTATTTCGGCGGCCTCTATAACGACAGCAGCACCCGCATCGTCGTCATGCGCGGCGCCGGCCGCGCGTTCAGCGCCGGCCTCGACATCAAGGACCAATCGCGCGACCCCGCCTCCGTCCCCTTCGGCGGCGGCTTCGGCTTCCAGGGCTATCTCGCCGACGTCTACATCAAGATGCGCCGCTGCCCGCAGCCGATCATCGCCCTCATCCACGGCCCCGCCTGCGGTGGCGGCTTCGCCTTCGCGCTCGCCTCCGACATCCGCATCGCCGGCGAAAGCGCCCGCATGAACGCCGCCTTCATCCGCCTCGGCCTGTCGTCGTGCGACATGGGCGTCAGCTATTTCCTGCCCCGCCTCGTCGGTGCCTCGGTCGCCGCCGAACTCATGCTAACCGGCCGCTTCATCCACGCCCCCCGCGCGCTCGCTGTCGGCCTGGTTTCCGAAGTCGTTCCCGACGACGCGCTCGAGGCCACCGCCCAAATCTATGTCGACGAGATGATCACCACCTCCCCCATCGGTTTGCGGATGACCAAGGAAGGCCTCGCCATGGCGATCGACGCGCCCGGCCTTGAAGCCGCCATGGCCATCGAAAACCGCAACCAGCTCATGTGCGCCGCAACCAGCGATTTCGCCGAAGGCATGCGCGCATTTCTCGAAAAGCGGCCAGCCGTCTATACCGGGCGTTAAGGACACATGATGATCGGTCAAACCCGCTACCCGCACGTATTCCAGCCGCTCGACCTGGGCTTCACCCGGCTGAAAAACCGCATCCTGATGGGCTCGATGCACACCGGCCTCGAGGAAGCCCCCAACGGCTTCGTCCGCCAGGCCGCCTATTACGCCGAGCGCGCGCGCGGCGGCGTCGGCATGATCATCACCGGCGGTATCTTCCCCAATCTCGAAGGCGGCGGCGGCAGCAAGCTCTCGACGCCCGCTGAAGCCGAGCAGCACCGCATCGTCACCACCGCCGTCCATGCCGCCGACCCCGACGTCAAGATCGTCATGCAGATCCTCCACGCCGGCCCGCTCGCCCATACCGCCGCCGCCGTCGCCCCCTCCCCCGTCCGCTCGCGCATCGGCGCCTATGTGCCCAACGAACTCGACGAGGACGGCATCGAAAAACAGCTGGAGGATTTCGCCAATTGCGCCGCGATGGCAAAACTTGCGGGCTACGACGGCGTCGAGATCATCGGCTCGGCCGGCTATCTCCTGTCGACCTTCCTCGTCGAAAAAACCAACCGCCGCACCGACGAGTGGGGCGGCCCCTTCGAAAACCGCATGCGCTTCCCCGTCGAAGTCGTCCGCCGCGTGCGAGCTGCAGTAGGCAATGATTTCATCCTCATCTTCCGCATCGCCGCGATGGACATGCTCGAAGGCGGCATGGCCTGGGACGAAGTCGTCACGCTCGCCAAGGCTGTCGAGGCCGCCGGCGCCACCATCATGAGCACACATTTCTGCTGGCACGAAGCCCAGGTGCCGACCATCGCCACCATGGTCCCGCGCGCCGCCTTCGCCCAGGTCACCGGCCGCCTGCGCAAACACCTGACGATCCCGCTGATCACCAGCAACCGCATCAACATGCCCGCCGTCGCCGAGGAAGTCCTCGCCCGCGGCGACGCCGATCTCGTCTCGATGGCGCGGCCCATGCTCGCCGACCCCGACCTCGTCATCAAGGCGCTCGAAGGCCGCGAGGACGAGATCAACACCTGCATCGCCTGCAACCAGGCCTGCCTCGACCACACTTTCACCGGCAAGCTGACCTCGTGTCTCGTCAACCCGCGCGCCTGCCGCGAAACCGAGCTGATCATCGTGCCTACCAAGACTCCGCGCCGCCTCGCCGTCGTCGGTGCCGGTCCCGCCGGCCTCGCCTATGCCGTCACCGCCGCCGAGCGCGGCCACAACGTCACCCTATACGACGGCCACACCGAAATCGGCGGCCAGTTCAACCTCGCCAAGCAGATTCCCGGCAAGGAAGAGTTCCACGAAACCCTGCGCTACTACGCCCGCATGATCGAAAAGCTCGGCATCACCCTCAAGCTCGGCACCCGCGTTGACGCCGCCACCCTGCAATCCGCAGGCTTCGATGAAGTCATCATCGCCACCGGCATCGATGCTCGCCACCCCGAAATCAGCGGCGTCGACCACCCCAAGGCAGTGAAATACATGGACGTCATCAACGCCCGCGTCGACGTCGGCCAAAAGGTCGCCATCATCGGCGCCGGCGGCATCGGCTTCGACGTCGCCGAACTCATCACCCATCAAGGCACGTCCGCCGCCACCGACATCGGCGTCTTCGCCAAGGAATGGGGCATCGATTTCGAGAACCACCCCCGCGGCGGCGTAACCGGCATCGTCCCGCAAGTCGCCACCTCGGGCCGCGAGGTCACCATCTTCCAGCGCAAGGCCGGCGCCCCCGGCAAGGGCCTCGGCAAGACCACCGGCTGGACCCACCGCCTGACCCTGCAACGCCGCGGCGTCCAGATGGTCGGCGGCGTTGAATATGTCCGCATCGACGACGATGGCCTCCACGTCATCCTGAACGGCGAACCGCGTCTCTACGACGTCGACACCGTCATCATCTGCGCCGGCCAGGTCCCGGCGCGCGGCCTCTACGACGAACTCGTCGCCCTCGGCGTCAAGGCCAGCCTCATCGGCGGCGCCTTCGAAGCCCTCGAACTCGACGCCAAGCGCGCCATCAACCAGGCCACGGAACTAGCCGCCGCCGCCTGAGGACTGACCAACCCCAAAAAAAATGCACTCGTCATGCTGAACTCGTTTCAGCATCCACCGCGCCGCAAAGCCAGGACCTCCCAGGCGCACCGGCTCGAATTGCCATGCCTTACCCGAAGACAGAGCCGCCGGCGGCCGGGGCCGCAGGCCCCGGACCCCATCCAAAAGATTCGTCATCAGCGCCATTCACCACTGGCAAGGCACAACAAATGGGGTTTGGGGCCTGCGGCCCCAACCGCCGGAGGCCTACCCCCGCTAAGGCCGCAACCCCCGCCCCCGTCGCCCAACCTTCAACGCCCGCTGCGCCAAATTGACGAACTCGCACAATTCCGCCCGCGTCTCGCGCGGATCGATGATCGCCTCGATCCCGTAATGCTCCGCCGTCCGGAACGGCGACCTAACCCGGTTGAGGCGTTCCTTGATTTCCGCGAGCCGCGCCGCCGGGTCCTCGCACCCTTCCAGCTCGGCGCGATACGCCGCCTCGAGACCGCCCGAAATCGGCAAAGACCCCCAATCGCCCGATGGCCACGCCAGCCGCCAGCGGAACCGGTCGGCCGGCGCATGGCCGCTGCCTGCCATGCCGTACGCCTTGCGCAATATCACCGCGCACCAGGGTACCGATGATTGATATATGGCTGCCAACGCCCTGGAACCCCAGCGAATTGTGCCTTCGTCCTCGGCCCGGCGCCCGATCAGGAAGCCCGGATTGTCGACAAGATGGACGACCGGCAGGTGGAAGGTATCGGCCAAATCCACCATCCGTTCGACCTTGCGCGCCGTCGCCGCCGTCCACAATCCGCCCAAGCTTTCCGAGTTCGAGGCGATCACCGCGACCGGCCAGCCGTCGATCCGCGCCAGCCCGGTGACGACGCCCAGCCCCCATTCGCGGCCGATCTCGAACCAGCTATCTTTGTCGACAATCGCCTCGACGATCGGCCGCACCGGGTACAGCTTGCGCCCATCGCGCGGCACCGCCGTCGCCAGCCAGTCCTCGCCCTTGCGCCTTTTGTCCTTTACCGGGCCACGCGCCGACAATTCGTCAACGTTGCTCGGCAGATACGACAGGAACCTCCGAAGCCGTGCGAACGCCTCGGCTTCGCTCGACACCCGATCGTCGACAGCGCCGTTGCGCGCATGAATATGCGCGCCGCCGAGTTCCTCCTTGGTCCGCACCTCGCCGGCGGCGGCGACCACCGGCGGCCCGGCAACGAACATCTGCGCGACGCCTTCCACCAGCAGCGAATAATGCGCCATCACCTGCCGCCCGGCGCCAAGTCCCGCGACCGGCCCCAGCCCGAGCGCCACCACGGGCACGCGCGACAGATTGTCGACCATGATCTCCCAGCCGGGGATCTCGGGGATATAGGTATAGCCCATGGTTTCGAGCGTCCGTACCGACCCGCCGCCGCCGGTGCCCTCGATCATGCGAATGAGCGGCATGCCATATTCGCTCGCCAGCCGCTCGGCATCGGTCAGCTTGCGGTGCAGGCTGGCATCGGCCGCGCCGCCGCGAACGGTGAAGTCGTCGGCGGTCAACACCACCGGCCGACCATCGATGCTGGCACGCCCGAACAGGAAATTCGCCGGCTGGAACGACAGCATGTCGCCATCCTCGGCATAGGCGGCGAAGCCCGCCAGTGCACCGATCTCGCGAAAACTGCCTTCGTCGGCGACCGCGGCAATGCGCTCGCGGGCGTTCATCCGGCCCATGGCGCGCTGCTTTTCCAGCTTTGCCTCGCCCCCCATCGCCAGTGCCGCTTGGCGGCGCCGCGCCAGCTCGTCGAGTTCAAGGGTCCAGGTCATCACACCAGCTTACGGCGCGCTGACTAGAAGGAAACCCCCCAGAGGAACCCCCCCAGAGGAAACATCATTGTCCACGCTGCAGCAAATTTGCGGACTGCCTCGGCGCAAGTGCCGCGCCGCACGCTTGTTGATGTGATCACCTCCCGTCCAGCCAAAATGTCATTAACTGTAGCTAGTGCACGGAAGAAACGTCGGCAAAACTGTCCACGACCGTCGTCCTTCTGGGAGCGAGAACCGTTAACAATGCAATATCTGTTCCCTCCCGGCATAACCAGCCACAACGCCGAATCAGGAAGCGATTCTCGTGACTTTGCACATCTGGACTGCCAGTTGTGACAGTTCGGTACGCCTTCGTGGCAGCGCAATCCGGGTGCGATGCAGCAAATCTCCGCATAAAACAGTTCGTTAACGATGATTACGCGGCGGTACGTTCCAAGGTTGCCACCAATGATCAGCCAAATGTGAAGGGAAACCTTGCTTCATCATGTCTTTTAAGCAAAAATGCGTAGTGAGTTTATGCTCGGATCGATCGAAAAACAAAGGCGGGTCAGCGGATGCGCATCGGGTTTGATGAAGAATTGGCGGATACCCTTGACATTCCGGCACCCGCAAGGCGGTGTGTTGTAGTGACAACACGGCCTCCCTTGCCGCAGCCCGACCTGTCTGCCCTGACCGATGGCCAGCGCGATTGTCTGCGCCTCGTTTACCAGCACATGACGTCCAAGGACATCGCCCGCATCCTCGGTGTCTCGCCCCACACCGTCGACATGCGCCTGCGCACTGCGATGAAGGTGCTTTCCGTTGGCAGCCGCATCGAAGCGGCGCGCCTGCTCGTGCAGGACGAAGCCGGCGGCGAAGTGATGCCCGACGCCTATCAACCTCTGATATATCAGGTACCGGATGTTGCCGATGTAACGAATTCCGTCAACTTGGGGTCACCGGCCTCAAGCGGGGATGACGACAGTGCCCATCACCATCCCATGTCCCGCTTCAGTCCGGATGTCGGTCTGCCCGCCAGCGGCCCTCCCCGTCTGGCGGGCACATCGATGCCCTTCGAAATGTCGCAACAAGCCAGCTGGGCGGGTGCCTCGGTACACGATCCTGACACCCGCTCACTGGCCGGGTCGCGGCCCTGGGGAAAAAAGAACGATCTATCCATCGGCGCACGCCTTGGTTGGATCCTGCTCATAGCGATCGGTTCGTCACTGGCGTTCGGCTCCCTCCTGGGTGCTCTCGCTGCCTTGAAGACCCTGCTCTAAGCTTCCGGATGATGGTCATCCGGAAGGATGACAATCAACGCACCGGCGGGTTACCCGCCGTGCGTTTCCGAAGGAACGCGCCATGATCGCAGTCAACAACGTCCAGGCTTTCACCAACACCGGCGGCCAGACCCGCATCATGGCGAACCAGATTTCCGACCAGCTCATCGCCGCCGAAGCCGCAATCGACGCAGCCGTCTCCGCCGTCGCCATGCTCACCGCGCAAATGCCGTTGGTGACACAACAGGCCAACCTCGGTACCCATATTGCCCAGGAAGCCCTGATGCACGCCATGGAAACCTGCCAGCAGCTGGTCAAGGCCCGTACCAACATCATTCGCACCCACAAGGCGCTGCGCACCGCGCAGATCGAGATCGGCCTCGGCGAAGTCGCGATCGGCGACATGCGCGGTTGCCCCGACAGCGCCGAACTGACCCCGCAGCGCCAGATCGCCGCCGTCGCCGCCTGACCCTGGCCAGACTGCCGGCGGCTTGCACCATTACGGGAGCAGCCGCCAGTCTGTGTTCAACAGTTCTGGAGGGAACCTTAAATGTTGTGGCAACTTCTCGGGTTTGCGGCGCTCGCCATCAGTTGCGGCGTCGCCATGAAATGGGGTGGCTTCGATGAACGCGTCGCCGCCTTCGGCCTGATCCTCGCCGTCATCGCATCGAACTTCGTCGGCGAAGGCAAATATCTGCACACCGAAAATGGCGTGCTCGTCGTCGACGTTCTGCTGTTCGGCGGCCTCCTGCTGCTCGCTCTCAAAAGCGACCGCTTCTGGCCGATGTGGGCCGCGGCGTTTCAGCTTGTCGGCACCATGATCCACTTCGCCAGCATGTCGCAGACCGGCAATGGCTGGGCCTATTTCGTGGCACTGATCTTCTGGACCTTCCCGGTCTTCATCGCTCTCGCAGTCGGGACCTGGCTCGAAGGTCGCTTCCGCCGCGACATGCCGCACTGGCAATAGTCGCGCCGGCGACGACACCGAAACGGCGGCGGGGACCATCCCCGCCGCCCTTTTCGCGTCATTCGCGCCTTTTTCCGCAGTGCGCGGCATCCTGAACAATTGCCCCGGGGCCGCTGCGACACTATCTCCAGAATAGCTTGCGATATGCGAACAAATCTGGAACAAACCTCCTCATGCTGACTCACATAAGCGTTCGCGGTGCGCGCGAGCACAACCTCAAGGGCGTCGATGTCGACCTGCCCAAGAACAGCCTGACGGTCATCACCGGCCTGTCCGGCAGCGGCAAATCCTCGCTCGCCTTCGACACCATCTACGCCGAGGGCCAGCGCCGCTACGTCGAATCGCTCTCCGCCTACGCGCGCCAGTTCCTCGAGCTGATGTCCAAGCCCGACGTCGACCACATCGAGGGCCTCTCCCCCGCCATCAGCATCGAGCAGAAGACCACCAGCAAGAACCCGCGCTCCACGGTCGCCACGGTCACCGAGATCTACGATTACATGCGGCTCCTATGGGCCCGCGTCGGCGTCCCCTACAGTCCCGCCACCGGTCTCCCCATCACCGCACAAACCGTCTCCCAGATGGTCGACCGCGTCATGGCGCTCCCCGAAGGCACCCGCTTGTTCCTGCTCGCCCCCATCGTCCGCGGCCGCAAGGGCGAATACCGCAAGGAGCTCGCCCAGCTGCAAAAGGACGGCTTCACCCGCGTCAAGATCGACGGCGACTTCCACGACATCGATGCCGCCCCCGCCCTCGACAAGAAATACAAGCACGACATCGACGTCGTCGTCGACCGGATCGTCGTCAAGGACGGCATCGAATCCCGCCTCGCCGAAAGCTTCGAGACCGCGCTCAAGCTCGCCGAAGGCCTCGCCATGGCCGAGTTCGCCGACGCCCCCGAAGGCCAGGTCCCCGAACGCATCACCTTCTCCGAAAAATTCGCCTGCCCCGTCTCCGGCTTCACCATCGCCGAGATCGAGCCCCGATTGTTCTCCTTCAACGCCCCCCAGGGCGCCTGCCCCGCCTGCGACGGCCTCGGCGAAAAGCTCCTCTTCGACGAAGACCTCATCGTCCCCAACCACGCCCTCACCATCGACAAGGGCGCCGTCATGCCCTGGGCCAAGTCCCAGCCCCCCAGCCCCTATTACCAGCAGGTCCTGGCTTCCGTCGGCCGCGCCTACGGCTTCACCGTCCGCTCCAAATGGACCGATCTCACCCCCGAAGCCCAGCACGCCGTCCTCCACGGCACCGCCGGCAAACCCATCCCCCTGCGCTTCGAGGATGGCCGCAAGTCCTACGAAGTCGTCAAGCCCTTCGAGGGCGTCATCGCCAACCTCGAAAAGCGCCTGCGCGCCACCGAATCCGCCTGGATGCGCGAGGAGCTCTCGCGCTACCAATCCTCCGCCCCGTGCGAAACCTGCCACGGCGACCGCCTCAAGCCCGAGGCCCTCGCCGTCAAGATCGCCGGCGAGACCATCGCCGACGCCGTCCGCCGCCCCGTCAGCCAGGCCTTCCCCTGGGCCAAGAACCTCGCCGACAAGCTCACCCCAAAGCAGCGCACCATCGGCGAGCGCATCCTCAAGGAAATCATCGAGCGCCTCGGCTTCCTCGACAACGTCGGCCTCGATTACCTCAACCTCGATCGCAAGTCCGGCACGCTTTCCGGCGGCGAATCCCAGCGCATCCGCCTCGCCAGCCAGATCGGCTCGGGCCTCTCCGGCGTCCTCTACGTCCTCGACGAGCCCAGCATCGGCCTTCATCAACGCGACAACGACCGCCTGCTCGTCACCCTCCGCCGCCTCCGCGATCTCGGCAACACCGTCCTCGTCGTCGAGCACGACGAAGACGCCATCCGCACCGCCGACTATATCGTCGACATGGGCCCCGGCGCCGGCGTGCATGGTGGGGAAGTCGTGGCGCGCGGCACCCTCGCCGACATCCTCGCCACCAAGGGCAGCGTCACCGGCGACTATCTCTCCGGCCGCCGCATGGTCCCCCTCCCCGCCGTTCGCCGCAAGGGCACCGGCAAGAAACTCACCGTCAAGAACGCCCGCGGCAACAACCTCCAGGGCGTCACCGCCAGCATCCCGCTCGGCACCTTCACCTGCATCACCGGCGTCTCCGGCAGCGGCAAGTCGACCTTCACCATCGACACGCTCTACGCCGCCGCCGCGCGCGAGCTCAACGGCGCCCGCATCGTCATGGCCGCGCACGACAGCATCGACGGCCTGCAGCACCTCGACAAGGTCATCGACATCGACCAGTCCCCGATCGGCCGCACCCCGCGCTCGAACCCGGCCACCTACACCGGCGCCTTCACCAACATCCGCGACTGGTTCGCCGGCCTCCCCGAATCCCAGGCCCGCGGCTACAAGCCCGGCCGCTTCAGCTTCAACGTCAAGGGCGGCCGCTGCGAGGCCTGCTCGGGCGACGGCCTCATCAAGATCGAGATGCACTTCCTGCCCGACGTCTACGTCACCTGCGACGTCTGCCACGGCGCCCGCTACAACCGCGAAACCCTCGAGGTAAAGTTCAAGGGCCGCAGCATCGCCGACGTCCTCGACATGACCGTCGAGGACGGCCTCGAATTCTTCAAGGCCGTCCCCCCCATCCGCGACAAGCTCGCCATGCTCCACGAAGTCGGCCTCGGCTACGTCAAGGTCGGCCAGCAAGCCACCACCCTCAGCGGCGGCGAAGCCCAGCGCGTCAAGCTCGCCAAGGAACTCGCCCGGAGAGCAACCGGCCAGACCCTCTACATCCTCGACGAACCCACCACCGGGCTCCATTTCGAAGACGTGAGAAAACTCCTAGAAGTCCTCCACGCGCTAGTCGACCAGGGCAACACAGTAGTAGTAATCGAGCACAACCTAGACGTGATAAAAACCGCCGACTGGGTCATCGACCTCGGCCCCGACGGTGGCGACAAGGGCGGCCAGATCGTGGCCGTCGGCACCCCCGAGGTCATCGCCGCCACCAAGGCCAGCCACACCGGCCATTACCTCGCCCCCCTGCTAACCTCCACAGCCGCCGAAGAAAAACCAAAACGTAAAGCCAAGGCGTAAACCCCTCTCCCCTTGAGGGAGAGGGCGACTCGCGCCCCCGCGCGGCGGGGAGAGGGGTCAGCATCCCGCAGCAGGCGCCCCGCAAAACCCGCCGCCCTTAGCGGCGAGAGGGCAAGGGCCCTCTTCTTCCCCCCTCCCTTCTTCAAGGGAGGGGTCGGGGGTGGGTTAGTGCCCCAATTTCCCCAAGCCCCCCTCTCCCGCCCACGGGAGGGGCGACACGCGCCCCACCGCGGCGGGTGAGGGTGCACCCCATCCCCCCCTAACCCCCTCCCCTTGAGGGAGAGGACGACACGCGCCCCAGCGCGGCGGGGAGAGGGGTCCTCATCCCGCAGCAAGCGCCTAACCCCTCTCCCACTCGGGGAGAGGGAGGGGCCCGCCGCGTCTTCGCGGTGGGAGGGTGAGGGCACTCTCTGCCCCCCTCCCTTCTTCAGCCGCAGGCAACGCCTTCGCGTCAACGGAGGGGCCAGGGGTGAGTACGTGCAATCCTCTCCCAACCCGCTCCTCCCCACGAGGGCGAAGCAACCATCAACCCACACAGCCAAGCCGCCACCCGCGCAGAAAGCCCAAGCCCCCAAACCTCACCCCCACTACCCGTCACCCCGGCGAAGGCCGGGGCCCATCTCCCGCCCCTCCAAAACGCCCAATCCACCAAAGCCCACCCTTGTCCTCCCCCTCAAGGGGGGAGGCGAGAGACGGCAAAGCCGGCCCGGGTGGGGGTGACGCAACAAGCCAACCCCTGCCCTCACCCCACGCGGGCGAGGCGTTCGTGCAGCGAGCGACGCAGATGCCAAGCCGCCCGGGAAGTCCTATCTCCCAAGGCCCGCCCCCTCCACCGTCACCCGGCAAAGCCCCACCCCCTCCACCCGTCACCCCGGCGGAGGCCGGGGCCCATCTCCCGCCCCTCCAGAACGCCCCAATCAAGCAAAGCCAGCCCGTCCTCCCCCTCAAGGGGGACGGCGAGAGACGGCAAAGCCGGCCCGGGTGGGGGTGACACAACAAGCCAACCCCTACCCTCGCCCCACACGAGCGAGGCGTTCGTACAGCGAGCGACGCAGGTGCCAGGCCGCCCGGGAAATCCTATCTCCCAAGGCCCGCCCCCTCCACCATCACCCGGCGAAGGCGCACCCCCTTCCACCCGTCACCCGGCAAAGCCCCACCCCCTCCACCCGTCACCCCGGCGCAGGCCGGGGCCCATCTCCCGCCCCTCCAAAACGCCCCAATCCACCAAAGCCCAGCCTTGTCCTCCCCCTCAAGGGAGCAGGCGAGAAACGGCAAAGCCGGCCCGGGTGGGGGTGACGCAACAAGCCAACCCCTGCCCTCGCCATGAGAGCGAGCCGTTCGTACAGCGAGCGACGCAGGCGCCAGGCCGCCCGGGAAATCCTATCTCCCAAGGCCCGCCCCCTCTACCGTCACCCGGCAAAGGCCCCCCCTTCCACCCGTCACCCGGCGTAGCCTCACCCCCTCCACCCGTCACCCCGGCGGAGGCCGGGGCCCATCTCCCGCCCCTCCAGAACGCCCCAATCAACCAAAGCCAGCCCGTCCTCCCCCTCAAGGGAGCAGGCGAGAAACGGCAAAGCCGCCCCGGGTGGGGGTGACGCAACAAGCCAACCCCTGCCCTCACCCCACGCGAGCGAGCCGTTCGTGCAGCGAGCGACACAGGTTCCAAGCCGCCCGGGAAGTCCTATCTCCCAAGGCCCGCCCCCTCCACCGTCACCCGGCGAAGGCCCACCCCCTTCCACCCGTCACCCGGCGTACCCCCGCACCCTCCACCCGTCACCCCGGCGCAGGCCGGGGCCCATCTCCCACCCCTCCAGAACGCCCCAATCAACCAAAGCCCACCCTTGCCCTCCCCCTCAAGGGGGGAGGCGAGAGACGGCAAAACCGGCCCGGGTGAGGGTGACGCAATGAGGAAACCCCTGTCCTTGCCCCACGCGAGCGAGGCGTTCCCACAGCGAGCGACGCTGGTGCCAAGCCGCCCGGGAAATCCTATCTCCCAAGGCCCGCCGCCTCCACCGTCATCCGGCGAAGGCCCACCCCCTTCCACCCGTCACCCGGCGTAGCCCCACCCCCTACTACCCGTCACCCCGGCGCAGGCCGGGGCCCATCTCCCACCCCTCCAGAACGCCCCAATCAACCAAACCCAGCCCGTCCTCCCCCTCAAGGGGGGAGGCGAGAGACGGCAAAACCGGCCCGGGTGAGGGTGACGCAACAAGCCAACCCCTGCCCGCTCGCCCCACACGAGCGAGGCGTTCGTACAGCGAACGACGCAGGTGCCAGGCCGCCCGGGAAACCCTATCTCCCAAGGCCCGCCCCCTCCATCGTCACCCGGCAAAGGCCCACCCCTCCACCCGTCACCCCGGCGCAGGCCGGGGCCCATCTCCCGCCCGTCCAGAACGCCTCAATCCACCAAAGCCCACCCTGGTCCTCCCCCTCAAGGGGGGAGGCGAGAGACGGCAAAGCCGGCCCGGGTGGGGGTGACGCAACAAGCCAAACCCTGCCCTCGCGCCATGCGAGCGAGGCGTTCGTGCAGCGAGCCACGCAGGTGCCAGGCCGCCCGGGAAATCCTATCTCCCAAGGCACACCCCCTCCACCGTCACCCGGCGAAGGCCCACTCCTTCCACCCGTCACCCGGAGTAGCGCCACCCCCTCCACCCGTCACCCCGGCGGAGGCCGGGGCCCATCTCCCGACTTCGCAGAAAACTGCCCTTTCCCACCGCAGAACGCGCGACACCGTCGCAAACCGGCAGCAAAGCCGCGTCCGTCTACCGACAGGACCACTACCGCGCTCGTTCTGAATTACAGCAAGTCACACAGCAGTCACTGTCGAGTAACGAACGACCAGTGAACAATGGCCATTGCAATCCGTCTGTTAATGTCTACTATCAAAGCGTTGACTTTGGCGTGAAGCGCGGCAGGCGGGATAACCGTCGGGCACGTGAGTCACTGCTACGGCGAGGCAAAGACTCAGGTCGATGCCAAGTTCGCGCGGCACGGGCCTATTGGTTCCGCTGCGAAGGTCAGCGCAGCGTCAGATGGGTCAGGCTAACCGACAGGACCCGCGAGACGTGCAATCAAAATTACTCAAATCTGTTCATTCTATGCATAATCTTGAAATGGCTTGGCGAGTCATAGAACGCAATGGTCGGCATTCAAATTCGGAAGCCGTGCGCAATGAGATCGCTAGATTTGCCGAGGACCCCTCCAAAAAATTTCGATCTATGCAGCGGGCGCTTTCGCGAAGCGACTTCGTCTTCGAGCAAGCTCGGGGAGTTCCCATTCCTAAGGTTGATGCGAGAGGAAAGCCAACCGGCAAATACCGCCCAATTGTTTTAGCTCCACTTGAGGCTCGAATAGTTCAGAGAGCCCTACTGAATGTACTTGTGGAAATTCCGGCACTTGTCCCATTCGTGAACACGCCTTATAGTTTTGGAGGGCTCCGGAAGTCCAAGGGAAATTCTACGCTAGCCTCTAGCGATGATCGGAAGTCCATATCCGCGGTACCAGCAGCTATCGAAGCTATTTTAAATGAGATTTCAAAAGGCGCGCGCTATGTTGCGGGTGCAGATATTACGGCCTCCTTCACAAAAATATCAAAGTCTTCAGTTAGGAAGATCATTTCCGAGGCTGTTAACGATCAGGAATTGATGAACTTTTTCGACAAGGCTATTACGGTCGAGCTGTCCAATATAATACGCCTCCGAGAACTTGCTGATATTTTTCCTCGTGAGGATATTGGTGTGGCACAAGGAAATTCCTTGTCGCCACTTCTCGGGAATATACTATTGTTTGAGTTTGACCGGATCTTGAATGAAGGTGACTGCTCCTGCATCCGCTATATTGACGATTTTATCATCCTAGCTCCTTCTGAGAAGGCAGCAAATGCACGTATGCGCAAAGCCATTCAGTTGCTGGACGCCCACGGTATGACTTTAGCTCCCGAAAAATCCTCAGAGACCGGTGTTTCGATTGAGAAAGGATTCGAGTTTCTTGGAATCTCGATTGTTCCGGGCTTGATCCGTCCTACCACTAAAAAGCAGGAGAAATTTCTGGCATCGATCGATGCCATTATACTGGACAGCGAACGTGCATTGATTGGCCTTAGAAACTCCTCTGAAATCGATCCAAAACTATCGTTGATTGCAACTTTGAAGCGACTTGATGGCACGATTGGGGGCTGGGGAAAACATTACTGGTTCTGTAATGATATCACCTCGTTTCGGGCCATTGATGACAAGCTTTGAAAGAAGGTAAGAAGCTATTTGGGGTTGTATTCAAGTGTACGAACGGAACTGAGTGTAGATCGACAGCATTTACCGCTCGGATTGACTAACATCGCACAGCTCATCCGTCAGCCGTTTGGATATCCTAAGCTGAAGAAGGGTGATGTCGCGCAGAGGCTTGAACTGGGCTAGCCCGCCTGAGTTTGCTCGTGCGGGTACGCGGCCGGCGGCAAAGCCGCCGAGTCCGCAAAGACCAAGCAAGCCCAGCAAGAACGCGGCAAAGCCGCGCCGTCGGACGGGCTCGACGCGCTTCGCTCGCGTCGCCCCGCCGGCCGTGCCTGCGGCGTCTTGCAAGATACAAACGTATCTGGCAGCGCCTTGGCATGTGCAACGAAGTCGCTCGCCGTATCGCCCTCGGCCTCATCCGCGAGGACTTCAGCGAGCTCAAGATCGTCCTTAAATTCTCCGAAGGGCTCCCCAACCTCGCCGCCAGCGACAGCATCCGCATCACCGACACCACCGCCATCATCCGCGCCGCCGCCGACAACGAAGCCGACATGGTCCAGCGCCGCTGGAGCTGGCCCTCCCCCTCGAAAAAACCCGTCTACAACTACCGCTCCGAGGGCCGTGAGTTCGCCAACTCGGCAAAGGGCGGCCGGTGCCTCATCCCTGTCGACGGCTTCTACGAATTCACCACCCCGGAAACCCCGCCCGGCGACCCGAAGCCCGGCCGCCCAAAACCCGCTCGCAAAGACAAATGGCTGTTCACCGCCCGCGCCGCCGGCGCCAAACAAGACGCCAAGCCCCTCCTCTGCATCGCCGGCCTCTGGCGCGCCGATCCGCAAGTCGGCGAGGCCTTCACCATGCTCACCTGTGATCCCGGCCCCGACATTGCCCCCTATCACTCCCGCCAGATCGTCCTGATGCCTCGTGAACGCTGGGCCGACTGGCTCGCCGGCACCGTCCCCGCCGCCAGCCTGATCGCCCCCACCCCCGCCGGCACCCTCCTGGTCACGCCAGCAACGCCCCCTCTCGACAAATAGTACCATATGGGTTATATACGCGCCCATGGACACAAACCCCGACTTCACTCCCGTCCCACTCAAGGCACGCCACGACGGCTGGACTCCCGCGCGTCAGCATGAATTCATCATGCGCCTCGCCGACAGCGGCTTGGTCGCCGCCGCCGCCCGGCATGTCGGCATGAGCCTGCAGTCCGCCTACCGCCTGGGCCGCCACCACGATGCCGGTGATTTCCGCCTCGCATGGGATGCGGCGCTCGACCAGGCCGCCATGCAATTCGAACAGATTGCCGTCGAACGCGTCATCCACGGCGATGTCGAAACTGTCGAGAAAGCCGGCGCCGTCGTCCGCAGCACCCGCAAGCCGTGCAGCGACCGCCTGCTCATCTACATGATGGAACGCACCCGCCGCCGCCGCACTAACGCCGTGCCGGCCTATGGCGACCCGCAGGCCCACGAAGCCGGCAAGCTCGCCGATTTCGCCCGCGTCGCCCGGAATTTTCCCGACCGCCCCGGCCTCGAAGGCCCGGAACTCGATATCTGGGACCTCCGCAACATGCAGGAACCGCCAAAGATCACCAGCGCGGCGGACTAACCTTTATCACCTTTGAACCCGGCCGCCGCACCGCCGCCTGAAACAACCCCGGGACAGTCCCGCAACCGCCCCCAAAAGCCCCTATTCGGCCGCAACCGCCATCGCCGGCACCGCAATAAAGCCCTTGCGGCGCGCGATCCGACCCTCGATCTCGGGCCGGAAGTGCCGGATCAACCCCTGGATCGGCCACGCCGCCGCATCGCCGAGCGCACAGATGGTATGCCCCTCGATCTCGGTCGTGACCTCCAGCAGCAGGTCGATTTCATGGGGTTCGGCGTCACCGGTGACCAACCGCTCCATGACCCGCCACATCCACCCAGTCCCCTCGCGGCAAGGCGTGCACTGGCCGCACGACTCATGCTTGTAGAAATAGCTAAGCCGCGCAATTGCCCGGACAATATCGGTCGACTTGTCCATGACGATGATCGCCGCCGTACCCAGCCCGGACTTCAGGTCCTTCAACCCGTCGAAATCCATCGGCGCATCGATAATCTCATGCGCCGGCACCAGCGGCACCGAAGAACCCCCTGGAATCACAGCCAAAAGGTTATCCCAGCCACCACGAATCCCGCCGCAATGCACGTCGATCAACTCGCGAAACGGGATTCCCATCGCCTCCTCGACCACGCAGGGCTTGTTCACATGCCCGCTGATCTGGAACAGCTTGGTCCCCTCGTTCTTCGGCCGCCCGATCGCCGCGAACCAAGCCGGTCCCCGCCGCAGGATCGTCGGCGCAACCGCAATGGATTCAACGTTGTTGACCGTCGTCGGATTGCCATACAGGCCCGCGCCGGCCGGAAACGGCGGCTTCAACCGCGGCTGGCCCTTCTTGCCCTCAAGGCTCTCGAGCATCGCGGTTTCCTCGCCGCAGATATACGCCCCTGCCCCGCGGTGGACGACGACATCGAAGTCATACCCCGACCCACACGCATTCTTGCCAATCAAACCAGCAGCATAGGCCTCGCGCACCGCCGCAAACAGTGTCTCGGCCTCGCGCACATACTCGCCGCGAATATAGATATACGCCGCCACCGCCCGCATCGCGAACCCGGCAACCAGCGCGCCTTCGATCAACTTGTGCGGATCGTGCCGGATGATCTCGCGATCCTTGCAGCTCCCCGGCTCGGACTCATCGGCATTGATCACCAGGTACGACGGCCGCTCGGGATTCGGCGTCTTCGGCATGAAGGACCATTTCATGCCGGTCGGGAAACCCGCCCCACCGCGCCCACGCAGCCCCGACGCCTTGATGGCATCGACGATCGCATCCGGCCCAACCGCGAGCAGCGCCTTGGTGTCCTCCCAATCGCCGCGCTTGCGCGCCGCCTCGAGGTTCCATGGCTGGAACCCATAAAGGTTGGTAAAAATACGATCCCGATCAGCGAGCACGGCGCGCGATCCCTTCCAAAACAGTCATTTATCCGGCACCAAGCTTGCGAGACCTAACCCGCAGCGCAATCCCGAGCGCCAGCAAAACCGTGCCCATAACCGAAAGCCCCCGCGACGGCGCAGCATAAAACGACAGGAAAACCGACACCAACAGCACGACGATCGCCGAGACCATGAATACCATGCCAACGCCCGCCGCGATCTTCGGCGTCACTGCGCGGTCTCGAGCAACGACGTCGGTCCACCGTCCGGGCAACTCGCCGTCCGGCCGATCTGCGACCCCGGCGTTGGCACGTCGCCAGCGGCAAACGCATCGAGAATGCCGGCCATGGTCTCGTACGTCAGGTCCTCGTAATTATCATCGTTGATCTGCACCATTGGCGCATTGGCGCACGCACCCAGACACTCGACTTCGGTCAGCGTGAACAGCCCGTCCGGCGTGTTGGCGCCCTTGACCAACCCCTTGTCCTTGCAGGCCCGCAGCAGATCGTCGGAGCCCCGCAACTGGCACGGCGTCGTCCCGCAAACTTGGACATGAAACCGCCCGATCGGCTTCAAATTGTACATCGTATAGAAGCTGGCCACCTCGTAAACCCGGATATACGGCATCGACAACGTCCGCGCGATGAACTCGAGCACCGGCACCGGCAACCAAGCGCTGCCGGTCGCAGCGCCTATCTGGCCCTGTGCCAGCCACAACAGCGGCATCACCGCCGAAGCCTGGCGGGCGGCCGGATACAGCGCGATAACGCGGTCTGCCTCGACGGCATTCTCGCCGGTCCAGGCAAAATCGGCGAATGGCTTGGCCTTGGGCGCCGCGGCCGCCGTGTCGGAAATGGTCGCGTAAGTTCCGCCGCTCACCGGTCGACCTCCCCGAAAACGATATCGAGCGACCCCAGGATCGCCGGCGCATCGGCCAGCATATGGCCCTTGCACAGGAAATCCATCGCCTGCAGGTGCGCCATGCCAGTCGCCCGCACATGGCATCGCCACGGCTTGTTGGTGCCATCGGCGACCATGAAGATACCGAACTCACCCTTGGGGCTCTCAGTCGCAACATAGGCCTCACCGGCCGGCACATGCAGGCCCTCGGTGTACAGCTTGAAGTGATGGATCAGCGCCTCCATCGAACGCTTCATCTCGCCGCGCGATGGCGGCGAAACCTTCCGATCAAGCGTCGCGTGCCGCCCCGCCGGCATTTCGGCAAGGCACTGCCGGATGATGCGCAGCGACTGCCGCATCTCGTCCATCCGCACCATGAAGCGCGCATAGCAATCGCCGTCGTCGGACATGATCACGTCGAAATCCATGCGATCATAGGCGTCGTAAGGCTGGCTCTTGCGCAAGTCCCAGGCAACGCCCGAGGCGCGGATGCAGGGACCGGTAAAGCCCCAGGCAATCGCGTCTTCCTTCGAAATCACGCCGATATCGACATTGCGCTGCTTGAAGATGCGGTTGTCGGCAACGAGCCCCTGGATCTCGTCGAGGACCCGCAGATAGCCGTCAGCCCAATCCTTGATGTCGCCAAGCAAGCCATCGGGCAGCTCCTGGTGAACGCCGCCGGGCCGGAAATAGGCCGCATGGAAACGCGCGCCCGATACCCGCTCATAGAACTCGAGCAGTTTCTCGCGCTCCTCGAACATCCACAGGATCGGCGTCATCGCGCCGACATCCATGGCGTGCGTCGTCACATTCAGGATGTGGTTCAAGATCCGCGTGATCTCGGCAAACATCGTGCGTATGTACTTGGCCCGCAGCGGCACCTCGATGCCCGCCAACTTCTCGATAGCGAGCACATAGCTATGCTCCATGCACATCGGGCTGACGTAATCCAGCCGGTCCATATACGGCAGCGCCTGCAGATACGTCTTGTATTCGATCAGCTTTTCGGTGCCGCGGTGAAGCAGCCCAATGTGCGGATCGCAGCGCTCGATGATCTCGCCGTCGAGCTCCATGACCAGCCGCAACACGCCGTGCGCCGCCGGGTGCTGCGGCCCGAAATTGATCATGTAGTTCTGGATGGCGTTGCCGTCCCGCGCCGGCAAAACGTCGATATTGTCTTCGGCGCGCCAAGCAACGCCTGCGAGTTCAACCACCGATCTTCTCCGCCTTCTCATCGCCCGGCAGCACGTAATCCGTACCCTCCCAGGGCGAGAGGAAATCAAAACTGCGGAAATCCTGCGCCAGCTTCACCGGCTCATAGACCACCCGCTTGTGCTCCTCGGAATAGCGCAGCTCGACATAGCCGGTCAGCGGGAAGTCCTTGCGGAACGGGTGCCCTTCGAAACCATAGTCGGTCAGGATGCGGCGCAAATCCGGATTGCCTTCGAACAGCACGCCATAACAATCCCAGGTCTCGCGCTCGTACCAGCCGGCGACGGGGAACAATCCCGTCAGCGACGGCACGGGAGTCCGTGCATCGGTCGTCACCTTAACCCGCAGGCGCAAATTCTTCGCCATCGACAGCAGCTGGTAAACAACGTCGAAACGCTCGGCGCGATCGGGGTAATCGACCCCGCAAATATCGATCAACTGGTTGAGCCGCAGCGCCGGATCATCGCGCAGCTTCGTCACCGCACCGACCAGGCCCTCGCGCGTGACGACAACGCACGCTTCGCCGACATGCTCGTAAATCTCGACAATCGCGTCGCCGAGCAACGCCGTCAGATGTGCCTCGATGCCATCGACGACGCTCATCACCGGCCAACTGTGCCGGCCAAGCTCGGGATTCACCACTAGCGCCGTCACCGTTCGAAACTCCCGACACGGCGGATTTTCCGCTGCAGCGCCAGCACACCATACAGCAGCGCTTCGGCAGTCGGCGGGCATCCCGGAACATAGATATCGACCGGCACGATCCGGTCGCAACCGCGCACCACCGAATAGCTGTAGTGATAATAGCCGCCACCATTGGCGCAACTGCCCATCGAAATGACGTAGCGCGGTTCGGCCATCTGGTCATAAACCCGGCGCAGCGCCGGCGCCATCTTGTTGCACAGCGTGCCCGCGACGATCATCACGTCGGACTGGCGCGGCGACGCCCGCGGCGCAACGCCGAAACGCTCGAGATCATAGCGCGGCATGTTGGTGTGCATCATCTCGACAGCGCAGCACGCCAGCCCGAACGTCATCCACCACATCGAGCCGGTGCGCGCCCAATGGAACAAGTCCTCGGTCGAGGTGACGAGGAAACCCTTGTCATCGACTTCCTTGCTCAGGTCGCCGAGGAACTGGTCGCGATTGTTCTCGGGCAGCGCCAGGCCGCGGAACTGCTGGTCTTCGGTCAGGCCCTCGGGCACGGAAATCACTCCCATTCCAGGGCTCCCACCTTCCAGGCAAACACCAGCCCGATGGTTAGTTCAGCAAGGAACTCCATCATTGCCCACCACGCCGCCGGCCCGCCCCAATGCAGCGAAACTGCCCAAGGGAACAGGAACGCCGCCTCGAGATCGAAGACGATGAACAGGATCGCGACGAGATAGAAGCGCACATCGAACTGCGCCCGGCTGTCCGAAAACGCCGGGAATCCGCTCTCATATTCGCTCAGCTTGATCGTATCCGGCTTCGACGTGCCCGCGAGTTTCGACACCAGCATCGGCGCGCCGACGAAAATCAACGCGAAGACAATCCCGACCGCCAGGAACAGCAGGATCGGCAAATATTGATGGGCAATCTCGGACATGGCCGAAAAGGGCTTTCGATCGAGGAGTCGTGTTGCCCGCCTTCTATGCCGCAGCGCAGCGCCTAGCAAGTGCGGCGCGTTCCCTCATTCTTCATCGTCGACATAGGCAAACGGGTCGGTCTCCTTCGGCCGGGTCGGCAACGGCGGCCGCGGCAACGGCGCATCGGCGTTCGCCGCATTCCACAGGAAGCTCGCCATGATGACCGAAGCCTGGCGCAAATCCGCCGCCTTCAGATGATCGAAGGTGTCGACATCCGAATGGTGCGTCCGCGTTTCATAGTCGAGAGGGTCCTGGATGAACTGGAACCCCGGCAGCCCGACCGACTGCATGAAGACATGGTCGGTGCCCGTGGTGCGGCTCGAAACCACCGCGTCGGCGCCCATGCCGGCAAACGGAGCCAGCCACTGTGTAAACGTCGCCGCGACCGCTGGATTACCCTCGGCATAGATGCCGCGGATCTTGCCCGAGCCATTGTCGAGGTTGAAATACGCCGCCAACTCATTGAATTCGGACTTCGGCGTGATCGGATACCGCGTCGGCCAGGTGTAATAGGGGTTGACCTTGGCCAGCGCCGGATCGGTGATCGGCGCCCGCGTCACCAGATGCTGGACGAGATAGGCGATGCTGCCGTACAGCCCCTGCTCCTCGCCGGACCAGAGCGCAAAACGGATCGCCCGCTTCGGCTTGACCCCGAGCCCTGCTAAAATCCGCGCTGCCTCCATCACTACCGCCGAGCCAGCCGCATTATCGGTCGCCCCATCCGCCCCAACCCACGAATCGAGATGCGCCCCTGCCATCACATACCCCGCCTTGGGATCACGACCCGGCAAGTCGGCAATGACATTGTTGGCGCGCGTATCGGCCGAATGAAAGGTCACCCGCGTGTCGATTTCCAGCGCCACCGGCTCGCTGCCCTTGGCCAGCCGCGCCAGCCGCCGATAATCCTCCGCCGCCATCTGTATGCCGGGCACCCGGCGCGCATCGCCCGCCGCATAGCCCTCGCCCTCGCCCGAAATCAGCCCGCCATCGCGATAGGATTTCGAAACCCATGCCTTGGCGCCCTCGGCCGCCAGGAACGCATCGCGCCGCGCCCCGAAACCGTCACGCCTGATCGTCTTGGCGAGATCTGCAGCGCTCGTTTTGGGCTGGTCGAACACATCGAGCTTGGTGATCGCCGGGCTGTCATAGCGCTCGAACGCCGCGTCCTTCGGCTCATCTGCCTCCCCGGGCATGCTGACCAGCACGATCTTGCCCGCCAGCTTGCCGCGCCACTTGGCAAAATCCCGGTCCCGGCGCAGCGGCGCCACGACGATCGGCGCAGTCACCGCGCCGCCGGTCCCCGGAGTCCACGCCACCGGAATCGACCGCAGCGTCAGCACCCGCGGCGCCGTCATCCGCACCTGCGAACTATCGATCGACCACCCCTGCCCGAATTCGAACGGCTCCAACCGTGCATTCGACAGGCCATATTCGGCGAACCGTTGACGGGTCCAGTTCTCGGCGGCGCGCATCTGCGGCGAGTTGGTCATCCGGCCGCCGATCCGGTCGGTCAGATACGCCACCGTCTCCATGACGTCGCCGTGGTTCATCCCGGCATCAATGATCCGGCCGTTCACGACAGGGTCGGGCACCGCAGCAATTGCAGGCATGGCAGCGGCCAGCGCCAAAGCGGCGCAAAACGTCAAACGCATGTATTTTCCCCGAAGTTCAGACAACGAAGCTAAGCTGCCGAAATCTCCGTGGCAAGCGCAGGCCTTACCGAACCGCACCCGCAACCAGACGGTGCAGCTTCGACTGGATATTGCCATTGGCGGCAACGATTTCCGACCGCGCCACCATATTGTCCTGGCCGCGATAATCGGTCACGAAACCGCCGGCCTCGCGCACCAGCAATATGCCGGCCGCCACGTCCCAATACTGCAAGCCCGACTCCCAAAAGCCGTCGAAGCGCCCCGCCGCGACCCAGGCAAGATCGAGCGAAGCGGCGCCGAAACGCCGAACCCCGGCAACCTCGGGCATGACGGCCGACAGGATGCCCGAGAACTCATTGAACTTGCCATGGCCCTGGAACGGGATGCCAGTCGCCACGACGCAATCGACAAGGTCGCGCCGTGCCGAAACGCGCAAACGGCGATCCGACAACCACGCGCCCCTGCCCTTTTCGGCCCAGAAACTCTCGCCCGTCAAAGGCTGGTGCACCAGGCCGGCAACGACTTCACCATGGACTTCGGCCGCAATCGAAATCGCGAAATGCGGCATGCCGTGGAGAAAATTCGTCGTCCCGTCGAGCGGATCGACGATCCACCGCGCCTGGTTATCGCGCCCGATGGTCTCGCCCGATTCTTCCATCAACAGGCCCCAATCGGGGCGCGCGTGCATCAGCACCTCGCCGATCGCCTGTTCGGCGGCGCGGTCAGCGTTCGACACGAAATCGGCAGGCCCCTTGCGGCTGACCTGCAGCGCATCGACCTCGTTGAAATCCCGGCGCAACCGCGGCGCCGCCTTGCGAGCGGCCTTTTCCATCACGGTGATCAGGGCAGAATGCGCAACCATATTAGTCCTTCTTCCCCTCTACCCTTGCGGGAGAGGGCGACCCGCGCAAAGCGCGGCGGGGTGAGGGGTCGTTGCTGCTTACGCCCCCTCACCCCGGGCCAGCAGCAGTAAAGACCGTAAAATCAGTCGGCGCGCCGCACATATTCGCGCTCATACGTATCAACGACGATCTTCGTCCCCGCGTTAATAAACGGCGGCACCATCACGCGCACGCCATTCTCGAGGATCGCCGGCTTATAGCTCGAAGACGCCGTCTGGCCCTTCACGACCGCCTCGGTATCGCGGATCACTGCTTCGATCGTATCGGGCAACTGCACCGAAATCGGCTTTTCGTCATAGGTTTCCATGACGACATCCATGCCGTCCTGCAAAAACTCGGCCGCATCGCCAAGCAGATCGCGCGGCAGGCTGACCTGGTCGTAGTTCAGCTTGTCCATGAAGGTCAGGTCATCGCCCTCGGCATAGAGGAACTGGAAATCACGCGTATCGAGCCGCACCTTCTCGACCGACTCCGCCGAGCGGAAACGCTCGTTGGTCTTGCGGCCATCGATCAAATTCTTGAGCTCGACCTGCATATAGGCACCGCCCTTGCCCGGCTGCGTATGCTGGATCTTCACCGCGCGCCACAGCCCGCCCTGATACTCGAGGATGTTGCCGGGGCGGATATCGACACTGTTGATCTTCACGGGGGATGGTCTCTTTGCCGAAACGGGAAGCGGCAGCCCTTAGCCGCTTCCGGCCCCGCTGCCAACTCGCGCTATTTCGCCTTTGCCAAGTACGGCAGCACATCGACGTTGCGATAGCCCGGCACCAGGCCGGCGAAATGGCGCAGCCAGAAGCCGTGGCCGCCGCCATAAACGACCAGCACCCGGTCTCCGGGTTTCGCTACCTGCATCAGCTTCCCGAAGATCTTGGCGTTACGCAGATACCAGGCAGCGTTGAGGTCGGCCCCGGTCTGCGCATCACGGTCGCCGATCGCCAGCATCCCGTAATAGCTGTCCATATTGCCCTGGATCCCGGCCGGATCGTTCATCTTCAGCAGCATCTGCCCGACGCTATGGGTCTTTTGCGCCGCCTCGAAGTTTTTCAACCAGGCCACCACCGGCACGCCGAGCGCCTCGAGCGCGGCCGTCTGGCCAAACTTGGCCGCGGTTTCCTGCACCTTGCTATAGGGATAATAGTCGGGCTCTCCGTCCTTTGATTGCTCGTCGATGCCGTTCACGGTCTTCAAACCCGCCTGCCGCGCCGTACGATAGCCGATCTGGACGATCTCGTTGGCTTCCTTTGCCAGCATCGCATCATTGAAGCTGGCGTATTCGGCGATCGCAAAGTCCGGCGCCTCGCTCTGCATCTCGACCATCACGTGGGTCGGCCGAAACATCGCCAGCGCCTTTGCAACGCGGTCGAGATCACGCTGCCGCTTCGGTATCAGCACGGAATCGACCTTGACGTTGTGCGTGTCCAACCCCGGATTGCCGAAATGATAGGCGCCCAGCACCATGACCTCGACCGGCGCAACTATCGGCGCCGAATTCGCCGCCACAGGCACCAGGGCGACCGCCGCGAGTAATGCATATCCTAACATCGCCATCCCCCGCGTGTATTGCCGTCCATACACACTTGGCGATCGCCTCCTACCTGTCAAGCCGTGCCATCGCCGAGCACCGAAGCGAATGACGCCACCCCCGACGCCGGGCCATTTGGATGCTTCCAAACCGCATTGACCACCGCGATGAAGTCCGCCCCCGCAGCCACGATCGGCGCCGCATTGTCCGGCGTGATCCCGCCGATGGCCACGCACGGCAACTGGCTCAATACCGTCCACCACGACAGGATCTCGGGCCCCGGACGATACTGGCTCGGCTTGGTCGTCGTCTCGTAGAACGCCCCGAATGCCACATAATCGGCACCCTCCTCGCCGGCTTCCATCGCCAAATGCCGGCTATCGTGGCACGTCCGCCCGATCTGCGCATCGCGCCCCAGCAGAGCCCGCGCCTCGGCAATCGCGCCGTCCGACTGGCCCAGATGCACGCCATCAGCACCAATTTTGGCAGCCAGGTCGGCGCGATCGTTGAGCAGGAACGCCACCTCATGATCGTTGCAGATCGGCAGCAATGCCTCCGCCGCGCGCAGCACTTCGTCGTCCGAAACATCCTTCAACCGAAGCTGAAACGCGGCAACCGGACCCCCGCCCAGCGCCGCCTTCAACGCCTCGACAAAGTCCGGCAACACGATCGCCGGCGGCGACACGACATAAAGCTGGCACGCCGGCCGGAACTGCCGGTCGAAGCGATCGCCGAACCCCGGATCGAGCGGGATCATTTCATCATTATCAGTCATCGGCGGCACAAACTCCCAAGGGACGCAGCCCTATCCGCCGCATCCTTCCCCGGCAAGTCAGGCCGCGCCGACATGGATGAGCATGAAGCCATCCCAATGCTTGGCGCCGACGGTCTGGATCGCCGTCGCCGCCAGCCGCGGCTGCAGCGCAATCTCGTCGAACAGCGCCCGCGTTCCGATGACCCGCGGATCGTCGCTATCGGCATCGAGGATCGCGCCTTCGCGAACGACATTGTCGACGATGATCATCGCCCCAGGCCGGCACAGCGCCATCGACGCGCGCAGATACGCGACATTGCCCGGCTTGTCGGCGTCGATGAATACCATGTCGAAGTCGCCCTCGCCGGCGGCGATCATCGCCTCCAGCGTTTCGATCGCCGCCCCGACGCGCACCTGGGCGCGCCCGCCCGCGCCGGCATTGTCGAGGTTCCGCACTGCCACCGCGGCATGCAGCGGCTCGAGCTCGAGGCTGATCAGACAGCCATCCTTCGGCAGCGCCCGCAGCAGGCAGATCGTCGAATAACCGCCGAGCGTGCCAACCTCGAGTATTCGCCGCGCGCCGATCATCCGCGCCAGCAGCTCGAGCATGCGCCCCTGCGCCGCCGACACGTCGATGGGCGGCAATCCGGCCGCTGCATTCGCTGCCAGCGCCGCTTCGAGCGCCCGATCGACAGGCAGCAGCTTCGACGCGATATAAGCATCGACCGCCGCCGCCTGCAGGTTATCGGGCGTCATCAATCCTGGCCAAGATAGATGTCGATGACCTTGTCGAGCATCGCCAGTGCCTCGGCGCGCGGCCGCTGGAAGGTGTTGCGGCCGATGATCGAGCCATTGCCGCCGCCGTCGCGAATATCGCGCGCATCCTGGTAGATCGCATCAGCGCCCTTCGACGCACCGCCCGAGAACACCACGATCCGGCGACCGTTGAAACACGCCTTCGCCACATGCGCGACGCGCTTGGCCTGGGTCGACCAATCGCCGTCCTCATACGCCTTTTTGGCGTCCTTCTGCTCGATATGGTCGGTCGGCAGCTTTACCTTGATAATGTGCGCGCCGGCCAGCGCCGCCATGTGCGCGGCATAGGCACCGACATCGAGCGCCAGTTCGCCGGCCTTGGAAATCTCGCCGCCGCGTGGATACGACCAGATCACCGTCGCGATGCCGACCGCCTTGGCTTCGCTCGACAGTTCGCGGATTTCTTCCATCAGCTCGAAGATATCGTCCGAACCCGGATAGATAGTAAAACCGATCGCCGAGCAACCGAGACGCAGCGCGTCCTCGACCGTCCCGGTGACCGCCTGGTTGATGCTCGTCGACCAGCTGTTCGAGCTGTTGACCTTGAGGATCGTCGGGATCTGCCCAGCAAACGTATCGGCGCCCGCCTCGATCATGCCCAAAGGCGCGGCATAGGCCGACAGCCCGGCATCGATCGCCAGCTGAAAATGGTAATGTGGGTCATAGGCATCGGGGTTGGGCGCAAAGCTGCGCGCCGGGCCGTGTTCGAAACCCTGGTCGACCGGCAGGATCACCAGCTTGCCGGTGCCGCCCAGCCGGCCCTGCATCAGCATCCGCGCCAGGTTTGCCTTGGTGCCGGGATTGTCGCTTTCGTAGTTAGCGAGAATGGCGCGGACTGCCGGGGTCATCGATGTGGTCTGGGACATAAAGCTCAACTCCTACTTGCCGAAATGCTGTTCCGCCACCTGGACGTACAGCTCGAAAATGCTCTCCGCGATCTCGCTCGCCTCGGTCTCGGTCATCGTCGCCAGGGTGTTTGCAACCGCGCCGGTCTTGACCGCGCCGTTCTCGACGATGGCACCGGCCCGCGTCATCCGGTCGGTGACTTCATTGTAAATGATGCGTTCCTCAGGGCCGAATTCCTCGCCCTTCAAGTCGCGAATGCCCCGAAACGCCTCGCCGACACGCTCGTGAATGGTATCCGCCGACCGCGCCAGCTTCCATGCCGAAGGGTACAGCTTTTCGTACAGGCGCGCGGTGTCGACAGTCATGCTCGTCCCCTCTTCAACGCTTCGACGCCCGGCAGCGCCTTGCCTTCCATCCATTCGAGGAAGGCACCCCCCGCCGTCGAAACATAGGTAAACTGCGACCCGACGCCCGCATGATTGAGCGCCGCGACGGTATCGCCGCCACCCGCCACCGACAGCAGCCCGCCGCTTTGCGTCAACGCCCCCCCAATCCGCGCCAGCGCGACAGTCCCCGCGTCGAACGGCTCCATCTCGAACGCACCCAAGGGCCCGTTCCACACCAACGTCCGGCACGTCTTCAGCGCATCGCCGAGCGCCTCGACGGCAGCCTCACCCAGATCGAGGATCATCTCGTCGGCAGCGACCTCATGGACATTGCACGTCCGGTGCGGCGCGTTAGCCGCGAACTGCTTCGCCACCACGACATCGTAGGGCAAATGCACCGTGCACCCCGCCGCCTCGGCACGTTTCAATATATCGAGCACCGTCGGCGCGAGATCATGCTCGCAAAGCGACTTGCCGACATCGACGCCGCGCGCCGCGAGGAACGTGTTCGCCATGCCGCCGCCGATCATGAGGTGATCGACCTGCGTCACCAGATGCGTCAGCACATCGAGCTTCGACGACACCTTGGCGCCGCCGACAACCGCCGCCACCGGATGCTCGGGCTTGCCCAGCGCTTTCTCGAGCGCCGCTAGTTCGGCCTCCATCGATCGCCCCGCAAACGCCGGCAACACATGCGCCAGCCCCTCGGTCGAGGCATGCGCTCTGTGTGCCGCTGAAAACGCATCGTTGACGTAGAAATCGCCCAGCTTCGCCAGCTCGGCAACGAATGCCGGATCATTGGCCTGCTCGCCGGTATGAAAGCGCGTGTTCTCGAGCACCATCACATCGCCCGCCGCCATGGCAGCGACAGCCGCCTCAACCGTCGGGCCAACACAATCGCCCACAAACGCCACCGGCCGCCTCAGCACATCCGACAAAGCCGGCGCCAGCGGCGCCATCGTGCACGACGCGTCGACGCTCTTGGGCCGTCCGAAATGCGAAAGCAGCAACACCTTGGCGCCGCGATCCGACAGCGCCGCGATCGTCGGCACCGCCGCCGACAGCCGCGTCGCATCGCTGACATAGCCATTCGACATAGGCACGTTGAGATCGACCCGAACCAGCACCGCCTTGCCGGCGAGGTCGGGCATATCGTCTATCGTCGCAAAATCGCCCACGTCAGAGCAACCGGCCCATCGCTACCGCCGTATCGGCCATGCGGTTCGAAAAACCCCATTCATTGTCGTACCACGACACCACCCGCACCAGATTGCCGCCGATCACCGTCGTCTCGAGCGAATCGACCGTAGACGACGCCTGGTCGTGGTTGAGATCGATCGAAACCAGCGGCTCGTCGGTCCACTCCAGAATACCGACCAGCGGCCCCTCGGTCGCCGCCTTCTTCAGCGCCGCATTGACTTCTTCCCTGGTCGTATCACGCGCTGCAACGAACGTCAGGTCGATCAGGCTGACATTCGGCGTCGGCACCCGCACCGCCGACCCATCGAGCTTGCCCTTCAACTGCGGCAGCACTTCGCCAACCGCCCGCGCCGCACCCGTCGTCGTCGGGATCATCGACAGCGCCGCCGCCCGCGAACGCCGCGGATCTTCATGGATCTGATCAAGGATCTTCTGATCGTTGGTATAGCTGTGGATCGTCGTCATCAGCCCCTTAGTCAGCCCGAACTCGCGATCGAGCACCATCGCAACCGGCGCCAGGCAGTTCGTCGTGCACGAAGCATTCGAGACGATCTTGTGCTCAGCGGTAAGCTTGTCGTGGTTGACACCGTAAACCACCGTCAGATCGACACCCTTGCCCGGCGCCGAGATCAGCACGCGCTTGGCGCCCGCGGTCAAATGCAGCCCGGCCTTGTCGGCGCCGGTGAAGAAACCCGTGCACTCCATGGCGATATCGACGCCCATCTCGCCGTGCGGCAGCTTGGCCGGATCGCGCTCGGCGGTTACGCGGATGCGCTGCCCGTCGACGACGATATAGTCGCCATCGACTTCGACGCTGCCGGCAAACGGCCCATGCACCGAATCACGCTTCAACAGCCGCGCATTGGCAGCGGCATCACCCAGGTCGTTGATCGCGACGACGACGATATCGTCGCGCTTGGCTTCGAGAATAGCACGGAGGACATTGCGGCCGATGCGACCGAACCCGTTGATGGCGACCTTGATGGCCATATTCGTTCAACTCCATTTTATCGTCCCGGGCGCGCCCCACGACAAGATTACTGTCCCGAGGCGTCCCGGGACTTCCGACAATTCCGCTTCAGGCTGCTAGCCGAATTTTCACCCGCTCGGCAATTTTCGGGCCGGTCAGCCCGAAATGTTCGTACAACGCCTCGATCGGCGCCGAAGCGCCAAAGCTGTCCACCCCGATATTGATTCCGGACGTGCCGGTATAACGTTCCCAGCCCAGCGTCACCCCGGCTTCGACCGAGACGATCAACGCGTCCGCCGGCAATATATCGCGGCGATATGCTAATGTCTGCGCATCGAACGCCTCCCAGCACGGCATCGACACGAGATCGCAGCCAATGCCCCCGGCTTCGAGCAGGTCGGCAGCCGCCAACGCCACTTCGACTTCAGACCCCGTCGCAACAAACACGACTTTCCGCCCCGCCGCCGCCGCGCGCAGTCGATAGCCGCCCTTCGCGGTCAGATTCGCCCCCGCCACGGTCCGCAACTGCGTCAAATTCTGCCGGCTCAGCGCCAGCACCGACGGCCGCGTCACATCGGCCAGCGCCAGCGCCCAGGCCTCGGCCGTCTCGACCGCATCACAAGGCCGGTACACCGCCAGGTTCGGAATCGCCCGCAGCGACACCATATGCTCGACCGGCTGGTGGGTCGGCCCATCCTCGCCGAGCCCGATCGAATCATGCGTCAGCACATAGACGACCCGCGTCTGCTGCAGCGCCGACATGCGGATCGCGTTGCGCATGTAGTCTGAAAATACCAGGAACGTGCCGCCATAAGGAACAACGCCGCCGTGCAGCGCCAGGCCATTCATCGCCGCCGCCATGCCGAACTCGCGAATGCCGTAATAAACGTAACGGCCGTCATAGGAATCCGCCGTAAACGCCTGCTGATCCTTGGTCTTGGTATTGTTCGACCCCGTCAGATCGGCCGACCCGCCAAGCATCAACGGTGCCTGCGGATTGATCGCCCCGAGCGCAATCTCCGACGCCTTGCGCGTCGCGATCTTCTGCGGCGCCGCGATCAGCCCGGCGATATGCGCCTCGAGCGCCGCCACCGCCGCCGCCGGCATCTCGCCTGCCATGCGCGCCTCGAATTCCGCCGCGCGATCCGAAGCCGCAAGCCGCGCCTCCCAAGCCGCTCGCTCGACGGCGCCGCGGCCGCCAGCCACGCTCCACGCCGCCGCAATATCCTCGGGGATCTCGAACGGTGCATGCGCCCAGCCCAGCGCCGCCCGCGCCCCCTCGATCTCCTTGGCCCCCAGCGGCGAACCATGCGAGCCACTGGTTCCGGCCTTCGTCGGCGCCCCGAACCCGATCGTCGTTCGGCACGCGATCAGCGTCGGCCGCGGATCGGCCTTCGCCTCGGTCAAAGCTGAATCGACCGCCGCGAAATCATGCCCGTCGCACGCAATCACATGCCAGCCAGCCGCCTCGAAACGCAGCGGAATATTCTCCGAAGTCGACAGCGACGTTGGCCCATCGATCGAGATCCGGTTATCGTCCCACAACACGTTCATCCGGCCCAGCTTCAGATGCCCGGCCAGCCCGATCGCCTCATGGCTGATGCCCTCCATCAGGCAACCATCGCCGGCGATCACCCAGGTGTGATGATCGACCAGATCATCGCCATAGACCGCGTTCAGATGCCGTTCGGCCATCGCCATGCCGACTGCCGTTGCCAGCCCCTGCCCCAGCGGGCCTGTCGTCGTCTCGATCCCCGCCAGCTCGAAATTCTCGGGATGCCCGGCGCACGGGCTGCCCAATTGCCGGAAATTGCGGATGTCCTCGATCGTCGGCCGTTCATATCCGGTCAGGTGCAGCAGCGCATAGATCAGCATCGAGCCATGCCCCGCCGACAGAACGAATCGATCCCGATCGGCCCAATGCGGCCGTTTTGGATCGAATTTCAGATGCCGTGTGAACAGCGCCGTCGCCGCGTCGGCCATGCCCATCGGCATGCCGGGGTGCCCCGAATTGGCCGCTTCGACGGCATCCATGGCCAGGGCGCGAATGGCATTTGCCATGGAGCGGAGATCGGTCATCGAAAAAAGCCTGAATTAGGTGCAAAAAAGCGCGGCCGATCAACGCGCCGGCGAATCGCTGCGGACATTGGCCAGACGCCGGCAAGGGCGTCAACACCGACCCGCGACCTTGGATGTAGTTAACCCTATTGATATGATTGACGCCGTCTCATAGTTCGCCTTACAAGGGGGCCAGAAGCTCTTGAACTCAAAGGCAAAGACATTAACGATTCGCCGGCCTTGATTAACCGTCTCGAACGCGCATTCGAAAGAATTGAAACGAGACTAGCGTCTCGGGAGACTGAAGTGGCCCGTTTGCGCCGCGTCGAAACCGGTGCCGCGACCGCATTGGCGGACCTCGATCAGCTCATCGAGGCAGCCGCTGCATCGATGCCGGTCGCCGCTCCCAAGGACAAGCAATGGGCAAGGTAACGGTCGCAATCGGCGGTCGTTCCTATCCGCTGTCCTGCCGCGACGGGGACGAAAGCCATCTGACCGCACTCGCCGCCAGTGTTGCCGACAAGGCCGAGGGTCTGACCAGGTCGCTCGGATCGATGAGCGAGGCCCGCCTGCTGCTCATGGCCGCCCTTACAGTTGCCGACGAACTCCATGAAATCCGCGGCGGCGGCGCTCCGATCGTGGTCGTACCCCCGGAAACCGCGGATCCTGCGGCGGAAGCCAGACTGGCATCGCTCGTCGCCCGCGCCGAGCAGCTCGCCGACGCGCTCGATGGTTGATTTCAGCCGCACCTGTTGAGCCGCGGGCCAAGAGCGCCTATATTGACTTTCGGCGGGTACTGCCCGGAACGAGCACCGAGCATCCCTGAGGCGATTCACTATCCTAGGGGGCTGGCCCTGGGCGGATCCTGGTCCGTCCTATCTGGTTCCCACCTGACGTAAACGGCGTCAGAGGATCTCTCATGCAAACGACCCATGGTGGTCCCGCCACTCGACCTTGCTCCTGAGCGACAGCCTCCATGCCCCCCGACAAGACCCTGTTGCGGCGCCAGTTCCGGTCGGTCCGGCGCGATCACGTCGCGGCACTTTCCCCTGAAGATCGCGCGGCTGCGAAAATCGCCCTCGCTGCGATCGTGGCTCCGCTGCTCCACCCCGGCGCCATCGTTGCAAGCTACGCCGCTCACCGCTCGGAGATCGATCCCAGCCACGTCGAGGCACTGGCTCCGCACCTTGCCTTCCCCCGCGTGACCGGCGACAGCCTCGGCTTCTACCGCTGCGCCTGGCCAGACCTCGTTCCCGGTTTCGCCGGCATCCCGGAGCCCCCGTCAGGACTGCCCCAGGTCATCCCCACGATCGTCCTCGTGCCGCTGCTCGCCGCCACGCCCGCCGGCCTGCGCCTCGGCCAGGGCGCCGGCTATTACGACCGCGCCCTCGCCGCCCTGCGTGCTGCTGGCCCTGTCCTGGCCATCGGGCTCGCCCATGAGGTCCAGCTGGCCGACTGGCTTCCCGCCGACTCATGGGACCAGCCGCTCGATTTCGTCGCGACACCGCGGCGTCTGGTGAACTGCGCCCGGAATCGCTAAAGCCCGGCCATGGAACCAAGCTGGCGCAAACCGGCGGGCGTAATTGGCCTGCTACTCTATCTCACCATCTACGCGGGCATCGTCGCCGCGTTCGCGAACGAACTGTCGCAACTACCGACGGCCTTGATGGTCATCGCCTATCTGCTGCTCGGCATGGCCTGGGTGCTGCCGCTGCGGCCGCTGTTCATCTGGATGAACACCGGTCGCTGGACGGCGCGTAAATGATACCCGCCGAATGCGAAACCATGGCCGATGTCCGTGCCGGCGTCGATGCCCTCGATCGCGAGCTGGTTGCGCTTCTCGCCCGGCGCTTCGCCTTCATGGATGCCGCCGCCCGCATCAAGTCCGATCGCTGCGCCGTCCGCGACGAACCGCGCAAGGCCCAGGTCATCGCCAATGCCGTCGACGCTGCGAGGGCGGCCGGCATACCCGCCGAGGCAATCGCGCAGATGTGGGAAATACTGGTCGAAGCTTCGATCGCGCACGAACTCGGCAAATGGGACAGTCTGCGGCGCTGACTGTGTGTGCACGCGGCGCTGACTGTGTGTGCGCGAGGCGCTGACTGCATGTGCGCGCGGCGCTGATTGGGCGCCCACCCGGTTGAACCGGGTGGCGCGAGTGACGGGGCTCGAACCCGCGACCTCCGGCGTGACAGGCCGGCGCTCTAACCAACTGAGCTACACCCGCAGTTCCCTTGCGGAAGCGGCGGGATAGGCACCCCCCTCCCCGCTGTCAAGCACGCAACACATTCATCCACAGCATTCTGCAGCATGTGGCCCATTACGCATGTCAGTCCGCATCATCACAGATGACAGTCCAGTATCATCACGGATGACAGGCCGGCATCACCCGGCTAACCGTGAAGGCATGAATACGACCGCCGCCACCGCTCCAAGTTTCCCCGATCACGCCGGCAGCACCGGCCGCCTGCTCGACCTGCTCGATGTCGAGCGCATCGAGGACGACCTCTACCGCGGGCAGTCGACCAACGCCGGCTGGCAGCGCGTTTATGGCGGCCAGGTCGTGGCCCAGGCCTTGATGGCGGCGTCGAAGACCGTCGACCCGTCTCGCCTCTGCCATTCCCTGCACAGCTATTTCATCCGGCCCGGCGACCCTGCCCATCCCATCGTCTACCGCGTCGAGCGCGACCGCGACGGTGCCAGCTTCACCACGCGGCGCGTCGTGGCGATCCAGAAAGGCCGTGCCATCTTCAATCTGGCGGCCAGCTTCCAGGTCGAGGAAGCCGGCCTCAGCCACAGCTTCCCGATGCCGGCCGCACCGCCCCCCGAGGGACTGCAAAGCGACGCCGAATGGGCGATCGAGAACGCCGATTCCGCCCCGGAGCCGTTCCGCACGATCTGGAAGACCCGCGAGCGCCCGATCGAATTTCGCGCCGTCTCCAAGCTCGACCCGTTCAACCCGGTCGCTCAGCCGCCGCGTGCCCAGCACTGGTGCCGCGCCGCCGCGCCGGTGGATGTCACGCCGCCGGTCGCCCGCGCGCTGTTCGCCTATGCCAGCGACATGACGCTGCTCGATACGGCGCTGCTGCCCCATGCCATTGCCTGGAACAACCCGCAGCTCCAGGTCGCCAGCCTCGACCATGCGATCTGGTTCAATGCGACCCCCGACCTCAACGACTGGCTGTTGTTCGACCAGGATTCGCCGATGGCCGGCGGCGGCCGCGGCCTCAATCGCGCGCTTGTCTACAGCCGCAGTGGCCAACCTATCGCCAGTGTCGTCCAGGAAGGCCTGATGCGCCATCGCCCCAAGTGAAGAAGCCGCCGGCACCAGACCCTGCCGCAGCATCAACGACGGTCCCGCCACGGCGCTTCAACCCCTTCGCCGCGCTTGGGCCTGGCCTCGTCACCGGCGCCGCCGACGACGACCCCTCTGGCATCGCCACCTATTCGCAAGCCGGCGCCCGCTTCGGCTTCGGCATGTTGTGGACGATCGTCCTCACCTATCCATTCATGGCGGTTTTCCAGCTGATCTGTGCGTCGATCGCGCGCGTCTCCGGCTACGGCCTCGCCGCCAACATGAAGCGCAGCTTTCCGATCGGCGTCGCGCGCAGCGTCGTCACGCTGTTGCTGATCGCCAATGTCCTCAATATCGCCGCCGATATCGCCGCGATGGGTGTCGCTGCCGAAATGGTTACAGGCCTTCCCCATCACGGCCTCACAATCGGTTTCGCGCTGCTGTCTCTGCTGCTGCAATTGTTCGTGCCGTACCACCGCTATGTCAGCCTGCTAAAATGGCTGACCCTCTCGCTGTTCGCCTATGTCGGCGTCGTCCTGCTTGTGAGTGTGCCCTGGGCGCGAGTCGCATCGGCGATCGTCTGGCCGCAAATGCCGATGACCGCCGCTGCCGCGACCATGGTCGTCGCGATCTTCGGCACCACCATCAGCCCGTATCTGTTTTTCTGGCAGGCCGCGCAGGAGTTGGAGGACAGCAACGCCCGCAAGCAGCGCCCCTTGCGCCGCGACCACAAGCACGCGGCCGGCGAATTCCGCCGCCTCGCCATCGACACCTGGGGCGGCATGGCGTTTTCCAACATCATCGCCCTTGCGATCATGATCAGTACCGCCGTCACCCTCAACGCCGCCGGTATCACCAATATCGCCACCGCCGCCGACGCCGCCGAAGCTTTGCGCCCAATCGCCGGCGAATTCGCCTTTGCACTGTTCGCTATCGGCATCATCGCCACCGGCATGCTCGCGGTCCCGGTCCTTGCCGGTTCAGGTGCCTATGCCTTGTCCGAAGTCATGGGCTGGCAGACGGGCCTCGCGCTAAGGCCGCGCGCCGCCCGAAATTTCTACGGCATCATTACCCTCGCCATCGTCGCCGCAACGGCCCTCGATTTTCTCCGCATCGATCCGATGCTGGCGCTGTTCTGGAGCGCCATCGTCAACGGCGTCGTCGCCGTGCCGGTGATGACCGTCATCATGCTGCTCGCCGGCCGTCGCAGCGTCATGGGCGCCTACACCGTAAAAGGCTGGCACCGTGCCATCGGCTGGGCCGCGACGGCGCTGATGGCGCTGGCCTCGGTCATAATGTTCGCAACGCTCTAACCAGTGAGGCTATCATCCCGGGCCACACCCGGGAACCAGTTTCTTCTCAGCCAAAACGCCGTCTAGTCGACATCGGCCTCGACCGGTGCAATCAAATTCGGTGCGCCGAACTCCCGCCGCGTAAACACCGCCGCAAAGCACTCCTCGTCGATGCCGCCTTCCCAGCGCGAAACCACGACGCACGCCACCGCATTGCCGACGAAATTGGTCAGCGCCCGGCATTCCGACATGAAACGATCGACGCCCAAAATCAATGCCATGCCGGCAACCGGCACGCTGGGCACGATCGACAGCGTTGCCGCCAACGTGATGAACCCGGCCCCCGTCACCCCCGCCGCACCCTTCGACGACACCATCGCCACCAGCAGCAACATCACCTGCTCGCCCAGCGTCAGCTCGGTATTGGTCGCCTGGGCGATGAACAGCGCCGCCAGCGTCATGTAGATGTTGGTGCCGTCGAGGTTGAACGAATATCCCGTCGGCACCACCAGCCCGACGATCGGCTTGGGGCAACCGGCGCGCTCCATCTTCTCCATCAGGCTCGGCAGCGCCGATTCGGACGAACTCGTCCCGAACACCAGCAACAGCTCCTCGCGCAGGAACCGGATCAGCGTCAGGATCGAAAAGCCCGCCAGCCGCGCCACCAGCCCGAGGATGACGAGCACGAACACCAGCGCCGTCAGGTAGAACGTCGCCACCAGCGCGGCGAGATTGGCGATCGAGCCGACGCCATATTTGCCGATGGTGAAGGCAAAGGCGCCGAACGCCCCGATCGGCGCTGCCTTCATGAAAATCTCGACCAGCTTGAACATGCCCGCGCCAGCCGATTCGAACACCTTCATCAACGGCCGCGCGCGCTCGCCGACCAGCGCCAGCGCGATCCCGAAGCTGATCGAAAAGAACAGCACCTGGAGCAGATTGCCCTCGGCAAACGCGCCGGCGATGGTGTCCGGGATGATCCCCGACAGGAATCCGGTGATGCTCGCATCGGCGGCCTTGGCGACATAGATATCGACTTCGCCGGTCACCAGCGTCGCCGGGTCGATATTGAGCCCCCGCCCCGGCTGGACGACATTGGCGACGACCAGCCCGAGGATCAGCGCCAACGTCGACAGCGTGAAGAAATAGGCAAACGCCTTGCCGGCGACCCGGCCCACACTGCCGACGTCGCGCATTCCGGCGATACCGGTGACGATGGTCAGGAAGATCACCGGCGCGATGACCATCTTCACCAGCTTGATGAAACCATCGCCAAGCGGCTTGAGCGCTACGCCGGTACCGGGCGCAAAATGTCCGATCAGGCCGCCGGCGATGATCGCCACGACCACCCAGAAATACAGCTGGCGATAAAATGGCCGCCTTTCACGCGCGGCGGCAACAGATGTCAGGATGGCGATGGTCGAACCCCTTTGTCGGTGCATCAAAGAACATCGCCCGCGCGGCGACAAGCCCCGAGACCCATTTCAGGCCAACGCGTCTAGCCCTCGCCGATCGCCGCCCCCGCCGCCCAGCCGCTAGCCCACGCCCATTGAAAATTATAGCCGCCGAGCCAGCCCGTCACATCGACCGCCTCGCCGATCGCATAAAGCCCCGGCACCTTTTTCGCCTCCATCGTCCGCGACGACAGCCCATCCGTCGATATTCCGCCAACGGTCACCTCGGCCTTGGCATAACCTTCGGAACCATTCGGCACGAACTGCCAGTCCGACAGCATCCGCTCGACATCGCCAAGCACCGCATCGGTCATGCTATTGAGATCGCCATAAAGCCCGATGCGCTGCCACAGCATGTCGGCCAGCCGGTCGGGCAACACCGCCGCCAACTGGTTGCGCAAAAAACTCCGCGGCCGCACGCGCTTGGCCGCTACCAGCCACCCCGCCGGCGCATCCGGCAGGAAGTCGATCCCCACCGGCTGCCCATTCCGCCAGTAACTCGAAACCTGCAAAATCGCCGGCCCCGACAACCCCCGATGCGTAAACAGCGCCGCCTCGCGAAACGCGGTCTTCCCGCACCGCGCCTTCACATCCGCCGCCACCCCCGAGATATCGCGAAACAGCGTCTCGTCACCTCCCAGCGTCAACGGCACCAGCGCCGGCCGCGGCTCGACGATGCTCATCCCGAACCGCCGCGCCAGCCCATAGGCATAATCGGTCGCGCCCATCTTCGGGATCGACGGCCCACCCGTCGCGATCACCAACGCCGGCGCGCTCGCTGTCTGGTCGCCATACGCGACGCTATATCGCCCATCGGCATGCCCGATTTCGCCGATCCCCCGCTCCAGGCTGATCGTCACCCCGCCCGCCTCGCACTCGTCGAGCAGCATCGCCACGATCGCCTTGGCCGACCCATCGCAGAACAATTGCCCCAGCGTTTTCTCGTGATACGCGATGCCATGCTTCTCGACCAATTCGATGAAATCCCGCGCCGAATACCGCCCCATCGCGCTCTTGGCGAAATGCGGGTTCGCCGAAATATACCGCTCGGGCACGGCGCCGATATTGGTGAAATTGCACCGCCCGCCGCCCGAGATCAGGATCTTCTTGCCCACCTCATCGGCATGATCGATGACCAGCACGCGCTTGCCCGCCTGCCCCGCCACCGCCGCACACATCAATCCGGCCCCGCCGCCGCCAAGCACGATCGCGTCATATTCGTTGTTCATCGCGCACGCCTGTCCGCAACCACCCTGAAACGCAATAGGCCACCTGCGAGGGCGCTAGGCGCTGGGGTTGAGACCCAGCGCACAAATCGCTATATCAGCCTCCAGGCGGTCGCTCGAGGCCGCCTTTTTGCGTTGCCGGTATTCGCTTCGAATACCGTTCCGGAGTGCAAGCGATGACAATTACTGCCCTGATGCCCGTCTATGGCCGCTGCGAGGTCGAGCCGGTGCGCGGGGAAGGTTGTTACCTCTACGACGCGCAAGGCCGCGAATGGCTCGATTTCGCCAGCGGTATCGCCGTCAATATCCTTGGCCACAGCCACCCGCACCTCGTCGGCGCCATCCAGAAACAGGCCGCGACGCTGATGCACACCTCGAACCTCTACAATGTCCCCGCCCAGGCCGCCCTCGCCCAGCGACTCGTCGACTTGACCTTCGCCGACACGGTATTCTTCACCAATTCGGGCGCCGAGGCGATCGAGTGCGCCGTCAAGACCTGCCGCAGCCATCACTACGCCGCCGGCCACCCCGAGAAATTCCGCATCCTGACCTTCTCGAACGCCTTTCACGGCCGCACCCTCGCCGCGATCTCCGCAACCAACCAGGAAAAGATGCGCAAGGGCTTTGAACCCCTGCCCGACTGGTTCCATGTCCTGCCGTTCAACGACCTCGAAGCCGTCACCGCCGCCATCGACCCGTCGATCGGCGGCATCATGGTCGAGCCCGTCCAGGGCGAAGGCGGCATCCGCGCCGCGACGCCGGAATTCCTCAAGGGCCTGCGCGCGCTCTGCGACGAGCACGGCCTGATGCTCATCCTCGACGAGGTCCAGTGCGGCGTCGCGCGCTCGGGCACGCTGTTCGCGCATGAGCAATATGGCATCACGCCCGACATCATGGCGATCGCCAAGGGCATCGGCGGCGGCTTCCCCGTCGGCGCCTGCCTCGCCACCGAACACGCCGCCAGCGGCATGATCGTCGGCGCCCACGGCTCGACCTATGGCGGCAACCCGCTCGCCATGGCCGCCTGCGAAGCCGTCCTCGACGTCGTCACCGAGCCGGCATTCCTCAGCCATGTCAACGAGATGGCCGCCCGGCTTCGCTCCAGCCTCGAACAGATGATCCCCAACCATGACGATTTGTTCGAAAGCGTCCGTGGCCTCGGCCTGATGATGGGCCTGAAGCTCAAATCCGACAGCCGCGCCTTCGTCAACCACGCCCGCAGCCACGGCATCCTGCTCGTCGCCGCCGGCGAAAACGTTGTTCGCCTGCTGCCGCCGCTGATCATCACCGAAGCCCATATCCGCGAATGCGTCGACAAGCTCTCGGCGGCGGCAAGGGCCTATACCCCACCCGTCGCCGCCCCGGTCGTTGCCGCCGCGCCGCCGATCGCCGCTGCCGCCGCAGCCTGAACCCGCCCTGCTTCAGGGGCGTTCTTCCCTCCTCTCACGCCCCATCCCCGGCCACTCCGGCCGGGGACCAGGAATCATCCAATGCCCCATTTTCTCGATATCGCCGCCGCCACCGCGCCGGGCCTGCGCGCCATTCTCGATGAAGCGCATCGCCGCAAGGCCCTGCGCGCCGGCAAGCCCAAGGGCACGTCCGACGACGACCTGCCGCTCGCGGGACACACGTTGGCGATGATCTTCGAAAAACCCAGCACCCGCACCCGTTTCAGCTTCGACATGGCAATCCGGCAACTGGGCGGCACCAGCATCGTGACGTCGGCGGGCGACATGCAGCTCGGGCGCGGCGAAACCATCGCCGACACCGCGCGAGTCCTCGGCCGCATGGTCGACGCCATCATGATCCGCACCAACAGCCACGCGACGCTCGATGCGCTCGCCGACAACGCCGGCGTGCCGGTCATCAACGCCCTTACCGATATCAGCCATCCGTGCCAGATCATGGCCGACATCATGACCTTCGAGGAACGCACCGGGCGTCCCGTCGCCGGCAGCTGCTGGGCCTGGCTCGGCGACGGAAACAACATGGCCAACTCCCTGATAGAAGCGGCTTCCGTCCTCGGCTTCGACCTCCGCCTCGGTGTCCCGCACGGCTATGATCCCGACCAGGCCGTGCTGGCGACCGCCGGTTGCCGCGGCGGCAGCATCGACCTGCTGCGGAGCGCCGCGGCCGCCGTCGACGGTGCCGAAGTCGTTGTCACCGACACCTGGATTTCGATGGGCCAGGTCGATACCAAGGACAAGTTGAACGCGATGCTGCCGTTCCAGGTCAATGCGACGTTGATGGCCAAGGCGGCCCCTGGCGCGCTTTTTCTTCACTGCCTGCCCGCCCACCGCGGCGAGGAAGTCACCGCGGCCGTCATCGACGGCCCGCAATCGGCAATCTGGGACGAGGCCGAAAACCGTCTTCACGTTCAGAAGGCCATCCTGCTCTGGTGTCTCGGAAAGCTATGAACGTCATGCTGGAAGGTCTCGCCCCCACCGCCGACCGTGCCCTTGGATTCAGCGTTTCGGCGCGCAACGTCCGCGGCCAGATGGTCCGGCTCGACACGGCGCTCAACGCCGTGCTGGCGGCGCATGCCTATCCCGCGCCGCTCGCCCGCCTGCTCGCCGAGGCATTGACCGTCACCGCGCTGCTCGGCGCCACGCTGCGCCAGGATGAAGGCCAGTTGACCCTCCAGGCGCAATCGAAGGGCGGCGCCATCGACCTGATGGTCTGCGACTATCGCGCCGGCGCCGTCCGCGGCTATCTCAGTTTCGACTCAACCGCCGAGATAGCGGAAGGCTTGTCGCTGCAACAGCTGTTCGGCGATGGCCATCTCGCCATCACCCTCGACCAGACCGCCGCGTCCGAACGCTACCAGGGCATCGTCCCGCTCGAAGGCCATTCGATCGCAGAGGCCATCGAAGGCTATTTCGCCAATTCCGAACAACTGCCGACGCTGATCCGCGTCGGCGTCGCCGGCAGCAGCGAAACCGGCTGGATAGCCGGCGGCTTGCTCGTCCAGCATCTCGCCCGCCGCGAACTCGGCGGCGAGCGTCTCGACGCGGTCGAACTCCACCCCGACTGGCAGCATGTCATGACATTGGCGGCGACGACCACCGACGCCGAGCTGACCGACCCGACGCTCACCGAGGAAGGCCTGTTGTGGCGGCTGTTCCACGAGGAGGAAGTCCGCATCGTCGACGGCGCCACGCCCGGCCGCGGCTGCCGCTGCAACCTCGCCCATATCCGCGGCGTCCTCGAAAGCTTCCCCGAGGCCGAGCGCGCCGACATGCGCGGCGACGACGGCAGGATCAGCGTCGACTGCAAATTCTGCTCGCGCGTCTTTGCAATCGAAGCATGAGCAGCGGCTTGAATCCTTCTGGCCCCCTCGCTGTCGTCCTGCTGTCGGGCGGCCTCGATTCGACCACCGTCGCCGCGATGGCGCGCGCCTCGGGCTATCGCCTGCTGGCGCTGACCATCGACTATAACCAGCGGCACCGTATCGAGCTCGTCCACGCCGCGCGCGTCGCCGAGGCACTCGGTGCCGAACGCCATATCACCCTGCCGCTCGACCTGCGCGGTTTCGGCGGCTCGGCGCTGACCGATGACATCGACGTCCCCAAGGGCGGCGTCGAACCCGGCATTCCGGTGACGTATGTTCCAGCGCGCAACACCATCTTCCTGTCGGTGGCGCTTGGCTGGGCCGAATCCGCCGGCGCGCGTGACCTGTTCATCGGCGTCAACGCGCTCGACTACAGCGGCTATCCCGACTGCCGGCCGGAATTCATCCAGGCTTTCGAGACGATGGCCAACGCCGCCACCAAGGCCGGCGTCGAGGGCGACAGCTTTCGCGTCCACACCCCGCTGGCAGCGATGACCAAGGCCGACATCGTCAAGGCCGCCGAATCGGTCAACGCGCCGCTCCACCTGACGTGGAGCTGCTACGATCCGACGCCTGCCGGAACGCCCTGCGGCGAATGTGACAGCTGCCGCCTGCGCGCCAAGGGTTTCGAGGAAGCCGGCGTTCCCGACCCGGCATTCGGCTCCGCCGCACAAGAACGATGACGTACGCCGTCAAGGAGCTGTTCCTCACCCTGCAAGGCGAAGGCGCCCAGACCGGCCGCCGCGCCGTCTTCCTGCGCTTCTCCGGCTGCAACCTGTGGACCGGCCGCGAGCAGGACCGCGCCACCGCCGTCTGCACCTTCTGCGACACCGATTTCATCGGCACCAACGGCCCCGGCGGCGACAAGTTTCCCACCGCCATCGGCCTCGCCGAAACCGCCGCCGCAACCTGGGGCCCGACGACTGCGCATCGCCTCATCGTCTGCACCGGCGGCGAACCCCTGCTGCAACTCGACCTGCCGCTCATCGACGCCCTTCACGCCGTTGGCTTCGAAATCGCCATCGAAAGCAACGGCACCCAGCTGGCGCCCCCCGGCATCGACTGGATCTGCGTCAGCCCCAAGGCCGACGCGCCGCTCCGCCTGACGTCGGGCAACGAGTTGAAGCTCGTCTATCCGCAACCCCTCGCCATGCCCGACCGCTTCGAAACCCTCGCCTTCGAGCATTTCTTTCTCCAGCCGATGGACGGCCCCGACCGCGAGGCCAACACCCAGGCCGCGATCGCCTATTGCCTCGAACACCCCCGCTGGCGCCTCGGCCTGCAAACCCACAAGATGACCGGCCTACCCTGATTTACTTGTCATCCCGGGCTTGACCCGGGACCCAGTTACTTCTCCGTGCAGCACCAGCAAGCTGTCCTACACACGACATTTCCGGTATCAGAACCGCTTGCTATCGAACGCACGCGCTCTTTGAAACTGTCAGCACGACCATCCCGCAGTCAGTCCAGCCACGTCCAGTTCGCATCGCCTCTCGCAGCTCCACGGAAAACCGCCGAAAGCGGAAAATGTGGAACATGTCAATCATTGTGACGGTCGGCCCTTACCCCCGCCCGCGATACCCAGCCACCCCCTGATCCGGTACCCACAAGCCAACCGGCACCGGCCCCGAAGCCCAGAACACATCGATCGGTATCCCCCCGCGGGGATACCAATATCCCCCGATCCGAAGCCACTTCGGCGCCATCTCCGCCACGAGTCGCTGTCCGATCCCGACAGTCACGTCCTCATGAAACCCGGCATGATTCCGAAAACTCCCGAGAAACAGCTTGAGCGACTTCGATTCGACGATCCGATCGCCCGGAACATAGTCGATAACCAGGTGTGCAAAATCCGGCTGCCCCGTGACAGGACACAGCGATGTAAACTCCGGCGCCGAGAATCGCACGACATAGTCGCTGCCGATCCTTGGATTCGCTGGATAATCGAGCACCGCGACGTCAGGCGATGCCGGCAGGGTCGAAACCTGCCCCAGCTGCGTTGTACCAATGTCCATGCCTGCCATGTGAATATCCCTCGGTTTGGCGGATGACATGGCGTCTTGCCCCTACTATGTCACGCTTAACAATGAAGTTTGGGAGTGTACGATGAACCCGCTGGTGACAACCGAATGGCTCGCCGCCGAACTGGGCAAGAGCGACATTCGCGTCATCGATGCGACGATGTTCCTGGCCGCTCATGGCCGGAATGCCCGCACCGAATTCGAAGCGGCCCATATTCCGGGCGCGGTCTTCTTCGATATCGACGAGGTATCCGAGCTCGGTACCGACCTGCCGCACATGTTGCCGCCGCCCGAAAAATTCGCCAGTCGCATGCAGGCGCTCGGCCTTGGCGATGGCAGCCGGATCATCGTCTACGACAACTCGCCCCTACGCTCGGCAGCGCGGGTCTGGTGGATGCTGACGCTGTTCGGCGCACATGAAGTCGCCATTCTCGACGGCGGTTTCGCCAAGTGGCAGGCAGAAGGTCGCGGCGTCGAGAGCGGCAAGCCAATCGTCCGCCATCGCCATTTCACCGTCTGGGCCGACAAGAGCCTTGTCCGCGATATCAAGCAGATGACCGACAATCTTCGCAGCAAGACTGAACAGGTCATCGACGCGCGTTCGGCCGGGCGCTTCGCCGGTACCGAGCCCGAACCCCGCGCCGGTCTGCGCAGCGGTCACATCCCCGGCTCGAAGAACCTGCCCTACGACCAGCTGTTTAACGAAGACGGCACCTACAAGTCGCGCGACGAGATACAGGCAGCCTTCGACGCCGCCGGCATCGACCTCGCCAAGCCGCTGGTCGCCACCTGCGGCTCGGGTATCACCGCAGCAGTGCTCGTCTTCGCGGCCGCACTGCTCGGACACCCCAAGGTCGCCATCTATGACGGCGCCTGGAGCGAATGGGGCGCCAGCGCGACCAACCCCGTCGTTACCGGCGCGTAAGGGAAAATTGATCACTCGCCAGCCACCCCGCATCTTGCCGGCCAACGAGGGTGCCGCAACGTCATTGACCCATGCCGGGCGCGGGCCGGGTTTTGCCGAGGGCATCGTAAACCCGCCCGTCTGGCGCGCCTCGACGATCCTGTTCGACAATCTGGCGGCGCTCGACGCCGCCATCGCCTCCCCCGACAAGGGCCTCTACTACGGCCGCCGCGGCACCCCGACCCAATGGGCACTCGAAGACGCCCTGACCGGGATGGAGCCCGGCGCGGCAGGCACCAAGTTGTTCGCCTCCGGGGTTGCGGCAATCGCGACGGCGCTACTCGCGGTCGTAAAAACCGGCGACCATGTCCTAGTCACCGACAGCGCCTATGAACCGACCCGGCTCTTCGCCGATCAAATGCTCAAAAAATTCGGCGTCGAAACCAGCTATTTCGATCCAACAATCGCCGCCGGCATCGAAGCCCTTATCCGGCCGAACACGGCCGCTATCCTGCTCGAATCGCCCGGTTCCCTGAGTTTCGAAATACAAGACGTCCCCGCGATCACCACCATCGCCCGGGCCGGCAACATCGTCACTATCCTCGACAATACTTGGGCGACACCCCTCCGCCTGCAACCGCTGGCACTCGGCTGCGATATCTCGATCCAGGCGCTGACCAAGTACATCGGGGGGCACAGCGACCTGATGATGGGCTCGGCAACGGCCACCCAAGCCCTCTGGCCGCACCTCAAGACCGCCAGCTACCGCCTCGGCCACACCGTCTCAGCCGACGACGCATCCCTTGCCCTGCGGGGTCTGCGGACGCTCTCGCTACGCCTCGACCGGCAGGAGGCCAGCGGCCTTTCAGTCGCGCGCTGGCTAGAGGCCCATCCCGCCGTCGACCGGGTCTGGCACCCTGCCCTGCCGTCGCATCCGGGCCATGCGATCTGGCAACGCGATTTCACCGGTGCGACCGGGCTATTCTCGTTTGTTCTCAAGCAGGGCCGGCGCGCCGACACCGCGGCGTTGATTGACGACCTTGCCCATTTTGGCATCGGGTTCAGCTGGGGTGGGTACGAATCGCTCGCCCTACCCGTCGATTTGCCGAGCGTGCGCAGCGTCACCACGACACCGGTGCCCGGCCCGATCATCCGACTGTCAATCGGGCTCGAGGACCCGGCCGACCTTATCGCCGACCTCGACGCCGGACTGGCGCGCTATTCGGCGCAGTTCACGGCCTAATCGACGTCCTCGACATCAACTGAATCGCCGGTGACCCGCTGGCTCAATGCCGCCGCCATAAACGGGTCGAGGTCGCCATCGAGGACATCGGACGGAGACGTCGAGGTAACACCCGTCCGCAAGTCCTTGACAAGCTGATAGGGTTGCAAAACATAGGAGCGGATCTGGTGACCCCAGCCGATCTCGCTCTTGCCGGCCTCGACGTCGGCTGCGGCGGCTTCGCGGATCGCCAGTTCCCGCTCGTACAGCCGGGCCTTGAGCATGTTCATCGCGGTCGCCTTGTTCTTGTGCTGCGACCGTTCGTTCTGGCAGGCGACGACGACGCCGGTCGGCATATGGGTAATGCGGACGGCGGAATCGGTCGTGTTGATGTGCTGTCCACCAGCCCCAGATGCCCGGTAAGTGTCTATTTTCAGGTCGGATTCCTTGATATCGATATCGATATCGTCGTCGATCTGCGGATAGACCCACACGCTGGCGAAGCTGGTGTGGCGGCGCGCCGCGCTGTCGTACGGGCTGATCCGGACGAGGCGGTGGACGCCGCTCTCGGTCTTGGCCCAGCCATAGGCCTGCGGGCCCTTGATGAGCATCGTCGCCGACTTGATACCGGCTTGCTCGCCGGAGTGAAAGTCAATGACTTCGACCTTGTAGCCGTGCTTCTCGGCCCAGCGCTGGTACATGCGCTGGAGCATCGAGGCCCAGTCCTGGCTCTCCGTCCCGCCGGCGCCGGAGTTGACTTCGATATAGGTGTCGTTGTTGTCGGCCTCGCCGGCCAGTAGCGCGGCGACCTTGTCAGTTTCGGCGCGCTTGGCGAGGGCACGCAGCACCGCCACGCCTTCGACAGCCATTTCTTCGTCGCCCTCGGCCTCCGCCATTTCAATGAGTTCGGAAGTGTCGGACAGTTCAATCTCGATCGCGCGCGTTGCTGTGATGGCGCCATCGAGGCGCCGGCGCTCGGTCATCACCACCTGCGCTGCCTTGGGATTATCCCAGAGCTTTGGGTCTTCGACCCGCGCGTTCAGTTCGTCGAGACGGCGGAGTGCGCGATCCCAGTCAAAGAAACCTCCTCAGCAGGTCCAGCGCCTGCTTGATGGAGTCGGAATAATTCTGTGCCTCGGCACGCATGTCATATGTTCCTGTAAAGTGTCCCGCGACATAGGCCGGGGCAGTGGTGCGTGCAAGCAAGCCTCAGTAGATGCCGCCCGAGTTTCGCATGAATTCGGCGTCGCTGCGGACCCGTTTCGGTGCGGCGGCGGTGCCCCTGCCCTTGCCGCCGACGCTGCTTGTGCGACGTGGCTCGCTGTCGGGCTTGAAAGCTTCCCAGATCACCGCGGCCTTGGCTTCGTTTGTCGGCCAGGTGCCGAATACACGCTTGCCGGAGCGTCGGTCGACGCGAACCATGCGGACGCCGGCGGGGATGTTGAACGGCAGCTTGGGGGCGTGCTTGAGCGCGACCTTGGCGAAGTCGAGCCAGATCGGCGCTGCAACGGTGCCACCCTGGACATAGCCGCCCAAGTCCCGAGGCTTGTCGTAGCCAAGATAAAGGCCTGCCACGAGGTCCTGAGTGCCGCCGACGAACCAGACGTCCTTGGGTCCGCTGGTGGTGCCCGTCTTTCCGGCCAGCGGGCGGTCAAGCGTCAACAGGCGGGTGGCGGTGCCGCGGGTGACGACGCCTTCCATCAGGTGGACGGTCTGGAAGGCGGTGCGGGCGTCGATCGCCTGCTTGGGGACGCCGCCGGGGCGGGGCATGGCCTCGCCGTTCCAGTCGGGCGCGGCGCAGCCCGGGCAGGTGCGGTTGTCGCCCCGGTAGATCACCTTGCCGTCGCGATCTTGGACCATGTCGATCAGCGATGGCTGCATTGCGCGGCCGGCGTTGAACAATTGCGCGTAGGCGTTGGTCAACTTCATCACCGTGGTCTCGCCGGCGCCGAGCGCGATTGCCAGAACGGGCTGATAATCGCCTATTCCCAATGCCTTGGCCTGTGCGACAACCTTGTCCATACCGGTATTGTAGGCGATGCGGACGGTCATCAGATTGCGTGATTGTTCAAGTCCCCAGCGCATCGTCTGGGCGCCGGCGCCGCGCATGTTGCCGAAGTTGCGGAAGCATTTCTGGCCGAGCGAGCGGCTTTGATAGACGCAGTACGGCGCATCGACGACGATCGAGGACGGGGTGAAGCCATTGTCCATCGCGGTAGCGTAGACGATCGGCTTGAAGGTCGAGCCGGGCTGGCGCTGAGCCTGGGTGGCACGATTGAAGCTTTGCGCGCCGGCATCGAAGCCGCCGACCATGGCGAGCACGCGTCCGGTGTGGGGGTCCTGGACAACCATTCCGCCCGAAACCTCGGGGGTCTGACGCAGGGCATAGGCGTTGCCGTTCTTGACGACCGGGATGACGTCGCCGGGCTTCAGCGCCTCGCCCGCCGAGGTCTGGGTGCCCTTGAGGGGCGATGAGGCGGCGTAGCCGGGCAGGACGCCGCGGCTGCCGTCGGCGAACCCAAGCGCCGAGCTGCTGCCTTGCTTGGACAGGACAACGGCTTTTTTCCAGTCGTCGTAACCGGTTGCGACAGCGGTGCCTCGAAGACGTTCCTGCCAGCCCTCTCCGGCGCCGATATTGGTCGCCGGCCCGCGCCAGGCGCGGCCGCGTTCGTAACGCATGAAACCGTCGCGCATGGCGCGTTCGGCAGCGTCCTGAAGGACAGGATTGGCCGAGGTGCGGATCCACAGGCCGCCGCCATAGACGCTGTTGCGGCCGTCGCGTTCGGACTCACCGAACTTTTCCATGAGGGTGCGGCGAACGTCCTCGACGAAATAATCGGAGGTGCGCGAACGGGCGAAGGAGCGGTTGGGAACCGCGACCAGCGGCGTTGCGGCAGCGTCGGCGCGTTCGGCGGCGGTGATATAGCCGTTGGCGAGCATCTGGCCGAGGACATAGTCGCGGCGAGCGACGGACCGGGCATTCTGCGATACGGGGCTGTAAGTGCTTGGTGCCTTTGGCAGAATGGCGAGATAGGCCATTTCGGCAAGATCGAGCTGCGTGGCGGATTTTCCGAAATAGGCCTGTGCCGCGGCTTCGACGCCATAGGCATTCCTGCCGAGAAAGATCTGGTTGAGATAGAGTTCGAGGATTTCCTGCTTGCTGAAGACGGACTCGATGCGGCGCGCCAAGATCGCCTCGCGGAGTTTGCGGGTATAGGTGACTTCGTTGCCGATCAGGCTTTTGGCGACCTGCTGAGTGATCGTCGAGGCGCCGACCGGGCGGCCGCCGCCGACCATTGATCCGATGTTGGTGAAGACGGCGTTGACGATGCCGGCGTAGTCGAGGCCGCCGTGCTCGAAGAAAGTCTTGTCCTCGGCCGAAATATAGGCCTCGACGAGTTTCTTGGGAATCTCGTTGTAATCGAGATAGATACGGCGTTCGCGCGTAAACGTCGTGAGGATGTTGCCGTCGATGTCGCGGACCGTGGAGGGTAGTGCCGCCGAAAAATTGGCAAGCTGGCCCTCGTCGGGAAGATCCTTGGTCGCCGAGCGATAGATCAGCGCGGCGCCGAGCACGCCGGCCAGCACCAGTCCCAAAAATCCCCAGATGAACCAGCGCCGCATCGATACTCCAACTTTCATGTGTCGATAGCGGGTGAAGGCTGAGTAGGAAAGCGCTTCAATTGCCGACCAGGTGGCGTTCGACAGCACGCGCAATGCCGTCGGCGATCTTGCGGCGGCCGCTGTCGGAAAACAGGAATTCGGCGTCATCCGAGTTAGTTACGTAGCCTGTCTCAAGTAAAACCGAAGGAACATCGGGAGCTTTCAGGACGATCAGCCCGGCAAAATGGTGGAATTCGCCGCGAAACCTGATCTTGTCGGACAGGACGTCCTGCAGGGTTTCGGCGAAGGTGACCGACACGTTACCGGTCGCCCGCCTCGATAAATCTATCATGATTTCACCGACTTCGGGCGCTTCAAGGCCGAGATTGACGCCGCCGATGATGTCAGCTTTGTTCTCGCGGGCAGCCAGACGCGCGGCGACTGCGTCGGAAGCCACTGAACTCAGGGTATAAACGCTGGCGCCGCGGGCGCCGACGTTGGGCGCCGAATCGGCGTGGACCGAAATGAACAGGTCGGCGCGGGCCTTGCGGGCGATAGTGGCGCGGCCGCCCAGCGGGATGAAGCGGTCGTCGCCGCGCGTCAACAAAACGCGAATCTTTCCAGAGCGTCCAAGGCGTTTGGCGGTGAGCTTGACGATGGCCAGGGCGACGTCTTTTTCATAGCCGCCGTTGATGCTGATGGCGCCGACGTCCTTGCCGCCATGGCCGGCATCGAGGACGACGAGAGGCTTGCCGCCGGAGCGCGAGCGGGCGGGCCGGGCGCGTGTAGGGGACGGGGGATTTGCGGGGGTTTCAAGCTGTTGGGCGGGCTGTGGCGGGGGTTCGGCCAGTTGGACGACGGTCGGTTTCGCCTCGGCAACGGGAGTGGGCGGGATTGCGACCGGTACATCCGGGGAAAACATGTTTGTCGGCAGGTCGAATTCGCTGGTTTGGTTGAGCGGCGGCGCGGTGGGCGTCGTCACCGGCGCGCTGGCGATAATCTGCAGCGGCCGGCGACCGCGGATGGCGTTGGCGATGAAGACGGTGTTGGGGACGCGGCGCAGGTTGAGTACGAGGCCGGTGGGACTGGCCTGCGCCGAGACGATTTCGATCGGGCCGACGAGATCGAGCACCAGCCGGGCGACGCCTGGCGAGAACATGGCGAAGCGCATGCGGATAACGCTGCCGGTACCGGCGACGGTCATCGGCTCTGAAAGTGAAGCGGGGATGTCGACGACGAGGCGGTACGGCGTTTCGAGCGACATCTGATGGGCGACCAGGGGCGCGCCATCGGCAGTGATGGTGACGATGCCCGGGACGATCGAGACAGCGTTGAGACGTGATTGCCTGGGGGGCGCAGGTGCGGCGGGCGGCTGGGGGCCCGGCGCGGCGGCGATGGCGAGCGCGGCCAGCAGGATTGCAGTCAGGATGGGTGGCCGGCCTTGCACCGGCGTCTGGATAGGGTTGCTGGCGCGTGGCTGCAAGCATTGTCGGGTGCGCAGTGTGTGGACTGCGACGGAACGGAAAGGCCGAAGAACATGGGTCCCGGGTCAAGCCCGGGATGACCGGATCAAAAGAGTCAGGCGGCGGTCGTGGCGGCGATCAGCAGGGCGAGGATGATGATCGCGGCGCCATAGGTAAGGCCGAGGCGAAGGCCGTGCAATCTGGTCTGTCGGTTCATGGAGCCCCCTCCGTGTGATATCGATCGATAGGAGCCTTTACGATTAGGTAAACAATTAGGTTGCAGTAATTGCATATTTAATTCGAATGATCAGTATTTTTCGCCCCTTCGGCGAGGGGCGAGTGTCCTCCCCTGAGGGGAGGACAGGCCTAGCGCAGCACGCTGCGGCCGGCATAGCGGGCGGAGGCGCCGAGTTCTTCCTCGATGCGGATGAGCTGGTTGTACTTGGCGAGCCGGTCGGAGCGGGCAAGGCTGCCGGTCTTGATCTGGCCGGTGCCGCAGGCGACGGCGAGGTCGGCAATGGTCGAATCCTCGGTTTCGCCCGAGCGATGCGACATGACGCTGCGATAGCCGGCGCGGTGGGCCATGTCGACGGCGGCGAGGGTTTCGGTCAGCGTGCCGATCTGGTTGACCTTGACCAGCAGTGCGTTGGCGAGGCCGTCCTTGATGCCCTGCCCCAGCCGCAGCGGGTTGGTGACGAACAGATCGTCGCCCACCAACTGATGCGTTTTGCCGAGCTTGTCGGTCAGCGCCTTCCAGCCAATGAAATCATCCTCGGCCATGCCGTCCTCGATGCTGAGGATCGGATAGTCGCGGGCCAGCGCGACGTAATAGTCGGCCATCGCCTCGGGGGTGAGCTTCAGTCCCTCGCTGGCGAGGATATAATGGCCATCGTGGAAGAATTCGGTCGCGGCGGGGTCGAGCGCGATGAAGACGTCCTCGCCGGCCTTGAAGCCTGCCTTGGCAATGGCGGCCATGACGAAATCCATGGCGGCGCGGGTGCCGTTCAAATTGGGTGCGAAGCCGCCTTCGTCGCCGACCGCGGTGCTGTGGCCGCCGGCCTTGAGCTCGGCCTTGAGCGTGTGGAAGATCTCGGCGCCCCAGCGGACGGCTTCGGACAGCGTATCCGCGCCGACCGGCATGACCATGAATTCCTGGAAGTCGATCGGATTGTCGGCATGGGCGCCGCCGTTGATGATGTTCATCATCGGCACCGGCAGCAGGTTTGCCGAGACGCCGCCGACATAGCGGTGGAGCGGCAGCCCGCGCGATTCCGCGGCGGCTTTTGCGGCGGCAAGGCTGACACCCAGGATGGCGTTGGCGCCGAGGCGGGCCTTGTTGGGCGTGCCGTCGAGCTCGATCATCGCTGCGTCGATCTCGCCCTGTTCCTCGGCTTCCATGCCCGACAGCGCATCGAAGATCTCGCCATTGACGGCGGCGACGGCCTTGCGGACACCCTTGCCCATGTAGCGCGCGCTGTCGCCGTCCCGGAGCTCGACGGCCTCATGGGCGCCGGTGGAGGCCCCCGACGGCACGGCGGCGCGGCCCATCGCGCCGTCCTCGAGCACGACATCGACTTCGACAGTCGGGTTGCCGCGCGAATCGAGGATCTCGCGGGCGTGGATGTCGATGATCGCGGTCATGGCGGGGGTAACCTTTCCTGATGACGTCCACGATCGGGATGCGATCGGCGGCAGCCTTGGCCTTGGTGCGAGAACGTCCGCGCAATGATTATTGCGCTAACGCCGTGCCGGGGCCATCTATCTGCCAAGTTGCATCGCGGCAATGACTTCGTATGGGGACCTCGAGTGGAGCAGGAGGGCCGTTCGACGGCAATGGCGAAAACTTCGGTGCGGCACGGCGACCGGTGGGCGCGGCAGTGGAACAGGCGGCACCCAAAGACGTTGTGCGATGGCAAGGCAACACAGGAGAGGCGATGATGACCGAGAGCTCGCAGTACGACGATGCGATGTATGACGATGGCGACGACGCCGGCACGGTTTCGCCGCGGATCGGGCAGAGCGCCGGCTACGGGTCCCCGGGTAATCGGCCGGATGCGTCGTCATCGGGCAAGCGCCCGGGTGCGTCGTCGTTCCGCCGGCAGGGCATTGCCGGCGTCGCCCAGTCCAAGCTGCTCGATCTTGCCGAAAGCGGCAAGCTGGCGCTGGTAGAGAGTATCGACGGCCTCGCGGCGATGTCCCGCGAGATGGCCGAGAAGGTCGAGAGCCGGGGCAACGGCCTGTTCGGCGGTTATGCCTGGCAGGCGGCCAATCTGGTCGGCGAGTTGCAGGACACGCTGCGCGACAAGCCGGTCGACGAATTGCTCGACGACGGCCGCGACCTGATCCGCCGCCAGCCGGCGGTTGCCGTCGGTATCGCAATGGTCGCCGGCTTCCTCGCCGCGCGGCTGGTGAAATCGGCCGAGCTATGAGCAAAGACGACGATACCGGATTGATGGAGCGGCCGGCGCCCGCGCACGGCCAGGAATCTATCGGCGCGCTGGTGCGCCGGCTGGTCGACGAGATGGTGTATCTGGTGCGCAGCGAGTTTCGGCTGGCGCGCAGCGAGATGCGCGCCAGTGCGATATCGGCATCGGGATCGCTGGCTGCGATGGCGGTAGGCGCGATGCTGATATCGGTGGCGCTGTTCTGTCTGTTGGCGGGAGTTGTGGCCTGGCTGGCGCAAAGTGTCGGCGTTGTTGCCGCGGCGTTCATCGTTGCCGGTGTATCGGCGGTTATCGGCGGCGTCCTGATCGCTGTCGGTATTGCCCGTCTGAAGAGTATCGATTTTGCGCCGGCGCGCGCCGTTGCCAATCTGAAGCGCAGCGCCGAAACGTTCAAGGGAGACTGAGATGACACCCAATCCGGTGGAATATTATGCAAACGAGGCCGACGAGGCGCGCGTGCGCATTGCGTCGACGATCGACGAGATCCAGGGCCGCTTCGACCCGCGGCGGATCTTGGACGAGGTCGTGTCGAACGTGTCGGGCGGCAGCAACAAGCTGATGGGGCAGGCCCGCCAGGGGGCTCGCGAACATCCGGTGGCGATCGGCGCCGCAGTGGCAGCGATCGGGCTGGCCTTGCTGGCGCGGCGCAAGCTGGCCAATGCAACGATCGACATGGGCGACGACGGCGGCACCTATACCGACTACGATGATGGTTTCGGGTTTGTCGAAGGCCCGTCGCACGACCTTTACGGCGATGACGCGGATGCCGTGGTCGGCAATTATCCAAGGCCGCGCAAGTCGCTGTCGGGAGCGCTGGGCGCGCTGAACGGCGGCCGGCAGCAACTGGCGGGCAAGGCCGAAGGCGCAATCGACTCCAATCCACTGGTGTCGATCCTGATCGGGCTGGCGGCCGGCGCGGCGCTCGGGGCATTGTTTCCGGTGTCCGAGGCCGAACGCCGGGCGCTGGGCCAGACCGGCGCCAGGTTGAGCCAGGCAGCGAAAACGGCGGCCCGGCGCGCAGCGGATGATTTCACCCACGCGGTCGATGTCGTGAAGACGACCGCCGAGGATGCCGGGCGCAAGGCGCGCGGTGCTGTCGGCAGCACGCAGGATGAACTGGCTGGTTAAGGATTTAACCGCGGGTTCAGGCGCCCGCGGCTAATTCGAGGTTGAACGGCCCGGCCATTGTGCCGGGCTGTTTATTGATTGGGCCCGGAGCGCCGGGTGTGTTCAGGAGAATTTCGGCAATGCGTTTCCAGACTCTTTTGGCGGTTTCGATGCTGGCTGCCGCACCGCTGGTGGTTGCGGTTCCGGCTGCTGCACAGGTTGCAGCGGCGCCCGCCAATGCCGGCGACCCCGCAGCGCGGCAGTTCGTCGAATCGCTGGCCAACGATGCATTTGCGGTGCTGCGCGACAAATCCAGTTCGAAGGCCGAGGGCCGCGCCAAGTTCCGCTCGATGTTGCAGCAGAATGTCGCCCTGCAGGATATCGGCAACCGGCTGATCAAGCGCCACCGCGCGACGATTACCCCGGCTCAATATTCGGCGTATCAGGCGGCGCTGCCGGAATTCGTGCTCAACGCCTATTCGGACCGGCTGTATGATTATTCGGATGCCAGCGTGAAGACGCTGCGTACCGTCGGCCGCGGGCCGGGGATGACCGATGTTTACACGCGGGTGACGCGCCCCGGTTCGCAGCCGGTCGACGCGATCTGGACGGTGAAGAAGCTCCCAACCGGCAAGAACAAGGTCAACAATTTGACCGTGCAGGGCATCAACCTGTCGTTGACGCAGGAGGCCGATTTTAACGCCTATATCCAGAAGAACGGCTTTGACGCGCTGGTGACGTTCCTCAAAACTGCCAATAGCAAGTCGGCGCTGAAGGCCGCATAAGTTTCGGCATGATCCAGATTGCCGATAGCGCCTTTGTCCATCCCAGCGCCCAATTGTACGGGCGGGTCAGTATGGGCGAAGGCGCGTCGGTGTGGTGCAACGCCGTGGTACGGTGCGAGACGTCGTTTGTGGAGATCGGCGAGGCGGCCAATATCCAGGACTTCGTGATGATCCATACCGATCCCGGCAAGCCGGTGATCGTGGGGGCGTATACCAGCGTTACCCACCATGCGACGCTGCATGGCTGTACCATCGGCGACCATTGCCTGATCGGGATCAACGCGACTGTCTATAATGGGGCGGTGATCGGCGCCGGGTCGATCGTTGGGCAGCATGCCTATGTGAAGGATGGCATGGTGGTGCCGCCGAATTCGATCGTCGTCGGCAGCCCGGCCAAGGTGATCGCGACACGCGATAATCGGCTGCCGAACCGGATCAATGCGGAATTTTATCGGTTGAATGGGGCGGCTTACAAGGCTGGGAACCACCGGGCGTGGGATGGGGCGGAGTTCGAGACGTGGTTCGGGGATATGATGAAGCGGTTGGTTGGGGAATATTCTTAGGGCGGGGTTTTTCCGGTTGGGGGAGACACCCCCACCCGCTCGCCAAGGGGCGAGTCGCCTCCCCCCTCGAGGGGGAGGAAAGAGGGTGGAATTTTCGGCCTTTGGTCGGTAGGTAGGCGGATGAGCAAGCTTCATCTCGTTTTCGGCGGGCGGGTCAGTGATCCGCAGACTCTGGATTTCAGCGAACCCGATAAACTCGACGTGATCGGGGTGTTTCCGGATTATGCCTCGGCCGAAGCGGCGTGGCGGGCGAATGCGCAGCGGACTGTCGATGATGCGACGATGAAATATGTCGTGGTGCATCTGCATCGGCTCCTGGATCCGGCGGTGCTGGGCTAATCAATGCGCGGGCTGGTTGCGGTGCCGGCAGGTCCCTAGGCTCGAGGCTTGGAGAGTGACCAGATGACCAGTGGCCTGAGTTTCGGACGGATTTTTGCTGCGATCGCGGCGGCGGTGGACCCCGCGCAGCCGGCCACGATCCACGGAGATGTCGTAACCACCTGGGGTGAGTTCGACCAGCGTACCGATGCGCTGGCGGCGGCGTACCATGCCGCGGGCGCGGTGCCGGGCGACCGGATCGCGCATCTGATGCGGAATTCGCCGGCGTATTGCGAGACGACGATTTCGGGGTTCAAGGCGCGGCTGGTCCATGTCAACGTCAACTACCGCTATACCGGCGAGGAGCTGTTCTACATTCTCGAGAATTCGGGCGCTTCGGTGCTGGTCTATGACGCCGAGTTTGCCGGGTTGATCGATTCGATCCGCGACCGGCTGGGGGTGAAGCTGTTTCTCCAGGTCGGCGGCGAAACGGCTGGATTTGCTCAGGATTTCGATACCGTTGCGGCCTCGAGCGAGAAACTAACGCCGCAGGACTATCGCTACGAGGACATGCTGTTCATCTATACCGGCGGGACGACCGGCATGCCCAAGGGCGTGATGTGGGAACAGGGCGCGCTGTGGGGGATCATGGCGGCGGGGGCCAACCCGCTCGGGACGCCGCCGCAGACGCTGGACGAGCATCTGGACAATATCCGGCAGGGCATCGGGCGCAACCGCAGCCTGGTGTTGCCGCCGCTGATGCACGGCACCGGGATGATCATCGCGATCAGCACGCTGGTGCGCGGCGGCACGGTGGTGACGGTGCCGGGCGACAATTTCGAGCCCGAGCAGGCGCTGGCGATCTGTGCGGCGCAGGCCTGCGATTATGCGGTGATCGTCGGCGATGCGTTTGCGCGGCCGTTGCTGCGCGCGCTCGATGCGGGGCATGGCAGCATCGCGTCGCTGGGGGTGATGATCTCGAGCGGGACGATGTGGTCGCCCGAGACCAAGGCGGGGCTGCTGAGGCATGCGCCGGCGATGATGATCGTCGATGCGCTGGGGTCGTCGGAAGGGCTGGGGCTGGGCACGTCGATGCAGAACAGCGACAATGCCGGGGCGGCGACCAAGTTCGTCAGCGACGGTAACACATTGATATTGGGCGATGACATGAAGCCGGTGGCGCCGGGTGTGATGGGGCGCGTGGCGCGGGCGGGGCTGATCCCGCTGGGTTACTGGCGCGACGAGGAGAAGTCGGCGAAGACGTTCGTGACGGTCGGCGGGGTGCGCTATTCGTTGCCGGGGGATTTCGCGATCATCGAGGAGGATGGCAGCTTTACGCTTTTGGGGCGGGGCAGCCAGTGCATCAATACGGCGGGGGAAAAGGTGTTTCCCGAGGAAGTCGAGGAGACGCTGAAGACGCATCCGGCGATCGACGATGCACTGGTGTTCGGGGTTGCCGACGAGAAATGGGGCCAGGCGGTGACGGCGGTGGTCGAGGCACATGCCGCGGTCGATATCGAGGCGCTGCGGGCGCATTGCCGGGTGCACCTGGCAGGGTACAAGACGCCGAAGCGGGTGATCGTGGTGGCGAAGGTGCCGCGGGCGCCGAACGGCAAGGCCGATTATGCGGCGGCGCGGTTGCTGGCTGGGTAGCTAGCTGGCGGGGAGGTGGCGGTTTGGCCCCTCTCCCCGCCGCTTCGCAATTCGCCCTCTCCCCGGAGGGAAAGGGGTCAGCTCATTCGCCTGCTTTTTTCAGACCGAAGCCCGAGAAGCGCTTGTTGAAGCGGGCGACCTGGCCGCCGGCATCGAGCATCTTGCCGGCGCCGCCGACCCATGCCGGGTGCGAAGTGGGATCGATGTCGAGCGAAAGCGTGGCGCCTTCCTTGCCGTAGGTCGAGCGGGTCTGATATTCGGTGCCATCAGTCATCTTGACGGTGATGGCGTGGTAATCAGGGTGGATGCCGGGCTTCATGGCGTTCGCTTTCCAAAAGTAGGGCTGGTTCCGACCAGCCTGCAAGAGCGGGGCGCATAGCCCGGTGCGGCGGGTAATGCAACATCCGGCGGCACGGGGATGGGGCATCGGGAGGGGTATGCTGGCGCCCGAGGGCGGCGCGTGCGATGTTGCGCATGGGCATTTGGGGCAAACGGAACGGGGATGCACGTTTTCTGGGCGGGATTCGGCTTGGGCTTGCTCGTCGCTTCGGTGGCGGCATCGGGTAGCCTTGTGGCGCGGGTGGCGCAGCCGGCGTCGGTGCGCATCGCCATGGATACCAGTGCGGTGCGTCCGGAGCGGCCGCGGCGGATTGCCAGTCTCGATGCCTGTACAGACGAGCTGGCGCTGTTGCTGGCCGCGCCCGGGCAGCTGATTTCGGTCAGTCGGGCGGGGGCCGATCCGCGGCAGTCATTGCTGTCGGCGCGCGCGGCGGGGTTGAAGACCAATGATGGCCGGGTCGCCGACGTGACCGGGATGGGGCCGGACCTGTTGCTGATCGACGGCGGCGACGGCAATGCCGCGAATACCGCGCGCGAGCTGGGCATCGCGGCCGCCGCGGTGCCGCAGCCGCGCAGCCTGGCGGAAGTGCGCGACACGGTGCGCAAGGTGGCGCTGGCGCTGGCGCTGGGGCGGCCCGAGGCGGGGGCGCGGTTGATCGCGCGCATGGATGGTGACCTCGGCGTGCCCTCGGCGCGGCCGTTGGCGACATTGATGGTCGATGGCGGCGGCAAGACGATCGCGCCCGAGGGGCTGGCGGCGCAGTGGTTGCGTCATGCCGGGTTGCAGCAGCAGCCGATAATGCCGGGGATGGTCGATTTCGGGCGGCTGCAGCGCGACCCGCCGCGGGTGCTGCTAATCGTGCGGCAGCAGCCGGGATTGGTCGGCGGCAACCAGAGCTGGCGCGCCAATCCGGCGATGAAGACGCTGCCGCCGCAGGTGCGGCTCGTTGAAACCGATGGCCGCGCCTGGGCGTGTCCGGGGCCGGCGCGGGCGGCGGAAGCGGCGCGGCTGCGGAGCGTCGTGCACGCGCTGCGGTAATCCGGCGGACGGCGAGTCGCCCCGGGCGTGCGGGGGAGAGAGTTCACATAGTGTTGAGCGTCGTCGGCGGCGCGCCTATACCCGTCGCCATGAACCATATCGGCCAACCTCTCCCTCCCGGCGCGCGCGCCAATAGTGCGGCCATGGCGGTGCTGGTCGCCGATTTACGGGCAAAGATCGCGGCGATTGCGCTGGGTGGCCCGCAGGCGTCGCGCGACCGTCACGTGGCGCGCGGCAAGCTGTTGCCGCGGCAGCGGGTCGAAGGGTTGCTCGACCCGGGGACGGCGTTTCTCGAGATCGGGCAGCTGGCGGCGCATGAGGTGTACGGCGACGACGTGCCGGCGGCCGGGATGATCGCCGGCGTCGGGCAGGTATCGGGCCGGCTGTGCGTGATCGTCGCCAATGATGCGACGGTGAAAGGCGGCAGCTATTATCCGCTGACGGTGAAGAAGCATCTGCGGGCGCAGGAGATTGCGGCGCAGAACGGCCTGCCGTGCGTGTACCTGGTCGATTCGGGCGGGGCGAACCTGCCGCGGCAGGACGAGGTTTTTCCCGATCGCGACCATTTCGGGCGGATATTCTTCAACCAGGCCAATATGTCGGCGGCGGGGATCTCGCAGATCGCCGTGGTGATGGGGAGCTGCACGGCCGGGGGCGCCTATGTGCCGGCGATGGCCGACGAATCAATCATCGTGCGTGATCAGGGCACGATTTTTCTCGGCGGGCCGCCGCTGGTGAAGGCGGCGACCGGCGAGGAAGTGTCGGCCGAGGAACTGGGCGGCGGCGATGTCCATACACGGCTCTCGGGGGTGGCGGACCATTTGGCCGACGATGATGCCGATGCACTGGCGATCGCGCGGCGGATCATCGGTACCCTGCCCGCTCCGGCGACGGTACCGGCTGAACCGATCCGCGCGCCGTTGTTCGATGCCAGCGATTTGCATGGGCTGGCGCCGCTCGATACGCGGCATCCGGTTGACGTACACGAGGTCATCGCGCGGATTGTCGACGGGTCGGAGTTGCATGAGTTCAAGCCGCGCTTCGGCGAGACGCTGGTGACGGGCTTTGCCCATGTCGAGGGCATGCCGGTCGGGATTATCGCCAACAACGGCATCCTGTTTTCGGAAAGCGCGCAAAAGGGCGCGCATTTCATCGAGCTGGCGTGCCAGCGGCGGATACCCCTGCTGTTTCTGCAGAATATCTCGGGGTTCATGGTCGGCAAGCGTTTCGAGAACGAGGGCATTGCCAAGCACGGCGCCAAGCTGGTGACCGCGGTGGCATGCGCCGCGGTGCCCAAGATCACCGTGGTGACGGGCGGATCGTTCGGGGCGGGCAATTACGGCATGTGCGGGCGAGCTTATTCGCCGCGCTTCCTGTGGATGTGGCCCAACGCGCGGATTTCGGTGATGGGCGGCGAGCAGGCGGCGTCGGTGCTGGCGGCGGTCAAGTCGGGCGGGTTCCGGAATGCAACCGACGAGGAGGCCTTCAAGGCGCCGATTCGCGCGCAGTATGACCGGGAGGGCCATCCCTACCATGCATCGGCACGGCTGTGGGACGACGGGGTGATCGACCCGGCGGATACGCGGGCAGTGGTGGCGCTGTCGCTGGCGGCGAGCCTTCAGCGGGCCGTGCCGGAGACGAAGTTCGGCACGTTCCGGATGTAGGCCGCGCCGGGTAGGTCAGGCGGTGACGACCTTGGGTTCGAGGCCGGTGGCGTTGCCGAGCAGCTTGAGGCGGCGTTGGACCGAATCGCCGAACAGCGCGCTGTGGCGGGCGTCGAGGCGGAGGACGACGTTGCCGCCTTCGCGGGTCAGCCGGCTGGCGGCGAGTGCGGTCGCGGTGCCGCCGGTCAGGCGTTGGCCGAGGCGGAGCGCCAACCCCCAGGCGCGGGCGCGGGTGAGAAGTTCGGCGGGCGCGAGCTGGTCGAAAATGGCGAGGACGGGGGCGTCGCTGGCGCCGCCGAAGCAATGGTGGAGCGCCTTGGCAAGGGCGGCGCGTTCGGCGGCGGTGACCGCGACCCAATTGCCGTGGAGGGCGGCATCGACGCCGCGTTCGGCGCGAAAATCGGGGTGGGCGCGCCACGCGATGTCGCTGAGCAGGCAGGCGGCGAGGCGCAGGCGCCGATCGCTGGCGGGTTCGATCGTGGTGGCGTTGCCGTTACCGGTGCCGGCGAAAAGCCCGTCCATCCAGTCGAACAGCATGTCGCCATGCTCGGGGAAGCGACCCTGTCGCATGCCTTCGGCGCGGGCCGCCTCAATGAGTGGATCGAGCGACTGTTCCTGGGCGCTGAGCTGGCCGTAGAGCAGCCCTTCGCGCAGGCCATAGCCCGAGGCGATAATCGACGACGATCCGAGTTTCTTGACGGTGGCAGCGAGCAGCATGGCGGCGCCGGGGAGTGATGGCAGCCGGCCGGTGGAGACGTTGGGGACGGCGCGCAGCGTGGCGAGATCGATCTGGGTCAGGCTGCGGACCAGCGAGGCCGGGGCCTCGCGCGGCATCTCGTATTGATGAACGATCGGCAGCGGGTGGCCGGATTGATAGATATGGACCTGCGCCAGCGCTCGCCACGAGCCGCCGACCATGTAGAAGGGCAGCCCCTTGCCGGTGTTGGCCCAGCCGACCTTGTCGAGCGCCTTCTTGATGAAAGGGGCGAGGGCGCGCCGATCGCGCTTGCGGACGGCATCGAGGCGCAGCGAGCCGATGGGCAGCGAGATACGGTCCCCGACTTCGCCGCGAGCGACGCGGATCAATTCGAGGCTGCCGCCGCCGAGATCGCCAACGACGCCATCGGCATCGGGGATGCCGGCAAAGACGCCCTGGGCGGCACCGCGAGCTTCCGTCTCGCCGTCGATGATTTCGATTTCGAGCCCGGTTTCCTGGCGGACGCGGGTAATGAATTCTTCGGAATTGCTGGCTTCGCGGACGGCAGCGGTGGCGACGGCGCGCAGGGTCACGACGCCCATCGCGTCGGCGAGGGCGACGAAACGCGACAGCGCGATGACGGTGCTGTCCATGGCGCCCTTGCTCAGGCGGCCGTTGGCGGCCAGGCCACGGCCGAGGCCTGCCATGACCTTTTCGTTGAACAGCGTTGCCGGGCTGCGGGTAAGACCCTGGTAAACCACAAGGCGGACCGAATTCGAGCCGATATCGACGATGCCGATCAGGCCGGGCTGGGCCGCGATTGGGATGAGCGCGGGTCGCTCGGTCAGATATGCACTGGCCATTGGGATTCCCGGGGTTGCTGTGGGGAAGGCTATGCCGGAAGCGGGGGCGTGTGGGAAGGTGTTGCGCGTGATTGTGCGGGGGGCGTGTGGGGGCGTGTGGGCTTTTGATTGTTAGGGAGACACCCCCACCCGGGCCGCGAAGGCGCGTCTCTCGCTTCCCCCCTCCAGGGGGAGGACAAGGGTTAGTCTTCGTCGTCGTCCAGGACGAGTCTTGGGACGCCGCCGCTGGCTTTCAGGCTGGCGCCGCGGCCCGAGAGCGAAGGATTGGTCATGAAATAGCGGTGGAGGTTGAACGGCGGCACATGGCCCTTGAGGCGTTTGTAGCTGCCGTCGGCGCGGAGTTCCCAACTTTGCTCGGTGTCCTTGAGATTGGCGACCATGACCTGGTCGAGGACCTGGGCGTGGACGGTGGGATTCTCGATGGGAACCATGACCTCGACGCGGCGATCGAGGTTGCGCGGCATCCAGTCGGCACTGCTGATATAGATTTTCGCGGCGGGTGACGGGAGTTCGGCGCCGTTGCCGAAGGCGAAGATGCGGCTGTGCTCGAGGAAGCGGCCGACGACCGAGCGGACATGGATGTTTTCGGACAGGCCGGCGACACCCGGGCGCAGGCAGCAAATGCCGCGGATGATGAGCTCGATCTGGACGCCGGCGCCGCTGGCTTCGTACAGCTTGTCGATGATGCCGGTGTCGACGAGGCTGTTGAGCTTGACCCAGATTTCAGCCGGCAGCCCGGCGCGGGCGTTGGCGATCTCGGTGTCGATGAGGTCGTAGATCTTGCCGCGCATGGTCAGCGGCGCCATGCCGAGCTTTTCGAGCCGGGTCGGCTGGACATAGCCGGTGATGTAGTTGAGCACCTGCGCCGCGTCGCGCGCCAGCATCGGGTCGGCGGTGAAAAAGCTGAGATCGGTGTAGATGCGCGCCGTCTGCGGGTGGTAATTACCGGTGCCGAAGTGGACGTAGGTGCGGATCTTGTCGCCTTCGCGGCGCACGACCATCGACAGCTTGGCGTGGGTTTTCCATTCGACGAAACCATAGACGACCTGGACGCCGGCGCGCTCGAGAGCCGAGGCCCAGAAGAGGTTCTGTTCCTCGTCGAAGCGGGCTTTCAGCTCGACAACGGCGGTGACCGATTTGCCGGCTTCGGCCGCGTCGATGAGGGTGCGGACGATCGGCGAATTCTTGCCGGCGCGGTAGAGCGTCTGCTTGATGGCGATGACATCGGGGTCGGCGGCGGCCTGCTTGAGGAACGCCAGGACGACTTCGAAGCTCTCGTAAGGGTGGTGGACGACGAGGTCCTTGGCGCGGATTGCGGCGAAACAGTCGCCGCCGTGCTCGCGGATACGCTCGGGGAAACGCGGGCTGTACGGCTCGAACTTAAGGTCGGGGCGGTCCTCGTCGACGAGCAGTGCGAGGTCGGCGACGCCGAGGACGCCGGTGACGACGGTGGTGTCGTGCTCGCCGACGTGAAGGGCGTTCTGGACCAGGGTGTAGAGGCCGGCGGGGGTGGCGGCCTCGATCTTGAGGCGGATGACTTCGCCGCGGCGGCGACGCTTGAGGGCGGTCTGGTAGAAGCGGACGAGGTCCTCGGCTTCTTCCTCGACTTCGATATCGCTGTCACGGATGACGCGGAAGGCGCCGTCGCCGATGAGGTCGTAGCCGGGGAAAAGCTGCGAGAAAAACGCCCGGATGGTGTTTTCGAGGCTGATAAAGCGGATGTCCTTGCCCGGCAGCCGGATGAAACGCGGCAGCATCGACGGCAGCATGAGCAGCGCGCGGAGCAGTTCCTCGTCGGACTGGCGGCGCAGTTCGAGGATGAGCGAGAAGCCCTTGTTGGGGATGAACGGGAATGGGTGGGCGGGGTCGATCGCCTGCGGGGTGAGGACCGGGAAGATCTGACCGAGGAAATGCTTTTCGAGCCAGGTGCATTCGTCGGTGGTGAGCGCGCTGGCGGGGATGACGTTGAAATCGACCGCGGCGAGTTCATGGACGAGGTTGCCCCAGACGCGCTGCTGCATTTCCATCAGGCGGTCGGCATGCAGGACGATGGCGGCGAGTTGCTGTGCCGGGGTCAGGCCCTCGGGACTGCGGGTCTCTATGCCGGCGCTGACCTGGCCGCGCAGGCCGGCGACGCGGACCATGTAGAATTCATCGAGGTTGTTGCCCGAGATCGACAGGAAACGCAGACGCTCGAGGAGGGGATGCGCGCGGTTGCTGGCTTCCTCCAGGACACGGTCGTTGAAGGCGAGCCAGGAAATCTCGCGATTGAAGTAGCGGTCGGTCTCGGCGATCGGGGCGGGTGCGTGGGTTCGATGAACGGTGGCCATGCGGCACCTTAGCGGATGCAGTGTTGCAGGTCGATGAAGGGGCAGGTGAAGCAAGAAACCCTCCCCCGACCCCTCCCTGGAAGCAGGGAGGGGGGAAGTGAAGGCTAGAGGGCGAGGCGGAGCTGGCCTTCGAGGAGCTCGCGCGCGAGGGGGACGGTGATGTCGCGGCGTTCGGCGAGGGAGAGGGCATCGAGCGCGGCGACGACTTCGGCGGTTTCGGCGAAGCTGCGTTCGATGCGCATGACGAGGTAGACAATGACTTCGTGGCCGACGCGGAGGCCCAGGTCGGCGAAGCGTTTTTCGAGGACGGCGGCAACAAGCGCGTCGTCGGGGTCCTCGAGGCGGACGAGGGGCGTGGCGGCAAGGCGGGAGGCGAGATCGGGGAGGCTGTGCGCCCAGAATTTGGGCAGGCGGCGGGCGGTGAACAGCAGCGGCGCGGCGGCGGTGGCGGCGTTCCAGGCGTGGAAGAGCGGCTCGGCGTCGGTGGCGGTATCGGCGTCGTCCAAGACACGGCCGGCGAACAGCCCGGCGAGGTGGGATTTGCCCGAGCCGGCGGGGCCGACGAGGACGGTGCGCGGGGTTGGCCAGGTTTCAGGGGCGGCGAGCCAGGCGGCGGCGACGCGGTTGGCATCGGACAGGACGAAGTCGCCGACGCCGAGCCGCGGCGCATAGGCGAGCGGCAGCGGCGCCTGGTCGACGGCGTCGTTCATAAACGGGGATCGGGTCCGTAGAAGTGGCTGGCGCGGTAATGGGCGAGCGCGTGGCGGACGATGACCCCGAGGACCGCAGCGACGGGCACGGCGAAGAAGACGCCGACGATGCCGGCGACGGTGCCGCCGGCAAAGACCGCGAACAGCACCCAGACCGGGTGAAGCCCGATGCGGTTGCCGATGAGGTTCGGGGTGAGGATCGAGCTTTCGAGCATCTGGCCGACGAAGAAGATAACCAGCAGCATGCCGAGGTTGACCCAGTCGAAGCCCCATTGGCCGAGACCGACGAGCAGGCTGAGGCCGACGGCGAAGATGACGCCGAGGAAGGGCACGAAGCCGAGGATGCCGGCGAGAAGCCCGAGAATGATGGCGTAGTTGAGGCCCAGGATGCTCCAGCCGACGGCGTAGAAGAGGGCGAGGGCGATGCAGACGAGCGATTGCCCACGAATGAAGCCCGACAGCGCAATGTCGGATTCGGCGGTGAGTTGCTTGATGGCGGGCAGTTGCGGGCGCGGCCACCAGCTTTCAATGCGCGCCAGGATGATCGGCCAGTCTCGCAGCAGGTAAAAGGCGACGATGGGCGTGATGACGACGAACGAGATGAGGTTGACCAGCGCCAGGCTGCCGGCGACGATGGTGCCGATCGAACCGGTCAACCACTCGATGGCGCGGTTGCCGAGGTTGGCGACGATCTCGCGGCTGTTCGAGAGAAGGTTGGTATTGCGCAACAGGCGTTCGGCGACGGGTATCGTGTCGTCGATGAGCTTTGGCAGCGAGACGATAAGCTGAGTAACTTGAGCTTGCACGATCGGCGCGCTGGCGAGCAGCAGCCCGACGATGGCGACGAAGAAGATGACGAGGACGGTGACCGACGCGAGCCAGCGCGGCCAGCCGCGTTGCTCGAGCTTTTGCGCCGGGGGATCGAGCAGATAGGCGACGACGAAGCCGGCGACGAACGGGCCGATGACCGAACGCGAGGCCCAGAACAGCGTGATGAAGCCGGCGATCAGCAGCAGCCAGGCCCAGTGGATGCGCGGCAGGCTGAGACGGTCGGCGAGGCTGAGGCCGGTCGCCGGGGGCTCGGGCGGGATGTAACCGGGTGCGGATAAGGGGGGCGGGGATGGCGGAACCACCACGGGGTCGATCAGCGCCGGCTGCGGAGGTTTCGCGGTCATGCGTTCGGCCTTGGCAGAAGATCGGTGGGGCCGGCAGCGGGCGGCGTGGTGGCGGGCGCTGCCGGGAGCGTGCGCGCCCCCGGGCGTGTAACGCCTGACGTCGCGGGCGGTGCCGAGGGGTCGGCGGCGGTAGGCGCGGCGCCGGGCGCGGCAACGACGGGCGCGGCGATGACTGGCGGCGGGATCGGGGCTTCGCCTTCGCGGCGGCGGCGGAGGACGGTCTCGCCGTTTTCGGCAGCGAGACGGAGGCCGCGACCATCGAGACTGTAGAGCAGCAGGTCGCGGCTGCCGGCATAATTCATGATCAGCCGCGAGGTGCCGCCCAGCGACAGGCTGGTGATGGTGACGCCGGCGACGCCCGGCGTGCCGCGCAGCGCCGATTCGAGCGCCGAGGCGGTGGCGGCGTCGGGCGTTGCCATAGCGACTTCGAGGCTGGAAATTTCCGCATCGAGATCGACGCCGTTACCGCCGGTGAGCGGCGTGCCAATGGCTGCCCCGAGAGCGATGATCGGCGCCATTTCGGCGGTCAGGTCGGGATTGCTGCGCAGCCGGCCATCCTGCAGCGCGGCCGAATAGATCTCGTCGATGCGGCGGACGGCGGTGTCGAGCATGACAGTGAGCCCGGCCTCGTCGGCGCTGGCGAGGGAGAAGCGGCCGAGTTCGGTGCCGTCGGGACCGTGGCGCGCGATGAACAGGCCGGTGACAGGCCCGCCCGGCCAGACGCGCGTGAGGCGCGATTCGGCCACCAGCACGTCGACGGCATCGAAGCGGTTGAGGACGTTGCGCCAGCTCGGGCGATCGGGGCGGCGCGCCTGCCAGCCGGTAAGCAGGACATTGTCGCCGGGCGAGCCCGAGGCGATGATATAGTCGATGGGGGTGACGTTTTCGCGAAAACGCAGCCAGGCGGCGCGCCACGGCGTCCGGTATTGGTAAAGCGAGCGCAGGCCGCCGTCGGAATTGAGCGGCAGCAGCAACATCGGCGGCGATTGCAGGGTGATGCCGGTGCCGCCGAGGAATTCCCGCGAGCGGGCGCGATCGAAGACGACGCCGAGGCGGGCGATGTAGCGGGTCATCGAGAAGCGTTCGCCCTGGCTTTCGATACCCGAGACGATCGAATCAAGCTGGCTGTCGTTGAGCTTGGGCGCGGCGCTGACGGGACCGCCGGTGAGGCGCGACCAGAGCATCGTCCATCCCTTGCGCTGGGCGATGCGGAAGGCGGCGCTGCGGGCGGCCTCGGGGGTGGGCGCGGCGACATCGACGTCGATGCCATCGACGGCATAGCCGCTGCCGCCGCTTTGCTGGGCGGCGGCGGGGACTGCCGCGATGAGCAGGACGGCGAGGATGAGACGGAGAATGGCGACCACGCGCCCGTTCTAGCTGGGCGGCGGCGAATGCCAAGCTTTGCCTTGCGCGCCGGGCAGGTTAAGGACGGCGCATGTCGAACCACAAGCCGCTTACCTATGCCGACTCCGGCGTTTCCATTGCGGCGGGCAACGCGCTGGTCAGGATGATCGCACCCTTGGCGCGGGCGACGGCGCGGCCGGGTGCCGATGCCGAGCTGGGTGGTTTCGGGGGGTTCTTCGACCCGCGTGCGGCGGGGTACAAGGACCCGTTGCTGGTCGCGGCGAACGACGGTGTCGGCACCAAGGTCAAGCTGGCCATCGAGACCGGCCGGCACGACACGGTGGGCATCGACCTGGTGGCGATGTGCGTCAACGACCTGATCGTGCAGGGCGCCGAGCCACTGTTTTTCCTCGATTATTTTGCGAGTGGCAAGCTGGACCTGGAAACGGCGGCAGCAGTGGTCGCAGGGATTGCCGAAGGCTGCCGGATTGCCGGATGTGCGCTGATCGGCGGCGAGACGGCGGAAATGCCGGGGATGTATGCGCCGGGCGATTACGACCTGGCGGGGTTTTCGGTGGGCGCCGTCGAGCGCGGCGAGCAATTGACCGGCGACGGGGTGGCCCCGGGCGACGTGCTGGTCGGCGTGGCATCGTCGGGGGCGCATTCAAACGGATTTTCGCTGATCCGGCGGATTGTCGATTTGCGCGGGCATGACCTTATGACCGAGGCGAGTTTTGCGCCGGGGACGACGCTTGGCGAGGCGTTGCTGGTGCCGACACGGATTTATGTGAAGTCGCTGCTGCCGATCGTGCGGGCGGGCAAGATCAAGGCGATGGCGCACATCACCGGCGGCGGGTTCCTGGAGAACATCCCGCGGGTGCTACCCAAGGGGGCGCGCGCGATCGTCGAGGCCCCTGCCCTGCCGGCGCTGTTCGACTGGTTGCGCAGCGAGGGCGCGATCGCGCCGGGCGAGATGGCACGGACGTTCAATTGCGGGACCGGGATGGTGGTCGTGGTGGCGGCAGGCGATGCCGATGCGGTGGTGGCGGCTTTGGGCGCTGCGGGCGAGGTTGCGGCGGTGATCGGGCGGATCGAGGCGGGCGTGAAGGGGTGCGATGTGTCGGGAGCTGCTGGATTGTGGGGGTCCGAGGCGGCGTGGACGGCTAGTCATGATGGGTGAGGGTTTGGCTTATTCTGTAGGCGCGGGCTCACCCTCACCCGGCGCGCTGGCGCGCGTCTCGCCTCTCCCGCAGGCGGGAGAGGGGCAGTGGTAGGCTCGCGCCGCAGGGTTGGAGTGCTGATTTCGGGGCGCGGGTCGAACATGGCGGCGCTGCTTTATGCTTCGCAGGCACCCGATTGCCCTTACGAGATCGTATTGGTGGCGTCGAACGTGCCCGATGCGCCTGGGTTGGTATTGGCGGCGGCGGAGGGCGTGCCGGTTTTTGCGCGGGCGCATACGGGGATGAAGCGCGCCGAATTCGATGCCGTGATCGACGCGGAGCTCGAGCGGCGCGGGGCGGAGTTCGTCGCGCTGGCGGGGTATATGCGGCTTTTGTCGGATGGCTTCGTGGCGAAATGGGCGGGACGGTGCCTAAATATTCATCCGTCGTTGTTGCCGGCACACAAGGGCCTCGATGTGCATGAGGCGGTGCTGGCGGCGGGCGAGACGGTGACCGGGTGCACGGTGCATCTGGTGACGCCGGCGCTGGATGACGGGCCGATTTTGGGACAGGTTCGCGTGGCGGTGTTGCCGGGTGATACGGCGGAAACGCTTGCCGACCGGGTACACTATGCCGAGCATCAGCTTTATCCGCGCGTGCTGGCGGACCTGGTGTCGGCGGCGGACAGCACGGCGGCGTGGCTCGAGCGGGTGCGGTCGCTGGCGCTGGCGTTGCCCGAGGCGGAGGAGAAGCTTTCGCACGGGTCGCCGGGGTTCTTCGTGCGCGGCGGCAAGTTCTTTGCCTATTTCTCGCGCGATCATCACGGCGACGGGATTACCGCGCTGCTGGTCAAGGCGAGCGGCGTCGAGGAACAGGCGATGCTCATCGACCAGGACCCGGACCTGTATTTCCGGCCGGCGTATTTCGGGCCTTCGGGGTGGATCGGGATTCGGCTGGATCTCGGCGATATCGATTGGAGGCATGTCGAGGACTGGCTGACGCGGTCTTGGCGTGATTCGGCGCCGAAGCGGTTGGCTAGTCTGCCGTTTTAGGAGGGGCTTTACCCTGGGGGCCCCTCACCCTCCCACCGCGAAGAGCGGCAGGCCGCTCCCTCTTCCCAGATGGGAGAGGGGTAGGAGTTGCGATTTAGCCGGTGATTTCGGTCTGGGCGAAGAAATAGCTGATCTCGATTGCGGCGTTCTCTTCGGAATCCGAACCGTGGACCGAATTGGCTTCGATCGATTCGGCGTGGGTCTTGCGGATGGTGCCTTCGTCGGCGTTGGCAGGGTTGGTGGCGCCCATGATGTCGCGATAGGTCGGGACGGCGTTTTCGCCTTCGAGGACCTGGACGACGACGGGGCCGGAAATCATGAAATCGACGAGTTCGCCGAAGAAGCCGCGTTCGCGGTGGACGGCGTAGAAGCCTTCGGCCTGGGCGCGGGTGAGGTGGAGGCGCTTTTGGGCGATGATGCGCAGGCCGGTGCCCTCGATCATGGCGTTGATGGCGCCGGTCAGGTTGCGGCGGGTGGCGTCGGGCTTGAGAATCGAGAAGGTGCGCGTGGCGGCCATGGGACGTCCGTTTCTGATTTTGGGGGTGTCTGGATGGCGCGGCGTTTAGCGGGGGCAGGTTAGGAAGGCAAGAACCCCTCAGGGGGAGATGGGTTTCAGCCGGCTTTTTCGAAGCGGCCGTCTTCGGATTCGCGCCAATAGGCGGGGCGGGCGGTTTCGAGGCGGGAGACGATGCGCCAGCGGGCGCGGGCGGTTTCGAGGCCGTCGGCGTCGAAGAGGAAGAGGATGCGGGCGAGGCCGGTTAGGTCGTCCGGAAGGTCGTCGCCGATCTGGGCGAGGCAGTCGGCGGCGTTGGCGGCCGGAGTCGCTGTCGTGGTCAGCAGGACCGGTTGGGTGGGGGCGCGGTCAGGGCCGACTTCGGTGTCGATGCCGTGGGGGATGAAGCTGTCGGGGGCTTGCGTCCAGAGGGCGGTGTCGAGTTTGGCGAGAAGGGCGGGGTCTGGGGTGCGGACGAGGATGCGATGGCCGGCGGCGAGGGCCTTGGTGACGAGGGGTGGCAGCACCGCTTCGGCGCGGCGCTGGGCGAGCTGGTAGAAGCCGATGTCGATCATTTTTTCCGGTGTGTGGCGGCGAGAAACAGAAAGGAAGAAACCCGCCCCCGACCCCTCCCTAGAAGTAGGGAGGGGGGAAGGAAGACTTTACGCTTCGAAATTGTCGGCGATGAAGCGGTCAAGAAGGCGGACGCCGTAGCCGGTGGCGCCCTTGTCGTGCAGGGGCCCGGCCTTTGAATCCCAGACCATGCCGGCGATGTCGAGATGCGCCCATTTCACGCCGGCTTTGACGAAGCGCTTGATGAATTGCGCCGCGGTGATCGAGCCGCCTTCGCGCGGGCCGACGTTCTTGATGTCGGCGATCGCGCTGTCGATAAGCTTGTCATAGGCGTCGCCGAGCGGCATCCGCCACAGGCGTTCGCCGGTACTGTCGCCGGCGGCCTGGAGCTGGGTCGCAAGGCCGTCATCGTTGGCGAAGATGCCGCCATATTCATGCCCCAGGCTGACGATGATGGCGCCGGTCAGCGTGGCCAGATCGACGACGACTTCGGGGTTATACTGCTCCTGCGCCCACCAGATCGCGTCGCACAGCACCAGCCGGCCCTCGGCGTCGGTGTTGATGACCTCGATAGTCTGGCCGTTCATGCTGGTGACGACGTCGCCGGGTCGCTGGGCGTTGCCGTCGGGCATGTTTTCGACAAGGCCGACGACGCCGATGACATGCGCGTTGGCCTTGCGGGCGGCGAGGGCGTGCATCGCGCCGGTGACCGCCCCTGCCCCGCCCATGTCCCATTTCATGTCCTCCATGCCGGCGGCGGGCTTGATGCTGATGCCGCCGGTATCGAAGGTAACGCCCTTGCCGACGAAGACGACGGGCCTGGCATCGGGGTTGCCGGTGCCGTTCCAGCGCATTGCCATCAGCCGCGCCGGGCGGACCGAGCCCTGCGAGACGCCGAGCAGCGCGCCCATGCCGAGGGCTTCCATCTCGGGCTCGCCGAGGACGGTGATCTCGATGCCGAGCGCGGCGAGGTCGGCGGCGCTGTCGACGAAGCTTTCGGGGTAGATGATGTTGGCGGGTTCGCTGACGAGGTTGCGGGTGCGCTCGATGCCGCCGGCGATGGCGGCGAGTGGCGCGTGGCTTGCTGCGGCGCCATCGGCATTGATGATGTCGAGATGGGTCAGCGTCGGCTTGGCCTTGGGCTTCATCGTCGTGCGGTATTTGTCGAAGCGATAGCTGCGCAGCGCAGCGCCGTTGGCGAGATGCGCGGCGGCGGCGGCGAGGGGGATCGACGCGGCGGCGCCGGCCATGTCGACGGTGACGCGGGTTTCGCCCGAAGTCAGCAGGCGCGCGGCGATGGCGCCGCCGATCCGCTCGAAGGTGGCGGCGTCGGCCTTGTCGGCGGGGCCGGTGCCGACGACGAGCAAGCGCGCGGCATCGATGCCGTTGGGGGCGAGGATTTCGGCGACGGCTGCGGCATCGGCTTCGAAGCGGCCGGTCTTGATGGCGCGGGCGAGCTGCCCGCCGCTGGCGGTGTCGGCGGCGGCGGCGGCACTGCTCAGGACGCCGTCGGGGCCGGCGAGGACGACAAGGACGTGCACGCTTGAATCTGCGGCGCCGGGGAAACCAATGGTCAGCATGAACGATCCTTGGGGACAGATTGATTGCCCCGGGGTTTAGGCCCGGCTTGGCCGGCGCGCAACGCGGCGTCTTGGCGAGCGCCGAAGATGCGGGGCGGCAGCGTCGCTGCCGATATCGAACGGATGTGGACGGGGCGCGGCGACACCGCTAAGCGATGGCCTTGCGTACAGCCTCTCGAAAGCGCCGTTTGTCCTTGCGTTACCTCCTGCTGACGACTGCCACGCTCCTTGCCGCCGGGAGCGACGGGGCCGCGTTCGCGCAGGCAGCGACTCCCGCGCCCGCACCCGCCGCTGCCGGGCAGGAATCGCCTGCCACCACGATCCCGCGCGATGGCGGCGCCATCGTGGAGGCCGGCGACGCGATCGATTTCGAAGCCGATGCGATGCAGTACGACGACAGGCAGGAGGTCGTCACGGCGACGGGCAATGTCCGGCTGAGCCGCGACGCGTGGAAGCTGTCCGCCCAGAATATCGAATATAATCGCAAGACCGGCGTCGTCGTCGCGACCGGCAATGTCGTCAGCGTCGATCCGCAGGGCAACCAGGCGTTCGGCGATCGGGTCGAACTGACCGATTCGCTGCGTGACGGGGCGATCGACAATATCCTGTTGGTGCTCAACGACGGCGGCCGGCTGGCGGCGAACCAGGGCCAGCGCAGCGACGATATCATCACCCTCGACCGCGCCGTTTACAGCCCGTGCGCGGTCGTCGACAGCGAGGGCTGCCCGCACGCGCCGGTGTGGCAGGTCAAGGGCGTGCGGATCAGCTATAATCGCGCCAAGCACCGGCTTTACTATCGCAATGCCAGCCTCGAGATATTCGGCGTGCCGGTGTTCTATCTGCCCAAATTCTCGCACCCGGACGGCGAGGCCAAGCAGGTCAGCGGGCTGTTGCTGCCGGGCATCGAGTTCCAGCGGCAACTGGGCGTGGGCATCAGCCTGCCGTATCATTTCGCGCTGGCGCCCGACCGCGACATCACGGTGGCGCCGCATTTCTATACCGGCGCCAACCCGGCGATGGAGGTGCAGGCGCGCCGGCTGCTTCGGGATGGCCCGGTGCAGATGGATGCCTTTTTCACCTATGCGCAGCTGACCGATTTCGCCGATGACGGGGTGACCGAGATCGACCGCGGCAACCGGCTGCGCGGCTATTTCGCGTTGAAGGGCCGCTTGCAGCATACGCCCGAATGGCGATCGAGCTTTTCGGTGCGGCTGACCACCGACGATACGTTCAACCGCCGCTATGGACTGGATTTCGACGATACGCTGCGCTCGACCTATGCGTTGGAGCGGCAGACTCCCACCAGCTTCCTGTCGATCTCGGCCTGGGCCTTCCAGGGGCTGCGGATCACCGACCTGACCGGGGAGATCCCGTTCGTGCTGCCGCTGGTCGATTATGACTGGCGGCCGACCGAGACGGTGCTGGGCGGGCGGTTCCGGTTCGGCGCCAACACGATGAACCTGTTCCGCACCGATGGGCAGAGCGTGCAGCGGGCGCTGATGTTCGGGCGCTGGGATCGCAGCCTGATCACGACGTGGGGGCAGCGTATCACCGCCACGGGGATGATGCGGAGCGACATTTACAATGTCATCGATCCCGAACGGGCGACCTTGCCGCAATATGCCGGGCGCGAAGGCATCCAGGGGCGGATCGCGCCGGTCGCCGCGGTCGATGTCGAATGGCCGTTTGCCGGGCCGGCGTTCGGCGGCACGCAGACGTTCACGCCGCGCGTGCAGTTCGTCGCGGCGCCGGCGAACCTGAATTCGGGCATTCCCAACGAGGACAGCCGCGCCATCGAGCTCGAGGATATCAGCCTGTTCGATCTCAACCGCTTTCCGGGCTATGACCGGGTCGAGGGCGGCACGCGGATGACCTATGGCCTCGAATACACGCTCGACCGGCAGGGCGTTGCGCTGCGCACCGAAATCGGCCAATCGGTGCGGCTGGCCGGCAGCGGCGACGAGTTTCCACGGGGCACCGGGCTTTCGGACACGGTCAGCGATTTTGTCGGGCGGACAAATTTGAAGCTGGGCCGGCTGTTCGAGGTGACTCACCGGTTTCGGGTCGATCGCAACAGCTTTACCGTGCGGCGCAACGAGATCGACGTGTCGATCGGCAATCGCACGACCTATGCCAGCATCGGCTATATCCGGCTGAATCGGCAGATCGAGCTCGAGGATCTGGAAGACCGGGAAGAATTGCGCGTCGGCGGCCGGGCAGTATTCGCGAAATTCTGGTCGGTGTTCGGGTCGGCGATCGTCGACCTCACCAGCAGGACCGAGAACCCGTTGGCGGGCGGCGACGGCTTCAAGCCCACCCGCCACCGGGCCGGGGTCGAATATGAAGATGAATGCTTCAGGCTGGGGGTCAGCTGGCGCCGCGACTATATCGGCGATCGTGATTTCAGGGCGGGTAACACGTTCCTGCTGACGCTGGCGTTCAAGACGCTGGGGCGTTGAGGCGGGTTGGTCTGGATTTCAGGCGGCGTTCAGCCTGTCGCCGTTAACCGGCGCTTTGCCGTTGCCGCAAGGTTGCGCTAGGGACTCGCCTAACAAGACCATGCGCCGCGGCGGGCGCCGATATTCGCCGGAGCTGGAGACTGGAATGCGGTTCAATCGTTCGTTGCTTGCCCCGTTGCTGGGTACGGCCCTGCTGTTCTCCGCATCGCCGACGGCGTTGCTGGCGCAGGCCGCCGACCCCGGTGCGGTGCCCGGTGCGAGCTTCAGCGCGGCCGACCTGGCGGAAATGCGGGTGATCGGCGAGATCGACCCGACGCTGCGCAAGGCCCAGGCCATCGTCAACGGCGACGTCATCACCGATACCGATATCGACCAGCGGGTGGCGCTGGTCATCGCGGCCAATGGCGGCAAGATCGCCGACGAGGAACGCCAGCGGCTGCGCCTGCAGGTGCTGCGCAACCTGATCGACGAAAAGCTGCAGGTCCAGGAAGCCGCCAGCAACGACATCCGCATCCCTGAATCCGAGGTCGACCGATCGTATGCGCGGGTGGCGCAGAATTTCAAGCGCTCGCCCGAGGCGTTCGAGCAGTTCCTGCGCGAGTCGGGATCGTCGCCGGCTTCGATCAAGGCACAGATTAGGGGCGAACTGGCGTGGAGCCGCGTGTTGCGCCGCAAGGTCGAGCCGCTGGTCAATGTCGGTGACGAGGAGGTCAACGCGATCATCGCCCGGTTGAACGCCGCCAAGGGCAAGGACGAGTTCCATGTCGGCGAAATCTTCCTGTCGGCAACGCCGGAGACGCAGGCGCAGGTGTTGAGCGATGCCGCGCGCATCGTCGGGCAGATCCGCGGCGGCGCCTCGTTCGTCGCCTATGCACGCCAGTTTTCCGAAGCCTCTACCGCGGGTGTGGGCGGCGATCTCGGCTGGGTACGCGCCGAACAGCTGGCCGATGCGGTGGCGCCGATCATCACGACGCTGCCCGCCGGCGGCGCAGCGAGCGTCACCGACCCGATCGTGGTGCCGGGCGGCGTCGCGATCATGACCTTGCTGGAAAAGCGCCAGGTGCTGGCCGCCGATCCGGCCGAGGCGGTGCTGAGCCTCAAGCAGATGTCGTTGCCGCTGAAGGCCGGCATCACCGAAGTCGATGCCAAGGCGAAGGTGAAGGAATTCCAGGACGCGACGCAGGCGATGGGTGGCTGCGGCCGGGTCGATGAAGTCGCTGCCAAGCTGGGCGCCGAGGTCGCCAACAACGACGCGATCCGCCTGAAGGACCTGCCGCCGGCACTGGCCGGCATCATGCAGCAGCTTTCGATCGGACAGGCAACGCCGGCATTCGGTTCGGCGGCCGAAGGGCTGCGCGTGCTGGTGCTGTGCGGGCGCGACGATGCCGCGGCGCAGGCCAAGGCGCCGAATTTCGACCAGATCTATGCCCAGATGAACGACGAGCGGGTCAACATGCGGGCGCGGCGTTATCTGCGCGATCTGCGCCGCGACGCGATCGTCGACTACCGCTGATGAAGGCGCCGGCGCCGCTGGCGGTGTCGATCGGCGATCCCGCCGGCATCGGCCCGGAAATCGTCGCGGCCGCCTGGGCGGCGCGGGTGCGCGAGAAGCTGCCGCCGTTCTTTGCGATCGGGGACCGGCGCGCCATCGAGGCGGTCTGGGACGGGCCGATCAAGACGCTGGGCGCGCCGACCGAGGCCGCGGCGGCGTTCGGCAAGGCGCTGCCGCTGGTGCAGGTCGACGATCCGGGCGAGATCATCCCGGGCGACCCCAATCTGGCCGGCGCGCGGTGTGCGCTCGACAGCCTGGAGATTGCCGTCGGGCTGGCGCGCAACGGCTTCGCCGGCGGCATCGTGACCGGGCCGGTTTCGAAGTCACAGCTGTATAATATCGGCTTCAACTATCCGGGGCAGACCGAATTCGTCGCCGAGCGCTGCGGGATTTCGGCGATCAATGCAGTCATGATGCTGTCGGGACCGACGCTGCGCACGGTGCCGGTGACGGTGCACATGGCGCTGGCCGACGTGCCTCGGCTGCTGACCACCGAGCTGATCATCGCCAAGGCGCGGATCACGGCGCGCGGGCTTATTCGTGACTTCGGCATCGAACGGCCGCGGCTGGTGCTGGCCGGGCTTAATCCTCATGCCGGCGAAAGCGGCACGCTGGGGCGCGAGGATCTCGACATCATCCGCCCGGCCGTCGAGGCATTGATCGCCGAGGACATCATCGCGCATGGGCCGCTGTCGGCCGACACGATGTTCCATGCCGAAGCGCGCAAACAGTATGACGCGGCGCTGTGCATGTATCACGACCAGGCGCTGATCCCGCTGAAAACGCTGCATTTCGACGATGGCGTCAACGTCACGCTGGGGCTGCCGATCGTGCGGACGTCGCCCGACCACGGCACCGCGTTCGGTATCGCAGGCAAAGGCATTGCCAGCCCGCGGGCAATGATCGAGGCGATCCGCATGGCGGGGATGTGCGCGGCGCGGCGGCTTTGCGTGGCCAGCGCTTGAGCGAGGAATTGCCGGCGGGGCTGTTGCGACTGCCGCCTTTGCGCGAGGTCATCGCCAGGCATGGGCTCAATGCGAAAAAATCGTTGGGGCAGAATTTTTTGCTTGATGGTAATTTGCTCGACCGGATTGCGCGGGTTCCGGGGCCTTTGGCCGGGGCGACGGTCTATGAGGTCGGACCGGGACCGGGCGGGCTGACGCGGGCATTGTTGCGGGCCGGGGCTCGGGTGGTCGCGGTGGAGCGCGATTCGCGGACGGCGCCGGCGTTGGCGGAACTTGCCGAGGCGGCCGAGGGTCGGCTGACGGTTCTCGATGCGGATGCGATGACTGTGGACGCGGCGGCGCTGGCTGGGCGCGGGGCGCATATCGTCTCGAACTTGCCGTATAATATCGGCACGGCGCTGCTGACCGGCTGGCTGTCGGGCGATGAATGGCCGCCGTGGTGGGCAAGCCTGACGTTGATGTTCCAGCGTGAAGTCGCCGAGCGGCTGGTCGCGGCGCCGGGCAATGGCGCTTATGGCCGGCTGTCGGTGCTGGCGCAGTGGCGGACACAGGCGAAGATCGCGTTCACGTTGCCGCCGCGGGCGTTCGTGCCGGCGCCGAAGGTCGAATCGGCGGTGGTGCATTTCGTGCCGATCGTGCCGATGGCTGCGGCGACTGCGGCGAAACTGTCGGCACTGACGGCGGCGGCGTTCGGGCAGCGGCGCAAGATGCTGCGCGCGAGCCTGAAAGCAATGCCGGGGGCGCTGGAGGCGATGGTGGCGGAGGGGATCAGTCCGGAGCAACGGGCGGAGACTGTGCCGGTGGCGGCGTTTGCTCGGGCTGCGGCGCGGTTGGGGTAGAGCGTGAACCCCCACCCCGCTCGGCTGGGGCCGAGTCGCCCTCCCGGCAGGGGGGAGGGAGAGACGATTAGTTCTTGGCGACTATGGGCTTTGCTGCGGGTGCTGGAACCGGCGTGTTGAGCGCAGTCTGCAGGCGGTCGGCGGCGGGGCATTCGGCTTTGCACAGCGCCTTGATGCGCGCGAGATTGACCTGCGCGCGGGCGGTGGCGCCGCGGGCGATAAGCGCCTTGCCCTGGCCTTCGAGCGCGCCGATGTCCGACGGGTTGAGCGCAAGCGCGTCGCGGTAGTATTTGACCGCCTTGCCCGGCAGGCCGAGCATCTCATAGCCTTGGGCGATGCCGCTGAACGCCGCGACATTCTTGGGGTCACTGGCGAGGGCGGCTTCATAGGCGTCGATTGCGGCGTTGGCGTCGCGGCGATCGAGCGCGGCCTTGCCCTGTGCGGCCATCCGCACCGAAACCGGCTTCAGGACATCGTCGCCAACGGCGACCGAGGCAGCGGCCATGGCCGATCCGGACGCCAGTACCATCATCAACGGGATCGCAAGACGCATGTTCGGCACTCCAAATATGCTGCTGGTTTAGCAGACCCTTTCTAGACGTGCGATGAAGAATCCGTCGCAGCCCTGTTCGGCGGGCGACAGGACCAGGGTCGGTGCCGGCGCGGCCATGCCGGGAATGCTGAATTCCTGCGGGCGGAAGCCGCCGTGCTTGAGCAGGAAGGCGTTGATGCGGCCTTCGCCCTCGCCCGGCAGTAGCGAGCAGACGACGTACGTCAGGCTGCCGCCGATCTTGACGAGTTGGGCAGCGAGCGAGAGCAGCCGGTCCTGTTCGCCTTCGAGTTTGCCGAGGCGTTCGGCGGTCAGCCGCCAGCGCGCCTCGGGGTTGCGGCGCCAGGTGCCGGTGCCCGAGCAGGGCGCATCGATGAGCACGCGATCGGCAAGGCCGGCAAGATCCTTGAGCGCGTCCCACTCCTTGCGCGGGTTGAGCATGCGGATGTCGGTGATCGTCACCCCTGCGCGGGCGAGGCGCTGCGGCATCGCGGACAAGCGGCCGCGATCGGTGTCGGCGGCAACCAGCCGGCCTTCGTTGGCCATGGCGGCGGCGAGGGCGAGGGTCTTGCCCCCTGCCCCGGCGCAAAGGTCGATGATGTTTTCGCCGGGCAGCGCGCCGACCGCGAGTGCGGCGAGCTGCGAGCCTTCGTCCTGGACCTCGATCTTGCCGGCGTGAAAGGCCGGCAGGGTCTCGATGTTGAGCCCGGTCGGCGCACGCAGCCCGGTCGGCGACAATGCTGTCGGCGCGAGATCGGGAAGCTCGATGAGCAGCTCGTCGCGGTTGGCCATCAGCGTGTTGACGCGCAGGTCGAGCGGCGCGCGATCGAGCAGCGCGGCGACGACCTTGTCGGTGCCCTTGCCGAAGCGCGTGCGCAGCATGTCGAGTTGCCAGCCCGGCGCCAGCGATGGCCGGGCCTCGGGTTCGCCTTCGACGAGCAGGGCCGGCGCGTGGCCGGCGGTATCGGCTGTGCCGGTGAACAGTTCGAGCACTTCGGGCGCGTTGGCGCGGGCGTGGCCGATCAGCGCGGCGCGGCCGGATTCGGGCACCGTGCCGATGCTGCGGATGACGTCGAAAACCAGGTCGCGGACGGCGCGGCGGTCCTTTGAGCCGGCATAGCGGCGCGTCGTGAAGTAACGCTGGACAATGGTGTCCGCGGCGGCGCCGCCGGTGCGGGCGGCGGCGACCGCCTGGTCGAGACATTCGATGGCGGCCTGGACGCGTGCAGCGGGAGTCATGGTCTTTTACTCGAATAATGGGTCATCCGCCGGTTGTCGGATAGTTGGGGGATTCGCGGGTGATGGTTACGTCGTGGACATGGCTTTCGCGCAGGCCCGCGCCGGTGATGCGGATGAATTCGGCGCGCTTGCGGAAATCGTCGAGGTTGGCCGATCCGGTATAGCCCATCGCCGCCTTCACCCCGCCGACCAGCTGGTGGAGGACGGCGGCGGCGGGGCCCTTGTAGGGGACCTGGCCCTCGATGCCTTCAGGGACGAGCTTGAGCTGGTCCTTGATATCCTGCTGGAAATAACGATCGGCCGAGCCGCGTGCCATGGCGGCGACGCTGCCCATGCCGCGATAGCTTTTATAGGTGCGGCCCTGCCAGAGGAAGGTTTCGCCAGGGGCTTCCTCGGTGCCGGCGAGCAGGCTGCCGACCATGACGGCGGCAGCGCCGGCCGCGAGCGCCTTGGCGACATCGCCCGAGGTGCGCAGGCCGCCATCGGCGATGACCGGGATGCCAAGGCGCGCGGCGGCTTCGGCGGTGTCGATGATCGCGGTGAGTTGCGGCACGCCGACGCCGGCGACGACGCGGGTGGTGCAGATCGAGCCCGGGCCGATGCCGACCTTGATGCCATCGGCGCCGGCGCCGATGAGCGCGCGCGCGGCTTCGGCGGTGGCGACATTGCCGGCGATGACCTGCGCCGAGTTCGAGAGTTTCTTGATGCGGGCGACGGCTTCGGCGACGCGGTCGCTATGGCCGTGCGCGGTGTCGACGACGATGAGGTCGCATTCGGCATCGAGCAGCGCCTGGGTGCGTTCGAAGCCGAGGTCGCCTACGGTGGTGGCGGCGGCGACGCGCAGGCGACCGGCGGCGTCCTTGGTGGCAGCGGGATAGGTGACGGCGCGCTCGATGTCCTTGACGGTGATCAGCCCGACGCAGCGGCCGCTCTCGTCGACCACCAGCAGTTTTTCGATGCGGTTGGTGTGGAGGATGCGGCGCGCGTCGTTCTCGTTGGTGCCGGGCGGCACGGTGATGAGGTTCTCGCGGGTCATCAGCTCCGAGATCGGCTGGTCGGCGTTTTCGGCAAAGCGCATGTCGCGGTTGGTGACGATGCCGACAAGACGCCCATCGCGCTCGACGACCGGAAAGCCCGAGATCTTGTGGCGGAGCATCAGCGCGCGGGCGTCGCCCAGCGTCTGGTCGGGGGTCATGGTGACGGGGTTGACGACCATGCCGCTTTCAAAGCGCTTGACCTGGCGGACGGCGTCGGATTGCTCCTCGACGGTCAAATTGCGGTGGAGGACGCCGATGCCGCCGGCCTGTGCCATGACGATCGCCATGTCGGCTTCGGTGACGGTATCCATCGCCGACGACAGGACGGGAATGTTGAGCGTGATACCGCGGGTGACCCGGGTCGAAGTGTCGGCCATGCTCGGCAGGATGGCGGAGGCCGCGGGCACAAGCAGCACGTCATCGAAAGTGAGGCCGAGACGAATTTCCATGGGGTGGGCGACTCCGGGTGGGCGGTGAGTCGCGCCCTCATAGGCGGGCGGGTGGCTTTTGGGAAGGCAAACGAAAAAACGGCGCGGGGATCACCCGCGCCGTCCTGTCATTCCTGATATGGAGATCAGGCGGTCTTGTTGAGGTGGACCAGCCAGTATTTCGCCAGGGCTTCACGCGGCCCGCCGGTAACCTGCGTCAGGGCGGCGGTGGCGCCGGCCTTGTCGCCCGAGCGCGCCAACGCCATGCCGAGGCGCAGATTGGCAGTGGCGGCGTCGACGCCCGGCAGCGCCGCTGCCTGCCGGTAAAGCGACGCGGCCTTGGCATAATCTGCATAGCCGTAATAGGCGTCGCCGGTGCTGATGGCGATCTTGGGGTTACCCTTGATCTCCTTTTCGAGGCCCGGCAGCGACGCCTTGTCGGTCTTGGACTTGGCCTGGGCGCTGGTCTGCAACTCCTTCACGAGCGGCTTGGTGGCGCTCAGCATGTTACGCTGGATGCCCTCGCGGATGGCGGTATCGGCTTCACCGGGGAAACCGCGGCCGAGTGCCGTGTCGGCATACTCGACGAAATCGCGTTCGCCGTTGAGCGAGCCGGTTGCCGACTGGAGACGCATGAAATCGAGCGCCACCTGCTCGTCGGTCGATGGGAAGCTGTCGCGGGTGATGATGATCGCGTCGCGCCAGTTGACAGCGTTCGGATAGGCTTCGACCAGGCCGAGCGCGGCGGGCTGGACCTGCGCGGCCAGCTTGCCATCATAGGCGATCGCGAGGCGGCGGCGATACCAGGATTCAGGCGGCACCTTGCCGGCGGTCTTGCTGGCAGTGATGGCCTGGTTGAGCGAATCGACGGCCTTGGCGGTCTGCTTCTGGGCCCAATACAGCTCCGACAGGGCGACGACGTTCTCGGGGTCGCTGGCGTCGGTCTTGACAAGGGTTTCGAATGCCGTCGTGGCGGCGGCGTAATCCTTGCGCTCCATGGCGAGCGAACCGACCGTGCGCAGGAACTTGGTCTGGTCCTCCGCCTTGACCTTGCCGGTCGCCAGCATGTTGGTCAGCGCCTTTTCGATCAGGGCGTTGTCCTTGAGCGGCACCGCCGAGTTGAGGCGAACCGCGTTGATCATATAGGTGTCGTCGGCCGTCGGCGACGGCACCGCTTCGGCCTCGGCGACCTTGGCCAGCGCGCCGGCGCTGTCGCCCGCGGTCTGCAGCGCCTGCGCCGCGGCAAGAGCCGCCTGCACGCCCTTGGTCAGCTTTGGCGGCTTGGGGGCTTCCTGCTTTTTCTGAGCCATTGCCGGGCCGGCGGTCAGGGTGGCGGTCGCCAAAAGGGCGGCGGCGAAACTGCGCGCGAAGATCTTCATCAGACGATACTCCCAAGGATATTGATGCGGGGCTAGGCCATCGGCCTGCGAAAGGTCAACAATCGAGTGCGGTGAAGGTTTCGGATCCACGGTGCTTTCGTGGCGAACCACCGCTTAACATCTGTTGAACGACAGCCAAAAGAAAGGGCCGGACCCGTTTCCGGTCCCGACCCTTTCAATTCAGAAAGTCAGCAATGCCACTAAGGCGAAGCCTTAAGCTATCGCCTTCGCGGTGCTTACTTCTTCAGTTCGGCAGCAGCGGCATCGGCGCCGGCCTTGACGGCATCGGCAGCCTTGTCGGCACCAACAGCAGCTGCGTCGGTGACGGCGGTGGCGCCGGCAGCGGTTGCATCGGCAGCAACGGTTGCATCGGCAGCGACGGTGTCGCCAACGGCAGCAGCGTCAGCAGTTGCCGGTGCGGTTTCGGTGGTTGCCATCGCGTCGACGGCCGGTGCTTCGGTCGTCGTCGTGGTGGTGGTGGTGTCGGCCGCCTTCTCGCCGCAAGCAGCAAGCAGGCCCAGGCTGGCCACAGCCACCAGCGTCAAAGCAGTCTTCATCTTGAGATTCTCCGTAATGATGAGCGCGCAGTCCCCCGCGCCATTCGCCCCATATAGCGAATTGCGACGGTTGCGAAGCGATAAGATTCATGCCCAGTAAAGCCGGATGGAAAATACCGTCGATCCGTTCAAAATGGCCGATCAATCCCTTCGCGACCGAATGGGTCGGTGGCTGGTCATCGTCTCGATCACCGCCGGGATATTGTACCCGCTGCTCGGCGCGCGACTCGGGCTGGGGGGCGAGGTCGCGCTCAAGGGCGTGGCGGTCGGGGCGCTGGCGATCGCTGCATTCCAGGGCGACGGGCCCTACCGGAAATGGCTGGGAGCGATCATGGCGGCGGGGGCTGTCGGCGACGTGCTGCTGAACATCCCCGGCGCGTTCTTCGTCGGCGCCGGCGCGTTTGCCATCGGGCATGTGATAGCGATGGCATTCTATAGCCAGTTGCGGCGGGGTATCCTGACATTGGGCGACAAGGTATTTGCGGCGGCGCTCATCGGGTTCGGCTTGGCGATGCCGACGCTTGTGTTGCCGGCGGGACAGCCGGTCGGCGCCTTGATGCTGTATTCGGTGCTGTTGTGCGGGATGGCGGCGGCGGCGTGGATCAGCCGGTTCCCGCGGCGCTGGGCGGCGGCCGGGGCGCTGCTGTTCGTGGCGTCCGACACGTTCCTGGTGATGCGGATGGGCGGCACCCTTGTCGGCGGCGGCTTCGTTCACGGCCTGATCGTCTGGTACAGCTATTATTTGGGGCAATTGATGATCTTCACCGGCGTCAGGCGCGGCCTCGACCAGCGGCAGGGCGCCGATTGGGCGCGCGGCTGATGTTCGCGTTGCTGACCGACATGATCGAGCGCGGCGGCTATTGGGGCATCCTGCTGCTGACATTCGTCGAGACGATCCTGCCGCCGATCCCGTCGGAACTGTTCATGCCGATGGCGGGATATGTGGCAGCGCGCGGGACCTTGAGCTTGCCGGGAGTTATCGCCGCCGGGACGACGGGTTCGCTGGCCGGGGCGTGGTTCTGGTATGCGCTTGGCAGGGCCATCGGGCTCGACCGGATGCGGCAGTTGGCGAAGCGCCACGGCCGCTGGCTGACGCTGCACCCGCGCGACATCGACAAGGGCGCGCGCTGGTTCGAAAAACATGGCGGGCCGGTGGTGCTGTTCGGGCGGATGGTGCCGGCAATCCGGTCGGTCGTGTCGGTGCCGGCGGGGATCGCCCATATGCCGCCGGGGCGGTTCCTGCTGTTGTCGGGGATCGGCAGCTTCATCTGGACGACGCTGTTGATGACGGCGGGGTATATGCTGGGCAGCGACTATGACCGGGTGGCGGTTTGGGCCGGGCCGGTTTCGAACGTCGTCGTGTTCGGGATGATCGGGATTTATCTTTGGCGGCTGGTGACGTTCAAGGCTGATTAGAGTCGCCTCAAAGCCGTCACCCCGGCGAAGGCCGGGGCCCATCTCCTAAACAACCCGGAGATGGGCCCCGGCCTTCGCCGGGGTGACGGGGAGAGAGTGGGTTCAGCTGTTGTCGTCGTTGCCGGGCTCTTCCGGCGCTTCCGGTGCATCAGGCGCTTCCGAACCCTCCGGCGCATCGTCCGCCACGCCGACGATTTCGTCGACGGCTTCCTCGGCGGGGATGAGCGCGGCCGAGACGACGTGTTCGCCCTTGCCGACATCGAACAGTGTGACGCCGAGCGTCGAGCGGCCCTTGATGCCGACCTGGCCGACCGAGGTGCGGATCAGCTTGGCCTGGTCGGTGACGAGCATGAGCTGGTCATCGCCAGCCGCCGTAAAGCTGGCAACGACGTTGCCGTTGCGGTCGGTTTCACCGATGTTGCGGATGCCCTGCCCGCCGCGCCCCGACTGGCGATATTCGAAGGCGCTCGAACGCTTGCCATAGCCGTTGGCGGTGACGGTGAGGATGAATTCCTCGGCCGCTGCAAACTGCGCCATGCGGGTTTCGGACAGGATGCGCTCGCCGGGTTCGGCCTTCCATGCAGCGGCCTTGAGATAGTCCTCGCGCTCCTGTGGGGTGGCGGCGAAAGCCTTGAGGATCGACATCGAGATGACTTCGTCACCTTTGCCGAGCGTCATGCCGCGAACGCCGGTCGAGGTGCGCGAGACGAATTCGCGGACATCCTCGACGGCGAAGCGGATCGCCTTGCCGCTATGTGCGGCGAGAAAGACGTCGTCAGCGACATCGCACAAGGCCACCGCGATCAACCGGTCCTCGTCGCCGTCCTCGAAGCGGATGGCCAGCTTGCCGGCGGTCGGCACGTTGGTGAAGGCGTCCATGGCGTTGCGGCGGACGCTGCCGTGCGCGGTCGCGAACATGACGTGCAACCGGCCCCACTCGGCCTCGTCCTCGGGCAATGGCAGCACCGAGGTGATGGTTTCGCCCGTCGCCAGTGGCAGGAGATTGTTGAGGCTGCGGCCCTTGGCTTGCGGTGATCCGACCGGCAGGCGCCAGACTTTCTGGCGGTAAACCTTGCCGGCGCTGGAGAAGAACAGCACCGGGTTGTGGGTGCTGGTCACGAACAAATTGGTGACCGCATCCTCGTCCTTCGTCGACATGCCCGAACGGCCCTTGCCGCCGCGCTTTTGCGCCCGGTATTCGTTCAATGCGACGCGCTTGATCCAGCCGGAATGCGTCACGGTGACGACCATGTCCTCGCGTTCGATCAAATCCTCGTCATCGACATCGTCACCGGCGGCGACGATCTCGGAGCGGCGCTTGGTCGAAAACTGGTCGCTGACGGCCTCGATTTCGGACCGCAGCACGGCGTAGAGCTTGACGCGGTCGCCGAGTATCTCGAGCAACCCGCCGATGACGCCGGCGAGCTCCTTCAGTTCGTCGCCGATCTCCTCGCGGCCGAGCGCCGTCAGCTTCGACAGGCGCAGTTCGAGGATGGCGCGAACCTGGGCTTCGCTGAGCCGGATGGTGTCGGCATCGGCATCGATCTCGCCGGCTTCGACAAGGGCGAGGTACGGCCGGATGTCGGCGGCGTCCCAGTCGCGCGCCATGAGCGTTTCGCGCGCCTCGGCGGGGCTGGCCGAACCGCGGATGATGCGGACGACTTCGTCGAGGTTGGCGACGGCGATTACGAGGCCGATCAACAGGTGCGCGCGCTCGCGGGCCTTGGCGAGTTCGAACTTGGAGCGCCGGGTGATGACCTCCTCGCGGAACTGCACGAACGCCTGGATGATGTCGCGCAGGCCCATGAGTTCGGGCCGGCCGCCGCGGATGGCGAGCATGTTGATGCTGAAGGTCTGCTGCGCCGGGGTGTGGCGATAGACCTGGTTGAGCACGACCTCGGGGGTGGCGTCGCGCTTCAGTTCCATGACGATCCGCACGCCTTCGCGGTTGGATTCGTCACGCAGGTCGGAGACGCCCTCGACGCGCTTGTCCTTGACGGCTTCGGCGATCTTTTCGACGAGCGCGTTCTTGCCCTGCTGGAACGGGATCTCGGTGAGCACGAGCGAGCGCTTGTCGCCCCTGCCCTCCTCCACGATGTAGCGCGAGCGGATGATGATGGTGCCGCGGCCGGTTTCATACGCGGTGCGCAGGCCGGTGGTGCCGACGATCAGCGCGCCGGTGGGGAAATCGGGCGCCGGCAGATGCTTCATCAAGTCGTCGAGGCTGATGGTCTGGTCGTCGAGCCAGGCGCGGACGGCGTCGATGACTTCGCCGAGATTGTGCGGCGGGATGTTGGTCGCCATGCCGACCGCGATGCCCGACGCGCCGTTGACGAGGAGGTTCGGGAAGCGCGCCGGCAGGACGGCGGGCTCATGCTCCGAGCCGTCGTAGTTGGCATTGAAGTCGACGGTGTCCTTGTCGATGTCGGCGAGCAGCGCTTCGGCCGACTTGGCCAGCCGGGCTTCGGTGTAGCGCATCGCGGCCGGGGCATCGGGATCCATCGAGCCGAAATTGCCCTGGCCGTCGATCAGCGGCAGCCGCAGCGACCAGTCCTGGGTCATCCGGGCGAGGGCGTCGTAGATCGAGCTGTCGCCGTGGGGATGATATTTACCCATGACGTCACCGACGATACGCGCCGACTTGCGATACGCCTTGTTGGCGGTGAACCCGCTTTCGTGGGCCCCCCACAGGATACGGCGGTGAACGGGCTTCAAGCCGTCGCGCACATCGGGAAGTGCGCGCGCGACGATGACCGACATGGCGTAATCGAGGAAGCTCGTCCGCATCTCGGTAACGATCGAGATCGGCTGGATATCGGGTGCGCCCGCAGGGGGCGGCGAAACTGTGGAAACCATTGGGTTTTTCTAGGCCTTGCGAAGGAGCGTCGCGATAGTGTCATGATTAGGCGACGGGGGTCATAAAAGCTAGCCGCTTTGACCGGGCCCGGCGGCTTCGGGGCTCGCTGGGTCTGACATGTCGCTGGTCAATCAGGCCAGCGGAACCTGCGGCACGGTCCAGTGTTGTCGCCTGAGTTGTCGGGGAAAGGAGTGCGCAAGATGGCCGAGAAAAAGGGCAAGGGTAGCGAGACCGCCAAGAAAGCCAACGCCAAGGCGGCCAAGGAGGGCGAGAGCAACCCGCGCAAGTCGTCGGCGGCGCAGTCGGAGCTCGGCAAGAAAGGCGCCAAGAGCAAATAGCCTGCGGGTGACATCGCGGCGTCGGCGCGTTACGGCGAATGGATGATCGATCCGTTTGCCACATTCGCAGCCTGGTTTGCCGAGGCCGGCGCCAGCGAGCCCAACGACGCCAACGCATTCGCACTGGCGACGGCGACACCGGAGGGACGGCCCTCGGTGCGCGTCGTGCTGTGCAAGGCCTGGGATGCGCGCGGGTTCGTGTTCTACTCGAACCTCGACAGCCGCAAGGGACGCGAACTTGCCGCCAACCCGTTCGTGCACATGGATTTTCACTGGAAGTCGCAGCGGCGGCAGGTGCGCGTCGATGGGCGCGCCGAGCCTGTTGCGGGCGAAGAGGCCGATGCGTATTTCGCCAGCCGGCCGCGCGATTCGCAAGCGGGCGCCTGGGCCTCGCTCCAGTCGCAGGCGCTGCCCGACCGGGCGACCTTCGAGGCGCGGCTCGGCGATGTGCGCGCGCGCTTCGAGGGCCAGGATGTGCCGCGTCCGCCGCGCTGGTCAGGGTGGCGGATCGTGCCGGAAAAGATCGAGTTCTGGCAGGACCGCGACAACCGGCTTCACGAGCGGCTGGTGTTCACGCGCAGCGGCGATGGCTGGACGACCGGTCTCCTGTATCCATGACCGACAGGCGCGCGCGCCTCGTGCAATCGGCGGCACTGGCGTCGAGCGCGTCCGCCGTGTTGCTGCTCGGGCTGAAGGCGTGGGCGGCCTGGGCGACGGGCAGCGTCTCGATGCTCGGCAGCCTGGCCGATACGGCGCTCGACCTGTTCGCTTCGTTGCTGACGCTGTTCGCGGTCGGACTGGCGTCGCAGCCGGCCGACGACGACCACAAGTTCGGCCATGGCAAGGCCGAGGCGATCGCCGCGTTGATGCAGACGCTTTTGATCGTCGGCAGCGCCGCGGTGATCATGTGGCGCGCCATACTGGCGATGGGGCAGACCGAATTGCCGCGCGCGCCGCAGGTCGGCATCGGGGTTTCGGTGGCGGCGATCGCGCTGACGATGGCGCTGATCGCCTGGCAACGGCACGTCGTCAAGCAGACCGGGTCGATCGCCATCGCGACGGATTCGCTGCATTACCAAAGCGACCTGCTGCTCAACCTGACGGTGATCGCGGCGCTGGTGCTCGATATCTATCTCGGCATCCACGGCGCCGATGCGGTGCTGGGCATCATCATTTCGCTGTGGATCGCGTGGAGCGCGCTGACGTCGGCGCGCGAGGCGATCGACATGCTGATGGACCGCGAATGGCCGCCCGAGAAAAGCGCCCGGCTGGCGGCGATCGCACTGGCGGTGCCCGGGGTGGAGAGCGTCCATAATCTGCGCACCCGGTCGAGCGGCGTCACCGATTTCATCCAGTTCCACATCTGGCTCGATCCGCTGCTGACGGTGCAGGTAGCCCATGATATCGTCGACAGCGTCGAGGCACAGTTGCACAGCGTTTTTGCCGACGCCGAGTTCTTCATCCATATCGATCCGCGCGGCCATATCGACCCCCTGCCCCCCAAGTCTTTCGAGCGAGGCTGATGCGCATTCCTTTTACCCAGATCGACGCCTTTGCCGATGCGCCATTCGGCGGCAATCCCGCGGCGGTAATGCCGCTGGCGGGCTGGTTGCCCGATGCGATTCTGCAGGCGATCGCGCAGGAGAATAACCTGGCGGAGACGGCGTTCATCGTGCCGTGCGCCGACCCGGAAACGGCCGATTTCGACCTGCGCTGGTTCACGCCGGGGGTCGAGGTCGCACTTTGCGGTCATGCGACACTGGCGGCCGGGCATCTGGTGCTGTCGTCAGTGGCCGGGATGGAAAAAGTGCGGTTTTCGACCAACAAGGCGGGCGTGCTGACGGTCGGGCGCGGCGCTTCGGGGTATGAAATGGCGCTGCCGTCATGGCCGGCGGCGGATGCGATCACCGGCAGCGCGCTGGCTGCGATCGGCGCGGCATTGGGCGCGGTGCCGGATGAGGTCTGGGGACGGGGCAGCGATTACCGGGTCGCGGTGTTCGGCAGCGCTGCCGAGGTGCGGGCGCTCGATCCGGATTTTCGCGCGATCATCGCCTTGTTTACCGGGCGCGATCTGCAGTTGATCGCCACGGCGCCGGGCGCGGGGGATGCCAGCGGGGCCGATGTCGTCAGCCGGGTGTTCGTTCCCGAAGCCGGCGTCGACGAGGACAGCGTGACGGGATCGGCCCACGCGATCATCACGAGTTACTGGGCGCGGCGGCTGGGGCGGGACGCTTTCAGCGCGTATCAGGCGAGCGCGCGCGGCGGGCGGGTTGGATGCCGGCTGGACGGCGAACAGGTGGTATTGTCGGGCAGCGCGCGCACCGTCATCGAGGGCGAATTCATCCTCGACTGATAACCGCGTGCCCCCTAGATGCACGGCATGTCCCAACGCCCTTTCCTGAAGATGCACGGCCTCGGCAACGACTTCATCGTGTTCGATTCGCGCGAGTCGCCGCTGGCGATGACGCCGGCTTTGGCGATGGCGCTGGCCGACCGGCGGACGGGGATCGGCTGCGACCAGTTGATCGTCGTCGAGCCGAGCGAAGTCGCCACCGTGCGGGCGACGTTCTGGAATCCCGACGGCAGCATGTCCCCGGCGTGCGGCAATGGCAGCCGTGCAGTGGCGGCGCTGCTCGGCGGCGAAGCGACGATCGAAACCGGCGGCGGCGTGCTGGCGGCGAGCGCCGATGCGAGCGGTGCGGTGGTCGATATGGGCGTACCGCAATTTGGCTGGGATGCGATCCCGCTGGCCTATGCGATGGATACGCTGTCGTTGCCGCTGGCGTGGGAGGAGCTGGAGAACCCCGGCGCAGCGAACGTCGGCAATCCGCATGTGGTGTTTATCGTGGGCGATCCGTATGCGGTGCCGCTCGATGTGCTCGGGCCGCTGATCGAGCATGATCCGATCTTTCCCGAGCGCGTGAATGTGGGGGTCGCGGCGCTGTCGTCGCGGTCGCGGATGGTGCTGCGGGTGTGGGAGCGCGGCACCGGGTTGACGCGGGCGTGCGGGACCGGGGCGGTGGCGGCAGTGGCCGTGGCGCAGCGACGCGGACTAGCCGATGCGCAGGTGACGGTGTCGCTGCCCGGCGGCGAACTGGTCATCACGCGCGGCGACGACGGCCATATGCTGATGGCCGGGCCGGCGACGCTGGCATTTACCGGCAGCATCGACCTGGAGCATTTTGCATGAGCTGGCTCGATCGGCTGAAGACCGGCCTGACGCGGTCGACGGCGAAGCTGGGCGACAGCCTGGCCGGGCTGGCAACGGGGAATGTGCCGCTCGATGACGCGCGGCTCGACGAGATCGAGGAGGCGTTGATCGGTGCCGACCTGGGCCCGGCGGTGGCGGGGCGGATCCGGGCGCGGCTGGCCGACGCCAAGTTCGCCAGGGGCATCGACGCACCGGGGTTGAAGGCAGCGGTGGCGGCCGAGGTGACCGCGGTGATGGCAGCGGTGGCGAAGCCGCTGGCGGTGACGGCGTTTCCGCGGCCGCATGTGATCCTGGTTGTCGGCGTCAACGGCAGCGGCAAGACGACGACGATCGCCAAGCTGGCGCGGCGGTTCACCGAGCAGGATTATACCGTGATGCTGGCGGCGGGCGATACGTTTCGCGCGGCGGCAATTGCGCAGTTGAAGATCTGGGCCGAGCGGATCGGCGTTCCGGTGGTGTCGGGCGAACAGGGGGCCGATGCGCCGGGGCTGGCCTTCGAGGCAGTCAAGGCGGCGCGTGAGGCTGGCACCGATGTGCTGATCATCGACACTGCCGGGCGGCTGCAGAACAAGGCCGGGCTGATGGACGAGCTGGCGAAAATGCGGCGGGTCATCCAGAAACTGTCGCCGGCGGCGCCGCACGACACGGTGCTGGTACTCGATGCGACGACCGGCCAGAACGCGCTCAACCAGATCGAGGTGTTCCGCGACGTGGCCAAGATCACCGGGCTGGTGATGACCAAGCTCGACGGCTCGGCGCGCGGCGGCGTGCTGGTGGCGGCGGCGGAAAAGTTCAACCTGCCGATCCACGCCATCGGTGTCGGCGAGGGCATGGACGACCTGCGACCGTTCGAAGCGGCGGACTTCGGCGCGGCCCTAGTGGGTAATTAAAGTTTGCGTTGGCCGTGTTTTCTTGGGCCCCGGATGAAGGCATCCGGCTGGAAAACACTTAGCTAGCCGGTTCGTCAGTCGCGCCGCGTTACCGCCTGCGCAATATGATCCTCGAAACCTGAGGATCATGGCCCATGAATTTCGACCTGCCACCCGAACTTGTCGCCTATCTGGCTGAACTCGACGCCTTCATCGAAGCCGAGATCAAGCCGCTGGAGAACAAGGACGACAATATCCGGTTCTTCGATCACCGCCGCGAATATGAGCGCACCGACTGGGATGCGGGCGGTCTGCCCAAGCATGAATGGGAAGCGCTGCTCGGTGAGGCCCGCGCTGTAGCCGACAAGGCCGGGCACCTGCGCTTTGCCTGGCCCGAAAGCATGGGCGGCAAGGGCGGCAGCAATTTGGCGATGGCGGTCATCCGCGAGCATCTGGCGGCGCGGGGGCTCGGGCTCCACAACGATCTCCAGAACGAGCATTCGATCGTCGGCAACAACCCCTTCATCCTGTTGTTCAAGGAGTTTGCCACCCCCGAGCAATACGCCCGCGACGGCGAGGCGGTCATGTCGGGCGCGATGCGGACGGTGTTCGGCCTGACCGAGCCCAACCATGGCTCCGACGCGACATTCATGGAGACGGTGGCGGTTCCCGAAACGCGCGACGGCGTCGAAGGCTGGCTGATCAACGGCGAGAAGATGTGGTCGACCGGGATGCACGTCGCGACCCACGCGATGGTGTTCGCGCGGACCAGCGGCAAGGACGGCGACGCCACCGGGATCACCTGCTTCATCGTGCCGGCGACGACGCCCGGCGTGGTGGTCGAGGAATATCTGTGGACGTTCAACATGCCCACCGACCATCCGCGCGTCAGCTACACCAACGTCTGGGTGCCGCATGATGCCTTCTGGGGGCAGATCGACCGCGGGTTGGGCATCGGCCAGTCGTTCGTCCATCAGAACCGCATCCGCCAGGCGGCGTCCTCGCTCGGCGCGGCGCACTACTGTGTCGAGGAATCGGTCAAATATGCCCGCACCCGCCGGCCGTTCGGCAAGCCGTTGTCCGACAACCAGGCGATCCAGTGGCCGCTGGTCGAGCTGGCGACCCAAATCGAGATGCTGCGCCTGCTGATCCGCAAGACGGCGTGGCAGATGGACAACATGGAGCACAAGGCGATCGAGCGCGAAATATCGGACAAGGTCTCGATGTGCAATTACTGGGCGAACCGGCTGGTTTGCGAGGCCGCCGACCGTGCCATGCAAGTCCATGGCGGCATCGGATATTCGCGCCACAAGCCGTTCGAGCATATCTATCGTCATCACCGCCGCTATCGCATTACCGAGGGCTCCGAAGAGATCCAGATGCGCAAGGTCGGCGCGTTCCTGTTCGGTTATCTCGGGCCGAAACGCGCCCAGTTCCGCGATGACGTAAAAGCGTAACGTTATCGAAACCGTAACGATTATCGTGATATAAATGCCACGCTGCAGTCAAACTTCGCCGTTTGCCCGCAGCGTCGCCGCGTTGGGGTTGCCCGTTGGCGTTGCCTCCCCTAGCCCGCTCGTTCGATAAAAAACGAACCTTGGGATGTATCATGAAGACTGTGTTGCTGGCGTCTGCCTGCCTGTTTGCCGTGACTGCCGTTGCTCCTGCCTTTGCCCAGGATGCCGCCCCTCCCGCCGCTGATCCCGCCGGCGTCGCGCCATCGCTCACCGCTCCTGCCGAAGTCGCCCAGTCGCCCGTCGATGACGGCAGCGGCGAGATCATCGTCACCGCGACCCGCCGCAACACGACGCTGTCGAACGTGCCGATCGCGGTTTCCGCCGTCAGCCAGCAGTCGCTGCAGAATTCCGGCGCCAACGACATTCGCGCCCTCAACCAGCTCGCCCCGTCGCTGCTCGTCTCGTCGACCGGCAACGAAGCCAATGGCAGCGCCCGCATCCGCGGCATCGGCACCGTCGGCGACAACCCCGGCCTTGAATCCTCGGTCGCAGTGTTCATCGATGGCGTCTATCGCTCGCGTACCGGCGCCGGCCTCAACGAACTTGGCGAAATCGACCGCATCGAAGTGCTGCGCGGCCCGCAGGGCACGCTGTTCGGGCGCAACGCCTCGGCCGGCCTGATCAACATCATCACCGCGGCGCCGTCATTCGATATCGGTGGCAACGCCGAGGCGACCTATGGCAATTACAACAACATCCGCATCGCCGGCGGCATCACCGGGCCGATCATTGCCGACAAGCTGGCGGCCCGCATCGACGGCGTCTTCAACAAGCGCGACGGTTTCTACACCGACGTCATTTCGGGCAACAAGATCAACGATCGCGATCGTTATTTCGTCCGTGGCCAGCTGCTGTTCACGCCGTCGTCCGACGTCAGCCTGCGCCTGATCGGTGACTATACCAAGCGCGACGAAAACTGCTGTGCCGCGGTCTATGTCTCGACGCGTGAAGTCTTCGACCCGACCCCCGGCCAGCCCGGTGACATCGCCGTGTCGCCGACCAACCGTATCGTCAACATCCTGACCAGTCTCGGTAATGTCTTCCCCGGCGACCCCTACAGCCGCCGCGTCGCCGTCTCGCCGAACCGCAGTTATCGCAACACGACCACTGACTGGGGCGGCTCGGCGCAGCTCGACTGGGACCTTGGCGCTGCCAAGCTGACCTCGATCACCGCCTATCGCGAATACAAGGCCGGCGGTGCTTCGGACATCGATTACACCAACGTCGACATCACCTATCGCGCCGATGACGGCAACAGTTATCGCCGCTTCCGCACCTTCACCCAGGAAGTCCGCCTGCAGGGCTCGGTCTTCGACGATCGCCTCGACTGGCTCGTCGGCGGCTTCTACAGCCGCGAAAAGCTGCAGCTGGTGGACAACGCCAAGTTCGGCACCCAGTACGGCGCCTTCGCCTCGTGTCGCGTCGTCGCCAACGTCAACCCGGCGGCGGCGCTCCGCAACCCGGCGGCGCCCGGCTGCCTCAGCCCGACCGGCATTGCTGCTCTCAACGGTGCGCTCGGTGCCGGCGCCGCGCCGATCATCGCCGGGCTCAACCGCCTGAGCACGCTCAACAATCTGGGCGACCAGCGCTCGGTCTATAACCAGGACAGCCAGAACTACGCCTTCTTCACCCACAACATCTTCAAGGTCACCGACCGGCTCAGCCTGACCGTCGGCGCGCGCTACACCAAGGAGCGCAAGATCTTCGACGCCGAGTTCAACAACAACAACACCGTCTGCCCGGCGCAGCAGGCCGCCCTCGGGCCATTGCTCGCCAACCCCGGCCTCGCGGCGCTGGCCGGCGGCATCATCACTTTGTCGTGCACCGGCAACAGCAGCGTCGCACTCAACGCGCTCGACCTGAACACGCGCTTTTCGGAAAGCCAGTGGACCGGCACCGGCGTCCTGTCGTGGAAGCCGATCGACGAACTGCTCCTGTATGCAAGCTATGCCAAGGGCTACAAGGCCGGCGGTTTCAACCTCGATCGTTCGGATCTCGGCAGTGCCCTGTTCCCGCGCTCGAATGCCGATGCGGCAGGCCTGCGCTTCGAGCCTGAAACCGTCGACAGCTTCGAAGTCGGCGCCAAGTTCCGCAAGGGCGGCTTCACCCTTAACGTCGCCGGTTTCCGCAGCGAGTTCCAGAGCTTCCAGCTCAACACCTTCAACGGCACCGTCTTCGTCGTGCAGAACATCAACTCCTGCTCGACAAGCCTGAACGGCGCCGACAGCGACAACAGCGCCGTCACCGGCAGCTGCTCGAGCAAGGTCCAGCCCGGCGTCATCACCCAGGGTGTCGAAATCGAAGCGACGCTGCGCCCCTCGCGCGATATCAACGTCAGCCTCGGCTATACCTATGCTCACACCAAGTACGGCAAGAACCTCGTCGGCACCACCAGCGGCCAGGCGCTCGATCCGGCCCTGTTCCTGCTGCCGGGCAACCGCATGTCGAACGCTCCCGAGCATGTCGTGACGGCATCGGCGGCGTGGACGCCCGACATCGGCGACACCGGCCTCAGCGGGCTTGTCTATGTCGATAGCCGCCTCACGTCGGAATATAACACCGGCTCCGACCTGTTCATCGAAAAGGCACAGGAAGGCTTCGTCACCGTCAACGCGCGGATCGGCCTGCGCGGGCCGAACGACCGCTGGGCCGTCGAGCTGTGGGGCCAGAACGTCTTCGACGTCGAATACCAGCAGGTCGCATTCAACACCCCGTTCCAGGGCGCCGGTTCGAGCCAGCAGGTCCAGAAGTTCGGCGGCGTCGGCAACCAGCTCTTCTCGAGCTTCCTCGCCGAGCCACGCACGTATGGGGTTACGGTTCGGACGCGGTTCTGAGGGAAAGCGCGTAGTAGTCTTGCCAGCGCCGCAGTGCAGATCAGTAGATGATATGCGCTGCGGCGCTCGCGAGATTATCGGCAGCGCTCATAGCCTTGCGTTCATGACCAGCTTTGGGGGCGTGCTTAAGTTCGTCGAACGGGCAACTGTGTTCGTTGACGAATAGCTTTAATCCTTATGGAAGCAGCAATTGTACGACGATTCCACAAAAACCAAGACGCTGCTGCGATCGCAACCACAGCAATTGCCACCGCAAAGGCAATCAAACCGACCCATGTCATCGAGTTATGTAAGTCGTTAAATTTAGTCATGCTCTGAAGGGCGGGCATGAGGGCGCCCATCAGCGCCCCGACAGCGAGTTGGAATATTTTCCGGGTGGGTTCTTTCTTTATCTCGCACAACATTTCGATCTCTTGACCGGAAATGTAGTGTCTTAGATACACACTGGGCAAGGTGGCCGTCTCCTGCCCGGCTGACTTATCGATCAGGAAGCCCAGCGTTTATAGCGACGGGGAAGCGTTTAGGGTTTCTGCGCTTCGATTATTCTGGATCGGGCTTCGGCCCGAAAAGATCTTTGCGAGATCTTGATTGCGCGACGGAATATAATTGGAATTTCCGCAGTATCGCCGACCCCTCAGCTTTTGGTTGCACACATTTCGCAGGCGCCGTGGCCAAGCTCATCAAGCAGAAGCTTTGCACTTTCGGCTTTCTCGTCATTTGTCAGTCGATCGTCGACAGGCAAGCCAAGATCGACCTCTCCCATTGGCTAAGCGACGGGCATCGGGCACGGCTTCAGCCGATGTCGCCGAACAAGCCTCGAGCTGTGGTCAGATCATGTTCCAAATGGGAACTTTCATCAGGCCGATACGTATAGCCAACGAGTATAGCATTTCTGGTAATACGGCAGTCGAACGAGGGATATATTGTGCAAAAGATTGGCGAGCGTCCGGAGTATAAATCCAAGGCCCCGGTACTGAAGTTCCCACCAGATACCATGGCCGCGCGCGCGATCGCGATTATGTCAGAGAAGAACTATGGAGCCGTAGTAATTGTTGATCAGGAGGAACGTCCGATAGGTATCGTCACAGAACGTGACTTGATGAGGCGTCTTCTTGCAAAAGGCCTTAACTCTGAAACGACTTCGCTTGGTAGTATTATGACCAGTGACCTTAAGATTGCCCACGAAGAGGACGAGGTTCTGGTCTGGGTGCGACAGATGTCCAATGAACGTTTTCGTCACGTTCCGGTGGTTAACGCGGAGGGTCGCCTTCTTAACATAATGTCGCAGGGCGACTTCGTCTCATATACATGGCCTGACCTATTTAATCGGGTGCGGGATCAAACCGGTCATGCCTTTAACTATCAGTTTCAACTTCCCATACTCGCGCTTGGTCTTGCAACGTACACGGTCATTGTACTCTTTGTCGCTAGATTTTCATGAGAACAAATTGTGAGTGTTAAATAGAATTTACATCTGGGCTGAGTTATGATTCAAGTTTTCCAAGGCATTGGGAGCATGAGATGTAGGGTGAGTTTTGGTGAAGCGACGGGCAATGGGCACGGCTTCAGCCGATGTTGCCGAATAAGCCTCGAGGTGTGCCGCGTGTCGATGACCGGCGGGTGATCAGCGGCATTGTTCATGTGCTGTAACCGGACTGTCGATGGAAGGATGCGCCGGCGATCTACGGGTCACCTGAGACGCTCTGCAATCGCAATGTGCGCTGGGCCGCAAAGGGCGTGCGGTGTTCGAGGCGCTGGCGGCCGAAGGTGGTCCGCCTCTGCGGTGCTGATCGACAGCACGCGCGTAAAGGCACACCACTCGGCGGCGGGCGGAAAAGGGGGCGCACGTCCAGGCGATCGGCGTCAGCCGGGGCGGTCGCAACACCAAGGTTTACGCCGTCACCGACCGGCAAGGCAGACCGCTCGCGTTCCTGCTGACGCCCTGACAGGCTGCAGACTGCCGCGCCGCCGAGCATCTGCTGACCACCTTGCCCCGGCGCTGCATCGTCCACGCCGACCAAGCCTATGACAGCAACCGTATCCGCGACTTGATTGATGAACAGGGAGCGGTTCCCAACATCCCGCCAGAGCTACCCCTGCTGGAAAAACGGCTTCAACAAGGCCCTTTACAAGGGACGCAACGCCATAGAGCGCAGTATCTGCCGCCTCAAAGACTGCCGTCGCCTCGCCACCCGCTACGATAAACTTGCGGCTAACTTCCTCGGAAACATCTACCTCGCCGCCGCATTCATGTGGTGGCCATGAGTCTCGGCCCTGATCTGCCAAGCTCAAACTACTCTCAACCTTGACTCCTCCACCCCCCTCCCCTAATGCCCACCCGTCCCCGAACAGGGGGCGCGCGTCCACGGATGCACGCCGGCCGACGAGTTTTCGTCCGCCGGCGTAATTTCGTTTGGAAGGGTTTGCAGGTTTGTTCGACAGTCTATCAGATCGCCTTGGCAGCGTATTCGAGAAACTCCGGGGGCGCGGTGCGCTGACGGAACTCGACGTGCGGGCGGCGATGCGGGAGGTGCGGATCGCGCTGCTCGAAGCCGATGTCGCGCTGTCCGTCGTCAAGACCTTCATCGAACAGGTCACCGAGCGTGCCATCGGCGCCGAAGTCGTGCGCTCGGTCACGCCGGGGCAGCAGGTCGTCAAGATCGTCAACGACGCGCTGGTCGAGCTGCTCGGCTCCGAGGCGGTCGACCTCAATATCGACGTGACCCCGCCCGCCGTCATCATGATGGTCGGCCTCCAGGGTTCGGGCAAGACGACGACGACCGCCAAGCTGGCCAAGTTCCTGACCGAAAAGCGCGGCAAGAAGATCTTGATGGCGTCGCTCGACGTCGCCCGGCCGGCGGCGCAGGAGCAGCTGCGCGTCCTCGGCGAGCAGACCGGCGTCACCACCCTGCCCGTCATCGCCGGCCAGCAGCCGGTGCAGATCGCCGAACGCGCGCGCCAGGCCGCCAAGTTGCAGGGCTTCGATGTCGTGCTGCTCGATACCGCCGGGCGGTTGAACGTCGATACCGCATTGATGGCCGAGATGGCGGCGATCGCCAGTGCCACCAGGCCCGATGAAATCCTGCTCGTCGTCGATGCGCTGACCGGCCAGGATGCCGTCAACGTCGCGACGGCGTTCAAGGCCGAAGTGCCGTTGACGGGTATCGTTTTGACCCGCATGGACGGCGATGCCCGCGGCGGCGCGGCGCTGTCGATGCGCGCCGTCACCGAGCGCCCGATCAAGTTCGCCGGCACCGGCGAAAAGCTCGACGCGCTGGAGGCGTTCGATCCACAGCGCGTCGCCGGGCGCATCCTCGGCATGGGCGACATCGTCGGGCTGGTCGAGCGCGCCGCCGCCAACATCGAGCAGGCCGACGCCGAGCGCATGGCCGCCAAGCTGGCCAAGGGCCAGTTCGACATGGAGGATCTGCGCGGGCAATTGCGCCAGATGAAGGCCATGGGCGGCCTCGGCGCGCTGGCCGGCATGATCCCCGGCATGGGCGCCGCCAAGAAAGCCATGGACAGCGGCGCCATGGACGAAAAAGTGCTCGGCCGGATGGAGGCGATCATCGGATCGATGACCCCCAAGGAACGCGCCAAGCCCGAGATTTTGACCGCCAAGCGCAAGATTCGCATCGCCAAGGGCGCCGGGACGACCGTGCAGGAGGTCAACAAGGTCATCAAGATGCAGCTCGACATGGCGAGCGCCATGAAAAAGCTGAGGAAGATGGGCGGCATGAAGGGCATGGCCGCGATGATGGCCAAGATGGGCGGCGGCGGCGGCGCTGGCGGTTTGGGCGGCGCCCTCAGCGGCATGCTCGGCGGCCAGCAGATGCCCCCCGGTTTCGACAAATTCACCAAACGCTAGAAATCAACCAAGGAAGACAAGACAATGGCATTGGCAATTCGCCTCGCACGTGGCGGCATGAAGAAGCGCCCGTATTACCGCATCGTCGTCACGGATTCGCGCAACGCCCGCGACGGCAAGTTCCTCGAGAAGATCGGCACGTACAACCCGCTCCTCGCCAAGGATTCGCCTGACCGCATCAAGCTCGACACGGACCGCGCCGTGCATTGGCTGAGCGTCGGCGCCCAGCCTTCGGACCGGGTCGCCCGCTTCCTCGATGCCGCCGGCGTGCGCACCCGCGCCGCTCGCAGCAACCCGAACAAGGCTCTGCCTGGCGACAAGGCCAAGGAACGCGCCCAGGTCAACGCCGACAAGGCCGAAGCCGCCGTCACTGCCGCCGCCGAAGCCGAGACTGCTACCGCACAGGCCGTGATCGACGCGCGCGAAGCCGCCGAAGCAGCAGCGGCCGCTGAAGCCGAGGCAGCCGCCGAAGCCGCTGCAGCCCCTGCGGTCGAAGAAGTTGCCGTCGAGGAAACCGCTGTCGAAGAGACTTCGGTCGAAGAGACTGCGGTTGAAGAAACGGCTGTTGAGCCGGTTGTTGCCGAAGATGCAGCGCCTGCTGCCGGTAACGACGAGAAGACCGCCTGACACCTCGGCATGTCCCTGTCGTCGCCGCGGTATTGGCCGCGGTGATGGCGGGGACGGCCATGAGCGTGCTCGGCGACCCGGCGGCGGCGCTGGCCTGTGGGCTGGCCGCCGCCGGATTGTTGATGGCGCCGGTACGCGGCACGGTCGCGGTCGCATTGGTAATGGGCAGCGCCTATGCCGTGTCGGCGCGATATCACGATGGCACGCTGGGATGGACCTCGCTGGCACTGGTGCCGATTGCGCTGCCGGCGCTGTTCATCTGCTGGCCGCGCCTGATCAAGAGTAGCCCGCGATGACTGACGATACCGATATTACCCTGGCGGCAATCGCAGGTGCCCATGGCATCACCGGCGAAGTGCGGTTGAAACTGTTTGCGCAGGGGCTGGAATCGCTGAACGTCCACAAGGCGTTCAATGCCGGCGGACGTACGCTGACGCTGAAGACCATCCGCCCCGACAAGATCGGCGCGGTGGCGCGCTTCACCGAGATTACCGACCGCACGGCAGCGGAGAATATGCGCGGGACGCTACTGCGCGTGCCGCGGACCAGCCTGCCGCCGCTGGCGGAGGGCGAATATTATCATGCGGATATTATCGGACTGCCGGTGGTGACGATCACCGGCAACGCGGTGGGAACGGTGACGGCGATCGAGAATTTCAACGCCGGCGACATTCTCGAGATCACGCGCCCCGATGGCAAGACGGTGATGGTCCCGTTCCGCCCGCCAGCTGTGCCTGAGGTTGGCGAGCGGGTGGTGGTTGACGAGGAATGGCTGGCCTAGTATATACGGGATGTATATACGGAGGCAGTGATGGCACGCACCAAGGTGTTCAAATCGGGAAACTCAAATGCCGTGCGCTTTCCGGCAAGCTTTGCCGTGGAGCCGGGGATGGTGGTCGAAGTCCGCGAGGAACAGGGGCGCTGGATCGTGGAGCAGGTCGCTGAAACGCGCAAGACGATCGACCTGACGGGCGTTTGGGGCAGTATTCCCGGCCTGAAGCCTTTGACGCCGGACGAACGTGAGTTCGAGCCGCGCGAACTCGATTGGGGTGGCAAGTTGTTGAAGCGTGACTGAGCCGCGGTATCTCCTCGACACGAATATCTGCATCTATCTGTTCGACGCGGCGTCGTTGCCGCTGCGTGCAAGGGTGTCGGCATGTGTGGTCGGCGAGTTGGCCATCAGCGCGATCGTGCTCGCCGAACTAACGATCGGCGTTGCCCGCCACGAGCCTAGCGCAATCGATCAGATCGAGCATTTGCTGCGCATCGCCCCTGCCCTGCCTTTCGATGAAGCTGCCGCAAGGGCGTACGGCAAGCTGCCCTTCAAGCGCGCGAAATTTGACCGCCTGATTGCGGCGCATGCGCTGGCACGCGACCTCACCCTCGTCACTGCCAACACCGGCGACTTCGCCGACGTGACCGGCCTGCGCGTCGAGGACTGGACCCGACCATGACCTGGACAGCCACCATCCTTACCCTCTACCCGGAAATGTTCCCCGGCTCCCTCGGCCAAAGCCTCGCCGGCCGCGCGCTAACCGACGGCATCTGGTCGATTAATCCACGCAACATCCGCGACTGGGCCACCGACAAGCATCGCAGCGTCGACGATACCCCCGCCGGCGGCGGCCCCGGCATGGTCTTGCGCGCCGATGTCGTCGCCGCCGCGGTCGATGGCGTCGCCAACGGCACTCCCGTCCTCGCGATGACGCCGCGCGGCGCCCCCCTCACCCAGGCCCGCGTCCGTGCCCTTGCCGCCGGCCCCGGCGTCACCTTGCTATGCGGCCGCTTCGAAGGTTTCGACGAGCGCTTGTTCGAAGCGCGCGCCATCGAACAGGTCAGCATCGGCGATTATATCCTCTCCGGCGGCGAGGTCGCGGTGACGGTTTTGCTCGATGCTTGCGTCCGGCTGTTGCCCGGTGTAATGGGCGCGGCCTTGAGCGGTGTGGACGAGAGCTTCGAAACGGGGCTCCTCGAACATCCGCACTATACAAGGCCTCCCGAATGGGAGGGCTATTCGATCCCCGACGTGTTGCGATCGGGGGATCACGCAAAGATCGCCAAATGGCGGACGGAGCGGTCCGAACAGGACACACGGCTAAGGCGGCCGGACCTTTGGCAGCGTCATTCCGACGCTGCAGGCCCATCGCCCTCTGGCGCGCGACGACAGAAGAAGGAGGAATGAGATGAATCTCATCCAGCAGATCGAAGCCGAAAACATTGCCAAGGCCGTTGCCAAGCGGCCCATCCCCCAGTTTCGCGCTGGTGACACCCTCAAGGTCGGCGTGAAGGTCGTCGAAGGCGAGCGCACCCGCGTCCAGAATTACGAAGGCGTCTGCATCGCCCGCTCGAATTGCGGCATGGGTTCGTCGTTCACCGTTCGCAAGATCTCGTTCGGCGAAGGCGTCGAGCGCGTATTCCCGCTGTACTCGCCGTCGATCGAAGCCATCGATGTCGTCCGCCGCGGTGTCGTGCGGCGCGCCAAGCTCTATTACCTGCGCGGCCGTTCGGGCAAGTCGGCACGTATCGTTGAAAAGCGCCTGCCACGCGTCGAAAAGGACGCCTGAGAGCATCCTCGCCGGCACAGGCGGACGAATGCGGCCCGGTGCAAACCGGGCCGTTTTCGCGTGTGCACCATTCACCCGCCATCAAGCCGCGCCCGGCCATCCGTTGCAACCATGCGCCCGGTAGTGCTTCCCCCGCCCCATGCCATCCCCTAAGACGGCAGCGTGAAACCGTTCATCCCCACCAATGGCGAAATCATCGATGGTCGCCACCATTATCCGGTCCGCGTCTATTTCGAGGACACGGACATGACCGGCATCGTCTATCACGCCAATTACCTGCACTATATGGAGCGCGCGCGCACCGAGATGCTGCGGCTGTCGGGTGTCATCCACACCGAGATGATGGGCGCCCGCGCCGGCTATTACGCCGTCCATTCGATGAACATCACCTGGTTTCGCCCGGCGCGCCTCGACGATGAACTGACCGTCGTCAGCCGCGTCACCAAGGTCCGCGCCGCCGCCACCTGCCTCATCCACGACGTCATGCGCGGCGCCGAATTGCTGTGCAGCGGCGCGGTCACGGCCGCATTCCTCGATATGGACGGCCGGCCGCGGCGACAGGCGCGCGACTGGCACGAACGCTTCACCCTCCTCATGCAACAGGCCGCGACCCCATAATGGATCCCATTGCCAAAGCTGCCGCCGAACTGAGCCCCTGGGCACTGTTCGTACAGGCCGATATCGTCGTCAAACTGGTCATGCTGCTGCTGCTGGCCGCCAGCGTCTGGTCATGGGCGATCATCGTCGAGCGCTCGCGCCGCCTGCGCACCATCAACGGCCAGGCCAAGCAGTTCGAGGAATGGTTCTGGAAGGCCGAAAGCCTCGACGCGCTGTACGACCCTGCCGCCAAGGCCAACCACCCGTCGGCCAAGATGTTCGTCGCCGGCATGAACGAATGGCGCCGCAGCGTCGCGCGCGGCCGCATCGATCGCGAAGGCGTGCGCGGCCGGCTGGCGTCGACAACCCAGGTCAGCATCGCGCGCGAAGTCGACGATCTCGGCGACCGGCTCAACATCCTCGCCACCATCGGTGCCGTCGCGCCGTTCGTCGGGCTGTTCGGTACCGTCTGGGGCATCATGGGCGCGTTCACCTCGATCGCCGCGTCGCAAAACACCACGCTTGCCGTCGTCGCGCCGGGTATCGCCGAGGCGTTGTTCGCCACCGCGATGGGCCTGTTCGCGGCTATCCCGGCGGTGATCGGCTATAACCGCCTGCTCCATAATGTCGGCCGGCTCGAAGCCCGGCTGAGCGCCTTTGCCGAGGAATTCCAGGGCCTGTTATCGCGGCAGCTCGACGGCATGGAGCAGAAATAATGGCGATGGGCCTGCCCAACCGCCGCGGCCGGCGCGCGCCGATGGCCGACATCAACATCACCCCGATGGTCGATGTCATGCTGGTGCTGCTGATCATCTTCATGGTGACGGCGCCGCTGCTGGTAACCGGCGTGCCGATCGACCTGCCCGACAGCAAGGCGAAGGCGCTGCAGTCCGATGACGTGCCGATCCAGGTCAGCATCGATTCTGGCGGCCAGGTCTTCATCGACCAGCAAAAGGTGCCGGGTGCCAATCTGGCGGCGAAACTGGCGGCACTGCGCGGGGCGCGCCGGGACGAGGCGCGCGTCTATGTCCGCGCCGATCGGGCGCTCGATTATGGCCGGGTGATGCAGCTCGTCGGCGAAGTCTCCGCCGCCGGCTTCCGCAAGGTCGCGCTGGTCAGCGATCAACGCGCCGCGACCGCCAGCGAAAGCCCGGCCGAAACTTCGGCGACCAACCAGCCGTGACCGAACGCCGTGCGCTGCTGGCGGCGGCGGCCGCGCATATCATCCTGTTCGCCGCGCTGAGCATCGGCTGGCAGTTTGCGCCCAAACCCCTGGCGCCGGCCGAGGAAATGATCCCGGTCGATTTCGTCGACATCGCCGACGTGCCGCGCGTGACCGAGGCGCCCAAGCCGTCGATGAAAGCCGCGCCGCAGGAGACCGTGACGCCCGAGCCGGCGCCGGTGGAGCCCGAGCCAACGCCCGAGCCTACCCCTGCCCCGACCGACGCGGTGCCGCTGCCGGAGCCCAAGACCGAGCCGAAGCCGGTGCCAACAAAGCCCGCACCGCCCAAGCCGGTGCCGCCGAAGCCCGAACCCGCCAAGAAGCCGGCCCCCGAAAAACCGCGCGAATCGAAGCCGCTCGACACGTCGGTGCTCAGCAACCTGATCGACAAGGCGCTGCCCAAGGCCCGGGTCAAGCCGCTCGATACCTCGGATCTCGCCAAGAGCATCGGCGTCGCAGCCCCCAAACAGGCGCGGATCGACCCGCGCGCTGCGGCAACTCTGGCGCAGGCGATCCAGGCCCAGGTCGCACCGTGCTGGAACCCGCCGATCGGCGGGACCGACGTGCGCAAGATGACCGTGGTGATCCGCGCCGACTATGCCCGCGACGGCAGCGTCATCGGCCAGCCCACGGTGGTCTCCCAGACCGGCACGAGCACCGGCAATTCCGATTATTCCCGCGCCTTCGCCGAAACCGCCCGCCGCGCGGTCCTCCGCTGCCAACCGCTGAAGCTGCCGGCGAATTTGTACGATCTGTGGAAATCGGTCGAGATCAATTTTGATCCGGAAAGCATGACGTGAGGGTGGCTGGATTTGGCGCTGCCTTTGTTGCCGTCACCACCACCCCTCTCGCCGTCACCACCACCCTTCTTGCCGTCACCCCGGCGAAGGCCGGGGCCCATCTCCTGCGCGCGCCAGGTAGGCCGACACGCGCTCCCGCAAGCGCCGTCTTCAACAGCGCCGGCTGATGGAAAAAGGCGGCCATGTCTACATTCTCGCCAACCGCCGCCAGGGCGCGCTCTACGTCGGCGTCACGTCAGACCTGATGCGCCGAATGTCCGAACACCGCCAGGGACTGACACCCGGTTTCACTCTCGAACACGGCATCCACCGCTTGGTCTGGCTGGAGCAGTTCGGCGAAATCCTGCCAGCAATCGCCTGGGAAAAGCTACTCAAGAAATGGCATAGGGACTGGAAGATCCGCTTGATCGAAGAAGCGAACCCCGATTGGCACGACCTTGCGGTGTCAATCCTCGGCTTCGCGCCGATGAACGCCGCCTATCCGGCAAGCGCAGGAGATGGGCCCCGGCCTTCGCCGGGGTGACGAATCAAGTTCGGAAATCCACACTCCCCACAAGCATCCCCTCCCCACTCTGTTATCGAGGTGCTACACCCCCGCCATGCGCATGATTATCGCTTCCCTCGCCCTGCTGACAGCGTTCCCGGCAGTCGCCGCCCCGATCCGGGTCGACATCAACTCGGGCATTGCCCAGCCGCTGCCGATCGCGGTCCCCGGTTTTGCCACCGCCGCCGCCCAGCCGACCGAGGCCGGCACCACGGCCGAACTGGGGCAGCGCGTCGCCAAGGTCATTTCCGACGACCTGCGATCGTCGGGCCTGTTTCGGCCGATCGACCCCGCCGCCTTCACCACTTCCGTCAGCGTCCCCGACGTGACCCGGCCGCAGTTCGCCAACTGGCGCACCGTCGCCGCCCAGGCGCTCGTCACCGGTACCGTCACCGCCAACCCGGATGGCGGCATCACCGTCGGCTGCTACGCCTATGACGTGTTTTCATCGGAGGAACTGGCGCGCCAGGGGTTCGTCACCACCGCCGCCGGTTGGCGCCGCGCCGCGCACAAATGCGCCGATCTCGTCTATTCACGGCTGACCGGCGAGACCGGCTATTTCGACAGCCGCATCGTCTATGTCTCAGAAACCGGGCGGAAGACCAAGCGCATCAAGCGCCTCGCGGTCATGGACCAGGACGGCGCCGGCCACCGGTTCCTGACCAGCGGCCAGAACCTTGTGCTGACGCCGCGGTTCGCGCCGAACCAGCAGACCATCACCTACATGTCCTTCGAGGGTAATCGCCCGCGGGTCTGGCTCTACACGCTCGGTTCGGGCCGCCAGCAGGCGATCGGCGACTTTCCCAACATGAGCTTTGCGCCGCGGTTTTCGCCCGATGGCTCGAACCTGATCTTCTCGATGTCGACCGGCGGCAACACCGATGTCTACCGCCTCGATATCAGCAGCCGGCAACTGACCCGGCTGACCACCCAGACCGGCATCGACACCGCACCGAGCTATTCGCCCGACGGCCGCCGGATCGTCTTCGAAAGCGATCGCGGCGGCTCGCAGCAGCTTTACGTGATGAACGCCGACGGTTCGGGCCAGCAGCGCATCAGCTTTGGCGACGGCCGTGCCGCGACGCCGGTCTGGAGCCCGCGCGGCGACCTGATCGCTTTCACCCGTATCGGCGGCGGGCGCTTTTCGATCGGCGTCATGAAACCCGACGGCTCGGGCGAGCGGCTCCTGACCAATGCCTATCAGGACGAAGGCCCGACCTGGTCGCCCAACGGCCGCGTCATCCTGTTCTTCCGCTCGGCGCGCGGCGGGCCCGTGGACCTTTATTCGGTCGATCTTTCGGGCCAGAATGAGCGCAAGGTGCCGACCCCACTCGATGGTTCGGACCCGGCCTGGTCGCCCTTGCTGCCCTAGCGTCACCGACCCCGAAACTTGCCAAGACAGCGGCTTCGTCTAGAAAGGCGTTTCGGGGATGACAGTATTTTACGTAAACAAGGAAATCGGCATGTCCCAGCGTTTGCTCTCCCTGCCCCTGATCGCCGCGCTGGCGATCACGGTCTCTGCCTGCGCAACGAAGAAGAAGGATCTGCCACCACCGCCGCCGACGGCCACGACCCCCAGCACGCCCGGTACCGGGCTCGACAGCGGCACCGGCACGCCGCCGGTGGCTGGTGTCGGCAACGCCAACATTCCGGGTTCGGCCGCCGATTTCGCCGCCCAGTCGGGGACCGACACGGTGCTGTTCCAGTATGACAGCTACGAGATCGACGACGAGGCACGCACCATCCTCGGCAAGCAGGCCGAATGGCTGGCGCGCTATCCCAACGTCCGTGTCACCGTCGAAGGCCATGCCGATGAACGCGGCACCCGCGAATACAACCTCGCGCTCGGTGATCGCCGCGCCACCGCCGCCAAGAACTTCCTCGCTGCCCAAGGCGTCGGCACGTCGCGGATGACGACGATCAGCTACGGCAAGGAACGCCCGGTCGCCGAAGGCTCGGACGAGGCCGCCTGGGCGCTCAATCGCCGCTCGGTGACGGTCGTCGCCAGCGCCAGCTGACCCGCAACCGGCGGCAATGAAGGACTGCCTCTTGCCGCCGGATGCAACTTCCCCCTAACCACGCCCATGCGCATCATTTTCATGGGCACGCCGCCCTTCGCCGTTCCCGCGCTCGACGCGCTTGTTGCCGCCGGGCACGAGATCGCTGCGGTCTATACGCGCGCGCCGCAGCCCGCCGGGCGCGGCAAGGCGCTGGCCCGCTCGGCCGTCCATGACCGTGCCGAAGCGCTCGGTTTCCCGGTCCACACGCCGCGCACCCTGCGCGATATCGAGGCACAGGCGGTGTTTGCCGCACATGGCGCCGATGTCGCCGTCGTCGCCGCCTATGGGTTGCTGCTGCCGCAAGCCGTGCTCGACGCGCCGAAACGCGGCTGCATCAACATCCATGCGTCGCTGCTGCCGCGCTGGCGGGGGGCAGCGCCGATCCAGCGCGCCATCCTCGCCGGCGATGCCGAGACCGGCGTGACCATCATGCAGATGGAAGCCGGGCTCGACACCGGGCCGATGATCTTGGCGCGGGCGACACTGGTGGCTGACAAGACCGCCGGCGCGCTGACCGTGGAACTGGCGTCGATCGGTGCCGAACTGGTCGTCGAAGCCCTGCAGGGGCCGCTGACCGCTGTTACCCAACCCGAGCAGGGCATGACGCTGGCGCCCAAGATCGCCAAGTCTGAAGCCCGGCTCGATTTCACATTGCCCGCAGCGACACTCGAGCGCGCAGTGCGAGCGTTCAACCCGGCCCCCGGGGCTTTCACCGAGATCGCCGGCGAACGCGTCAAAATCCTCGCCGCCGACGTCGTGCCGGGCGCATTTGCCCCCGGCGAGGTCGGTCCGGACCTCGTCATCGGCGCGGCCGACGGAGCCTTGCGCGTCATCACCGCCCAGCGCCCCGGCAAGCCCGCGATGCCGGTCCGGGCCTTGCTCAACGGCTGGACCATCCCGCCCGGTACGCGCGCCGGATGAAGCGCTTTCGCATAATCGTCGAATATGATGGCCGGCCCTTTGCCGGCTGGCAGCGGCAACCCGACGCCCCTTCCGTCCAGGGCGCCATCGAGGCGGCGATCCACGCCTTCAGCGGCGAAAACGTCATCGTCTACGGCGCCGGGCGGACCGACGCCGGCGTCCATGCCGCCGCCATGGTCGCCCATTTCGATTTCGAACGGCCGATGTCGCCGTTCCGGCTGGCGACGGCGATCAACTCGCAGCTGCGGGCACACCCGATCTCGATCATCGGCTGCGAAGTCGCCCCGGGGTTTCACGCCCGCTTCGATTGTACCGGGCGCGCCTATCGCTACCACATCATCAACCGCCGCGCGCCGCTGACCTGGCAGGAGGGGCTGGCGTGGCGGGTTTCGCTGGCGCTCGACGCCGACGCCATGCACGCGGCGGCGCAACTGCTTGTCGGCCATCATGATTTCACCACCTTCCGATCGACCGCCTGCCAGTCGGCATCGCCCGAAAAGACCCTCGAGCGCCTGAGTGTCACGCGGCACGGCGACGACATCATCGTGGAGGCCGAAGCACGATCGTTTCTCCATCACCAGGTGCGCTCGATGGTCGGCTGCCTCGCGCTTGTCGGCCATGGCAAATGGTCCGCCGACGATCTGAAAGCGGCGCTGGAAGCGCGTGATCGCACGGCGCTCGGCCTCAATGCACCGCCCGACGGGCTATTCTTTGTGACAGCACATTACTGAAATGTGTCGGTAGCCTTTACAGAAGGCTAACGGCCGCCGCGACGCGCAAATGACACCGTTGTCTTATATCAAGCAGTTCGTCGCAAAAAAGTCACATGGCACAATTCTTGCTTAACGAATTGCGAGGATAGTCACCGTCAAAAGACGATCCGGGGAGTAGCATGACAGAAAGCAAGAATCACAGGTTTCGCGTGCGTCCGGCGCTATGGCTCTGGGGCGCCGGCTTGCTGCTTGGCGTCGTCAGTGGTTCGCTCGTCGCCGCCGGGCTGGCCAACCAGCTCTAGCGCCAGCCCAACGCCGCCGCGATGATATGAAAAATCACGTTCTGCTCGATGACGCCGCTGACCAGTTCCGAGCGCGGGCCGTCGGCGAACAGTGCAACATCCTCGCCGCCATGCGATTCGCCATCGGTGCCATAGGTCTTGTCGGACAGGTAATTCTTGTCGTTCGGCGCCAGCCGGCGTGACAGGCCTGGCGTCACAAAAGCGCCATTGGCATAGCTCAGCGTCGTCATCGGCTGCCCACGGTCGTCGAGCGCATAGCCTTCCGGGCTGACATTACCGCGGGATTCGCCCGCCGCTGCATTCTTGATATAACCCAGAATATCGTTGCCGCGCTCGGGATAGCCCGCCATCGTCAGCGTGTGGCTGTGATCGGCGGTAACCAGCACCAGCGTCTCGTTCAGGTCGACCGTCGCCAGCACCGCAGCCACCGCGCGAGAGAACTGCTGTGTCTCCGAAAGTGCCCGTGACGGATTGCTGGCATGATGGGCATGGTCGATCCGCCCACCCTCGATCATCAGATAATAGCCCTCGGGGCTGCTCGCCTTCATCTTCGCCACCGCAAACTGCGCCATCTCGGTCAGGCTCGGCTCCTTCGCCGTGTCGCGATCCGCCTCGAAAGTCAGGTGATCCATGGCGAACAGCCCGAGCACCGGCCCCGGCGCACCCGGCTTGAGCGCGCGAAATCCGGCGGCGTCCGACACATAGCGACCGCCCGTAAACCGCCCCTGCCACTTGGTCACCAGATTGACGCCATCGTCGCGCAGGCCACCGGCGCTGATCGGCAGGAACCGCCCGGCCCCGCCGCCAAGCGCCAGGTCAAGCCCGCCGCCCGGCTTGAAATCGACCAGCTGGCTGGCCAGGTCCGGACACGAATCCTTGTGCGCTTCCGACGAATAGGCCTTGTCCGACCCCTCCCAGTTGCGGTTCGGCTCGTGCCCGTAGACTGCCGCCGGCGTCGCATGGGTGATCCGCGTCGTCGTCACGATACCGACCGCCATGCCCTGCCGCTTGGCGATCTCGGCAATCGTTCGCGGCAGCTTGTCGGGTGTCGCGCAATCGGCCGCCGTCTGGTTCTGGCCGAAATTGATATAGCCGATGCGCGTCTTCACCCCGGTATTCATCGCGCTCGCCGTCCCGGCGCTGTCGGCGACCTGGGCGTTGGTATTATACGTCTTCACCAGCGCGACGTGCGGCAGCTTCTCGAAGCTCAGGCTGTTCTCCTCGCCGGTCCGCCGCGGCGAGCCATCGGTCGGATATTGCGCGTCATAGATGCGCCCGGCGGTGATCGTCGCGATGCCCATGCCGTCGCCGATCATCAGGATGACGTTCTTAGCCCGCTTCGGCCGGTTGACGGCCTCGATCCGGCTGTCGATCGCTGCCTCGCCGGCCTGCCACCATTCGTCCTTCAACGGCGTATCGAGCACCGGCGCCGCCACCACAGGTGCACCAATGCCGACCAGGATCGCCGCTAGGATCAAGCGCATCTTCAATTCTCCGACAAGAAACCGCCCGTGTGGAGCAGAATTGTTACAACAGCTTGATCTCGCGAAGTCGTTCGCGAAGATATTCGTCGGCTGTGATCGGCGGATATTCAGCCGGCCCACCGGGCATCGTCTCGATCAGGTAATCCGGCGCGAAATGCAGGAAATACGGCGTCGAATACCGCGGCACCGCGGCGCGCTCGGGTGATGGATTGACGACGCGGTGGGTCGTCGACGGCAACCGCCCCCCGGTCAGCCGCTGCAGCATGTCGCCGATATTGCACACCAGGGTGCCCTGCGGCGCCGCGATATCGTGCCATTCGCCGATCCGCGCCAGCAATTGCAGCCCCGCCTCCTCGGCGCCGAGCAGCAGCGTGATGACATTGATATCCTCATGCGCACCGGCCCGGATCGCCCCGGCCTCGGCACCGCTGACCGGCGGGTAATGCAGCAGCCGCAGGATGGAATTCCCATCCGTCACCGGCCCGGCAAAGAATTCCGGCTCGAGCCCGAGGTGCACCGCAATCGCCCGCAGCATCCGCCGCCCAGCATGATCGAGCGCCGCGTACAGTGCCAGCTGCGCCTCGCGAAAATCGGCGACCTCCGCCGGCCAGATATTCGCCGGCATGACGCTTTCGAACCGGTGCCCGGCGGGCAGTTCGCGGCCGATGTGCCAGAATTCCTTGAGGTCCGACAGCGCCGCGCCCTTGGCTGCCTCGATGCCGAACGGCGTCAGCCCGCGCTGGCCCCCGCCGCCCCGGACGACATATTGCGCCTTTACCGCCTCGGGCAGTGCAAACAAGGCCTTGGCCGTGCCCAGCGCCCGGTCAATCACGCCTTGCGCGATGCCATGCTCGCTGACGACGGCAAATCCGGTGCGCGCAAACGCATCGCCGAACGCATCGGCGGCGGCGCCAAGGTCGCTATCTACCAGGCGCAGGGGAATCGGCTCGATATCGGCAAGGCTCATGCCCGGCTTCTGCCTCAACCGGGCCGACAAGAACAGTGCCGCATTTCCCGGCGACAACGCTTGGTGGCATCCCAAACGCGCGTTCCGTGTCCGACGGCACAGCAACGCTGTTGACCGCCCGCGCGCCATCCGACTATAGCGGCGCCTCACTGGACATTTGGCAGCGTAGCTCAGTTGGTGAGAGCGCCGGATTCATAACCCGGAGGTCGGCAGTTCAAATCTGCCCGCTGCTACCATCGGTGACGGATAATCATGGACAAGACTTCGACCTGGTCGCTGGCGATCCACGGCGGCTCGGGGACCATGACCCGGGCCTCGATCGGCGAAGGCCTGGCATTCCGCGCCGGGCTTGATGCCGCGCTGGTCGCCGGCGCCGCTATCCTGGCAGACGGCGGCAGTGCGCTCGATGCCGTCGAAGCCGCCGTCTGCCGGCTCGAGGATGACCCCCAGTTCAACGCCGGCCGCGGCGCAGTTTTCACCGCGGAGGGCCGCAACGAGCTCGACGCCGCGATCATGGACGGCAGCGCGCGCATCGCCGGCGCCGTCGCCGGGCTGACCCGCACCAAAAACCCGATCGGCGCGGCGCGCGCCGTCATGGAGGGCAGCCCGCACATCTTGCTCGCCCGCGACGGCGCCGACATCTTCGCGCTCGAACAGGGCCTCGAACAAGTCGAGCCGGCGTATTTCCGCACCGAGGAACGCTGGCAGGCGCTGCAATCGATGAAGGCAGCCGCAGCGCGCGGCGAGCCGCTGTTCGACAAGAATCTCAAATATGGCACCGTCGGCGCGGTGGCACGCGACAGCGCCGGCAAGCTCGCGGCGGCGACCTCGACCGGCGGGCTGACCGGCAAGCGCTGGGGTCGCATCGGCGATTCTCCCCTCGTTGGTGCCGGCACCTGGGCCGATGGCGCCGTGGCGATCTCGGCAACAGGCTCGGGCGAGGATTTCATCCGCATCGGCGCCGCCCACGAGATTTCGGCACGCGTTCGGTTCCTCGGCGAAACCCCGCAGGCCGCAGCATCGACGATCGTTGCCGAACTGAAGGCGCTCGGCGGCGACGGGGGCCTGATATTCGCCGGGCACGACGGCAGCGTCGGCTGGGCCTTCAACACCCCCGGCATGTACCGCGCCTGCACCGCCGCCTCCCAAAAGCCTGTGGTGGCCATCTTCGACGACGAAGGTTAAGGTTGCCGCAAACGTCAACCGGAGCGATCTCACGATGACAATGCCCGCCCAGTTCAAGAACCGGCTTTCGATCCCGGTCATCGGTTCGCCGCTATTCATTATCTCCGGCCCCGAGCTGGTCATGGCGCAATGCCGCGCCGGCATCATCGGCAGCTTTCCCAGCCTCAACGCCCGGCCCATCGCCCAGTTCGAGGAATGGCTGCAGCGGCTCGACACCGAGCTGACCCCGCAGGACGCTCCCTATGCGGTCAATCTGATCGTCCACAAATCGAACGACCGCCTCATGGCCGATCTCGAGCTGTGCGTGAAATACAAGGTGCCGCTGATCATCACCTCATTGGGTGCGCGCTATGACGTCAACGAGGCCATCCACAGCTATGGCGGCATCGTCATGCACGACGTCATCACCAACGCCTTTGCCCGCAAGGCCGTCGAAAAGGGCGCCGATGGCCTGATCGCCGTCGCCGCCGGCGCTGGTGGCCACGCCGGCACCATCTCGCCGTTCGCGCTGGTCCAGGAGATCCGCGAATGGTTCGACGGCCCCCTGGCGCTGTCGGGATCGATGGCGACCGGCGAGTCGGTGCTCGCCGCCGAGGCGCTGGGGGCCGATTTCGGCTATATGGGGTCGGCGTTCATTGCCACCACCGAAGCGCGCGCCGCGCAGGACTACAAGGACATGATCGTCGGCTCGGTCGCCTCCGACATCGTCTATTCCAACCTGTTCACCGGCGTTCACGGCAATTATTTGCGCCCGTCGATCATCCGCGCCGGCATGGACCCCGACGATCTGGCGGTCAGCGACCCGAGCGCCATGAACTTCGGCAGCGGCGGCAATACCGAAGCAAAAGCGTGGAAGGACATCTGGGGCTGCGGCCAGGGCATCAACGCCATCAAGGACGTCGTTCCGGCCGCCGACCTTGTGGCGCGGCTGCGGCGTGAATATATGGCCGGCAGGGCAAGGCTGCTCGGCAACTCCGCCGAAGCCATCGCCGCGGAGTAGTCTCGATGACCGCCAACACCGAACTCAGTCGCCGCGGCAAGTTGTTGTGGCTTGCCGGCGCCGTGCTGCTCGGGCTCGCGAGCCAGTGGTGCATCAACTATGGCGCCTGCGCCGCGCCGGTCTGATCGAACCGCATCGGGGTTGACGGAACATAGGTGCCTGTCGCGCATTGTTGGCCGCACAGGCACGCACGAAAGGCTCCCGCCCCATGGAACTGACTATCGCCGTTGAAATCGTTTGCCGAATCGTCCAGCGCGCGCGGGAATTCGAAGCACTCATCCCCGATACCGATCCCGACGATGCCTCGGACCCGGTCGACGACGACCAGCTCGACGAGATCGAGGACGACCTCGACGAGGACGGCAACGAGAACCCCGCCGAAATCGAGCTGCGCGCCATCGTCGACGACCTCGCCGAAGACGAACAGGCCGAAGTCATCGCGCTCGCCATGGTCGGCCGCGGCACCTTCGAAGCCGATGAATGGGCCGATGCGCTCGATGCCGCCACCGAGGAAATCGATTCAGCCGCCGACTGGATGCTCGGCCAGCCGACCTTCAGCACCGACCTAGAAGCCGGCCTTGCCGCCTTCGACCTCAGCTGCGACGGCGTCGGCACGCTGGTCTGAGGCAGACAGCAACCCCTGAATAACTGTCTTTCCGGGCTTGACCCGGGACCCAGTTTCTTCTTTGCGCCGATAAAAACTGATCCCGGATCAAGCCCGGGACCAAACCAGCCTACCGCCGAACCACCCGCTCGGCATTCGCCACTTCCGGCGCTGCCCGGCTTTTCACGCCCAGCGAAATTAGCAGCGACGACGACACGAAGATCGACGAATACGTGCCGACCACGATCCCGAGCATCATCGCGGCGGTAAAGCCGAAGATCACATCCGGCCCGAGCAGCAGCATCGACGCCAGTGCGGCCAGCAACGTCACCGACGTCATCACCGTGCGCGGCAACGTCTCGTTGACCGACAGGTCGATGATCGGCCCGATATCCATGGTGCGGTATTTGCGCAGATTCTCGCGAATACGATCGTCGATGACGACCTTGTCGTTGAGCGAATAGCCGATGATCGTCAGCACGGCGGCGACGATATTGAGGTCGAACTCGAGCTGTGTCAGCGCAAAGAACCCCAAAGTCACGATGACGTCATGGACCAGCGCCACCACCGTCGAGACGCCGAAATACCATTCGAAGCGGATCCAGGTGAACAGCGCCACCGCCGCCATCGACAGCAGCACCGCCCAGATCCCCGATTCGATCAGCTCGGCCGAAACCTTGCCCGAAACCGATTCCGTGCGCCGGAACATCACTTCGCCATAGCCGGATTTCAGGCCGTTCTGGACCTTGGCGACGACCTTCTGAACCGCGCCCTGCTCGCCTTCGGGCAGCGGCAGCCGGATCAGGATGTTGCGCGGGCTGCCGAATTCCTGCAGCGCCGAAGTGCCGACGCCAAGGCTGTCGACCTTGGCGCGCAGGGCGTCGAGCGGCGGCGGCGCCTTGAATTCGACTTCCATGGTCAGGCCGCCGACAAAATCGACGCCCAGGTTGAGCCCACGCGTATAAAGCAGCGCCAGCGAGCCGAGCGTCAGCGCGATGGTCAGCGCGAACGCGATGAAGCGCGCGCGGACAAAACCGATGTTGGTGTTGTCGGGAATGATCTTCAACGGCATGCGAAATCCAGTCCCGTCATATCACCAGCACCGACGGCCGCGCCTTGAACAGCCAGCGCGACGCCATCAACCGCACCAGCGTCACCGCGGTGAACACCGATGTCGCGATACCGATCGACAACACCACGGCAAAGCCCTTGATCGGCCCCGACCCGAAGATGAACATGATCACGGCGACGATGATATTCAGGCTGTTGGCGTCCCAGATCGTCCGCGTCGCGTCGCGGAAACCGACCTCGACCGAGGGAATGACTCCCCTGCCCTTGCGCTGCTCCTCGCGGATGCGCTCGTTGATCAGCACGTTGGCGTCGACCGCGGCCCCGATGGTCAGCACCAGCCCGGCAATACCCGGCAACGTCAGCGTGAAACCCGCTCCCGACATCACACCCAGGATGAGGATGACGTTCACGATCAGCGCGATCACCGAATAAACGCCGAACCGGCCATAGACGGTGACCATGATCAGCGAAACCGCGAGCACCGCGACGATCGCGGCGATGGTCCCGGCGCGGATCGAATCCGCTCCGAGGTCCGGCCCGACGGTGCGTTCCTCGACGACCTTCAGTTCCACCGGCAGCTTGCCGGACCGCAGCAGGATCGCCAGCTCATTGGCGGTCGCGACCGTGTAGCTGCCCGAAATAATGCCCGATCCGCCAAGGATCGGCTCGTTGATGTTCGGCGCCGAGATTACCTTGCCGTCGAGCACGATGGCGAACGGCTTGCCGACATTGTCGCGCGTCGCCTGGGCAAACCGCCGTCCACCCGTCGAATCGAACCGGAAACTCACCGCCGGCGAGCCGTTCTGGTCCTGGCTCACCTGCGAATCGACGAGCTGGTCGCCATTGATGATCGCCCGGCGCCGCACCGCGATCGACCCGCCATCGAGCATCGGCAATATCTGGCTGCCCGGAGGGGCCCGGCCGGCAGCGACTTCGGCCGCATCCGCATTGACGTCGACCAGCTTGAATTCGAGCTTGGCGGTCTTGCCGAGCAACGCCTTCAGCGCCGCCGGATCCTGCAACCCCGGCACCTGCACGACAATGCGGTTCTGGCCCTGCCGAACGATCGTCGGCTCCCGCGTCCCCAGTTCATCGATGCGCTTGCGAATGACTTCGACCGCTTGCGCCATGGCATTGTCGATCGACGCCGCCACGCCGGCATCGGTTTCAGTCAGCACGATGCGGCTGTCGCCCGCTACCGTCACTTCGACATCGCGCGCCCCGCCAAGTCCGCCGATCGGCTGGGTAACCTTGCGCAGCGCCTCAACCGCGGCATCGATCCGCGCCGGGTCGGTCACTACCAGGCTCAATTGCCCGCCCGACGTCGACATGTCGGTAAACGCCACCGCCCCGCCCGGCACCTGCCGCAATTCGCTGCGCACGGTCTCCTCGAGCGTCTCGAGCTTGGTCTTGCGAACGTCGTCGGTCGACGCCTCGAGCATCAAATGCGAGCCGCCACGCAGATCGAGCCCGAGGCTCAACTGCTTCGACGGCACCCACGACGGCAGGCTCGCCGCCTGTTGTTCGGTCAGGAAATTCGGCGCGGCAAACAGGAACCCGAAGAAGATCGTCGCTGCGATCGACCAGACTTTCCACTGCGGAAAATCGAGCAAGGCGCTTACGCCCTGACGTCGTTGGCAGCGGCCGGAAGCGTCTTGGTGCGCACGTCCGAAAGCGTGCCCTTGAGCGCGCGGACCTTGACCTGCGGCGACAGCTCGATCTCGATCTCGCCGTCGTTGACGCGGATGACCTTGCCGATCAGCCCGCCGCCGGTAACGACTTCATCGCCCTTTTTCACGGCTTCGATCATCGCCCGGTGGTCCTTGGCGCGCCGTTGCTGCGGCCGGATCATCAGGAAATAGAAGATCGCGAAGATGGCGATATACGGGACAAAGGCGATCAGGCCCGCAAGGGCGCCGCCGCCTGCAGCACCTGCCGCTTGAGCATAGGCCGGGGATGCAAACATCGGTTCAGGCTTTCGTGGGGGTCCTGGCCAAGGGACCGTTCATGTCAAGCTGCGCGCTCTAGCTTGTCGAGACGCAAGGTGCAACGGCCGGTACACCCCGCCATCATATGTGATGCAGCTGTAACAATTCAATGCAACTAACCACCAAGGGCGGCGTTTCGTCCACGTCGCGGTCACAACGCGCATTCGAACTGCCGCGTTGTGACCGCGACAACCTTGCATCGGTATCAATGCTGACGGCCCCGGTAGACGCCATCCGCGTTCCAGCCGCCGATGACATGTTCGAACTGCTGCCCATCGCGTACATTGTCGTTCCGATGCACGCGGCTTATCGTCCCGTCGCTATATTCGCGGTGGATCGAATGGCTGCGCTGGAATTGCTCGCCCTGGCGCCGCGATTGGTCGGCATACCGATCGGCCTCGGTCTGGAACCGACGATTGGTAGCCTGTCCGACAACCGTTGGTGGCTGCGATGCCATCTTGTTTCTCCCCTGCTTCTATTAATTAACCGACCTTACATTGTAACACTATCGAAACGGTTTATGCGCGTGCTGGTGCCAATACGCGATTTTATGTCTAGACACCCGGCATGACCGACCCCCTGCTCCGCATCGCCGCCGCCCTCGAGCGCCTGTCGCCGCCCATCACCGACGCCGATCCCGCCCATGGCCACTGGTTCGTCTGGACCGCCGCTGGCCTCGCCGCCGTACCGCCGCCGCGCAGCGCGCCCCTCGCGCTCTATGCCGGCGTCGACACCCAGCGCGCCAACCTCCTCGAAAACGCCCGCCGCCACGCCGCCGGCCTGCCTGCCCATGACGTCCTGCTCTGGGGCGCCCGCGGCATGGGCAAAAGCTCGCTCGTCCGCGCTGTGCACGCCAGCCTCGCCGCCGACAACGAACACATCGCACTCGTCCAGGTCGCCCAGCCCGATCTCGAGACCCTGCCCCGCCTCTTCACCCGCCTCGCCGCGACGGACCGCCGCTTCACCATCTTTCTCGACGACCTGTCGCTCGACGGCGACGACGGCAAGGTCCACGCCCTGCGCTCGCTGCTCGACGGCGGCGTCATGGCGCGCCCCGAGCACATCCGGCTCGCGGTCACCTCGAACCGCCGCAACCTCGTGCCGCGCAGCATGGCCGAGAACGACGCCCACCCTGACGCAAACGCCGTCAACATGCGTGACGTCACCGACGATCGCCTCGCGCTCGCCGACCGCTTCGGGCTGCGGCTCGGCTTTCACAATTGCGACCAGCCGACCTACCTGGCGATCTGCCGCAACTATGCCGGCGCGCTCGGCCTGCCCTTCGACCCGCACGCCGCCCTGGCCTGGGCTACCGGCCGCGGCGCCCGTTCGGGCCGTGTCGCCTGGCAGTTCTCCGTCGAGACCGCCGGTGCCGCCGGGCGCCAGATCAATCTCTGACACCGCCGCCGGGCGACGCATTCAATTGTATCCCTCTCGACAAGCTCCTTGCGCAAGCGCATCAACGCGGCAATTCGTTGCCGGTCCCGGGGAGACCATCGATGCTGTACCGGATTGCCCTCGCCATTTCCGGCGCAATCCTCGCGAGCATTGCCTTTGTCACGCCGGCGGCGGCCCAGCGCCCGGCGCCCGGCGCCCGAGAACCAGCGCATCCGCTGCGAATCCCGTAATTACCAGCCCGCTGCGTGCAGCGTCCCCGGCGCCCTCGTTGCCCGCGTCGTCCAACAGCTCGGCGGCCAGTGCATCCAAGGCCAGACCTGGGGCTTCAATCGCAAGGGCGTCTTCGTCAGCGACGGCTGCCGCGCCGTCTTCGATGTCACCGTCAACGGCTATGGCGGCGGCAACGGGTCCGGCCCCGGCTACCCCGGTCCCGGCTATCCCGGCGGAGGCTATCCCGGCGGCGGCAACAGCGCCCGCACGATCCGCTGCGAGAGCCAGGACTACCGCCAGGTTCGCTGCCCCGTCGATACCCGCGGCGGTGTCCAGCTCGGCCGGGTACTCGGCAACACCCCGTGCCGCCAGGGCCAGAGCTGGGGCTTCGATCGCGGCGGGGTCTGGGTCAATGGCGGTTGCCGCGCCGAATTCCTTGTCGGCGATAACACCGCCGGTGGCGGCTATCCGGGCGGCGGCTATCCCGGTGCAGGTGGCCCGTCGCGCACCATCACCTGCGGCAGCATGAACTACCGCCCCGCGCGCTGCCCGATCGCCGGCGCCAACAGCGTCCGCATCAACCAGGTCATCGGCGGCGAGTGTATCCAGGGTCGCAGCTGGGGCTATGATCGCGACGGCGTCTGGGTCAATAACGGCTGCCGCGCGCGTTTTATCGCGAACTGACCGAAATAGTCTTGAGGAAGAATTCAATGCGCAAATTCGTCAATCTCTTCAGCGCTGCCGCGATGGTCGTTGCCCAGGTCGCCGCCACCGTCCCGGCGCTGGCACAGACCCCTGTCGCACCGACCGATCGCATGCAAAGACCACAGGTCCAGCCGCCCCGGCCGCCGCTAGATCCCAACCGTCCTCAGCCGCCTGTAAATCCCGATCGGCCGCGCCCGCCGACACAGCCACCCCGGCCAGTTATCCAGCCACCCCGGCCGGTAATCCAGCCACCCCGGCCGGTAATCCAGCCACCTCGGCCAGTAATCCAGCCACCTCGGCCAGTGATCCAGCCGCCCCGCCCACCCCGGCCTCCGATCGCCATCCAGCCGCCAATCTATCCGGGCTATGGCGGCAACTGGAACGGCAACACCATCCGCTGCGCATCGCAGGACTACCGCTACCGTGAATGCCGCGCCGATACCCGCGGCGGCGTCCGGCTCGTCCGCGTCCGCGGCGGCCAATGCGTCCAGGGCCGGACGTGGGGCTTCCGTCCCAATCTGATCTGGGTCAACAATGGCTGCCGGGCCGATTTCCAGACCCGCTCGGGTTACGGCGGCGGCAACAACAACGGCGGCGGCGGTCCCTCGGCGGGAGTCATCATCGGCGGCGTCGTCGTTGCCGCCGGGCTCGTGGCGCTGCTGGCCAACTCAAACAACAAATCCGCACCGCAATCCGGCAACACCGCAGCGCCGCTGCCGCAGCAGCCGTTCCAACCGCCTGCGACCAACCAGGGTCCGGCGCGTATTAGCGCCAACACCGGCGGCGTCACGCCATCGGCGCGGCCGTCGCTCAACACCTGCCTCACCGAAGCGGCAAAGCAGATCGGCGCGACCGGTGGTTCCGAAATCCGCCTCGATCGTCTCGACGATATCGAGGCCGGCAACGGCGGCTACCGCTTTCGTTTCCAGCTTGTTGCCGTCTATCCTGACGAAAACCGCACCATCCCGACCTTTTGCCGGGCAACACCGACCAAGCTCGTCGAATTGACTTTCGGCTGACCACAGGCTGCGTCCGGGCAATCACTGCGGTGATTTGCCCGGACAACACAGTTGCGGAACGACCTGCCCCGCCGCTATGACGAAGGGATGATCTTGCCCAAGGCCGTTTGATGACCATTGTCCGCACTGCATGGCGCGTTCTTGTCGGCGTCAAGGACCTGCTCGTCCTGCTGCTTCTGCTGCTGTTTTTCGGCCTGCTCTGGACGGTGCTCAACAGCCGCGCGGCGCTCAGCGTGCCCGGTGGCAGCGCACTCGTGCTCAACCTCGATGGCGGCATCGTCGACCAGGCTGCCGAGCAAAGCGCCTTCCAGCTTGTCACCGGCAGCAATATCGGCAGCCAGCGCCAGGCGCGCGACATCATCAAGGCGATCGAAAACGCTACTACCGACAGCCGCATAAAGGTGCTGGTCCTCGATCTCGATACATTCGTCGGCGCCGGCCAGGCCAATCTCCAGTCGATCGGCGCCGCCATTCAGAAATTCCGCAAAGCCGGCAAGCCCGTCCACGCCTATGCCACCGCCTACACCGATGCCGGCTATTACCTCGCGGCGCAGGCCGACAGCATCTGGCTCAATCCGCTCGGCGGCGTGTTGGTGACCGGCCCCGGCGGCACCAACCTGTATTTTGCCAAGGCACTCGAAAAGCTCAGCGTCGACGTCAACGTTTTCAAGGTCGGCACCTACAAGGCCGCGGTCGAACCCTTTACCCGCGGCGACAGCTCGCCCGAGGCCCGCGCCGCCAACCAGGCGCTCGTCGACAGCCTGTGGGCCAGTTTCATCCGTGACGTGAAGATCGTCCGCCCCGGCGCCGACATCAACGCCTTTATCGCGCAGATGCCGCAGCGCCTCGGTGCCGCCGGCGGCGACCAGGCCAAGGCAGCGCTCGACGCCAGGCTGGTCGACACCATTGGCACGCGCAGCGATTTCGACGCGGCGATGGTCAAGCTCGTCGGCGAAGGCGAACAGCGCAGCTTCGGCACCTTCAACGGCCTGACTCTCGACCGCTACAGTGCGGCGACGCAATCGGTCGTGCCCGCCGGCGGCGACGCTGTCGGCATCGTCTATGTCACCGGCAACATCGTCGACGGCGAGGCACCGCGCGGCACCGCCGGCGGCACCACCATCGCCCGCGCCATTGCCCGGGCCATCGCCGACGACAGCGACATCAAGGCACTCGTGGTGCGCGTCGATTCCGGCGGCGGCTCGGTGCTGGCGTCGGAAACCATCCGCCAGGCACTGATCGACGCCAAAAAGGCCGGCCTGCCGATCGTCGCGTCGTTCGGGCCGGTCGCCGCCTCGGGCGGCTATTGGGTGGCGACCGCCGCCGACGAGATCTTCGCCCAGCCTTCGACGATAACCGGCTCGATCGGCGTCTTTGCCATCATTCCCAGTTTCAACCGCGCCCTGACCGAACTCGGCATCGGCGCCGACGGCGTCAAGTCGACACCCTATTCGGGCGAGCCCGATATCCTGCGCGGTCTGTCGCCCGAAACCCGCGTCATCCTGCAATCCAGCGTCGAGGACATCTATCGCCGCTTCACGACTTTGGTCGCGACGGCGCGCAAGCTGCCGGTGGCCGAGGTCGATCGCATCGGCCAGGGCCGCGTCTGGTCGGGCGACACCGCGCTGCAATTGAAGCTTGTCGACAAGCTGGGCGGGCTCGATGCCGCCGTCGCCGCCGCCGCTGCCCGCGCCGGCATCAAGGGGGATGTCCGCACCGTCGATATCGAGCGCCAGCAATCGCCGTTCGTGGCGCTGCTCTCGGGCTTCATGGGCTCCGGCGAGGAACAGGAACAAGCCAGCCGCGACCCCTTCGCCAAGCTCGCTGCCGGCTCGCGGATGAAGCTGTTCGCCGCCGTCGGCGACCTGCAGGCAATGGCCAACGGCCCGACGATGCAGGCCACCTGCATGGAATGCAGCATGCTCGGCGGCAGCCCCCGCGTCGCCGCCGCCGCACAAGGCAGCTCGGTGCTGGCGAAAGCGGCCGCAGCGCTGCGCTAAAGCGGCGACGAGCCCTCCCAGCCGTCACCCCAATTCAGATCGTCACCCCGGCGAAGGCCGGGGCCCATCTCCCGAACGTCGTAGCCAAGGCAATATCCGCTTCTCTACCACCGGATAACCATTAAGCTGGCGCAATGACCACCCCCGCCGTACCCCCGCAGATCTGGCCCCTCCGCACCTGGGGCCTCGCCCTTCTCGGCGCGGCAGTCGGCCTCGCCTGCAACGCCATCCTTCCCGGCGACCTCAACAACCCCGGCACGACGCGCCTCGCCATCGCCGTCTTCGCCATCGTCGCCGCCCTCGCCCTCGCCAATGTCGTCGAACGCACCCGGCCATTGTGGAGCGCCGGTTTCGCCATCGTCGCCGGGCTCATCGCCGCCGGTGTCGTCCTGCAGGGCGGCCCGGCTTTCGGCGACGACGTCAGCGTCTGGCGCCTCGTCTGCGCCGCACTCGCCATCGCCATCGCGACGCCGTTGTTCCAGGCCTGGCGCGAAGCGCAAACCGGCCTGGACCGCAACGCGCAGCCCGAACCCCCCGCCCACTTTCATTGGCACATCCCCTACCCCGCCGCGCACAACCGCGCCCGGACCAACCTCGTGCTCTGGTTCACCAGCTTCGCCTTTCTCGGCATTACCTGGCTGCTGGTCTTCCTGCTGGCCGCGCTGTTCCACCTGATCGGCATCGATGCGCTCCGCCACCTCATCGAGCAACGCTGGTTCGCCTATATGCTTTCCGGCACCGCGCTCGGGGCCGGCATCGGGCTTCTGCGTGACCGCGACGCCATCCTCGGCACGCTGCAGCGCGTCGTCACCACCGTGCTGGCGGTCCTCGCCCCCGCACTCGCCATCGGCCTTGTCGGCTTCGTCGCCGCGCTGCCCTTCACCGGCATCGAAATCCTGTGGAGCGCCACCCGCTCGGCAACCCCGATCATGCTCGGCTGCTCGATCGCCGCACTCGTCCTCCTCAACGCCGTGACCGGCGACGCGCCGGCCGAGGAAGCCCGCAGCAAAATCCTCCGCTGGTCGGCGCTGGCACTGTCGGCAACGCTGCCGGTGCTCGCCGTCATCGCCGCCGTCTCGACCGGCGTTCGCATCGCCCAGTACGGCGTCACCCCCGACCGGCTATGGGCGCTGACTTTCACCATCATCGCGGCCGCCTATGCCGCCGCTTATTTCTTCGCGCCCGTGGCCGGTCGCGGCAACTGGATGGCGCTCATCCGCCGCGGCAACCTCCACCTCGGCCTCGCCCTGTGCGCCGCGGCGCTTCTGCTGGCGACACCGCTTATCGATTTCGGCGCCATCTCGGCGCATAGCCAGGTCGCCCGGCTCGAACGCGGCAGCACCAGCGCCGCCGAATTCGACTGGCGGGCATTGCGCTACGATTATGGCGCCGCCGGCCGAACCGCCCTCGCCCGCCTCGCCAAAAGCCCCGATCCGGCAATCCGCAAGGCCGCGCTATCGGCTCAGGCCAGCAAGTCGCGCTACGACCTCGGCACGGCCAGCGGACAAATCGACCGACGCGGCGAAATCGGCCGCAATCTGGTCGTCATCCCGGCCACCGTCAAAATGCCACCCGCGCTGCTCGATCTCATCGTCGGCCAGGGCTTGTGCTGGAACGCGGCCGTGCCGTGCGTTGTCATTCTCGAAGGCACGGCCTCCACCGTGCTCGGCGATGCCGCGACCTCGCAGCAGGCGCGCCGGCTGAATCTCGGTGGAGACGGCAAGTGGCAATTGGACACGACCGGCAGCACCGACATGACCGCCAGGCGCGATCCGGCTGTCGACGCCGCGATCCGCGCCGGCAAGACCGAGATCCGCGACATCCCGCAACGCCAGCTTTTTGTGGACGGCAAGCCGGTGGGACCGCCATTCAGGTAACTCGATAACGGCGATGTCCCAAATCGATTGGATTTCACCCCGCCAACTCCCTATCTCGGGCATGAAATTGTTCTCGAAGTACCGGCCGCGTACCGTCGGCCATCCCGGAAAGATCCCGAAATGTCCGAGTTTGACTACGACCTGTTCGTCATCGGTGCCGGCTCCGGCGGCGTCCGCGCCGCACGCATCGCGTCCGGCCACGGCGCCAAAGTCGCCGTCGCTGAGGAATACCGCGTCGGCGGCACCTGTGTCATCCGCGGCTGCGTCCCCAAGAAACTGCTGGTCTATGGCGCCCATTTCGCCGAGGATCTCGTCGACGCCCGCCGCTTCGGCTGGCAGCTCGGCGACCGTAGTTTCGACTGGCCGACGCTACGCGACAACGTCCTCGGCGAGGTCGACCGGCTTAACGGAATCTATCTCAACACGTTGGAATCGCACAACGTAACCGTCTATCCGGTACGCGCCACCTTCGTCGATCAGCACACACTAGACGTCGGCGGCGAGCGCATTACGGCAAGGCATATCCTAATTGCGACAGGCGCTCGGCCGCTGACTCCGGCGCTGCCCGGCGCCGAATTCGGCATCACCTCGAACGAGGTTTTCCACCTCGAAACCCTGCCCAAGCGTCTCGTCATCGCCGGCGGCGGCTATATCGCCAATGAGTTTGCTGGAATCTTTCATGAATTCGGCGTGCACGTAACCTTGCTCAACCGCGGCGACACCATATTGCGCGATTGGGACCCGGCGCTGCGCGACCGCCTGCTGACCATCTCGATGGCCAAGGGGCTGAATTTCAAATTTAACTGTGGCCTTGAAAGCCTTGAAAAGACGGACACCGGCATTCGCATCAACATCCATGACAACGACCCGATCGAAGCCGACCAGTTCCTCTGGGCCATCGGCAGGCGCCCCAATGTCGAAAGCCTCGGCCTCGAAGCCGCCGGCGTCGACCTCGACGACCGCCACGCCATCCGCGTCGACGAGGACAGCCGTACCAGCGTCCCGCACATCTACGCCGTCGGCGACGTAACCGACCGTATCCAATTGACTCCAATCGCTATTCGCGAAGGTCACGCCTTTGCCGACAGCGTTTTCGGCGGCAAGCCATGGCGCGTCGACTACAACGCCGTGCCCAGCGCGGTCTTCTCCAACCCGCCGCTCGGCAGCGTCGGCCTGACCGAGTCCCAGGCGCGCAACACGCTCGGCGACGTCCGGGTGTTCACGTCCGATTTCCGCCCCATGCGCAATGTGTTAGCCGGCCGCAACGAGCGCGCCCTTTATAAGCTCATCGTCGATGTCGCCACCGACAAGGTCGTCGGCGCCCATATGATCGGCCCGGACGCACCCGAGATATTGCAAGCGGTCGCCATCGCCATCAAGGCTGGTTTGACCAAGGCACAGTTCGACGACACCGTCGCACTCCACCCCACCATGAGCGAAGAACTTGTTTTGATGAAGTAAATTACGCTGTCTTGAAAGCGGCGTCCCAAAGGGGCAAAGGGACTGCATAATGACGACCGCACACCACTGGACCCCGACAAGCTGGCGCGCCCACGAGGCCCGCCAGCTCCCGACCTATCCCGATGCCGAGGCACTGGCCAAAGTCGAAACCGAGCTGAAGTCCTACCCGCCGCTGGTTTTTGCCGGCGAAGCGCGCGACCTGACCGCACAGCTGGCGGATGTCGAGGCGGGCAAGGCTTTCCTGCTCCAGGGCGGCGACTGCGCTGAAAGCTTTGCGGATTTTCACCCCAACAATATCCGCGACACCTTCCGCGTCCTGTTGCAGATGGCCGTCACCCTGACCTTTGCATCGAAAATGCCGGTCGTGAAGGTCGGCCGCATGGCAGGCCAGTTCGCCAAGCCGCGCTCGGGTGATTTCGAGGAGCAGGACGGCGTCTCGCTGCCCAGCTATCGCGGCGACAATGTCAACGACATCGCCTTCAACGAAAAGGCCCGCACCCCCGACCCGGAACGCATGCGCACCGGTTACATGCAGTCGGCAGCGACGCTCAACCTGCTGCGGGCCTTCGCCAGCGGCGGCTATGCCAACCTCCACCAGGTTCACAAATGGAACCTCGATTTCACCGGGCGCTCGCTCTGGTCCGACCAGTACAAGGCTCTTGCCGACCGCATCGGCGAAGCGCTAGATTTCATGGAAGCCTGTGGAATCTCACCGGAAACCGTGCCGCAACTGAAGGGCACCAGCTTCTTCACAAGCCATGAAGCGCTGCTGCTCGGCTACGAACAGGCGATGACTCGGCAGGATTCTCTGACCGGCGACTGGTACGATACCTCGGCGCACATGCTCTGGATCGGCGATCGCACGCGTTTCGCCGGATCGGCTCACGTCGAGTTCCTGCGCGGTGTCGGCAACCCGCTCGGCCTCAAGTGCGGGCCGACCACCGAGCCCGACGATCTGCTCCGCCTGCTCGACACGCTCAATCCAGCCAACATTCCCGGCCGCATGACGCTGATCACGCGTTTCGGTCATGACAAGGTCGAGGCCAGCCTGCCCCGCCTGATCCGCGCCGTGCAAAAGGAGGGCCGCCGGGTCATCTGGTCGTGCGATCCGATGCACGGCAACACCGTCAAGGCCGTCGGCGGGCTCAAGACGCGTCCATTCGACCGCATCCTTGCCGAAGTGAGAAGCGTGTTCGCCGTCCACCGCGCCGAAGGCAGCCACGCCGGCGGTATCCATGTTGAAATGACCGGACAAAATGTCACCGAATGCACCGGCGGCGCCATCGCGATCACCGACGAAGGCCTTGCCGACCGTTACCAGACCCAGTGCGATCCGCGTCTCAACGCCAGCCAGAGCCTCGAGCTAGCCTTCCTGATCGCCGAGGCCCTCAAGGCCGAACGCGAGGCCCGGCCGGCGCGGGCCGCTTGACTTTGCCACAATTGCGGGCCATCTCCGCGCTCCGCAGCGGCCCCTTCGTCTAGCGGTTAGGACGTCGCCCTCTCACGGCGAAAGCACGAGTTCGATTCTCGTAGGGGTCACCATTTTTTGCGGATCACCAGCCATACGGCGCTCATCGATGATGTCGATCCTTGCCGGCACGCTGCGGCAGTCATGACATGACGCCGAAATACGACGCCGTGATCGTCGGCGGCGGCCATAACGGCCTGGTCTGCGCCTTCTATCTCGCCCGCGCCGGGCTCAAGGTCCGCATTCTCGAACGCCGCGCGATCGTCGGCGGCGCCGCGGTGACCGAGGAATTCCACCCAGGCTTTCGCAATTCCATCGCCAGCTACACGGTCAGCCTGCTCAACCCCAAAGTCATCGCCGACATGAAGCTGGTCGAACACGGCTATCGGGTCATCGAGCGTCCGGTGTCGAACTTCCTGCCGCAACCCGATGGCCGCTCGCTGCTCATCGGCGGCGGTCTTGAACGCACCCAGGCCGAGTTCCGCAAGTTCAGCCAGCACGACGCCGATATCCTGCCGCACTATTACCAGTCGCTCGAGGCTGTCGCCGACGTGCTGCGCTCGTTGTCGATGCAGGCACCGCCCAATCTCGGCGACGGTCTCGGCGCGATGATCGCCGCCGTGAAACAAGGCCGCCCGCTGTCGCGCCTGTCGATCGAAAAACAGCGCGACGTGCTGGATTTGTTCACCAAAAGCGCCCGCAGCGTGCTCGACGGCTGGTTTGAAAGCGAAGCCGTCAAGGCGGGTTTCGGCTTCGACGCCGTTGTCGGAAATTATGCCAGCCCCGACACCCCGGGGTCGGCCTATGTCCTGCTCCACCATGTCTTTGGCGAAGTGAACGGAAAGAAGGGCGCATGGGGCCATAGCGTCGGCGGCATGGGCACGATCACGCAGATCATGGCGAGGGTCTGCGCTGACCTCGGCGTCGAAATCAGCCTCGAAGCACCGGTGTCGCGCGTGCTTGTCGATGGTGACCGCGCCGTCGGCGTGCTGGTGGAAAGCGGCGAGGAAGTCCTCGGCAAACGGGTGATCGCCAATGTCGGCCCGCGCCTGCTCTACGAACGCCTGTTCGATCCGTCCGAGCTTCCGGCCGATTTCCTGCGCCGCATCCGTGCATTCAAGACCGGCTCGGGCACGTTCCGGATGAACGTTGCGCTGTCGGCGTTGCCCGATTTCACCTGCCTGCCCGGCCCCGGCCCGCACCTGCAATCGGGCATCATCATCGCCCCGACGCTCGATTACATGGACCAGGCCTTCACCGACGCCAAGGCGCTCGGCATGGCGAAGGCGCCGATCGTCGAGATGCTGATCCCGTCGATCGTCGACGACAGTCTTGCGCCGGTGGGCAAGCACGTCGCCAGCCTGTTCTGCCAGCAATTTGCTCCCGAGCTTCCGGACGGCCGCAGTTGGGACAATGAGCGCGAGGCCGCCGCCGACCTCATCATCGACACCGTCGAAACCTATGCGCCCGGCTTCAAGGCCTCGGTGATCGCGCGGCAGATCCACTCACCACTCGATCTCGAACGCAAATTCGGCCTCGTTGGCGGCGACATCATGCATGGTGCCATGTCGATCGACCAGCTATGGGCGGCGCGCCCGGTGCTCGGCCATGGCGGCTACCGCGGGCCTCTGAAGGGCCTGTACATGTGCGGGGCCGGTACTCATCCGGGCGGCGGCGTGACCGGCGCGCCCGGCCACAACGCGGCGAAAGTCATCCTTTCGGACGCCAGCCTGTTTGGCAGGCTACGCGGGCGCGGCTGAACCGAGGGACAATGTCCGCGCAACGCGGGTCAGGCAGCCAGCCTCGCCGATTTGCCCCGGTCGAGCGGACAGCCGATCAATCGTTCATATTCGGCTTCGGCGAGACCATAGCCGCCGGCCGCCAGCGCCTCCATGCCCGAGCGATCGAGCATCCGGATATCCGAACGGTGGTTGGTTACCAGCCCGCGCCCCGCAAGCTTGCCGAGTGCGACGGTCACGCCGGCCCGCCGAACGCCCAGCATCATGCCGAGAAACTCATGGGTGACGCGCAGGTCGTCACCGTCGACCCGGTCGTGGCACATCAGCAGCCAGCGCGCGAGCCGTTGCTCGATCGACAGGTTGCTTGCGGCGATCGTGCTCGACAGCTGCACCATCATGGCCTGGACATAGTGAAGGAGATAATGGTGGAGCGTCGGGCTCGATGCCATGACGTCGTTGAGCAGCGCGACGGGGAGCTTGATGGCCGAGGTTCCCGCAATCTGGACATAGGCCTCGTGCGGGGAATAATCGGTCGCCAGCACCGTGGCCGTCTCGGACATGCCTTCACGACCGAAAAGGCCGACTTCACCCGACGCACCATCGAGGCGAACGGCCACGATCGATACCAGGCCGTCTTCCGGGAAGAACACATGATCGATCTTGCGGCCGGCCTCGTGCAATTGCAGGCGGACAGGAAGTTCGATGCGGCGGAAATGGCCCGCGAGCGCCGCAAAGTCCGCCGACGGCATCCTCTGGAGCAAGCTGTTACCGATGCTTCGCTGTTCCAAAGGATTTGACCCAATTCACGACTGTGTACGCTATAGCACAGATAGCGAACGGTAACGCCACGTCGTCGGCGACTGCAGGCTGCTAGGGTGCCGTGGTCCCCAGCGCGGGGTAGTCGGTATAGCCTTCGGGGCCTCTCGAATACCATTTCCGGGGGTTGTCCTCGGTCAGCGGTGCGCCGGTGCGGAAACGTTCGACGAGGTCGGGGTTGCCGATATATTTCCGACCCCATGACACAGCGTCGGCGAGGCTGGCGTCCAGATCGGCCTGGGCATTTTCGAAGGTATATTCCTGGTTCAGGACCAGCGGACCAGTAAAGATTTTCCGGATTTTGGCGCCGAGCTTGGGAACGGCCGACGAACCGAAGCTGCTGTCCGGCGTCAGCTGGCGCAGTTCAAGAAAGGCGATACCGAGGCCGTCGAGGATCCTTGCCGCCGGCAGGAACACAGCCTCGGGGTCGCTGTCGTCGGTGCCTTGCGATTCGCCGTTGGGCGAGAGCCGGATAGCAGTACGATCGGCACCAACTTCGGCGACGACGCGCTCCATTACTTCGCGCATCAGCCGGGTACGGTTCTCGGGCGGGCCGCCATATTCATCACCTCGCGCATTGACGCCATCGCGCAGGAACTGGTCGATGAGATAGCCATTGGCGCCATGGACCTGGACGCCGTCGAAGCCGGCGGCGATGGCGTTGCGGGAGGCGCTGGCATAATCGTCGATCGTCTGGCGGATGTCGTCGAGGGTCGCGGCCCGCGGCGTGCCATAGGGATTTTTCTCGGGCACCGCATAAGGCGCGCGCACCGGCGACGACGAGATCGATTCCTGGCCTGTCGTATCGGGACGGGCGAGCCGGCCCATGTGCCACAACTGCGCCATGATGCGTCCGCCGGCGGCGTGGACGGCATCGGTGATCGGCTTCCACGCCTCGACCTGTTCGGCGGTCCAGATGCCCGGCGCATTCGGCCAACCAAGCCCCGTCCGGCTGATGCCCATGGCTTCGGCGATGATCAGACCGGCGCTGGCGCGCTGGCGATAGTATTCGATCATGATCTCGGTCGGCACATGGTCGCCCGTGGCGCGGATGCGGGTCAGCGGCGCCATGAAGATGCGGTTAGGCGCCTCGATCGCGCCGATGGTGATGGGATCGAACAGACTGGGCATGAGGCTCCCCTTTGCGCGCGCTTTCTGCCGCCGCCAACGGCGCAATGCTACCTATCGTATCGAACACCCGGTTGCATTCGGTATGCCAGTTCGGACATGCCCTCCGCCAGCAGCGCAGCCATCCGGGCATTTTGCACCGGGTCAGCGAGCAGGTCTTGCCGAACCTCGAGCTCGACATAGGGCCGCTCCGCGGCAAAGGCATGACGCGGTACCGTATAATCGGTCCCATCCATACGATATGGCTCGTTGTTACCAATCGTCAGCCCCGACCGGGCTTCAAGCCAGCCGAGCAGGCGCAGCGCAAGCGTGTCGTTATGGCCGGCGTGGAGGATGCCGATGTCCCATGGCCGGTCGGCGCCGCCCATGCGCGGCGTGAAGCTGTGCAGCGACACCAGCATGTGTGCAGGTGCGAGTGCCGACGCGATGGCAGCCTGGTAGGGCTCGTGGATCTCGGCCACCCGGCGCCGGCGCGCGGCATCGTCGAGGCCGATATTGCCGGGGATTGCAGTGCCGTCGCTTTCGGCCGGCATCGCCCCGGCTGCGTCAGGGTCACGGTTGCAGTCGATGACCAGCCGCGAATAAACCTGGCGGATGAAGACTGCGTCGAGATGGTGGGCGAGGCTGCGACCCAGCGTTTCGGTGCCGATGTCCCAGGCGATGTGGCGGACCAGGTCGTCGTGGGAAACGCCTAGCTGGCCGAGCGCGTTCGGGATGACATTGCCTGCATGATCGCCGACCAGCAGGTACGGCGAGGTCCCGTTCGGGTTGACGATTGCAACGGGCGACAATTCGTCATCGAGCAATATTCGTTGCGAATCGTCGGTCACGCGGCAAGACTTTCCAGATGATCGTGCTGACCATAGATCACCTGACGACGTACACCTACCGCCGCAGCGTGACGTTCGGCGAGCACCGGATCATGACCCGGCCGCGCGAAAGCCATGACCAGCACGTACTCGAATCAAGCCTCGTCATCGACCCGGAGCCGATCGAACTGCGCTGGCTGCAGGACGTTTTCGGCAACTCGGTCGCCATCGCCCGTTTCGGCGAGCGCGCCTCCCGATTGAGCATTCACAGCCGCTCGCGGATCGAGCATCGGCCGATGTCGCGCGCCGATGTCCATGTCGAGGATTACGCCCACAATTACCCGTTTACCTATTCGTCGGAGGACATGCCGGACCTGCTGCGGTCGATCGAGCGTCAGCATCTCGACCCATACCGCGTGATCGACAACTGGGCGCGGCAGTTCGTGCCGGACGGCGTCAGTATCGAAACGATGGCGGTGCTGGTCGCCATGACCGCGGCGATCCGGCGCGACTTCATGTATGTGGCCCGCCACGAAAAGGGCACCCAGACGCCGACCGAAACGATCACCAGGCGGCAGGGGACCTGCCGCGATTTCGCCGTGCTGATGATCGAGGCGGCACGCGCGCTCGGCTTCGCTGCACGTTTCGTCTCGGGCTATGTCTATAGCCCATCGGCGCGGGACCGGCGCCTGGGTGGCGGCAATACCCACGCCTGGGTCCGCATCTTCCTGCCGGGATCGGGATGGGTCGAGTTCGATCCGACCAATGGCATCGTCGGCAACCGCGGACTGGTAAGGGTCGGCGTCGCACTTGACCCTTACCAGGCAGTGCCACTTTCGGGCACCTGGGCCGGTTTTCCCGGCAGCGAGATCGGCATGGCGGTCAGCGTTGACCTCATTCTCGATTCTCGGGCGTTAGGCACGTCCGAAGGACGATCGACGACGTCCGAAGGACGACCGACTTATGCTGATACGCGCCGGCTGTGATATCAGGTTCGAGACCTATACCAGCGCGCCGATGATGGCGATGTTGAGCGTCCATCCATCGCGCAACAAGGATCTGCGGACCGTACACCGCATCACCGCCGCGCCGGATGTGCCGATGTACGATTATCTCGACGCCTTCGGGAACACCTGCACGCGCGTCGTGGTGCCGCCGGGCGGCCTGACACTGTCGTGCGATTTTGTCGTCGAGGATTCAGGTCTGCCCGATGTCCAGGCCCATGGTGCCCCGCAAGCCGACGTCAACGACCTGCCCGACGACATCCTGATGTACCTGCTCGGCAGCCGCTATTGCGAAACCGATCGCCTCTCGGATGTCGCCTGGTCGCTGTTCGGCAATACCGAACCGGGCTGGGCCCGCGTGCAGGCCATTGTCGACTATGCCCATCGTCATATCGAGTTCGGCTATCACCATGCGCGACCGACGAAGACAGCTTGGGATGCCTATCAGGAAGGCACCGGCGTGTGCCGCGATTTTGCGCATTTGGCGATCACCCTGTGCCGGTGCATGAATATCCCGGCGCGCTATTGCACCGGCTATCTCGGCGATATCGGTATTCCGCCGGTCGATGCGCCGATGGATTTTCGGCCTGGTTCGATGTCTATCTCGGCGGACAATGGTATGTGTTTCGATGCCCGGCATAATCGTCCGCGGATCGGTCGCATCCTGATGGCGCGTGGACGCGATGCCACCGATACGGCACTGACGACGACGTTCGGGCCGTCGCGGCTGGTCCGGTTCGACGTGCACACTGACGAGGTCGAAGCCATTGCCTGATCAAGAGACCATCATCCTGACCAACCCCCTGCTTGCCGAGTGGGACGGGGTATGGGGTGCGCCGCGGTTCGATCTGTTCGCAGCGGACGATTTCATCCCCGCACTGACGGCGGCAATGGCGCTGAACCGGGCCGAGATCGAGGCGATCGCGACCAATCCGGCACCTGCGGATTTCGACAACAGCATCGCGGCGATGGAGCGCGCGGGAGCGGCACTGGCGCAGGTGCGGCGGGTGTTCTGGATGCTCGCTTCGGCACAGTCGACCCCGGATATTCGCCGGATCGAGAGCGCGATCGGCGAAATGCTGACCCGCCACGGCACGGCGCTCGGCCATGACCCGCGACTGTTCGAACGCGTCGCGGCGGTCTGCAATGGGCGCGACCAGGCCGCGCTCGATGGCGAGCAGCTGCGGCTGCTCGAGAACAGCTATCGCGGTTTCATCGCCGGCGGCGCGCAGCTCGGCGGCGAAGCGAAGGCCCGATTTGCTGCGATCGACGAGCGGCTGCAGGCGCTGTCGACGGCGTTCGGGCAGAACGTCCTTGCCGCCGGTGCCGAATGGGAATTGTGGCTGGATCGCGCCGACCTCGATGGCCTGCCCGACAGCCTCTGTGCTTCGGCGGCGCAGCGTGCGGCAGGCGCCGGTCAACCCGGGCGGTTCCTGTTTACGCTCGATCGGGGCGACTTCGAAAACATCCTGGGCTTTTCGGCGCGGCGCGATATGCGCGAAACGATGTGGCGCGCCTTCACCGGCCGCTGCGATGGCGGCGATCGCGACAACCGGCCGCTGATCGGTGAAATCCTGGCGCTCCGCCGCGAGCGCGCCGAACTGCTCGGCTTTGCCAGCTTTGCCCATTACAAGCTCGACGACAGCATGGCGAAGACGCCGGCGGCAGCGGCGGCACTGCTCGAAAGGGTCTGGCTGAAGGCGCATGGCCGAGCGCTCGATGAGCTCGCCGAGCTGCAGGAATTTGCGGATGCCGAAGGCGCTGCGTTCGAACTTGCTGCGTGGGACGTTCGATTTTACGCCGAACAGGTGCGGCGGACACGCTATGCGCTTGATGGCGCTGCCGTGCGGACGCATCTGACCCTCGAGGCGGTTCGCGCGGCGGCTTTTGGTGCCGCTGGGCGGCTGTACGGGCTGCGCTTCGATCGCCGCGAGGACTTGGCGGTCTATCATCCATGTGTCGCCGCCTGGGCGATTACCAACAGCGACGGCACCCCGGCCGGGCTGCTTTTTACCGACGATATCGCCCGCGCCGAAAAGCACGGCGGGGCGTGGATGGGGTCGCTGCGAGTCCAGGAAAAGCTCGATGGCCGGGTGCAGCCGGTGATCTATACCGTCGCCAATTTCGCAGCGGCGCCGCCGGGCGAAGCGACGCGGCTGTCGCTCGACGAGGCGCGCACGCTGTTCCATGAATTCGGTCATGCCATGCACGGGCTGCTGTCCGACGTGACCTATCCCAGCCTTGCCGGCACTTCCGTGGCGCGCGACTTCGTCGAGTTTCCGAGCAAGTTCATGGAGCATTGGATCACGGCCCCGGAAGTGCTGGCCGGTTTCGGCGTGCCCGACGCGCTGATCTCCGCGATCGGCCGGGCGGGGACCTATGGCGAGGGCATCGCCACGCTCGAGTTCCTCGCCTCGGCGATCGTCGACTTGGAGATCCACGTCGGCCAGCTGGGCGACTGGCAATCCGTTGAAGTCGCAGCACTCGAGCGCCTCGGCCTGCCCGCCGCCATCGCGATGCGTCATCGCCTGCCGCATTTTACCCATGTCTTCGACGGCGGTTATGCGGCGGCCTATTACAGCTATCTATGGTCGGAAGTGCTCGATGCCGACGCCTTCGAGGCCTTTACCGAGGCGGGCAATATCTTCGACCCGGTGCTGGCGGCGCGCTTTCGCAGCGAGATCCTGGCGCAGGGCGATGCCCGCGACCCGGCGCTGTCTTTCGCGGCGTTTCGCGGCCGCGCGCCGCTGGAGGACGCCTTGCTCAGGGCGAGAGGCCTGGCCTAGCTGACCGAATTTGGTGACGCATTGCCGGCCGGCGTGGAACCGGTTCAGGTGGCGGTAGTTTGCCTCCGACATGCCGCAAAATTGCAGGGGACGGGCGCTGTTGTTGAATCGCCGGTTCCGGTTGTCGAGGGGATTGGCTGCAGGTATTGCCGCGGCGATCGCCGGGACGGCTAGTGCCCAGCCGGCGACGCCTGCCGCCGAGGCCGATCTTTGGGCTGAACTGCCGCCGCTGGCGCCGCTTGCGCCGACAGCACCCCTGGCCCCGCCGCCGCCGGTCGTTCCCGACACCGAGCTATCGGCACCGCTGCTGCCGCTGGGCAGCGTCGCGCCGCCACCGGTCGTTGCTGCCACCGCCGACCCAAAGCTGCCCGATGTTCGCTATCGCCTGCAGATCGAAGGTCTCAAGCAGGTCGACCTCGAAGCTCGTTTTCGCGGTCTTTCGGCCTTGCTTCAGGACGGGCGCAAGGCCGGCAGCGCGGCGCAGGTCGGCGCGCGCGCCAAGGTCGACGTCCAGCTTGCCGAAAACCTGCTGCGTTCCGAGGGCTATTACGACGCCGTCGCCAGTGCGGTGGTCGGCCCCCTGCCCGGCCCCGACGGACAATTGCTGGTGGCGATCACCGCGACGCCTGGCTCGCGTTACAAGCTTGGCACGATCACCCTGAAGGGCGTCGGCGCCGCGCCGCTGGGTCCCGAGCCGCTGGGGATCGCGCGTGCGGCGCTGGGGCTGTCGACCGGCGACTTCATCGTCGCACCCGCAATCGAATCCGCCGAGGCGAGTGTGGTGCTGCGCCTGCCCGAGCAGGGGTATCCGTTCGCGGCGGTCGGCCAGCGCGACATCGTGCTCGACGATGTGCGCTTCAGCGGCGATTACACCCTGCCCGTCGATGCCGGGCGCAAGGCGCGTTTCGGCGGCTTTCGATTGGCCGGCGACGCGGTTTTCGACCTTGATCACATCGCCATCCTGCCGCGCTTCAAGGCCGGCGAGCTGTACGACAGCCGGCGCGTCGACGATTTGCGCCAGGCGTTGATCGCCACCAGCCTGTTGTCGACCGTCGCCGTCGAGCCGGATGCCACCGGCGCCATTGACGCCGAGGGCATCGAGACCGTCGACCTGCTGGTCCGACAGACGCGGGGTCCGTCGCGCAACCTTGCCGCCAATGCCGGCTTTGGGACCGGCGAGGGCTTGCGGCTGAGCGGCAGCTGGACGAACCGCAACCTGTTCCCGCCCGAAGGCGCTGTGAGCGCTGCGGTCGTCGTCGGCACCAACGAGCAGAGCGTTCGCGGGCAGTTCGTGCGATCGAATGCCGGCCAGCGAGACCGCGCGTTCCAGTTGGGTGCATCGGTCGTCCGCCAGCGGTTCGACGCCTATGATGCCCAGACGATCGGTCTGAACGCCAGCCTGGCACGGGCAAGCACCCCGGTCTGGCAGAAGCGCTGGACCTGGTCGCTGGGCGCCGAATTGATCGCATCGCGCGAGACGAGTTTCGACCCGAAACAGGCGGCGCGCGACGAGGGCACTTACCTGATCGCCGCGTTGCCGACGCAGCTGGGTTACGACCGCTCCGACAATCTGCTCGATCCGACCCGTGGGTTCCGCTTGACGGCGCGCGTCAGCCCCGAGGCCCAGCAGCGTACCGGTGGGCCGTTCGACAGCTATGGGCGGTTTTTGTTCGAGGCGAGCGCCTATTACCCGGCGACCCGGTCGCTGGTCATTGCCGGACGCGCGCGCGTTGGCTCGATTGTCGGTGCGCCGCGCGACGAAATTGCACCATCGCGGCGGCTTTATGCCGGCGGCGGCGGTTCGGTGCGAGGCTATGGGTTCCAGGAGCTTGGACCCCGCGGTGCCGACAACGAGCCACTCGGCGGGCGATCGCTGACCGAATTCGCACTCGAGGCGCGCTACCGTTTCGGCGACTATGGCATCGTGCCGTTCATCGACGCCGGACGACTGGGCGAAGACTCGACGCCGTCGCTGTCGGGCATGCGATACGGCGTCGGCATCGGCGCGCGATATTATACCAATTTCGGCCCGATGCGGATCGACGTTGCCATGCCGATCAATCGCCAACCGGGCGAATCCAAGGTCGCGCTGTATATCTCGATCGGACAGGCATTTTGACGGCGTCGCGGATCCTTGCCTGGGTGGGCGGTGTCATCGCGGCGATCGTACTGCTGGTCGCGCTCTTGATGGTCGGACTGAACACGGCGCCCGGAAAGCAGTTCCTGTTGCAGCAGCTGGCGGGTTTCACCACCGCCACCGGGCTGAATTATCGTGCCGCAGATATCGATGGCTCGATCTATGGGCGCATGACGATCCGCGATCTCGAGGTTCGCGACCTGCGCGGCGTGCTGGTGACCTCGCCGGCGGTGGTCGTAGACTGGACACCCGGCGCGCTGCTCGATGGCGGGCGGATCGTGCTGGCCGAGGCCAGTGCCGAGACGGTGCGACTGTTGCGCAGTCCGGAGATGACGCCCTCCGATCCCGACGAGCCGTTGCTGCCCGATCTCGATATCGACATTGCCAGCTTCCGCGTCGGCAGCTTCATCATCGAACCGCCGCTCACCGGTCGGCGACACATCGTCGGACTGAAAGGATCGGCGAGCATCGCCGACGGCCGGGCGACGGTGGCGCTCGATGCAGCGGCGCGCCGCGGCGTCGGCATTGCCGGGGGCGATGCGCTGGTGCTGCGGCTCGATGCCGTGCCGGAGGCCAATCGGCTCGATATCAACGCGCGGTTGGCGGCGCCGGTCGGCGGTCTGGTGGACGGGTTTACTAGATTGGGGCGACCCTTGGCGGCGCGGATTTCAGGCAAGGGAAGCTGGAAGGACTGGCGGGGGGCACTGGCCGCCAGCAGCGGAACGGCGTCGCTTGCCAATCTTGCGATTACTGCGGCCGATGGTGTCTTTACGGTACGCGGCCGCACCGATCCCGGCGTCTTGCTGACCGGTCCGGCACAGGCGCTGCTCCGCCAGGTCGATGTCGATATCACCGCGAAACTCGCCGAGCGCCGGGTCGATCTGAGCGCAAATGCGACGTCCGACGCCTTTGCCGTCAATGCCAAGGGGCTGGTTGACCTGGGCGCCAGCCGCTTCGAGGATTTCGCAGTCAATGCACAACTGCTGCGGCCCGGCGCCATCGCGCCCGACCTGCGCGGCAACGATGTGCGGCTGGCGGCGACGATCGATGGCGCGTTCGGCACGCCGACCCTGGCCTATCGGGTCAGCGCAGCATCGTTGACCTTCGACACCACGACAGTCGAAGGGCTGGTCGCCAGCGGCAAGGCCACCGTCGATGCCGAACGCATCCTGGTGCCGATCTCGGCGCGGGCGCGGCGGGTCACCGGGCTCAATGCCGCCGCCGGGGGCCTGCTGACCAATCTCGCCATCGACGGCGACCTGGCCTGGGCGAAGGGACAGCTGCTGTCGGACAACCTCCGCCTGCGATCAGACCGCATCGATGCCACCGCGATCATCATCGCCGATGTTGCCAAGGGGCGATACGCCGGTACGCTAAAGGGCCGCTTCAACGATTATCAGGTGGCGGGGCTGGGCCGCATCGACGTCGTCACCGACGCCCGGCTGATAACCACGCCGAGCGACGGCTTCGGTATCGCCGGCACGGCTCAAATAGCGACGCGGCGCATCGATAACGAAGCGGTGCGCGCGCAACTGGGCGGCAATGCCGTCGTCACCGCGGCATTCGGCTATGATCCGGCGGGCGCGGCAACGCTGCGTAATTTGCGGATGACGGCACCGCTGCTGCGGATCACCGACGGCAGCGGCAGCTATCGCACGGACACAGGGCGCTTTACCGTCGCGGCGCGTGCAGTCTCGAACACCTATGGGCCCGCCAGCGTCACGGGTTCCGGCACCGTCGAACGCCCGGTCGTGACGGTGCGTGCCGACCGGCCCGGGTTGGGCATCGATGTTCGCAACCTGGTGGCGGAGTTGACCGGCTCGCCGGCCGGCTATCGCATCGTCGCCAGCGGCGCGTCGGCGTATGGACCGCTGAGCGGCGACATGCTGGTGCGCACCGGCAAGGCGCTTGTCATCGACATAAACCGGGCTCGTATCGCGGGCATCGATGCACGCGGGCGGGTGGCGCAGACGGTGGCCGGGCCCTTTGCCGGCAACATCACGCTTGCCGGCTCGGGCATTACCGGCAGCGTCCGCCTTGCAGCCGCCGGTAACGTCCAGCGCGCCGATGTCGACGCGCGGGCCTCGGCGGCGCGCATCCCCGGCAACGTCCCGATCACGATCGGCAGCGGCACTGCGCGCGCCGCGATCATTCTCTATCCGGATGCGCCGTCGATCACCGGCACCGCCGATCTCGCCGATGTCCGATCCGGCACCTTGCTGGTGGCGCGCGCCCGCAGCCGCTTCGATTATCGCGGTGGCAACGGCAATGTCGGGTTGGTCGCCAATGGCAGCACGACGGCGCCGTTCAACGTCGCCGCGCAGGCGCGGTTGACCCCGCAGCAGGTCGTGGCCAATGCCACCGGCGCTTTCAACGGTATCAGTTTCAAACTGGCAGCGCCGGCAGTGGCTACGAAAACCGGCGGCGAATGGCGGCTGGCGCCGGCAACGATCGTCTTCCCGCAAGGCCGGGCGCGCATTGCTGGCAGCTACGGCAAGCAGGCCCGCCTCAATGCAGTCCTCGACAGCGTCGATCTCGGCATCGTCAATAGCTTCGTCCCCGATCTCGGACTGGGCGGCAAGGCCTCGGGAACGATCGACGCCGTGCTCGCCGATGTGCCGGTGGTCGATGCCCGCATCAACGTCGCCGGCTTTACCCGGACGGCGGCGTACACGATCTCGGCACCGGTCGATATCGCGACTTCGGCGCAATTGTCGGGGTCGGGCGGCAGCATAGCGGGAGCGATCCGGCGCGGGTCCACCACCATCGGCCGGCTGCAGGCACGGGTCGCTCCGCTGCCCGCCGGCAACGGCATCGCGGCCCGCTTGCTGGCGGCGCCGCTGTCGGGCGGCATCCGCTATGGCGGCCCCGCCGAAGTGTTGTGGGCTTTGACCGGGATCGCCGGGCAGGACGTCACCGGGCCGATATCGATCGCTGCCGATTTCGGCGGCCGGGTCGACCAGCCGCGGTTGACCGGCACCATCCGTGCCACTTCGCTACGCTATGCCAACCAGGCGTACGGCACGGTCATCCGCGACATCGCCATCCAGGGCAATTTTACCCAGTCGCAGTTGCAGTTGAATTCGCTGACGGCACGCGCCGGGGACGGCACGATTGCTGCCAGCGGCTTTGTCGGTCTCGACGCCGCGAGCGGTTTCCCGGCAAATATCGACGTCCGTTTCGACCGCGCCGAGCTGGCCAGGGGCGACGCGCTCGGGGCGCAGGCGACAGGGCGGCTGACGATCGTCAACGGCCGCGGCGGTGCGCTGGTCAGCGGCACCATCGACATTCCCGAGGCGCGCTACGAGATCATCCGGCAAGGCGATTCCGCCGTTACCCTGTTGACCGGGGTGCGCCGCAAGAACGTGCCGTTGGTTGAAGTCGTAGCTAGCGCGCCGCCGCCCGGACCGGCGACTGTCCGGCTCGATGTGCGCGTTCGCGCCGATAATCGCATCTTCGTCAGCGGTATGGGGCTCGAGGCGGAGTGGGAAACCGACATGCGGATCACCGGCACGGCGGCAGCGCCGCGGATCGTCGGGCGGCTCGAGGTTGTGCGCGGTACGTACAGCTTTGCCGGGCGCCGGTTCGAGCTGGGCCAGAGCGGCGCGATCGTCTTCGATGGCGGGCAATTTACCAATCCCGAGCTGTCGCTGTCCGCCGTGACGACGGTCGAGGGCGTGACGGCGACGATCAATATCGGCGGCCGGGCGCAGCGGCCGCAGATTACCTTTACCTCGACACCGACACTGCCGCAGGACGAGGTCCTGTCGCGGTTGTTGTTCGGGGCGTCGGTCACCAATATCTCGCCCATCCAGGCGGTGCAGCTGGCGGCGGCGCTGAACTCGCTGCGCGGGTCGGGAGGCGGGCTCAATCCGCTCGGCAAGCTGCGCTCGGCGACCGGCATCGACCGGTTGCGCGTGCTGGGCGAGGACAAGACGACCGGGCGCGGCACCTCGGTGGCGGCGGGTCAGTACATTGCCAGCAACATCTATGTCGAGGTCATTACGGACGCCCGCGGCTTCACGGCGACGCAGCTGGAGATCGGGCTGACGCGGACGCTGAGCCTGCTCAGCTCGACCGGGTCGTTCGGCGGGTCGAACGTCACCCTGCGCTATTCGCGAGACTATTGATGCGGACCATCGGCAAGATACTGGCGGCTATGATGGTGGTGCCGGTGGTCCACGATGTTTTGAAGGGCCGCCCGATCGATACGGGCGACCGGACGCCGCCCGTACGCACCCTGCTCGGGTGGTCGCTGGCGGGCCTGGCACTGGGCAGCGCGGTGGCGGCCAAGGCATTGTTGCCGCCGACAGCGCCTGCCGATCCGGAAGCAGACCGTAATCCGGACAGCGCGGCTGGTGCCGCCCCGCAGGCAGTGACGAAGGTTGGCGCCGGCGTGGCAGCCGGGTCTCCCGCCGAATTCTCGTTTGCCGCTTGGAAGGCCATCCTCGGCCGGGTCTGGGTCAACAATGGCGAGCATAATCTGAGCCTAATGTCGGCAGGGGTGGCGTTCTATGCGTTTCTGTCGTTCGTGCCGCTGCTTGCCGCGCTGGTGATGAGTTATGGGCTGGTGGCCGATCCGGCGACTGTCTCCAAGCATATGAAGACGATCATCGACCTGGTGCCGGCAGAAGCAGCGCGGCTGATCTATGAGCAGTTGGTCAATTTGACGACGTCGGCGGCGAGCCGGAAGGGGTTCGGGCTGCTGATGGCGCTTTTGGTGGCGATCTATGGCGCGTCACGCGCGTCGGGAGCGATCATCTCCGCGCTGAATGTCATTTACGAGGAGCGGGATCGGCGAGGAATCATCCGGGGCACGGCGATTTCGGCGGTGCTGATCGTCGGTGCGGTGGTGACCGCGATCGTCGGCATATTGGCTGCCTCGATGATGGGTTATGCGCAGGACTTGCTCAAGGACCTGGGGCCGGTCGGGATCATGATCGTGCAGGGTCTGACCTGGCTGATTGCAGGTGGGCTCTGCTGCGTGGCGATCGGCGCGATGTACCGGTTTGCGCCCGATCGCGCCGACGCGCGTTGGCGCTGGCTGACGGTCGGATCGGTGGCGGCGACGCTGCTGTGGCTGCTGGCGACGCTCGGCTTCGGAATCTATGCGGCGCGGTTCGGCGACTATAACGCTACCTACGGCTCGCTCGGCGCAGTCGTCGTGCTGCTGATGTGGCTGTATGTTTCGGCATATGCGATCCTGATCGGCGGGTTGATCAATGCCGAGGCCGAGCGGCAGACGGCGCAGGACAGCACGACCGGCCGGACGCGGCCGCTGGGGCAGCGCGGCGCCGTCGTTGCCGACATGAGCGCGGCGATCGATCCGGTGGCGCCGCCTGAATGACATAGCCGCTGGGCCATCCGGCTTGTAGACCGGGGGCGATGCGCAGGAAGGTCTTTTTCGACGGCGGCTGCCGGCCCAATCCGGGCGTGATGGAGATCGCCGTCGTCGCTGTGGGTAAGGTACATGTCGTGCGCGACGCCGGGCATGGATCGAGCATGGACGCCGAATGGCTGGCCCTGATCCAGGCGCTGCGGATTGGACTGGAGCTGGGTGAATTCGTGCTGATGGGGGATGCAGCGGCGGTCATCGGGCAGGCCAATGGCGAGGTTCGCTGCCAAGGCCGCAATCTGGTGCATCTGGAAGTGTTTCGTGCGCTGGCGGCGGGTGCGTCGCCGCATGTGCGCTATGTGAAGCGCACGCAGAACCTGGCAGGCATCGCGTTGGCGCGGCTGCACGATCGATGATCGGGACATTGTACAGCTTTCGGCGGTGCCCGTATGCGATGCGAGCGCGGCTGGTGTTGCTCGCCAGCGGTTCGACGTTCGAGATCCGCGAGGTGGTGTTGCGCGCCAAGCCGGCAGAGCTGGTCGCGGTGTCGCCGAAAGCGACGGTGCCGGTGCTGATCCTGGCGGATGGTCGCGTGATCGACGAGAGCCTCGATATCATGCGTTGGGCCCTCGGCCAGAACGACCCCGAGGATTGGCTGGCGGGCGATGATGCGGCGCTGATCGAGACGTTCGACGGTCGCTTCAAGCATCACCTCGACCTGTACAAATACGCCGACCGTCATGTCGGCGATGCGGGAGAGCACCGCGCTGCCGGGCTGGATATGCTGTACGGGCTGGAGGCACGGCTTGCTGCCAGTCCCGAGCTTTGCGGGCCGCGGCGATCGCTGGCCGACATGGCGATCATGCCGTTCGTGCGCCAGTTTGCGGCGGTCGATAGCGTTGGCTTCAACGCTGAGTCATTGCCGCGCCTGCACGGCTGGTTGGCGCGGCATTTGGAGTCAGCGTTGTTTGCACGGGCTATGGTTCGGCTGGGGCCGTGGTCGCCTGGCGCTCCGCCGGTGGTGTGGCCCGAATAGCTCTGCCGGCCAGCGGGCGCTCCCGTACGTCAAACGCCCCATTGGCCCAAATCACCCCGCTTCATAGCTATTGTGACGGATTGACGGCGAACACGCTGCAACCATCGAGACCTTGGGAGGACGAACCGGCCGAACTTTCGGCAGCAGGGGGACGAGATGATTGCGAGCTTCAGGGTCAAGACGGCGCTGCTATGTGCCAGCATGATGACGACGGCGATCGCCTCCGCACCGGCGATTGCCCAGGTCCAGCTGGCTTCCGCTGACGCGGCCGATGACGCTACCATGGATTCGGACGCGATCATCGTCACCGCGACCCGCCGGGCGGTCAGCCTCGCCGACGTGCCGATCAATATTGCCGCAATCGGGGCCGAGCAATTGCGCGAACAGCGGATCGACGACATCCGCTCGCTCGGCAGCTTCACGCCGGGTGTGACGATCATCGATTCAGGCCCGCGCGGTGCCGGCAACATCGTTTTGCGCGGCATTTCGGCCGATGACACCAGCACCGGCGGCGCCAATACCGACAGCGCGCTGGCGATCTATCTTGGTGAAATCCCGCTTTATCTCGACTTCAAGCTGCTCGACATGCAGCGTGTCGAAGTGCTGCTAGGGCCGCAGGGCACGCTGTACGGCCTCGGCACGCTGGCCGGTGCCATTCGCTATATTCCGAACCGCCCGGACACCGAGAACTGGTCGGTCGACCTGCATAGCCGGGTGTCGGCGCGGGCCGAGAGCAAGGACCTGGGCTTCGTCGGCGACTTCACCCTCAATGTGCCGATCATCAAGGACCATGTCGCCTTCCGGACGACCAGCGGCTATTATTACGAGCCCGGTTTTATCGATTATCCGTTCGTCCTGCAGAACCCCGGCACCTCGTTGCCGCAGCCGGGCGGGACCAACCTGGGCACTGCGGCGCAACAGGGCTCCAACCTGCGGCGGGAGCGCGATGTCAACTATGAGCGGACCTACACGACGCGCAACCAGCTGCTTTTGCAGGCCAACGACGACATCAAGGCTTATCTGACCTATGCCTTCCAGCAGACCGAAACCGGCGGCCGCCAGGCCAATGGGGCGGGCGTGCTGGGCAGCGGCAAATACGAAGGGCCATGGCGCTATCTCGAGCCGCAGAAGCGCAAGGCGCATCTGTTTGCCGGCGAGCTCGATATCAACCTCGGCGATATCGCGCAGCTGGTGACGGCGACGGCGTATACCAAACAGGATATCGATGCGATCGGCGACAATACCGACCTGCTGCTCGACCTCGATTACGACTATGAGCAGTTCCCGGCGTTCAGTTCCTATGCGCCGTCGCATAGCGAATACAAGCAGTTCAACCAGGAAGTTCGCTTTGTTTCGACGCACGGCGGCCCGTTCAGCTGGGTCGTCGGCGGGTTCTACAACAAGTTCGAGGTCGACAATAACCGGCAGGAATATGTACCGGGTTATTACGCCGCGTTCCCGACCGGGAAGCCCAACCCGAGCTTTTCGCGGACCCGGCCGGACGATCTCGAATATATGTCGTTCGTGCAGACCAAGACGGTCGAAAAGGCGCTGTTCGGCGAGGTGACCTTCAAGCCGATCGACGCCTGGCAGATCACCGGCGGCCTGCGCTATTATGACTACACCGCCGAAGCCACCGGCGGCACCGAGATCCCCATGACCGGCGGCGGCGTGCGGCGGACGCCATATCCGCTGGTCCGGTTCGACCCTTCGCGGATCCGCTCGGGCAGCACGAGTTCGGATGGTTTCGTCTATAAATTCAACACCTCGTACAAGTTCCGCGACGGTCTGCTGGCCTATGCGACCTATTCGACCGGCTACCGGATCGGCGGCGTCAACCGGGTGCCGCCGTGCATCATCCCGCTACCGGCGGGGCAGAATGTCTGCGCCTTGCCCAACGAGCTGGTGTTCGGGCCTGACAAGACCAGGAACAAGGAAATCGGGCTGCGCGCGTCGTTCTTCGACAACCGGCTGACGGTCAATCTGGCGGGCTTCATCGTCGACTGGAGCGATGTGCAGGTCGGTAGCCAGACGGCGAATGGTGCCGTCGGGATCACGATCAATGCCGCCGAGGCGAAGTCCCAGGGGATCGAGTTCTCGGGAACGGCGAAGCTGACCGACAGGCTGACCTTGTCGGCGACCTATGCCTATCTCGATGCCAAGCTGACGGCCGACGCGCCCGGGCTGGTGACCGGGCTCGATGCGTCCAAGGGTGATCGCCTGCCGGGTTCGATGAAGAATTCGGGCAGCCTGATCGCCAATTACGTCCAGCCGGTGACCGAGGATGGCGATGTCGTGCTCAATTGGGCCGTGACCTACCAGGGCGATGTCCTGACACGGGTGGGCGAGCGCAACTTCGGCGAGACACTGCCTGACTATTGGTTGAACCGGGCGACGGTCTTTTACCGCACCAGCCAGTTCGAGTTCGGGGTGTTCGCCAACAACATATTCAATGTCTATGCGGTTACTTCGATCGGACAGGACTATTCGAAGCAGACGGTCAATGATGGGCAGTATCTGCGATTCTACAGCCAGGGCGTGCTGACACCGCGGACTGTCGGGTTCGAGGGCCGTATTAAATTCTGAGCTGTTGACGGGGACGGGACGAGGGGCTGCTCCGGGAACCGGACGGCCCCTTTTTTTGGCGTCGGGTGTTTTTTGAGAAGTCGAGCGATTTTAGGGCGTTAAAGGCTACAAGTTCACTGGGACGCGAATTTTTTACGTGGTGTTTTTCGCGGTTTGGGCGGGTGTACGGATCGAGTCTGGAGGCGACTGCTTGCCATCAATAACCGATATGGTTTGTTTTGTCAAGGTTTGCGGTTGGGGGGCGGTTTTACGGCGACGGGGGACCATCCCCACCCGGGCCGCGAAGACGCGTCTCTCGCCTCCCCCCTTGAGGGGGAGGGCAAGATATGCCCTGTTCCTCGAGCAAAGCCTTGGCCGGAGCGAGGGCGCCGGCATGGGCTTGCCAGCGGGCGACCGCGTCGGTGTAGATCGGGCGGCGGACCTGCGCGGCGCTCGGGGTGGCGACGGGGGCGGACTGGGTGTGGAAATCGAGCGCCTTGTCGGTCCATTCGAGGTTGCAGTGCGCGTAGAGCGCGCGGCTCTGCTGCTCCTGGTTGGCGACAAGGGCTTCGTAGGAGAGTTGCAGGATGCGGCCGGGCAAAAGGCGGTCCCAGAAGGCCATCAGCCGGTCGAAACGGGCGTAGTAGCGGGCGGTGTCGAGCAAGTCGTAGCTGTAATGGTAGTAGGTCGAGGTCGTAGCAAAGAGGTTTTTGTAGTTGCTCCAGATGGTGTCGAGGGGGTGGCGGCGCAGGCAGATGATGGCGGCAGCGGGCAATGCGCGGGCAATATGAGCGATGTAGAGGCTGTTCGCCGGTAGTTTGTCGATGAAACGGCCCCCGGATTCTTGGGCGTACTGGTTGGCGCGGGACATGTAGAGGCGGCCGACGGTTTCGGGGGCGAGGGCGCCCGAGGCGGCGATGGTTTCGGGGTCGATGACGAGGCGCGAACGCGTGCCGGTGAGTTGCTTGATGGCCAGCGGCATGGCCTGGAATTCGCCGGCGCTGTGGACCTGGGGATGCGATGACAGGATGCGATCGACGAGGGTGGTGCCGGTGCGCGGCATGCCGGTGATGAAGATCGGCGCGTCGGTGACGGTGCTGGGGCCGGTGAAGAAACCGGGCGCGGAAAAGCCGGTTTCGAGGGCGTCGAAGATGGCGGCGTCCTGGGCAAAATCATAGCCGATGCGCGCCTTGTGGGCGGTGTTGGCGGCCTCGAGGTGACGGTATGCGGGTTCGGCTTGCCCTAGCTCCTCATATTCCTTGGCGAGGGCGTAGCGAATGCGGAGCGCGTCGGCGGGGGGGGCGGCGGGGAGGACGGCTTCGAGGCGGGCTATGTGGTTTTGTTCGGCGCTGGCCTTGGTCAGGCCGGACAGGGCGTAATGGGCGCGGCCGTTGGTGGGGGCGCGGGCGATGATGAACTCGTATTGCGCGGCGGACTCAGTGGTGCGGCCGATGAAGCCGAGGGCGGCGGCGAGATTGTAGCGGAATTCGAGGTTGCCGCCGTCCATGGCGACGGCGGGTTCGAAGGCGTGGAGCGCGGCGTGGTGATCACCCAATCGGGCATAGACGCAGCCGATGGTGTCGTGGGTGAGCGCGTCCTGCGGTCCGATGGCGCGGGCGGTGTCGGCGGCGGCGCGGGCCTGGGCTTCGCGGCGGACGGTGATGAGCAGACGGGCGTGCTGGGCGAGATATTCGGCGGTGGGGTGGAGGGCGATGGCGGCTTCGAGGTGGGTGATGCCGGCGGTGATGCGGCCTTGCAGGGCTTCGGCGAGGCCGGTGATGAAGCGGGCTTCGGCGGGATTGGCGATGTTGCGCGCGATGCGGCGGGCGGAATCGGGGTCGTTTTGGGCGAGGGCTTCGCGGGCGGCGGTGGTGCGGGGGTCCATCAGGGGGTGGTTCTTTGCATGGCGGGATAGCGCAGGAGAAACTGGGTCCCGGGTCAAGCCCGGGATGACAGATTTTGTTGGGGGTTTGGTATTACGACGAACAGAAGAAACACCCACCCCCGACCCCTCCGTTGACGCGAAGGCGTCGCCTGCGGCTGAAGAAGGGAGGGGAGAAGAGGGGTCAGGTGAAGCTGGCGACGCGTTCGAAGAGCCAGAAGCTGCCGATGGCGCCGGCGCCGTAGAGGGCGGCGAGGCGGAAGGGTTGGGCCTGGCCGGCGGTGCGGGCCAGCGCGGCGAGGCTGATGACGGCGGCGACGAAGGCCAGTTGTCCGGCTTCGACGCCGAGGTTGAAGAAGACCAGCCCGGTGACGCGCTCATGGTCGGGGACGCCGAGTTCGCCGAGGACGGTGGCGAAGCCGAGGCCGTGGAGCAGCCCGAAGGCGCCGACGACAACAGCATAGCGGAGGCGGGTGGTGCGGTCCTCGTGGCCGGGATTTTTGGCGAGCAGCGCCTCGCGCGCCATGAAGGCGATCGACAGGGCGATCACGGCTTCGACGGGGGGCACGGGGACGCTGACGACTTCGAAGAATGCCAGCGCCAGCGACAGCGAGTGGCCGACCGTGAAGATCGTTACCAGCATGACCAGGGTGCGGCCGCGGGTCAGCATGCAGAGGCAGAGGACGAAGGCGAGGTGATCCCAGTTGCCGAGGATGTGCCAGAAACCTTGGGTGAGGAAATCGCCGGCGACGGTGGTGAAGGGGCGCTGGACGACATCGGTGACGCCGATCGGCAGGACGACGCCGGTTTCTGTCGCTTGGAGTTGCGACTGCGCCTGGACGCCCATCGCGCTGCTGGTGAAGGCGGCGCCGTCGACCGCCCAGGGGGTGGTGATGGTGTCGGCGCGGACGAGGTCGCGGTCGCACTTGATCGTGAACGACAGGCGGGCGCGGCCGGATTGGGTCTGGCGGCTTTGATCGATCTGGGTGCAGCCGGCGGGCCAGATGACGGGGCTGGCGTTGGTGACTGCCTCGGGCAGGCTGACGATGAGCTCGTAGAGGCCGGGTTCTTCGCCGAGGATGAAGCTGTATTCGCCGAGGTTGAAGACGTCGGCGCGGGCGGGTTGGGCGGTCGAGAAGGCGATCGCCATGACGAGGAGGGCGATGGCGAGGAGACGGTTGAGGAGAAGGGACGAGGGGTTGGGGGCTGCGGTGGTCGGCAGGACAGTGGCGCCCTGACGCCGGCGATTGGTGCTTGGCGGCACGGCTGGATGCCAGCCTTCGCTGGCATGACGGGGGGGGAATTTGGTGGTGGTGGCCATTGGGTCAGCCTTTAATGTCGACGGCATATTTGGCTTCCATGCGCGTGATCGCGGCGTCGACGGCGCCGCTGGACTGGGCGGCGGCCATGTCCTGGCGGACCTGGTCGCGGACGTCGGTGTAACGCATCAGCGCGGGCGGGTTGCGGGCCGCGACGCGGAGGTAGTGGACGCCGCGTGCCGAGGGGTACGGGCCGACCCAGGTGCCGATGGGGGCCTTGCGTGCCGCGGCGAGAACCGGCGCGCCGAACATGCCGCGGAGCATCGATTCGCCGTAGTTGGGGAAACGCTTGCCCATCCAGAAATCGTCGCCGTCGATGCGGTCGCCGCGGTTGAGCGCAGCGAGGATCGCGTCGGGAGCCGGCGGCCCCTCCTTGGAAACAGGCAGGGCCGTGAAAAAGACCTGGTCGAGGGTGATCTGCGGTTCGGCGCGGTAGAGGTCGCCGTGTTCGGAATAGAAATCGAGCTGGTCGGCTTCGGACGGCGTCTGTGGGGCACCGGCGATGAGAAAGCGCAGCCGGTCGACAAGGCGGGCCTTGGTGGTGCGGTCGGTCAGGTGCATGCCGCGCTCGATGGCCTCGCGGAACAGGATTTCGTCGGCGACATAGTCCTTGACCAGCTTGCGGCGCTGGGCGGCGTCGGGCTCGCGGCCGGTCATCATCCTGTAGTCGGCGACTAGGCTTTGCTGGACCGCGGCCGAGATCTCGATGGTGTTGTGGCTGCGGCCGAGCGCCCACCAGCCGAGGAAAAGTGCGGCGCCGAGTGCGAGGAAGATGGCGAGCGGGTCGCGGAGCAGGCGGCGTGCGGTCATGGCTGACTCCGGGGCTTTTTCCGGGCCGGATACGGCGGCAGGTTGTGGTTGGTGGTCAGCGGGCTGAGATAGTGTTCCGACGTCAGGCCCCTTTTGCGCATGGCGAGGCCGGTCAGGCATTCGCGCAGGATGCGGTTGGCGTTAAGGGCGCTGGTGTAGCCGGGGTCGACTAGGGGATTGGTCTCGACGAGTTCGAAGCCGATAACGTTGGTCTCGGCGCACAGGCGGCGGACGATCGGCATGGCCTCGCGCATGGTCAGCCCGCCGGGTTCGGGGGTGCCGGTGCCGGGCATGAACGCCGGATCGAGAACGTCGACGTCGAAGCTGATGAAGATCTTGTCGGAGCCGTCGCGGGCTTCACGGACGGCCTTGTCCATGACGGTTTTCCAGTCGGTTTTTTCGACTTCGGCCATCGGGTGGTAGCGGAAGCCCTGCTCGCGCATCCATTCGAAGCCGGCCTGGTTGGGGAAATAGCCGCGCAGGCCGATCTGGACGAAGTTGCGGCCGTTGACGAGGCCTTCCTTGAAGATGCGGTAGACCGGCTGGCCGTGGCTGGTGAGGTGGTCGCCATACTGCGAGGCGTCGTAATGCGCGTCGAAGTGGACGATGCCGAACTTGCCCTTGCCATGGACGTCGGCCATGGCGCCGGCGTCGGGATACATCAGCGAATGGTCGCCGCCGACGATGATCGGGATGGTGCCGGTGCGGGCGACCGCGGCGACCTGCTGGCGAATATGGGCGAGGCTGCGCTCGGTCGACATCTGGTCGACGGCGATATCGCCGTAATCGACGACGTTGAGTTCGTTGAAGGGCGAGACCATGACGTGCATGTTTTCGGGGGTGACAAAGCCCATGCCCTTGTAGACTTCGCCGGTGCGGATGGCGCGCGGGCCATAGGCGGCGCCGCGATAGCCCGAGCCCTGGTCGAGGCCGATGCCCATGATGGCGACGTCGACCTTGCCGGCGACGAGGTCCTCGGGCGTGATGGCGACGGGCTGGTTGAAGAAGGTCGGGATGCCGAGCTTGGGTCCGGAGCCGAGGTAGCGGTTGAGGTTGATCGGGCCGGGGGTGCGCGGCGTGTCCATGGCGGGCGGGCGCAGGACCTTCCAGCCGTTGAAGCCGGCGTCGCCCGTGTTGAGCGGGATGGTGGCCTCGTCCTTGCCGGGGTGGAACTTGCGCTCCTCGACGACCGCCATCATGCCGTCGATATAGGCTTCGATCTCGGCGGGGGTCTTGGTTTCGAAGCGCTTGAAGAGCAGTTCCTTGCGGGCGGCGAAGCTGCCGGTGTCGTCGGACAGGAGGAAGGCGCGCTTGTCCTTGGAGAGGCCGGCGATCTTGGGGGCGAGCCAGTCGGGGATGGTGACGGCGGTCTGGGCGAAGACCAGCGCGCCGGATGCGGCAGCGAGGAGGAGGACGGCCCCTGCCCTTTTCAGTCGATGCAATGCCATTGGTTTTTCCCCTGCGCGGCCATTGAATACACCTTGGGCGAGGCCGCAAGAGCTACGTCAAATAACACATATCGGCATGGGGAGCGGCGACTAGAGAATTGGCGGCACGGGGCAATTTTTGTTGTGAAGGCTCGCCATGATCTACCGCTTTTTGCTTGGCTGTGCTGTCCTGGCTTCGGTGCCCGCCCATGCGGCGACGCCGGTCAAGGTCGGCGTCCTGCAGTCCCTGACCGGGACCATGGCGATCAGCGAAGTGACGGTCAAAAATGCCGAACTGATGGCGATCGACGAGATCAACGCCAAGGGCGGCGTGATGGGTCGGCCGATACTGGCGATCGTCGAGGATGGCGGATCGGACCCGGCGACGTTCGCGCAAAAGGCCGGCAAGCTGATCCAGTCGAACGGCGTGGCGACGGTGTTCGGCGGCTGGACCTCCGCCAGCCGCAAGGCGATGCTGCCGGTGTTCCAGCGCGCCAAGGGGCTGTTGTGGTATCCGGTGCAGTTCGAGGGCAATGAATGCTCGCCCAACATCATGTACACGGGCGCGCAGCCGAACCAGCAGATCCTGCCGGCGCTGCGCTGGGCGACGGCTGAGGGGTACAAGAACTATTTCCTGATCGGGTCGGATTATGTGTTTCCGCGCACGGCGAACTTGATCCTGAAGAAGCGCATCGGGCAGGCGAAGCTGGGCGTCGCCGGCGAGGAATATGTGCCGCTGGGCGGGACGGACTTCAGTGCCGTGATCGCCAAGGTGCGTGCCGCCAAGCCGGACATCATTTTTTCGACGCTGAATGGCGATAGCAATGTGGCGTTCTTCAAGCAGATGGCGGCCGCTGGCATGACATCGGCCAAATTGCCGGTGATGAGCTTCAGCATCGCCGAGCAGGAGGCGCAGGCGATGGGGCCGGCGCTGGTCAATGGCAGCTATGCAGTGTGGAATTATTTCCAGTCCTTGCCGACGGCCGAGAACAAGGCGTTCGTGGCGGCGTACAAGAAGAAATACGGCGCCAGGGCGGCGATTACCGACCCGATGGTCCATGGTTATGCCAACGTTTACCTGTGGAAGGCGGCGGTCGAGAAGGCCGGGAGCTTCGAGCCGGAAAAGGTGCGCAAGGCGGCAGTTTCGATGGCGGCGATCCCGTCACCAATGGGGCCGATCAAGATGGCGCCGAACCAGAGCCTCGTGCAGCGGGCCTATGTGGGGAAATTGCAGCCGGATGGGCAGTTCAAGGTGGTGTCACAGTTGGCCGGGATGATCGCGCCGCTGCCGTATGATGCGCTGGCGTTTCCTGGGAAGAGTTGCAAGCCGATTTGATGGTGGGCGTGGTTTCAGAGCCTCCGGCGGCTGGGGCCTGGGGTCCCGGGCCATTTTTTGTCGTGCCCGTGATTGCGGGATTTGTGCTTGCGGGGAGACTGGATACCAGCCTTCGCTGGTATGACAGTGGTGCGGAGGCCTTGTAGTGGAGTTGCTCCTTGGCCAGGTCTTTAACGGGTTCAGCGTGGCTTCGCTGTACCTGCTGGCGGCGCTCGGGCTGGCGCTGAGTTTCGGGTTGATGCGGGTCATCAACATGGCGCACGGCGAGATGCTGATGATCGGCGGGTACCTGGCGTATCTGACGTTGCAGGTGGTGCCGGGGCCGTGGAGATTGGTGGCGGCGTTGCCGGTGGCGTTTGTGGGGGCGGCCTTGTTCGGGGCGCTGATCCATGTGGTGCTCATCCGGCGACTGTCGGCGCGGCCGCTGGATACGTTGCTGGCGACATGGGGGCTGAGCCTGATCCTGCAGCAGGGGGCGCGGAGTTTGTTCGGGGCGATCGGTGTCGAGGTGACGGCGCCGGCGTGGCTCGATGGCGGGATAAGTGTTTTGGGGATCGAGTTGCCGGCGGTGCGGTTGTTCATCATCGGGGTGGCGATTGCGGTGCTGGCGGGGCTGGCGTTGTTGCTGTCGCGGACGCGGATCGGCTTGCTGGTGCGGGCGGTGAACCAGGACCGGATGATGGCGGCGGCGACGGGGATCGATGCCGGGCGGGTCGACCTGGTGGTGTTTGCGCTGGGTACGGGCATCGCCGGGCTGGCGGGGGTGATGCTGGCGTTGCTGGGGCCGGTGACGCCGACGGTGGGGCAGAGTTATATCGTGCCGGCGTTTTTGGTCGTGGTGATGGGCGGGCTGGGGTCGATCCGCGGAACGGTGGCGGCGGCGGTGATTTTGGGGCTGGTTGGGTCTTTGGCGCAGATCAGTGTCGATGCGAGCGTGGCGCAGGTGCTGATGCTGGTTTTCGTGATCCTGTTTATCCAGATCCGGCCCGAGGGCGTGGTGGCGAACAAATCGCGGGCGCTCGATGTTTAGGTTGAAGCGCCAGTTTGTCGTTGCGGCAGGGGTGGCGGGTGTCGCTGCGTTCGCGCCGTTCGTGCTAGGCGGGTATGATCTGAATTTGCTGGCGCGGTTTCTGGCGCTGAGCTTGCTGGCGCTGGGTATCGTGCTGACCTGGGGGCATGGCGGGATCCTCAGTCTTGGGCAGGGCGTGTTCTTTGGGCTGGGCGGGTATGCGCTGGCGATGCACATGAAGCTGACGCCGCTCGCGCCGGGCGAAGTGCCGGATTTCATGATGCTGGGCGGGCTGGAGGCGCTGCCGGCTTGGTGGGTGCCGTTCGGCAATCCGGGGTTTGCCTTGCTGGCGGTGGTGCTGGTGCCGGGGATCGTCGCGGCGCTGTTTGCCTGGTCGGTGTTCGGGCGGCGCGTTGGCGGCACGTATTTTGCGCTGATCACCCAGGCGCTGGCGCTGGCGTTTGCGACGTTGCTGGTGAGTGCGCAGGAGACAACGGGGGGGTTCAATGGCCTGACCGATTTCCAGGTCGTGCTGGGGCTCGACCTGAACGGCGCGGAGGCCGGGCGGACATTGTACTGGGTGACCTTGCTGGTGCTGGCGCTGGGCTGGGCTGGGGTAGCGGCGTTGCTGGCGTCGCGGTTCGGGACGATGCTGCGGGCGGTGCGTGACGGCGAGAACCGGGTGCGGTTCCTGGGCCATGATGCGGCGGCGTACAAGATCATCGCCTTTGCCGTGGCGGCGATGCTGGCGGGCGCGGCGGGGGCGTTGTTCACGCTGCATGCGGGGGTGATCTCGCCGGCGATGGTCGGGGTGGTTCCGTCGATCGAGATGGTGATCTGGGTGGCGATCGGTGGGCGGACGAGTCTGGCCGGGGCGATCGCGGGGACGCTGGCGGTGAATTTCGCGCGCGATGCGATCAGCAGCGCGTTTCCGGACTTACGGCCTTATGCGCTGGGGTTGTTATTTATCCTCGTGGTGACGCTGCTGCCGGGCGGGTTGGCGGAATTGCTGGCGGCGCGTTTTCGGAAGGTGGCACGATGAGCCCCCTGCCCGACCGGTTGCTTGAGGTGGACGGCGTCACGGTCGACTATGATGGCTTCAAGGCGCTCGACGGGTTTTCGCTGACACTGGATGCAGGCGAAATCCGGGTGGTGATCGGGCCGAACGGTGCCGGCAAGTCGACATTGTGCGATACGATCATCGGGCGGGTGCGGCCCTCGGCGGGGCGGGTGCTGTTTCGTGGGCAGGATATTTCGAAATTGCCCGAGCACCGGATTGCCGGGCTGGGGATCTGCCGGAAGTTCCAGGCGCCGGGGGTGCTGGCATCGCTCAGCGTGGCGGACAATCTCGGAATTGCCGCGGCGATCGACAAGCGGTGGTGGCGGTCGTTCGGCTTCGGTACGCCGCCTGCCGAGGCCGAGCGGATCGCGGTCATCCTCGAGCGTATCGGGCTGGCGGGGCGGCGTGATGTGCTGGCCGGCACGCTGGCGCACGGCGAGAAGCAGTGGCTCGAGATCGGCATGGTGGTGGCGACAGAGGCCGAATTGCTGCTGCTCGACGAGCCGACGGCGGGCATGGGACCGGCCGAGACGACGCGCACGGCGGAGCTGATCCGGTCGTTGGCGGGGGATCATTCGATCATCGTCATCGATCATGACATGGCGTTCGTCGAGCAACTGGCGGCCAGGGTGACGGTGATGCACCAGGGACAGTTCCTGATGCAGGGGTCGATTGCCGAGGTGCGGGCGGATGCGCGGGTGGCGGAAGTCTATCTGGGGCGGGCGAAGTGAGGGGGTCCAACCTGTTCGTCACCCCGGCGCAGGCCGGGGCCCATCTCCTGCACGTCCCGGAGATGGGCCCCGGCCTGCGCCGGGGTGACGGCAAGAGAGGGGCATGGTGATGCCGTTGGTCGTCATGACAGGCGTCGCTTCCGGCTATGGGGCCGCGCGGGTTCTGCATGACGTGGAGCTGGCGCTGGCGGCAGGGTCGGTTACGGCGCTGATCGGGCGCAATGGTGTCGGCAAGACGACGTTGCTGCGGACGATCATGGGCATCCGGCCGCTCGATGCGGGGACGATGATCTTCGACGGCGGCGATATCGGGCGTCTGCCGCCGTCGGCGCGGGCGCGGGCGGGGATCGGTTATGTGCCGCAGGGACGGCATATTTTTCCGCAACTGACGGTTGCCGAGAATCTGGAGACCGGGCTGAGCGCGCTGGGGCCGCGCGGCAAGGCCCGCGCCGGCGTGCCGGACCATATCTATGACCTGTTTCCCAAGCTGGCGATGATCCGCGGGCGCAAGGGCGGGCTGTTGTCGGGCGGCGAGCAGCAGCAGCTCGCTATCGGCCGGGCGCTGGCGGGCGCACCGCGGTTGCTGCTGCTCGACGAGCCGACCGAGGGCGTGCAGCCCAATGTCGTCCAGATGATCGAGGCGGTGCTGCTCAAGGTGCGGGCGGAGTTCGGGCTGACGATTATCCTGATTGAGCAATATCTGGATTTTGCGTGGAGTTTTGCCGATCATTATGCGGTGATGGATGGCGGGCGGATCGTTCGGCAGGGGGATACGGCGGCGGAAAGCGCGGCGGACGTGGCGCATCTGGTGCGGATTTAGAACAACCGGCGGCGTGACCTTGCGATACCGGGCAACCGACATCGCCCGCTCAAGTGCGAGAGGCTGGTCTATTGGGTCAGGGTCTTTACCGCGGCGGCGGCGGCCGAGGCGCGGTTTTCGATGCCCATTTTTTCGAACACCTGTTCGAGGTGCTTGTCGACCGTGCGCGGGCTGATACCGAGGATTTCGCTGATCTCGCGGTTGGCCTTGCCGCGGCTGATCCAGAGCAGGACCTCGGCTTCGCGGTCGGTGAGATTGTGGCGGGTGGCTAGCAGCCGTTCTTCGGCGCCTTCGCGGATTTCGGCGAGGCGGAACAGCCATTCGTCGGGGCCGCTGCGGGTGAGCAGGGTGAATTCGAGGCGGCCGCCGGGGATTTCGTGACGCAGGACGCCCTTTTCGTCGGTTTCGGCAAGACGGATGAGGCGGGTGATGACGGTCGGCGGGAGTGCCGCATTGGGGAAACTGGCGGCGAGGATCAGCATCGTGCGGGGGGTGGACCAGAGGATGCGGCCGGTGGAGTCGAGCGCCAGCAGCGGCCGGCCGCTGTCGTCGAGAGCCGACTGGCTGCCCTGGGTGATGCGGGCGTTGCCGAGGTGGACGCGAATGCGGGCGAGGAGCTCGTCGACGACGATCGGCTTGGTGACGTAATCGACGCCGCCGGCCTGGAGACCGCGGACGACGTGCTCGGTTTCAGTGAGGCCGGTCATGAAGACGACGGGAAGTACGGCGAGGCGGGGGTCGGCCTTGATGCGGCGCGTGGTTTCGAAGCCGTCGATGACCGGCATCATCGCGTCCATGATGACGAGGTCGGGGAGGACGAGCGCGAGCGATTGCAGCGCTGCGGCGCCATCGCCGGCAACGAGGACGGTGTAGCCGGCGGCCTCGAGCGCGGCGGTGACGAAGCCGAGCGATTCGGGCGTGTCGTCGACGACGAGGATGGTGGCGGTTTGAGGTGTGCTAGCCATGGGTTTCGAGCAACTTGAGATAGGATTTGAGATCGAAGGCGCGGACGTGACTGCGCAGCTGGTCGACGAGGGGCTGGCTGGCGGGGAAGCTGGTCGCCAGTGTGTCGAGGCCGGTTTCGATACCGCGGACATGGCCGACCTGGCCGAGGCGGCGGAGTTCGGCGAGGTTGGCGGCGGCACCGCGCAGTGCGGCACGGCTGAGGCTGGCCGGTGGCGGGGCGGCGGCCGCGGCGGAGTCGCCCGACTCCCAGGTCAGGCCGAGGCGCGCGGCGATGGCGTCGAGGAGCGATTCGAGCTCGACGGGCTTGAGGACGAAGCCGTCGTGCGCTGCGCCGCCATCGCCGCCGGTGGCGAATTCATGCGCGTTGGCGGAAACGAACAGGATTTTCACCGGGTTGGCCGAGGCGGTCTTCAGCCGTTCGTCGTCACCAGCGCGAAGGCGCTCCTCATCGATGGCGCGAAGGCGCTCCTCATCTATGGCGCGAAGGCGTTTGGCGACGTCCCAGCCGGACATGCCGGGCATCTGGATGTCGAGCAGGACCAGATCGGGTTGGCTGCGCAGCGCGAGGTCGATGCCGGCGGCCCCGCTCGAGGCGGCATAGACGCTGAAGCCGAGCGGGCGGAGAAGGCCCTGGAGGACGGCGAGCTGGGCGGGGTCGTCGTCGATGATGAGGATGGTGCGGCGCGGTCCGGCATAGCCCGAGATTTGGCGCTGGCGGGCGGTGGCCGGCGGTGCGTCGTGGGGTTCGGCAAGCATCAGGCGAAGGCGGAAGACACTGCCCTGCCCTGCCTCGCCGGCGCTGGTGACGGTGACATCGCCGCCCATGACCTGGGCGAGGACGCGGGTGATGGCGAGGCCGAGGCCGGTGCCGGGCTGGGCATGGGCGGCTTCGGAACTGCCGCGCTCGAAGGGTTCGAAGATGCGGTCGATGTCGGCCGGGGTGATGCCGATGCCGGTATCGGAGATCTCGAATTCGGCAATGAGTCCCCGGTAGCGGATCTTCAATGCGGCATGGCCGGCGGGGGTGTATTTGATGGCGTTGGAGAGCAGGTTGATGAGGATCTGGCGGAGGCGTTTCTCGTCGGTGCGGACATAGGCCGGCAGGTTGGCGGGGGCTTCATAGTGGAAATCCAGGCCCTTTTCCTGCGCCTGCATGCGGAACATGGCGGCGATGGCGTCGAGGAATTCGGGCAAGGGAACGGTGTCGCGGTTGAGCTTGAGGACGCCGCTTTCGATGCGGCTGATGTCAAGCAGGCCGTCGACGATGTTGGTCAGATGTTCGGACGAGCGGCGGATGACGCGGCCGGCCTCGACGGGGCCGATTACGGGGCCGGACTCGCTGCCGCGCTCCAATAGCTGGGCATAGCCGTAGATGGCGTTGAGCGGTGAGCGGATTTCGTGGCTGACGCCGACCAGGTAGCGGCTTTTCGCGAGGTTGGCGGCCTCGGCGGCGTCGCGGGCTTTCTTGAGCGCGGCGTCGGTGCGGGTGTGGGCGGTGATCTCGTCCATCAGCATGCCGGTTTGCTGCTCGGTCTGTTTTTCGGCGGCGCGGCGGCTGTCATGGGCGAGGACGAGTAGCGAGGCGGCGATGCCCGACAGGATAGCGAGGGCGAAGAATACCACTGACAATGTCGTGGCGATGGTGTCCCGGGCCTGCGGTTCGACGGCGACCGACTGGATGAAGATGAAATAGAGGACGGTGCCGTTGGCGAGGGTGAACAGCGCCAGGGCGCCGAGGAAGCGGCCGAGCTGGGTGTCGACCATCCGCGCGGCGGGAGTGGGCAGGATGCGTTCGAGCAGGTCGGTGGCCTGTTCGCCGAAGCTGCTGCGGTCCTTGCACATGTCGTGGCAGCGCGCCTCGAGGGTGCAGCATAGCGAGCAGATGTTGCCGCGGTGGGCCGGGCAGAACGCCATGTCGGGGCGCTCGAAGGCGTTGCTGCAGACGGCGCAGGTGAGCGCTTCGTCGCCGGCGGGGAGATCGGCATCGCGGGCGAGATAGTAGCGGCCGCGGGTGGCGAGCGCGATGGCGGGAGCGGCGATAAAGGCGATGGCGAGGCCGAGGACCGGGGCGAAGGCGTGCGCGAGCGGGCCGAACGCACCGACGACGGCGGCGGTCGAGACGATGATCGAGAGCAGCATGGCGCCGACGCCGACGGGGTTGATGTCGTAGAGGCGGGCGCGCTTGAACTCGATGGATCTGGGGGAGAGGCCGACGGGCTTCGAGATGGTCAGGTCGGCGGCGAGGGCGCCGATCCAGCCGGCAGCGAGGTTGGCATAGAGGATGAGGATGCCTTCGATGACGCGGAAGATGCCGATCTCCATGAGCAGCAGCGCCAGGACGACGTTGAAGACCAGCCAGACGACGCGGCCGGGATGGGCGTGGGTGAGACGCGAGAAGAAGTTCGACCAGGCGATCGAGCCGGCATAGGCGTTGGTGACGTTGATCTTCATTTGCGCGGCGAGGACGAGGATGAAGGTCAGGAGCATGGCGAGGCCGGGGGAGTGGGTCATCTCGCGGAAGACGACAAGGAACATGTCGGGCGGGCTGGCGGCGGCGACGGCATCGAGGCCGTGGCCCATGGCGTAGAGCGCGAGGAACGAGCCGAGCGAGAGCTTTATGCCGCCGATGATGACCCAGCCTGGGCCGCCTGCAAGCAGGGCCGACCACCAGGAGGTGCCGTTGCCCTTCATGCGCTTGGGGAGGAAGCGGAGGTAGTCGGCCTGCTCGCCGATCTGGGGGAGGAGAGATAGCAGGGTCGAGAGGGCGAGGCCGAAGAGAAGGAGGTCGGTGCTACCGTCTAGGGCGCCGAGGCGTCCGGGAAAGAGGCTCCATTGGGTGAGCGCGGCGGGCGCGTAGAACAGGATCCAGATGATGGGGGCGAGTTGCAGGACGAGCCAGACCGGCTGGGTCCAGGCCTGCATGCGGGTGATGGCGGCCATGCCGTAGAGGGCGATGGGGATGACGATGAGCGACGAGATGACATGGGCGACGGCGAGGTTGATGCCGAAGGCCAGTTGCAGCGCCATCGACAGGATGCTGGCCTCGATGGCGAAGAGCAGGAAGGTAAAGCTGGCGTAGATCAGCGAGGTGATCGTCGAGCCGATATAGCCGAAGCCGGCGCCGCGGGTGAGGAGATCGATATCGAGGCCGGATCGCGCCGAACGATAGGCGATGGGGAGGCCGATGGCGAAGAGCAGCACCATCGCGGCGATGATGGCGGCGATGGCGTTGGAGAAGCCGTAGGCCAGCGTGATGGTGGCGCCGATCGCTTCGCAGGCGAGGAAGCTGGCGGCACCGAAGGCGGTGTTGCCGATGCGCGCCATGCTCCACCGACGCGCGCTGTCGGGGGTGTAGCGCAGGGCATAGTCCTCGAGGGTGGGGTCGCCGGCCCAGACATTGTACTGGCGCGTGCCCTGGAGACGCCCGGCGCGCACACTGGCCCGCGCCGTCGTCATGGGCGCTGGGGGAGTCCGGCGGCGGTAATGAGGAAGGCGATGATGGCGTCGAGGCCGTGGCCGGATTTCAGGTTGCTGAAGATGAAGGGCCGGTCGCAGCGCATCTTTTTGGCGTCCCGGTCCATCACTTCGAGGCTGGCGCCGACGAAGGGCGCGAGGTCGATCTTGTTGATGACGAGCAGGTCGGAGCGGGTGATGCCGGGGCCGCCCTTGCGCGGGATCTTGTCGCCGGCGGAGACGTCGATGACGTAGATGGTGATGTCGGCGAGTTCGGGGCTGAAGGTCGCCGCGAGGTTGTCGCCGCCGCTCTCGATGAAGATGATGTCGAGGCCGGGGAAGCGGGCGTTCATTGTGTCGACGGCGGCGAGGTTGATGCTGGCGTCCTCGCGGATGGCGGTGTGGGGGCAGCCGCCGGTTTCGACGCCCATGATGCGGTCAGGCGTGAGCGCGCCCGAGCGGGTGAGGAATTCGGCGTCCTCGCGGGTGTAGATGTCGTTGGTGATGGCAGCGATGTCGTAATGATCGCGCAGGGCCTTGCAGAGGCGATCGGTGAGCGCGGTCTTGCCCGAACCGACGGGTCCGCCGATGCCGATTCTTGCCGGGCCGTTTGGGGAGGTCATGAGCGGAACAACCTGCTGTATTGGGTTTCATGGGCGAGGCTGGCGAGTTCGAGGAGCGGCGCCGAGGTGCCGAGGTCTTCGAGATCGGTGTCTTGGGCGCGGGCGGCGGCGAGCGCAATGACCGGGGCGAGCGCTGCGGTGGCAATCTGGCCATCGGTTTGCCCGAGAGGGACGAGGCGGACGCCGGCGGAAACGAGGTTGGCGGCGGTGCCATGGCCCCAGGCGGTGAGCGCCGGGGCGAGCGGGATGCCGTGGAGGCCGCAGGCGAGTGCGCCGATGGCGGGGTGGGCGACGGGGTGATTGCCGTTGCGCGCGGCGAAGGCGTCGAGGCCGGGGTGGGGGTAGGCCTTGCGGGTGACCGAGAGGAAGCTGAGGCCCATCTGGCGGCTTTCGAGGGCGGTTTCGCTGCTGGCGCGGAAGGCGGCGGCGTATTCGCTGATGGTGTCGAAGGCGGCGGGATCGTTGACGGTGCGGTGGGCGTGGGCGAAGACGACAAGGTCGGTCCAGCCGCCGCCGCGCGACATGACGGCGGTGATATAGTCGATGAGGGTGTGGCGGTTGGTGACCTGGCCGGCCTCGACGGCGGCTTCGAGGCCGTGGCTGTAGCTGAAGGCGCCGACCGGATAGCTGGGGCTGGTCCAGGCGAGCAGCATGGTGAGGCCGTGGTCAGTGATCATGGTGGTGGTCATGATTGTCGCCGTGGTGGGAGTGGTGGTCGCCGTGGCCGCCGGCATAGGCGCCCTGTTCGGGATTGAAGGGCGCCTCGAAGGCGGTGACGGTGCCGCCGAGGCCGCGGAGCATTTCGGCGATGACGTAATCCGCGCGCAGGCGGATGGCGGCGCCGCGGAGTTCTGCCGGAAGATGGCGGTTGCCGATGTGCCAGGCGATGGCGAGCAGCGCGGCGGGATCGGTGGCGGTGACTTCGAGGAGCGCTTCGGGGGCGGCGGCGACGGCGATGATGCGACCGTCCTCGAGGCGCAGGCCGTCGCCATCGGCAAGGACGACGGCGCGCGGCAGGTCTAGCAGGAAGCCGGCGCCGCTGGCTCCGTGGAAGTGGAAGCGGCGGCGGTGGCGGCCGGCGTGGTCGAGACTGACGCTGTCGATGGCGTCGGCGCGGTTCCATTGGCCGGCGGGAATGATCGTTGTGGCGCGTTGCATCAGAAGAGAAAGTAGCGCTGGGCGAAGGACAGCTCGGTGGCGGGCTCGCAGGTGAGCAGTTCGCCGTCGGCGCGGACTTCATAGGTTTCGGGGTCGACTTCGATATGGGGCAGCGCGTCGTTGAGGATCATGTCGGCTTTCGAAATGCCGCCGCGGGTGTTGGCGACGGCGATACAGGGGCGGGTGAGACCGAGGTGGTTGGCGACGCCATCGTCCAATGACGCGGCGCTGACGAACATGATCGACGAGGCGGCCCCTGCCCTGCCCATGCCGCCCCACATCGGGCGGTAATGGACGGGCTGCGGGGTGGTGATGCTGGCATTGGGGTCGCCCATCGGCGCCATGGCGATGCTGCCGCCCTTGATGACGAGGTCGGGTTTGACGGCGAAGAACGCCGGCGACCAGATGATGATGTCGGCGAGCTTGCCGACGGCGATCGAGCCGATGTGATCCGACATGCCGTGCGCGATGGCGGGGTTTATGGTGTATTTGGCGATGTAGCGGCGAGCGCGGAGATTGTCGGCGTCTGCGTCGTCGCCGGGCAGGGCGCCGCGCTGCTGCTTCATCTTGTCGGCGGTCTGCCAGCAGCGGATGATGGTTTCGCCGATGCGGCCCATCGCCTGGCTGTCGGACGACATCATCGAAAAGGCGCCGAGATCGTGGAGGATGTCCTCGGCGGCGATGGTTTCCTTGCGGATGCGGCTTTCGGCGAAGGCGACATCCTCGGCGATGCGGGGATCGAGGTGGTGGCAGACCATGAGCATGTCGAGATGCTCGTCGAGGGTGTTGACGGTGTAGGGGCGGGTCGGGTTGGTCGACGATGGCAGGACGTTGGCGAGGCCGGCGAGGCGGATGATGTCGGGGGCATGGCCGCCGCCGGCGCCCTCGGTGTGGAAGCTGTGGATGGTGCGGGCACCGATTGCGGCGATGGTGTCCTCGACGAAGCCGCTTTCGTTCAATGTGTCGGAGTGGAGGGTGACCTGGACGTCGTGGGCGTCGGCGACCGACAGGCAATTGTCGATCGACGCGGGGGTGGTGCCCCAGTCCTCGTGGAGCTTGAGCACGCAGGCGCCGGCGCGGACCATTTCCTCGAGCGCCTGCGGCCGGCTGGTGTTGCCCTTGGCCGAGATGCCGAAGTTCATCGGCAGGGTCTCGAGCGCCTGGATCATGCGGCCGATATGCCACGGCCCCGGCGTGCAGGTGGTGGCGAGGGTGCCGTGCGAGGGGCCGGTTCCCCCGCCGATGATGGTGGTGATGCCGGCGCACAGGGCTTCCTCGACCTGTTGCGGACAGATGAAATGGACATGCGCGTCGACGGCGCCGGCGGTGACGATCTTGCCTTCGGCGGCGATGACGTCGGTGCCGGGGCCGATGATGATGGTGACGCCGGACTGGATATCGGGATTGCCGGCCTTGCCGATATGGGTGATGCGGCCGCCGGTGATGCCGATGTCGGCCTTTATGATGCCCCAGTGATCGAGGATGACGGCGTTGGTGATAACGGTGTCGACGGCGCCTTCGGCACGGCTGCGCTGGGATTGGCCCATGCCGTCGCGAATGACCTTGCCGCCGCCGAACTTGACCTCCTCGCCGTAGAGCGTGTGATCGGCTTCGACGCGGATGATGAGGCTGGAATCGGCGAGGCGGATGCGGTCGCCGGTGGTTGGCCCGGACATGCCGGCATAGGCGCGGCGGGTGATGGTGACACTCATAGCGGGCCGCTGACTTCGCCGCGGAAGCCCCAGACGATGCGGTCGCCGCCCAGCGGGATCAGCGGCACGTCGCGGGTCTGGCCGGGTTCGAAGCGGATGACGGTGCCGGCGGCGATGTCGAGGCGCTGGCCGCGCGCGGCGGTGCGGTCGAAGGCGAGCGCGGGGTTGGTCCCGGCGAAGTGAAAATGGCTGCCGACCTGGATGGGGCGGTCGCCGGTGTTGGCGACGGTGAGGATGGTGACGGGGCGGGCGTCGTTGAGCGTGATTTCGCCCGGGGCTGTGAGGATCTCTCCGGGGGTCATCGGATCGGCCGGTGGACGGTGACGAGCTTGGTGCCGTCGGGGAATGTGGCTTCGACCTGGACGCTGTCGATCATCTCGGCGATGCCGGGCATGACCTGATCGCGGGTCAGGATGTGGCCGCCGCTGGCCATGAGGACGGCGACGCTGAGGCCGTCGCGGGCGCCTTCGACGACATGGTCGGCAATGAGGGCGACGGCCTCGGGATGGTTGAGTTTGACGCCGCGATCGAGGCGGCGGCGGGCGACGATGGCGGCCATGGCGACGAGGAGCTTGTCCTTTTCGCGGGGGGTGAGGTTCATTGGACGGTGCGCCCCTTGGTTGCTGGCTCACTCCGCCTTGCGGGGAGGGAGTTTGGTGGGGGGTGATATCAGCAATGCCAGACATTTGGCATGGNCGACTTGGCGCCAGCCGAGCGGGGTGGGGGTTCCGGTTTTTTGCTGTGAAAGGGGACCCCCACCCCGCTCGCGCAAGGGCGCGAGTCGCCCTCCCCGCAGGGGGGAGGGAGTTTGGTGGGGGGTGATATCAGCAATGCCAGACATTTGGCATGGCGGCGAGATAGCCGCCGGCAAGGTGGCGGAGGCCGGCGACGATGCGGATGACCGATCGGCGGAGCGCGGCGGCGTCGGCGGAGAGGAGGCGGACGATGAGCAGGCCGTCGAAAATTGTGGCTCCGCCTTGCGCGCCATCGATAAGGGTGCGGACGGCGGTAAGGTGGTCGGCGGCGTCGGGGCCGACGTAGAGGATGGTGGCAGTGGAGTTGGCGTCTCCGAACGCGAAAGGCGCGGCCATTTGTGCGGCGATGTCGCCTTCCAGATGGAGCGCGTCGACCCAGACGAGGCGGCCGTTTCGGCGGATATGCCAGCTGTCGTGAATGCGGCCGGTGCGGATGGTCTCGCCCATCGCGGTGCGGCCGAAGACGAGGCTCTCGACTGCGAGCATGCGGCCGGAGGCTGCAACATCTGCTTGAAAGCGTCGGCGGACGCGGGTGCCGTCGTAGAGGATGGCCTCCTGGGCGAGCCATTCGCCCCAGCCGCGGTCGCCGATCGTGAGGACCGTGTCGATCAGGATGTCGGGGTCGCCGGGGTGGACGCGGTAGAGGCGCTCGGCGGCCTGGGTGGTGAGGGTGGCGGCTGCATCGGCGGCGATGTCGAGCTCGAAGGCGATGCGGTCGCCGCCGGTGAGGCCGCCGGTTGTCGTGAGGGACACGGCTTGCAGGGGTTCACCGGGTTCGGTGTCGGGGAAAAGCAGGCGGCATGGGGCGCGTTGGTAGAGGTCGGTTAGGCCGTTTTTGCCAACCGCGAGTCTGGCCGCGCCGTCGACGCGCTGGTGGCGTGGTGGCGGCAGGCTCTCCCCGGCGGCGGATTGCGATTTCATGCGCGGAGGATTGGCGGGTGTGGGGGGTTCGTCAACATGGGGTGTTTGACGTAGTGACGTGGTGGCGGCTTTGTTCGGGGCGGGAGACACCCCCACCCGGGACGCGAAGCCGCGTCTCTCGCCTCCCCCCTCTAGGGGGAGGGGAAGATGGTTTTTACGGGAGTTTCGGGTTTGTAGCGTTTCTTGCCTGCCGGTGTGTCGGCGCCGTGTTCGGCGGTGACGTCGCTGAGGTAGCCGACTTGCTTGATGCCCTTCTTGCGCATGGCGACGCCGGTCAGGCAGGCGTGCATGATGAAGTTGGCGTTGAGCGGCGTGCGGTAGGAGACGTCGAGCTGGGGCGCGACCTCGACGATCTCGAAGCCGATGAGTTCGTTTTCGGCGCAGAGGCGCCGGACGATCGGGAGCGCCTCGCGCATGGTGAGACCGCCGGGGACGGGGGTGCCGGTGCCGGTGATGAAGGCCGGATCAAGGACGTCGACGTCGAAGCTGACGTAGAGCTTCTTGCCGCTGTCGCGGGCTTCCTTGAGCGCGCGTTCCATGACGACCGCCCAGCCGGATTTTTCGACCTCGGGCATGGCGTGGTAGCGGACGCCGTTCTGGCGCATCCATTCGAAGCCCTCGGGGCCAGGCCAGGGTCCGCGCAGGCCAACCTGGATGTAGTTCTTGCCGAGGACATGGCCTTCCTTGACGGCGCGGTAGACCGGTTGGCCGTGGGTGATGAAATGCACGCCGCCCTTGCCGGCGTCGTAGTGGCTGTCGAAGTGGACGACGCCGAAGCTGCCCTTGCCATGGACGTCGGCGAGCCCGGCGACATCGGCATATTCGAGGCTGTGGTCGCCGCCGACGATGAACGGGATGGCGCCGGTGCGGGCGATCTCGGCGACCATCTCGCGGACATGGCCCATGGTCATTTCGGTGCTCATGTTGTCGACGGCAATGTCGCCGTAGTCGACGATGTTGAGCTCGTCCGACGGATCGACCATGGTGTTCATGTCGATGCCGCCGGCGCCGTAGGTCATTCGCATGGCGGCGGGACCGCCCTTGGCGCCGCGATAGCCCGAGCCCATGTCGAGCGGCGCGCCGACGATGGCGACATCGACCTTGCCGGCGACGAGATCCTCCGGCGTCAGTGCGACGGGGGCGTTGGCGAAGGTCTTGATGCCGTTTTCCCAGGCGCCGAGGTAGCGTTCCAGAAAGATCGGGCCGGCTTCGCGTTTCGGGTTCATCGATTGCGGACGCTTGGTCTTCCACGCGTTGAAGCGCTCGTCGGAGGTGTCGAGCGGGATCGATGCCATGTCGGTGCCGGGCTTGTATTTATAGGCCTCGACGACCTGCATCATGCCGTCGATATAGGCTTCGATCTCGGCCGGGGTCTTGGTTTCAAAACGCTTGAAGAGCAGCTCGGGGCGGGCGGCGAAGTTGGCGGTTTTTTTCGACAGGAGGAAGTCGCGCTTGGCCTTGGACAACCCGGCGATCTTGGGCTCGAGCCATGCCGGTACCTCGACTTTCTTGTCGTCCGCCAGCACCATCGCACCACTGGCGACGCCGAGCAAAAGGATGGCGGCGAGACCGGCCTTGCGCAGCTTTATCATGTCGTTACGCGGCGTTCCGGAGTTTTGTCCTCATCCTTCTTTTTGTCGAGCGGCGGCACCGGGTTCTTCGTAAAGTCGCGCTTGTCCTGGTTGTGCTCCGAACTGAGCGGGCTGAGGAATTTCGCCGACTTTATGCCCTGCTTGCGCATTGCGACGCCGGTCATGCAGGCGTGGATGATGTATTTCGAGTTGAGCGCCGACTGGTAGGTCGGGTCCATGGTCGGGTCGAGCTCGACGAGTTCGAAGCCGACCATGTTGGTTTCGCTGCACAGGCGGCGGATCATCGGGACGACCTCGCGCATCGTCAGGCCGTTCGAGACGGGGGTGCCGGTGCCCGACATGTAAACCGGGTCGAGCACGTCGATGTCGAAGGAGATATAGATCTTGCGGCCGTCTTCGCTGGCTTCGGCGAGGACGCGCTTCATCACGGTTTCCCAGCCGGATTTCTCGACCTCGACCATGGTGTGATAGCGAAAGCCCTGCTCGCGCATCCATTCGAAGGTTTCCTCGTCGGGCGACTGCGAGCGCAGGCCGACCTGGATATAGCCGCGGCCGCGGACATGACCTTCCTTGAGCAGGCGATAGACCGGCTGGCCGTGGCTGATCAGATGGGCACCGCCGCGGCCGGCGTCGTAGTGGCTGTCGAAGTGGATGACGCTGAGCTTGTTCTTGCCATAGACGTCGGCCATGCCGGCGACGTCGGAATATTCGAGGCTGTGGTCGCCGCCGATGATGAACGGCATGGCGCCGGTGGCAGCGATCTTGCGGACTTCCTCCCGGATATGTTCCATCGAGCGCTCGGTGCTCAAGTTGTCGACGGCGATGTCGCCGTAGTCGACCATGTTGAGGATCTTGTTGGGGGCGACCATGGTGTACATGTCGAGCCCGGCGCCGAGGCGGCCGACGGTGCGGATGGCGTTGGGGCCGAGTTGGGCGCCGCGGGTGCCCGAGCCCATGTTGAGCGGGATGCCGACCATGGCGATATCGACGGCGCCGGCCTTCAGATCCTCGGGCGTGATGGCGACGGGCAGGTTGAAGAAGGTCGGGATGCCGCCGCGGTTGCCCATGTAGCGGCTGAGATTGAACGGTCCGGGTTCACGCTGCGGCTCGAGTTCGCGCGGGCGCAGGGTTTTCCACGAATTGAAGCCTGGCGTGGTGGTATCGAGCGGGATCGAGGCCATGTCGGTCTTGGGGTTGAACTTGTTCTGCTCGACGACCGACATCATCGCTTCGACATAGGCGGTGACCTGCTCGGGGGTCTTGGTGGCGACGCGCCGGAACATTTCGGCGTGGTTCGGGACGAAGGCGTTGACCTTACTGGACAGCAGGAATTCGCGTTGCTCCGGACTGAGCCCGGCAAGCTTGGGCGCGATCTCGGGCGGGACGGCGACTTGCGATTGGGCGGCAAGGCTGAGCGACAGGCCGGTAACGAGCGTCGCAGCGGTGAAGATTTGCTTCCACGACCTGGCCATGATGATCTGCTTCCCCTGCCCTCCCGAAATCCGGGCCGCGCCCTGTGGTAGGAAGGCGGGACGTGATGGGACATGGGGAGTTTGACGTAGCGGTTGCAGAAGGGTCGCCGGGCTGGGTGCCCCCCAAGGTTCGGCGTGATGAGCCGTATCGAGGTGACGAGGCGTAGTCGCTACCGGTTGTATTGTCGGCGCCGTAAACTTCATTGGTAATACGCGTGGCAACTACATTCAGTTCAACTGCGCAACGTCGCGATTCCCTACCAGTTGGTCGCAGCTTTCGTTTGTCATTAATTCGTCCAATGTGAAGGGCTTGAACCGGATCTAGACAATTTCGGATTCGTCAGAAATATTGCAACGTAAGGTTTTCAAGGCGTTATTACGTTGTTTGAAAGTGAGACATTGACTCAAGCCACAAAAGCATTCATGGGTGATGTGTTAACTTGGGTTTGACAATTTGGCTCGGTAACAGGGGTTGGGTGGTGGCAAAGCGCCTGAAGTCTGGCCTTTTCAGCTTGCCATCGAACCGCCGTGGTTCAGTGGCGGTCGAATTCGCCATGATTTCTCCACTGTTGATGGCGCTGTTTTTCGGCGCGCTTGAATATAGTTTTATTCTTTTCTCGTTCAGTTCGATGCAATTTGGTGCCAACGTGGTTTCGCGCCGGCTTTCAGTCAACAAGGTGACGATCGCCAACGTACCGGCCCGTGTGAAGACCTATCTTCCGGGGTGGTTTGCAAGCCGTGCGACGGTTTCAGTGACGCAGAGCGATCCGGCCAATCCACGGACCAATGTGATCAAGGTGCGGGTGACGCTGCCTGCCACCGCGGCAACGCCGATCGCACTCTTTACCCGCAACGCGTCCTGGACGCTGATTGCGGACGCGTCGCTGAACCAAGAAATCCCATACGAGGACTAGGTCGTGAAAAAGATGATCTTGAAAAAATGCGCCGTGATGCGTGACAAGAACGGCGCGGTTGCCTTTGTCGTGGCGGCCGCCCTGCCCGTCCTGATCGGCGGACTGGCACTCGCCATCGATGTGGCAAGCTATCGGATCGTCCATGGCCAGATGCAGGCTGCGGCCGATGCAGGGGCGCTGGCAGGCTTGATGCAGCTCGACACGGGGGGCAACATCGCGGCGAAAGCCAAGGACATCGTGACGCGGAACGTGCCTGCGAATTATGGCGAGATCACACGCACGAGCGATATCACGACCGGCTTCTATAGCAAGGGCGGAGGTTTCGTTCCCAGCAACGGCACCGACGTGAATGCGGTTCGCGTCGTGGCGATGCGCGACACGGGTCGCGGCAACGGCATCGGCCGCCTTTTTTCGCTGGTCTGGGGATCGAGCGAGATCAACGCGAGCGTGGTGGCGATCGCGGCGCGGCCGGAGAATTCCTTCTACACGCCCCCCGAGGGCGTTATCCTCGACAACGAAGCCGGCGATTTTAACGAGATGTACGCGTATTGCTTCGACCAGCTCGGTGGCGGCACGCCGGCGTCGCGGCGTACCCAGATGACGCGAATTGCCAACAACGTGCCGACGAACCAGAGTATCGCCTCGATCAGCGGCGGTCGCGAGGTCAATCCGATCGTCCCCATGCAGTGGCCGAACTGCAACGACAAAGGCCAGACGCTCAGTTTCCGGCTGCGCAATGTCCGGCATGTGAAGAGCAATCCGCAATTGTGGAACAACACCAACGCTGAAATCTCGGGTCGCCGACCCGGACGCCCGGTGTCCGACTATTACACCGATACGACCGTGGCGGACGGCGTCGAGACATTCCACATCGCCGCCAGTGAAAAGGTCCTCGAGACGGTTCGCTGCGATACGGCCCAATGCAGGCCGGCGAAGACAGGCAAGAACCGCACACCGGTGCTCGCGACAGAGCCGTGCCAGCCGGGCAAGTTCATGTATTTCGGTTGGGAGGATCGGCCGCCAGGGCGGTCAGGCGCAAAGGCCGACTGGCTCGACCCGGCGTGGACCGATACCGACTACGACGATATCGCGATCCGGATGAAATGTCCTGCCAGCGGCAAGCTCGGCGATCCTTCGGTTCGACTGGTCGGCTAGAAATTCGGACGATGGCCCGCCCACGTACTGCTTCTTTGCGGTGCGGGGGCGGGCCTTTTCGTGTCGCGTGACTGTCCGGACTTGACCTTCGAAGCATGGCCCCGTCTGGTCCGCTGGACGCAACCGTGTCGAAGGTGGCCTCAAGAACATGACTGCGCCTGCCCTTGCTGTTGCCGCGATTAGCCTGGCGGTGGATTTTTTCTCGTCGCCTGCCGTGCAGCTTGCACCGGCTGCGGCGAGAGCGAAGATCGACATCGATATCGCACAAGGGAACCGGGCGGTCTGCAGAACCGCTCCTCAAGTGCGCGGCATCTGGCTGCCGATCGCCGGCATCAACTGGTTGTTCGCGATCGGCGCGGCGATCCGGAGCAAATCTGCGCCGCTGCCCGGCGGTGTCGTCGACGCCCGGAAGCCGGGCGACCTGCTGACATTAGCGCTCGCCGACGTTGTTGCCAGGATTGCGCCGCCCAGAACATCCGCCGCGTCGAGGCCTTGCGCGTGCCGGCAACCGGCAAGATCGCCCTTGTGACGCCGAACAGCATGATGGTGGCCGACGAGCTGGTGGCCGCATGAAATCACCGCGATACGGCTTGACGATCTGGGGGCTGGTCGTCGGCGCAGTGCTTGGCTGGCTGTCGGCGGATTCCGTCGCCGTCGGTCTCGTGTTCGGCGGGCTCGCCGGCGCGCTTGCTGCAAAATGGTTGGCGAAGTCCATCCGCGACGTGGTGCGCGCCGAGACCGAAGCGGTGTTCGACGACCTGTCCGCGCAGCTTGCGGTTGTTCAAATGGGCGCGGCTGTGCCGCCTGCGCCGAAACCGGTGCCGCCGCCCATGGTGCTCGAACCTGTCGCCATTGGGCGCGATACTGTCACCGACAGCGTTGCCTTGCCCTTTGCTGCATCCGAACGGACGTTTCGGCCGATGCCCGTGGCGGACGATGGGCCCGGCGTGATGGCGAGTGCACTGGACACCGCGCGGGCGTGGTTATTGGGCGGCAATACCATCGTGCGTGTCGGGCTGATCATCCTGTTCGTCGGGCTGTCCTTCCTGGCGCGCTATGCGGCGATGGCGGGCATGTTCCCGATCGAGGTGCGGCTGGCGCTGGTCGGAGCGGCGGGTGTTGCGCTGCTCGGCGTCGGGCTGTTGCGGCGGGCGGCGCGGCCGGCGTTTGCGCTGGCACTGCAGGGCGCCGGGGTCGGGGTGATCTACATGACGGTGTTCGCAGCGGCGCGGTTGTTCGAGATCGTCTCGCCGACTGCGGCGCTGGTGCTGATGGTCATCGTCTGCGCGCTCGGGTGCTGGTTGGCGCTCAGGCAGGACTCGCAAGGGCTGGCGGCGGGATCGTTTGCGGGCGGGTTCGCGGTGCCGGTACTGCTTGGCGGCGAGGGCAGCAGCATCGGGCTGTTCGGCTATTATGCCGTGCTCAACCTGGCGATCCTGTTCATCGCGCACCGGCGGTCGTGGCGGATGATCAACCTGATCGGGTTCGTCGCGACCTTCGGCGTCGCGACGGCTTGGGGACTGCTGCGCTACACGCCGGCGACCTACGCCAGCTCGCAGGCGTTTCTGGCGCTGTTTATCGGCATCTATGTCGTCGCCGCGATCCTTTATGCGCGCAACACGCCGGGTCGGCTGGGCAACTTCGTCGACAGCACATTGCTCTTCGGGCCGGCGCTGATTGGCTTCGGCTTGCAGGTCGGGCTGGTGCGATCGTTCGAAAACGGCGACGCGATTTCGGCGGTGGCGTTCGGGGTGTTCTACCTCGGGCTGGCGGCGTTGCTGTGGCGGCGGACGGGTCCCGGATTTGCCTTGCTCGTCGGCGCGATGACGGCGATCGGCATCGGTTTCGTGACTGCGGCGGTGCCATTGGCGCTCGGCGCGCGCTGGACGGCGTCGGCCTGGGCGATCGAGGGGGCCGCGGCGTATTGGGTGGGGCTGCGCCAGTCGCGGTGGCTGCCGCGAGTGTTCGGACTCGCGCTGGTCGGCGTATCGGCGCTCATCTATCTCGGCACGATTGGCGACAATGTCGCGGCGCTCGCCGGGCTCGGGCAGCATGTGATCGGCGCGTTGACCATCGCTGCGGCGCTGCTGGCGATTGCCTGGTGGCTGCGACCAGGGGCGCCGCGGTCGCAACTGCTCTCGGGCGAGCAGGCGCTGCCCGAGGCGGCGTTCATCGCCGGGTTCGGGTTCGTATGTCTTGCAATCGGGCTCGAGGTGACGCGGCGCGTGCCGGCGGGCGATGCGGCCGTCACACCGGCGTTGCAGAGCCTGTTGTTCCTGCTGGGTGTCGCGGCAAGCGCTGCGCTGGCGACTTTTGCCGGACGGAAATTCGCCTGGCCGGTTGCGACCTGGCCGGGGCGGGTCTTGCTGGTGCCGGTGGCGATCGTGCTGGTGGCGCGGCTGGCGCTCGGCGAGCATGTGCTGGCCGGCCCCGACGGGGCGATCTGGCTGGCCGTCGCCGGGCTGCATGTTTCGGTCCTGTGGGCGAACGACCATGATGCTGGAACCGCGAGCGGCGGGCTGTTGCGGATCGCTCATGTCGGCAGCGTCTGGGTGGGCACGCTGGTGCTGGCTGATATCATCTGGTTCGGTATCGACCGCGGCGGGCTTTGGCATACGGCATGGGCGGCGGTCCTGCCGCTGCTCGGCGGGATTGCGGTGCTGGCGATCCTTGCGGCCTGGGGCGGCAGATCGGGGGCGACCGGGTGGCCGCGCGATCGCCATGCGAATGCTTATTACCGGACGGCAGCGACGCCGATCGCGCTGTGGGTCTATTTTGCGGCGATGGTCGCCGCCGTGGTGGTGCGCGGTCATGCGGCGCCCCTGCCCTATATTCCACTCCTCAATCCTCTCGAAGTGACGCTCGGGCTGGCGGTCGGCGTGCTGGTGTTTTGGCAGCGGACGCTCGAAGCGCGGCGACTCGACAGCGCCGGCAACGTGACCGGCAACGGCGTATGGGTGATGCTGGCGGTGCTGGTGTTCGTTGTCGTCAACACGGCCTGGCTGCGGATCGCGCATCATCTGCTCGGGGTGGAATGGAGCGCCGGTGGCTTGCTGGGCAGCCCCGTGGTGCAGACCGGGATCTCGATCTTGTGGACGTTGCTGGCGCTGGCTTCGATGCTGGCTGCGCATCGGCGGGTGTTGCGCGGGCTGTGGCTGACGGGCGCCGGGCTGCTGGGGGCCGTGGTGGTCAAGCTGTTGCTGCTCGACCTGTCGGCGACGGGCGATGGACAGCGGATCGTGGCGTTCGTCGTGGTGGGCGTGCTGATGCTGGTGGTGGGGTATTTCGTGCCGTTGCCGCCGCGGGCTGCGGAAGCTGACTAGGGCTCGGTGTTTTCGGGGAATGGCAGTGTGCGGCGCGGTGGATGCTGAAACGAGTTCAGCATGACGAGTGGATTTTTTGGGTTAGCTGGCGCGTTCGAGGAGGGCGGCGAAGGCGTCGACGTCGATCGCTTGGGCGCATGAGCCGCGGGCCATGGCGAGGAACATGGCGTCGCCGCGTTCGGTGCGTTTGGTCGCCGCCGAGGCGAAGATTGCCGTCGAGACACCCTGGAAGACGGTGACGCGATAGCCGCGCCACATCGCGTCCCAGCCATAGTCGCGGACGCCGTGGCGGCGGAGCTCGTCCATGTAGAGGCGGAGCAGGTCGTCTTCGTGCTTGCGGCGGTCGTCGAGCGAAAGCCCGGCCCCGAGGAAGTAGGAAATGTCGAGCAGGCCCGACGAGACCGACACCGATTGCCAGTCGAGCACGGCCAGCGGCACCGTGCCGCCGTGGGCGTCGAACAGCATGTTGTCGAGGCGGAAATCGAGATGGGTGAGGGTGATCGGGCTGTGCTCGACACTGAAGAAGGTCGCGACGAGGCTGGCGTAGCGATCGGCGACGGCCATGTATTCGGGTTCGAGGATGCCATCGTAGCGGCGGTGGAATTCGGCGATGAAGCCGGGCATGCCGTCGATGATCGACTGACCGCTGGCGGCGCGGCCGTTGATCCAGGCGATGTCACGCAGGGACGGATCATTCCAGCGCGGGCCGTGGAGGGCGGCGCCCTGGACCATGGCGTGCTCGGCGTCGGCCACCGAGCAGCCGGTGAGCTGGTTGCCCTGCCGTGCCGGGCCGAGATCCTCGAGCAGGACGACGAAATCGCCGCTGGCTTCGTCGATGGCGGCGAAATAGCAGGCGGGGGCACGGATGGCGACGGTGGCGGCGATCTCCTGGTAGAAGCGGACTTCGGTCAGATAGAGGCCGTAGTCGATTCCGGTGGCGCGGCTGACGGGGTCGGTCGAGGCGAATTTGCCGACGACCGATGCCGGGGCATCCTCGTCGCGGTCGTAGCGGAGGTCGAAGCGGATGCTGTCACCGAGCATGCCGGCGCCGACCGCCACCCAGGTGAAATCGGTGACGCGGGCGGACCGCAGGATGCCGGCATGGCGCAGGACGGCCGTCAGCCAGTCGGTCGTGACCGCCTGCGGCGTGGCTCGAATGTCCAATTCGGCGGGGCCTCAGGCGGCCAGCCTGGCGAGGCGTTGCTGGATGATGCCCTCGGCCTCGGCCATGATGCGATCGATGAGCTCCTTGACGGTGGGGACGTCGTGGATGAGGCCCTGGACCATGCCGGCGCTCCAGATGCCGTGTTCGGGATCGCCGTTGACGAGACCTTCCTTGCCGCGGGTGCCCTTGACGAGATGGGCGATCGACTCGAATGGCTCGCCGCTGCGCTCGATGCGGACGGCTTCGGTCGAGACGGCGTTCTTGGCGACGCGGGCGGTGTTGCGATAGCTGCGGAACATCAGCTCGGTGGAGCGTTCGTCGTTGGTGACCATCGCCTGCTTGATGCCGTCGTGCATCGGGGCCTCGACGGTGGCGCAGAACCGCGTGCCCATGTTGATGCCGTCGGCGCCGAGGGCCAGCGCCGCGACGAGGCCGCGGCCGTCGCCGAAACCGCCGGAAGCGAGCATCGGAATCTTGACCTTGTCGGCGGCGGCGGGGATCAGGATGAGGCCGGGAATATCGTCCTCGCCGGGGTGGCCGGCGCATTCGAAGCCGTCGATGCTGATCGCGTCGACGCCCTTGCGCTCGGCCGAGAGGGCGTGGCGGACGCTGGTGCATTTGTGGATGATCTTGACGCCGGCGGCCTTGAACATCGCCCATTGCTCGGCGATTGCCGGGGTGCCGGCGGTCTCGACGACCTTGATGCCGCTGTCGATGATGACCTGGGCGTAGCCGTTGTAGTCGGGCGGATTGATCGACGGGAACAGGGTCAGGTTCACGCCGAAGGGCTTGTCGGTCATCGTGCGGCAGCGGGCGATCTCGTTGCCGAGTGCGACGGGGTCGGGCTGGGTCAGCGCGGTAAGGAAGCCGAGGCCGCCAGCGTTGGCGACGGCGGAGACAAGTTCGGCGGTGCCGACCCATTGCATGCCGCCCTGGGCGATCGGTTTCTCGATGCCGAACATTTCGGTGAAGCGGGTGCGGATCATGAATTTGCCTCGTTTTCAGGAATCAGGTGCGTGTAGACTTCGTTGAGCGCGATGCGGTCGCCCGACAGGAGGACCAGGTCGAAACCGCGCAGGCGGCCGGCGCCGGGCATGTCGCAGTACCAGCGGCCACAGAAACCGCCTTCGATGGGCCAGGTTTTGTCGGGGACATAGGTCATCGGCGGGTGCCGGCGAAAAGCTGTTCGAGGTAGGCGCGCAAGGCCGGGTGGCCGGTGATGCCGACGGGGGTCTGCTGGTCGCGGTACTCGACATCCTCGGCATAGAAGGTCAGCAGGCGGTCGACATCCTTGGCGGACGAGGCGGCGAGCCAGTCGGCGTTGTAAGCGGCGATATCCATCAGGCCCCTGCCCCCAGTACGCGGGCGCGGTGTTCGGCGCCGAAGACTTCGGCGGGCACCGCCTCCGGACCTGCCATCACGGCGAAACCGTGCATGCCGAGCGTCGGATCGGCAGCGGCGGCCTCGTGATAGCGGCGGCGGCGTTCGCGGGCGGCGTCGCCGAATTCCATGTCGAGCCCGGCCTGGAGATCGGCGGCGGCCTTCAACCGGCGCATCCGCTCGGCGCGCTCCTCGGCATAGGGGCGGAAGTCGGGCTGGGCGCCGGGGGTGGTGTGCTTGAGAATGTCGGAGACTAGCCGCGTGTCGCGATAGGTGATCGACAGGCCGAGGCCGAGGATGGGATCGTTCCAGCCGGCGGCGTCGCCGACGAGCAGCCCGGCGAACCAGTGGTGGGGCTTGTCCTGGGTGAGCGCGATGCCGGCGGCACGGCGGACGGACGACTGGCGACCGTCGGCGCCGACGACAAGCGCGGCGCGGGCGGTGTGCTCGGCACCTTCATGAAGGTAGGTCACCGATGGCGATGCGCCGAGTTCGACCGATTGGACGGTGACGCCGCGAAGTGCCTGCGCTCCGGCGGCGGCGGCGGCGTCGAACAGGGTCTGGCAGTGCACGGGGTGGCGGATGCAGAGTGGGCCGGGGACGCCTTCGGCGAAGATGCCGAGCGGCAGCGGAGTCGCTTCGGCTTCGGCGGGATCGCGGGTTTCGTCATAGGTGACGTGGCTGGTCAGGTGATGGCCACCGGCGGCGACGAGCGTGTCGTAGAGGCCGAGCCGGCGGGTTTCGGCGACGCCCCATGGCGCGATCCATTCGCCGCGGACGCGGTCTTCATAGACGGTGGAAAGCTCGAGCAGCAGCACCGAGCGGCCGGCCTGCGCCATGACGGCAGCGAGCGAAGCGCCGCCGATCCCGCCACCGACGATGATCAGATCGTAAATCACGCGACCTCCTGGACCAAGCCAGTCGTTGAACCCTGATGTTCACTGGACGTTTCCTCCATTCCGCCGGCGTTGTCGAAATGGCAAAGCTGACAGGTGACAAGCGGGGCAAGTAATCCTTGGCATTCGGTGTAGAAGGCGGAATGATCTCGTCATCCTCGCCGCAAGCCATCGTGCCGCCGTCCGGGAGCGCTTTGGCGCCGGGGTATGCCGGGGCCGACCTCGTGGATGCCTATGCGATCGCACTGCCGGCGGATGCGACGCGCGATATCGAGGCATTGGCGCGGGCGATACTGACGCATCCGCCGGCGTGGGTCGGCACACTCATGCTGCTGCGCGACGCAATCATGGGACGTCTCGGGATCAAGACGGCGGGGCAATTGCGGACACGCGGCGACCGACGCGACCGCATCGATTTCTTCCCGGTCGTGTCGCGCTCCGACCGCGAGATCCTCGTCGGCGAGGACGACCGGCATCTCGATTTTCGGGCGTCGGTGCTGGTATTTGCCGATGGCGGCCAGGACATCGTCAGCATGACGACGGTGGTGCATTGCCACAATCGGCTGGGGCGGTTTTACCTGATGGTGATCGGTCCTTTCCATGTCGTGATCGTCAGGACATTCATCCGGAATGCTGCGCGGCGCGGGTGGCCAAAAGTCTAGAATTCACCGGCGACCCCGACACGCGCGGCGTTGTTGCCCTCGCCGGCAAAGGCGAAGCCGGCGGTGAGGGCAAACGGCTGTGCGGTACCGAAGCGGTGTGCGACCGAACCGCCGATGGCCTGTTCGCCGCGGAAGGTCGACCCGTTGAGGGTGTAGCTGGTGCGGCCGGGCGCCGACGGCATCGGGGCATAGCCGATGGCGACGGCGGCGGCGGTGCCCTTGCGCGCATCGCGCTCGACGTTGCGCAGGTCGAAGCCGAGCGCCGAGATGCGGCTGTCGGTATAGGCGTTGGACGCGGCAAGCCCCGCCGTCAGCCCGGACTGCAACTGCCCGACATTGGCGGCATCGCTGGCGGAGGTGCCCGGCGCGACATTGGTGATGCGGCGGGTGGCAAACGCCGAGCCGACCGAGACCACGTTGGTCGCACCATCGTCGCGCGAACCGGCGCCGAGGGCGACCGAGTTGGTGCCGGTGCTGACCGCGCCGGCACCGACGGCGACGGTGTTGGCTGCAACAGCAGCGCTGCCGTTGCCCATGGCGAGCGACTGGCTTCCGGATGCCACGGCGCCGGCGCCACCGGCCGAAGCATTTGCGCCGCTTGCCACCGGCCCCAATGCCCCGGCATTGTTGCTGGAAACGAAGCCCAGGCCTTGGCTGACGACCAGTGTCGAGAGGTTGACGACGGCGGCGTTGGTGGTAGCCAGTTGCGAGCCGTTGACCGCGTCACGCGATGCGGCGGCGACAAGCCCGTCGGCGACGCCGGTGACGGTCCGGGCGCCGCCGGTCCCGGTGACGTCGACGACAGTGCCGCCGGTTGCAGCCGCCACGGTGACCGGCGCCGCCGGGCCGGATTGCTGGACGATGCCGATGGTACCGGCGTTGATCTGACCGGTGAGATTGGTGACGTTGCCGGCGACGTTGGCGATGCCAGCTGCGTTGGCGGCTACGCCGGCTGTGTTGGCGGCTATGCCGGCGGTATTAGCGGCGATGCCGGCGGTGTTCGTCGTTGTCTGGCCCTGCAGCGTGGTGATGGCGCCGGTGTTCGTTGCGGTCTAGCCTTGCAATGTGGTGATCGACCCGGTGTTCGCCGCGGTCTGGCCCTGCAGCGTGCCGATGTCGCTCGAGTTCGTTCCGACCTGGGCGGTCAGGGCAGTGATTGCCCCGGTGTTGCCGCTGGACTGGCCTTGCAATGCCGTGATGGCGCCGGTGGTGGTCGTCAACTGGGCGTCGATCGCCGTGATGGCGCCGCCGACACTCGATTGAGCGCTGCCCTGGACGGTGTAGGCAGGTGCCGTTACCGAGCCATCGGCGGACACGACGGCGCCGCCGCCGAGCGCCGAAGCGACGCTTTGCGCGGTGTTGGCGAGTTGGCTGCCGTTGACCGCCTGCACCGAGCCGGCACCGACCGCGCCGGCTGCAACGCCGACAAGCTGCCGCGCATCGCCGGGATTACCGGTGCCGGTGCCGGTGAAATCGACTGCCGCACCGTTGGCGGCCGCGCCGGCGCTGATGTTGGCGCCGCTGGCGGGCTGAATCACCAGGCCGATACCGTTCGACGGCGCGCCCGCGGTCAAGCCGGTGATGGCAGCAGTATTCGAATTGATCTGGGTCTGCTGGCTGCCGTTTTCGACCTGGAGCGAGGTGATGGCACCGGTGTTGGTCGTTGTCTGCGTCTGCAGTGTGCCGATATCGGTCATGGTGCCCGCAACCTGACCCTGCAGCGCCGTGATGCTGGAGTTGTTGGCGCCGATCTGGGTAGTGTTGGCGGCGATGGCGCCGGTATTGGCAGTTATAGCGCTGGTGTTGGTCGCTATGGCGCTGGTGTTGGTCGCTATGCTGCTGGTGTTGACTGCTATGCCGCTGGTGTTGGTCGTGACCTCGCCATCGAGGGCGGTCAGCGCGGCACCGACGCTCGGTTGGACCACGCCTTGCACGGTGTAGCTGGGCTGGGTCAACACGCCGGTTGCGGCATCGTACGCCGCGCCGCCGCCGAGTGCCGATGCGGCAGCCGATGCGATAGTATCGGCGCGGACGCTGACCGATTGCAGCTGGCTGACATTGACGGCGTCGGTGGCCAGATTGCCCGCGGCGACCCCGGTGACCTGGCGCTGTCCGGCCGCGGTACCGAACGCGACTTCGCCGATCGATGTTTGCGGTAGCGTCAGCGCAAAGCCTGTATAGCCGGCTTGCGCACCGCGGCTGGCAAGCGAGTTCCGGCCCAGCGCGACGCTGTTGGCCGCGGTTGCCGAGGCAAAGCTGCCGATCGCCGAGCTGTCGACGGCCGTGGCCGAGGCGCCCTGCCCCAGCGCCGTGGTCCGCACGCTGCCGGCGACGGCGTTGACCCCATAAGCGACTGCCGAATTGCCGGCGGTGGCGTTGGTACCGGTAGCGGTCGAATTGGTTCCGGCGCGCGCGCCGTCGCCGAGCGCGGTGCCTTGCGGACCGTCGGCGACGGCGCCATCGCCGATCGCCGTCGAATTCTGGGCGCTGGCCACCGCCGCGTTGCCGATCGCGATGGTGTTGACCCGGGTGAGATCAGCGAGAGATCCGGCGGTAGCGAAGTTGCCGATGGCGATGCTGTTGACGCCGAACGCCGCGGCATCGCGGCCGAGCGCCGTCGTGGAGGCGGCGGTCGCTTGCGCGCCGTTGCCGATGGCGACACTGTCGCTGCCGCCCGCGAGCGTCGGCGCTGTCCGATCGTTGCCGATGGCGATACCGCCGTCGGCGGTGACCCGCGCTGCCGGTCTCGTGCCGGCGGGGCAATCTCCATTGCCGCTGATGGCGACGCCGCCCCTGGGAAGCCCCCCTGCCACGACGGCGGGCGGATTGGCGACGCACGCCGGCGCCGCGGGCGGATCCTGCGGATTGACCGCGACCTGCGCCAGTGCCGGGCCCGCGAACAACGGCAGCGTCATGGCGCCGGCAAGGCACAATGCGCGGCGGCGGCTTGGTGCAGGCGTGGCGATCCGGTTGTTGAAGACGCGCATGTTGGTACTCCCCTTGAAAATTCTACTGAATGACTGGCGACAACGTGCCGTCATGACGGCGTGGTGGCGCGGAGAAATCGACCAGCGGCGTGATCGCTGCGGGCCTGGATGGCCAACCGGTCCTTCCCCGAATCAGCCAATGTCGCCTGATACTGGCCCGGCGGCATGTGATCCCCCTGGCCGCACCCTATCTGAGGCCGACGCTGATCGTGTAGTTGCCGGTTTCATTGCGGCGGGCGGCGCTGGGCAACAGGAAGACGCTGATCTTGTAGTCGCCGCTGGTCGGCATTTCGCCGCTGAAGCTGTTGCCGCCGGTGGTGCCGTCGAACATGGCCTCGTCGACGCCGGGGGCGGTCACGTTGAAATGATTGGCGCTGTTCGACGAGCGGAACGCCACCGCCAGTGTTTGGCCGGCCTTCGCGCCGATGACATGGACTTTGGTGGCGAGGCCCCTTACCGCACCGCGGACGATCCTGGACGAAGTGCCCCGGGCGAACTCTACACGTTCGGTGTGGACGGGGTCCCGTGCGGATGCGGGGGCAATGGCCAATGACGCGGCGACGGTGAATGCCAAGGCATATCCGGGATCATAGCAGGGCAAGCCAGTCCGCATGATTCAACACTCGTGCCGCAAAAATGACTATACCTCCAAGTAGGTAAGCGACCTATAGACAAAAAATCGGTTTCGTTTCGGTGCCGACATCATCGACCCGGTTGCCTTGCGTGATCCAGAGTACAGCAGCGCATGGTCAGTCGATCGGCGCACGGGCTGTCATGTCGGCACCGCCAGGAAGGGGGATTTCGCGCAGGCCCGCGGTCAGGCCATCGAGCGCCTCGCCGGGAAGCGCTATTGCCAACTGCTTTTCCAACGCCCGAAAACTGTCGAGTATTACCCGGCCCTTGGCAGTCAGGCGGGCGCCGCGGCTGGTGCTGCCGCCGGCGGTGGTGTCGACGAGGCGCTCGGTCCAGCAATGGTTCATGCTGTCGACGAGCAGCCAGGCGCGGCGATAGCTCATGCCGAGCGCGCGGCCGGCGGCCGAGATCGAACCGGTGCGGTCGATCGCTTCGAGGAGATCGGCCTTGCCGGGGCCGATCGCCGGTTCGCCGCCGCAAAGCAGTTGCGTACGGATCTTGACGGGCCCGACCTGCACCGGACTATTTCCCGATCAGGACGTCGCTGGCCTTGATGATGACGGTGACCCGGTCGCCGAGCGCCAGCCCGAGGTCGGCGATGGCCTCCTCGGTGATGCTCGAGGTGACGATGTTGCCGCCGCCGATATCGATCTTGACGATCGCGTTCACGGCGCCCGGTTCGAGACCGGTGACCGTCCCGGAAATCTGGTTGCGCGCACTGATTTTCATCTATTCGGTCCCGATTGCTGCCGGGAGTGTATCGCAGCCGCTGCCCCGCCGCTACAGGCAGCGGCCCTGTCACGCGCCCCGCGCTGCCTCAGCGACCCTGAAGCGCACGTCGCGAGACGATGATGCCAAGCCTGAACAGGCGCCGTTCGATCTGCAGGCTGTTGCGGTCCAGGCCATCGATCATCGCGTCCATTGAGCTGCCCGCCGTCCACATCGACTGCAGCAAGTCATCGTCATCAGGCGACCAGCCGCTTTCGGCCGGGACCGGCGACGGCGTGGGGACGTCGAGCAGGCGCTCGACACGCTCGACCAGCGCCGACCATTGCGAACGCGTCACGCTGATCCAGCCACCGTCGAGCGTTGCGATCTGCAGGCGATCGTCGGCGTAATGGACGGTGAACTCACGGCGTGAACCATGTCGCCGCGGGGGGGCAAAACGCGCCTCGATCTCCACACCACACTCCTGCCCAACAGTATCAGGCCCCGGGGAGCACCGCCGCCAAGCTACGCGCCGGCGGTGTTTCCGGATGCGGACAATATCACAAAAATGGCGGGCAAGTTACATTGTAAAATCTTGTAGTTAAAAGACGCCGAAACTGAAGGGGATACGTAATGTGGTGCGTACATCGGCGGCGTCGCGGGTGGCACCTACTTCGACATTCCAGTTGATCGTCGTCGACTGCGAAGCCCGGTAGCTGACGCCGAACAGGAAGCGGCCAAGCTGGAGATCGCGCAGCTCGGTGGTGAACGGCGTTTCGCCGATGACGGTGCCATTGATGGGATCGCGCGTGGTGGCGCGGCCGGTGGTGGTCGAGCCGAACGACCAGTTATGGGCATAGCCGAAGCTGACGGCGGTGCGCTGGTTGAGCGAGATGCCGACGCCCGCGCTGAGTTGCAGCGCGTTGCCGGGATCGACCAGGTCGATGACGGTATCGGTGTTAATGCGCCGGCCGCCGACTTCGTTGTCGAAGTTGTAGGTGTAGCCAAGCGTGGCGAACAAGACTGCGGGATCGGTCGGCAGCAACGCGGTTACGCTGGGTGTGACACCCCAGAAGCCCGCGCCGGTGGCGGCTTCGGTGGCGACGCCGGCGCCGTTGCGCGGCACCTCGAAGGGGTCGGTGCCAGTGGGGGCGACGGCCTGCACGCCGGCGATGAGGAACGGCTTGCCGCCGCGGCCGTCGGTCACCTGGTAGCGAAAGCCGAACTCGACATCGCCGATGTTGCGGCCTTCCGCCGAGACGTCGGTGGTGCCGGCGCTTGAGTCCGCCGGGTTGGCGACGATGGGCGCCAGGACCGAGGAATCGCTGCGATAGACATATGGCAGGCGGCCGTTGATCTCGAACCGCCCGGTGATGCCGAGACGCGCGGTGATTGCGGCGGTCAGGATATCCTGGCGGTTTTCGTTGATGTCGAAGGTGCCGACGAGCACCGACTGCGGCACTTCGATGCCGCGGAAAATGGCACGGTTGCGATCGGCGCGGGCATATTCGATCGAACCTTCGAGGGTCAGTCGGCCGGGCTGGGTGATGACGCCGCCCTGATCGGCGAGGACGGCCACTTCGGGCGCGCGGTCCTGGTCCTCGGGGGCCTGGCCGACCGGGCGGCTGACGTCGGCGGCCGGGGGTGGTGCGGCCGAGGCGACCTGTGTCGGGGCCGGCGACCCGGCCGGAGCGGGCGACTGGGATGCGGCGCCAAGTTGGGTGAGCAGCCGGCTTTCCAGCGCATCGAGACGGGCTTTCTGGGCCTGCAGCGCCTGGCGTTCGGCGGCGATCTCGGCGCGCAGCTGCTGGAGATCGGACGCTTCGTTCGACTGCGCCAGTGCCGGCGCGGCCGCGAGCAGGGCCGCAAAAGAGAACGCCCCTGTCCACACCGGCGTCTTCGAAAGAGAAATCATTGCAGGTCCTAGTTGCGGCGGGCGGCCGCCAGCATCGCGGATTCGATCTGGGAGCCGAGGTTGTTGATGATCGTGCCGGCGTTGCTCAGATCGACGTTGACATGGGCGACAGTGTCGATGACGCGATTGTCGGCGGTGTTGCCGATGACGACGCCGGTGGCCTGCCCGACCAGTTGCCGGATTTCGATGGTGGGCCCGACCAGCGTGGTGACGAAGCCGCCGGCGTTGGTGGTGACGCGGGCGTCGCCGAACCGGGTCGGCGCCGAGGGTCCGCCCGGCACCAGTGGCAATGGCGTGCCGTCGCTGGCGGGGGCGCCGCTGCCGTTGAGCGTGACGACGACGGGCGCGCCCGGGGCCGAGGTGACGGTGGTGCCGGTGCGCGCGCGTTCGGTGATGACCACGGGGGGCTGCCAGGTGGTGATGCTGACGCGCCGGCCGTCGCCGACGGCGCCGGTGCCGCCGGTCGCGACCATGACGCCGGGGCGCTCGGTTGAGACGCTGGTGCGCAGCGCGAGGACGCCGTCGATGCGGGTCTCGATGGTGATGCCGATCGCGACCGACAAGCCGTTGGGTAGCAGGATGCCGCCGCGCATGGATGCGAGTTCAGGATCGGACAGGGCTTGTTGCGCCGAAAATGTCGACGCAGCGGCGGGAGCCGCGAGCGCGAACGCCATCAGGACAAGAGTGCGGGTCATTTGCGGGCTTCCCATGGTCAGATGTCGCCAAGGATGGGGCGGGTCAGGCTGAGCGCTGCTTGGCTCAGGGGTTCGGTCGGGGCAAAACTGGGCGCGCCGGGGGCGAGTGCCCATTCGGTGGGCGAGGCGAAGCTGCCAGTCTTGCTGCCGGCGCGCGCATTGATGACGAAATAGACGCCGTTCCAGATTTTGCTGAACTCGCCGGTCGTGATGCGGCGCAGGCCAAGCGCCGGGTCGCCGACGAGGACGCGGCCATTGTCGAAACCCTTGACGACGACGAAATGCTTGTAGCCCTGGGTATCGACCAAGGCGATGCCGGGTGAGCCGACGCGGGCGATCTGTTCGAGGGTGACCTTGTAGCCATCGGCGGCGATGCCGCGGCCGGCGAGGTAGCGTTTCATGTCGAGCAGCGAGAACCCGAGCCGGCGGATGGCGGCGCGGTCGCCTTCGCGCCACATGCCGAGGAAGACCGATTGCTCGTTCTGGGGGTCGCCATAGTGAAAGCGCAGCAGCGTTGCGAGTGCGCCGGAGCCGCAGCTGAAATCATATTGCTGCTGGATGACGGTCTGGAACTTGCGCTGCTGGACGCTCGCGACCGGCAGCGCGATATCGACGACGCCGGGCTGGTACAGGCGCGCGCCATCTAGGCCCGGCTGCGGGGTACAAGCAGCGGTCAGCACGAGGGCACCGATCAAGGCGGTGTTACTGCCGGATAGCGACATTGACGTTCAATGCGGCATTGATCGAGACGTTGTTGCCGGTGTTGGCGCTGACCACGGCGAGGCCGTTGAGGTTCTGGAAGGCGTTACCGCCAAACGACAGCGCGCCGGTCGTGGTCTGGCCGCTGACGCTGTTGTTGGAAACGACGCTCGAATTGTCGGCGCGCGCCAGTTGGGAGAGATCGGCCTTGCCGGCGATGCCGCCAAGGACGGCGTCGGTCACGGGAGCGCCGAAGCTGTCGGCGGCAATAGCGGGTGCCGCCATGACGAGCGCCAGCGCGGCGAGATGGATTTTCACGATTTGCCTCCTGAGCCAGGGACGGTGAGGCCGACGCGGATGCGCCGGCCCCGATCGCACCGGCGCGCTGCTGCGTGCCGGCTGCTTGAACGGCGCGCTGCTGCGTGCCGGTCGTTTTAACCGGCGCGCTACTGCGTGACGCCACCAAGGCTGATGCCGCCTGCCGAGACCGCGACGCTGACCGCCGCGTTTTGCGACGCTGCGACGCCGGTGTTCATGTTGAGCGACTGCAGGCCGGCGAAGTTCTGGAAGGCCGAGCCCGAGACGTTCAGGCTGTTGTCGACCGCGCCGCTGGTGCCGGTGCCGCCAGTCGACGAACCGCTGGGGGTGCCGCCGCCATCGCCACCGGGGGTGCCGGTGCTGCCACCGCTGCCGCCGCTGCTGCCGTTGTAGGCGACCGAGTTGCCGGTGACATAACCGGCAAGGCTGGCAGTCGAGACGACCGAGCCGCCGCCGAACTGGTTGCTGACGGCCGAGCTGCCGGGCGTCGTCGTCGTGGCAGCGCCGGTCTGGGCCAGCGAGCTGTCGGACGAATTGTCGTTGTACGAACCGTCGACCGAATTATCCGAACTGTCGTTGTTCGAATCATTGACCGAGTTGTTGGAATTGTCGCTGTTGTCGGTGTTGTCCGTGTTGTCGGTCGTGGAATTGTCGCTGTTGTCGGTGTTGGTGGTGGTGTTGGTCGTCCGCTGGTCGTTCGAATTATAAGTCGTCGACGAGCGATCCGAATTGTCGGTCGCGGAGCCGCCATTGTTGGCGCCAACCGTGCCGGCGCCCACCGAACTGTTGTCGGTCGACGAATTGTCCGAGCTGTCGTTGCCCGAATCATTGGTCGAGCTGTTCGAATTGTCGCTGGCGTCGGTCGTCGTCGTCGAATTGTCGTTGCCCGAATCGGCAACCGTCGCGCTGTAGGTCGCTGTCGAATTGTCGTTGCCGGAGTCGGCGACCGAAGTCGTCGAATTATTGTTGTAGGAGTTTGTCGTGCGAATAGTGTCGGGCACGACCTGGGCGGATGCAGCCCCGGACAATACCAGCGCCGCCAGCGACGCCGTGAGTAACAGTGTCTTTTTCATGATTTGATCCTGTTGCCAAAGTGCGATCTGCAGATCCCCCCACGAAATCGTGCGATTTCGCGCCCTCCCGAGGATCGGCCGACGTGCTGACTCTCTGGTCAGTGCGCCGCCCGTGATCACCTGGCGAACGGCCGCCAAGCCCGTACTGGATAGATAGACGGCTAATTCTTTGATGCTCCCCGTTCGGAAAAATCGGCCACCCTGTTTGGGGGGGCAGTTGCCATCCGATCGACATCGCCGGGCACCGGCATCATGCTGAGCAGCATCAGGCGGACAAGATTTGCCTGCCGGTGCACGCCGGTCTTGGAGAAGACCTGCTTGAGATAGACTCGCGCGGTTTCGTGCTGGACGCGCATTCGCGTCGCCGCCTCGCCAAGGCTGCGGCCGGCGACGAGATGATGGACGAGACGGGTCTCGGTGGGTCTGAAACCATAAAGCTGGCAGGCGCCCGCGAGCAGGGGCTGCACGTCGAGCTCAGGATCAACGATATAGAGGATCACCGACGGATCATCGTCATTGCCCGCGCGCTCGACCGGCATTGCGGCAACCGCCAGTGGGTGGCGGCCCTGGCGGCGGATTTGCAGCACCGGCGGCATCATGCCGCTCGGCCTTCCGTCCTCGGCGACGCTGCCGACGGTGTCGGCCAGTCGCAGCTGGTCCGCGCGCAGGACGGCGCGGACGCGGCGGTCGGCCTGGAGCAGCCCGTCACCGTCGGCAAGCAGGGCGTGGGCACTGCGGTTGGCTTCGAACAAGTGACAATCGGCGCCGACCAGCATGATGCCGAAGGGCGACGCCGACATGGCGCTGCGCAAGGCGTGGGCCTGTGACGATTGCCGCTGGTTCCGGCACCACAGGTCGATCCAGCCAGCAAGCCAGGGGTAAAGACGATTGAGCGCGCGCGCTTCGGTTCGGGTGAAGCGCGACTGGCCGGGATCCCTTAACAGGCACAAGGCAAAATGAGCGGCAGGTGTCGGCTCGAAGCCGATCACGAGGGCGTGGGACGAGCATTCGATCTGTTCGAGCAAGGAGTGGCGGAGCAGGCCGGCAAGCGCCTCGGGCGTGTAGATGCCGGATCTGTCGGCGCGTCCGGCGGCGGCGATCACCGTGCCCAGACCGGCGCCCGGCACGACCGGATAAAAGGCGACGGCCGCCGCATTTGCCGCCGACAGGACCAGTTCCAAGATTTTATCTATCTCGCGCGGCGCGGCGCGGTGGGCAGCAACTTCGATAAGTTCCATCGAGCCGAAACCCACGGACTGCTGCATCGTCCGCAACTTCAACCTCCCCTGCCGCTTAGTCTCCAAATAACCGATTTTGCATTGTGACGTTCCATACCAATAATGGGTAAGACAACAGGCGCCGCACCCCCGAATTAGTCATCGGGAGCAAGGCACCGGAATGCAGTGTCTTTGTGTACTGACAGCGCGATGATTGGCGTCTGGCACGACACTGCTGCGCCATGCACACAGCGGCCGGGCGCGGCGCGTGCTACCATCCGATTTCGACATGATGGGTTTTGATGGTCGGGGAGACAGGATTCGAACCTGCGACCCTCTGGTCCCAAACCAGATGCGCTACCAGGCTGCGCCACTCCCCGACGAGGGCTCACTAGGGGGAAATTTGCGGCGATGCAACAGCGGAGCGGCGGCGAACAGGAATGAAGCGGCGTTATCCCCAGGAATCAGCCGCAAATCAGGCCTTGAGCCGATAGCCGGTCCGGAAGATCCACCAGATGGCGACGAGGCAGGCGAGCAGGAAGGCGGCGGTGGCGGCAAGGCTGATGCCGACGGCGACATCGGCGGTGCCGAAGAAGGTCCAGCGGAAGCCGTTGATGAGATAGACGACGGGATTGAACAGCGTGATCGTCCGCCACGGTTCGGGGAGCATGTCGATCGAGTAGAAGGCGCCGCCGAGGAAGGTCAGCGGGGTGACGATCAGCAGCGGGATGATCTGGAGCTGCTCGAACCCCTTGGCCCAGATGCCGATGATGAAGCCGAACAGGCAGAAGGTGACCGCGACGAGGACGAGATAGGCGAACATGAGAAACGGATGTTCGACGCGCACGTCGACGAACAGGTTCGCCGTCAGCAGGATGACCAGCGCGACGATCGTGGCCTTGGTTGCGGCGGCGCCGACGAAGCCAAGCACGGTCTCGAACGCCGACAGAGGCGCCGACAACAATTCGTAGATTGTGCCGGTGAAGCGCGGCATGTGGATGCCGAACGAGGCGTTGAAGATCGATTCGTTGAACAGTGACAGCATCATCAGCCCGGGGACGATGAAACTGCCATAGTCGATGCCGTTGATCTCGGTCATCCGCGAGCCGATCGCGGTGCCGAAGACGACGAAATAGAGCGATGTGGTGATCACTGGCACCGCGAGGCCGGTCCACAGGGTGCGTTTGAAGCGGTGCATCTCGAAGCGGTAGATCGACCAGATTCCGCGGGCGTTGATGCGTTGGATGTTCATGCCGGCCGCCGATCACTGACCAGGCTGACGAAGATATCCTCGAGCGAACTCTGCCTGGTGTTGAGATCGGTAAAGGCGATGCCGAGATCGCGCAGGCGCGCCAGCAGCGAGGGGATGCCGGTGCGATCGGCGTGCCGGTCGAAGACATAGCGGAGCTCGCGGCCGTCGGCGTTGAGCTCGAGCCGCCAGTCGGCAAGTTCGGGCGGCAGCGCGGCCAGCGGTTCGGCGAGCAGGACGGTCAGCTCCTTGGTACCGAGCTTTTTCATCAGCGCCGACGTGTCCTCGACGAGGACGAGCTCACCGTTGTTGATGACGCCGACGCGATCGGCCATTTCCTCGGCTTCCTCGATGTAATGTGTCGTCAGGATGATGGTGACGCCGGTATCGCGGAGCGCGCGGACGAGCCCCCACATGTCGCGGCGCAGCTCGACATCGACGCCGGCGGTGGGCTCGTCGAGGAACAGGATGCGGGGCTCGTGCGCCAGCGCCTTGGCGATCATGACGCGGCGTTTCATGCCGCCCGACAGTTCCTTGATCTGTGCGTCGCGCTTGTCCCACAGCGTCAGGTCGCGGAGGATACGCTCGACGAGTGCCGCGTCTGGAGCGTGCCCGAACAGGCCGCGGCTGAACGCCACGGTATCGCGGACACGCTCGAAGGCGTCGGTGTGGAGTTCCTGCGGGACCAGCCCGATGGTGGCGCGCGCCTGCCGGTAATTGCGGACGATATCATGGCCATCGACGCTGATCGAACCCGCCGTGGCGTTGACAAGGCCGCAGATGATGCTGATCAGCGTCGTCTTGCCGGCGCCGTTGGGGCCGAGCAACGCAAAGATCTCGCCGCGCCGGATGTCCAGGTCGACGCCCTTGAGCGCGCGGAAGCCGCCGGCATAGGTCTTCTCGATTCCCTTTATGCTGATGATCGATTGCATCTGATACTGCCAGGCCGTGAAGCTGGAGACGGCTTAGCCTAATGCCGGGGGCTTGCAACCGATTGCCTGTCGCGGCGGGGGCACCGGTTGCCAAGACGGTGTAATCTGTCCAGCGTAGGGCATTGGCCCCTGCCCTGCTCGAAGGATGGTTCGATGAAGTTGTATTTTTCGCCCGGCGCCTGCAGCCTTGCCGCCCATGTTGCCCTGCACGAAGCCGGCGCGGCGTTCGACAGCGAGAGCGTCGATCTCAAGGCCAAGCGGACGGCTTCCGGCGCCGATTTCAACGCCATCACGGCCGAGGGCTATGTCCCGGTGCTGATCCTCGACAACGGCGAACTGCTTACCGAGAACGTCGCCGTGCTCGACTATCTGGCGAGCCAATATCCGCAGCTTGGCCTTGAAGGACCGCTCGGCCGCACCCGGCTGCTGGAAGCGCTGGCGTTCATTTCCAGCGAGATCCACAAGAGCTTCAAGCCGTTCTTTGGCGGCGGCGGCGATAGCGAAAAGGCCGACGCCGGAGCGTATGTCACCAAGCGCATGACCTATTTCGCCGAGCGCGTCACGAGCGACTATTTGTTCGGCGACGCGCCGAGTGTCGCCGATTTCTACCTGCTGGTGACGATGCTCTGGGCCGAGCGTCTTGGCATCGTCATCCCCGGCGCACTTGTCGGCGTGCTGGCGCGGTTGAAGGCGCGGCCGGCGGTGCTGGCGACATTGAAGGCCGAGGGCCTGGCCTGATGCCCACTCGCCCTTTCACCTTTGCCAACGCCGCCGGGCAGCAATTGTCGGGGCGGCTCGAGCTTCCGGTGGGGCGCGCGAGGGCCTGGGCGGTGTTCGCCCACTGCTTTACCTGCGGCAAGGACAATCTGGCGGCTGTGCGGATCGCGCGGGGGTTGGCGGGCGCGGGCATCGGCGTGCTGCGCTTCGACTTTGCCGGGCTGGGCGACAGCGACGGCGATTTCGTCGATAGCGGTTTCGGCCTGAACGTCGACGATCTGGTCGCGGCCGCCGGCGCCATGGCGGCCGCCGGAATGCCGCCGACCCTGCTCGTCGGGCACAGCCTCGGCGGGGCGGCGGCGCTTGCAGCGGCCGGGCACCTGCCCGACATCCGCGCCGTCGCGGTGATCGCGGCGCCATTCGATGTCGCCAACGTCCTTCACCAGCTGTCGCCGGCTGCCATCGCCGACATCGAGCGCAGCGGCAGCGCCGGCGTCACCCTTGGTGGGCGACCGTTCACCATCGGCCGAAAATTCATCGAGGACGTCCGCCATCAGGACCAGCGGGGGCGCATTGCAGCATTGGGGCGACCGTTGCTGATCCTGCACGCCCCAGGTGACGCGGTGGTCGGCATCGACGCCGCCACCGGCATCTATCTCGCCGCGCATCACCCCAAGAGCTTTGTCTCGCTGGAGGGCGCCGACCATCTCCTGTCCCGTGCGCGCGATGCCGAATTCGTTGCCGACATGATCGGCGTCTGGGCCGGCCGTTACCTCGGCGAACCGGCCAGCGATGACGCGAGCGCGTTCGATGCCGAGGCCGAGGAAACGGGTGCGAGCAGGTTCGACGTCGCCATGCGCGCCGGCACGGCAGATTTCATCGCCGACGAGCCTGAAAGCATGGGCGGGCTGGGAGCGGGCGCGACGCCGTATGACCTGTTGTGCGCGGCGCTGGCGGCATGCTCGACCATGACGCTGCGGATGTATGCGGAGAAGAAGGGCTGGCCGATCGGTCGCATTCGCACCGGCGTCGCGCACCGGTACGAGGCCGGCACCGCCCAGCCCGACGTGCTGGTGCGGCAGATCACCATCGAAGGCGACATCGACGATGAACAGCGCGCCGCGCTGGGCCGCGTCGCCGACCGCTGCCCGGTGCATCGCATCCTGGAGCAGGGCACGCGTTTCGACAGCGTCGATGTTCGGGCGGCGCATATGGCCGACGCCGGGACGCTCGTTCTTCCCGGGAACTGACGGGGGACAGGGCCTGACACCCTCAGATCAGAGCTGATTTCGCCTCATAGGCCAAGCAGCAGCTTGGCGATCAGGTTGCGCTGGATTTCATTCGACCCGCCGTAAATCGAGGCTGCGCGGTTGTTGTAGTAGCGCGGCACAGCCGTCAGCGCGCTTTCGGGCCCGACATAGGCCATCTGGCTGAGCGCCTGCCGCGCAGCGGTCTGTTCGACGGCGCCGTAGAGGCCGGCCACCTCGACCGCGAGTTCGTCGACTTTCTGCATGGCCTCGGTGGCCTGGATCTTGAGCAGCGACGACAGCGACCCCGGGTTGCCGCCGCCGACAAAGGCGCTGAGGATGCGCTGCTCGGTCATCTCGATGGCGGCAATGGCGACCTTCAGTTCGGCAACGCGCTGCCGGTAGTGCGGTTCGTCCATGAGACCTTCGGCGCGCGCCTGGTCCTCGACGCGCTGGATGCCGACCTTGAGGCCCGACGAGGCGCGGCCGCCGCGTTCGAACTCGAGCAGCACCTTGGCGACGGTCCAGCCATCGTTTTCAGCGCCGACGCGGTTGGCCTTGGGCACGCGGACATTGTCGAAAAAAACCTGGTTGAGCTCATGGTCGCCCGACAGCGAGATGATCGGCCGCACGGTGATGCCGGGGCTGGCCATGTCGATGAGCAGGAAGGTAATGCCCGCCTGCGGCTTGCCGGTTGTCGAGGTGCGGACAAGGCAGAAGATGCGGTTGGCGAAATGGGCGTGGGTGGTCCAGATCTTGGAGCCGTCGAGCACGTAATCGTCGCCGTCGCCGATCGCCGACATCCGCAGCGAGGCGAGATCGGACCCGGCGCCGGGCTCGGAATAGCCCTGGCACCAATAGTCCTCGCCCGACAGGATGCGCGGCAGATAATGGCGTTTCTGTTCCTCGGTGCCGTAGCGCATGAGCACCGGGGCGACCATCTTCAGGCCCTGCGGGGCGAGTCCGGGAGCAGAGGCGGCGGCGCATTCGCCGGCGAATATCCAGCGCTGGGTCTCGCTCCAGCCCGGGCCGCCGTACTCGGTCGGCCAGTCGGGCGCGGCCCAGCCTTTCTCGTTGAGGATCGCCTGCCAGGCGAGGTTGTAGTCGCGGTCGACGAAGACCGACGTCATCCGCCGGCCGACTTCGCGAAGCTCGGTCGTCAGTCGCTCGGCGAGAAAGGCCCGGACCTCGTCGCGGAACGCCAGGTCCTCGGGGGAAAGCTGGACGAGCATCAGTTGACCCGCCGCGTCTTGCCGGCCCAGTACGGATCGCGCAGTTCTCGGCGCAGGATCTTGCCCGAGGCGTTGCGCGGCAGGGCGTCGATGACGTCGATCGACTTGGGCGCCTTGAAGGCGGCGATGCGGGTCCTGGCGAAGGCGATGATGTCGGTTTCGTCGATGACGGCGCCGGGTTTGGCGACGACGACCGCCTTGACCGCCTCGCCCCATTTGTCGTCGGGGACACCGATCACGGCGACTTCGGCGACAGCGGGATGGCCGTAGATCGCGCTTTCGACTTCGGCCGGATAGACGTTCTCGCCGCCGGTGATGATCATGTCCTTGACCCGGTCGTGGATGTACAGATAGCCGTCGTCGTCGAGGTAGCCGGCATCGCCGGTGCGCAGCCAGCCGTCGGGGGCGATGGTCGCGGCGGTCGCTTCGTCGAGCTTCCAGTAGCCGCGCATATTGGCATAGGAACGCGTCGCCACTTCGCCGACAGCATTGGCCGGGACCGGATTGCCATCGTCGCCGAGGATGCGGATCTCGACGCCGGGCATCGGCAAGCCGGCGGAGCGCATCCGCGTGTTGCCGGCGGGGTCATGGTCCTCGGGCGGCAGATAGACGATGGTGCCGGTGGTCTCGGTCATGCCGTATTGCTGGCAAAAGCCGCAGCCGAACACTTCGATGCACTCCCGCAAAAGGTCGAGCGGAATCGGCGAGGCGCCGTAGAGAATGTATTTGAGCCGGCTGTAATCGACCTGCCGGGCCCGCGGCTGGCGAACGACGATCTGCAGTGCGGCGGGGACCATGAACATCTTCGAGACCCGGTCGTTCTCGATGTAATCGAGCACCTTGAGCGGGTCGAATTCACGCGCGATGACGCCCTTGGCGCCGTTGACGAGGCCGACCAGCCCCCAGCCGGTGCCGCCGATATGCGCAACCGGCATGGCGACGAGGCTGACGTCGTCGGGCCCCCAGTCGTTCCAGTCCATCGGGTGCTCGCGGCCAAGCCGGCGCCCGGTGAGCAAATTGTCATGTGTAAGCATCGCGCCCTTGGGCCGGCCGGTTGTGCCCGAAGTGTAAAGCTGAATGGTCACGTCGCCGGGCTGGACGATGACGTCGGGCGCGATGCTGGCCTGGGCGTCGCGCCAGTTTTCGAAGGTCGGGAACGCCGAGCCGGCTTCCATTGCGATGACGGTGCGGCCCTCGAGCTCGGCGGAATGGGCGACGACCATGTCGGCGAACTCGCCACCGACGAACACTAACGCCGCTTCCGAGTTGTTGATGATGAAGGCCATTTCCGCCGGGGCCAACCGCCAACCTACGGGGACCATGACGACCCCGGCCTTTGCCGCCCCGAGCAAAAGTTCGAAATAATGGTCGCTGTTTTTGCCGAGGTAGGCGATGCGTCGGCCTTGCGCGATGCCCGCCGCGGCCAGCGCATTGGCGACCTGGTTGGTGTGCGCGTCGAGCGCTGCAAAGCTGGTATGACGCCCTTCGAATTCGAACGCGGTCGCGTCTGGGCGCACCGCTGCATGGCCGCGCGTCACGTCGCCGAGGGTCTGCATATCAGCCAGGTCGAGGCCGCCGGCGACGGCCAATGGTCTTGCGTCGTCGAGCTTCATCTTCACTCCCTCGCGCCGGTGATCCGGGCGTCGAGCGGCATGCTAGCGGAGATTCAGGCCGGCTGTCAGCCTGTAGGTCTTGCTGGTTCATCGCGGCCGACAAGGGCGTCGGCGACGGCGGCGATTATGGCATCGGCGTCGAGGCGGTATTCGCGGTAGAGGTCGGGCAAGTCGCCGGTCTGCCCGAAGCGATCGACGCCAAGGGGCACGACGCGGTGGCCGCGGACACCGCCGAGCCATGACAATGCGGCGGGCGAACCATCGAGCAGGGAGACGAGCCTGGCACCGGCGGGCAATGCGCCGAGCAATTCTTCGATGTGCGACAGTCGGTCATCGCCATTCCATCGGCCAGCACCGGCTGCGCTCCAGCCGCGGTGAAGGAGGTCGGGCGAGGTGACGACAAGCAGGCCGAGGCCGGGGACTTCGGCACTGAGCTCCTCCCAGGCGGCGAGAGCTTCGCGGATGAGCGCGCCCATGGCGACGATGGCTGCCTGGGCGCCCTGCCCCGGGGTCTTGAGCCAATATCCGCCGGCGATGCTGCCGGCGCGCCAGTCGTCGTTGTCGCGAGCGATCTGGACGAGGTTGCGGGTGGTCAGGCGGAGGTACACCGAGCCGCCGTCCGGTTCCTGCAAATGGTTGAAGCTCCAATGCATCAGCGCGGCGAGTTCGTCGGCATAGGCGGGTTCGAACATGGTGAGGCCGGGCTGGCCCATGGCGATGAGCGGCGGGTTGATCGACTGGTGGGCACCGCCTTCGGGCGCCAGCGTCAGGCCGGACGGCGTCGCGACGAGAAGGAACCGGGCGTCTTGGTAACAGGCGTAATTGAGTGCATCGAGACCGCGGGCGATGAAGGGATCATAGACCGTACCCACTGGAATCAGGCGGGTGCCGAACAGCGGAGCCGCGAGGCCGGCGGCGGCGAGCATGAGGAAAAGATTGTTTTCGGCGATGCCGAGCTCGATGTGCTGGCCGGCGTCGTCGCCGCGCCATTTCTGCGGGCTGGGGATCTTCGCAGCACGGAAAACGTCTTCGAGCGCGGCGCGGCGGAACAGGCCGCGGGCGTTGACCCAGGGGCCGAGATTGGTCGAGACGGTGACGTCGGGCGAGGTCGTGACGATGCGATCCGACAGCGGGCCGCCGGCCTTGGCGATCTCCAGCAGGATGCGGCCGAAGGCGGCCTGGGTCGATTGTTCAACGCCGTCGGGGACGGCGATTCTCGGAACGGACACGGCCGAAAAATCCCGGTCCTGCGGCAATGTTGCGGCAGGTGAGGCGGCGACGAACGCCTGCAACGCCTTGACCTGGTTATCGCCGAGGCCGGCCCAGGGCTGCCATTCGTCGCCTTCGGCGATGCCGAGCGAGGTGCGCAAGGCCGCCATTTGCGGAGCGTTCATCTGGCCGGCGTGGTTGTCCTTGTGGCCCGCCAGCGGCAGGCCCTTGCCCTTGATCGTGTAGGCGATGATCAATGCCGGGCGGTCGCTTGCGGCGGCTTCCCGCCACGCGCCGAGGAGAGATTCGACACAATGGCCGCCGAGGTCGGTCATCAACCGGGCCAGTTCGGCATCGTCGCGGCGGGCGAGCAACGCCGGGGTGCCGTTTTTCTGGCCGATATCAGCCAGTAATCGCGTCCGCCACGCGGCGCCGCCCTGGTAGGTCAGCGCGGCGAAATCGACGTTGGGGCAACCGTCGATCCAGGCTTCGAGGGCGCTGCCGCCGAGTTCCAGGAAGGCGGCTTTCTGGCGCTTTCCGTGCTTGAGCGTGATGACCCGCCAGCCGCAGGTTTCGAAAATATCGTCGAATCTCCGGAACATGCGGTCGGCGGTGGTGTGGTCGAGGCTTTGGCGGTTGTAGTCGACGACCCACCAGCAATTGCGAATATTGTGCTTGTAACCCTCGATCAGGCATTCGTAGATATTGCCTTCGTCGAGTTCGGCGTCGCCCATCAGCGCGATCATGCGGCCGGCCCTGTCGGCGGGGAGCTGACCATGGGCAATGAGATAGTCCTGGACGAGGCTGGCGAAGGCCGTGACGGCGACGCCGAGGCCGACGCTGCCCGTCGAAAAATCGACGGGGATGCTGTCCTTGGTACGGCTTGGGTAGCTTTGCGCGCCGCCTAATGCGCGAAAACCTTTCAGCTTGTCGAGCGACTGGTTGCCGAGGAGATAGTGGATGGCGTGGAGCAGCGGCCCGGCGTGAGGCTTGACGGCGACGCGGTCGTTGGGGCCGAGGCCAGCGAAATAGAGGCTCGCCATGATCGTCGACATCGAGGCGCAGCTGGCCTGGTGGCCGCCGACCTTGACGCCGTCGCGGCTGGGGCGGAGGTGGTTGGCGTTGTGGATCGTCCATGCCGAAAGCCAGCGCAGCCGGTCGTCGAGTTGCTCGATCATGGTGATGGTGTCGGTCTGCGTGGCGGTTTCGATCACGGGGCGATTCCTGGGCTTTTCGGGACGTTTGCGGGGCGGTCGGCGGTCGTTCATAGCCCTGTCCGGAGCAGTTCAGCGGCCTCGAACCGGTGTTTTCGAGATAGTGGCGAGCATGTCTGGGGAAAAGGTCGAAATTATCGCGTCGTTTTTGGCTCGGGATCGAAGGTCAGCGCGCCTTTTCCGGTGACGTCGACCGGCATGTAAAGCCCCTGCCCCACCGGCACCACGGCGCCGTTGATGACGTTGTCGACTTGCGCCTTGACGACAAAATCGCCGACGCGTTTTTGGCTGATGGCCTTGGTCGCCGCAGTAATGACCTTGGCATAGTCGCGGGCGAAATCCTGCGACAGTGCGCCCTTCAGCTGGGCCATCACCCTGTCCGACTGGGCAACCGCAAGCAGCACCCCGAAGGCCGGCGATTCGGGGCGGCCGTCGATACGCAGGTCGGTGACGGTGACACGCTGCGAGCCGGGACTGTTGTGCGGTACGCCCGTCAGCCACACGGTGCCCTTGACGTCGACAAGCTGGCGCGGCGTGTCGACCGACATTTCAACGCCGATGGCGAGGCGGTTGGCTTGGGTGGTGGACATGGTGACTTCGCCGAAGCGCGGCTTGACGGCACCGATGGCGGGCGGTTGCCGACGAAGGTTTCGGTGTTCGCCATCGCGGCCAGTTCGAGGATGACGTCGCCGCCGGCGAAGCGATAGCCTTCGTAGCGGAGCCGCTGCGGGGTGACGCGCAGCCACACCGGCGGGTTTTTGCGGTTGAGCAGGACTTCGGTGAAGCCGAGTTTCCAGCCGGCCTCGAGCCGGGCGCACGAATGCAGCCAGTCGATGTGGCGGGGGATGTCGGCCTCGATCTTTCGGATCAGCCTGTGCAGTTCTGGGTCGGCCTTGCCGGCGAAGGTGAAGCGGCGACCAGCAGCAACAACAGCACGGCGAAGGCGCGTGCGCCGGTGCCGGCGGCTGGGCAGTTCAGTCGAACTGCTAGCATCGGTTGCGGCCCCCGTCGCCGAGGTGACATCGGTTCATGGCATGGCGACCGCCAAATGCAAAACGGCGTTCGCTTGACCTTCGATACCATGCGCCGCACAGCGTGATGGCCGGGTAATTGCAGTGCGGGGGCGTGCAGCGATACCAGGCCGGGGGACGAAGCGGTGACCAGCATGGGCCGGATATGAGCGGCGACGTCCGGGTGGGGCGTTGCATGAACGCCGGTCGCTGCGGCCTCGCCGATGCGAAGACCCCGATATCGGTCGCGCCCGGAGCTGGGTTCGAATGTTCGCAGTGCCGCAGTGAATTGACCATATTCGGGCCGAGCGTGAAGCTGCCAAAGCCGGAAGTGACCCCGCGCAAGCTGTCCTGGCGCCTGATCGGGTTGACGGCAGGTGTCGCCGTACTGATCGTCGCCGGGCTGTTCCTTGGCCTGTTCACCGGGTCGGGGGGATTTCGGGACGACAATGCCGAACAGAGCGCGTTCGGCGCGATGTCGGCGACGATCCTGCGCGTCGGCGATACCGCCGGCGCCGGCGAGCGGCTGGCATCGGCGTTGGTCGCCGGATATCTGCGCCGCAGCGGCTGTGCCGAGCCGCAGGTCCGCAGCGATACCGGCCACCGTGCGGTCTATGGATGTAGTTTCGGCGATCGCGCCGTCAACATCCCGATCGCGGCGCCGGGATCGAGCGTCGCCATCGCCGGGCTGGTCCAAGACGACGTCGATGTCGCGTTGATGACGCGGCGGTTGAACGACACGGAGGTCGAAAATCTGCGCGCGCGCGGTGGCGATGACATGCTGTCGGCGGTCAACGAGCAGGTCATCGGTATCGATGCCATTGCCATCATCGTGCATCCGTCCAACCCGATCGCGCGGCTTTCACCGCAGCAGCTGGCGGCGGTGTTCGATGGCCGGATCGACGATTTCGGCGCGATCGGCGGCCGGCCCGGCCCGATCCGCGTGGTGGCGCCGTTGCCGGGGATGGCCGACGACGACGCACTGGCCGCGATGGTCCTGGGCGGCCGCATGTTGACGCGTGATGCCCGGCAATATGGCAGCGCGGCGGAGATCGCAGCGGCGGTGGCCGACGACCCGGCGGCGATCGGCGTCGTCGACCCGGTCATGCTGCTCGGCACGCGCGCGGTGCCGATCGGGCCGGAGGACGGGTTGGCGGTGCTGCCGACGCCGCTGGCGATCGCGAGCGGTGACTATGTCCTCGCGCGGCCGCTGTACCTGTACCGCCAGCCGCACAGCGTGCTGCCCGATGTGCCTGAATTCATGGCCTTTGCCGGGTCGGCCGCGGGCCAGGAAATCGTTGCGTCGGCGGGGTTCCTGCCGCTGGTGATCCGGCGCTATGCCGACCCGCTGCCGCCGGGGGCGCCGCCGGAATATGTCGGGCTGGTCATCGATGCCGAACGACTATCGGCGAATTTCCGGTTCAAGCCGGGAAGTATGGATTTCGAAAGCCGCAGCACCGGGGATCTGGACCGGGTCGCGGCGCGGATGATCGGCGAGCGGGTAACGGCGGATCGCATCGTGTTGATCGGGTTCGACGATACGCCGCGCGAGGCCGGCATGGACATGACGCGGTCGACCGGGCTCGCGCGGCAGGTGGCGACGGCGCTGGCCGAACGCGGATTGCGCGTTGGGCTGGTGCGGGGCTTCGGCGGGGCGCTGCCGGTGGCGAGCAATGCGGAAGCGGCGGGACGGAATTATAACCGGCGGGTGGAGATCTGGGTTCGGCGGTAGGTGTTCGGGGCGATGTCTGCTGCTTGTGGTCGGGGCGGTGGGTCCCTCGACTTCGCTCGGGATGAGCGAACTGATCCTGAATGCGCGGGATCAGCGAAACAGGATCGAGCCGCTGGGGCTTGCGAGCGGGGGCTCTGGCACTGCGGGGGACCACCCCCACCCGGGCCGCGTGAAGACGCGTCTCTCGCCTCCCCCCTCAAGGGGAAGGATAAGCTAGACCAGCCGGCTTTGCCGGACTGCCGCGGCGATGAAGCCGGCGAACAGGGGGTGGGGGTCGAAGGGCTTGGATTTCAGTTCGGGGTGGAACTGGACGCCGAGAAACCAGGGATGATCCGGCCGCTCGACGATCTCGGGGAGGAGGCCGTCAGGGGACATGCCGGAGAAGATCAGCCCCGAAGCTTCGAGCTGGTCGCGGTAGTGGACGTTGACCTCGTAGCGGTGACGGTGGCGCTCGGAGATCTCGGTGCTTCCGTACAGGCTGGCGGCGACGCTGTTGCCGTCGAGTTTCGCGTCATAGGCGCCGAGCCGCATGGTGCCGCCGAGATCGCCGTCGGCGGCGCGGGTCTGCAGGCCGGCGGCGCTCATCCATTCGGTGATCATGCCAACGACGGGTTCCGCCGTCGGGCCGAATTCGGTGGTGCCGGCGCCCGTGACGCCGGCCTGGTTGCGCGCTGCCTCGATGCAGGCGAGCTGCATGCCGAGGCAGATGCCGAAATACGGCACTTCGCGATCACGAGCGAAATGCACCGCGGCGATCATGCCTTCGGTGCCGCGCTCGCCGAAGCCGCCGGGGACGAGAATGCCGTGCATCGGTTCGAGCTGGGCGATGATGTCGGCGTCGGGGCTTTCGAACAATTCGCCCTCGAGCCAGCGGATGTTGACCTTGACCTGGTTGGCGATGCCGCCGTGGACGAGCGCCTCGGTCAGCGATTTATAGGCGTCCTTCATGCCGGTGTATTTGCCGACGACGCCGATGGTGACTTCGCCTTCGGGATTGTGGAAACTATGGGTGATCTCCTGCCATTTGGTCAGGTCGGGACGCGGGGCATCGGTGATGCCGAACGCCTTGAGGACTTCGTCGTCCAGCCCTTCGGCGTGATACTGCATCGGCACGTCGTAGATGCTGGCGGCATCGAGGGCGGCGATGACGGCTTCCTTGGCGACGTTGCAGAACAGCGCGATCTTGGCGCGGTCGCTGTCCGGCAGCGGGTGTTCGGAGCGGCAGACCAGCACATGCGGCTGGATGCCGATGCCGCGCAGTTCGGCGACGCTGTGCTGGGTCGGCTTGGTCTTGAGTTCGCCGGCAGCGGCGAGATAGGGCACCAGCGTGCAGTGGATATAGACGGCGTTGGTGCGGCCGACATCGGCGGATAGCTGCCGGATGGCTTCGAGGAAGGGCAGCGATTCGATGTCGCCGACGGTGCCGCCGATCTCGCAGAGGACGAAGTCGAGGCCATCGGTTTCGGCGAGGGCGAACTGCTTGATGGCGTCGGTGACGTGCGGGATGACCTGGACGGTGGCGCCGAGGAATTCGCCGCGGCGTTCCTTGATGATGATGTCCTGGTAAACGCGGCCCGAGGTGATGTTGTCGGTCTGCCGCGACGCGACGCCGGTGAAGCGTTCGTAATGGCCGAGATCGAGATCGGTCTCGGCGCCGTCGTCCGTCACATAGACTTCGCCGTGCTGGTACGGCGACATCGTTCCAGGATCGACGTTGAGATACGGATCGAATTTGCGGATGCGGACAGTGAAGCCGCGTGCCTGGAGGAGGGCCGCGAGCGAGGCGGCCATCAGGCCTTTACCAAGCGATGAGACCACGCCGCCGGTGATGAAAATAAACCGGGTCATGGGAGGATAGCCTTAGCCGCGGTTGGGGCAGCGTGGCTAGGGGGGGGTGGCGATTTTGGTGGGGATAAGGTGGGATTCTGGGGCGGGGTGGTGCTTGTGTTTGGACGGGGAGACACCCCCACCCGGGCCGGCCAAGGGGCCGTCTCTCGCCTCCCCCCTCGAGGGGGAGGACAAGTCAGGTTTCGATTTTGCTGTGTTTCTTGGTGTCGGGGAGGAGGTAGGCGGCGGTCAGGGCGACGGCGCACATGATACTGACATACCAGAAGAAGCCGGATTCGTGGCCGGCGGATTTGAAGGCCAGCGCGACATATTCGGCCGAGCCGCCGAAGATCGCTACGGCGATGCCGTAGGGGAGGCCGACGCCGAGCGCGCGGATGTTGGCGGGGAACATCTCGGCTTTTACCAGGCCGGAGATGGCGGTGTAGCAGCTGAGCACTGTCAGCGCGGCCATGATAAGGATGAAGCCCGACAATCTGTCGGTGGCGCCGCCGATGGCGTGCATGGCGGGGACGGTGAGAATGGTGCCGAGGACGCCGAAAATGATCAGCAAGGGCCGGCGGCCGATGCGGTCGGAAAGCGCGCCGACAAGGGGTTGCAGGCACATGTAGCCGAGCAGCGCGAACGCCGAGATGCGAGTGGCGTCGATCTTGCTCCAGCCGGCGGAGAGGACGAGGTATTTCTGCATGTAGGTGGTGAAGGTATAGAAGGCGAGGCTGCCGCCGGCGGTGAGCGCGAGCACGGTTAGCAGCGGGCGCGGGTGGGCGAGGAGCCGACGCATGAGGCCCTTGTGCTCGGCGGCGGTGACGGCCTTGAAGGCGGCGGTTTCGACGAGGCCGCGGCGCAGGAAGAATACGACGACCGCGCACAGGGCGCCGACGACAAAGGGTACGCGCCAACCCCAGTCCATCAGCTCGGCCTCGGTCAGCACCGCCTGCATGACGATGAGCAGGCCGAGCGCGAGGAGTTGCCCGGCAATGAGGGTGACGTACTGGAAGCTGGCGAGGAAGCCGCGGCGGCGTTCCTCGGCGACTTCGGACATGAAGGTTGCGGACGCGCCGTATTCACCGCCGACCGACAGGCCCTGGACCAGCCGGGCGACGAGCAGGATGATCGGGGCGCCGATGCCGATCTGCGCATAGGTCGGGGCGATGGCGATGAGCAGCGAGCCGGCGCACATCAGGGCGACCGAGAGAGTGAGGGCAGCCTTGCGGCCTTGCCGATCGGCGTAGAGGCCGAGCAGCCAGCCGCCGATCGGGCGCATCAAAAAGCCGATGAAGAAGATGCCGGCGGTGTTGAGTGCCTGGGCGAGGGTGTCGCCCTTGGGGAAGAAGGCGGGGGCGAAATAGAGCGCGAAAGCCGAATAGGCGTACCAGTCGAACCATTCGACGAGGTTGCCGGCTGCGCCGCCGGCGATCTGCCTGATCTGCGAGGGAGCCCCGTCGGCCACCTAGCGGGCGAGCGGGACGCCGGTTTCGACAGGCGGCGCGACTGGGGTCGGCGTCGCGGGCGCGGTACGCGTCGGGATCGAACCGGCAAGGCTGGTGTCGACGGCCTTGGGCTTGTTGGTCCCGGCGGCGAGGACGGCGAGAACGATCGACGAGACGATGAACAGAGCCGCCAAGATGGTGGTCGAGCGGGTCAGCAGGTTGGCTGCGCCGCGCGCCGACATCATGCCGCCACCGGTGCCGCCGCCGATGCCGAGCCCGCCGCCTTCCGACCGCTGCAGCAGGATGACCGCGACCAGCGCAATGGCGATGAGCGTGTGGACGACGAGCAGGAAGGTGATCACGGCGGAACTTTCGGGCGCGGAATGCGGAACTATGGGCGCGATGTAGCGATACGGGGGCGGAAGGGCAACTGCGGGGGGCACAAGCTGATCATATGCCGGTTTATCATTCGAACATTGTTCTGTGATCGAATTTTACTACGGTTCGGTAACCGGCGGATGTCATTGTCCTGACAATCGAACCACCCAGTTGTCGGACTGTGGCGTCGATGATGGACTGTCCCAATCCATCGCGCTTGTTCGGGATTTTAGGTTCGATAGCCTCGACGCCATTGTCTTGCACCGTAAGCAAATACATGCCCTCGGCGGACAGTTCTCCGGCAATTACGATGCTGCCGCTCGTGTCCTTGAACGAGTGCTTTACGGCGTTGGCGATCAGTTCATTGATTATCAGCCCGATAAGGGATGCGACCTTCGCGTTGCTGTCGACATCCTCGAACCGGCCCGTGACGCCGATGGTCTTTGGCACAACGCCCTTCAGCAGATCGGTAATTTCACCAAGGTAGCGACCGAGATCGATCTGCCCCGCGTCGTCGCTGTGAGCGAGCAGCTCGTGCAAGGCGGCGATCGTTCCGATCTGCTGCTCGATGCCGCGCAGCGCCGACACGGTCTCCGGGTTGGCCGATGCCGTTCGTTCGAGACGGACGTACGCGTTGACCGTCTGCAGCGAGTTTTTGACGCGATGGTCTATTTCGCGGCGCAGGATAATTTCGTTCGACAGGGCAGCACGAAGATCGAGCTGGGCGACGACCTGGGATGCCAGAACGCGGAGCGCCTGCCGCTGCACCGTGTCGAGAACACGCGGCTGCATGTCGAGAACACAAAGCGTCCCGACCGGGTAACCGTCATCGCTGCGGAGCTGAATGCCCGCATAAAAGCGCACATGCGGGGGGCCCGTACAAACAGGATTGTCGCGGGTCCGCACATCTTCTCGCAGGTCGGCAATTTCGACGTAATCGTCTTCCAGGATGGCATGGGCGCAGATCGAAACGGTGAGCGGCAGCTCCTGCACCCCGACGCCAACCTCGGCTTTCGACCATTGGCGGACGCTGTCGATAAAGTTGATCTGCGCCGCCGGCGCCGCGCACAATGCGGCCGCGAGCGCGACGATATCGTCGAAGTCCTGCTCGCGCGGCGTGTCGAGAATGGCGTAGTCCTGCAAAGCGGCAAGTCGTGGATGCTCGCGCGGGTGAACAGGCGCTCTCATCGTCCGGTCAACTCAGATGCTCTCGTTGACATCATAGACCTTGATCGCCCGCTTCAAGTCAGAATTGCCCAATTTGCGCGCCTGCCATGCACTATCGCCAGCTACTACAGACAGGGAACGACGCCGTATACAGCCTCGGTGGCGGCGCGTGGGTCTCTACTGGCGCATGGGGCTTTCCTCGAAGGGTACCGCCAAGCCGGCACGGCCATGGCCTGTCGCGAGATGAAGGGGATCTCCGGCCCGGCGGGACAGCGTCGACGGGGCAAGCCTTTTCCGCCGTTGACGATCACCTTGAGGCCGAAGGCTGGGAGAGGACGTTCAGGCGCTTGCTGCTGCAGCTATGGCGAGGAGGCTGGTGGCGATAAGGCTGGCGCCGCCGACGAGGGCGCCGCCGACGTTGGGCTGGCCGAGCAGGAGTGCGGCGTTTTCGGGTTTTACCGAGCCGCCGTAGAGGATGCGGGCGCCCTGCCCTGCTTCGCCGAACCGGGCGACGAGGTTGGCGCGGATATGGGCGTGCATGGCGGCGACGTCTTCCGGGGTCGGGGTGCGGCCGGTGCCGATTGCCCAGACGGGTTCGTAGGCAATGATGATGTCGGTGAGGTCATCCGGGAGCGAGGCGTCGAGTTGCTCGGTGACGGTGGATTCGTGGGCGCCGGCGTCGCGCTGGGCCTCGGTTTCGCCGACGCAGACGATGACCGTCAGGCCGGCGGCGCGGGCGGCGATGGTCTTGGCGCGGACTTGGGCGTCGGTTTCGTGATTGTCGGTGCGGCGTTCGCTGTGGCCGGTGATGACGAATTTGGCGCCGCTGTCCGCGAGCATGGCGGCGGAGATACAGCCGGTGTGGGCGCCCGATGTGGAATGGTGGCAATCCTGGCCGCCGATGGCGATGCGGCCGGCTGCCAGTGAGACAGCGCGGTCGATGAGGGTGAACGGCGGGGCGATCCAGATCTCGGTTTCGGGCCTGGCTTGCGACATGCCCCACAATTCACCCAGTGCGGCGACAAGACCGTTCATCTTCCAGTTTCCGACGATCAGCGGCTGCATTGGGGGGGACATTGAGCGCTCCGGGGGACTATGTTCGCGGTGCCTTGTGACAAGCCCGCGCCGCCGTTACAACCCGCGCACAGCTTCACTGTCTTTGTGTCCGGATATCCATGATCTCTTTCATTCGCCGCTGGTTGACGAGCTGGCCGGTCATCGTCCTGCTCGGCTTGGTGGTGGTCGCTTTTGCCGTGACCGGCGTTGGCGATCCCTTTGGCGGCGGGGCGCCGCAGGGTTCGGTCGCCAAGGTCGGCAAGAAGACGATAACCGAGACCGAATTGCTGTCGGCGTTCGAGCGGGTGTCGCGGTCGGCGCGTGAACGCAATCCGGCGATCACCCAGGCCGAACTGGCGCAGCAGGGCGGCGTCGATGCCGCCGCCGGCCAGCTGATCGGCCAGGCCGCAATGGAACAACTGGGCGCGCAGGCAGGCCTTTCGGTGTCGAACCGCGCCGTCGGGGCGCAGATCGCAGCGATTCCGGCGTTCCAGGTCGGCGGCAAGTTCGACGATGCGACGTATCGCCGGGTGCTGGCGCAGCAGCGGATCACCGACCGCGAATTGAATGACGGCATCCACGGCGACCTGGTGCGCCAGCAGTTGCTGACCCCGGTAACAGCGGCGCTCGGCGTGCCGGCGGGGATGGCGCAGCCTTATGCACAGCTGCTCGTCGACGAGCATCGCGGTGCCGTGGCGCTGGTGCCGCTGGTCGCCGGCCCGGCGCCGACCGAGGCCGAAATCACCAAATTCTATGCCGATAACAAGGGCAAGTTGATGCTGCCCGAGCGCCGGGGCTTCCGACATGCCTTGATCGACAGCGCCGCTGTTGCCGCCAGTGGCGTAGTAACCGATGCACAGATCGCCGCTGCGTTTGCAAAAGATCCGGCCAGATACGGCGGCGCCGCGACCCGGCGTCTGCAGCAGGTCGTCGTGCCCGACGAGGCCAAGGCGCGCGCCATCGCGGCGGCGGCGGCAACCGAGGGTTTTGCCAAGGCGGCCGAGCGGCTGGCGGGTTTCGGCACGGCCGACATCACGCTCGGCGAGCAGTCGCAGTCGGGCTTTGCCCAGGCGACAAGCGCGGCGGTTGCAGCGGCAGCGTTCGCAGCGCCGGCGGGCGGCATCACGGCGCCGATCAAGAGCGATTTCGGCTGGCACGTCGTTCGCGTCGAAAGCGTCGGCGCGGCAGGCAAGTCGCTGGCGGCAGCGCGTCCCGCGGTGGAGGCAGAACTGCGGACTCGCGCCGGCGAGGATGCCGTCGCCGCATTGGTCGCAAAGATCGAGGACGGGGTCGAGGCGGGCAAGAGCTTTGCCGATCTCGCCAAGGAAAACGGGCTCGTGGTGGTGTCGCAGGCGGCGGTTGCCAAGGACGGCACAGCGACCGGTGCTGCGCCCCTGGCAGGGCCGTTGGCGCTGCTGGCGGATCGGGCTTTCCGGCATGAGCCGGGCGAGGGCGCCGCGGTCGAGGACCTGGGTGAAGGCCGGTTGGCGGTGATCGAGACGATGCAGATCCTGCCGTCGGCAGCGCCGCCGCTGGCGCAGGTGCGCGAACTCGTGACTGCGGGCGCGGCGCGCGACAAGGCGTTGAAGACGGCGCGGGTGAAAGCCGATGCCATCGTCGCCGCGGTGAAAAAGGGCGGCAATTTCGCCGAGGCCGTCGCCGCGCAAGGCCTGCCGCCGGCACAGCCGTTGGCGGGTCGCCGCATCGACGTGGCGCAGCAGCCGCAGGTGCCGCCGGTCGTGCAGGCGTTCCTGAGCACGCCTGCCGGGACGGTCAACGTGCTGCCGAGCCCGCAAGGCTGGGTGATGATCCACGCCGATACGGTCACCAAGGGCCAGCTGGCGGCAATCCCGGGGCTGGTCGAAGCCGGCCGCCGCGAGATCGCCAGCCAGCTGCCCGACGAGTTCGCCAGTGCCTTTGCCGCCGCCGCCGAGCGGACGGTGGGCTCGCGGCGCAACGAAGCGGTGATCGATGCCGTGAAACGACGCCTGGCCGGGACCGATGTTGCCCAGTAAATTCGGCGCGATTTCGCCCGACCGCGCGCATTTTACCGCGGAACTGGCGCAGGGCCGCGCGCAATTGGTGTGGACGCGGATCGTCGCCGATACCGAGACGCCCGTATCGGCGATGCTCAAGCTGGGCGCTGCCGAAAGCGGCAGCTTCCTGCTCGAATCGGTCGAGGGCGGGCAGGTTCGCGGGCGACATTCGCTGCTCGGGCTTGATCCCGACCTGGTGTGGCGGGCAGAGGGCGACAGCTCGCAGATCAACCGGCAGTGGCGGCATGATCGCGATGCTTTCGAGGACGTGCCAGGCGGGGCGCTGGCGGCCCTGCGCGCGCTCGTTGCCGAGGCGCGTGCCGAGGTGCCGGCCGAGCTGCCACGGGCGCTGGCGTGCCTCGTCGGCTATATCGGCTATGAGGCGGTGCGGTTGACCGAGGCGTCGGTGCCGGCGAATGCGCCCTCGCCGCTGGGGCTTCCCGACATGGTGTTCGTGCGGCCGACGCTGATCCTGGTGTTCGACCGGTTGAAAGACGAACTGTTCCTGGTGGCGCCGGTGTTCAGCGGCGGCAGCGACGAATATGACGCGGCGGTCGAGCGGATCGAAACGGCGCAGGCGCGACTGGCGCAGCAATTGCCGGGCCGCGTCGCCGTTGCAGGTCCCCTGCCCGATGGCGTGCCGGTGCCGGTTGTCGGCGCCGAACGCTATGCGGCGATGGTGGCGCGCGCCAAGGACTATATCCTTGCCGGCGACGTGTTCCAGGTCGTGCTGGCGCAGCGGTTCAGCGTCGAATTTCCGTTGCCGCCGTTCGATCTTTATCGGGCGCTGCGGCGGATCAACCCGTCGCCCTTCCTGTATTTCCTCGACTTGCCAGGGTTTGCCATCGTCGGTTCGAGCCCCGAGATTCTGGTGCGGGTGCGCGATGGCGACGTTACCATCCGGCCGATTGCGGGGACGCGGCCGCGAGGCAAGGACGCCGTGGAGGATGCCGCGAACCGGGCGTCGCTGCTTGCCGATGCCAAGGAACAGGCCGAGCATCTGATGCTGCTCGATCTGGGGCGGCACGATACCGGGCGGGTCTCACTACCGGGCACGGTGACGGTCACCGACCGGGCGGGAGTCGAATTCTACAGCCATGTCATGCACATCGTCTCGAACGTGCGCGGGCGGCTCGATCCGCGGTTCGACGCCGTCGATGCCTTGCTGGCGGGGTTTCCGGCGGGGACGGTCAGCGGCGCGCCCAAGGTGCGGGCGATGCAGGTCATCGCCGAACTCGAGCCGGAGGCGCGCGGGGCCTATGCCGGAGGGGTGGGCTATTTTTCGCCCGACGGCGCGATGGATTCGTGCATCGTCTTGCGGACGGCGGTGGTCAAGGACGGCGTCATGCACGTCCAGGCGGGTGCGGGTATCGTTGCCGACAGCATCGCGGAATATGAGCAGCGCGAGTGCGAGGCCAAGGCGGGAGCCCTGATCGCGGCGGCAAAGGAAGCGCTGCGCGCGGCGGCGGGGGCCGGGTTCGGGCAATAGGGTTTGCTGACGTAAGGGTGCGCTGACGTGGCCGCTGGCCAAGCGGGCGCGGCCGGCGCAGGAAGGCGTCAAACAAACAGGAGTGCATCATGCCGAAAGCCATCTGGAACGATATCGTGCTGGCCGATACCGACGACACGGTGATCGTCGAGGGTAATCATTATTTCCCGGTTTCGGCGGTCGACCCGGCGCTGTTGAAACCGAGCGCGACGACGACGGTTTGCGGCTGGAAGGGTCTCGCCAACTACTACACGATCGTCGCCGGCGGCGCCGAGAACGTCGATGCGGCGTGGTATTACGCCGAGCCCAAGGACGCCGCGGCCGAGATCAAAGGGCGTCTGGCGTTCTGGAAGGGCGTCAAGGTCGTCTAGGTCTTCGCGAAATAGCGGACGCCGGGCAGGCCGTCGAAATCGGCGTCCTGGGTGTAGAGCATGGCGTCGAATCGCCGGGCGATGGCATAAATGATGCTATCGGCCATTGGGAGTTTATGGGCCTTCGAGAGGCGTGCCGCCGCCAGTGACAGGTCGATATCGAGTTCGACGACAGTGGCAAGGCGCATAACCGAGACGGCCTGAAGCGAAAGATGTTCGCTACGCTGCGCCGACAGTCGTTTGTACACTTCGTAGATCGAAATGGTGGGCACGATAAGCTTCGCGGAATTCTCTATCGCCGACGCGAACCGATCACCGCCGGACCCCGTACCGAAATATTCGAGCCAGCCGCTGGAGTCGACGACGTTGAAGTCGGTCATATTTCGCGATCTGCCTCGCTGGCGATGTCGGTTTCGATGTTGCCGAGAAAGCCTCGCGCGGCCTTGACCGACAGCACCAAGACGAGCTCGATCACCCCGTCACGCTCATACATGTCGAGGCGCTGCCCCACCTTGATCCCAGCACGCTCGCGAAGGCGTTTGGGGATCACGACCTGGAACTTTGGCGAAACTGTCACGAGCTCGGGTTTCTGCATGGACATACTACTTCCTTATCGATAGCCATTTCGTAGCACGAATGCGGCGATGCCGCAAATTGCGAGGCGGGTGACGGACGGGCGATCAGGCGCTAAAGCAGCGCACATGATCCTCGTCATCGACAATTACGACAGCTTCACCTTCAACCTGGTGCATTACCTGCTCGAGCTCGGCGCCGAGACGGAGGTGGTCCGCAACGACCAGATCACGGCGGCAGAAGCGATCGCTCTCCGGCCGCAGGCGGTGTTGCTGTCGCCGGGACCGTGCACGCCGAACGAGGCCGGGATTTGCCTCGACATGATCACGGCTGCGGCAGAGGCGCGCTTGCCGCTGCTGGGCGTTTGCCTGGGGCACCAGGCGCTTGGCCAGGCGTTCGGCGGCACCGTGGTGCGCGCGGCGCAGGTCATGCACGGCAAGACCAGCGCGATGACCCACGACGGGACGGGGGTTTTCGCGGGGCTGCCATCGCCGTTCGAAGCGACGCGTTACCATTCGTTGATAGTACGCGAGGATGACCTGCCGGTTTGCTTTGCCGTCAATGCACGCAGCCCCGATGGCATCGTCATGGGCATGCGCCACCGCGACCTGCCGCTCCACGGGGTGCAATTTCATCCGGAATCGATCGCCACCGAGCATGGCCATGAATTGCTGGCGAATTTCATGCGGATCGCCGGGATGACGCCGAAATCATTGGCTCCGAAGGTTTCCGCAGCCGCGTGAATACTGCCCTGCCCGATCCGTCGGCATCGCTGTCCGCGGATGCCGCCGACGAAGCGTTTGCAGCGATCCTCGATGGCCGGGTCGCGGACGATGTGCTGGCGCGGTTCCTGACGGTGATGGCCGATCGCGGCGAGACGGTGGCGGAGATCGTCGCGGCGGCGCGGGCGCTCAGGACGCGGCAAAGCTTTGCCCCGCACGCCCCCAATGCGATCGACGTGTGCGGCACCGGCGGCGACGGCCAGCACAGCCTGAACGTGTCGACGGCGGTGTCGCTGGTGGTCGCGGCGTGCGGGGTGAAGGTCGCCAAGCACGGCAATCGCGCCGCGTCGTCGAGCAGCGGTGCGGCCGATGTGCTGGCGGCGTTGCAGGTCCCCGAACTGCCGGTCGAGCGACTGGGCGCCTGCCTCGAGGACGTCGGCATCACCTTCCTGCACGCGGCGCGGCATCATCCGGCGATGGCGCGGGTGGCGCCGGTGCGGCGTGCGCTGGGCCGGCGGACGATCTTCAACCTGCTGGGGCCGCTTGCCAATCCGGCGGGGGTCAAGCGCCAGCTGGTCGGGGTGTTTTCGCCGGCGTGGACGCGGCCGATGGCGGAGGCGCTGGCAGAGCTCGGGTCGGAGCGTGCAATGGTCGTCCACGGCGATGGTTATGACGAATTGGCCGTTTCGGGCGAGAGTGGCTTTGCCCTTGCCGAGGACGGCGGCGTGACGACGGGTACGGTTACCCCGGATGCGGCCGGCGGCGGGATGCACCCATCGGAGGCGCTGCGGGGCGGCGACGCTGCCTATAATGCCGGGCGATTGCGGGCGTTGCTGGCGGGTGAAACCGGCGCCTATCATGATATAGTGGTGCTCAACGCGGCGGCGGCGCTGCGCGTCGCCGATCCGGCGCTGGGCTGGCCGGCGGCGGCGGCGCGGGCGCGGACGGCGCTGGCGCAAGGCGGGGCGGCGGATATCCTGGCGCGTTGGAGCGATTTTCGATGAGCGATACACAGCGATGAGCGACACACTGGCTGAAATCATTGCCTACAAACGTGAAGTCGTCGCGGCGGCGCGGGCGCAGCGCAGCCTCGGCGATCTCGAGGCTGCAGCAGCGGCGGCATCCCCGGTCCGCGGCTTTGTCCGCGCCATCGATGCGGCGCACGCGGCGGGCAGGTTCGCGCTGATCGCCGAGATAAAGAAGGCCAGCCCATCGAAGGGCCTGATCCGCGCCGATTTCGTGCCGGCGACGCTGGCGCGGGCCTATGCCGCCGGCGGTGCGACGTGCCTGTCGGTGCTGACCGAGGATCGCTGGTTCCTGGGGTCGGACGCCTATCTGGCCGAGGCGCGCGCGGCGTGTGCCCTGCCGGTATTGCGCAAGGATTTCATCATCGATCCATGGCAGGTGATCGAGGCGCGGGCGATCGGGGCCGACGCGATCCTGCTGATCATGGCGGCGCTTTCGGACGGACAGGCGGCGGAACTCGAGGCCGTGGCGGAAACGCTGGGGCTCGATGTGCTCGTCGAGGTGCATGACACCGAGGAGCGTGATCGCGCCCTCAAGCTGCGGACGCCGTTGCTGGGCATCAACAATCGCAATCTCAAGACCCTCCAAGTCGACCTGAAGGCGTCGTTCGAGATGGCCGACACGCCGGGGCGGACCTTGGTGGCGGAAAGCGGCTTGTCCGATCCCGATGACCTCACACGGTTGGCGGCTGTCGGAATTCGCACCTTCCTGGTGGGGGAATCGCTGATGCGGCAGGCCGATGTGACGCGGGCAACGCTCGACCTGCTGGGAGCGGCGGGGTGAGCCTGACCCATCTCGACCAGGCCGGCGCAGCGCGAATGGTTGACATTTCGGCCAAGGCGGCGACGCGGCGCGAGGCGGTTGCGGAAGGGTATATCGCCATCGGCAGCGCGGCGCTGACGGCGATCCGCGAGCAGGCTGTGGCGAAGGGCGACGTGCTTGCGGTGGCGCGGATCGCCGGCATCATGGCGGCCAAGCGCACCGCGGACCTGATCCCGCTATGCCATCCCCTGCCCATCGATGCGGTAACGGTCGACCTGGTCATCGAGGACGCCGGCGTACGGGTGACCGCCATGGTGGCGACGACCCACGGCACGGGCGTCGAGATGGAGGCACTGACTGCGGTCACCACGGCGCTGCTGACGATCTATGACATGGCCAAGGCGATGGACCGCGGCATGGTGATCTCGGGCGTGCGGCTGCTGCGCAAATCGGGCGGGCGCTCGGGCGAATGGGTCGCCGGGTAATGGCCGGGCTGCTCGATGTCGACGTCGCCCTGGCGCGATTGCTCGACGGCGAGGTGTCGTTGCCGGCGGAGACTGTCGATCTCGGCGCGGCACGGGGCCGGGTGCTTGCCGGCGATCTTGCGGCGTTACTGACCCAGCCGCCGTTCGCCGCGTCGGCGATGGATGGATATGCGGTGCGCTGGGACGATCTGCCTGGGCCATGGCGCGTGGTCGGCGAATCGGCGGCCGGGCGCGGCTGGAGCGGGACGGTCGAGGCGGGCGAAGCGCTGCGGATCTTCACCGGGGCGCCGTTGCCGGTGGGTGCGGATACCGTCGTCGTGCAGGAGGAAATCGAGCGCAGCGGCGACACGGCTCGACTGTCGGGCGAAGGGCCGCCCCGGCTCGGCGCAAATATTCGCAGGGCCGCCCAGGACTTTTCCATGGGCGATGTGCTGGCGGCGACGGGCGAACGGTTGACCCCGGCGCGGATCGGCTTGCTGGCGGCAGGCGGACACGGCTCGGCGCGGGTCGTGCAGCGGCCACGGGTGACACTGATCGCCACGGGCGACGAACTGGTGCCGCCGGGGACGATGCCGGGTGCCCACCAGATCGTCAGCTCGAACGGCGTCATGCTGCGGGCCCTGTTCGAAAGTGTCGGCGGGGCGGTCGATGATCCGGGGATCGTGCCGGACCGGCGCGAAGCGTTGGCGGCGGCGTTGTCGAAGGCGCGGGGCGACGTGGTGGTGACGATCGGCGGCGCTTCGGTGGGTGACCATGACCTGGTCGTGCCGGTGCTCCGCGATCTGGGCGCCGAGATGGATTTCTGGAAGCTGGCACTGCGGCCTGGCAAGCCGATGCTGGCGGGGCGGCTGGGGTCGAAGCGGGTGATCGGCCTGCCGGGAAACCCGGTGTCGGCGTATGTGTGCGCGCTGTTGTTCGTGGTGCCGCTGCTATGCCGCATGGGCGGGCGCGCCGAAGGTTTGCCGACGCGGCGACTGCCGTTGGGCAGCGCGTTGCCGGCCAATGGGATGCGACGTGACTATATGCGCGGGCAGGTTACCGATGGCCGGGCGGACGCATTCTCGTCGCAGGATTCGGCATTGCTTGGGCGGCTTGCGGCTGCACAGGTATTGATCGTGCGATTGCCCGGCGCGCCGGCAGCGGAACCCGGTGAAATAGTTGATTGCATTGCGCTTGACAGTATCGGAGACGTTCCCTAGACGTTCTGCATGTGTTCCCTGACGGAAGGACCGCGATGCTGACGCGCAAGCAACAGGAACTGCTTAGTTTCATCGACACGCGGCTGCGCACCGATGGTGTCTCGCCGTCCTTCGAGGAAATGAAGGACGCGCTGCAGCTGCGTTCCAAGTCGGGCGTCCACCGGCTCATCAATGCCCTCGAGGAACGCAATTTCATTCGCCGCCTGCCCAACCGGGCGCGCGCACTCGAGGTGCTGCACCTGCCCGAAGCGATGCGCGGCAAGCCGGCGCTCAAGCTGGTGCCGCCTGCTGCTGCGCATGCGGCAGCAGCGCCGCGCCCTCCGGTGCAGGCGATGATTGCCGCCAACGACACAATCATCGTGCCGCTGCACGGGCGGATCGCGGCAGGCCTGCCCGTCGAAGCGCTCGAAAGCGATCGCTCGCTGTCGGTACCGGCGGCATTGCTTGGGCCGGGCGATCACTACGCGCTCGAGGTATCCGGGGACTCGATGATCGAAGCTGGCATCTTCGACGGCGACTATGCCCTCATCAAACGCTGCGAGGACGCCCGGGACGGCGACATCGTCGTGGCGCTTATCGACGAGCAGGAAGCGACGCTGAAGTATCTGCGCCGCGAGAAGAACATCGTGCGGCTCGATCCAGCCAATTCGGCGTATGAGCCGCAGCGGTATCCGGCCAATCGGGTGCGGGTGCAAGGCAAGCTGGCGGGGCTGCTGCGGCGGTATCATTGAGGGACACGGGCTGGTCGAGCCTCAGCGCCAGAATTTGGCCGCGCCTTGGGTCGAGCCTAGTTACACTGCTGCAAAATGGGGTCTGGGGCCAAGGCCCCAGCCGTCCGAGGCCCTGCCCTCAACGCCGTATGAAAAGCGCAATCGAGAGAACATGGTTCACGCGCAGGTCGGCGTTGGGGCGGTTGATGGCCTGGTTGAGGTAGCCGGCTTCGATGGTGGATCTGCCCTGGATGGGGATTTCGACGCCGACGAAGCTGCGAAGCTGATCGAAGCCGCTGCGGGCGCCCCAGTCGGTGGTGTTGAGGTTGGCGAACACTTCGACCGTGGCCAGGGCCTTGATCGGGCGCGGGTTGGACTGGATGGGGACGACGGTCCGCAGCAGTTGGCGAAAGCGCCAGCCGGTGTCGCTGCCATCGGAGCGGAAGCGTTGTTCGAGGCGCGAGCGGGACGAGAGTTCGCCGATAGCAGTCTTGCCGAAAGACCAACCGAGCTGCTGGTAGACGCGGTTTTCCGTGTTGGCGCGGTTGTCGTTGATGTCGGTGGGAACATAGACATAGCCGAGATAGGCGCTGACCTGGCTGTTGATGCGCCAGCCGACTGCCGGCCGGACGTTGAGCTGGCGATAGGCGTCGTCACCGATGCCGCCGCGGGCCTGGAATTCGGCGAAATAGAGAAGGTTGCCGCTGACCGGACCCATCGCGGTGACGTTGAGCCAGATTTGTTCGTCGTCGCGCGCGGCAGCGGGGCTTGCGGCAAGGGCAAGCCCGCACGCGAGCAAGCGCGCGAGGTGCCGTAGGGTTTTTGGTGTCCGAGAGTCGTTCATCGCGCTGGCTATGGCGTATCGGGCGGCCTCGCGAAAGCATTGCGGCGTTACTGCAAGTCCGGCTGTGCATCGACCGAAGGGCGTTTCGTGTAGCGCCGCGGCGCCGGATGGGGTCGCCACGGATGGTCGCCGATACGGTCATGAACGGTATCGACGCGCGCCGGATAGAGCCAGACGGCGACGGCCCCCGTGGTCCCCAGCACCGTGCGGTCGAACATTCGCCAGCGCGGCTTGCACCACTTCGGCATCCGCCGGTCGCTGATGACGATGTCGGCGGCGGCGCAGGCGGGCTCGAATTTCTCGCGGTCGACATAATCGCGCGACAGGGTGGCGAGCAGCCGCCATTGCCGGCCATCGGCGGCGCGGACGAGGCTGATGCAGGTGTCGGGGCTGCACGCCATGCCGGGCATATCGGCGAAACTGGCGGCATCGCCCTCGGCCGCCACCGCCTCGCCCCACATGCCGCGCAGGAAATCGCCGGTGCGGGGGCGCAGGAATGCCAGCCGCCCATCGGCAAGGCGGACAGCGGCGTTGCGGCCGTCGCTGCTGATGATGAGGTCGGGCGGCACCGAAAGATGCGCGATGACCAGCCCCAGCCCGGCGACCCCAGCCCCCCACCAGCGCAGCCGGGTCCGCCACAACGCCAGCCAGAGCCCCCCGGCGATGACCAGCGCGAACGCTGCCACGGGCATGGCCGGCATGCCGATGACGGCGCCGGGCAGCGCGGCGGTGGCGCCCGCGAGGGCGATCACCTGGGCGATGCTCCAGCCGACAAGCGGCCAGACCAGCGCGGCGATGCCAAGCAGTTCGGCGAGGAGCGCCAGCATCAGCAGCGGGATGATGACGAAGCTTGTCCATGGAATGGCGATGACGTTGGCGATGACACCGTACAGCCCGGCGCGGTTGAAGTGGAACAGCCCGATCGAGGACAAGGCAAGTTCGGCGACCAGTCCGGTGGCAAGCAGGGCGGCGGCGTGGCGGCCGAAGCGGCGGAGCCAGCGCTCGTTTTCGGATGGCATCGAGAACCAGCGCCCCAAGGGCGATTCATAGAGCGCGACGATGGCGATGACGGCGGCGAAACTGAGCTGGAAACTGGGTCCGAGCAGCGCCTCGGGACGAACCGCGAGGATGATCATCGCGGCGGCGGCGAGCAGGCGGAGGGACAAGGCCTCGCGGCCGATGACCATGCCGAAAAGGACGATCAGCGTCGCCAGGATCGACCGGACGACGGGAACTTCGCCGCCGGCAAGCAGCGTATAGGCGATGCCGACGAGCGCGGCGACGGCGACGGCGATGGTCTTGACGGGACAGCGGAGCGCGATGAACGGCGACAGCGCCAGCAGGCGGCGGGTCAGGAAGATGGCGCCGCCGACGACGACCGCGATATGCAAGCCCGAGATCGAGATGAGGTGCGCCAGCCCCGAATCGCGCATGACCTGGTTGGTTTCCAGCGGGATCGCGCCTTGATCGCCGGTAACAAGCGCGGCGGCCATCGCCCCGGCTTCTCCCGGAACGGCGGCGATGATCCGCGCCGACAGCGCAGCGCGGGCGGCGGTGAGCCACGCCAGCACGCCCGATGGCCGCGGCGCCGGCGACACGATGTGGACCGTCCCCATCGGAAAACCGGTTGCACCGATGACGTCGAACCAGGCGCGGCGGGCAAAATCATAGCCGCCGGGGATGGCCGCGGCGGCGGGCGGGGACAGCATGGCACGCAGTCGCACGCCGGCACCTGGGGCAAGGCCGGGCGGCAGCGCGCCGCGCAGCGTAATGCGAACGCGGGGCGGCAGGCCAGACGCCGCATCGGGAGCGATGATCAGCCGGACCTGGCCGCGACCGGCGCGGATTTCCGTCGTTTTGACGACGCCGGCGAATTCAAGAACCTGCCGTTCGACAAGGATCGGATGCGCTACACGCGCCGATCGCCATTCGGCAGCCCCCATCCCGGCAAGGGCGAGCACCGCCGCCGCCGCGAGTGGTCGCCAACGACCGACAAGCGCGGCGCCGCCGATGTGCCGGCAAGGCCAACAGCGACGGCAATACGCTGGCCCTGCCACGGCAGGAGAAACCACGCAGCGATCCCGGCGGCAAAGGCCACGGGCAGCCATAGCGGGAGCGAATCGCGCTCGTTGTCGACAAACGTCCACCAATGTCGCCGCGCGCGAGTCTGCAGCGCCGCCAATTCCCATGGCGACGGCGCGGTTTGAACCGCTCCGATGCTTCTGCTAGGCACCGCCGAACCTGGCCCCGCCATCCTGGTGTAACGCCCCCGTAACCGACGAAGAGCATTGGACAGATTGACGATGGGCGCAAGCCGGCCGACCGAAGCGTCCGACACGGAAGTGGTGACGCGCTTTGCCCCCTCCCCGACCGGTTTCCTCCATATCGGCGGGGCGCGGACGGCGCTGTTCAACTATTTGTTCGCGAGGGCGAATGGCGGCCAGTTCCGGTTGCGGATCGAGGATACCGACCGGGCTCGGTCGACCGAGCCGGCGGTCGCGGCCATCATCGACGGCATGAGCTGGCTCGATTTCGAGTGGGACAGCGAGATCGTCTATCAATTCGCCCGCAGCGCGCGGCACGCCGAGGTTGCAAATTCGCTGCTCGAGAACGGGCATGGCTATCGCTGCTATGCGACCGCCGAGGAGCTTGAAACGATGCGTGCCGAACAGCGCGCCGCCAAGCTGCCGATGCGGTATGATGGCCGGTGGCGCGATCGCCCGGCCAGCGATGCGCCCGAGGAGGCACCGTTCGTCATCCGGCTGAAGGCGCCGCGCGAGGGCAGCGTGACCATCGCCGACCTCGTGCAGGGACCGGTAACTGTCGCCAATGCCGAGCTCGACGACATGGTGCTGCTGCGCTCGGACGGAACGCCGACCTATATGCTCGCAGTCGTCGTCGACGATCACGACATGGGGGTTACCCATGTCATTCGCGGCGACGACCATCTCAACAACGCCTTCCGCCAGCTGGCGCTGATCCGCGCGTTGGGGTGGCCCGAGCCCGCCTATGCGCACATCCCGCTGATCCATGGCGCCGACGGGGCCAAGCTTTCGAAACGTCACGGCGCGCTGGGAGTCGATGCGTACCGGGACGAGATGGGCTTGCTCCCCGAGGCGGTCGAGAACTATTTGCTGCGGCTCGGTTGGGGACACGGCGACGACGAGATCATCTCGCGCCCGCAGGCGATCGAGTGGTTCGACCTGGCGGCGGTCAATCGCGGGCCGTCGCGGTTCGACATGAAGAAGCTGGAGTCCGTCAACGGGCATTACCTCAGGGCGGCCGACGATGCCCGGCTGGTGGTGCTGATTTCACCGCGCATCGCGGCCGAACTGGACCGGCCGGTGACCGATGGCGACCGTGACATCTTGCAGCGCAGCATGGCCGAACTGAAGAAGCGCGCCAGCAATCTTAATGACTTGGCGATGGCGTCGTTGTTCTACCTTCGCAGTCGCCCAATTCCGATGGACGATGGCGCGGCCAAGCTGCTAGCAATGGCCGCGCCGGGCGTGCTGGCACGGGCGCGGGCGCTGTTTGGCAGCGTCAACGACTGGTCGGCGGCCGCCCTGGAGGAACAGGCACGGGCATTGGCAGAGGCCGAAGGGCTGAAGCTGGGCGCGGTTGCCCAGCCGCTGCGTGCCGCGGTAACAGGGTCGGCACAGTCGCCGGGGCTGTTCGAGGTGATGGCGGCGTTGGGCCGCGACGAGACATTGGGGCGCATCGACGACGCCCTCGCAACCGATACAGAAAGGGCCACTGCATGACTGAAACGGCGCAGATTTCCATCGACAAGAACAGCCGCGACTACCCGGTCCTGGCCGGCACAGTCGGCCCCGAAGTCATCGATATCCGCAAGTTATACGGCAATACGGGGCGCTTCACCTTCGATCCGGGCTTCACCAGTACCGCATCGTGCGAATCGAAGATCACCTATATCGACGGTGACGCCGGCATCCTCCTGTATCGCGGCTATCCGATCGACCAGCTTGCCGAAAAGTCGAGCTTTCTTGAGGTCGCCCACCTGCTGCTCAACGGCAATCTGCCGAATGCCGCCGAGAACGACGAGTTCACCAAGAACATCACCCGCCACACGATGATCCACGAGCAGCTGGCGCAGTTCTACCGCGGTTTCCGCCGCGACGCGCATCCGATGGCGATCATGTGCGGCATCGTCGGCGCGATGGCGGCTTTCTATCACGATTCGACCGACATTCATGATCCCAAGCAGCGGATGATCGCCTCGCACCGGTTGATCGCCAAGATGCCGACCCTTGCCGCGATGGCGTATAAATACTCGATCGGGCAGCCCTTCCTGTACCCCGACAACAGCCTGTCGTTCGCCGGCAACTTCCTGCGCATGACCTTCGGCGTCCCCGCCGAACCCTATATCATCGACCCGGTCGTCGAGGATGCCATGGAGAAGCTGCTGATTCTGCAGGCCGATCACGAACAGAACGCCTCGACGTCGACCGTCCGCCTGGCCGGTTCGTCGGGCGCCAACCCGTTCGCCTGCATCTCCGCCGGCATCGCCTGCCTGTGGGGCCCGGCGCACGGCGGCGCCAACGAGGCGGCGCTCAACATGCTGCGCGAGATCGGCACCCCCGACCGGATCCCCGAATTCATCGCCCGCGCCAAGAACAAGGACGATCCGTTCCGCCTGATGGGCTTCGGCCACCGCGTCTACAAGAACTACGACCCACGCGCCAAGGTCATGGCCACAGTCGCCAAGAACGTGCTCGACAAGCTCAACATCAAGGACCCGATCTTCGATGTCGCCCGCGAGCTCGAGCGCATTGCCCTGAGCGATCCGTATTTCATCGACAAGAAGCTGTATCCGAACGTCGATTTCTACTCGGGCGTCGTCATGTCGGCGATCGGCTTCCCGACATCGATGTTCACAGTGCTGTTCGCTATCTCGCGGACAGTCGGCTGGATCGCCCAGTGGACCGAAATGATGGAAGACCCGGAACAGAAGATCGGCCGCCCGCGGCAGCTTTACACCGGTCCGACGCAGCGGGATTTCGTGCCTTTGTCGAACCGGCCTTAATTTAAGGGCCTCCGGCGGCTGGGGCCTTGGCCCCAGACCCCAATTGGTTGAATGCGCCTCATTCCCGGATCAGGGAGTGGGGCGTAGCTTTTTTAGGTTGGAGAGCGCTTTTGCGTCGGCGGGGGGCCACCCCCACCCGCTCGCGAAGACGCGAGTCGCCTCCCCCCTTGAGGGGGAGGAAAACTTAGGCGACCCAGGCCTCGGCCAACGACAAAGCGCGCGGGTCGTCGATGTCGATCCAGTCATGGGCCGAGATGTCCACGACATGGGCGCGGCCCTTGGCGGCGAGGGCGCGGACGCCGTCGGACAGGCCGGGGGACGGCAGCGGCGCCAGCGCGGCCATGAGTTCGGGAGTGATGAGAAATACGCCGCAATCGTGCGCGTCATAGGTGTTCAGTTGCTTGCCGATTGCAGTGATACGGCCCTGCCGGGTCGCAACGCGGGTGACATCGGCTTCATCGGCCCAAGGATGTCCCATGCGTCGGTCGATGCCGAGAACGAGGCCGGCATCGGGCGTGCCGGCGGCGGCGACGGTGGCATAGACGCCGGGGCTGGCGAGATGGTCGGCCATCAGCAGCAGCGATTGCGCCTCCAGCCGGGGCGCGGCGGCAAGAACGGAGACGCCGTTCGGCTCGGCCCAATCAGGATTGTGGAGCGTTTCGGCACCGGCGGCCTGCGCCACGGCAGCGACCTCGTCGCCGCGATAGCCGGTGATCACCAGCGGGCAGGTGACGCCGGCCGCGCGCAAATTGTCGAGGATGCGGTGGAGCAGCGGCTTGCCGGCAACCATGGTCAGCGGCTTCGACGGGGACACCGATCGAAGCCGGGTGCCCTGCCCCGCTGCCAATATGATTGCCTGCATGCGATCAGGGACCGGGGACGCCGCCCCCGGTCGCCAGAGGCTCTAGTGCTTGGACGTGCCGGCGATAAAGGCTTCGAGCGCGGTGAAGGCTTCGTCGTCGGTCGTCTGCACCGGTGGGTGCTTGCAGAAATAGGAGGATGGCACGAGGATCGGGCCACCTTCGCCGCGGTCGAGCGCGACCTTGGCGCAGCGGATCATGTCGATGGCGACACCGGCGCTGTTCGGGCTGTCTTCGACCGACAGGCGAAGCTCGAGGTTGAGCGGCACGCCGCCGAACATGCGGCCTTCCATGCGCAGGAAGCAGACCTTGTTGTCGTTCTGCCATGCGACATAATCGGACGGGCCGACATGAATGTTGTCGTCGTCGAGGCGGCTGTGCGCGACCGACTGGACGGCTTCGGTCTTCGATTCCTTCTTCGACGCAAGGCGATCCTTGTTGGTCATGTTGAGGAAGTCGGTGTTGCCGCCGGTGTTGAGCTGGTATGTGCGATCGAGCGTCACGCCGCGCTTGGCGAACAGGTCGGTCAGCGTGCGGTGGACGATAGTGGCGCCAAGCTGGGCCTTGATGTCGTCACCCAGGATCGGCACGCCGGCGGCGCGGAAGCGTTCGGCCCAGACCGGGTTCGACGCGATGAAAACCGGGATGTTGTTGACGAAGGCGACGCCAGCGGTGATCGCGGCATCGGCGTAGAATTCCGTGGCTTCCTGCGAGCCGACAGGCAGGTAATTGGTCATCACCTGGGCGCCCGAGCGCTTCAGTTCCTCGACGACCGAAGCCTTGGTAGCCTGCGGCATGTCGGCGAGAACGAAGCGGCGATCTTCGTGATAGGTATTCATGTGATCGGACACGCCGTCGAGAATTCGGCCCATCGAGACCTTGGCGCCGGTCGGGCCGACATGGTCACAGAAAATCGCGGTGCAGTTCGGCTTGGCGAAAATGGCTTCGCTGACGTCCTTGCCGACCTTGCGCGCATCGACGTCCCACGCCGCGACGACCTGGATGTCCTTGGGGCGATAGCCAGCCAGGTCCCAGTGCATCAGGCCCTGCTCGTCGTTCGACCCGCCGTTCGAATAATACGACAAGCCCTGAACCAGCGAGGATGCGCAATTTCCAACGCCAATGATGGCGACGGGGATGGACGTCATAGTCAATAGTTCCTTTCGGGCGGCCCAATTATGGCCGCGACCCAAGTTTGTTTTGTTGCAGTTAGACTACAGACCGGTCGGGGGCAAGAAGGTGTATGCCGTCGCGCGGTAGTTTGCGGCGATTCGATCGCCGTGGGCGCGGCCATATGCCGACAAGCGCTTGTAAAAGCGCCATTGTGCGACGCCGGTGGTGAAGACGCTATAGACGGCCATTGCGACGAAACCCTCGAACCACAGGCCGAAGATGGCAAATGGCAGCCAGGTCCACAGGAACGTATTGCGGCGTCCGGCAATGAGGCGAATACGGCGCTCGGCCGCGCCGGCATCGTCGAGCTGCACCCCGGTCAGGCGCCGGAAGAACTCGCCCTGGACCGCTTCGGCGATAGCCGGCAGGATGATGAAACCGGCGATCGCGAACGGCAATGCCGACCCGGAGACGCTGGTGAAATGCCACGCGATCGCGAGATACCAGCCATATTCCAGAAGCTTGTCGACAAGGTGTTCGAGATCGCCCCACTTGGAAAATTCGACGCGGGTGCGGGCCAGCTTGCCATCGACGCCGTCGAGCGGGCCGGTGATCAGCGCCAGGACCAGCCCGAGCCAGAGGTAGCCAAAGCCGAATGCGAAGCCGGCGGCGATGCCGATGATGCCGGTGCCGAGCGTGACCATGTTGGGGGTGATGCGGGTCGGCGCGAGCAGCTTGACCAACATGTCCTCGGGCCACGGATGGATGAACCGCGCCGGCCAGTCGAGGCAGCCCTTTTGCGCTGCCGAGACCAGGATATCGGTAGCGGCGCGGGCTTCGTCGGGCGATTGCGGCTGCGCCCAGATAAGCGCGACATCGCGCCGGCGCGCCGGCGCATAGAGCGGAAGGCTGGCAAAATCGATACGCTGGGTGGCTGGATCGAGCCAGGCAGCGCGAATCAGCGTCGAGCCCAGGTCCCATTCGCCGATGGTGGCAGCCGTGCCGCGCACGATCTTGCCGGGCAATGCCATCATGCCGGCAGCGAAGGTCGCGGCATCGAGGCGCTCGACGCCGACCGCGCCGGGCCTCGCCGCATCGGCGACCAGCAGCGCCGGGCCGGTAGCCGCGAGGACGGCGGCGATGGCGCGCTCATCGAGGATAACGCCGGCCGCGATGATGACGACGCGGTCCTCGGCGCTGACATGGCCGGGAAGCGCCGCCGCGGTGATCGCCTTGACGCCGGCGGGAACCGGGGTCAGCGGCACCAGGTCGACAGCATAAAGTTCATCGATCCCGGCGCGGCGCAGTTGCCTGGCCTGGCGTTCGAGCACGCCGATACCGCCGGCAACCAGCATGGCCTGGTGTTCGAGCGGCGAAAAAAGCAGTCCAACGGTTCGCATCATACCCCATCGGGCATGTGCCCCAACATCGGATACGCTGGAACGAGACTCCTCGGAACTTTCCAGGGCCGGCGGGATTTCCACGACAGGCGGCAGGCCGTTCAAGACATCTTCGGACGGGAGCGCAAGCCGCTTCATAAACTGCCTCTTAGTGTCCGGACTGGTTAATTCCAAGCCCCGTGAACGCATGAACACATCAAAAAGGGCCTTGTGGAGACGCCAGGTGAATTGCAGAAACAATGCCGGCCGTTCTTGTCGCAATGCACTGGCGCTTGCCAAGACCGCCGACTCCGGACTAGCGCCAAGGCGTGATTGATTTGACGACAACTGCCGCCCGCCCCCCGGTGATCGAGGACCCGACCAACCTGTGGATCGTGCATCCGCTTTCGGAGCGGTTGCTGCCGGCTGCGCTACGGGCCGGCATCCACCCCAATGCGGTGTCGTTCGCCGGCATGGGGCTGGGGATGCTGTCGGGATATTGCTACTGGCACTGGCAGCAAGGCCCGTTGTGGATCCTCGCCGGTTTCGTGCTGATGATCGGCTGGCACATCATGGATGGCCTTGATGGCAAGCTGGCGCGCGCCAGTGGCAAGACCAGTCCGCTGGGCCGTGTCATCGATGGCGTCTGCGACTATCTCGCGTTTTTCTTCGTGCTGGTCCCGATCGTCCTGACCTTGCCGAATTGGCCGGCGGTGCTGGCGCTGGCGACGGTGTCGGGCGTCTTCCACGCCGTGCAATCGGCCTGGTACGAAGGCGAGCGCGAAGCCTGGAAGCGGCGCGCCCGGGGCATTTTCACCACCGAAGCGCGTCCGCCGTCGGGCGCCGGCATCGAAGGCATCTACAATCTGGTCGAATCGCGGCTGGGCAATGCGGCGCGGCCGATCGACGGGGCGCTGGCCGCCGACCCGCGCCGATTGCCGGCGTATCTGGCGGCGACGGCGCCGCTGGTGCGAAGATTATCGGTGCTTTCGGCCAACAATCGCACAATTGTCATCGCGCTCGCTTGCTTCGCCGGGAATCCCCGGCTTTATTGGTATTGGGAGATCATCGGGCTGACTGTCATCGCGGCAGTGATGGCGTGGAATTTGCGGCGGCGTGAAGCCGAGGTTGCCGGCGCCATGACCAGACAGCCCGAATCTGCCAGGGTCGGGGGATGATGACCGAATATTATGAAGTGACGCCGCCGCAGCGCTGGCCTTTCGTGGTGGCAGCCGTGGCCGGGGTCGTGTGGCTCGGGCTGGCGATACTGGCGGCGATGCCGTTGCTGGGCAATGCTGTGCCACCGGAAGCACGATCGGCAGGATCGGTCGCGGGTGCCGTGCTCGGCATATTGGCGCCGGTCGCGGTCCTGTGGCTGGCGGCGGCGCAATTGCGCGAGCGGGCCGGTAGCCGGGCGGCGCGGACGTCGTTGATGGAAGAGCATTCGCGGTTGACCGAGCAGCGGATCGACCATGGCGCGAGCGCGCTGATCCTGCTCGAGGACCGGATGACGGCACTGGTCTCGCGGATCGAAGCGGTTTCGGCGCCGGTCGAGCGGCAGCACCAGACGCTGCTGGCGGCGGTGGCGCAGCTCGAAGGCGCCGGCGTGCGGTTGAGCGAGGCGACCGGGCGCACCGAGGCGGCGACGGTAACGCTGGGCGCGGCGACGCCGGATGCGACGGCGCAGGCGGAGCGGCTGACGGCGTTGCTGGCGCGCGCCGAGGATGATTTGCAGCGGCAGCTGGTGCAGACCGAGACGATGCTGGTGGCGCTGGGCGAGCGCGCGGCGGAGGCCGAAATCCAGGCCCGCGCGACGACGGCGGAGACGGTGACCAGCCTGGCGGCGATCAGCGATTCGGCGGTGCGCGCGACGCAGGCGGTGGCGATGCCGCTGGCGGACCTGGTGGCGGGCGTCCACAATGCATTCGTGCGGACCACCGAGGCGATGGATGCGACGCGCGACGGCGTCGATGCACAAACCAGCGCCATGCTGGCGAGCATCGAGCAGGCGCGGGTGACGCTCGATCAGATCGGCGGCGAGGCTTCGAGGCAGATCTCCGAGCGGCTCGAGATGATGCTGGAAACCGCCGGACGGGTCGGCAGCGAGCTCGACGACCATGCGATGCGGTCGACGGCGCTCATCGACGATGTGACACGCGGCTTCGGCGTGCTCGATGCCAAGCTCGATAATTCGATCACGGTCGGCAACAGCGCGATGGAGAGCGTCACGGCGCGGATGAACGAGGCACGCGATGCCATTCACCGGCTGGGCGAACCGATCGGCGCGACCGAGGTGGTGCTGGGCCATGTCGAGGTGCGGCTGGCGGAAATCGGCACGGCGGCGGCGGAGACATTGGGGCAGCTGGGCACCGCCCTGCCCGCAGCGATTCCGCATCTGGTCGATATGTTGGCGCGGCTGAGCGAGCTCCACGACCGTGCCGACCAATTGAGCTTGCCGTTGACGGCGGGCGGCGACAGCATCGCGGCGGCGCAGACGCAGCTCGACCGGGCGCGGGAAGCCCTCGATAAGGCGGCGTTGAAGCTGGCGTCGGAGCTGGTGCAGGCCCGCGATGCGTTGAACGAAATCGAGACGTTAACCGGCAGCACGTCGCTGGCAGCGTCGGCGCAGTTGATCGAGGTGTTCGCACGCGTTCGCGAGATCGCCGTGCAGACTGCCGGCACGATGCGCGAGACGCTGTCCAACGTGGTGGCCGAGGCCGAGGCAGCGCTCGACCAGGCCGGCACGACGCGCGCCGAACTGGCGTTCGCGAGCCCGATCCGCAGCCAGTTGGCCGAAGTCGGGGCGCTGCAGGAGCGGGTCGCGGCGGCCGGACAGGCGGCGGGCGAGCGCATCACGCGCCGGCTGCTGACGCTGGCGGAATCGGTGGCGACGGTCGAAGCCCGCATCGACGAGGTCGACACGCGGTTTGAAGTCCGGTCGCGCAGCACGTTGGCGAAGCGGTCGAGCAAGTTGCTCGAATCGATGCAGGCGGCGGCGATCGACATCGCCGGGCTGATGTCGTTCCAGGTCGAGGATACCGCCTGGGATGCCTATCTGAAGGGCGACAAGAGCATATTTGCCCGGCGGATCGTGGAGCAGCTTGACGGCGACATGACGCGGGCGATCAAGCGGCATTTCGAGCACGATCCCGAATTCCGCGGCCAGGCGACACATTATATCGAGGAGTTCGAGGCGCTTATCTCGCAGGTGCTGCCGGATCGCGAAGGCAAGACGCTGGCGGTGACTTTGCTATCGTCCAACATAGGCCGGGTCTATGTGGCGCTGGCGCAAGCGGCGGGGCACTTTGGCTGAGGCCCGCCGAAAAATGCAGATAAAGACGTGCTGCATGGCGTCTGTCGCCGAGATGCGGCTGGCAGTAGCGGCGGGCGCCGATGCAGTCGGGCTGGTCGGGCGGATGCCTTCGGGGCCAGGGCCGATCGGCGATGACCTCATTGCCGAGATCGCCGCCGCAGTGCCGCCGCCGGTTGCCGCCTTCCTGCTGACCAGCGAAACCGACGCCGAGGCGATTGCCGATCATGTCCGGCGCACGGGCGTGCCGGTGGTGCAGATCGTCAGCCATATCGCGCCGGCGGAATCGGCGAGGCTGGCGCGATTGATCCCCGCCACGCGACGCGTCCAGGTCGTCCATGTCGAAGGCGCCGGAGCTATCGACATGATCGCCGACTACACGCCGCATGTGCACGCCTTCCTGCTCGATTCGGGACGCCCGGGGGCGGCAGTGCCGACATTGGGCGGCACCGGCGATGTCCATGACTGGGATATCAGCGCTCGATTCGTGGCCGCGAGCAAGCTACCGGTGTTCCTCGCCGGCGGGTTGACGGCGGCCAACGTCGGCGAGGCGATCGCGCGGGTGCGGCCGTTCGGGGTGGACCTGTGCTCGGGGATCAGGACAGCCGGCGCGCTCGACTCGGTAAAGCTCGCTGCGTTCGTCGCGGCGGTCCGCTAGCGGGGACGATAAGGGCCGGTGTCCTCCCAGCCGGGAATATCGTTCAGCTTGATCCAGCCGGCGTTATAGTTGGCGTAGAAAAGCAGGAACAGCGCCGTCGAGATGATCGTCGTCCATACCAGCTTCTTGCCCAACATCGGGTTGGTCGGGGCTGAATCGGCCTGGCCGGGAACGGGGTCGCTACCGTCCTCGTGCGAGGTCCGTACGCCGAACGGCAACACTGCAAACAGCGTCAGGGACCAGAACAGCAGATAGATGGCAGCAACAGAAGCAGGTTTCATACCAGACCCATCGATTGGGGTGGAGGGGGCGCCGCCCCCTCCCCACCGGAGGCCCTAGAGCCGAACCACCTGCACATCGGTAACAGGCTTCTTGCCCGTCCATTCGCGCGCAATGCGGCGAACGGCGACGCGGACGGCTTCGGCGTATTTCTCGTGGTTCTTCGCGTCGGCCTTGCGGGCGACGGTTTCGGCGGCGTCGGCGCACTGGCTGAGGAAGTCGGCCTTGTCCTCCTCGACAGGCACGCCCTGCGCAGTGACGGTCGGCTTGGCAGCAACGCGCCCGTCGCGGTCGAGCACAACGGTAACGCCCATATGGCCGTTCATCATCAGGCGGCGGCGTTCGACGATGGTGATGCCATCGGCAGGCAGGATGACATCGCCGTCGAGGATCAGGCGTCCAGCTTTCTCATGGCTGAGCAGGGTCGGGCCGTTGGGTGCCAAACGAATGCAGGCACCATTGACCGGGACCATCGCACGCGGCACGCCGGCCTCGAGCGCCAGTGCGGCATGGGCTTCCATGTGGCGGCGTTCGCCGTGGACGGGGATGGCGATTTCGGGGCGGATCCAGTCGTACATGGCCTCGAGCTCGGGTCGGCCAGGATGGCCGGAGACGTGGACGTGCGCCTGCTTCTCGGTGATGACCTCGATGCCGCGCGTGGCCAGCGCGTTCTGGACATGGCCGATGGCGAGCTCGTTGCCGGGGATCTGCTTCGACGAATAGACGACGACGTCGCCCTTTTCGAGCTTGAGCACCGGATGCGAGCCATTGGCGATGCGGCTGAGCGCGGCCATCGGTTCGCCCTGTGCGCCGGTGCAGAGGATGAGGATCTTCGACGGGTCCATGTTGCGCGCGGCCTCCCACGACAGTGTCGGCGGCATGTCCTTGAGATAGCCGGTGGCCTTGGCGACCTGGGTTATGCGATCCATCGAGCGGCCGGCGAGGACGAGGTGACGGCCGGTTTCCTTGGCGACATAGCCGAGCGTGGCAAGGCGCGCGGCGTTCGAGGCGAAGGTGGTGACCACCACGCGGCCGGTCTTGCGCGCCTTGACGACCTTGAGCAGGCCCTCGCGGACGTCGGTTTCGCTGCCCGAGGCTTCGTTGTTGAAGACGTTGGTCGAATCGCCGACCATGGCGAGAACGCCGCTGTCGCCGATGGCGGTCAGCTCGGCAGCAGACGCTGGCGTGCCAAGCAAAGGACCGTCATCGAGCTTCCAGTCACCGGTGTGAAAAACGCGCCCGTAAGGCGTGTCGATGACCAGCGCGTTACCTTCGGGGATCGAATGCGCCAGCGCGACATAGCGGAAGTGGAAATCGCCGAGCTGGAGCGTGCCGCCCATCGGGATGATGTTGAGCTTGACCTCCTTGGTCAGGCCCTCCTCCTCGAGTTTCTTGGCGATCAACCCAGCGGTGAACGGCGTTGCGTACAGCGGCACGCCGAGGTCATTGGCGAGGTAAGGGATGGCGCCGATATGGTCTTCATGGCCGTGGGTGAGCACGACGCCAAGCAGGTCCTTGGCGCGATCCTCGATGAAACTGAGGTCGGGCAGGACGAGGTCGACGCCGGGATAGGATGGGTCGGCGAAGGTCATGCCGAGATCGACCATCACCCATTTGCCGTTGCAGCCATAGAGGTTGACGTTCATGCCAATCTCGCCGGACCCGCCAAGAGGCAGGAAAATCAGTTCTTTACCGGGTTTCATTCAGTGAGTTTCTTTTCGTTATGCCAGAGATTCTGGGATTCTGAGGTTTCGGGCGTGAATGCGGATCAATCCGCGAATGGTGAGGTCGCCATCGACGCTATCGATGGCCGAAGTATGTCTGTTGAATAACGTGGCGAGGCCGCCGGTGGCGATCACGGTGACAGAACCGTTCAATTCCAATGTAATGCGCGCGACCAAACCTTCAATGAGGCCGACATAGCCCCAGAAGACGCCCGACTGCATGGCGTGGATGGTGCTTTTGCCGATGACGCCGGCGTTGCCCGAAGGCGGCTCGACGGCGATGCGCGGCAATTTGGCGGCGGCCTGGTACAGCGCGTCCATGCTGAGATTGATGCCCGGCGCGATGACGCCGCCGAGATAGGTGCCGTCGCCGGCAACGACGTCGAAGGTGGTTGCTGTGCCGAAATCGACGACGATGAGGTTGCCGGGGTGATCGTGATGCGCGGCGATTGCGTTGACGATGCGGTCGGCGCCGACCTCGCTGGGGTTGGGCAGGTCGATCCTGAGGCCGAGGTCGAGTTCACCGACAGCGACGACCAAAGGCTCGATCTTGAAATATTTGCGGCACAGATGCTGGAGGTTGAACAGCGCCTGCGGAACGACGGTCGCGATGATCGCTGCATCGATATGGGTGCGCTCGACGTCTTCGAGCTGCATGAGCTGGTGGAGCCAGACGGCGTATTCGTCGGCCGTGCGCTGCCGATCGGTCGAGATCCGCCAGCGCCATTTGATCGCCTCGCCGTCGCAGATGGCGAAGACGATGTTGGTGTTGCCGACATCGATGGCTAGCAGCATGGATCGCCTCCGCTCATAGCGCGAACACTTCGCCGGCGTGGACGGGACGCAACTGCCCGTCATCGAGGCGCAGGGCAAGCGCACCGTCCGGCTCAAGGCCTTCAAATACGCCCTCGAGGGTCTCAGTGCCTAGGCGGGCGGTGATGCGATCGCCGACACCGGCAGCGCGGGCAAGCCAGCGGGTGCGGATGGGGTCGAAGCCCTGGGTCTGCCACAGGCCGCGATATTCGGCGAAAGCGGGCATCAGCCGGGCAAGCAGGTCGAGCGGCGCGGGGGCAGGCAGCCCGGCAGCGGCAAGCGAGATGGCCGGGCGTTCGGTGGTGTCCGGGGACGAGGCGATATTGACGCCGAGCCCGATGACGAGTGCCTCACCCGATCGCTCGAGCAGGATGCCGGAAACCTTCAGCCCATCGAGCAGAAGGTCATTGGGCCATTTCAACAGAAAGCGGGGTACAGGGGGGTCACCCCCCTGCCCGCCGGAGGCCGCCAATGCGGTGTGGAGCGCCAAGGCAGCCACAAAGGAAAGCTGCTGCATCGGCCCCTCTGCACGGACAAGCACAGACGCCATCAGATTGCCGGCGCCATCTCCCCAGGCGCGGCCGCGGCGGCCGCGTCCGGCGGTCTGCCGATCGGCGATGACCCAGTGCCCATCGGGAAGCTCCGAAGTGCGGGCGAGCAGCCAGTCGTTGGTCGACCCCACCTCGGCGAGGTGGGTGAAACCGGCGCCGATCAACCCGCGACTGCGAACAGCGACGCCGACGCACGCCCGGCGGCGGCGACGAGCGGCGTGATCGCCAGCATTCCGATCGGCGAGCAGAACAGCGCGGCGGCGGCGATCATGGCTCCGTTGGTCAGGCCGCCGTCGCTGGTCACCGGCGTACCGGGCTCATCGAAATACATGATCTTGATGAGGCGCAGATAGTAGAAGGCGGCGACCACCGAGGCGATGAAACCGATGATGGCGAGGGGCAACAGGTCACTCACCACGGCGGCCTGGAACACGGCGAACTTCGGCCAGAAACCGAGCAGTGGCGGGATACCGGCGAGGCTGAACATGNAGAAACCGAGCAGTGGCGGGATACCGGCGAGGCTGAACATGAAGATCGTCATGGCGGCGGCGAGGCCAGGGCGGACTTTCGACAGCCCGGCAAGATCGGACAGGAGTTCCACGGGCTCGCCGTCGGTGCGGCGTAGCTGCAGGACGACGAGGAACGTGCCGAGCGTCATGGCAAGATAGACGGTGGTGTAGAACAGCAGCGCCTCAATGCCCTGCGGCGTGGCGGCGGCGAGGCCGACCAGCGCAAAGCCGATATTGGCGATCGACGAATAGGCAAGCAGGCGCTTGATGCTGGTCTGGCCGACCGCGCCGACGGCGCCGAGGATCATCGAGGCGACCGACAGGAAGATGACGATCTGCTGCCAGTCGACCGCCATCGGACCGAAAGGCCCGACAAGGACGCGGACGAGCAGGCCGAGCGCCGCGGCCTTGGGGGCGGCCGAGAAAAAGGCAGCGACGGGTGTGGGGGCGCCCTCATAAACGTCTGGGGTCCACATGTGGAACGGCACCGCGGCGATCTTGAAGGCGAGCCCCGCCATGATGAACACCAGGCCGAAGAGCACGCCGAGCGAGCGTTCCGACTGGCCCGCGAGAACGTCGCGAATGGCGCCGAACTCGGTGGCGCCGGCAAAGCCGTACACCAGCGTGACACCGTAGAGGAGGATGCCCGAAGCGAGTGCGCCGAGGACGAAATATTTGAGGCCGGCCTCGGACGAGCGCGATTCGCCGCGGTGGAAAGCGGCGAGGACATAGGCCGCAAGCGATTGCAGCTCGAGCCCGACGTACAGCGACAGCATGTCGTTGGCGCTGATCATCATGCACATGCCGAGCGTCGAGAGCATGATGAGCACGGGATATTCGAAGCGACCGGTTTTCGCATCGGCGAGATAGGGCAGCGCCAGCAGCATCGATGCGGCGGCGGCAACCAGGATCAGGACTTTGACGAAATTTGAGAATGCATCGACGATATAAAGCCCACCGAACGCGATCTGCGTGCCCCCGGGCGCATTGAAGACGGCGAACAGCGCGATGCCGAGGATAAGCACGGCGACCCAGGTCAGCGGGCGAAGCGCCTTGTCCTGGCCGAGGAACGTGCCGAGCATCAGCGTCAGCAGCGAACCGATGGTAAGCACGAGCTCGGGGCCGGCTGTGAGGATCGATGCGAAAGTCGGGTTCATGGGTGAACGCCCTGGTGCTCGGCGGCGGGTAACAGGTCGAGCGGCGAGCCCGGCGAAATTGTCATGTCGGTCGGCAACGTGGCCAGCACGCGCCCATCGAGGCGGGTCATGATGGTGGCGATCGCAGGCTTCATCGGATCCTGGAAGCTTTTGGGATAAATGCCCATCCACAGCACGGCGAGCGTGATCGGAAGGAGAATGGCGACTTCACGGACGCTGAGGTCGGGCATGGCGCGGGTGTCGTCGCCCGCCGTCGTTCCGAACGCGACGCGGCGGTACAGCCACAGCATATAGGCGGCGCCGAGGATGATCCCGGTCGTCATCACGAAAGCCGCGGCGCTCGAGGTCTTGTAAAGCCCGATCAGTACAAGGAATTCAGCAACGAAGCCGCTGGTTGCCGGCAGCCCGACGCTGGCCATGGTGAAGAACAGGAAGAACAGCGCGTATTTCGGCATCGTGTCGGCAAGGCCGCCATAGCGCGCGATTTCACGTGTGTGGAGACGATCGTAGATGACGCCGACGCACAGGAACAATGCCCCCGAGACGAGGCCATGGCTGAGCATCATGACGAGGCTGCCCTCGATGCCCTGGGTGTTCAATGCGAAAAGTCCGGCGGTGACAAACGCCATGTGCGCGACCGACGAATAGGCGATGAGCTTCTTCATGTCGGTCTGCACAAGCGCGACGAGCGAGGTATAGACCACCGCGACCATCGAGAGTGCAAAGACCAGCCAGATCAGCTGCGCCGAGGCATCGGGGAACATCGGCAGCGAAAAGCGCACGAAGCCATAGCCGCCGAGCTTGAGCAGCACGCCGGCGAGGATGACCGAACCCGCGGTGGGCGCTTCGACGTGTGCGTCGGGCAACCAGGTGTGGACGGGCCACATCGGCATCTTGACCGCAAACGACGCGAAGAAGGCGAGGAACAGCCAGAATTGCGCGCGCGGGTCGAAATCATAGACCGAAAGCGCGCCGATGTCGGTCGTGCCCGCTTCATTGACCATGTACAGCATGCCGACGAGCATCAGCACCGACCCGAGCAAGGTGTAGAGAAAGAATTTGTAGCTGGCGTAGATCCGGCGCGCCCCGCCCCAGATGCCGATGATGAGGAACATCGGGATCAGGCCGGCTTCGAAGAACAGATAGAACAGGAAGATGTCGCGTGCCGCGAAGGTACCGATCATCAGCGATTCCATGATCAGGAACGCCGCCATGTATTCGGGGACGCGCTTTTGCACGCTTTCCCAGCTGGCGAGAATGCACAGCGGCATCAGGAAGACGCTGAGCATGATCAACATCAGCGAGATGCCGTCGATTCCGAGGTGCCAGGCGAGGTAGGGCGCGAACAGCGGGAGGTTCTCGACATGCTGGAACGCGGCGGTCGTACTGTCGAAGCTCGACCAAAGCAGGATGCCAAGGCCGAACAGCGCCAGCGTGGTGACGAGCGCGGTGGTGCGCGCCACGCCAGCAGTGACACCTGGCAGCGCGACGATGAGCACGGCGGCGAGCACCGGCAGCAGGATCATCAGGGAAAGGATCATCGGCCGGCAGTTCCGAACGGCATGAACCAGGCGGCTGCGGCTGCAAGGCCGATCAGCATGACGAGCGCATAGGAATAGACATAACCCGATTGAAAGCGGCGTGCGAGACTGGCGCCGCCGGCGACAAGGGTGGCTGCGCCATCGGGGCCGAAGCGGTCGATCGTCCGTTGGTCACCGCGGACCCACAGGAAACGTCCGATGGCGAACGCCGGACGCACGAAGACGGCATCGTAAAGCTCGTCGAAATACCATTTGTGAGTGAGGAAGCGATACAGCGCGGGGACGGCGGCGGCGATCCTGCCCGGCAGTTCGGGCGCCTTGAGGTAGGCGTACCAGGCAGCGCCGAGACCGAGGAAAAAGGCCACCGCAGGCGCGTGGACGACCCAACTCGGAACGTGGTGCATGGCTTCCATCAATTCGGCGCGGAAGGCGAGGCTACCGCGCCAGAAGTCCGCACCGTGCTCGGCACCGACGAACTGGTGATGCCAGACATAGCCAGCCCCGAGCGCGCCGGCGCCGAGCAGGAACAGCGGCAACAGCATCGACCAGGGGCTTTCGTGCGGGTGATAGCCTGCGGTCCCGGTGGCGGCGGGGTTGCCATGGGCATGCTCGTCGCTGTCGGTGGTACCCTCGGTATCGTGATGGTCGTGGTGCATGGCGTGCTGGATATGCTCCGACCCGGCCCAGCGCGGCGCACCGTAGAAGGTCAGGAACACCAGCCGCCACGAATAGAAGCTGGTCAGCAGCGCAACGAACGCACCCACGAAGAAGGCGAACTGCGAGGCGCTCGAGCCATTAGCGAAAGCCGCCTCGAGGATGGCGTCCTTCGAATAATAGCCGGCGGTGAAGTAGAAACCGGTCAGCGCCAGCGTGCCGACGGTCATCAGCGCGAAGGTGATCGGGATGTGTTTCCGCAAGGCCCCGTAAAAGCGCATGTCCTGCTCATGGTGCATGGCATGGATGACCGAGCCGGCGCCGAGGAACAGCAACGCCTTGAAAAAAGCGTGGGTAAACAGATGGAACATCGCCGCGCCATACGCACCCGACCCGGCCGCGAAGAACATGTAACCGAGCTGCGAACACGTCGAATAAGCGATGACGCGCTTGATATCGGTCTGCACCAGCGCCACCGAGGCCGCGAACAACGCGGTCGCGGCGCCGACATAGGTCACGACGGTCTGCGCGGTGACGCTGGCCTCGAACATCGGCGACAGGCGGCAGATCATGAAGACGCCGGCGGTGACCATCGTTGCGGCGTGGATCAGCGCGGAGACCGGCGTCGGGCCTTCCATGGCGTCGGGCAGCCAGGTGTGGAGGCCGAGCTGAGCCGACTTGCCCATCGCGCCGACGAACAGCAGGAGACAGATCGCCGTCATCACGTCCATGCGCATGCCGAGGAAGGAGAAGCTCGCGCCGGCCTGTCCAGGGACAGCGGCGAGGATGGCGTCGATCGAGACGGTGCCGAAGACCATGAAGGTCGCGAAAATGCCGAGCGAAAAGCCGAAATCGCCGACGCGGTTGACGACGAACGCCTTGATCGCAGCAGCATTGGCACTGGGTTTCTTGTACCAGAAACCGATCAGCAGATACGACGCTAGCCCGACGCCTTCCCAGCCGAAGAACATTTGGACGAGGTTGTCGGCGGTAACCAGCATCAGCATGGCGAAGGTGAACAGCGACAGGTACGCAAAGAAGCGCGACTGGTCGGGATCCTCCTCCATATAGCCCCAGCTATAGAGGTGGACGAGCGCCGAGACCGAGGTGACGACGACGAGCATGACGGCGGTCAGCGTGTCGACCTTCAAGGCCCAGCGCACGTCGAGATCGCCCGACTGGATCCAGCTCAGCAGCGGCACTTCATAGCCGGCGGCACCATCCAGCCAGAATTGCGCAAAGATCACCCAGGCCAGCGCGGCCGAAACAAACAGACCGCCTGTGGTGACGATCTTGGAGGGGACATGGCCGATGATGCGGCCGCCAAGGCCGGCGACCAGCGCAGTCAGCAGCGGCAGGAAAACAAGGAGCTGGATCAACGGCCTCAGCCCTTCATCATGTCGGTGTCGTCAACCGCGATCGTACCGCGGTTGCGGAAATACAGGACCAGGATGGCCAGCCCGACTGCGGCTTCACCGGCGGCGACAGTCAGCACGAACATCGCGAAGATCTGGCCGTGGATCTGGTGGAGATATGCCGAAAACGCGACGAAATTGATGTTCACCGCGAGCAGCAGCAGCTCGATCGACATCAGGATGACGATGACATTCTTGCGGTTGATGAAGATGCCGAGCACGCCAAGGACGAACAGCGCCGCCGACACGACGAGATAATGTTCGAGCCCGATCACAGATCGACTCCCTGGCCGACGCCGGGCTGCGCCTTGCGGACCGATTTAGCCGGAGTCATCTGGACCTGCTTGCCGATATCCTGGCGCTTGGTGCCGACACGCTGGCGGTGGGTAAGGACGATGGCGCCGATCATCGCGACCAGCAGCACGAGGCCCGCCGCCTGGAAGACGTAAAGATAGCGCGTGTACAGCACCGAGCCGATCCACTGGGTGTTGGTCATCCCGTCGGGGGTGCCGGCGAGAACGTCGAACATCTGGATACCGTCACCGGCGCGCCAGCTGCCGACCGCAAGCAGGATCTCGGCCAGGATAACGCCGGCGACCAGCAGCCCGAGGGGCAAATAGCGCGACAGGCCGGTGCGCAGCTCGGCAAAATCGATATCGAGCATCATCACGACGAACAGGAACAGCACCGCGACGGCGCCGACATAGACGATGATCAGCAGCATCGCGAGGAACTCGGCGCCGACGATGACGAACAGCCCGGCGGCGTTGAAGAACGCCACGATCAGCCAGAGCACCGAATGCACGGGGTTGCGCGACAGGATCACCATCACGGCTGATGTCAGCAGGATCGTCGCGAACAGATAGAAGGAGAAAACGGCGGTGGTCACTGGAATACTCGGGTGGCGGGCCGGGCGAGATTGTGCGCCTGTGCCTCGACATTCAGGTGATGGGCCCCGGCCTTCGCCGGGGTGACGGTGAAGAGCGAGCAATCGTGCAAGGCTGTTACCGCCACGGTGCATCTGCCGCAAGGTTCGCGGCGAGGACGCGTTCCCATTTGTCGCCGTTGGCGATCAGCTTGGCCTTGTCGTAGATGAGTTCTTCGCGCGTTTCGGTCGAAAATTCGAAGTTCGGACCCTCGACGATGGCATCGACCGGACAGGCTTCCTGGCACAGGCCGCAATAAATGCACTTGGTCATGTCGATGTCGTAGCGCGTCGTCCGGCGGCTGCCGTCCTCGCGCGGTTCGGCCTCGATGGTGATCGCCTGCGCCGGGCAGACCGCTTCGCACAGCTTGCAGGCGATGCAGCGTTCCTCGCCATTGGGATAACGGCGCAGCGCATGCTCGCCGCGGAAACGCGGGCTGATCGGACCCTTTTCATAGGGGTAATTTAGGGTCACCTTGGGCTTGAAGAAATACTTCAGCGTCAGCGCCAGTGCCGAGATGAACTCGAGCAACAGCAAGGACTTGGCGGCGCGGAATACGGCGGTCACAGCGGCAAACTCCCCGGCGCGGTCGCAAATTTATCGGTGAAGAACATCAGCCAGCCCGAGACGACGACAACCCAGAACAGCGACAGCGGCAGGAAGACTTTCCAGCCCAGCCGCATCAGCTGGTCATAGCGGTACCGCGGCACGGCGGCCTTCACCCAGGCGAAGCAGAAGAACATGAACGCCATCTTCGACAACATCCAGACAAAGCCGGGGATGTAATACAGCGGCGCCCAATCGAGCGGTGGCAACCAGCCGCCCAGGAACAGCACCGGGATCAGCGCGCACATGAACAGGATGTTCGCGTATTCGCCGAGGAAGAACAGCGCGAAGGTCATCGACGAATATTCGACCTGGTAGCCGGCGACAAGCTCGGCTTCGGCTTCGGGAAGATCGAACGGCGGCCGATTGGTCTCGGCCAGCGCCGTGATGAAGAACATGATCGCCATCGGAAACAGCAACGGGTTGAAGATGTTGCCGTTGAGCAGCCCGAGCACGTTGCCCTTCTGCGCCATCACGATCTCGCTCAGGTTCAGGCTCTGCGCATAGAGCATGACCGAGACCAGGATGAAGCCCATCGAGACTTCATAGCTGACCATCTGGGCCGCCGAGCGCAGCCCGCCAAGGAATGGGTATTTGGAATTCGAAGCCCAGCCCGACATGATGATGCCATAGACACCCATCGACGAGACGGCGAAGACGTACAGCAAGCCGACGTTGAGATCGGACAGCACCAGTCCGGCGTCGAACGGCATCACCGCCCAGATCGCCAGCGCCAGCACAAAGCTGATCATCGGCGCGATCAGGAAGACGCCGCGGCTGGCGCCCGACGGGATGATGGTTTCCTTGAGGAACAGCTTGGCGGCGTCGGCAAAGGTCTGCAGCAAGCCGAACGGCCCGACGACGTTGGGACCGCGGCGCATCTGCATCGCCGCCCAGATCTTGCGATCGGCATAGACCGCCATCGCCACGCCGACCATAACCGGCACGATAATGGCGAGGATGAGCAGCAGCGTCGCGACCAGATAGCCGGCGTCGACGCCGAGCAGGTCCTGGAACCAGCCGGTGAAGGTCATTCCGCGGCCTCCTGCATCGGCGTCAGGATCTGCGCGACGCATTCGGCCATCGTGTCGCTGGCCCGCGCGATCGGATTGGTCAGGTAATAGTTCGAGATAGGCAGCGCGATCGGACCCGATGGCGCGGCGGCTGCGGCGAGCACCGGCCCAGCCGAGACGACGACCGTGTCGGAGCCGGCGAGATGCGGCCATTCACCCGAAATGCGCGCGCGCAGCCCGGCGATATCGTCATACGGCAACGGCGTGCCGAGCACGGCGGAAAGCGCGCGAAAGATCGTCCAGTCCTCGCGGGCCTCGCCCGGCGGGAAGACGGCGCGGAGACCACGCTGGACACGGCCTTCCATGTTGACCCAGGTGCCGGCCTTTTCGGTATAGGCAGCAGCCGGCAGGATGACATCGGCATGGCGGACGCCGTGGTCGCCGTGGGTGCCGATATAGACAGTGAAGGCCCCTGCCCCGGCCGTTATTTCGTCGGCACCGAGCAGGAACAGCGCCTTGACCGACGTATCGGCGGCGATCGCGGCGACGCCATCGGCAACCAGCCCGAGATCGAGCGCCCCGACGCGCGCTGCGGCGGTGTGGAGCACGTTCCAGCCGTTCCAGCCTTCACGCACCAGGTTGATGTTCGCACCCAGTGCCTGCGCCGCGGCGTACATTCCCGGCTGGCGCAAGGCGCCCATGCCGATGACGATCGCCGGCCGCTCCGCCGTGGCCAAGGCATCCGCGACTGCTGCCGGCAGATTCGCCAACTGCGCCGCATCGTCGCCGAGCCATTCGGTCTTGTAGGTCAGGTCGAGCGTCGGGCCGATGCCGTAAACCTTCGACAGGCCGCGGACGGCCTTCTTGCGCAGCCGGACATTCACCAGCGGCGCTTCACGGCGCGGATCGACGCCGACGAGCAGCACGACATCGGCGTCCTCGATGCCCGACAGCCCCGAGTTGAACAGGTAATTCGCCCGCGCAGACGTGTCGATGACGGCGCCGTCCTGGCGCGATTCGATCCGTGCCGACCCAAGCGTCCCGAGCAAATCCTTGAACGCCACCATGTCCTCGACGGCGCAAAGATCGCCGGTGATACCGGCGATCGCCGACCCTGGCATTCCATCGAGCCCGCGCCGGATGGCGGCGAACGCCTCGGTCCAGGTCGCCGGCTCCAGCTTGCCATTCGTCCGCACATAAGGCCGGTCGAGGCGGCGCTCGCTCAGGCCATCATGCGCAAAGCGGCCCTTGTCGGACAGCCATTCCTCGTTGACGTCGTCGTTTATTCGCGGCGTGACGCGCAGCACGGCGGGCCCGCGCGAGCCGATGACGATGTTCGACCCGACCGCGTCCATGACGTCGATGCCGTCGGTCTTCTTCAGCTCCCACGGCCGCGCCTGAAACGCATAAGGCTTCGACGTCAGCGCACCGACCGGGCACAGATCGATAATGTTGCCCGAGACTTCGCTGGTGATCGCCTTTTCGAGATAAGAGGTGATCTGCATGTTCTCGCCGCGTCCGACCGCACCGATTTCCTCGACGCCGGCGACTTCCTCGGCAAAACGCACGCAGCGGGTGCAGTGGATGCACCGGGTCATGATCGTCTTGACCAACGGCCCCATGAATTTCTCGGTGACCGCGCGCTTGTTCTCCTGATAGCGCGTGAAGCCCTTGCCATAGGCAATGCTCTGATCCTGCAGGTCGCATTCGCCGCCCTGGTCGCAGATCGGGCAATCGAGCGGGTGGTTGATGAGCAGGAACTCCATCACCCCCTCGCGCGCCTTCCTGACCTTGGGAGTCGTCGTGAACACGACCTGGCCGTCCGCGGCGGGCATCGCGCAGCTGGCGACGGGCTTTGGCGCCTTTTCGATCTCGACGAGGCACATGCGGCAGTTGCCGGCGATGCTCAGCCGCTCATGATAACAGAAGCGCGGAATCTCGGCGCCGGCGGCCTCGCAGGCCTGGAGCACGGTGGCGCCGGCGGGAACTTCGACTTCGATGCCATCGATGGTCAGTTTCGGCATGGTTCAACGCGCTCCCGAAGTCGGGAAGCGGGCCGAAGTGAAAGCGTGATGGCGACTGGCCATGGTTCAATCCAACTGGGTCGTGGGCGCCATTCGACGCTGCGTCGAGCGGGCTATAACGAGTGCATCGCAACATGGGAAGGCGGCAGAGCAAGGCTTCGACAATGATGTGTCGAAACGCCCTTTCCTGCCTTGGTCGCCGACGCAAAAAGGCCCGGGCATTACCCGGGCCTTTCGCGACCCGGCAGTTGCCGGATCAAGTGAAGCGTCAGTTGCGCTGCGACGACTGCTTAGGCAGCGACGACTGCGGTGCGGCGCGAACGAACGGTCATGCCGACCATTCCGAAGCCGATCATCAGCATCGCCCAGGTGGCTGGCTCGGGAACCGTCGAGCCGGCACCGCCGCCGTTATCGATGACCGAGACGTTGTCGAGCGCCGGGCCGAATGGCGTGTAGTCGGCGCTGGCGAAGACCAGGCGGCTCGTCGTCGTGAACGCCGTGAAGTCGTAGCTGTAGGTCTGCCAGTTCATCGATTCACGGCTGTTCGAAGGCGCGACGACATAGGACTTGATCGAAGGCAGCGAGCCATCGATGCTGACAATCGCCGTGCGCGTGCCGACGCCGCCGTCAGGATTGCCCGACAGGTCGAAGGTGACAGTGTAATTGCTGCCGATGGTGGTTGCAAAAGCCTGGGAGACGCTGCCGGCGTTGAGTCCCGAAAGGTCAACCGAACGCACGCCGTCCGAAGCCATCCAATAGCTGCCGACATAGTCGACGCCGAAACCACCGACCGTCCAACCGGTGATTGCCGAGCTGCCGGCAGTCGCGGTCTCGAACGGTGCCGACAGGCTGCCGGCTTCGAAGCTGCCGTTGACCAGCGTTACGGCGCTGGCACCGGATGCCGCACCGGCGATCGCCGCTGCCGCTACGATCTTAAGGATGTGATTCATTACGCAACTCCACTCTACAAGGCCCCCACGACAACAGCCATGCAAATGTCGTGCCAATATACATTGTTCAATGTTTTCAGCGATACAACAATTCGTTACGTTAACAGAATGTAAACTACACCTTACAACTGGCGCATGAAGCACATGGTTACTTGATACGATGGTGTCACAATCTTGCCGACTTAATCACATTTACTTAAAATGAATGTTCGTTACACTACCGCATCGTTCATTCGGTTCCAGGTCATCTAAGATTTATTTTCGTTATGGTTACGAATTTAGTAATTTAATAACGGGTTCGGTGTCATGAAGGCGTCGCAGGCAGTGTCGGGGGACACGGGCCATTTCGGCTTCAGCCGCCTGCACCGGGGGTCACAAGCATGATTCGACTAGCATTGACGGCGGCTGCAGTTCTTGCGGCCGCAGCACCAACGGCGGCCGCCACCACACAGTCGTGGAACGGATATCACTGGGCTCGGACCGGCCAGCTGCAGATCGCAGTCGGCAACAATCTCTCCGCAACATGGAGTCCGTATCTCGCCCCGGCGGCGGCGGCGTGGTCGGCCGATCCGGTCATCGACATGGTCGGTGTCGCCGGCAGCAGCAATTCGACATGCGGGCCCGTATTCGGCGGCGTCCAGATCTGCAGCGGCAACTATGGCGCCAACGGCTGGCTCGGCTACACCAACGTCTGGCTCGGCGGCGGCTTCATCGTGCAAGCGACGATCCGCCTCAATGACCATTATTTCGCCACGACAAAGTACAAAACTGCAGCGTGGCGCCAAGCGACGATTTGCCACGAACTCGGTCATTCGCTTGGTCTCGCCCATGCCGACACCTCACGGTCCAACGCCAATATCGGCAGTTGCCTCGATATTACCAACGACGTGTCAGGCCTTGCTGGTGGCATCAACGGCACATTGGCCAATACCGGCCCGGGTGCCAACGACTTCGCTGCACTGGCCACCATCTATGCCAATACCGATTCGACCCAGCTCTACTCGACCAAGCCGCAGTACCGGGCCGGCGCCGGGCTGTTTATCGACGGCATCGATCGTGACACGGCGATGATCGCTGTGCCCGAGCCGCAAAGCTGGGCGCTGTTCATCGTTGGTTTCGGCGCAGTCGGGGCGGCATTGCGGTCACGGCGGCGCGCCTTCGCCTGATCGATATCAGCCCGGGGCGTTGCCGCCAGCGCCCCGGACCGGCATAGACGGCGCATGACCAATCCGATCCACATAATCGGCGGCGGCCTCGCCGGTTCCGAGGCCGCCTGGGCCGTCGCTCGCGCCGGCCTGCCCGCCGTCCTCCACGAAATGCGCGGGGTTCACCGCACCGACGCCCACCACACCGACCAGTTCGCCGAGCTCGTCTGCTCGAACAGCTTTCGCAGCGACGATCCCGACAACAACGCCGTCGGGCTGCTCCACGCCGAAATGCGCGCCATGGGCAGCCTCGTCATGCACGCCGCCGACGCCGCGCGCGTCCCGGCCGGGTCGGCGCTCGCGGTCGACCGCGACGATTTCGCCGGCCGTGTCACCGCCGCGATCGAAGCCGAACCGCTGATCGAAATCCGCCGCGAGATGATCACCGCGTTGCCGCCGGCCGATTGGGACAATGTCATCATCGCCACCGGGCCATTGACGGCAACGCCGCTCGCCGAAGCCATCCGCGCCGTCACCGGCGAGGACCAGCTGGCATTCTTCGACGCCATCGCCCCCGTCATCCATCACGATTCGATCGACATGGATGTCGTGTGGGCACAGTCGCGCTGGGACCGCCCCAACGAGAACGGCGACACGAAGGATTATCTCAACTGCCCGCTCGACAAGGACCAGTATAACGCCTTCGTCGACGCGATGATCGCCGCCGAAAAGGCCGACTTCAAGGACTGGGAGGCCAACACCCCGTATTTCGACGGCTGCATGCCGATCGAGGTGATGGTCGAGCGCGGCCGCAACACGCCGCGATTCGGCCCGATGAAGCCCGTCGGCCTGACCAATCCGCGCACCGGGCGACGCGCCTGGGCGGTCGTGCAACTGCGCCAGGACAATGCGCTCGGCACGCTGTGGAACATGGTCGGCTTCCAGACGAAGATGAAGCACGCCGAACAGGTCAAGGTGTTCCGCATGATTCCCGGCCTCGAAAAAGCCGAGTTCGCGCGGCTTGGCGGCCTGCATCGCAACACTTTCATCAAGTCGCCGGTGCTGCTCGACGAGACGCTGCGACTGAAGGTCGACCCGCGCATTCGCTTCGCCGGACAGATCACCGGATGCGAAGGCTATGTCGAATCGGCCGCCATCGGCATCGTCGCGGCCCGCTTCGCCATTGCCGAGCGCCGCGGGCTGGTCGCCGTGCCGCCGCCGCCGACGACAGCGGTCGGCGCATTGCTGTCCCACATCACCGGCGGCGCCGACGCGAAGCACTTCCAGCCGATGAACGTCAATTTCGGCCTGTTCCCGCCACTGGTCCCGCCGCCGCTCAGCAAGGACCAGCGCAAACCGGCACTTGTCGCCCGGGCACGGACACATCTCGCCGAATGGATGGCGGCGTAAATCACCAGGAACGTGCGACGACCAGTATATTGGCGATCTGATTCCCAAGATCCGTCGGTATAGCCTTCGCCAGGACGCCAGCGAATGCCTCGAAGCCTACTTTCGAACTCGGTCTCGTGCCCTAGCTCTCCTCCGGCACGCACGGCGGCGGCGCGGCCTTGGCCCTGCGCTTCACCGCCGTCGCCGCGAACTCGGTCGCCGCCAGCGTGCCATCGCCATTGCGATCGGCGCGCTTGAACTTCTTCATCGTCGCCGCGGTATACTCCGCAAAATCGAGCCGACCATCGCTGTTTAGATCGAGCCTGCCGAACGATTTCCGCCGGTTGGCCAAATATTCGCTCTCGTCGATCGCCGCGTCGCTATCCTTGTCATAGCGCCCGAACCGCCGCGCCTCGCGGTCGGCGGGCGTGACATTGCTCGCGGGCGCCACCAGCACCGTTTCCGGCTCATCCGCGGTTTCAGCCGGCGGCGCGGCTTCGGTCGCAATCGCGGTAGGGGTGTCGCGCGTCCACAAAAAGCCCGCTGCGATCAACGCCACCAGCGCCAGCCCAAGCGCCAGAAATCGCCGCATTCCGCCTGCTCCCCCAAGACGTTACGGCCCCGCGAGCCGTTGTGCCGGGTTCACCGGCCAAAGGCAATCGCCCGCAGCATCCGCAATTGTCGCCCCGCACTCCCGCGTGGCTCACGCGGCTGACCGGCGCGCGCCTGGGCCGCATCGCGCGCCGACAGCCGCACCAGCGCCAGCAATGGTCGCAACGCCGTCGGCACCCGCCCGAAATCGCTCGCCTCGCCAAGCGCCCATGCCGTCCCCAGCAGTTCCCCCAGCGCTGCCTCGCCGCCCAGCAACCGCGCCGCCAGCGCAAACAACAGCCCGCCGCCGCCGACATGTTCCGCGGGCACATCCTCCGCCCCGATCAACCCGATCCAGCGATCCTCGAGCCCCGCAAGTTCGGCGCCGGTGACGCCGCGCGGCAAGACCTCACCCGCCAGCAACTGCAGCAGCGGTTGCGCCGGCACCTTGCCTTGATCGAGCCCCTCGAGCGCCTCGCGCCACCACGCCAGCCGGATCTCGCCGATCATCGGCTCGGTCGTCCCGGCCACCACCTGGCCGAGTTCGAGATCCAGGCCGTGCAGCGCCATCAACGCCGGGCGCACCGACGCCGGGGCATATAATATGCTCAAATAGCGGTCGCGGTCGCGCTCGCGAACCTCCGCCGTGACGATATCGAGGGGGCTGGTCAGGGTGTTCTCCGGGGGCAGTCGGTACCGACCCTTACCGCCGCGCCGGTGTCGCCGCCAGTTCCAACAAAAGCTGCTCCTCTATGCCGCTGACCGCCGATGTCCGCGCCCCCTTCATCGGATCGTCCCTGGTCCCGGTGACCACATACGCCATCACCCGCCCCTTGCCGCGATCGATCCACAGTCCGCTGAGCAACCCATAGGCCTCACCGAAATGCCCCCACCAGGCAGCGCCCGGCACCGGCTGGTCGCTCGCCCCGGCCCGTCCCGACAGGCAGTGCAGCCCCGGCCCATAGCACAGCATCTGGCCATGATAATCATCGTCGGTCGCCCGGCCGCCATCGCGCCAAACCGGCGTCATCATCGCCTTCACCGAAGCCCGCGACAACAACCGCACGCCATCCACCTCACCCCCGCGCAGCAACATCCGGCCGAGCTTCGCCAGCCCCAGCGCCGAAATCCGCAGGCCGCCCCGCGGGCTGAAGATCGTCCCGTTCCGCCCCGGCACATACGCGGCAATATCGCATCCCGCTTCGCTGCGCACCGGGCAAGCCGGCCGCCCCCCACGCAGATCGTCGATCTGCGCCACCCAAGGCCCATCCGGATGCCGGTCGCTTTCGTCCTTGCCGGTGCGATACAGTACCCCCGCCGCCACCACCGCCGCATCGCTGGCGCCGCTCCAGTTATACCCCCCATCGATGCCGAGCGGCCTCAGCACCAGCTCGGTCATCAACCGGTCGAACCGCTTGCCGGTCGCGCCCTCCATCGCCGTGCCGATGATGCCATAGTTGAGATTGGCATATTCGAACCGCTGGCCTGGTGCCTGAGGTGACCAATGCTGCGGCGTCATCGACCCCATCAGCGACGCCTCCAACGGAAACGCATAGCCCGGCCCGTCGACGATCCCCGATGTATGCGACAGCAATTGCCGCAACGTCACCGGCACCGCCGGAAACCCCGGATTGCGCAGCCGCGCCCCCAGCCACCGCGACACATCGCCATCGAGATCGAGCTTGCCCGCTTCGACCAGCCGCATCACCGCGATCGCCACCACCAGCTTCGACACCGAAGCCACCCGTACCGGCGTCGACGCCAGCATCGGCCGCTCGCGCTGCACATCGCCGGGATCGATCACCGCGCGGCCCAGCCCCTCGGCCCGCAACACGCCGGCACGATCGGCAGCCACCATCGCCATGCCGGCGACCTCGCTGCTCGCCGGTGTCCGCCCCGCGAACAGATCGTCCAGCGGCGCCGCCCCCGCCGGAACCGCCACCATCAGCGCAAAGATCATCCGCAACATAAGCTCTACGCTACCACCAAGTCGCGATTGCGAAACCCCATGCCCTTCCCCATTATCGAATGATGAGCGTAGCCTTCACCAAAGAATCCGATGCCGAAAGCGTCGCCGCCGACCTGCCCGACCGGCCGGTCCCGGCGCATGCCAACCTTGTCACCGCCGCGGGCCTTGCCGCCATCGACGCCGAACTCGCCGCGGCGCGCGCCGCCTATGCCGAGGCCCAGGCCGGCGACGCCATCAGCGCCGACCGCAGCGCCATGGCGCGCGCCACCCGCGACCTGCGCTACTGGTCGTCGCGCCGTGCCAGCGCGCAACTTGTCGAAGGTCGCCCCGCCGACGGCAGCGCCGGCTTCGGCAGCGTCATCACCTTCGAGCGCGAGGACGGCCGCCGCCAGACCTATGCGATCGTCGGCGACGACGAAGCGGACCCGCACGGCGGCAGCGTGTCGTATGTGTCGCCGCTGGCGCGCGCCATGACCGGCAAGCAGGTCGGGGAAATGGCGACCCTCGCCGGCGCCGACGTCGAGATTGTCGCGATCGCCTGACACCGCCATATTGACGAGCCGGCACCGATGCCCGCAGGGAGGCGTTGCCCGCCCATGCGCTTTTCCACCATCACCCGCGCCGTCCTCGGCTTCGCCGTCCTGCTTGTCCTGTTCGTGGTCATTCGCGACCAGGCGCAGCGCCATCCCGAAAACATGCCCTGGACACCGCTGTCCCTGGCCCAGCCGATTGGCATGTTCACCGGCCGCAAGCTGGTCGCCCTCACCGACGACGCACCGCGCTGCCTGGCGCTGCTCGACAGTGCCGGCGTCGAATATACCGCGCTGCCGCCGCTGGTCGTCGGCAACGCCTGTGGCTATTCGGACGGCGTCCAGGTCAAGCCCGGCCCGTCGGGCATCGCATCGGCAACCGGCGCCGCCTGGCATCCGGTAACACCCAAGATCGCCTGCCCGGTCGCCGCCGCACTCCATATATGGGAGCGCGATATCGTCGGCCCCGCCGCACAGCGCTGGTTCGGCAAGGCCGTCGTCGGCGTCGATCACCTCGGCAGCTACAATTGCCGCCGTATCGCCGGCAGCCAATCCATGAGCCAGCACGCAACCGCCGACGCCATCGATGTCGCGGGGATTCGCCTCGCCGGCGGCGAAAATGTCACCATCCTCGCCGACTGGAACGGCACCACCGAAAAAGCCGCCTTCCTGCGCGAAATCCGCGACGGCGCCTGCCGGGTTTTCGGCACCACGCTATCCCCCGACTACAACGCCGCCCACGCCGACCATCTCCACCTCGACCAAGCCAACCGCGGCATGTCCGGCGGCACCTGCCGCTAGCGCACCCCATTCTATTCGTCACCCCGGCGAGCCGCAGGCGACCGAAGGTCTACGCCGGGGCCCATCTCCCGCACTACCCGAAGACACCCCCCCACTAACGCAGCGCCGTAATCCCCAACCCATCGAGCTTCGCCCGCGCCTTCGTCGATTCCTCGCTCCGCGTCAGCGCCTTGGCAATCGCGCGCAGCGGCATGCCCTTCTTGGCCAGGATATGCAGTTTCTGCACTTCCTCGCTCGTCCACGCCTGTTTGTGCCGCTCGAAACGCTCGCCCATCGATCCTGTCCTGCTGCCGATATGTCGATGTCGGCAAATCCGGCGTCGCTGTCAAACAACACCCCCTAGAACAAAACAAGCCCCTGCCCCATATTGGCGCCATGGCCATCCAGATTCGCACCAGTCTCGCCGAGCCCGAAACGGCGGCGGACTTCGTTCCCCACCGCCCGGTCCGCCCCGACAAGTCCGAAGGCGGCCACCGGTTCGAGCTGGTCAGCGACTATACCCCCGCCGGCGACCAGCCGACCGCCATCGCCGAGCTCGTCGGCCAGGCCAACCAGGGCGAGCGCGACCAGGTGCTGCTCGGCGTCACCGGATCCGGCAAGACCTACACCGTCGCCAAGGTCATCGAGGCGGTCCAGCGCCCGGCGCTCATCCTCGCCCCCAACAAGATCCTCGCCGCGCAACTGTATGGCGAGTTCAAGAGCTTCTTCCCCAACAACGCCGTCGAATATTTCGTCAGCTATTACGACTATTACCAGCCCGAAGCCTATGTGCCGCGCTCCGATACCTACATTGAAAAAGAATCGAGCGTAAACGAAGCTATCGACCGGATGCGCCACTCGGCAACCCGCTCGCTACTCGAACGCGACGACGTCATCATCGTCGCCTCGGTATCGTGCATCTACGGCATCGGCTCGGTCGAAACCTATTCGGCAATGACCTTTACCCTCAAAAAGGGCGAGAGCGCCGACAGCCGCGAGATCATCCGCAAGCTCGTCGCGCTCCAGTATAAGCGCAACGACGCCGGTTTCGCGCGCGGCAATTTTCGCGTCCGCGGCGACAATCTCGAAATCTTCCCGTCGCACTACGAGGACAGCGCCTGGCGCGTCAGCTTCTTTGGCGACGAGATCGAAAGCATCACCGAATTCGACCCCCTCACCGGACAATCGGTCGCCAAGCTCGAATACGTCAAGGTCTACGCCAACAGCCATTACGTCACCCCCGGGCCAACGCTCAAACAGGCGTCGGAAGCGATCAAGTTCGAGATGACCGAGCGCCTCAAGGAGCTCAACATCGAGGGCAAGCTGCTCGAGGCCCAGCGCCTCGAACAGCGCACCAACTTCGATCTCGAGATGATCGCCGCCACCGGATCATGTGCGGGAATCGAGAACTACAGCCGCTTCCTCACCGGCCGCCTCCCCGGCGAGCCGCCGCCGACCCTGTTCGAATACCTCCCGGAAAACGCCATGCTGTTCGTCGACGAAAGCCACGTCACCGTCGGCCAGATCAACGCCATGGCCAAGGGCGATCACCGCCGCAAGCTGACCCTCGCCGAGTACGGCTTCCGGCTGCCATCGTGCATCGACAACCGGCCGCTGCGCTTCGCCGAATGGGAAGCGATGCGCCCGCAGACGGTCTTCGTCTCCGCCACCCCCGGCCCCTGGGAGATGGACAAGACCGGCGGCGTCTTCACCGAACAGGTCATCCGCCCGACCGGGCTGATCGATCCGCCGATCGAGATCAAGCCGGTCGAGGACCAGGTCGAGGATCTCATCCAGGAGGCCAAGAAGGTCGCCGCCGCGGGCTATCGCACCCTCGTCACGACGCTGACCAAGCGCATGGCCGAGGACCTGACCGAGTTCCTCCACGAAGCCGGATTGCGCGTGCGCTACATGCACTCCGACGTCGAGACACTGGAACGCATCGAGCTGATCCGCGACCTGCGGCTCGGTGTGTACGACGTGCTCGTCGGCATCAACCTGCTGCGCGAGGGCCTCGATATCCCCGAATGCGGCTTGGTCGCCATCCTCGACGCCGACAAGGAAGGCTTCCTGCGCTCCGAAACCAGCCTCATCCAGACCATCGGCCGCGCCGCGCGCAACATCGACGGCCGCGTCATCCTCTACGCCGATCACATCACCGGCAGCATGGAACGCGCCATGCGCGAGACCGACCGCCGCCGCACCCGGCAGGAAGCGTACAACATCGAACACAACATCACGCCCGCCAGCATCAAGCGCGACATTTCCGACGTGCTCGCCGATGTCTCGCAGCGCGACGGACTGATCGTTGAAACCGGCGATTCCGACACGCCCAACCTCGTCGGGCACAATCTGAAGGCCTATATCGCCGATCTCGAGGAGCAGATGAAGCGCGCCGCAGCCGACTTGGAGTTCGAAACGGCCGCCGCCATCCGCGACCAGATCCGCCGTCTCGAAATGGACGAACTCGGCATCCCGGATGCCGACCGTGTCGCCCCCATAAAAGGCCGCAGCATGGGTGGAGCGCCCGGAACAAGAACGACCCGCTTCGAGAAGATGAAGAAAAAGGCGATGGGCGGAAAACGACGGCCCAATTAGGGCAAAGCGGGCATCGCGGTAGCGCGCTATCACTGTGCGTTGTCCGGCAGTATTTTGGCGGTGTCAGATAATCCAGAGGCACCAGTACGATCCGCAGCTACCGCGAGAAAGAGACCGAAAAGCTTGTCGACAGTCAGCGCTGCCACCCGATATCCAGTCCACCGCACGCCGCAAGCTGCGCCAACTCGAAATCGTCTCACGCCTGGACGAATTGCGCGCCCAGATCGGCAATCGGCTCGAAGAATTGAAAGGCGACCGCAAAGGGACATAGAGTTTGCAGATCACCAACCAATGGCGAATCACGTTCGACCGGGTTGATGGGCCCGGAAAATGTCTGTATCGAAGACTGTCGTCGCTGACGCCGAACGGTTGGACAACATCCGTCCCCGCGTCCCGCACGCCGCCTGATCGGTAGGGCGGGTTACTTGGCCGTGTCCCCGCCGGGCTGCGCGGCCTCGGCGAGGTCGCCAGCACCAAGACCGGCGTCGGCAAATCGGGCAAGCTCGTCACCCGTCCGCTTTATCTTGAATATCGCGGCACTCGCATCGGCCTCGCCGGCGAAATCCGCAACGCCGGGGCCGGCGGCACCGATCAGGTCGTCCTCGCCTCGCTGGCGCTCACCCCCTGGGGCCTGTTCGCCCGCGGCAACAACGGCAAGCTCAAGGCCGGCGAAATCGTCGAAGCCGTTGCCGCCGGGGATTACACGCCCGCGCGCCCCGCCGCACCCCCGGCCTAAACCAGACACCCCACACCGGCGCGCAGCACTTCCGCCACCAATGCCTCATCACCCGGCCTGTTCAGCGCCGCTGCTACCTGCACCGCGCTCACCCGGCCTCTGTCGTTGCGGCCAGCCTCGCCAATCTGGCCGATCCGCTGCAGCTGCGAAATCGTCAGCCGCTGCTGCAATCGGTCCCCCATGCAAACCGCCTGCGACTCCCGCACACCGTATCCGATCAGCGCGCTGGACACCCGCTGCGACGGCGTCGAGCAAGCGGCGAACGCAAGGCAAGCAACGACCAGAAACGGTCTGAGCACGACAAACTCCCTTGTATCGCGTTCCGCCATGCCACAAACCCTGACGCACCTCAACGTCGGCGAGAGATCAAGACCGCCGAAGCGAAGGCAACCGCCACCAGGGCGTCCCGGGGTTGAGATGATGCTCGTGGTGATAACCGCCGAAGTGAAAGCAGCTGATCAGCGAGACGATCCCGCCGGCGCCGCTTCGCGCGCGATGATGATCGGCAAACTCATCGTCGCCGTGACGGTGCGGCAGGTAAGTACCAAAGACAAACAGCTGGGCCAGAGCCAGCAGCGCCGGCACCGCCCAGAAGACTGCGATGTCGAGAAAACTGGCCCCCAGAGCCATATAAACCAGCGCCATCGCCGTGATCCGCACGAGCTGAACATGCGAATAGTAATTGCCGAAAAAACGCAGGAACCACGTGGTGGCGCGGCGTGGACTGGCCATGCAAAAATCGGGGTCTGCTGCGGTGCCGGTATGGCGATGGTGTTGATGGTGCGCGGGCAGCATGCGGTCGTAATCGAGGCCGGCATACATCATCAGCACAAGACGACCGATAGCGCGATTGCGGCCCGGCCGGCCGGGCACAAGCGAGCCATGCATCGCGTCATGGGCGATGATGAACAGCCCAGCCGAGAGCCAGGTCTGGACGGCAACGATCGACGCTATTGCCGCCCACCCCAAACCGTCTGCCGAATGCCCGAGGATTGTCGTGAAATGGATGCCCGCCCACGTCGCAACGATGGCCGCCGCCAGGAATTGGCTGACGATGGCATCGCTGCCGGAGGAAACTGATCGATTGCGCACCGGAAGGGGATGCGGCAAAACGCTAAGGATGCAAAGCCCCTGCGACATTGTACCAAAATTTCACGTACTCCGGAGTATTTGATGCAAATTTGGATTAACGCTGGCGTGTTTCTGCTGGCGCTCGCCACCATGGAGGGTGTCGCCTATGTCGGCCATCGCTGGGTGATGCACGGCTTTTTGTGGTCGCTGCACAAGTCTCACCACGAACCCCGTCGCGGTGTTTTCGAAAGGAACGACTGGTTTGCAGTGATGGGCGCGGTTCCGGCGATGGTCCTCATCATATGGGGATCGCTCAACGGTTTCGGACCGGCGTATTGGATCGGCATGGGGATCACCGCCTATGGCGCCATCTATTTCGGGTTTCATGACCTTCTGGTGCACCGCCGCGTGCGCCATGGATGGAACCCCGATTCTGTCTACCTCAAGCGCATCATCCAGGCGCATCGCCTCCACCATGTTGTCGAATCACGCCAAGGTACAGTCAGTTTTGGCTTCCTGATCGCACCGCCGGTCCGTATCCTGAAGGCGCAGCTTGCCGCCAATGGCACAGGCAAGATCCGCTCGTCCGCCAAGGTGCGCGCCGAGATGGACATGATCGACAACGCCGAACACTGGGCGCGCTAGTCGGGGCGTTAGTCGGGGCGCTAGTTCTTTTCCCACCAATACGGCAACCGCGTGCGGCTCCCCGTCCCGGTTTCATCGAGCGTCGCCGAATCGTACAACCGCCCGCCCAGCATCACCGAATTCACCTTGTCGCTGTTGCGGATATCCACCGTCGGATCGGCATCGAGAACCACGAGGTCGGCAAGCTTGCCGACCTCGAGCGACCCGACATCCCTGGCATAGCCGAGCGATGTCGCCGGCGTGATCGTCCCCGCCCTCAGGGCCTCGATCGGGCTCCAGCCACCGCGCGCGAACGACCACATCTCCCAATGCGAGCCCAAGCCCGCCTGCTGGCCGTGCGCGCCGATCGAAACCTGCACGCCGCGATCCGCCAGCTTCTTCGACTCGCGCGCGCTCCAGGCGTCGACGTAATCATCCTCCGGCGCCATCGTCCGCCGGACGTTCTGCGCCGCGAGCAACCCCGGCGGCGCGTGCTTCGTCAGCAACGGATGCGTCCACACGTCCATATGCTGCCGCCAGTACGGATCGCCGGCCAGCCCGCCAAAGGTCACCACCAGGGTCGGCGTATAATTGGTCTTCGTCTGCGACCAGAAACTCACCAAATCGTCATAGAATACCGCCACCGGGACATTGTGCTCGACCGTCGAATTGCCATCGGCCACCAGCGTCACACCCTGCGCGTACATCGACCCACCTTCGGGAACGACCTCCATGCCCTCGCGCTGCGCCGCCGCCACCACCATCTGGCGCTGGTCACGTCGCGGCTGGTTGTAATTCTTCACGCTATGCGCGCCCTGCGATTTCAACCGCCGGACATGTGCCAGCGCGTCGTCGATGCTGTTGATCTCGGCGTAAACGTCCGCAGCCTTGGCGCCATAGATGATCTCGCCGGTCGAAAATGTCCGCGGCGCGAGGATCTTGCCGGCCCGCTGCATCTCGCCGGCGACGAAAATCTCCGCCGCCCGCGATGACGGATCATGGATCGTCGTCGTCCCCATCGCCAGATTGGCCATCGACGACCAGTTCTGCTGCGGCACAATATCGTCGTCGCCCTGCGGCCCATGCGCGTGCGCATCGACCAGCCCCGGGATGATCGTCTTGCCGGCCACGTCGATGACCTTAGCCCCCGACGGCACCGCCACCTGCGCCCGTGGCCCCACCGCGACGATGCGGTCGCCGCGAACCACGATGACCCCATCGTCGATGATGCCGCCATCCTTGCCGCTCATCGTCACGATCCGCGCGCCCGTCAGCACGACCACCCCCGTCGGCTTGTCGGCCGCCACCGTCATCGCCAGCGACACCCCCGTCACCGGCGGCTTGAACTTCGCCGCCCCTTCCGCCGCCGGCGCGCTGCCGAACAGCGCCCCGGTATCGACCCCGAACAATGTCGGGCCGCTCGTCCAGTGCAACCGCGCACCATTGCCCGACCAGCTGATGAAATCGCCGCCCTCGGCACTCACCCGCGTCACCGGCAACGGACCGCCCTTTTCATCCGCCGACACGTCCTGCGTCCCCGGCAGCAACGGCATCACGAACGTCTCGTAATTCTGCCGGAACGCCGTGAACTGGCCATCCGGCGACACCTGGTAATCGGTCACCAGCTCGCCCGTCGCATGGACCCGCCGCGCCTCGCCGTTCAAATCGGTGCTGACCAGCTGGCGCTTGCCCTTCTCCGACACCGTCAGGAAAATCCGGTTGTCGCGCGCACCGAACTGCGGCTGCGACCCGTCGCGCGTCACCAGCGTCGCCGCCCCGCCGCTGGCCACAACCCGATACACGCCCGGATCCTCCGACCAGCGCGGCGACGTCAACGAGCTTCCCTTGCCGCTTTCGAAAACGATCGTCCTGCCATCCGGCGAGAACCGCGGCCGGCTATAGTGCCCGGGCCGCGCCGTTACCGTCTTCGCCGCGCCGCCGCCCGCCGCTACCGTGCGGACCTGCCCGAGGCCGGCATCGGTCCAGCTCACGAACACGACCGAACGCCCATCGCGCGACCACGACGGAAACAATTCCAGCCCCTCGTCGCCGCTCACCAGCCGCTTCGCCGTGCCGCCGCCCGCCGGCTTGATCCACAATTTGCCGAGCGTTTCGAACACCACCTGCCGGCCATCGGGCGACACACTCGCCCAGCGCGGCATCTTGGTCGTGAAGCTGTCGGGCGCCACCTCGACCACCGGATGGATCGCATCGATCACCACCCGCGTGTCGTCGATCCGGAACGGAATCACCGCCGCACCGCTGCCATCAGCGCCCACCCGGTTGATCTTGCCGCCCGCCCAGAACACGATCGCGCCGCTATCGGGCGTCCACGCCATGTTGGGATAAACGCCCGTAACTGCCCAGGTTTCCTGCACGTCCTGGTCGAGCGCATCGTAAATCTTGCGCTCCTCGCCCGAAACCAGATCCTTCACGTACAGCTTCGACCGCGCCCGCTCGCGCCGCACGAACGCGATCTTCTTGCCATCGGGCGAAGGCGTCGGCCGCACCGCACCGCCGGCACCCGAGACCGCCTTGCCGACCTGCCCGGTCTCGAGGTCATAGCGCTCGATATCGAACAAATCCGTATTCGAATCCTGCGCATATTCGAAAACCGGCCCGGGGCTGACATTGCGCGTGTAGAACAGGCTCTTGCCGTCGGGGGCATAGATTGGCTCGCCCAATTCCTTCTGCAACTGCTCGCTGGCACGCTTCACCAGCGGCACCCCCGCACCGCCCGAGACATGGTAAAGCCAGACCTCCCCCGTCCCGAGCGAACGCCCGGTGGTGAAATGCTTCTTGGCGATGATGAACCGCCCGTCGGGGCTCCAGCTCGGCTGGTTGAGCAGGCGGAAATCTTCCTTGGTCAGCTGGCGCTTGTCGCTGCCATCGACGTTCATGATCCAGATATTGTCGCCGCCGCCGCGATCCGACGTGAACGCGATACGCTTGCCATCGGGCGAAAACCGCGGCTGCTGCTCATACGTCAACCCCTCGGCGATCCGGGTCGGCGTGCCGCCCGCGATCGGCATCGTATAGATATCGCCAAGCAGATCGAACGCGATCGACCGCCCGTCGCGCGACACATCGATATTCATCCAGGTGCCGCTGTCGACCTTGATCGGAATCGTTCGCGTCGTCATTCCCGGCGGCGCGTTGACGTCCCATTTCGGCGGTTTCGGCACTGCCTGCGCCAGCGTCATCTCGGCCGCCAGGAGGACGATCGCCAAAGCCGAAGCACTACGAAAAACCATGCAAAACCCCATTGCCGTCACCAAACTATTCTTTTTCCCCGTCACCCCGTTTTCTCCCGTCACCCCGGCGAAGGCCGGGGCCCATCTCCTGCACGTTCCGGAGATGGGCCCCGGCCTTCGCCGGGGTGACGGGGGAAAGCGTGCTTACCCAGGCATCGTCCACAACCCATCCCGAGCCGGCCCCGGCAACGGCCACAACGATTTCCGCCGCACCGCCTCCCCAAACGCCAGCGCCACAGCGCGGAATTTCTCCCCCCGCGTCGTACTAACTCGCCGATCCATCCCCTCAGGCCCGGCATCACGCACCTTGCGCCCAATCCCCCCATATATCCGCGCCGCCGCCAGCACCGCCCAAGCCGCCCGCCGCGACAGCGCCGGCGTCCCATATCGCGCCGAAGCCTCATATTCCTCGGCATTATTGACCAGCCGCGTCACCAGCCGCGACAACTGTCGCCGGTTCGCCCCAAAGGCAAAACTGTTCCCCGAAAGCCCGACACTTTCCAGCCAGTCATCGGGAATATAGCGCCGCGAATTCATCGCATCCTCGATCACATCCCGCGCAATATTATTCAGCTGGAATGCGATCCCCAGATCGCAAGCCCGGTCCAAAGTCGCCTTGTCCTTCGGGTCGACCCCCATCACGATCGCCATCATCACCCCGACACAGCCGGCGACATGATAACAATAGGTCAGCGTGTCATCAAAAGTGCGAAACGGCCGCTCCTCCATGTCGATGCGAAACCCGTGCACGAGGTCACGCGGATACTGCGGCGGCATGTTCGTCTCGCGCACCACCCGCGCCAGCGCCTCATACGCCGGATCGCCGGTGGGCTGCCCCGCCAGCGCCATCTCGGTCAACCGCTCGACCTCCGCCAGCCGCTCCGCCGGCGGCCGCGTGTCGCCGTTGCTGCCCTGCCCCATCACCTGGCCATCGATCACGTCGTCGGCATGCCGGCACCAAGCATACAACAGCATCGCCCGATCCCGCGTCACCGGATCGAACAGCTGCGACGCCATCGCGAAACTCTTCGACCCCCGCGCAATCGCTTCGCGCGCATGCCCCAAAACGTCAGTCATCTAAACCCTCTCCCCTTGAGGGAGAGGGCGACTCGCGTCCTTGCGCGAGCGGGGAGAGGGGTACTCATGCCGACGCCAATGACCGCTCAAACCACCGAGCGCAAGCTTACAGCCCTCAAGCAGCCACCCGCGCCCCCAGCAAATCCGCAATCATCAACTTCCCAGTCGCCTTCGCACTCCCCACAACCCCCGGAATCCCCGCCCCAGGATGCGTCCCAGCCCCGACGAAATACAAATTCCCCAAACTGTCATCCCGGTTATGCGTCCGGAAATACGCCGACTGCCACAACACTGGCTCAAGGCTGAACGCACTTCCCAGATGCGCCTGCAACTCGCTCGAAAAATCCTTCGGCGTGAACGTCCGCATCGTCACCAAATCGCGCTTCAACCCCGGCAAGATCCGCCGCTCCAAAGCCTCCAAAATCGAATCTGCATAGGCCGGCGCGACCTTCTCCCAATCCACATCGAGCTTGCCCAGATGCGGCACCGGCGACAGCACATAAAACCCGCTATGCCCCGCCGGCGCCATCGCCGGATCGGTTGCCGTCGGATGGTGCAGATACAGCGAGAAGTCCTCGGCCAGCTCGCCGCCCTTGTAGATATCCGCCAGCAACTCCTTGTAGCGATTGCCGAACAGGATCGTGTGGTGCTTCACATCGGGCCGCTCGCCCTTCAACCCGAAATAGACGACGAACAACGACGGCGACCAGCTTCGCCGCGTCATCGATTTCGCCATCGCCTGCCCGCGCGGATGATGCCCGAGCAAGTCCTTGTAAGTGTGAACAACGTCGCCATTCGACACCACCGCATCGAAACTGCCGCTCCAGCCATCGGCGGTCCGCACCCCCGTCACCCGGTTGCCCGCCGTGGTAATCTGCTCGACCTTGTCGCCGATCCGAACCTCGCCGCCCAGATCCTCGAACAGCCTGACCATCCCCTGCACCAGCGCGCCCGTCCCGCCGCGCGGAAACCACACGCCCCATTTCTTCTCGAGCGCATGGATCAGCGCATAGATCGAGCTCGTCTTGAACGGATTGCCGCCGACCAGCAGCGAGTGAAAACTGAACGCCTGGCGCAGCTGGTCGTCATGGATATACCGCGCCACCATCGAATAAACCGACCGGAACGCCTCATACTTGATCATCTGCGGCGCCGCCTTCAGCATCGTCCTGAAGTCGAGAAACGCCTCATGCCCAAGCTGCGTATAACCCTCGCGAAACACATTCTCCGAGAATTTGTAGAACCGCTTGTACCCCTCGACATCCCGCGGGCTTTTCGCCGCGATCTGCTCGTTCAGGATCTTGTCGTCGTTCGAATAATCGAAGACATAGCCGTCTTCCCACATCAGCCTGTAAAACGGCGCCACCGGCAACAGCTCGACATAATCCGACAGCTTGCGCCCCGACAATTCCCACAATTCCTCGAGACAGGTCGGATCGGTAATCACCGTCGGCCCCGCGTCAAACTTGAACCCGGCGTCCTCGAAAACATACGCCCGGCCGCCTGCCTTGTCCCGCGCCTCGATCATGGTCGTCTGGATGCCCGCCGATTGCAGCCGGATGGCCAGCGCCAACCCGCCGAACCCGCTGCCGATAACCGCTGCAGTCGTCATGCTTTTCCCATTTCGTATCTCATCAGCGTTCTTAGCGCGCGCAGCACCGGGATCGGCGGCCGCCCGCTCAATATGTGCATCCAGTCGCGCAGCTTCGGCCGTGCCGCATAAAAGCGCCCGACCAGCTCGTCGTCATGTTCGTAGAACTTCTGCAAAATGTCCCTGCGTTCATCGTCATGCGCCGCCAGGAACAACATCCTGTTGAGCAGCCTGTACATGCCCCGCGCCTTCCACGCCCCGACACTATGGTCGCGGGCCGCGCGATAGATGGTCGCGGCATCCAGGCTCGGCAGCTCCGCGATCATGTCCGCCATCGCGACCGCATCGGGGAAACTATACCCGGTCACCGGGTGGAACATGCCGGCGCGCAGCCCCACCCGCGGCACGCCGGCATCGCCCTCATCCCAGAACGCCTCGATATCGCCCCCCAGCCCGAGCGGCAAAATCCCGATCTCCTCGCGGATAACCCGCGTGATCGCCCACCCCTGCGCCACCGCATAATCCGCCAATTGCCCCCGCAGCACCCCGGGCGCCAAATCCGCCCCATCGCTGAAATACGTGTCCTCGATCAACACATGCCGTGGCCCGAACGGCAGCGTATAGACAAAGCGATAGCCATCGACCTGCGGCACCGTCGCATCCATGATAACCGGCCCGGTCAGCCCATGCGGCGCCGCCAGTTCGACTTCCTGCCCGAGGAACTTCTGCCACCGCAAATCGAGCGCCTTCGTTGGCCCCTGCCCGCGCCCGTCGATCACCGCCCCCGCCGTCAGCACCCGCTGGTCGGCCAGCGTCACGCTCACCGGCGTCACCGCCACGATCGGCACCCCCGTCAGCACCGGCACGACCTGCCCCACTGCCGCTGCCAGCAGTTCCGACGTGCAACTCCCATACCCCGCCTCCAGCACCCGCCGCGCCTTGGGAAACCGCACTTCGTACCGGTCCCAGCGATGCGCAAACAGCGGCGCCGTCCACTCGCGTTGCTCGGCGGTCAGGTCGCTCGCAAATGACGACCAGGTGTGATTGCCGCCGATCGCCGCCCCCGCTTCGATCACGCACACCCGCACCTCGGGCCGCACCTGCGCCAGCCGCAACGCGATCAACCCGTTGGCCAACCCGCCGCCGGCAAGAATGATGTCGAAATCCACCCGCCCCTCATAAGCACGCAACTCCGCCCGCGAAACCCCACACCTCTTCCCCCCTCCCTACTTCTAGGGAGGGGTCGGGGGCGGGTTCCTTACTTCCTCACCCTCACCCCCCCCCCCACCCACCCCTATCCAATCGCAACATTGCCCCCTCCCCCAAATTTGCGTACAACCAGTCCGTATTCAGGAGACGCGCATGAACGCTCACGCCAAAATCTCGGCTCTCATCCCCGCCGATCTCCCCGAACCCAGCTTCGAAGACCTCGCCCACCTCCCCGGCATGCAGCCCGCCCGTGTCCCGATCATGCGGACCATCAATTTCCTCAAGGACCCCCTCGGCCGCAGCATGAAGCTCACCGAGCAATACGGCCGCGTCGTCCGCCGCCAGGATTTCGGCGGTTGGGGCGTCTCCCTCATCGGCCCCGAGGCCAACGAGCTCGTCATGTTCAACAAGGACAAGATTTTCTCGTCGTCGCTCGGCTGGAATCCGGTCCTTGAAAACCTCTTCCCCAACGGCCTCATGCTGCTCGATTTCGAGGAGCACCGCATCCACCGCAAGACGCTGTCGATCGCCTTCAAGACCGAGCCGATGAAACACTATCTCGGCGAGCTCAACACCGGCATCGTCCGCGGCCTCGCCAAATGGCCGACCACCCAGTTCAAATTCTACCCGGCGATCAAGTCGCTCACCCTCGATCTCGCCGCCGCGTCGTTCCTCGGCGTGCCCTGGGGTCCCGACGGCGACAAGATCAACCAGGCTTTCGTCGACATGGTGCTCGCCTCGGTTTCGGTCATCCGCAAGCCCCTGCCCCTCACCCAGATGCGCCGCGGCATCAAGGGCCGCGCCTTCATGTCCGACTTTTTCGGCCGCGAAATTCCCAAGCGCCGCGGCAAGACCGGCGACGACATCTTCACCCAGATCTGCAACGCGACCACCGAGGACGGCGGGCTCCTGACCGACCAGGAGATCATCGACCACATGAATTTCCTGATGATGGCCGCCCACGACACCACCACGTCGTCGATCACCTCGACCGTCCACTTCCTCGGCACCCACCCCGAATGGCAGGACCGCATCCGCGAGGAGATCATGGCGGTCAAAGCGAAAACCGGTGGCGAGCTCACCTACGAAACCCTCGGCGACCTCGAAACCATCGAGCTGGTCTTCAAGGAGGCCATTCGCCTGATCCCGCCCGTCCCCTCGATGCCGCGCCGCGCGCTGCGCGAATTCACCTTCATGAACCACGTCATCCCCGCCGGCACCCACGTCGGCATCAACCCGATGGTCACCCACCGCCTGCCCGACGTCTGGCCACAGCCCGAAAAGTTCGACCCGACCCGCTTCACCGCCGAAAATTCCAAAGGCCGTCACAAATACGCCTGGGTCCCCTTCGGCGGCGGCGGCCATATGTGCCTCGGGCTGCACTTTGCCTACATGCAGGTGAAATCCTTCTTCTTCCACCTGCTCGCCGAAAACCGCATCGTCCTCGCCCCCGAATACAAGGGCGAATTCTACATGTTCCCAATTCCCAAGCCCAAGGACGGCCTGCCCCTCACCATCGAGAAGCTGTAGATGGCAACGGCCCCGGTCGAGCCCCGCCCCGCCAAATCACGCTGGCCGCGCCGCCTTGCCTGGGGCCTTGCCATCATCCTGCTCGCGTTTGGGATCCTGTTCCTCGCCCTTCGCACCCCCGACATCCCGGTCGCCGAATTGCGCGCCAAATACGGCAGTCCCGCGTCGCAGTACGTCACCCTCGCCCCAGGCATGCAGGTCCACCTCCGCGACGAAGGCCCGCGCGACGGCTTCCCCATCGTCCTGCTCCACGGCTCGAGCGCCTCGCTCCACACCTGGGAACCCTGGGTGTCACGGTTGAAGGACAAATACCGCGTCATCAGCTTCGATTTCCCGGCGCACGGCCTGTCCGGCCCGATCCCGTCGCACGACTATTCCGCCCAATCCTATGTCGACATCACCCGGAAAGTCGCCGACCACCTCGGCCTCACCCGCTTCGCCCTCGCCGGCAACTCGATGGGCGGCGGCGTCGCCTGGCGCTACACCGCCGCGCATCCCGACAAGGTCGCCGCCCTCATCCTCATCGACGCATCGGGCCAGCCCAAATCCGCCGGCGCATCGCGCCCGCTCGGCTTCCGCATCATCGGCATGCCGATCGTCCGCGACCTCGCCGCCATCATCACCCCGCGCCGGATGATCGAAACCTCGTTCAAGCAGACCATATCCGTCCAATCCATCGCCACCCCAGCGATGATCGACCGCTACTGGGAACTCCTCCGCTACCCCGGCAACCGCAAAGCCACCCTCGAACGCTTCGCCGCCGCCAGACCCGCCGACGACACCGCGTCCCTCAGAACCATCACCGCCCCGACCCTCATGCTCTGGGGCCGCGAAGACCACCTGATCCCCGTCTCCTCCGCCGCCTGATTCTCCAGACAGATCCCCACCGCGCGCGTCACCATCCTCGACAACATCGGCCACCTCCTCATGGAAGAAGCCCCCGACCGCGCCCTCGGCCCGGTGCTGAAGTTACTGGAGCAAGTCGCCCCCACCGAGGCACCAGGAGCCCAAATCTCAAAGTAACTGTCATCCCGGGCCTGATCCGGGACCTAGTTACCTTCGCAAGCCCCCTTTCCGACCGGTCATGCCAGCGAAGGCTGGCATCCAGCCCATCCGCGCGATCAATCCTGCCAGAACAGAGCCTCCGGCGGCCGGGGCCACAGGTAATTACTCACCCGTACCAGCTATCAGGCGGTGACGGCACCCAGGATGGTGTGGAATGGAGTGCGTCCCGCGAGACGCGCAGTGTCAACGGTGGTGCGCAA
>NZ_BMJM01000004.1 GCF_014643455.1 Sandarakinorhabdus glacialis
CCGCAACGCCATCGAGCGCATGTTCTGCCGCCTCAAAGACTGCCGTCGCCTCGCCACCCGCTACGATAAACTCGCCGCCAACTTCCTCGGCAACATCCACCTCGCTATCGTAAGCGTGGCCTGAAGGCCGCCGTCGGCGGCTTGGGCGACCTGCTGGTCGGCGCCGGCTGTCCAGTTCCACGGCATGAGTTCGTCCCAGCGCGATGCCGGCCAGTTGCCGGCGATCTTGGCGGTGACGTCGGCGATGTAGGATTGCGGGTCGACGCCGTTGGCTTTGCAGGTCTCGATGACGGAGTAGATGGCGGCGGCGCGTTCGCCGCCGACCTTTGATCCGGCGAACAGCCAGTTGCGACGTCCAACGGCAATGCTGCGGATCGCGCGTTCGGCAATGTTGTTGTCAATCTCGAGACGGCCGTCGTCGAGGAACCGCAGCAGCGCCGGCCATAGCTTGACGCCATAGCTGATCGCCTTGGCCATCTCGGACTTCGGCGACAGCCGCCGCAAGGCGTCGTCGAGCGCGGCACGAAACGCATCGACAATGGCGACGGATTGGTCCTGGCGGGCAGCACGCCGCACATCGGGCGGCTGCCCACGCACCTCGGCTTCGACAATGTAAAGCGCCGCGATGCGATCGAGCAGATCGGTCGTCAGGGCGGTCGGCTTGGCCTGGTGGATATCAAAGATCTTGCGCCGGAAGTGCGCCCAGCAGGCGACTTCAGTAACCCGACCGCTGGCGTAGAGCTGGTTGTAGCCAGCATGGGCATCGGCCTGCAGGGACCCGGTGTAGCTGGCCAGATGCTTCTGGGGATGGGCACCGGTGCGATCGGTGGTGAACTCGTACCAGACCAGCGGCGGTGTAGCGGCACCCGACGCACGGTCGTCGACGGCATAGACCCAAAGCCTGCCGGTGGCGGTGCGTCGGCGTCCGGGATCGAGCATCGGCACCGGGGTGTCGTCGGTGTGGAGCTTGGCCGCGGTCTGTCCGGTCCAACCTGCAAGGGTGGATCTGTCGATACCGATACCTTGCGCGGCCATCATCTCGGCCTGGCGATACAGCGGCAGGTGATGATCGAACTTGGCGACGACGATATGCGCCAGCGTGGCGAATGTTGCCTTGCCGCGAGCGATGGCCTTCACCGGCGCCAGTGCCTGGACAATGGTCTCGCAGACGCGGCAACTATACTTGGGGCGGATATGGCGAACGACCCGCCAACTGACTGGCACGACGTCGAGCATCTCGTCGGCATCGGCGCTGAGGGGCCGCAAAACACCACCGCATGCCGGACATGCACAGGTGCCGGACACGGGTTCATGGACAATCTCGAAGCGCGGCAGATGCGCCGGCAATGCCCGGACCGGCGGCGTGCGATCGGCGGCGATCTTGCCGCGCTGACGATCCCCAGCGACTGCGGCGGCTGCGGTCTCGAGTTCTTCGAGCGCCAGCTCAAGCTGGGCGATCTCGCGGGTCAGCTTCTCGGATGACTTGCCGAACGACATGCGCTTGAGCCGGGCGATCTGGACGCGCAGCATATCGATAAGCAGATCGCGCGCCGCAATATCGGCGCGGGCGCCGGCGAGGGCGGCATCGCGCTCGGCCAAAAGCGCTTCCAGTGCGGCGATCCGCTGGTCCCGATCGGGGGTTGAGATGCCTACGTCTGACACTGGAATCTGTTAGCAGATCACCACCGGAATCGCCAGGATAATCCCTGAAAATCCATGAAAATATGTGATTTATCAGCTAGCTAGCGAAGGCTGCCAAGTCCGCTCCGGGCGCCGCCAGTCGATACCTTCGAGCAGCATCGACAGTTGGGCCGGGGTCAAGTGGACGGCCTCGGGCGCGGTCACTGGCCAGACGAAGCGGCCACGGTCCATGCGCTTGGAAAACAGGCACAGCCCCTGGCCGTCATACCAGAGCAGCTTGATCAGATCGCCGCGCCGTCCGCGAAAAGCGAACAGCGCGCCGGAATGCGGGCTCTGCTTCAGGCTTTGCTGGACCAACACCGCCAGGCCATCGAAGCCCTTGCGCATATCGGTCGCGCCGCACGCCAGCCAGATCTTCGTGGTCGCCGGTAGTGGGATCATCGCGGCAGGATCGCCAGCACGCGCGCCAACGCTGCCGCATCGACCTAAGCATCAACGCTGATCCGAATGCCCGATGGAAACTCGATGCTGATCCGGCCCGAGACATCGGGCGACGGCGACAGCGATGGCGGCGGCGGCAAAAGCGCAACCTGCTGTTCGGGTGCCGCGATCCGGACCTCGGCGAAATCCGGCATTGCTGCCACCGGCATAATCCCGGTCAACTCGCCCGACATTGCCTGCTTGCGCCATGTGTAGAGCAACCCGCTCGAAATCTCGTGCCGTTCGATCGCCGTGCGTACCGATCCGCCCGAGCCGAAAGCATCGCGCAACATCCCGAGCTTTTGACCGACCGTCCAATATCGGCGGCCGGAAACGCGTGCCACCACCTCGATCCGACTGGTCATACGACTGCTCGTATGACCAGTCGCTCCCTCGTCACCCAAATCCGACACCAGCAAAACCCAGATCAAAGGGGTGCAAACAACGCAACTCGGGCGTCACGCGCAAGGCGGCCTTCAGACCGCGCTTACTGAGCTTGCGGTTCTCCTCCTCGAGCTGCTTCACGCGCCGCAACTCGCCGACGCCAAGCCCGCCGTAGACCTTCTTCCAGCGGTAGAATGTCTGCTCGGACACGCCCATCCGGCGGATCACCTCCGCGACTGGTGTCCCCGTCTCAGCCTGCTTCAGCGCGTACGCAATCTGCTCTTCGGTGTACCTGCTCTTCTTCACGGTCTGCTCCTTCCTCGCGGTTGGTCACACAGCCGGAAAACTCGCATTCAAACCGGAGGAAGAAAACGGGGGGACGTCAACTGTCCGATGCGAGATGCAAGACGATCTGCTTCGCATACGGCTCTCCGAGGTCTGTTGATACGTCAGGCCTCCACGCGCCCCCTGTGACGATGGAACTGAACGAATGGCGGAAAGCACCTATTGGCACTTTAAAGCAGCCGGGCGGTAATTCACCAAACATGCTCATGGCATGCAAGTGAAACAGCGGACTTGTGGGAGCGGGTGGAGCGGCATCGGTGGTCACTGGCGTGCTCGGTGCGGTCTATTCGATGATGAGCTATCATCGCCACCTTCGGGACGATCGGAAAGATAACGAAGCACTCTGAGAATCCCAGCGCTCCCCGAGATCATCGGTCCCATGCAGCCGACCCCATCGCGCTGAGGTCTGCACCTGATCTTTGATGTCTCGCTTTGCCAGTGCCCGCGCGGTGCTTGGCGCACCGGAGCACGATCAGCCCCGGTGCGCCGAAAGCCTGATCAGGCGTTGACCACCGAGCGGCGACGGCGCGCGGCAGCGCCGACAAGGCCGAAGCCAGCGATCAGCATCGCCCAACTGGCCGGTTCGGGAACGCCGGCGACGAACGCCCCCTGCGAGACTGCCGAAGCGAGCGACGTGGTCAGCGCAGCCTTTTCGTCGACCGAGAGGTCGTCACCTAGGCGGGTGATGAAGGTCGCGCTGCTGTCGGCGAAACCGCCGCGATTGACCGGCAGCTGAAGGCCGGCGACAACGAGCACTTGCTGTCCCGGATTGAGGAAAAGCGAGCCCGGGCTGCACGCGCTGGTGGTGGTGGTGAAGGTCGCCTCGCCGCCAGCCAGTGTGCCGCCGACGTTGCCGACGCCAAGGACGCCGCTGCTGCATCTGCGATAGAACAGCACGTCGAACAGTTGCTGCGGCGTGCTGAGGCCGGCGATCACGCTCGGGTCCCAGATGCCGACATATTGCGTGTAGCGCGCGCCGTTCGGCAGCGAGCCTTCGGCGGGGCTGGTCGAGCTGTTGACGATATGCAGCGATCCGGTGAGCGAGAATAGGCCGGGCGCCGACCCGTTCCAGGTATAGCTCTGGAAGGCGAAGCTGTTGATGTTCATGCGGACATTGCCGCTGGCCAGCGTGTACGCCCTGATTTCGGGCAGGTCGAGCGAGCCGTCGAAGCGAACTTCCGACCAGGCACGGTTGTTGCCGGGCTGGACGAGCTTGGTCTGGCCGCCGACACCGACGCCGCCGCCGTAAACGCGCGCGGCGATTTGCTGCCCTGGGCCGGTACCGTCGCAAAGCTGGGCGGCACTGACAAGGTTGCAATTGCGCATGGTCGCGAGCGACGCCGAGCCGACGGTCGCTGCGGCAGGTGCCGCGAAGAGTGTGCCGGCGACAGCCAGCGTGACGACAGATGAAAGCGCGTAAGTCATAAATCTTCCCCTCACAGCATACGGGTCACGATACCAACGCACGCCTCCCCTGTCCAGAATAAGTTACTTAGCCGTATCGAAGTCACATTCGGAGTTAGGAGGCGTTGACAAATTCACGCATTACAGCCGGATTGAGACGAGGTGGATGAAGCCGAGGTAGCTGTCGGCGGTCTTGTCGTATCGGGTTGCGAGGCGGCGGCGTTTTTCAGCTTGTTGAAGCAGTGTTCGACCATGTGGCGCAGGGCGTAGATTGCGGCATCGACGGGCAGTTGGATCAGGCGGTTCCGCTTGGTCGGGATCATCGCCACGCCGCCACGATCTTCAATGTCCTGACGAATGAAATCAGCGTCGTACCCCTTGTCGCCGAGCAGCACTTTGGGCGCAGGTACGTCGGCATTCATGACGGGCAAATAGCCTTTGAAGTCCGAAACTTCGCCGCCGGTCAGGGCGAACGCTACGGGCAAGCCAATTGCATTGATGCGGAGATGGATCTTGGTCGTAAAGCCACCTTTTGAGCGGCCAAGGCCCTGGCGCGAAGTCCCCCTTTAGCGCCGGCTGAACAATGGTGTGCCCGGATTATTGTGCTGGCGATCATTTGCAGGCTGGGGTTGCCGCCCCCGCAGTCGTTGAAGGCTTCCAGCACCAGTTCCCATAGCCCGGACAGCGTCCAGCGCCGGAACTGCCGGTGAACCGACGACCATTTGCCGAAATGCTCGTGCAGATCGCGCCAGGCAACACCCGTCCGCGCAATCCAAAAAAGTCCCATCCAGAACAGGGCGGTGGTTCCTTGGACGACGACCACTCCGGGGGCCGCCCTCAATCACGAACGGCTCAAGGCAGGACCACTCCTCGTCGCTCATCAAACCGCGTTTCAAAATGGCCCCCGCAAAAGCCACCTTGAATCAAAATCAGACGCTGCTGGGAATCCCCTTTGTCAAACACGTCCTAGGTTCTGTTGACATAAGATTTCAACCATAGTCTTGCAGCTGCGATGTTGAGGAAGCTGGCGAAGGACAAAGCTGTCTTGTCGTAGCCGGTGGCGATGCGGCGCTGGTGCTTGAGAAAGCCGAACATGCGCTCGACGCGGTTGCGGTCCTTGTAGCGCTTGAAGTCGCAGGACGGCGGGTTTTTGCGGTTCGATTTTGGCGGGATGACAGGCAGGATGCCGTGGAGCAGCAGGCTCTCGCGGAAGCTGTCACCGTCATAGCCCTTGTCGGCCAACAGCGCCTTTGGGGGCGGCACGGGCATTGCCATCAGGTCATCTACGGCTTTGTAATCGGACGTTTCTCCGCCGGTGAGGACAAAGCCAAGAGGGCGTCCCTGATTGTCACAGCGGGCGTGGACCTTGCTCGTGAAGCCGCCGCGTGATCGACCAAAAGCTTCCTTACAGGTCCCCCTTTAGCGCCCGCTGCCTGCGCATGGCCGCGAACGATGGTACTGTCGATCATGTGCTGCCAGTCGTCGGTCAGGCCGATATCGACCAACGTCTGCAAGAGGGCGTCCCAAACGCCTTGCTCTGCCCAGCGCCGGAAGCGGACATAGACCGAGTTCCACTTGCCGTAGCGCTCATGCATGTCCCGCCAGGGGCAACCAGTCCGCAGCACGTTCAACATGCCGTTCAGGAACAGACGGTTGTCCCCGGCGGGGCGGGACCAACGCCCCCGCTCCGGCGGCAGCAAGCCCCCGATGATCGCCCATTCCTCGTCCGTTAGATCGCCTCGGAACACCGCTGCCTCCAAAAGACAGCCTTGAATCAGACATCAACAAGTTTGGGAATACCTTTTGTCAACAGAACCTAGGAAAAGTTTACTGCGATGTCATTCTCATCGCTTGCCGGCGAGCAGATCAGTTCGCGGCTCGCTCGGGCCATCGAAGCGAAAAGCGCACGCTCTGCGACCCACTCCGCTGAGTAGATGCCGTGGCGCCAAGCGTTCCGATTACCCTTTGGTGCGCCGGGCGATCGGCCGCCGTGCATTCGGCAGCGGCCGTTTTTCATAGCTGGCGACTGGCACGGCGTCGAGTGACGGGTTGAGGCCAGGCAGCGAGGTGAGAGGTGCATGGGCGATCTGCTTTGCATGGGGTTGTTCCTCTGTTTTTCTGGGCACCCCCTCCCGGACGTGCGCAACATTCCCAACGATCGCCTGCCCGCCGGCATTCACGGTTACGCGCTCGACGATGATCTTCTGTGTGCCGCCGCCGCGGTGCCGGCCTAGGCAGTCCATGAGAAGCGCATAGGACCGTGACAGCTTGGCGGCCTGGGTCAGGTTCATTTCGCGGCCTTCGAACGTCTGGCCCTCGTATACGGCGCGCTTGAGGCATTCCATCGTGGCATTGTGCAGTCCGAGCATCTGGACAGCGATCATCCCCTCGTGGGCGTCGCGTGGTGCGATAGCAATTAGCCCGGTTGCGACAGCGTCGAACCCGTCGGGTTTGGCAACATCTGCGAAGCCCGCTGGGAAACTTGCGAGGGCCTGCCGCATCAGCATGGCATTGAATGCGATATGGTCGGTGCCCCCAATGGCCCTTAGCGGGTCTGTGGGCGCCGAGTTTTGACCGACCGTCTTATTGGACTTTGCAACGGCTACATTGAGTTTCTTAGCGCCAGCCATCGCTTCACCTTCCTTCTTAGTTCAGCCCTTTTGGTGAGATCGTTGTTCAGGACAGAAGGGATCAAGCCCCGCTAAAAATAGCCGGGCGATCCCACTGTCCTGTCCGCGTACTTTCTGCCCTTTCGGAGCCGACCGCCGCACTAGGACCTCTATGCGACCCGACACGGTCCACAGAGACGCCATCTTCTTAACGATCGCAATGTCGGCGACCGGAGACCTGAGGGCATATGGCTTTAAGGTGCCCCTCGGGTGATTGGCCTCAGCCCATAGTACCCGTGCTGCAACGCTGCGCTACCGTTGAAGAAATCCCGACCACAGCGTTGGATGCGATTGCTCAATCTCGCGCTCGCAAGGCGCGGGATGATCGTCAGTATGCGTCGATGCGCGGCCTCCTTCGTTCAAAGGTCTTCACAGGTCAGTCGGTACCATTTTCGATGAGGCGGCGGATGTCGGCGCTACGCCAGACGGTAATCCCGGGGCCGAGCTTGATTGCGGCAGGGAAGCGGCCTGCCTGAACTCCTGCCCACCAAGTCGATTTCCCGACAGGGATCAGCGCGAGAACATCAGTGATACGCAAGAGGCAATCGCCGGGGGGCATCAGCACGGTCCTGATCGAGCCACGACAGTCCGTGGCGATCGATCAGCTAACGGGCATTTCTTGACGGGAAGCCCTACCCTTCCGCAGAATCTTGGACCTGATAGCGGGTAGCGAGGAAGCTGACGGCAAATTCTTTTGCGGCTTTTGCAGCAAGGTCTGGAGTCAATTTTTCAGGCAACTCGTTGAGGTGATATGCGCATATCTGGCCCACCTCTGGATTGTCGCCATGTTTGCCGGCCTGTGATCGCCATCGAGTCACGGTTGTCTGGGTGACCCGCTTATTAGGTAAACCTTCGACGCCGAGGTCGCTCACGAGCTTTGCAGCCGCGTTGTCCGCTTTGCCAGGTTTCAGCCCACCACGATGAAGGATTTTAGAGGCAAGCACTGCCGACACTTGTTCCACCAGCCGTGCCGGTGACGTCTTAGGTCGCGTTTGCACAGCTGCCGTTGCAAGCAGTGGATGCGGCGATCCGCCCGCCTGTGCGGCGATCGCTTGGCTAAGGGCGTTGTGGGGCGCCTGCATTGGCAACGTGACCGGTAGCAGCCGCAACAGATCAAGCACGGTATCTAAATACTCATGCAGGGACCACAGGCGGTCATGCTGCGTTCTCGCTGCACTGAAGGTCGCGGCCGCATCTGAGAGGTTTGCGATCAGTTTGGCCTGGTTCGTGGAGCCCGGTTCACCGTCATCGCAAGTGAAATCGGTCATCCTCCGCTAGCGCCTTTTGCCCATAACGAGATAATCAGGAGCTATCGCCCCTTCGAGCACGATGTCAGCCCAGGTCGATGCAATCTCGCGTCGCCGGGGCATGTATTTTGCGCGATTGTAAGCCCGTTCGACGTCGTTCTCGGGAACATGCGCCAGCATGAGATTGATAATCGCCCGATCTGCGTTGCGGTCTTCGCGCTCGGCTTGCTCATTCATGATTGTGGAAAACGTTGAGCGCCATCCGTGAGGAACATGCCGACCCTTGTAGCCAGCTCGGGTTATTAGGCTGCCAATAGCTCCGCCGCTCATCGGTTGATGGAGAAAGCGCGCATTTGGAAACACCATCGGCCCGCGGCCGGTAAGCGGCTTGATTGCTCTGATAAGCGCGACGGCCTGTGGAGCGAGGGGAACCACATGTTCCTGCTTGGAAATTTTGGTGCCCTTCATGCGGTCCTTGGGCACACGCCATATTGGCTCGGCGCTGTCCAAGTTCTCAAACTCGCCCCACTTGGCGCCATAGATCGCTTCACATCTGACGCCCGTTAGAGCAAGCAATCTGTGCGCGACACGCGTAACCGGGTGGGCAGGGATTGCTTCGACAGTTTGAAGCAAAGTCCGTGCAGCAGCCAGATATACGATGGCCGGAAATCGGCCCTTTACGATGGGGGCCAGCGCTCCGCGAACGACCGCGGCCGGATCAGTTTCGCAAACCCCAGTGGCAATTCCATGGACGAACACGGCAGACATCCGCTGCCTCACCCTGTGTGCCGTTTCGTTCGCGCCGCGTTCTGCGATCGAACGGACCACTAGTAGCACCGTCGGTACCGAGATCTGAGCTATTGGCTTATCGCCAAGCGAAGGAAAGACATCACGTCGAAGGCTATGAATCACATCGTCTGCATGCTGCGTCGACCATTTGCTTTCGTGCAGAGCGTGCCATTCAACGGCAACACGCTCGAAGCTGTTGAGGGCCTCATTGGCAGCGTCGGCAGCTTTGTCTTTCTTAAGCGCACCCGGGTCGCGTCCTTCGCGAAGTGTCTTGCGAGCCGCATCTCGGGCATCTCGTGCCTCGGTCAAGCTAACCTCGGGGTAGGGGCCGAATACGATGCGCCGCTCTTTGCCTCCGAAGCGGTATTTGTAGCGCCATGACTTGAACCCGGTAGGCGTCACGAACAGCAAAAGGCCGCCAGAATCACCGAGCTTGTACGGCTTGTCCGCAGGCTTTGCTTTGCGCACTTGCAGATCTGTCAGCATGGTGCCCCCATCCTGGCGCTGCGATGCCCCAAAAGTGCCCCCACATTGGGTGGACTTCACGGGAGGTGGCTGGACGCCGTTGGACAGATATAGCGCTCTTTATACCGCAAATACAAAGATTTTAAGACTGCCTTGGACTGGTCTGGATAGCCATGTGGAGGAGAGGGTGGGATTCGAACCCACGGTACCATCGCTGGCACAACGGTTTTCGAGACCGTCCCGATCGACCACTCTGGCACCTCTCCTCAGAAGGCTGTCGCGCGCGAACGCGCTTGGTCGAAGCTGGGGCCTATAGCCGAGCAACCGGGGCCTTGCCAACCCTTCTCGTGAAGGGCCCTGCGCAATTGCGGGCTTCACGAAACCGCAACCGTACCTATATGTTGAAGGCAGGTGACTGCATGTGTTGCGTCAACAAAGGGTTTGCACATGATCGAGCGGATGAAAGGCTGGACTCCGAACGCTGAACTGGCGGGAACCGAGGCCGCGACTCCTGCCACTTTCACCATTGGTGACGTGGTGCGCCACCGGCTGTTTCCGTTCCGCGGAGTCATCTTCGATGTCGATCCGGTATTCAACAACACCGACGAATGGTGGAACGCCATCCCCGAAGGCGTGCGCCCGCGCAAGGACCAGCCCTTCTACCACCTGCTCGCCGAAAACGATGAGTCGGCCTATGTCGCCTATGTCAGCCAGCAAAATCTCGTCGGCGATGCGGATGGCGACCCGGTTCTCCACCCCGCCGTCCAGCAGATGTTCACCGGTTTCGAGGACGGCCGCTATCGCTTGCGTCCCGAGATCCGCAACTAGATCTTTGGCCCCTAGATCTTCGGCAGTGTCACACCGCGCTGGCCCATATACTTGCCGGCGCGGTCGGCATAGCTGACTTCGCAGGGCTCGTTGCCCTTGAGGAACAGGAACTGGCAGGCGCCTTCATTGGCATAGACCTTGGCGGGCAGCGGCGTCGTGTTGCTGAACTCCAAGGTCACATGCCCCTCCCAGCCGGGCTCGAGCGGCGTCACATTGACGATGATACCGCACCGCGCATAGGTCGACTTGCCCAAGCAGATGACCAGCACATCGCGCGGGATGCGGAAATATTCGACCGTCCGCGCCAGCGCAAAGCTGTTCGGCGGGATGATGCAGCAATCGGTCTTGCGATCGACGAAGCTGCCGGGATGAAAATCCTTGGGGTCGACCGTCACCGAATCCACATTGGTGAAGATCTTGAATTCGTCGGACACGCGCGCATCATAGCCGTACGACGACAGCCCATAGGAAATGACGCCCTCGCGGGTCTGCCGATCGACGAACGGCTCGATCATGCCGGTCGCCAGCGCCTGCTCGCGAATCCATCGGTCGGACAATACGGACATTCTTACCCTCTGATGTGAAGCACGCAGATCAGCGTAAACAGCCGCCGCGCCGTGTCGAAGTCGACCGTCACCTTCGTCGCCAGCCGGTCCTGCAAGACCTCGGCGGCATCGTTGTGGATCGCCCGGCGCGCCATGTCGATGGTCTCGATCTGTTGCGGCGAAGCTTGACGGATGGCCTGATAATAACTGTCGCAGATGGCGAAATAATCGCGCACCGTCCGCCGAAACGGCGCCAGCGGCAGGATGAAGCTTTCCAGCGCGTGATCGTCCTGCGCGTTGATGCCGACGGTCAGCCGGCCCTCCTCCACACCCAGCATGACCTTGTAGGGGCCATGATAGCCATGCTCGGCAGCGGTCAGCGGCTGGAACGAATTGCCCTCGAGCAGGTCGAATATGGCGACGCGGCGCTCCTGCTCGATATCGGCGTTGCGCCATAATATCGTGCGTTCATCGAGTTTTATGTCGGCAATGCGATAGTCCGACGTCATGGAGTCGCCGGAAAACTGTTGACCAGCCGGCCGAGCGCCGTCCGCACCGGCTGCAGATCGCCGTCCTGCGTCTTGCCGAGCCGCACGACGACCAGGCCTTTCGACGGCACGATGATGACATACTGCCCGAGGTGCCCGATGGCGGCATAGGCATCCGCCGGGCCCTGTTCGGCGAACAAGGCTGTTTCCCCACCGGCAGCCCTGGCGCGATTGAGCCAGAAATGCCCGCCATAGCCCGGATTGGTCGGCGCTGGCGTGCGCACGAAGCGGACCCAGTCGGGCGACACCACCTGCCGCCCGGCCACCACACCATTGCCCCGGTACAGTTCGCCGAAATTGGCCCAGTCGCGCGCCGTCGCATGGCACAACGAGCCGCCGAGCAACGTGCCGCGTGGATCGAATTCACACAGCAGCGACGGCATGCCGGCGGGGCCCGCCAGGCGCTGCATGATGAAGCGCCGCATCGCCGCGCGCCGCGCCATGGGCTTTGCACCCGGCGCGACAGTGCGACCAACGATATCGGCGAGGATATGCGTCGTCAGGGTCGAATATTCGAATGCAGTACCCGGCTTCGATTCCAGCCGCGCCGACACCGCAAACTCGGCAATATCGCCGCTCTTATCCGAAAACAGCCCGCGATTGGTGTCGGCAGCCTCGGGCGGGTCAGCCTCGACGTGCTTCAATCCCGACGACATGTTGAGCAACTGGCGCAGCGTAATCGCCCCGCGCGGATCGCCGGGATCGGTGCGCCACTCGGGCACCGGCGCCGGCGCATCAAGCGCCAGCTTGCCGTCGGCGACCAGTTCGCCGACTAGCGTCGCGGTGATCGATTTCGCCATCGACCAGGAGATCAGCCGGTTGCCGGGGCCAAAGCCGGGTGCATAGCGCTCATACACGCGCTTGCCGTCCTTCATGACGATCAGCGCCCGCGTCTCCGCCAGCCCTGGTGCCGTAAAAAAAGCATCTGCCGCAGCCGTCGTAGCCGGTTGCGCAGCCCCCGGGGTCGCCAGCCCAAGCGTCAGCGCCAGCACAAACAGGCTTGATTGCAACGTCGGCATGGCGTCTCGTTCGATCACACCGCGACGTTAGAAGGCGCAGCCGCATGAACGCAAGCACGGGTGTCGACGGTAACGACCGAGATGCGCGCGCATCCGCCCCCGCCCCCGGCAAGCCCCGCCCGCAACTGTGGCGCCGCTGGTGGTTCTGGTTGCCGCTGCTGCTCTGCCTGCTGGCCGGCGGCTGGTTCGGGCTCAAGTTCAGCAGCACCGGTCAGCGCGCCGATCTTGCCGCCGGCTATATCGCCCATGTCGTCTGTTCGTGCCGCTATGTCGGCAACCGCGACATGGCCTCGTGCAAGACCGATTTCGAACCCGGCACCGAGATCGTCCGTGTCGAGGACGACACCGCGAAACGGCGGATCACCGCCAGCGTACCGTTGTTGTCCCGGCGGACCGCAGCGTACGACCCCGAATATGGCTGCGCCCTCGACCTGCCCTAAAGCCATCCGCGCCAACGGAAAAACACATAGGGCAGGATGCTCGAGAGTATGATCAACCCGATCGCGAACGGATAGCCGAGCGCCCATTTCAGTTCGGGCATGAAGTCGAAATTCATCCCGTAGATGCCGGCAATCAGCGTCGGCGGCATGAACACGATGGCGCTGACCGAAAAGATCTTGAGCACCGCATTCTGCTCGATCGAAATCAGCCCCAGCGCCGCATCGAGCAGGAACGTCAGATTGTTGCCGAGAAAACTGATCTGGTCGGTCAGCGATGCCAGATCGCGCACCAGCGTCTTGATGTGCGGCCCCAGATTGTCCGACTTCGGCGCCGAGAACGCCAGGTAGCCCAGCGCCCGCGACAGGCTGACGGCGGAATCCCGCGCCTTCGACAGGCCGTCCTGCGCCGTGCCCAGCCGTCCCAGGATCGATTGCAGCGCCAGCGTCGACATCCGCTGCTCGCCGCTCGGCCGGGCCCGCCGGAAGGCCTGCCGCGAAACGGCGTCGACCTCCTTGCCGATATGCTCGATACCATCGGCCAGCCGGTCGACGATCACATCAAGCAGGTGGATCAACGCCATCGACGCACTCTCGCACAGCACCGGACTGCGTTCGAGCTGCCCGGCAAAGCGATCGAACGACAGGATCTTGGCATAACGCACGGTGATCAGGTGGACCGGCGTCAGGATAAAACTGACCGCATTAGTCTCGGCATCCTGCTGGAAAATGCCCGTCGCGACCGTCGCGGTCATGTAGGTGGCACCATTCTCGGTGTACAACCGGCTCGAACTCTCGATCTCGGCCATTTCCTCGCGCGTCGGCACTTCGATGCCGGTGATGCTCTCGACGAACAGCTCCTCCTCGCGGGTCGGATCGCACATGTCGATCCACACCGTATCGGCGGGCAGCGCGCTCGGCATCTGCGAATCTTCGGTCAGTATCGTGCGTCCGCTCGGTGTAAAGACACGCAGCATCGGGTCGTGGCTCCCTGTTGGTCGCCACAGCCATACCGCGTGCTGCGGCCAAACGGAAAGCCGCCGCAAACTTGTAACCTTTTACCGCCAGCCCACGTATTAAGACCGTATCCGGATTTCAGGGCGACAGGCGCGATGGCGGTTTCAGACATGATCGCGCCGGCATCGGGACCAGCAGCAGGCGCTACGCCCTACCTGTTCCATCGCCACGCTCTCGTCGTCCGCATCACCCACTGGATCAACGCCCTCGCCATCGTCTTCCTGATCCTGACCGGGCTCAGCATCTTCAACGCCCACCCGTCGCTCTACTGGGGCAAGCAAGGCTCCGACATCGACGCCGGCACGCGCTGGCTACAGATCGGCTCGGCGACCGCCGTCGGCGCTCCCTACGGCTATCTCCGCATCGGCGCGCTCGAGATCGAGACCACCGGCCTCCTCGGTCGCTCCGCCGCCGCTAACGGCCAGCAACAAGCCATCGGCTACCCGTCCTGGGCGACCTTCCCCAGCTATCGCGACCTCGGCACCGCCCGCAACTTCCACTTCTTCTTCGCCTGGCTGCTGATCGCCAACGGCCTCGTCTATCTCGCCTATGCCCTCGCCAACGGCCATCTGCGCACCAACATAATGCCCCGGCTGCGGGAGTTGCGCTGGTCCAACATCGCCCATGATGTCGCCCAGCACGCGCGGCTGAAGTTCCCCCGCGGCGAGGACGCGGGGCGCTACCACATCCTCCAGAAACTCGCCTATGCCGGCTTCATTCTCGGCCTCATGCCGCTCGTCATCCTCACCGGTCTCGGCATGTCGCCCGGCATCAACGCCGCCTGGCCCTGGCTCCTCGACATTTTCGGCGGCCGCCAGTCGGCACGCTCGCTGCACTGGATCGCGATGAACCTCATCACCCTGTTCATCATCGTCCACCTGCTGATGGTCGTCCTCGCCGGCCCGTTCAACGAGATCCGCTCGATGATAACCGGCAAGTTCCGCATCGATCCGGAGCCGCGGCCATGACCCTGTCGCGGCGCGGTCTTTTCGGTTTCGGCGGCGCCGCCGCAGGTGGCCTGCTGCTGTCGGGCTGCGACTCGTTGGCCAGCAACGCCAAGCTGAAAGCCATCGTCCAGTCCGCCGAGGGTGCCTCCGAGCGCTGGCAGCGCCTGATCGGCCGCGACGCCCTCGCGCCCGAATTCTCCACCGCCGACATCTCCGCCGATTTTAAGGTCAACGGCACCCGCGAGCCCAGCGGCGCCGCCTACCAGGCACACAAGGCAGTTAATTTCGCCGACTGGAGACTCGCCGTCACCGGGCTGGTCAATAATCCGCTCAGCCTGAGCCTCGCCGACCTGCGCCGGCTACCTTCGCGCACCCAGGTCACCCGCCACGACTGCGTCGAAGGCTGGAGCGCCATCGGCCAATGGACCGGGCCGCAGCTCGGCCTGATCCTGAGGGCCGCCGGCCTGAAAACCAATGCCCGATACGTCGTCTTCCGCTGCGCCGACACCTATGGCAGCGGGCCATCAGCGTCCGACTATTACGAAAGCGTCGACCTCATCGACGCCTTCCACCCGCAGACCATCCTCGCCCACACCATGAACGGCGCGCCGCTCGATGTCGGCCACGGCGCGCCCATACGCGCCCGCGTCGAACGTCAGCTCGGCTACAAGCACGCCAAATACGTCACCGGCCTCGATGTCGTCGCTTCGCTGGCCGGCCATGGCCGCGGCAAGGGCGGCTATTGGGAAGACCGCGGTTACGAATGGTACGCCGGAATCTAGGAATTCCGGCAAAACCTGCCTCAACTGCCAGAGATTTTCCCGGGCATGACGCTATGGTGATACCTTTCCGTCAGGAGCTCCTGGAATGCCCGAAGCCGTAATCGTCGCCACCGCCCGCACCCCCATCGGCCGCGCCTACAAGGGCGTCCTCAACGACACCGACGGCCCCACCCTGGCCGCCCATGTCATCCGCGCTGCCCTCGCGCGCGCCAACATTGCCGGCGCCGAAATCGAGGACGTCATGCTCGGCTCGGCGCATCCCGAAGGCGCTGTCGGCAACAACGTCGCCCGTGTCGCGGCGCTCACCGCCGGGCTTCCCATCACCGTCTCGGGCGTGACCGTCGATCGCAAATGCGCCTCGGGCCTGCAGACCATCGCCTTTGCCGCCCAGCGCCTGCGCTCCGGTGAGGACGGCATCTACGTCGCCGGCGGGCTCGATTCGGTCTCGCTGGTGTTGCCCAACAAGAACCTGACCCGCTACAGGTCCGACGGCATCGCCGCCACCATGCCGTCGCTCTACTGGACGATGATCGAGACCGCCGACCATGTCGCCGCAACCTACAACATCGGCCGCGACGCCCAGGACGAATACAGCCTCGAAAGCCAGCGCCGCACCGCCGCCGGACAAGCCAACGCCCGCTTCGATGCCGAGATCGTGCCCATCACCGCGGTCCGCAAAACGACCGCCAAGGACGGCACCGTCACCGCCGACGAGGTCACCCTGACGCAGGACGAAGGCAACCGCCCCGACACCGCCATCGAGGGCCTGTCGTCGCTCAAGCCCGTCCGCGAAGGCGGCACCATCACCGCCGGCAACGCCAGCCAGCTCTCCGACGGCGCCAGCGTCTGCGTCGTCATGTCGGACACCGAAGCCGCCCGCCGCGGCCTGACCCCGCTCGGCACCTTCCGCGGCTTCGCCGTCGCCGGCTGCGAGCCTGGCGAAATGGGCATCGGGCCCGTTTACGCCGTCCCCAAGCTCCTCGCCCGCCACGGCCTGACAGTCGCCGACATCGACCTGTGGGAGCTTAACGAAGCCTTCGCCGTCCAGGTCCTTTACTGCCGCGACAAGCTCGGCATCGACCCCGCCAAAATCAACGTCGACGGCGGCGCCATCTCGATCGGCCATCCCTTCGGCATGTCGGGCTCCCGCCTCACCGGCCACGCCCTCATCGAAGGCCGCCGCCGCGGCGCCAAGCGCGTCGTCGTGACAATGTGCATCGGCGGCGGCATGGGCGCCGCAGCCCTGTTCGAGATCTGACCTCGTGTCCTCCCCCTCGAGGGGGGAGGCGAGAGACGCGCCTTCGCGGCCCGGGTGGGGGTGTCTTCCGTGCCGCAGGAGCAGCAAGCGAAAGAGCACGGGCAAAGCCCGCGCTGACGTCGGACGGGTTCGCCGGGTGAAGACCCCGCCGCCCCGCCGGCCGGTCTTGCGCCCGTCGGCGCACTACGCTGCGCGATACGCGCTCGCGGCGCTGCGCCTAAATCTCCACCTGCGACCCCAACTCAACCACCCGATTCGTCGGCAGCTTGAAGAAATCCATCGCGCTTTCCGCGTTGCGCATCATCCAGCTGAACAGATGCTCGCGCCACAGCGCCATCCCGGGCCGATCGCTCGCCAACAGCGTCTGCCGCGAAAGGAAAAAGCTCGTCTCCATCATCTTCAGCTTCGGCCCGCAGTTCTCGACCGTCTTGAGGACCGCCGGAATGTTGATCTCCTGCATGAAGCCATAGCGGATGATGATCCGGAAGAAATTCGACCCCAGGTCGGCAACGCCGATACGGTCCTCCTCGGACACATACGGCACCTCGTCGATCACCACCGTCAGGATCAGAATTCGATCGTGGAGCACCTTGTTGTGCTTCAAATTGTGCAGCAGCGCGTGCGGCACCCCCGTCGGCGTCGTCGTCATGAACACCGCCGTTCCCGGCACCCGCGTCGCCGCCGTCGCTGCCGACTTGATGAACACTTCCATCGGCATGGCGCTTTCCCGCAGCCGCTCCTGCATCAATCCGCGGCCCTTGGCCCAGGTCGTCAGGAACGTAAATGCAATCGCGCCGACGGCCAGCGGAAACCAGCCGCCATCGGGGATCTTGGTCAGGTTCGAGGCAAAATACGCCGTGTCGATGATCAGGAACACCCCGACGAAACCATAGGCGATCCAGCGGTTCCACTTCCAGACCGTCAGCACCAGCACCGCCATCATGCACGTCGTGATGAACATCGTGCCGGTTACGGCGATGCCGTATGCCGACGCCAAGTCGGATGAACTGCGGAAGCTGACCACCAGCAGGATGACCATGCCGAGCAGGCTCCAATTGACCAGCGGGATATAGATCTGCCCCGCCGCCGCTGCCGACGTATGCTTGATCTTGATCCGCGGCAGGAACCCCAACTGGACCGCCTGCCGCGTCACCGAAAACGCTCCCGAGATGACCGCCTGGCTAGCGATGATCGTCGCCATCGTCGCCAGCAGCACCAGCGGCAACCGCGCCCAATCCGGCGCCATCAGGAAGAACGGGTTGGCCACCGCCGACGGCGTGCTCAGCAGCAGCGCCGACTGGCCGAAATAATTGAGCAACAGCGCCGGCATGACAAAATACAGCCACGACCATTTGATCGGCCGCCGCCCGAAATGCCCCATGTCGGCATACAACGCCTCGGCGCCGGTAACCGACAGCACCACCGAACCCAGCGCCAGAAAGCCCAGGCTGGGATTGTCGGCAAAGAATCGCCACGCCCAGATCGGGTTGATCGCCTGGAAGATCGCCGGATTGGCGATGATCTGGTTGATCCCCATCACCGAGATGACCACGAAATACACCAGCATGATCGGCGCGAACAACGCCCCGACCTTGGCCGAACCGCGCGACTGGATCAGGAACAGCCCGATCAGGATGCCGATGGCGATCGGCAGCACATAGGCCTGCATCCCGGATCGCACGACGGTCAGGCCCTCGACCGCCGAAAGCACCGAGATCGCCGGCGTGATGATGCAGTCACCGAAGAACAGCGCCGTCGCCAGCACCCCGAGCAGTGTGAGGTAGCGCGACCGTGTCGAAGTCGGCGACAGCCGCGAGATCATCGCCAGCAGCGACAGGCTGCCACCCTCGCCGCGGTTGTCGGCGCGCAGGATCACCAGCACATATTTCACCGTGACGATCAGCGTCATCGTCCAGAACACCAGGCTCATGATGCCGTAAATGTGCAGCGCATCAACCGCCAGCTTGTGATGACCGGTAAAGGTCTCCTTCAGCGCGTAAAGCGGACTGGTACCGATGTCGCCGAACACCACGCCGATTGCGCCCACGGCCAGCCGGGCCGTCCCTTGCGGAGCATGGCCAGCTTGCGCGGGGTCGTTGGTCGTCGTCGCAGCAGGGCTCGACATCTTTGTTCGGTTCCCGGAAGAGCAGCGGGCGGCGCGTTAACACAGACATGACAGTGCTGCAATGCAACACCCCTGCGACCTTGGATTGCCCTGTCCTCGGCAGCTGTCAATCGCTATGGCAGAGTAATCGATTTTGCGGAGAAAACCATGCACGTCGGCGTCCCCAGGGAAATCAAGGTCCACGAATACCGCGTCGGTTTGACGCCCCCCGCCGTTGCCGAACTGACGGCACGCGGTCATGGCGTCACCGTCGAAACCGGCGCTGGCGGCGGCATCGATTTCACCGATGAAGATTACGTCGAGGCCGGCGCCCGGATCGCCCCCGGCCCCGAGGCGGTGTTCGCGGCCGCCGACATGATCGTCAAGGTGAAGGAACCGCAGCTCCACGAATGCGCCTGGCTCCGCCCGGGCCAGACGCTGTTCACCTACCTCCACCTCGCCGCCGACAAGCCCCAAGCCGAGGCGCTGATGGCCTCGCACGCAACCTGCATCGCCTATGAAACCGTCACCGATCGCGCCGGCGGGCTGCCCTTGCTGCGCCCGATGTCCGAAGTCGCCGGCCGCATGTCGGTCCAGGTCGGCGCCCATTATCTCGAAAAGGAGCAGGGCGGCCGCGGCATCCTGCTTGGCGGCGTCCCCGGCGTCGCGCCCGGCCGCGTCGCCATCCTCGGCGGCGGCGTCTCGGGCGTCAACGCCGCACAAATGGCGGTCGGCATGCGCGCCGACGTCACCATCTACGACATCTCGACCAGCCGCCTCGCCGAGATCGACGAGATGTTCGAAGGCCGGGTCAAGACCGCCTTCTCGTCGCGTGCCGCCATCGCCGCCGCCATCGCCCGCGCCCATGTCGTCATCGGTGCCGTCCTCATCCCCGGCGCCGCCGCTCCCAAGCTCGTCACCCGCGACATGCTAAAGCTGATGAAGCGCGGCAGCGTCCTCGTCGACATCGCCATCGACCAGGGCGGCTGCTTCGAAACCAGCCACGCCACCACCCACGCCGACCCGGTCTATGTCGTCGACGGCATCATCCACTATTGCGTCGCCAACATGCCCGGCGCCGTCGCCCGCACCTCGACCTTCGCGCTCAACAACGCGACTTTGCCCTTCGTCCTCCGCCTTGCCGACAAGGGCGCCGCCGCCGCCATGGCCGCCGATCCGCACCTCGCCGAAGGATTGAATGTCGCCGCCGGCCAGATTCGTCACAAGGCCGTCGCCGACGCCCTCGACCTCGCCTTCGTCGCATGAGCAAGCCCGCCCCCTATCATATCGGCTTCCTGCTCTGGCCCGACCTGACCCAGCTCGACATGACCGGCCCGGCGCAAGTCCTCAGCCGCATGCCCGGCGCCCGGCTGCACTTCGCCTGGAAAAGCCTGGATCCGGTGATGAGCGATTGCGGCCTCGCCCTCGTCCCCACCACCACCCTCGCCGATTGCCCGCCGCTCGACATGATCTGCGTCCCCGGCGGCGTCGGCGTGGCGCCGATCATGCGCGATCCCGAGGTCCTCGCCTGGCTGCGCGCCCGCGCCGAAACCGCCAGCCTCGTCACCAGCGTCTGCACCGGCTCGCTGATCCTCGCCGCCGCCGGATTGCTCAACGGCTATCGCGCTGGCTGCCACTGGGCCGCCGGCAGCCAGTTGCCGCTGTTCGGCGGCGAATTCGTCCGCGAACGCGTCGTCGTCGACCGCAACCGCATCACGGCCGGCGGCGTCACCTCGGGCATCGATTTCGGCTTCCGCATCATCGAGCAACTCCACGGCCGCGACGTCGCCGAGGCCGTCCAGCTCTCGATCGAATATGATCCGGAACCGATCGGCGGCGGCACCCCCGCCACCGCCCGCCCCGAAATCCTCGCCCGCGTCGAAGCCATGATGGCCGACAGGCTGGGCTCGCGCGCCGCCGACATCGCCGCAATCGCCGCCGAAAAGGCCTTCTGAACCGCTATCCTAAATAGTTACCTGGACATGAAACTTCGCACGTCCAGCCGGCGTAGCTCTGTCGCGAACCATCTCGCGAACAAGGAAGGCTGCCAAATGACATTCAGATCGAATTCCGCACTCAAGCTCACCGGCCTTGCAATCGCCATCGCCGCACCGGCCGCGACCGCATCTGCCGAAACCATCTTCGGCCTCGCCGGCGGCAACATCGTCACCTTCGATTCGGCGACGCCCGGGACCGTCAATTCGTCGCGCGCCATCACCGGCCTGGCTTCCGGCGAGCGCCTTGTCGGACTTGACCTGCGCCCGGCCACCAAAACCCTGTATAGCGTCAGCACCAGCGGCAACCTCTACACGCTCGCCCGCGGCGCCGGCGGCACATATGTCGCCACAAGCATTGGCATCATTGCCCCGCCGCCCACCGGCAGCAACTTCGGGATCGATTTTAACCCCGTTCCAGACCGGCTCCGGTTGATCAGCGACACCAACCAGAACCTGCGTATCAATCCCACCAACGCTGTCACCCTCGTCGATACGCCGATCACGCTGAACGGCAGCAGCACCGTCGATATCATAGGGTCGGCGTATGCCAACAACCGTGCCGGCGCCTTGACGACCAGGCTCTACGGCCTTGACGCTATCACCGACAGCCTGCTGGTAGCGACCAATGCCAACGCCGGCACCTATATCAACGTCGGCGCACTGGGCGTTGCCTTGGGCAGCCTTGACCGCGTCGGGTTCGATATCTCGGGCCGCACCAACAACGCCTTTTTCTCGGTCCGCAACAGCCTTTACAGCCTCAACCTCGGCACCGGCACTGGCACCCTCATCGGCAACGTCGGCGCCGAAGGATTGGCCGGCATCACCGCCGCCGGCGTCCCCGAGCCCGCCAGCTGGGCCATGCTCATCGCCGGCTTCGGGCTTGTCGGAGCAAGCATGCGCCGCCGCACAGCGGCCCTCGCGCGCACCTGACGGGCAGATCCGGCCGGCAAGCCTGTCCCGCCGGCCGGATCACGCCATCACATCTCGTCATCCTCGGCTTCACACGGGATCCGGCCAACGATCAGCCGGTGCCGCGCTCCCGGCTCAGACCCGCGCCGCAGCCGCCCGCAGATCATCGACGAACTTGCGCCGCTCCTCCGCCGCGACCGCTGGATCCTCGATCCTCAGCAGATAACTCGGATGCACGGTAATCCACAGCTCCGATCCGTCGGGCTGCAAGATCGCCCGCCCGCGCTCCTTCGAAATCGTCACCGCCTTGCCGGTAATCCCCCGCGCCGCCGTCGCCCCCAGCGCCACGATCACCTTGGGCTTCACCGACGCGCGCTCGGCGTCGAGCCACCACCGGCACGCCGTGATCTCGCCGGCATCGGGCTTGCTGTGGATGCGCCGCTTGCCGCGCGGCTCGAACTTGAAATGCTTGACCGCGTTGGTGACATAGGCGGTGCGCCGGTCGATGCCCGCCTCGGCCAGCGCCGCATCAAACACCTGCCCCGCCGGGCCGATGAATGGCCGCCCCGCGAGATCCTCCTGGTCGCCGGGTTGCTCGCCGACGAACATCAATGCCGCATCCTCCGGCCCCTCGCCGAACACCGTCTGCGTCGCCGGCCCGAACAGCCCGCAGCGCTTGCACCGCGCCGCTTCGTCCCGCAATTGCCCCATCGAGCCCGTCGCCCCCTCGATCGTCCCCGCTGCAATCATCATGCGTGTCCTCTTCGCCGCCCCGGCGATCAGGTCGGGGATCAACGTCGCCTCGGGCAGGTTCTTCCAGTATTTCTTCGGCATCTCGCTGGTCATCGCGTCGATCTTCAGCCGGGCCGGATTGAATATGCTGGCATAATATGTCTTCCAAGTCGCCTCGAGCGGATCGTCGCCCGGCGCGTCGGCCTTCACCGCGCCAGGTGAATAGGTCACCTCGTCGCCGTCCCAGTGCATGCAGAGTTCGGGCGTCAGGATCGAAAAGATCATCGTCGTGAACCGCCGGGTAAAGAACCCGCTGTTGTACCGAACGATGTGATGCTCGGGCTCGAACCACGCCGCGAACCGCTCCCCGGCCTCGTCGGGCGCTTCACGAAACCGCACAAACGCCCGCATCTTGTGGACGTCGCGACCGACCGCCTTGGCCATCATGTCAAGCCGCCGCACCAGCGGATCGGCGCTATCCTCGAGCAGTTTCGGCCGCTGCTGCAAGGCCAGCAAGGCACTGTGCAGCAAGGCGAACCGCTCACGATCGCTGTTGCAGATCACCCGCCGCGCCAGGTCGGGAAACGCCTTGGGCACCCGGATCTCGGCGCCGGTCCCGGCCGGCGGCCCGCCACCGATCAGATCGCCCGGCTCCCCCTCGATCCTCCACGTCACCGCCTCGGGCGGGACCCAGGCGGTGATCAGCTTGCGGACCGCCACCCGGAACCCGTCGAAATCATCCGGTGCGGCAAGAGTGATCGTCGTCATCGCCAGTCACAACGCCGGCGAGACGCCCGGCGCTCCCGTCACCCGAACAACTCGAGCTGCGCAATCGCCGGCTTCACCAAGGTTGCCCGCATATCGCCGCGATCGGCCAGCGCCGTCGGGCGCCAGTCCGACGCGATCACGAACGGCCGCAGTTTCTCGATGCCCCGCGTCAGCCGCCCCAGGTCGGCAAGGTCCATTCGCCGCTGCCGCCGCACCCGCAGCACCGCATTGACCGATTTCACCCCCAGCCCCGGCACCCGCAACAGCATCTCGCGCGGCGCCCGGTTGATATCGACCGGGAATTGCCCGCGATGCTTCAACGCCCATGCCGTCTTGGGATCAATATCCAGCGGCAGATGCCCGTCGTCGGTCGCCTCCTGCACCTCCGAAACGCGAAAGCCATAGAATCGCATCAGCCAGTCGGCCTGGTAAAGCCGATGCTCGCGCAACAGCGGCGGCGACACCAAGGGCAACACTGCGCTGGCGTCCGGAATCGGCGAAAACGCCGAATAATAGACCCGCCGCATCCCGAACCGGTCGTACAGCCCGCTCGCCGTCGCCACGATGGCGCTGTCATCGGCATTGTCGGCGCCGACAATCATCTGCGTCGATTGCCCCGCCGGCGCGAACTTCGGCGCCGACCGGTAATGCTTGCGCGCATCCTTGTTGTCGTCGATCGCCAGCTTCAACCCCGACATCGCCCCGCGTATCCGCCCGCCGTCCTTCTCGGGCGCCAGCCGCGTCAGCCCGGCCTCGGTCGGCAGCTCGATATTGATCGACAGCCGGTCGGCATAAAGCCCGGCCTCCTCGAGCAGCTCAGGCGCCGCATCGGGGATCGACTTCAAATGAATATACCCCCGAAAATCATGCTCGAGCCGCAGCGTCCGCGCCACGCGCACCAGCGCCTCCATCGTATAATCGGACGTCCCGATGATCCCCGACGACAGGAACAGCCCCTCGATATAATTGCGCTTGTAGAAGGCCAGCGTCAGCCGCACCACTTCATCGACGGTAAACCGCGCCCGCCGCACGTTCGACGACCGCCGGTTGATGCAATAATGGCAATCGAAGATACAGCTGTTGGTCAGCAATATCTTCAGCAGCGAAATGCACCGACCATCGGGCGCATAGCTGTGGCAGATGCCCATGCCCTCGGTCGATCCGATGCCCTTGCCGCCCACCGACGACCGTTTCGACGTCCCCGACGACGCGCACGACGCATCGTATTTCGCCGCATCGGCAAGAATGGCGAGCTTTTCGCGAGTGTCCAGATGCGCCATTCGTTCGGTATATGTTCCGAAAGCCGAACTGACAATGCGGCGTTTTAGCCGGGTTGATCATCCATGGCTGCCCCAGCGGCCGCACCGCCGCGCTGCTTGCCACCGGTCGCCTCCCCCCGCTACGACTTTGACGATACCGCAAGGGGACCACCGCCACATGAAATTACTCGCTGTCGCCTTGGCCCTCTGCCTCGCCGCCCCGGCTGCGGCCGACAACCTCAAGTCGATCATCGCCGATCATTGGGCGTGGAGCCTGTCGATCGATCCCGGCCTCGCCACCGAAGTCGGCGACCGCAGCGGCGACGGCAAGCTGCGCGACCCCAGCCTGGCGCAGGCCGACCGCAACGCCGTCACCGCGAAAACCTTCATCACCCGTTTGGACGCCATCGACCCCGCCGCGCTGACCCCCGCCGATCGCGTCAATCGCGGTGTCCTGCGCCAGATGCTCGCCGACGATGTCGCGGGCAACGCTTTCGGCCAGCGCGCCATGAACTTCACCACCTATTCCGGCTGGCACACCGGTTTCGCCGGCCTGCCCGACCGCGCCCGCTTCGAAAACCGCGCCGATTATGAATCCTACCTCGGCCGCCTCGCCGCCTATCCTGCCTTCAACGCCGCCCAGATCGCCGTCACCCGCACCGGCCTCGCCGCCGGTTATGCCCTGCCCTGCGCGCCCCTCATCGGCTTTGAAAAATCGATCTCCGCCCACATCACCGCCCGCCCCGAGGCCTCGGTATTCTGGACCCCCTTCGCCGGCCGCCAGCCCGGTTTCTACACGTCCGCCGAATGGACCGCCCTCCAGGCCCGCGCCCAGTCGCTGATCGCCACCGCCGTGGTCCCCGCCTACCGCGACTTCCTCGCCTTCTACACGACCGAATATTTCCCTAAATGCCGCACCACCACCGGCATCGGCGCCACCCCCGGCGGCCGCGAATATTACGCCTATGCCGCCCGCGCGATGACCACCACCGCGATGACCCCCGATCAGATCCACCGGCTCGGCCTGTCCGAAGTCGCGCGTATCGGCGCCGCCATGGACGCCGTTGCCGCCGGCGCCGGCTATCCCGACCGCAAGGCCTATGTCGCGCATCTGCGCAGCGACCCGAAATATTACGCCAGGACCCCGCAGGAGCTGCTCGAACGCTCGGCCTGGGTGACCAAGCAGATCGATGATTACCTGCCGAAAATCATCGGCAAGCTGCCGCGCCTGCCGTTCTCGGTGAAACCGATCCCCGCCGACCAGGCCGAGGGCACCACCACCGCCTTTTCCGAATGGGGCAGCACCGCCAACGGCCGCGCCGGCGTCTACCGCGTCAACACGACCCACCTCGACCAGCGGCCCTTTTACGAGATCCCCGCCTTGACCCTCCACGAGGCCGCCCCCGGTCACCAGACCCAGGGTTCGCTCCAACAGGAGCTCGACCTTCCGAATTTTCGCAAGTACCAGGCGACCTTCACCGCCTTTGTCGAAGGTTGGGCGCTCTATGCCGAAAGCCTCGGCGAAGCGATGGGCCTCTACGACACGCCCGAAAAGCAGATGGGCCGCTACAGCTATGAAATGTGGCGCGCCAACCGCCTCGTCGTCGATACCGGCATGCACGTGAAAGGCTGGAGCCGCGACCGGGCGATCGAATACATGCTGGCCAACACCGCGCTCAGCCGCCACAATATCGAAGCCGAGATCAACCGCTACATCACCTGGCCCGGCCAGGCCCTCGCCTACAAGATCGGCGAGCTGACCATCCAGCGCCTGCGCAAAAAGGCCATGGCCAGCCTCGGCGAACGCTTCGACGAACGCAGCTTCCACGATGCCATTCTCGAAAACGGCCCGGTCCCGCTGGACGTGCTCGAGCAACACATCGACGGCTGGATCGCCTCGCATAAAACCTGAATGGAACTTGTCGCCAGCCTACCTATTTAACAGGCAATATTGTCCCGGAGAAAAGCAATGGCATTGATCGGCAGCATGATTTCGGCACTCGCCGGCCGCACCCTGGCGCAGACCGTCGGCGGCGCCACCGCCGGGCCCGTAGGCGCCGTGATCGGTCTCGCCCTTCCGGTGGTCGCGCGCCGCCTCGGTCCGCTTGGCATGATCGGCATGGCCGCCGGTGCCTGGGCCATCTCGCGCGCCCTCAAGGACCGCGCCGACAAGGCCGCCTTCACCACCCCCCTGGCCCAGCGCTCACCCACCGTCACGCCGCCGCCCATTCCGATGGCCGTCGCCGACTACGGCCCCTGATCGTTCCTCCCTCCCCCCTGCGGGGAGGGCGACTCGGCCTCAGCCGAGCGGGGTGGGGGTTCCTCACTACCTCGAGAAACTCCCAACTCCCTTAGCCCTTGGCCTTCGCCACGCTGACCAGCGCCGGCCGCAACAGCCGGTCCTTGATCAAATACCCCGCCTGCAGCTCATCGACGATCGCCCCCGGCGCATGCGTCTCATGCTCGACTTCGATCATCGCCTGGTGCTTGTTCGGGTCGAGCTTCTGCCCCGCCGTCTCGACGCGGGTAATGCCATGACGCCCGAAGATCGCCGACAGCTCGCGCTCGGTCGCCTCGATCCCGGCCCGCACATTGTCGAACCCTTCGGCCGGCAACGCCGCCACCGCCCGCCGCAAATTATCGGCAACCGCCAGCAAATCGCGCGCAAAGCCGGTCATCGCGTACGCCGCCGTATCGGCCTTGTCGCGCTCCAGCCGGCGCCGCGTATTCTCGGTCTCCGCCGCCTGCCTGAGCAACCGGTCCTTCAGATCGGCAATCTCGGTATCGCGCGCCAGCAACTCCTCGGCGAAATTCACCTCCGGCGCTGCGTTCAAGGCGTCGTCCTGCTCCTGTTCGGGAGCGTCATTCATATCGTTCATGCTACCAACCTGCTGAGTGTTCGTGCGGTGTAATCCACCATGGGTATGACGCGTGCATAGTTCAACCGCGTCGGCCCGATAACCCCCACCACGCCGACGACGCGCCCCCCGGGTCCGCGATACGGTGCGGCAATCACGCTCGACCCCGAAAGCGAGAAAAGCTGCGACTCGGCACCGATGAAAATCTTCGTCGCATCCGCCCCCCGCGCCAGTTCGAGCAGCCGCACCAGCTCCTCCTTGTCCTCCAGATCATCGAGCAACAACCGCACCCGATCGAGATCCACCGAAGACTCCACCAGATTCGCCTGTCCGCGCACGATCAGCACCGGCCGCGCCGCGCCATCCGACGACCAGGCCGCCAACCCCGTCGCCACCGCCCCCGCCGTCATCACATCCAATGCCGCCCGATCCGCCGCCACCTCGGCCGACAGCCGGTCCGCCGCCGCTGCCAGCGTCAGCCCCGCCAGCCGCGCATTGATATAGTTCGCCGCCGCTTCCAGAGCCGTCGGCGGCAACCCCTCGGGCAAAATCACCAGCCGGTTTTCAACGCTGCCATCGACCCCGACCAGGATCGCCATCGCCCGCCCCGGCGACAGCGGCACGAAATTGATCTGCCGGATCAGCATCTCGGTCTTGGCGACGAGCACCAGCCCGGCGCACTGCGACAGCCCCGACAGCACCGCCGTCGTTCGCGCCAACGCATCCTCGATCGCCGCGCCGCCGCTCATCCCGCCATCGATCAGCGCCCGCTCGTCCTCCGAAGGCTCGCTCGCCTGCATCATGCCATCGACGAACATCCGCAGCCCCAATTGCGTCGGCAACCGCCCGGCAGACGTATGCGGCGCCGCCAGCAACCCCAGCTCCTCGAGGTCCTGCATGGTATTGCGGATAGACGCCGGCGACAGCCCGAGCGCACCCAGCTTCGACAGCGTCCGCGACCCCACCGGCGCGCCGGTCGACAGGTAGGAATCGACAATCTGCCGAAACACCTCGCGCGCGCGGTCGTTCAACTCGGCCACGGATGGAGACTGCATGAAATGAATGTAGCGAAGCGAGGCTTAACTTTCTACCCCTCTCCCCTTGCGGGAGAGGCGAGAGACACGCCACTTGGCGTGGCCCGGGTGAGGGGTTTCCCTCTGTCCAACACAGGCCACTCTCACCCCCAAGATTGCCCCCAACCCCCGAACCCGCTACCCACCCCCCCGAACTTCCAAAGGACCCGCCTCATGCGCCCCTCCGGCCGCGCCCCCGACCAGATGCGAACCATCGAGATGATCCCCGGCTTTTCGGCGCACGCCGAAGGCTCGTGCCTCGTCAAGTTCGGCCAGACCCATGTCCTCGTCACCGCCAGCGTCGAGGATCGCCTGCCGCCCTGGCTGCGCGGCAAGGGTTCGGGCTGGGTAACGGCCGAATACGGCATGCTGCCCCGCGCCACCCACACCCGCGGCAGCCGCGAAGCCGCCAAAGGCAAGCAATCCGGCCGCACCCAGGAAATCCAGCGCCTGATCGGGCGCTCCTTGCGCGCCGTCACCGACATGAAGCTGCTCGGCGAGCGCCAGATCACCCTCGACTGCGACGTCATTCAGGCCGATGGCGGCACCCGCACCGCCTCGATTTCGGGCGCCTGGGTCGCACTCCGCCTCGCCATCGACGGCATCATGGCCCAAGCCGCTGCCAAGGGTACCCCATTGGCCGGCGACCCCCTCTCCCAGCAGGTCGCCGCGATCAGCTGCGGCGTCCATAGCGGTCAACCGGTGCTCGACCTCGACTATATCGAAGACAGCGCCGCCGGCACCGACGCCAATTTCGTCCTAACCAGCACCGGCGGCATCGTCGAAGTCCAGGCCACGGCCGAAGGCGCCCCCTTCGACGAGGAAACCCTCCTCCGCCTGCTCCGCCTCGCCCGCATCGGCTGCAACGACGTCTTCGCTGCACAGTTGAAGGCCACCGGACGGTGACGCGCCGCCAGCTCCAGCCGGGCCGGTTGGTGCTGGCAACGCACAACCCCGGCAAGGTCATCGAACTCGCCGAACTCCTCGAACCCCACGGCCTCGAAATCGTCTCCGCCGGCGACCTCGGCCTGCCCGAACCCGAGGAGACCGGCACGACCTTCATCGCCAATGCCGAGCTGAAAGCCCTCGCCGCCGCCACCGCCTCCGGCCTCCCCGCACTTGCCGACGACTCCGGCCTCTGCGTCGACAGCCTCGGCGGCGCCCCCGGCCTCTATTCTGCGCGCTGGGCCGGCCCGACCAAGGACTTCAGCATCGCCATGCGCCGCGTCCGCGACGAGATGCCGGCGACCGCCCCCGACACCGTTCATTTTATCTGCGCCCTCACCCTCGCCTGGCCCGACGGCCACACCGAATCGGTCGAAGGCCGCGTCGACGGCCGCATCGCCTGGCCGCCGCGCGGCGCCAATGGCTTCGGCTACGACCCGATCTTCATGATGGACGGTCAATTCCGCACCTACGGCGAAATGCTCCGCGCCGAAAAAGAGTCCGACAACCACCGCGCAAGAGCCTTCGCCAAGCTCCTCACCCTCCTCCCATGACAACAAAAACCTTTTCCTCCCCCTCAAGGGGGGAGGCGAGAGACGCACCTCTCGGTGCGGCCCGGGTGGGGGTGTCTCCCCATGCAGAAAAAACCGACCCCTTGGCCCTCTACGTCCATTGGCCCTTCTGCGTCACAAAATGCCCCTATTGCGACTTCAACTCCCACGTCCGCGCCACAATCGACGACAACGCCTGGCGCAACGCCCTCCTGACCGACCTGGCCCATGAAGCCGCGCGCCTCCCCGGCCGCCGCCTCGCCAGCATCTTCTTCGGCGGCGGCACCCCCTCGCTGATGCCGCCGGCCACCGTCGCCGCCATAATCGAAGCCGCCATTACCCACTGGCCCCCCGAATCCGACATCGAGATCACCCTCGAAGCCAACCCCAGTTCGGTCGAATCCGCCCGCTTCGCCGGTTTCGCCGCCGCCGGCATCAACCGCCTCAGCCTCGGCCTCCAGGCGCTGAACGACGCCGATCTGAAAGCCCTTGGTCGCCCCCACGATCTCGCCCAGGGCCTCGCCGCGCTCGACATCGCCCAAGCCCATTTCGCCCGCGTCAGCTTCGACCTGATCTACGACCGCCCGGGCATGACCACCGCCTCGTGGCAGGCCGAACTCGCCCGCGCCGTCGGCTTCGGCACCAGCCACCTCTCGCTCTACCAGCTCACCATCGAGCCCGGCACGCGCTTCCACGCCCTCCACGCCAAGGGACAACTCTCGCTCCCCGACCCCGAAACCTCCGCCGACCTGTTCGACATGACACGCCAGATGACCGCTGCCGCACGCCTGTTCGCCTATGAAGTCTCGAACCACGCAAAGCCCGGCGCCGAAAGCCGGCACAATCTCGCCTACTGGACCTATGGCGATTACGCCGGCATCGGCCCCGGCGCCCACGGCCGCCGCATGGGCACCGCCACCGAGCGCCACAAAAAACCCGAAGCCTGGCTCGCCGCCGTCACCGCCACCGGCCACGGCATGACCGTCGAAGCGCCATTGGCCCCCGCCGACCGCGCCACCGAATTCCTCGTCATGGGCCTCCGCCTCGCCCAGGGCATCGACGCCCAGCGCTTCCTGTCCCGCACTGGCCTCGAACTGAGCTCGATCCTCCGCCCCGACCGCGTCGCCCGCATCGTCGCTCAGGGCCTGCTCGAACACGACGCGCAAGGTCTGCGCCTGACCCCTGCCGGCCAACCCTTCGTCGACGCCGTTCTCAAGGAAATCGCCCGCTAACTCCCTCCCCCCCTGCGGGGAGGGCGACTCGGCGCCAGCCGAGCGGGTGGGGGTTCCCGCACCTCCCGAAACTACCGCACAACCAACCCCAACTCCCCCAACAACAACGCCGCCTGCTCGCGCGAAATCGTCGCCCCGCGAAACGGTTTGGCATCCATCAACCGCAACCCGCCCAGATCAGCCCCGCGCAAATCCGCCCCCTCGAACCGCGAATCGGTCAAATTCGCCTCGCGCAGGCTGCACCCCTCGAAAACCACCACCCGGAAATCGCACTTCCGTAAATCCGCCTGCCCCAAATCGACCCGCCGCAGCACCATCTTGTGAAAAGAAAACGACGGCATTCGCGCATTGATCAACAGCGTCTCCTCAAAGGCGATATTGAACTGCCGCGCCTCCGAAAAATCGACACCCGTCAGCTTGCAGCCCGTGAACGACGCGGAAACCAGCCCCGAGCGCCAGAACGAGGCATTGTTGAAATCGCACGACACGAACACCGCGTCGGCGAGGTCGGCCGCACCAAAATCGCTCGCCGCGCCCCGGCACGACGTGAAGCTGGCGCCCTCCAGCCTAGCACCGGAAAATTTCGCCGTTCGCAGGTCGCAGCGCTCGAATGCCCAGCCGGCAAGGTCGAGCCGCGACAGGTCGGCGCCTTCAAGGCTGCAGTCGCGCAGGGTTACAGGCTGACCGGCCGGCTTGGCGATATCCGCGCGGGACAGGGTCTGGCCTTCAAGGTTCACCGTTAGTCCCTACAGAAGGCAGCAAGGGGCATGGGCAAAGCCCATGCTGACGTCAGACGGGCTCGGCGCGCTTCGCTCGCGCCGCCCCGCTGGCCGGTCTTGCGCCTGTCGGCGCGTAGCGATTGCTACGCGCGCGCGGCGCTACGACCCAAAGCTCCGCGGCGCCGGCGAGACCGTCGTAATCACCCCGTTCCCGATCTGCTGCACCTCGAGCCCCCGCTCGGCAATCCCGCCCGGCGTAAACCGAAACGCCCCATCGATCCCGGCAAACCCCTCGCGCGCCGTCAGCAACGCCCGCGGAAACGGCGTTCCCAGTGCCCAATTCCCCGCGATCGAGTTCACCAGCAACACCGAATCATACCCGAAACTCGCCAGCCGCGACGGCGTGCTGCCGTATTTGGCACGGTAACGCTGCGTCAGCTTCACGAACCGATCGTCCGGCACCGCCGAAAACAGCGCCCCGCGCAGCGCCGCCGCCCGCGCAATCCCCGGCTCGTTGTTCCACAATTCGGTGCCCACCAGGATGACGCTGCCCGGCGGCGCCCCGAACTTCGCCAGCGCCGGGATGAACTGCCCCGCCACGCTCCCCGAATCGGCGATCAGCAACGCCTGGAACGGCAATGGCGCCGCCGTCGCCTTCACCTGCGCGACGCTGCCGTCCGGCCGGATCGTCGCCGTCGTCTTGCCCTTGGTGCGCGCATCATACGCCGTCACCGCGCGCGCCGCCGCGATCATCTTGGCCGGGTCGCGCGCATAGCTCGCCACCGCGGTCGATCGCCCGCCCGCCGCGTCCACCGCCCGCACGAACGCCGTCTGCGCCCGCTGGCCATAAACCCCCGCCGGCACCAGCGCCGCAAATCGCTGGATGCCGCGCGACCCGGCATAGGCAATCGTCCGCGCGATCGACTGGCTCGGCTGGAACCCGAGCACGAACACATCGCCGCCCGCCAGGCTCGAATCATTCGAAAAACTGATGACCGGCACGCCGCGCGCCTGCGTCACTGCTGCCACGGCCCGCACATCGCCGGCCAGCAACGGCCCCAGCACCAGCGTCGCGCCCTCCGCCAACGCGCGCCCTGCTGCCGCCGCCGCACCCGGCGTCGTGTCATACACCCGCAAATTCACCCTCTGGTCGCCCACATCGAGCAACGCCATGTTCGCCGCATTGGCGATCGACTGCCCGACCGGCGCGTTGGCACCCGTCAACGGCACCAGCAGCGCCACGCGGTTCTGCTGCGCCTCGGGCAACGGCGTCGGCGCCGTCGTCGCCGGGCCGGTTGCCGCCGGCGGCGGTCCCAGCACCGCCGGCCGCTGCGGCGTCGCGCACGCCGCGACGAACAATGTCGCGCCGATAACCGGCGCCGCTTGCCAGCCGCGGTGCCGACGCTTCAGGATAGGCATATGCAACATAATAACCCCGGACAACCAACACTGCCGGACATGCCGCCGGCTCTCGAACCCGGCCTTTACATCGTCGCGACCCCGATCGGCAATCTCGGAGACCTGTCCCCCCGCGCCGCTGCAATTCTTGCCGGCGTCGCCCTCATCGCCGCCGAGGACAGCCGCGTCACTGCAAAGCTCCTCCGCCACATCGGCGCGCGCGTCCCCATGCAATCCTACCATGACCACAGCGCCGAGGGCCTGCGCCCCGCGCTCGTCGCCCGCGCCCTCGCCGAACCCATCGCGCTGGTCTCCGATGCCGGCACGCCCCTCATCTCCGACCCCGGCTACAAGCTCGTCCGCGACGCCCGCGCCGCCGGCGTCAACATCGTCACCATCCCCGGCCCCTGCGCCGCCGTTGCCGCCCTCACCCTTGCCGGCCTGCCCACCGACCGCTTCCTGTTCGCCGGTTTTCTCCCGTCCAAACAAGGCGCCCGTGCCACCGCGATCGCCGAGCTCGCGCCCATCCGCGCTACGTTGGTGCTCTACGAATCGGGCCCACGCCTCGCCGCCTGCCTCGCCGCCCTCTACGCCGGCCTCGGCGACCGCCAGGCCGCCATCGCCCGCGAGATCAGCAAGCGATTCGAAGAAACCGTCACCGGCAGCCTGTCCGAACTCGCCGCCCGCTACGAAAATGCCGCGCCGCGCGGTGAAATCGTCATCACCATCGCCCCGCCCGGCGAGCCCCCCCCCGCCGATGCCGACACCCTCGATTCGGCACTCACCGCCGCGCTCGCCGCCGCCACGCTCAAATCCGCCGTTGCGCACGTCAGCGCCGCCCTCGGCCTGCCCCGCGCCGCCGTCTATGCCCGTGCCCTCGAGTTGAAGGCAGGCAGTGGCAAAAACTGACCTCAAGACTCGCCGCCGCAATGACCGAAAAGGCCGCCGCGCCGAACTGATCGCTGCGCTTTTCCTCCAGCTCAAGGGTTATCGCATCCTCGCTCGCCGCGTCCGCACCCGCGTCGGCGAAATCGACCTGGTGGCGCGCCGCGGCAACACTCTGGTCTTTGTCGAGGTCAAGGCACGCGCCACCCTCGACAGCGCCGTATTTGCATTGCATCCTGCGGCCCGCCAGCGGGTTGAAGCTGCGTCGCGCGTGCTTGCCCCGCATTATGCCGGGTCGTGCACCACGACGCGGATCGATGCGGTGCTGGTGCGACCCTGGGCTCTTCCGGTGCACATGATCGCTGTATGGCGGGAGCAATGACGATGGAGTTGAACGAGCTTGGCCTGCTTGACGATGGCGACATCGATCTTGTCGAGGCCGGAATCACCCTCGCCCGCGCCGACCGGCCGCAGGCCGATCCCGCACGCCTGCGCCGCCTGGTCTCGGGCTGGGCCGTCTCGCTCCAGCGCGACACCGCGCCAATTTCGGGCAGCGGCCGCGCCCGCCGCCTGTCCGGACTGATCGCCAGCGAAGCCGGGTTTACCGGCGCCATCGACGACTACGACAACCCGCTCAACGCCGATCTTATCGCCATCACCGAGCGCGGCCGCGGGCTCCCTGTCGCCCTTTCCATCCTCTATGTCGCCCTCGCCCGCCGCGTCGGCTGGCGCGCCGACGCCCTCAACTTGCCCGGCCATGTCATCGTCGAAGTCCGCGGCGGCGTCGATTCGGCTCTCATCGACCCCTTCGACCATGGCAGCAGCATCACCCACGAACGGGCCCATGAAATCGCCCGCCACGGCGGCGGCGACAATGTCGATGCCCGCTTCGGACCGATGTCGAACCGGCAACTATTGGTCCGCCTGATCACCAACCAGGCCAGCCGCGCCCGCAGCGCCGGCGACACCGTGCGCGCCCTGGCACTTTATGAACGCATGACCACCATCGCCCCGCGCCTGTCCAGCCTGTGGTGGGAACGCGCCCGCCTCGAACAGCTGCTCGGCCACAACAATGCCGCGCGCGGCAGCCTGACCGCGATGCTCGAGACCACCCACGACACCGCCATGGCCCGCCGCATCCAGGCCGCCCTCGCCGCCCTCGCCCGCTCCGACAGCTAGATATTGATTGTCATCCCGGGCTTGACCCGGGACCCAGTTTCTTCTTTCGCTCGCCCCCAAGCGCAGGGTATCGCTTCCAGCGCGCAGCGAACCCCAGAAAGCATCCCATGTCCCTCCGCGTCGCCGTCCAGATGGACCCGATCGAAACCGTCAAGATCGGCGGCGATTCGACCTTCGCGCTGATGCTCGAGGCACAAAAACGCGGCCACACCCTGTCACACTACGCCGCCACCGCGCTCTCCGCCGAACAAGGCCGCGTCCGCGCCCGCGCCCGGCGCCTGACGGTCAAGCCCGAACTCGGCGCGCATTATGAATGGGCCGGCGACCCCGCCACCATCGATCTCGGCCACGACAGCGACGTCGTCCTGATGCGCCAGGACCCGCCCTTCGACATGGGCTATATCACCGCCACCCACCTGCTCGAAATGGTCGCCGGCGAGACCCTCGTCGTCAACGACCCCGCCGAAGTCCGCAACGCCCCCGAAAAACTCTTCGTGCTGCGTTACCCCGACCTGATGCCGCCGACCCTCGTCACCCGCTCACTCGACGAAGCTATGGCCTTTCGCGCCGTCCACGGTGCCGTCGTGGTGAAACCGCTCTACGGCAACGCCGGCGCCGCGGTCTTTCTCATCGACAAGACCGACGGCAACCTCCCCGCCCTCGTCGAACTCTTCGGCAGCGTCTGGCGCGAACCCTTCATGGTCCAGGCCTTCCTCCCGCAAGTCAGCGAAGGCGACAAGCGCATCGTCCTCGTCGACGGCATCGCCACCGGCGCCATCAACCGCCTGCCCAAATCGGGCGAAATCCGCTCCAACCTCGCCGCCGGCGGCGAAGCCAAACCCACCGACCTGACGCCCCGCGAAGTCGAGATCTGCGCCCGCATCGGCCCCGATCTTAAATCGCGCGGGCTCATCTTCGTCGGCATCGACGTCATCGCCGGCTATCTGACCGAGATCAACGTCACCTCGCCGACCGGCATCCTTGCCATCGACCGCTTCAACGGCACCGACACCCCCGCCCTCATCTGGAACGCCATCGAAACCCGCGTCGCCGCCCGAAACTAGAAAAGCCATCGTCATGCTGAACTCGTTTCAGCATCCGCCGCACCACGAGACGAAATCACCCCGCAAAAAGTTCAAACAATGTCATCCCGGGCTCAAAACCTAGTTTCTCTATCCAGCCGACGACCAAAGCGCGGCAAACTTCAGCTACCGCGCAGCGTCCCCATCGACCGGCGCCAGCTTCTCCCACTCCCCGAGCGAACACCCGCCATAGGAAATATTCTCCCGCGGCAGGAAAACCACTGCAATATCCCCCCGGCACAAACGGCTGCTCTGCAACTGCGTCGTGATCGCCCGCCGCGGCGCAAAGGCCGGGCAACTGGCGCTGTTCCGCCACCAGTCCTTGCCGACCCGAACCTCATAGAACCCGTCCTCGGTCATCCGGCTCGCCTTGATGACGCGCAAGTCCATGCAGATTCGCTCGCCGGTCTCGCCCACCTCATCGGCCGGCTGCACAGCGGCCATCGCCGGCACCGCGCCAAGCAACATCAGGGCAACAAGGGCACGCATCACCAGATCTCCATTCGCTTGCGCATCATATCATAGCGCCGGTCGCCCTGCACAATGACCGCCCGTTACAAATAGCCGCCTAGCCCCTGAAGCTGTCCTTCGCCGCCCGCCGCTCCGCCAGTTCGGCAACGCTCCCGGCACGGACAAACGGATTGGTCGCACGTTCCTCGCCGATGCTGAACGGCACCGTCGGCAGGCCCCGCGCCCGCCGCGCATCGACGTCTGCCATCCGCGCCGCAAGCGCTACATTGTCCGGCTCGACCGTCACCGCAAACCGCGCATTGCCCTGCGTATATTCATGCGCGCAATAGACCATCGTCGCGTCGGGGAGCGCCATGAGCTTGCTTAGCGCCGCATGCATTTGCGCCGGCGTCCCCTCGAACAACCGCCCGCAACCCATCGCGAACAGCGTATCGCCCGGAAACAGCACGCCGTCATCGTCGAACGAATAGGCGATATGCCCGGCGGTATGCGCCCCGACGTCGAACACCCGCGCCATCGCCCCGCCGACCGAGACCGTGTCGCCCTCCGCCACCGCCCGCTCGATATGCGGGATTTTCGCCGCCTCGTCCTTCGGCCCGGTCACCTTCGCCCCCGTCGCCGCAACGATCGCCGCATTACCCCCGACATGGTCCGGATGCCAATGCGTGTTCAATATCTGCGTGATCATCCACCCCCGCGCCGCCGCCGCCGCCAGCACCGGCTCGGCCACCGCCGGGTCGATCACCGCGGTCTCGTCGCCCGAATGCACCAGATAAACATAATTATCGCTCAGCACCGCGACCTGGACGACCTCGATCGCCATCACCAGCTACCCGTGTTGGCCATCGACGCCCAGGGCTCGGCCGGCTGCAACCGCGGCCCCGCCTGCAACAGCTCCACCGAGATCCCGTCGGGCGACTTCACGAACGCCATATGCCCGTCGCGCGGCGGCCGATTGATCGTCACCCCGCCCTCCATCAGCCGCTGGCACGACGCATAAATGTCGTCGACGGCATAGGCCAGATGCCCGAAATTGCGCCCGCCGCCATAGCCGCTCTCGTCCCAATTGTGCGTCAACTCGACCTGCGCGTCCTCGTCCCCCGGTGCGGCGAGGAAAATGAGACTGAACCGCCCGGCCTCATTGTCGATCCGCCGGACTTCACTCAGCCCGAGCAGCTCGAAAAATCCCAGGGTCGCCGGCACATCGGAGACCCGGATCATCGTGTGCAGATATTTCATCGCTAACTCCTCAAACTGCGGCCCTCGTAACGCTCGAACCGCGCAATCACATCATCGGGCAACGGCGCCGGCCGCCCGCGCACCTCGGCGACATGGACATGGACCTCCTCGCCCGTGGCCCGCAAATCCTCGCCGCCTTCGCCGTTCGCATCGCCGTGCAGTTCGAACTCGACCGTCATCGACGTCGTCCCGATCCGCCGGCACCGCACGCAAATGGCGACCATCTCGTCCAATGCAATGGCCTTTTTATACTCGACCAGCGCCCGCGCCACATGGAATTCCGGCCCGCCGCCGATCCCCATTGTGTCGTACATCCCCGCCGCCCGCCAATATTCGACCAGTCCGATATCGAAATACTCGAGATAGCGCGCATTGAACACCACCGCCTGCGCGTCGATCTCGGCAAAGCGCACCCGCTTGGGAAAGGAAAATCGGAAATCGGCACGCGCCATTGCACCCTCGCAAACGGTTGTTCAGACTGTCGTCATCGACGCCGGCACAGCTTGCCGCAAGTCGCGGATTGATCAGCCCCCGCCAGCACCGCTCGAAAAGGCCCCAGATGTCAGAAACCCGGTTGCCCCTGCTCCCAATCGCCGCCACCATCATCGCGCTCGGCCTCATCATCGGCGGCTGGCTGCTCGGCGACGGCCTCACCCGCGCCCGCCATGCCGATCGTGCCGTCACCGTGCGCGGCCTCGCCGAACAGGACGTCACCGCCGATCTCGCCACCTGGACGATCAGCACATCGGCGGTCGGCAACGACCTCGGCGCCCTCCAGGCCAAGGCCGACACCGACGGCAACCGCGTCATGGCATTCCTCGAGGCGCAGGGCTTTTCCGACGCCGAGATCGAATCCGGCGGCATCAGCGTCAGCCAGTATGTCGATGGCAACGGCCGCCCGAACATCACCATCCGCCGCCGCATCCAGCTGCGCACCACCAAGGTCATGGAGGCCCGCACCGCCTTTTCCCGCCAGGCCGAGCTGATGCGCCAGGGTATCGTTTTCGATTCGGACCAGGGCGGCATGATCTACAGCTTCACCCGCCTCAACGACGTAAAGCCGCCGATGATCGCCGCCGCCACCAAAAATGCCCGCGAAGGCGCCGAACAATTCGCCAAGGATTCGGGCTCGGGCGTCGGCGACATCAAGTCCGCCGCACAGGGCTATTTCTCGATCATTCCCCGCGACGGCGACAGCTCGGGCAGCACCGCCTCGTCCTCCCCCTATCAAAAGGTTCGCGTCGTCACGACGATCGACTTCTACCTCGACTGATTGCCCGCCTTATTGCGCCGCGTTCGCCGCCAACGCCTTCGCCGCCGTCACCCCCGCCGGAGCCTCCGGATCGGCCGCCACCGCCGCCGTCCAAGCCGCCCGCGCCAGTTCCTTGTCGCCCTGCACCGCGGCGATATTGCCCGCTTCCAACTGCACGTCGGCGCTCTCCGGATCGCGCTGCGCCGCCTCGAGGATCGCCGCCTCCGCCAGCTTCAGATCGCCCATCCGCCGCGCCAGCGTCGCCTTGAGCAACCAGCCGAACGGCACGTCCGGTGCTGCCACCGTCGCCGCCGCCAGGTCCGCCGCGGCCTCCTTGTCGCGCTTCACCTCGACCAGCGCCCGCGCCCGATCGACGCGCAACTGTGCCCCCGCCTTCGGGCTCAGCGTCACCCCGCCCGCGCCATCGATGGCTTTCGTCAGATAACCCACCGCCGCCTCGGGCTGCCCGGCGCGCATCGCCGCCTCGCCGGCCTGGCTCCAGATCGTCACCGCCATGCCGTCGCCCGCCGCTTCCGACGCCGCCGCCGCACCTTCATAGCTTTTCAGCGCCGCCGCATAATCCCGCAGTTCGAGCTGCGCCAGCGCCAGGCAATGCCGCGCCATCACGTCGCCGCGCTCGATCCGCCACGCCTGCGCCGTCGCCACCGCCCGCTGCGGATCGCTCGCCGCCAGTGCCAAACAGGCATTGTACCGGCCACGATCGCCCGCCATCGGCGCCGCAACCGCCGCCGATGCCGCCGCCAGCAACAGCCCCGCCAAAACCCGCTTCATCATCCGGTCCCGTCCAAAATCATCGTCACCGCGCCCAGCAACAGCGCAATATCCTGCGGCCGCGACAGCCGGTGGTCGCCTTCCTTGACCAGCATCACCTGAACATCGTCGGAACGCACCAGCCCGGCAATTTGGGGCGCCAGCCGCCACGGCACAGCCTCGTCGCGCTGCCCCTGCAACAACCGCACCGGTGCCGAAATCCCGATCGGCCCGCTCAGCACCAGCTGCCCCGGCGCATCCTCGATAAAGGCCCGCGAATACCGATACCCCTCACCATCATATTCACTCGCCCGCCCGAACCAGCCCTGCGCCGCCAAATCCGCCCGGTCGGCATCGCTCACCTCGAGCCCCCATTCGGTAAAATCCGGCGCCGCCGCGATCCCCACCAGTCCCGCCAGCCGATCCCCCAGCAACACCCCCAGCCGCAGCGCAATCCAGCCCCCCATCGAGCTTCCCACGAGCACCACCCGCCGCCCCGGCGCTGCCCGCTCGATCACCGCCAACGCATCCGCCGTCCACCGCGAGATACTCCCCTCAAGGAATTCCCCGCCACTCGCCCCGCACCCCGAATAATCGAGCCGCAAGAACGCCCGCCCGGTCCGCGTCGCCCAGTCCGCCAGCGCCATCGCCTTCGACCCGGTCATGTCCGACATATAGCCGGGCAGGAACACCGTCACTGGCCCCGCCCCCTCGGTCATCAGCCACGCCAGTTCGTCATCAACCTTGCTCATCCCCCCTCATACCGTCCCCACCCGCGCTGCACCACGCGATTGACTTCCCGCCCCGCCTTGCCGCAGGTGACGCCCGCGCCAACATCGCGCCCTTCACCATCCCCAAGGCGAGTTCCATGTCCGATCTCATCAACCTCACGCTCCCCGATGGCTCCGTGCGCAGCGTCGCGCGCGGCACCACCGGCGCCGACGTGGCGGCGAGCATCGGGCCGGGCTTGTTGAAGGCCGCCCTCGCCGCGCGTGTCGACGGCAACCTCGTCGACCTGTCGCGCCCGATCCTCGCCGACGCCAGCCTCGCCCTCGTCACCAGCAAGGACGAAGCCATCGCGCTCGATCTCGCCCGGCATGATTTCGCGCATGTCCTCGCCGAGGCCGTCCAGCACCTCTTCCCCGGCACCCAGATCACCTTCGGCCCTTCGACAGACGACGGCTTCTACTATGATTTCGCCCCCGCAGGCCGCCAGTTCACCGACGAAGACCTGCCCGCCATCGAGGCCGAAATGCGCGCCATCATCGCCCGCAACGAGCCCCTCGTCCGCGAGGAATGGACCCGCGACGCCCTCATCGCCCATTTCAAGGCGCACGGCGAAAGCTTCAAGGCCGAATGGGCCGCCGAACTCCCCGACGGTGAAGCGCTCAGCGTCTATCGCGCCGGCAACCAGCCCGACGCCTGGCTCGATCTCTGCCGCGGGCCGCATCTGCCCTCGACGGGCAAGCTCGACCCCAGCGCCTTCAAGCTGACGCGCGTCTCGGGTGCCTATTGGCGCGGCGACCAGGCCAACGCCATGCTCAGCCGCATCTACGGCACCGGCTGGCTCAACAAGAAGCAGCTCGACGCGCACATGACGCGCCTCGAGGAGGCCGCCAAGCGCGATCACCGCCGCATCGGTGCCGAGATGGACCTGTTCCACCTCCAGGCCGAGGCGCACGGCAGCGTCTTCTGGCACCCGCGCGGCTTCGTCATCTACCGCGCGCTCGAGGCCTATATGCGCCGCCGCCTCGACGCCGCCGGCTATCTCGAAGTCAAGACGCCGCAGATCATGGACGCCCGCCAATGGGAACAGTCCGGCCATTGGGGCAAATACCGCGAGAACATGTTCGTCATCCCCGATGAAGTCCCCAACATCTCGGATGTAGGCCCCGTCATCTCGCACGACGCGCAATGGATGGCGCTGAAGCCGATGAACTGCCCGGCGCACGTCCTCATCTTCCGCCAGGGCATCAAATCCTACCGCGACCTGCCGCTACGCCTCGCCGAAATGGGCTGCTGCCATAGGAACGAGCCCCACGGCGCCCTCCACGGCCTGATGCGCGTTCGCCAGTTCACCCAGGACGACGCGCACATCTTCTGCCGCGAAGACCAGATCGTCGGCGAAATCGCCAAGTTCTGCGACCTGCTCGATGTCGTCTACAAGGACCTCGGCTTCTCCGACTATGCCATCAAGCTGGCGCTGCGCCCCGACAAGCGCTTCGGCACCGATGCGATGTGGGACTGGTCCGAACAATCGATGCGCGACGCCGTCGCCGCGACCGGCCGCGACACGCCAGACTGGGGCTGGGAGGAACTGCCCGGCGAAGGTGCCTTCTACGCGCCCAAGCTTGAATTCCACCTCACCGACGCCATCGGCCGGACATGGCAGGTCGGCACCATCCAGACCGACACGGTGCTCCCCGACCGCCTTGACGCCAGCTATGTCGGCGAGGACGGCGGCCGCCACCGCCCGGTCATGCTCCACCGCGCCATCCTCGGCAGCTATGAACGCTTCATCGGCATCCTGATCGAGCATTACGCCGGCCGCTTCCCGGTCTGGCTCGCCCCCGTCCAGGCCGTCGTCGCCACCATCGTGTCGGACGCCGACGAATATGCCGGCATCGTGACGGCAGCGCTGCAAAAGGCCGGCATCCGCACCGACACCGACCTGCGCAACGAAAAGATCAACCTGAAGGTCCGCGAGCACAGCCTGTCGAAAGCCAGCTACATGCTCGTCGTCGGCCGCCGCGAAGCCGAGGAAGGCACCGTCGCCCTGCGCAACCTCGCCGGCGGCGACCAGCAGGTCCTCACCCTCGCCGAAGCCATCGAACTGCTCAAGGCGGAAGCGACACCGCCCGACCTGCGGTAATGATCCCGCTGCGCGCCGGCCTCGCAGCGTCGCTGCTGCTTGCCGGCGCGCCGCTTCATGCCGCTGGCGGGCCGTCCCTCGTCGACGATGCCGGTACAGTTACCCCCGGAACCTGCGAACTCGAAACCTATGGTAATTTCGACACGGGCAAGTCGTGGCGAACCGTCCTGTCGCCGACTTGCGCGCTGTCCAACTGGCGGGGTGTCGAGGTCGGCATCATCGCTGCATTGCAGAGCGCGATTCCGGGCGATCCTGTCGACGTCGTCCCGGGTGTCGCCGTCAAGGCCCAACTCGGCAAGCTCGGGCCAATCAGCTTCGGTGCCGAGATCAGCGCCGGTTTCGACCCCGAGGGCAACCAGAGCCAGTATATCGCCACCAATCTTGCCACCAGCTTCGACACCCCCGACTGGCTCGAACTCCACGCCAACGCCGGCATGGATTTCGAACCCGGCCGCGCCGGCATCCCGACCTGGGGCCTTGCCGTCCTCCTCGAACCCGTCAGCAACTGGCAGTTCGTCGCCGAAGCCGCCGGCCGCTCGCGTTTCCGCACCCGCACCCAGGCCGGCATCCGCCGCACCGCCGGCGCGTTTGTCCTGGACCTGCCCTACAGTCGCAACATCGACGAGCAGCGCGGCGGCGCCTCGGTCAGCGCCGGCGTGACCTGGACCTTCGGGCTCTGACCGCGCCCCCGGCCGGAAAGGCAGCAAGATGGCCACCACCCGCGATCGCCTCGAAGCCGAGATGCACGCCGCCGCCGCCGCCGGCGAATTCGAACGCGCCGCCAAACTCCGCGACGATCTGAGGGCTCTCGCCTACGATCCCAGAGAGATCCACGAACAGGTCCCCGGCGCCATGGGCATCGGCACCCAGCATCCCAAGCCCTCGCCCCCCGCCAACTGGAAACGCCCCAAAAAACCCGACTCCATGACCAAAAACCGCAACCGCTAGCCCCCTTGTCCTCCCCCTCGAGGGGGGAGGTCGAGAGACGCGTCTTCGCGGCCCGGGTGGGGGTGTCCCCCCGCGCCGAACCAAGGCTACCTCCCCCGCCAACGTAATTTCTGGAAGCTCCCTTTCGATTTTCCCCCATAACGGTTACATAGCAATTGCAAACACGTCAGGAGACACTGCCATACCACCGCCCCCACGCCGCATGATGAACGCGCCCGCGCCGATGAACGGCCCGCGCTATGACGAATTCATCACCGTTCCCAAGGTCCGCGTCATCGACCAGGACGGGGAAAACCTCGGTGTCCTGTACACCAAGGAAGCCATCGCCACCGCCCATGAAGTCGGCCTGAATCTTGTCGAAGTCTCCCCCGGCGCCGATCCGCCGGTCTGCAAGATCCTCGATGTCGGCAAGTTCAAGTACGAGGCGCAGAAAAAGGCCGCTGCCGCCCGCAAGAACCAGAAGACGCAGGAGATCAAGGAGATCAAGATGCGTCCGAACATCGACGACCATGATTACGAGACCAAGATGAAGGCGGTCCACCGCTTCATCGAGGAAGGCGACAAGGTCAAGCTGACGCTGCGTTTCCGCGGCCGCGAACTGTCCCACGGCGAACTCGGCCTGGCCCTCCTCGAACGCGTCCGCGACGACGCCGCCGAATATGCCAAGGTCGAACAGACGCCGAAGATGGAAGGCCGGCAAATGCTCATGGTGATAGCACCGCGCTGACGCGCGGTGCGGGCGCGGCCCGCCGCAAGCCTTCACTTGCGGCGCGACTCGCGCCTCACCCGGCCAGCGAGGCGGCGGGGCCTTCCCCCGCCGAACTCGTCTGACGCCAGCATGGGCTTTGCCCATGCCTCTTCCTTCCCTTGCCCCCCAACGACATCTTGTCTCTTCCCGCCCCACCCCGCGTGGCTTATACCGCACCTCGTGCACCGTTTCGCCAACCCCGCCCGTTTCCTGCGCATCGCGCGCTGGGCGACGCCGCTCACGCTGGCCCTCGGCCTCGTCCTGACCACCGCCGGCCTCGTCATCGGGCTGTTCTTCTCGCCGCCGGATTACCAGCAGGGCGAAAGCGTCCGCATCATGTACGTCCACGTCCCGGCCGCCTGGCTCGCCTCGGGCGGCTATCTCGGCCTCGCCATCGCATCGGCCGCTGCCCTCATCTGGCGCCACCCGCTCGCCACGATCGCCGCGCGCGCCATCGCCCCCGTCGGCGCCGCCTTCGCCGCGATCTGCCTGATGTCGGGCTCGCTGTGGGGCAAGCCGACCTGGGGCACTTACTGGGTCTGGGACGCGCGCCTCACCTCGATGCTGGTGCTGCTCTTCCTGTACCTCGGCTATCTCGCTCTCTCCGCCGCCGAAGGCGAGCGCGGTAATGACCGCAAGGGCGCCGCTATCCTCGCCCTCATCGGCGCCGTAAACCTGCCAATCATCAAATATTCGGTCGAATGGTGGAACACCCTCCACCAGGGCGCCAGCGTCAGCATCCTGTCGGGCAAGTCAGCAATGGCCCCCGAAATGCTGGCACCGCTGCTGATCTCGGTCGCCGGCTTCAGCTTCCTGTTTTCCGCCATCGTCCTCATGCGCATGCGCGCCATGCTCGCCGAACAGCGCGTCGAGGCCCGCTCGCGCCGCCTTGCAGAAGCAGTCGCATGACCCACACCGCCAACCTCTGGGCCTCCTACATCTGGCCGGCCTACATCCTCACCATCGGCGGCATGGCAGCGCTTCTCGCCTGGAGCTGGACCAGCATGCGCACTGCCGAAAAACGCTCCGACGCCCTCAAGCGCTCACGGCAAGACCAGTGAGAGTAAAAGCCAAGACCCAGCGCCTCTGGCTCGTCGTCGGCGCGATGACCGCGCTCGGCGGCGCCGGTGCCCTCGCCCTGACTGCACTCGGCGACAAGGCGACCTATTTCTACGCCCCGTCGGACCTTGCCGGCAAACCCATGCCCACCCAGGCCATCCGCCTCGGCGGCATGGTCGAGCGCGGCTCGCTAATGAAATCCGGCCACACCGTCCATTTTACCGTCACCGACAACGCCCGCACCTGGCCCGTCACCTACGAAGGCATCCTCCCCGACCTTTTCCGCGAAGGCCAGGGCGTTATCGCCGAAGGCCGCATCGACCCCGTCTCCCGCGTCTTCACCGCCGACACCGTCCTCGCCAAGCACGACGAAAAATACATGCCGCCAGAAGTCGCCGGCTCGATGCGCAAAGTCGAAGGCAAAGTGACCTAGTCTTTTCCTCCCCCTAGAGGGGGGAGGCGAGAGGCCCGTCTTCGGGTCCCGGGTGGGGGTGTCCCCCGTCGACACAGAGCTGCCCCTTCCCAATCTGTCATGCCAGCGAAGGCTGGCATCCAGCCGCCCCGCCAAGACCGCTCCCCCAGCACGAGCGCCCAATAGCAACTGTCACCCCGGGATAGACCCGGGACCCAGCTGCTTCTCTGCGGAGAAAAGCAAGCAAGCAAGCATGGGCAAAGCCCGCGCTGACGTCAGACGAGTTCGGCCAGCGAAGCTGACCGCCTCGCTGGCCGAGCTTGCGCGAGTCCCGCCGCAGCTATGCTGCGACGGGCCGCCCTGCGCTAAAACTTCGTCCGCACCGTCACCCCGTACGTCCGCGGCTCAGCCGGGAACGTCACGAAAATCTGGCTCGCGGATGCCGACAGCCCGCGCTGTACGGCCCGGAACGTCCCTGAACCTTGGAGCGGTGCATCGGCTGCGACCTGCTGGTACCGCACGTCGAACAAATTCTGCCCCCAAAGCTCGATGCCCCAGCGCTTCGCCGGCCCGTAGAGCCCGATCCGGCCATTGACCAGCGCGAACCCGTCCTGGATCTTCTCGAAGTCGAGATCCGACCCGGTGTTGAGCGCCGACATATAACGGAAATCGAGATACATCAGCGCTGACAGCGTCTCGTTGATCTTCGGCGTCCAGGCCGCACTGCCGGTCACCACATATTGCGACGAATTCGACAATTGCTGCCCCGGCAGCTGAAACAGGGTCGGCGCCAGTGACACGCCGTTCAGCCCGGTCAGATTGTTCGCATATCCGGTATCGGCGTAGGTAAAGCCCGTCGTCACCGTCAGATCGTCGGTCGGGAACAGGAACGCCTCAAGCTCGAGGCCCTTTGCGATCACGCCGGCCTTGCTTTTGCCGGGACACGCCGAATTGCCGGCGATCAAGTCCCGATCGCGCCCGCCCAGATCGGCATCGCAGCTCTGGATGTTGCTCACTTCGAAATTGACGCCGTTGAACGTGTTCAGCTGGAAATCGTTGAACCGCTGATAGAACAGCGCCGCGTTGAACTTGAACTCGCGCAGGTCGAGCTTGGCGCCAAACTCGAATGCCGTGACGATCTCGGGCGCGAACTGCAGATCGGTCGCCTGCGGGTTGAGGCCATTCAGCGCCGACGTGTCGAGGTTGAACCCGCCCGCCTTGTAACCACGCGAATAGCTGCCATAGACCAGCACTTCATCGATCGGCTTGACCGATAGCACGGCCGTCCCAGTAAATTCATCTTCCTTGCGCTCGGTCCCCGGCGAGCCTGCGGCAAAGCCCGGCCCCGCCGTATTGTTGATGACGCACGCTATCGACGTCACTGTTCGCTGCAGCGGTGCCAGTCCGCCCAACGGCCCGGCAAACCGCCGCAGCGCCCCGCAGAAATTATTTGTCGACCCGAAAACCGTCTCGAGCTCTTTCTTCTCGTTGGTATAGCGCAGCCCCAGCGTCAGCAGCACCTTGTCGGGCACGATGCTGACGACGTTATGCGTGAATAACGCATAGTTGGTGCTCTGCTGCTTGAAATACGTTCCCGGCGCGATACCGGTGTTGTTGAGCAGGCTCTGTCCCGGCGGCGTCACATAACCAATGGCATTGGCAAAGGTCTGCAGCGTGTTCGGCAACCCGGTCGCCGGCCGCAGCTGGGCGTTGTAATAGGCCTCGAAATCGGCGCCATAGCGGATGTTGGTGTCGGTGTGCAGCTTCTCCTTGGCGAAATACCCGCCGACCAGATAATCCAGCCGATCGTTGAAGGCATTGCCCTGCAACCTGATTTCCTGGCTGAAAGTCTGGAACTTGCGGTTGGCGCCCTCGGTCTGCAACAGGTCGATCCGGTTGAAATCGGCGTCCTGCGCGGATTTGTTCTTGAACTCGCGATACCCGGTGATCGACGTCAGCGTCGCTCCGCCAAGGTCCCAGTTGACCTCACCCGAGGCGCCCCAGTCGCGCGTTCGCTGACCATACCCCACCCCCGGCGTCAGCGCGGTTTCATAGATATAGGGCTTGCCGTCGGTCGCGGTGCGATAAATGCCGCCCAGCGATTTCACCAGATTGGCAATTCCGTTCGGCCCGGAAACGACATTACCCTGCGCGTCGCGGCTGAGACCCACCACAGGCGACAGGATCGCGGCGCCGCAGCATTCCTCGTTCTTCTGGTTGTAATCGCCGATCAGCCGCACCGTCAGGTCGTCGCTCGGCTTGAGCAGCAACTGCCCGCGTACCAGGAAACGATCGCGATTGTTGAGGTCACGCCCCGACACCACGTCGCGCAGGAACCCGTCGCGCTTGTTGAAGACCCCGTCGACGCGGAACGCCGCCTTGTCGCCGAAGATCGGACCGGTCAACGACCCCATCAGACGGATATTGTTGAAATTGCCATAGGTCGCCTCGCCCTGTCCGCCGAATTCGAACTTGGGCAGCGCCGTCGTGATATTGATTAGGCCCGCCGAGGCATTGCGCCCGAACAGCGTCCCCTGCGGCCCGCGCAGCACTTCGATCCGCTCGATCGGCCCGAGGTCGGTCAACCCGACTCCGGTTCGCGAGCGATAGACGCCATCGATGAATACCGCGACCGACGATTCGAGCCCGGGATTCTCGCCGACGGTGCCAATGCCGCGGATACGTGCCGCGCCGTTCGACTCGTTGGTCGCCGACGACACCAGCAGCGACGGCGCCAGCTGGTTGAGCTGGCGAATATCGGTACCGCCCGAATTCTGCAGCTGCTCGGCGCTGACGACGCTGACCGCGATCGGCACGTCGGACAGCACCTGCGCCCGCCGCGTCGCCGTCACGATGATGACGTTCTGGTCGATGTCCGGCGCTGCCTGGGCGACCGCGCCCCCGGGCGCCGCCTGGACGGCCGTGCTCCCTGGCGCTGCCGTCTGCGCCATCGCCGCCGGCGCCAGCACGGCAGGAACCACGAACGCCGCAACGGACGCAAGCCAGAAGCTCTTCATACGATCTCCCCAAATTGCAGGAATTTTTCCCTGCCGATTGTTGCCGACGATACCGCAACCGTTTCGCCTGTCCACCTGTCTATCTGAGAAATGCCGGGTGTGTTGCCTGAATAGCACATTGCTGCGCTGCAGCGAGCCTTGGCGCAACAAAGTTGCGGCGCTCCGCCAGCGCACCGGCCCTCGACACAATCACACGGCGCCGCTTGCCCCCGTGCCGCACCACCGCCATGGTGCCCCGAAATCCTTGGGAGTTATCGAATGGACCGTCTGTCAGGCAAGATCGCGCTCATCACCGGCGCCGCGCAGGGGCTCGGCGCCGCTATGGCCGCCCGGTTCGCCTCCGAAGGCGCGCGTGTCGTCCTCACCGACATCAACGCCGCCGGCGCCGCCGAACAGGCGGCCCAGATCGGGCCTAATGCGCGCAGCATCGGCCATGACGTCACCGACACCGACCAGTGGGAGGCCGCCATCGCCTTCGCCGAGGCCGAATTTGGCGGCCTCCACATCCTCGTCAACAACGCCGGCATCTCGGCGGGCAGCACTGTCGAGGCGACCAGCTTCGAAGACTGGCGCCGCGTTCACGCCATCGATCTCGACAGCGTCTTCTTCGGCAGCAAGCTGGCGCTGCCGCTGATGGCGCGCACCGTCAAGGAGACCGGCGTCCGCGGCTCGATCGTCAACATCTCGTCGATCGCCGGCGTCATCGCCGGCCACAACAGCGCCGCCTACAACAGCGCCAAGGCCGGCGTTCGCCATTTGACCAAGTCGGTCGCCCTCCACTGCGCCAAACAGCGCTACGGCATCACCTGCAACTCGATCCACCCGGTTTTCATCGACACCCCGATCCTCGACGGCATCACCAGCCGGCTCGGCCGCGAGGAAGGCCTCGCCAAACTCGGCCGGCAGATACCGCTCGGGGCAGTCGGCGAACCCGACGACATCGCCTGGGCCGCCGTCTATCTCGCCTCGGACGAAGCCAAGATGGTCACCGGCCACGGCCTCTACGTCGACGGCGGAATCTCCGCCATGTAAACCGGATTTCTCCCTCCCCCCTGCGGGGAGGGCGACTCGGCGCCTCCGCCGAGCGGGGTGGGGGTCCCCATCCCGCCGAAAAGATCCTACCGCTCCCCGCCCCGCCGCATCGGCATCGCATCGATATCCGCCACCAATTCCCCCGCTGTTACCGCCGTCCCCGACCGCGACTTCTCGCCGCCATCCTTGCCGATCAGCACCGCCACGAACCGGTCCCCGTCCAGCCGATGCCGCCGGCGCAGCGTCGTCGCCGCATCCCACGCGCCTCCCACGACATCACCGACGACGGTCACCATCACCAGGTCGCGCTCGCCCGCCGCCGCCTGCATCGCCGCGAATATCCCGCGCTGCCGGACAAGTTCGGGATCGTCGTCATCCGGCGCCGAGACCAGCAGCACGCGGTGTTGCCAGCGCATCTCGGCCAATCGCGGCGGCATCACGACGGTATGTGGCCACGCGTCGACACCTCGCGGCGGTGCCTCGACCACGACAGCAGCTAAGCTTACCAGCGACATGGTGACGGACATGGAGAGTAAACGCGGCCCGAATGTCCCGGCTCCCGCCGCTCGTCGCACCGGAATTCCACCGGTCGCACCGCCTTTCTTCTGCCGCGGTGCACCACTATATGCGGCGCATGCAGATTCCCGGCCTCGTCGATCCCACCCCTGTGGCGCGCAAACCCGCGCCCGCCCGCGCCGATGGCAAGCGCGCCCTTCTCGGCCTGTCGCGCGAGCAGCTGCGCGAGGCGCTGGTCACCGCCGGCATCCCTGAAAAACAGTCGAAAATGCGCACCCAGCAGGTCTGGAACTGGATCTACCAGCGCGGCGCCACCGAGATCGAATCCTTCGCCAACATCTCCCGCGACACCCGCGCGCTGCTCGACAGCCAGTTCGTCGTCGGCCGCCCCGAGATCGTCACCGCGCAGGTCTCCACCGACGGCACCCGCAAATGGCTGCTGCGCTTCGACGACGGCGAGGAAGCCGAATGCGTCTTCATCCCCGACGCCTATCGCGGCACGCTGTGCGTCTCGTCGCAGGTCGGCTGCACCCTCAATTGCCGCTTCTGCTTCACCGGCACGATGAAGCTGGTCCGCAACCTGACCCCCGCCGAAATCGTCGGCCAGGTCATGCTCGCCCGCGACGCGCTCGGCGAATGGCCCAACGGCACCGCCACCTTGGCCCCGTTGCCCGACACCGACGATCCGGATGAAGACGGCCCAGCGTGGATTCCCGGCCACAACCAACCCGGCAGCAATTACACCGCCGAAGGCCGCATGCTCACCAACATCGTGATGATGGGCATGGGCGAGCCGCTCTATAACTTTGAAAACGTCCGCGACGCGCTCGCCATCGTCATGGATGGCGACGGCCTCGGCCTGTCGAAGCGCCGCATCACCCTTTCGACCTCGGGCGTCGTCCCGATGATGGCGCGCGCCGGCACCGAGATCGGCGTCAACCTCGCGGTCTCGCTCCACGCCGTCACCAAGGAAATCCGCGACGAGATCGTCCCCATCAACAAGAAATACGGCATCGAGGAGCTGCTAGCTGCCTGTGCGGCGTATCCCGGCGCCAACAACGCCCGCCGCATCACCTTTGAATATGTCATGCTCAAGGACAAGAACGACAGCGACCAGGAGGCCCGCGAACTGGTCCGCCTGATCCGCAAATACGACCTGCCCGCCAAGGTCAATTTGATCCCGTTCAACCCCTGGCCCGGCAGCATTTACGAGACCTCGACCCCCGAACGCGTCAGCGCCTTTTCCAACATCATCTTCAACTCAGGCATTTCTGCCCCCGTCCGCCGCCCCCGCGGCCGCGACATCATGGCGGCCTGCGGCCAGCTCAAATCCTCGTCGGAAAAGATCACCCGCGCCGAACTCGATCGCCGCGCCGCCGAGAAGGAAGCCGAGTGGGTCGATTGAGCAACCGATAAGCCGGGAACAATCGCCATGACAGCTCGTTGACTCGGCGGAGGTACACCATGCCCGATCCCCGCGACCAGATGCCCGAAGACGAGCCCAATCTCGAACAGCGCGAGCCCGACCAGGCCCAGGATGTCGCCAACGACAGCCTCTACGGCGCGACGGGCGATGACGCCGACGACGACGTGCTCGGCAGCACCAAGCCTAGGGGCGGGCTCGATGACGACAACGACCTCGTCGATACCGTCGACCAGTTGAAGCAGATGCTCACCTCGGGCCGCATCGACATGAGCGCCTATGCGGGCGAACCGATGATGGACGACGGCGACACCGTGATCTCCGACCTGGATTCGCCCGACGGCATGGAAGGCCGCGGCGACGACGATATCGGCGGCCACCCCGACGATACCGGCCGCCTCGACAACATCGCCGACACCGGCGACGACCCGCTCGCCGCCATGAGCAGCGATCACGGCGATGACGGCGAAACCGAGGACGACGACGCGCTGACCGAAGACGTCGACGAGGATGATCTCCCCGGCGGCATCGTGCTCAACGAGGAACGCATCGACATCATGCGCGAAATCGACGACGGCGAGGATGAGGCCGGCGAGGACGGCGGGCGCTAGACGTGCCGCCACTGTCCAAAGGCTAGGCGGCATCGCTCCATCCCGCTAGAGCAGCGGCATGTTCCTCCTCGACCGACTCTTCAAAAAGATGATCCGGCACGGTGATCTGACCATCATCGACCACGCCGGCACCGTTTACCACTACGGCACCCCGGCCCTTGAAAAGCCGCCGGTAACGGTCCGGTTCACCACGGCGGCCGCCGCCCGCGCCGTCGCCTTCAACCCCGCGCTCGGTGCCGGCGAAGCCTTTATGAACGGCACCCTTGTCCTCGAGCAGGGCGACATCGCCGACCTCGTCGATGTCGTCACCTGGAACCTGCGCTGGCAACGCGACAACCCGGTCCGCTTCGCGCTCTGGCGACAGGCCAGCATCGCCGCCAGGATCGACCAGATCAATTTCGCGCGGCGTTCGAAGCGCAACGTCGCCCATCACTACGACCTCGACGACCGCCTCTACGACCTCTTCCTCGACCCCCACCGCCAATATAGCTGCGCCTATTTCGACGGCCCTGACATGAGCCTCGAAGCCGCACAGGAAGCCAAGCTCGCCCACATCGCCGCCAAGCTCGATCTCAAGCCCGGCCAGAAAATCCTCGATATCGGCTGCGGCTGGGGCGGCATGGCGCGCTACCTCCACAAGGTTTCCGGCGCCGACGTCCTCGGCATCACCCTGTCAGAGGAACAGCTCAAATACGCCCGCGACGAAACCGAGCGCCAGGGCCTTTCCGACCACGTCAAGTTCGAGTTGATCGACTACCGATCCCTCACCGGCCAGTTCGACCGCATCGTCAGCGTCGGCATGTTCGAACACGTCGGCCTGCCGCACTTCAAGCAATATTTCGAAACCGTCGAGCGCCTTCTCGACGTCGACGGCGTCGCCCTCGTCCACACCATCGCACGCGCCGATGGCCCCGGCGCAACCGACCCCTGGACAGCAAAATACATCTTCCCCGGCGGCTATTCGCCCGCCTTGTCGCAGATCGTCCCCGCCATCGAAAAATCCTGGCTGTGGATCACCGACATCGAGGTTCTGCGCCTCCACTACGGCATGACCATCCGCCACTGGTACGACCGCTGCGCGGCGCAGCGCGCCAAAATCGAAACCTTATACGACGCGCGCTTCTACCGCATGTGGATGTTCTACCTCGCCGCCGCCATGTCGGCTTTCAACAACGACGGCCACATGAACGTCCAGCTCCAGCTCACCAAGCGCCGCGACACCCTCCCCCTCCGCCGCGACTACATCACCGAAACCGAACAACAGCTGCTTCCGCTCAGTATTTAGCCACTTTGGTAACGGGCGCGGGAGGAGGGTGTCTCGCTTCCCGACCAGCCCACCCCGCCCGGCTGCCTTATCCGGCCGCAAGGGCTTGATGTCCGTCGTATAAAGGCCGCCAATACAGGCTAATCGATGTCACCAGGCATCCGCTCCCGGGACTTTCGATGAAGCGCCAACTGACCATTGTCACCGCCTTGCTGGCGCTCGCCCTGATGGCCACGCCCCTTCAAGCCGAGCCGATCCCCGACGCCGTCGCCGCGATGATCGACGCCGTCGCCGACGACCCCGAACAATTGCGCATCGTCGCCAATGCGGCGCGCAAGACCAATCCCGCCGCGATCACCGAGATCGACACCAAGGTCGCGACGATCGCCCGCCTGCGCACCGAGCAGACCGAAGCCGAGCTGGCTGCCCAAGGCACCCTCGATGGCTGGACCGGTTCGGGCGAGGTCGGCGCCTTCGCATCGTCGGGCAACACCAGCAACAGCGGCGTCGCCATCGCCGCCCGCGTCACCAAGCGCGGCGTCAACTGGCGCCACACCGCGCGTGCCGCGGTCGATTACCAGCGCGAAGCCGGCCTTACCTCCAAGGAACGCTATTTCGCCGCCTATGAAGGCAATCGCACCATCAGCCCCACCGCCTATGCCCTGGTCTCGACCACCTATGAACGCGACCGTTTCTCGGGCTTCGACCACCGTTTGTCGCAATCGGTCGGTATCGGTTACAAGGTCGTCGACAACGCCGCCGTCCGCATCGCCTTCGAAGGCGGCCCGGCACTGCGCGAAACCTGGTTCACCAACGGCGTCGACAATATCACTGTGGCCGCCCGCGCCGCCACCGACATGCGCTGGTCGGTCACGCCGCGCTGGACGCTGACCAACAACTCGGCGGTCTATTACGACGATTTCAACATCTCCCTGCAATCGCTGACTGCCGCCACCGGCAAGCTCGGCGGCTCGCTGTCGGCGCGCGCCTCGATCCAGTACAACAGCGAATCCAACCCGCCGATCGGCCGCCGCAAAGCCGACACCACGAGCCGGTTGACCCTCGTCTACGAGTTCCGCTAACCGCCCCGTCCCGCGACATACCGCCCAGATCCCGTTTCCGGGCGCAAACCACCCCCCGACGACCCCCCAACATGCCGACAACTTCCCTGCGGCAATCCCGCGTTCACCCCCCGAACGCTTGCCGTCCCCCGTCCGATGCTCTACCGCGCAGCATCATGAGCCGCACCGCATCCGTCAGCCGCGCCACCAAGGAAACCTCGATCAAGGTCACCCTCAACCTCGACGGCACCGGCGAATACAATGTCTCGACCGGCATCGGCTTCCTCGACCACATGCTCGAGCAACTCTCGCGCCACTCGCTGATCGACCTCCAACTGACCGCCAAGGGCGATCTCCACATCGACGCGCACCACACCACCGAGGACAGCGGCATCGCCATCGGCGAAGCCTTTGCCAAGGCGCTCGGCGACCGCAAGGGCATCACCCGCTACGGCGACGCGCTGATTCCGATGGACGAAACCTTGACCCGCGTCGCCATCGACATCTCCGGCCGCCCCTATCTCGTTTGGAAGTCAGGCTTTTCCCAGCCGCGCCTTGGCGAGATGGACACCGAATTGTTCAAGGAATGGTTCGCCGCCTTTGCAGGGTCAGCGGGCATCACCCTCCACATCGAAACGCTGTATGGCGTCAACAACCACCACATCGTCGAAAGCTGCTTCAAGGGCCTCGCCCGCGCCCTGCGCACCGCCGTCGCCATCGACCCGCGCAAGGCCGACGCCATCCCTTCCACCAAGGGCACCCTCGGCGGTGTCTAAGACTGTTGCGGTCGTCGACTATGGCGCCGGGAACCTTCGCTCCGCCGCCCGCGCCCTCGCCGCCGCTGGCGCCTCCAGCGTCGACGTAACCAGCGACCCCGTCCGCATCGCCGCCGCCGATCGCATCCTCCTCCCCGGCGTCGGCGCTTTCGCCCATTGCATCAACGCCTTGCGCGGCGCCGCCGGCATCGAGGACGCGCTTACCAAAGCCGTCATCGACCGCCAGACGCCCTTCCTCGGCATCTGCGTCGGCATGCAATTGCTCGCCAGCGAAGGCCATGAACACGGCATCCACCGCGGCCTCGGCTGGCTCCCCGGCAAGGTCACCCGCCTGACGCCATCCGATGCCGACCTCAAGATCCCCCATATGGGCTGGAACAGCGTGACGGCCACCAACGACAGCGGCGAACCCGAGGGCGACGCCTATTTCGTCCATTCCTACCGCTTCGACCCCGACGACAGCGCCGAAATCCGCGCCACTTCCGATCATGGCGGCGACTTCCCCGCCATCGTCGCCCGCGGCAACATCACCGGGGTGCAATTCCACCCCGAAAAAAGCCAGGCTTACGGCCTCGCCTTCCTCGCGAACTGGCTGAAATCATGATCGTCTTTCCCGCCATCGACCTAAAGGGCGGCAAATGCGTCCGCCTCGCCGAAGGCGATATGGACCGCGCCACCATCTACAACGACGACCCCGGCGCCCAGGCCAGGCTCTTCGCCGACGCCGGCGCCAAGGCCCTCCACGTCGTGGATCTCGACGGCGCCTTTGCCGGCGCCAGCCGCAACGGCGAAGGCGTCGCCAAGGCGGTCGAAGCTTTCAAAGGCCGCGTCCAGGTCGGCGGCGGCATCCGCACCCGCGAAGACGTCGAAAACTGGCTGTCGGCCGGCGTCTGGCGCGTCGTCATGGGCACCGCCGCCCTCGAAAGCGCCGATCTCGTCCGCGAAGTCGCCCGCGCCCATCCCGGCCGCATCGTCGTCGCCGTCGACGCCCGCGACGGCTTCGTCGCCACCCGCGGCTGGGCCACCCGCTCGACGGTATCGGTTTCCGAACTCGCGCAACGCTTTGAAGATGCAGGCGTTGCAGCGCTGCTGTTCACCGATGTCGGCCGCGACGGCATGCTCAAGGGCGTCAACATCGATGCCACCCTCAGCCTCGCCGCCAGCACCACCCTGCCCGTCATCGCCTCGGGCGGCGTCGCCGGCATGGACGATATTCGCGCCTTGGTTGGCCAGCCCGGCATCGAGGGCGTCATCACCGGCCGCGCCCTCTACGACGGCCGCCTCGACCTCGCCGAAGCGCTGGCGGCCGCTGCATGAGCTTGGCCGTAAGGGTCATCCCCTGCCTCGACGTCGCCGACGGCCGCGTCGTCAAGGGCGTCAACTTCGTCAGCCTGCGCGATGCCGGCGACCCCGTCGAAGCCGCCCGCGCCTATGACGCCGCCGGCGCCGACGAACTGACCTTCCTCGATATTACCGCCGCCAGCGAGAACCGCGGCACCCTCCTCCACATGGTCGAAGCCACCGCCGACGCCTGTTTCATGCCGCTGACCGTCGGCGGCGGCGTCCGCAGCACCGAGGACGCCCGCGCGCTCCTGCTCGCCGGTGCCGACAAGGTCGCGGTCAACTCCGCCGCCGTCGCCCGTCCAGCCCTCATCGGCGAACTCGCCATGCGTTTCGGCGACCAGTGCGTCGTCGTCGCCGTCGACGCCAAGGCGGTATCGCCGGGCAGATGGGAAATCTTCACCCACGGCGGCCGGCGCGCTACCGGTATTGATGCCTTGGCCTATGCCATCGAAGCCGCCCGCCTCGGCGCCGGCGAAATCCTGCTGACGAGCATGGACCGCGACGGCACCCGCTCGGGCTACGACCTCGCCCTCACCCGCGCCATCGCCGACGCCGTGCCGATCCCGGTCATCGCCTCGGGCGGCGTCGGCAGCGTAGCCGATCTCGTCACCGGCGTCATCCAGGGCCACGCCAGCGCTGTCCTCGCCGCCTCGATCTTCCACTTCGGCCAGGCCTCGATCGCACACGCCAAGGCCGCCCTTGCCGCCGCCGGTGTCCGCGTCCGCCAATGACGGCACGCCTACCCGGCCGCCGCACGACCTTCGACGCCCCGCACTTCCTGCTGCGCGTCCTGTTCCCGCTCGAAAGCCGGCACGACACCAGCCGCTACCCGCTAAGCATCGCCGCCGCCCGCGATATCGAAGCCATCGAATTCCATCCCAAGGTCACCTTCCTCGTCGGCGAGAACGGCAGCGGCAAATCCACGCTGATCGAGGCCATCGCCGTTCTGATGGGGCTCAACCCCGAAGGCGGCACCCAGAATTTTGCCTTCAGCACCCGCGCCTCGCACTCCTCGCTCGCCGGAATGCTCCGCCCGGTCCGCGGCGTAAAACGTCCCAAAACGCGCTTTTTCCTGCGCGCCGAAAGCTTCTTCAACCTCGCCACTAACATCGAGGACCTCGACACCCCCCCCGACAGCTTCGGACCGCCGATCGGACCGAACTACAGCGACAAATCCCTGCACGAACAATCGCATGGCGAATCCTTCATGGCGCTGATGCTCAACCGCTTCGGCCCGCAGGGACTGTATATCCTCGACGAACCCGAAGCCGCGCTGTCACCCCAACGCCAACTCGCGATGCTCGTCCGCATGCACGATCTCGTCGGCCAGGGCTGCCAGTTCATCATCGCCACCCATTCACCGATCCTGATGGCCTATCCCGACGCCACCATCTACCAACTGGACGACCGCGGCATCCTGCCGACGACCCTGCGCGATACCGATCACTACCGCGTCACCCTCGATTTCCTCCGCGACCCTGAAAAGCGCATCGCCGACCTGCTGGGCGATTGACGCGCGCCCTCGCCGCGCCGCAAGGTCGCCGGCATGAGCGACGATATCCTCGACCGGCTGGTGGCCCGCATCACCCTCAATCGCAACGGCGATCCGGCGACGTCGTATGTCGCCAGGATGACCGCCAAGGGCCGCGCCAAGATCGCCCAGAAGCTCGGCGAGGAAGCCGTCGAAACCGTCATCGCCGCAATGGGCGACGACCGCGGCGAACTGATCGGCGAAGCCAGCGACCTGGTTTTCCACTTGGCGCTGCTGCTTGCCGATGCCGGGCTCAGCTTCGACGACATCCGCACCGAACTGGCGCGCCGCGAAGGCATTTCAGGCCTCGCCGAGAAAGCCTCGCGCAAGGCCGGCTGAGAATGCCTGTCCTACACGGGTCTGATCGGCTACACCGATTGTCCGTTCTCGACTTTGCAGGCGATACCCTCGGTGCGCAAAGCCAGAAATGCGCGAAAGCGGAAAATGTGGAAAATGTTAACACTCTTTCCAACGCGATCATATCGTAGCCTGGAAAGGCTAACCGACTGATTACCGGCTATTGTTCGCTCCCGCACTAGCCTCCGGTGTCTCCCAGCCGCCACCCAGCGCCTTGAACACCGCGATCTGCGCCGTCGTCAGCGTTGCATCACTATCGGCGAGTTGCGCATCGGCCGTCGCCAGCGTGCGTTCGGCATCCAGCACGGCGAGAAAATTCTCGACGCCTATATTGTAGCGCAGCCGGACGATACGCGCCGCCTCGCCGCTCTGGTCGCGAGCATTCTTCAGCGCGGCGTTGCGATCGAGCACGCCGGAATAGTCCGACAGCGTCGTTTCGGTTTCCTGCAGGGCCGAAAGCACCGTGCCGTCGAACGTCGCAAGCGCCGCTTCGGTACTGGCCTCCGCCTGGGCAATCCGGGCCCGCGCTGCAATGATGTTGGGAAAGGTCCAGCTGATCAGCGGACCGAGGCTGAAGCCGAAGCCATTATTGCTGAACGCGGCGCCCGGCGTCACGCCCTGCCCCGAAACGCCGGCGCCGATGCTGATCTGCGGATAAAGATCGGCGGTCGCAACCCCGATCCGCGCCGTCGCCGCCGCCAACTGGCGATCGGCGCGGCGGATATCCGGACGTCGCCTGAGCATGGCGGCGCCATCGCCGGCGGGGAGCGGCTGAGTCAGCCGCGGCGGGATGGTGCACGCGGCAGCACGGGCATCGAACGCCGAGGGCGGCTTGCCGGTCAGCACCGCCAGCCGATACAGCGCACTGCGGCGGTTGGCGGCAAAAGTCGGCAGCGTTGCCCGGGTCGATTCGAGCTGCGCCCTGGCACGCGCCACGTCGAGCGGTGAATCCCGGCCGGCGGCGACACGTCGCTCGGTCAGGTCGAAACTGTCGGCCTGCAGCTTCAACGAACGCTCCGCCACACCGAGTTGGAAGGCGGCCGAACACGCATCGGCGTAAGCCCGTGCCGTCTCGGCCGCGACACTGATCGCCACAGTGTCGCGCGCCGCAGCTTCGGCAGCCGAATCGGCACGGGCCGCCTCGATACTGCGGCTGACCCGGCCGTAAAGATCGATCTCGTAACTGGCATCGAGCCCGACGCTGTAGAACGCGCTTTCGAACGGCACCGGGCCGCCCACCGTGGCGACCGACTGCCGCGCTTCGACAGCACTGGCGCTGATCGTCGTCGACGGCAGTCGGGCACCGCGAGCCTCGGACAAGACAGCCCTCGCCCGGCGCAGATTGGCTGTCGCGACCCGAAGGTCGGTATTGGCTGCAAACGCTTGGCCGATCAGGTCATCCAGCACCGGATCATCGTACAACCGCCACCACGCATCGGGAGCAGACGTGGTTGACGCATTGGCCGGCGTCGCAGCCGAAAACGTCCCGCTGGCGGCTACGGGCGTTGGCGCCGGGGCATAGTTCGGCCCGACCGCGCATGCCGACAGCAGCAGCGCCGCGCCGACGGAGAGAGTGCGAATCATGCGACCGGCTCCGCGGCGGGCGACGTCGGCGGTGCGGGCGCAACCCGGTTGCGACCCCGGATTCGGGCGGCCTTTTCGGCCGCCCAGCTGGCGATGACGTAGAATACCGGCGTGAACAGCAGACCGAAGATCGTCACGCCGATCATGCCGAAAAACACTGCTGTGCCAAGTGCCTGCCGCATCTCCGCCCCCGGTCCCGACGCAATCACCAGCGGCACGACGCCCAGGATGAAGGCAAAGCTGGTCATCAGGATCGGCCGCAACCGGGTGCGCGCGGCTTCCTCGGCCGCGGCAAATCGATCGAGCCCGCGGTCCTCCGCCTGCTTGGCGAATTCGACGATCAGGATGGCGTTCTTCGCCGCCAGGCCGACCAGCACCACAAGGCCGATCTGGGTCAGGATATTATTGTCGAAACCGCGCAGGTTGACGCCCAGGATCGCCGCCAACAGGCACATCGGCACGATCAGGATGACCGCCAACGGCAGCAGCAGCGATTCATACTGCGCCGCCAGCAGCAGGAAGACGAACACCACGGCGAGCACGAACACCGCCGCTGCGGTATTGCCCTGAGTCTTCTCCTGATAGGCCAGCTCGGTCCATTCATAGCTGAACCCTTCGGGCAGCAACTTGCCGGCAAGGTCTTCCATTGTGCCGAGCGCCTGTCCCGACGAGAAGCCGGGCAACCGATCGCCCTGCAGCTCGGCGGCTGGGAAAAGATTATGCCGGACGACACGGTACGGCCCGCTGTCGTCCTTGAGTGTCGCGACCGACCCAAGCGGCACCATTGTTCCCGATGCCGAGCGAACCTTCAGATTGGTGATATCGTTGGGATCGTTTCGAAACGCTGCATCGGCCTGCGCCGTCACCCGGTAGGTACGCCCGAAAAGGTTGAAGTCGTTGATGTAAGCCGATCCTAGATAGACCTGGAGCGTCGAGAACACCGCCGAGGGATTGACTCCCAGCAACTGCGCCTTGTCACGATCGATGTCGGCAAATACGCGCGGCGTCCCGGTGTTGAAGAGGGTGAAGACCGACGTCAGGCCGGGCGCCTGGTTGCCCGCCATCATCATGCCGACGGCGGCCTGCTCGAGCGCCTGATAGCCCTTTCCGGAGCGATCCTGGACCATCATCTTGAAGCCGCCGCCAGTGCCGATACCGCGTACCGGTGGCGGCGGGATGACGAGAATGTTGGCGCCGGTAATGCCGCCCATCCGTTGGCGCAGGTCGCCCAAAATCGATTCACCGGTCAAGCCTTTTTCCTTGCGCAGCGGGTAATCGTCCATCTGCAGGAACAATGTGCCGGCGTTCGGCGCGTTGGTGAAGCTGGCACCATCGAGGCCGGCGAATGCCACGGCATGATCGATACCGGGGGTCGTCATCGCGGTCTTGACGGCGTTCTTGATCGCGGCGTCGGTGCGTTCGAGCGACGAACCCGGCGGCAATTGGACCACCGCGATCAGATAGCCCTGGTCCTGCGCCGGGATGAACCCGATGGGCGTCGCAGTGAAGCGCCACGCCGCCAGCGCCAGCAAGCCGATATAGACCACCAGGATGATGCCGATGGTGCGTATCGTCCGCGCCGTGATCCGGCCATAGCGTTCGGACAACCAGGCAAAGCCGCGGTTGAAGCCGTCGGCGGCCTTGGCGGGATAGCGGCGCCAGCCGGTCGGCTTGTGGTGCGGATCGTGTGGCTTGAGCAGCAGTGCAGCGAGCGCCGGCGACAGCGTCAACGAGACGATGCATGAAATCAGCGTCGCTGCCGAGATCGTCAACGCGAACTGCTTGTAGAACTGGCCCGAGATGCCGCTGATGAAGGCGGTCGGTACGAAGACGGCGCACAGCGTCAGCGCGATGGCGATCAACGCGCCGCCGACCTCGTCCATGGTTCGGTACGACGCCTCGCGGGGGCTATAGCCAAGGGTCAGCTCGCGCTCGACATTCTCGACGACGACGATGGCGTCATCGACGACGATGCCGATGGCGAGCACCAGGCCGAACAGCGACAAATTGTTGAGCGAATAGCCAAAGGCCGCCATCACTGCGAACGTTCCGATCAGCGAGACCGGGATCGCAAGGACGGGAATAATCGCCGCGCGCCAGCTTTGCAGGAAGATCAGCACGACGAGCACCACAAGGATGACAGCTTCGACAAGCGTTTCCTGGACGCTGTCGATCGAGGCGCGAACATATTCGGTCGGGTTGTAGGGGACCGAATAAGCGATCCCCTGCGGGAAGGCCCGCTTGGCCTCTTCCATCGTCGCCATGATCGCGTCGGCGGTGGCAAGCGCGTTGGAGCCGGGCCGCTGGGTGATGCCGATACCGACGCCCTGCTGGCCGTTGACATAGGCATTGGTGCCGTAATCCTGGGCGCCGATCTCGACGCGCGCGACGTCCGATACCCTGACGACGCTGTTACCGTCGGCGCGGATGACGACCGCGCCGAATTGTTCGGGCGTAGTCAGCCGGCCGAGCGCCTGGACGTTCAGCTCGAAGCCCGAGCCGCCGCGATCGAACGGCGGGGCGCCCACCGAGCCGGCGGCAACCTGGACATTCTGGGCGCGCAGGGCCGCGACGATCTCCTCGGCGTTGAGGCCGCGCGAGGCCGCCTTTTCCGGGTCGATCCAGATCCGCATAGAATAATCCCGGACGCCGAAGACGTTGATGCCGCCGACGCCATCGAGGCGGGCTAGCCGGTCCCTCAGGAACAGCGTCGCATAGTTGGAAACATAGCCGATATCATAGGTATTGTTCGGCGAGTGAAGGAACACCACGAGCAGGATATCGGGCGAGTTCTTGCGGGTCGTGACGCCGAGTGCGCGCACCGACTCGGGCAGGCGCGGTTCGGCCGAGGCGACGCGATTCTGAACCAGGACCTGGGCATTGTCGAGGTTGGTGCCCAGCTTGAAGACGACGTTGAGCGTCACGCGGCCATCACCGGTCGACGACGAGGTCATGTAGATCATGTCCTCGACGCCGTTGATTTCCTGCTCCAGCGGTGCAGCCACCGTATCGGCGAGGACCTCGGCGGAAGCGCCGGGATAGGAGGCGGTCACCGAGATCGTCGGGGGCGCGATCTCTGGATATTGGGCAACCGGCAGGGTTGGATAGGCGACGATGCCGACCAGCACGATGAGGATCGAGATGACCGCGGCGAAAATCGGCCGGTCGATGAAAAAGCGAGATAACCGCATCGGTCAGTTCTTGCGAACGGCGTCGGTCGCCGAGGTCGCCGGCGCTTCGACAATCGCCGGCGGTATGGGTCCGGTACCGGGCGCCGGCGGCACGATCTTGCCGGGTTTCGTCGTCACCATGGTTCCGGGGCGTGCGCGTTGCACGCCTTCGATGATGATCTTGTCATCGGTCTTGAGGCCACCGCGGACGACGCGCAAGCCATCGATCAGCGGCCCCAGGACCAGGACGCGCGGCACGACGATACGGTCGGGGTCGACCACCATCGCCACCTTGCGGGTCTGGTCGGTGACGACGGCATCCTCGGGGATCAGCATGCCGTTGTAGGCGCCCGATCCGATCAGGCGCATATGGCCGAACAGGCCCGGCGTGAGGAAGCCATCGGGATTTCGCACGACGGCGCGGCCGCGGATGGTGCCGCTGCCGATATCGATGGCGTTGTCGACGAAATCCATCCGTCCGCGCCAGCGATATTCGGTTTCGTCGCCGAGGCGGATTTCAACAGGGTTGGGCGCCACACGCGACGATGGTCGGGTTCCGGCCTGGTTGGCGCGTTGATATTTCAGATACACCGCTTCCGATCCGGTAAATATGAAATGGATCGGATCGAGCGTTACGACCGAGGTCAGCACCGTCGTACCGGCAGTGACATACGCTCCGACATCGGCCCGGCGATCGGACATGCGGCCCGAGATCGGTGCGGTGACGCGGGTGAAATTCACATCGAGCGCGCGGGCGGCGACGGTCGCTTGTGCAGCCGCAAGGGCGGCGTCGGCCTGGGCAAGGGTCGCCTTGCTGGTGTCGAACTCCTCCTTGCTGATCGCATTGCCGGCGAGGAGCTTTTCGGTACGACCGAAATTGCTGCGCGCCAGGTCGGCGGTCGCGCGGGCGCGCTGGGCTTCGGCCCGCGCCTGCCCCAGTACGGCGTCGAAGGGCCGCGGGTCGATGACGAACAGCAGGTCACCGGCGCGAGCGAACTCGCCATCACGAAAATTGATGCTCTTGATGTAGCCTGCGACCCGGGGACGGACTTCGACAGACTGACGGGCTTCAAAGCGCCCGATATAGTCATCCCAATCGACGATCGGCTTAATCAAGGGGTTGGCGACGGTGACCAGGGGGAGCGGACCGCCGGGAGCGCCAGGCGCGCCGGCCTGTTTTTCGCCGCACGCCGCGATGCCGACAGCGAGCAGGCTCGTCAACGCCAATCGAGACCACATCCGCTGATTACCTTTGTACTGTGGGTCGAGGTTAGCTTTGCTGCGGTGCAAGGTAAACAATAGGCCTGGAAATGTCATGACGTCGTAACAATCGAACATGGGGAGAGTGATGAGCGACCCAGCATTGGATAGGTGGACGCAGCAGCTGCAGCACTGTATCTATGATCAAGAGACTTGATGGTCAAGATACTTTAGGACAAAACACGTTGGACAAGGCCGAGCATCTCCAGTCGATCATGAACGCGGGACGCCGGATCCATCAGGTCGTCGACACCATCGACATGGTGGTTTCGGTTCGCTTCGGCGTGTCCCGGAACGATCTTAGGTGCCTGCATTTGCTTGAGGAAGGTCCAGCGACGCCTGGCGAAGTGGCCGTGCGGACAGGGCTGACAAGTGGCTCGGTAACAGCGTTGATCGACCGACTCGAGGGAGCGGGCTTCGTCGAACGCCGGCGGTCGTGTGCCGATCGGCGGTCGGTCGAGATCGTCATGAACGAGACGCGCTTGCTTGAACTGCGCGCCATTCATGGCGAAATCGAGCAGTGGATCCGCGATTTTTATAGTGATCGCCCGGCCGCCGAAGTCGCCGCAACAGGGCAGGCGCTGGGAGTGTTCGCGGAGTTGCTGGGTGGATTTGCCGATCAGTTCGCGCGAGTGAAATGCTGTCCCGGCGCTGGCGGAGCGCAATAAACTAAGCTTGGCAATGCGGCTTGGGTCAGCCAAGGAATTCAAATGCGCTTTGCCATGCCTCGACGCGAATTTGCCGTGTTGTTTGCGGTGCTGTTGACCGTGGCGGCGGGCAATACCGCGATGCAGACGGTGTTACCCGGCATTGCGCGGGTGATCCAGATTCCCGACATGCTGGTAGCGATCATTTTTTCATTCTCGGCGCTGCTGTGGACGTTCAGCGCGCCGTATTGGGCGCGGCAGTCGGATATTCGGGGTCGGCGGCGGCTGATGGAGGTCGGCGTCATCGGCTTCGGCGTGTCGATGCTGGGCTGCGGGATCATCATTTTTGCCGGTCTCAGGGGCTTGCTGGTGCCGGTGGCGACGTTTGCGCTGTTCGCCAGCATGCGGTCGCTTTTTGGCATTTTCGGATCGGCTTCGAACCCGGCAGCGCAGGCCTATGTTGCTGCAAGGACTAGCGAATCCGAGCGCACCAACGCGCTGGCGTCGCTGTCGTCGGCGTTCGGGCTGGGGACGATTATCGGGCCGGCGCTGGCGCCCTTGTTCATTATCGGGGCGCTGGGGCTGTCAGGGCCGTTGTTTGCCTTTGCGTTGATCGCGGTGTTCGTGCTGATCGCTGTGCGGCGGTATCTGCCGGACGATGATCCTACGCATTTTCCGGGGCTTATCGGCGCGGGGGCGAATTCGTTGAATGTCGGTAGCGGTGGCCACGGCGCGCCGGCGACCGAGCCGACGGTGAGCGGCGGCGCGACGGGGGCGAGCCTGCAGGCGGCTTCGGCTGGGCGCGGCGTGCGGTTGTCGTGGCGCGATCCCAGGATCTTGCCGTTCATGATCTTCGGCTTCTGTTCGGGGTCGATCCAGGCGGCTACGGGGCAGGCGCTGGGGTTCCTGGTCATCGATACGATCGGGGGTAACCCTCTGCAGGCGCAGCAGGAAATCGCCATCATCTTCATGGGTGGGGCCGTGGCGACGCTGTTGGCGCAATGGGGCCTGATCCCGATGTTCAAGATGACGCCGTCGTCGCTGATGCGCTGGGGGACGGCGATTGCAGCGATCGGCACGGCGGGAATTGCCGTCGCGCCGGATTTTTATGCGCTGGTCGTGGCGTTTTCGCTGGCGTCGCTGGGCTATGGCTTTGCCCGGCCGGGGTTTACCGCCGGGGCGAGCCTGGCGGTGGGGCGGTCCGAGCAGGGCGGCGTGGCGGGGGCGATCACGTCGGTCAACGGGTCGTGCTTCGTGTTGGCGCCGGCGGTCGGGATCGGGCTGTACCAGCTGTCGCCGACCTTGCCTTACGGGTTGGCGGCGGCGGCTTTGGCGGCTTTGTTTATTTATAGCCGTCGTAACAAGGCGTTAGGGGAAAACCCGGTGGTCGACAGCGATTCCGGGGATCGTCTGAAGTAAATTTCGGGACGGTTGCGGGACTGTCGCGGGGCTGTTTTTACCCGGAAATGGGAGATGGCGGGTATGTCGGGGGACATGGCATGAAAAAGGGGCCGTCCATTGCTGGACGGCCCCTGGTTTTTTGCGAGATCGGCGGGGTCAGGCCTGCGGCGCAGGTTCCCCGAAACCGCCGCGGCGGCCGGTCTTGGGGATTGCCGAGACACCCGTCGACGGCCGCGAGGCCGGGGTGCCGGTGACCGAGCCGCGCTCGATCGGTTCGCCGGCGAGGACCTTCTTGATCTCGTCGCCCGACAGGGTCTCGAGCTCGAGCAGGGCCGCGGCCAGGTTGTGGAGCTGATCGATGTTGTCGGACAGCACCTGCTTGGCGCGGTTGTAGCCCGAGGTGACGATCTCGCGGACTTCGCCGTCGATGAGCTGCGCGGTCTGCTCGCTGACGTTCTGGGTGCGGGTGACGCTGTGGCCGAGGAAGACTTCTTCCTGGTTGTCGGCGTACTTCAGCGGCCCGAGCTTGTCGCTCATGCCCCATTGCGTGACCATCGAGCGGGCGAGGTCGGTCGCATAGCTGATGTCCGACGACGCACCCGATGAGACCTTGTCATAGCCGAAGATGAGTTCCTCGGCGACGCGGCCGCCCATCGACACCGAGAGGTTGGCGTACATCTTGTCGCGGTGATAGCTGTACTGGTCGCGCTCGGGCAGGCGCATGACCATGCCCAATGCCCGGCCGCGTGGGATGATCGTTGCCTTGTGGATCGGGTCGGAGGCGGCCTCGTGCATCGAGACGACGGCATGGCCGGCCTCGTGGTACGCGGTCATCTTCTTCTCGTCCTCGGTCATTACCATCGACTTGCGCTCGACGCCCATCAGGACCTTGTCCTTGGCGTCTTCGAAGTCGCGCATCGAGACAAGGCGCTTGGCCCGGCGGGCGGCAAGCAGCGCCGCTTCGTTGACGAGGTTGGCGAGATCGGCGCCCGAGAAGCCCGGCGTGCCGCGCGCAATGGTGCGGGCATTGACGTCGGGGGCCAGCGGCACCTTTTTCATGTGGACGCCGAGGATCTTCTCGCGGCCCTCGATGTCCGGACGGCCGACGACGACCTGGCGATCGAAACGGCCCGGACGCAGCAGCGCCGGATCGAGGACGTCGGGGCGGTTGGTCGCGGCGACGATGATGATGCCTTCGTTGGCGTCGAAGCCGTCCATCTCGACAAGCAGCTGGTTCAGGGTCTGCTCGCGTTCGTCATTGCCGCCGCCGACACCGGCGCCGCGCGAGCGGCCAACGGCGTCGATTTCATCGATGAAGATGATGCATGGTGCGGCTTTCTTGCCCTGTTCGAACATGTCGCGGACACGGCTGGCGCCGACGCCGACGAACATTTCGACGAAGTCCGAACCCGAGATGTTGAAGAACGGCACGTTGGCCTCGCCGGCGATGGCGCGGGCGAGCAAGGTCTTGCCGGTGCCCGGAGGCCCGACGAGCAAGGCGCCCTTGGGGATCTTGCCGCCGAGGCGGTGGAAGCGGGCCGGGTCCTTGAGGAAGTCGACGATTTCCTGAAGTTCCTCGCGGGCTTCGTCGATGCCGGCGACATCGTCGAAGGTGACCCGGCCTTCCTTGGCGACCAGCAGCTTGGCGCGCGACTTGCCGAAGCCCATCGCACCGCGCCCGGCACCGTTCTGCATCTGGCGCATGACGAAAATCCAGATGCCGATCATGATGACGAAAGGCAGCATGTTGAAGAACAGCTGTGCCAGCAGGCCGCGGCTCTCCTCAGGACGCGCATCGAAACGGACGTTCTTGGCGCGCAGGCGGTTGACCAGCTCGGAGTCGCCCGGATTGAAAGTGCGGAATTCTTCGTCGGCAGTGGTCTTGCCGATGATTTCCTCGCCGCGGATCTCGGCCGAGCGGATGCCGCCCTCCTCGACCTTGGTCAGGAAATCCGAATAGGCCAGCGTGTTGGCATCGGCGCCGGAACGCGACGGGCCCTGCATGACGTTGACGACAACCACCAGCCCGAGAAGAATCACGAACCACAGTCCAAGGTTCTTGATCAGGGGATTTGGCGGTTTCTTGTTGTTTTCGGCCATGAATCGGCTTCCTGCGAAGAATGAGTCGACACCAGAGATAAGCCTCTTGCAGCGGCTTGCAATCTACCTGTGCGATTCTGACCCGGGAGAGTGGGGTTTGCGGCCTGGAATTGGGGCTCTTTAGCTTGTTATCGGGATTGGTTTTGACGAGGCAAGTCCCCCTCACCCGGGCCGCGCAAGGGCGCGTCTCTCGACCTCTCCCGCAAGGGGAGAGGTGATGCGATGGCTTGTTTTTGGTGAGTTGGGCACACCCTCACCCGGCGCGCTGGCGCGCGTCTCGCCTCTCCCGCAAGCGGGAGAGGGTAGGAGGGCTCAGCGTCTGGGAGGGGCGGGGGTGAAGAGCCAGAGGTTGGTCTTGGGAATGGCGCGGATGTTGGCGAGGGTGGTGGGTTCGGCGTTGGTCAGGCGGTTGATGAGAGTGGTGATCTCGGGGCCGCGGAGTTCGGCGGTCGGGGCGAGGTGGAGAAGGGCGCGGCGGACGAGGCGGTGGACGAGGGCGGTGGGGAGATTGGCGGCGTCCAAAGTGACCGATGTGGCGGTGGCGACGGCGTTGCCGGCCCAGGCGCGGTCTTCGGTCCATTGGAGGGCGGCTTCGGCTTCCGCGAGGTGCGCGGCGGACTGGGCCATCCGGGCGGGATCCAGCCATGGGGTCGCGGCTAGGAGGCGGCGGGCGTGGGTGCGGGCGAAGCGGGGGTTGTCGTTGGACGGGTCGGTGATCGGGCGCCAGCCGCCGGCCCGGGCGATTTCGGCGAGGGCCTGGCGGCGGACGGTGAGCAGCGGGCGGGCGAGGACGACGGTGTTCGACAGGCGGCGCGTCGGGCGGATGCCGGAGAGACCGGTGCTGCCGCTGCCGCGGGCGAGTCGCATGAGCAGGGTTTCGGCCTGGTCGTCGGCGTGGTGGGCAGTGAGCAGGAGGCGGGTTGCGTGGCCGGCGCACCAGTCGGCCATCAGCCTGTAGCGGGCGTCGCGGGCGGCGGCTTGCAGGTCGCTGCCGGGTTTTTCGCCGGTCCAGGTGAGAGTGACGTGCGGGATGGCGCGGGCGGCGCACTGGCCGGCGACCCCTGCGGCCTCGGCGGCAGATGCGGGGCGCAGCGCATGGTCGACGGTGAGCGCGGTGATGCGGCCAGGCCAGGCATCATGGGCGAGGTCGAGCAGGGCGAGGCTGTCGGGGCCACCGGAGACGGCGATGGCGATCGGCTCGCCCGAAATCAGCGGGCGATCGAGGATGCTCTGCAGAAGTGCCGCGAGGTCGGGCATATCGGGATCATGCCGCGCATTTGGCCCTGGTGCCCAGCGCCTGCGATTCGGACTTCTGGGCCGGGGTCAGCTTTTCGCCATAGACGCTGCCGAGTTCGCCGAGGACGCGGCAGGCGTCCTTGGGTTTCTTGAGGCCGTTCATCGCGGTGGCGAGGCCGAGCAGGCTGTCGGGCGCGCGGTCGCTGCGCGGTGCGGTCTTGTAGAGTTCGAGGAAGGCGCGCGCCGCCTCGGCGTTCTGGCCGCGTTCGGCATGGCTGCGGCCGAGCCAATATTGCGCCTGGGGAACGCGGGTCGATTTGGGCCAGGCGGCGATGAAATCGGTCATCGCGATTTCGGTTTCGGGCCAGTTTTTCGACAGCGACTTGGCATAGGCCTGTTTCCAGGCGGCGTCGGCGGTGGCGGCCGGCGCGGCTGGTGTCGCAGGACGCGGCGCCGGAACGGGACGGTCGGCGAAGTCGATCTCCGGGGCACCGACGCGGGTGCCGGGCGGCGGCGGAAGGACCTGTGCGCCGGGCGCAGCGGCGGCAGCGGGCTGGCCGCCGCCTTCGAGGCCGGTGAGGCGGAATTCGAGGTCGCCGCGCAATTTCGCCTGCGCCTCGTCAAGCTGGCGCAGCTTGAACTGGTTGGCTTCGATCTGGCCGGTCAGGTCGCGCAGCTGGCGCTCGAGCTCGCCGACGCGGTTCGACAGGTCGGTGATCGGCTGCGACGCCGGCGAGCCGATGCTGGCGGGCGCGGCTGCGGCCGGGGCGTTGATCTCGGGTTCGAAATAGCGCGCGTCGCCGCCGGGGAAGACCTTGCGCTGGACGGCGCGAAGCTCGGATTCGAGCTTGCCGACGCGGCGTTCGACGCGGACCGGATCGAGGTCCTGGGCGAGCAGCGATGAGGTCGGCAAGACGGAGAACAGGGAGGCAATGACGATCAGCGGACGCAACATGGCAGGTCAGACTCCTGGGACGGTGCCATTAGCGGTCGGTGCGCTGCTCGGTTCCGGCGTCGGCAACGAACTGAGGACCGGGCGGGGGATTTCGGCGATCGGGCGTGGGCCGGCGGCGGCGGCCGGGGTGCCGGCCGTGGTCGCGGCGGCGCGGGCGGCGAGATCGGCGGGCGCCAGGCTGACGTCGCGGATCGTTTCGACGGGACCACCCAGCGGCGGGATGGCGCGGCCACCGACGGTGACATCGAGGGCGCCCGCCTTGCCGGTGCGGAGTTGCAGGCCGGGGGTGGCGGCGGGGACCGAATAGCTTTCGCCCGTCTTGAGGATGCCGACCTTGATATTGGAGCGGGTGGCAGGATCCGTGATCTGCACCCAGACGTCTTCGCGCGCCGTGAGCACCACCGGGCCGACGGCGGGAACGACGGCGCCGGGGGTTGCAGCGAAACCGGGGGCGGCGGCGGTCGGGGCGGCGGGGACCAGTGGGTCGGTCGATTCGACGGCGCCGGTATCGGTGGAGGCGTCCTGAGCAACGGCAGCGACTTCGGTGACCGGTGCCGGGTCGAAGGCGCCCGAGCCCCAGGCCGATAGCCCGGCGATGATCAGCACGACGACGCCGACGCTGGCGAAGACCAGGCCCTTGGAGGGCAGGCGGCGTTCATCGAGCGGTTCGAGCGACATCGGGGTCGGGACATGCGCCGCCTTGGTGGTTTCAGCGCGGAACTGGATGGCCAGCGCTTCGGGATCGAGACCGACCGTGCGGGCGTAGGATTTGACGAAGCCGACCGCATAGGGGAGCGCCGGCAGGCTGTCGTGTTCGTCGGCCTCGAGGGCGCGCAGGTGGCGCAGCGGCACGCGGGTTTCGCGAGCGATGTCGGCGATCTCGAGTCCGGCGGCGGCACGTCCCGCGGCGAGCATCGCTCCGGTACGCTTGACGCCGCTTTCGGGCAATTCCACGCTGGGCATTCCTTATGTGTCGGGTGCGGGCCGAACCGGGCGCCAGGCATCCGCATCGCGGCAATGTCGCCGATGCGCTTTCGATGCCGGTGGGGCGGATGCAAGTCAAGCCGATGCGGAGCCGACACGGTCGCGGCGACGGCGCAATGCGGTGGTTCGAATGCCATTGTCGCCCGTTCGTCAAGGAGTAGCTGGAGTCTGGGTCCCTTGTTGCGGCGCGTCAAAGACGCTATGGGCGCGCCAATGGCTGTCGGGGACTAGCACCCTGCGGCGGTTTCCCCCTGCCTATCTTGCACGCCCTTTCCACAGGACCCGATTTCAATGGCCTTGCGTAATATCGCGATCATCGCGCACGTCGATCACGGCAAGACGACGCTTGTCGACCAGCTGTTCCGCCAGTCGGGGACGTTTCGCGACAACCAGCGCGTGGCCGAACGGGCGATGGATTCGAACGATCTCGAAAAAGAGCGCGGCATCACCATCCTGGCGAAGTGCACGTCGATCGAGTGGACCGACAAGACCAGCGACGTGACGACCCATATCAACATCGTCGATACGCCGGGCCACGCCGATTTCGGCGGCGAAGTCGAGCGCATCCTGTCGATGGTCGACGGTGTCGTGCTGCTGGTGGATGCCGCCGAAGGCCCGATGCCGCAGACCAAGTTCGTCACCGGCAAGGCACTGGCGCTGGGGTTGCGGCCGATCGTCGTCGTCAACAAGATCGACCGGCCCGATGCGCGGGCGCAGGAAGTGCTCGACGAGGTGTTCGACCTGTTCGTGACGCTGGAAGCAACCGACGCGCAGCTCGATTTTCCGGTGATCTTCGCTTCGGGGCGCAATGGTTATGCCGGGCGCGATTCCGACGTGCGATCGGGTGATTTGACGCCGTTGTTCGAGACGATCGTGGCGCATGTGCCGCCGCCGGCCGCCGATGTGGATGGCGAGTTCAAGATGCTGGTGTCGCTGCTCGATCGCGATAACTTTGTTGGTCGTATTTTGACCGGACGCATCCTTTCGGGAACGCTGCGGCTGAATACGCAGATCCGTGCGCTCAACCCTGATGGCAAGGTCGTCGAGGAAGGCCGGGCGTCGAAGATCTTTGCGTTCCGTGGTCTGGAGCGGGTGCCGGTCGAGGAGGCCCGCGCCGGCGACATCATCGCGCTGGCCGGGTTCAGCAAGGCGACGGTTGCCGATACGATTGCCGATATTACCGTCACCGAGCCGCTGCATGCGCAGCCGATCGATCCGCCGACGCTGTCGATGACCTTTGCGGTCAATGATTCGCCGTATGCGGGGCGTGATGGTTCCAAGGTCACGAGCCGGATGATTTCGGATCGCCTGGTGCGCGAAGCCGAGGGCAATGTTGCCGTCAAGGTGACCGAGAGTGCGTCGAAGGATGCCTTCGAGGTTGCCGGGCGCGGCGAGTTGCAATTGGGCGTGCTGATCGAGACGATGCGCCGCGAGGGTTTCGAACTGTCGATTTCGCGGCCGCGGGTGATCTATGGCACCGATGACAATGGCAAGCGCACCGAGCCTTACGAAATTGTGGTGATCGACGTCGATGAGCAATATTCGGGGACGGTTGTCGAGAAGATGGCGGGCCGCAAGGCCGAGATGACCGACATGCGGCCTTCGGGCGGCGGCAAGACCCGGCTGACCTTCTCGGCGCCGGCGCGGGGCCTGATCGGCTATCATGGCGAGTTTCTGTCGGATACGCGCGGGACGGGCATCATGAACCGGCTGTTCGAGAAATATGGGCCGTACAAGGGTTCGGTTTCCGGGCGCGGCAATGGCGTGCTGATCTCGACCGAGACGGGTGAAGCTGTGGGCTATGCGCTGGGTTATCTGCAGCCGCGCGGCACGTTGATGATCGAGCCGGGTGAAGCGGTCTACCAGGGCATGGTCATCGGCGAGAATGCGCGTGACGAGGATCTCGAGGTCAATCCGCTCAAGTCGAAGGCGCTGACCAACTTCCGTGCCAGCGGCAAGGATGATGCCATCCAGCTGAGCCCGCCGAAGCGGCTGACGCTCGAGCAGGCGATCGCCTATATCGAGGAGGACGAGCTGGTCGAGGTGACGCCGAACTTCATCCGGTTGCGCAAGATCCATCTCGATCCGAACGAGCGCAAGCGCGCTTCACGCTTCAGGAACGCCGGTTAAGGCTAGTTGACAGTAGATTGGCCGGGGCCGGGTGATTCCAGCCTTGCCATTGTGCGGCGCAGCATCAATCGTAATTTGCGGTAAACCGAAAGTGTAGGCTGGTCTTACACTTTCGATGGTAATTGACTGTTTACCACGTTTGATTCCAGCAGGTTAGGCAGGCGGTATCATCTGGCATGGTTCTTGCTGCAGTGCAGCTATGACCTTGTCGGGAGTTACTGCCGTGAAACAGTCATTGTTGATAGTGTTCGCCGGGATGTCGATGATGTCGGCGCCGGCAATGGCGGTTGCATCGATCGATTTGACACCTGTTTCTGCGGTCCGTGAGACGCGCACGACGGTGATGCTGCAGGCGCCCGGGACGGCAGTCGACGATCTGCTCAATGTTGCGCTGGCGGTGATCGCGGTGCTGTTGTTCGCGGTTGTCGTTCGCCGCCGCGGCCCGACCACGACGGCCTGAACCGCGCTGGTCCGCCCAGCGGCATAGCGACACCTTGCGCGAGCGCCGTGTTACGGTTCATTCCACACAGGCTGCCGGCGATCATCGCCCCAGCGGGCGCCGATGGCGCCGGGGAGTGGACTGACCATGGCGGATGAATACGCAGACTATAAGCGGGTCCGGCATGTCGAACCGGTCCCGCAGGCCGAGGCCGAGGCGGCGGTGCGAACGCTGATCCGCTGGGCCGGCGACGATCCCGACCGTGAGGGGCTGCTCGATACGCCGGGGCGGGTGGCGCGGGCGTATCGCGAATATTTCCGGGGTTACCAGGAAGACCCGGGGCAGCACCTGTCGCGGACGTTCAGGGAAGTCGGCGGCTATGACGAGATCGTCATCCTGCGCGACATTCCGTTCCAGTCGCATTGCGAACACCATATGGCGCCGATCATCGGCCGGGCGCACATCGCCTATCTGCCCAACAAGCGCGTCGTCGGCATTTCCAAGCTGGTGCGGGTGCTGCAGGGCTTTGCCAAGCGCCTGCAGGTGCAGGAGCGGCTGACTGCCGAGATCGCCGATTGCATCCAGTTGCACCTCGATCCGGTCGGCGTGGCGGTGGTCATCGAGGCCAGCCATGCCTGCATGAGCGCGCGCGGCGTGATGACGCCGGGGGTGACGATGACGACCAGCCGGATGATGGGGGTGTTCCGCGAGGACGATCGCAGCCGCAAGGAAGTGCTGGCGCTGATCAGGGGCTGATCCCAGGCGTGATTGTTGCCGGCGCTTAACAAGCGTTGCTGCATCGCCTATGGAATGATGAGGCAAACAAGGGGTCGACAGCGACATGGCAAACATATTGGGCAATCTGAACCGGGCACTGATGGTCGGCGGCATCCTGCTGTTGATCGTCGCACTGGCGTTTCATGCGCCGGATATCGCCAGCGACCCGGCCAATTGGGCGAACTGGTTCCTGCGCTTTGCCCATGTGCTTTGCGGCATATTGTGGATCGGCCTGCTGTATTATTTCAACTTCGTACAAATCCCGACGATGCCCAAGGTGCCGGCCGAGCTGAAGCCGGCGGTGTCGAAGTATATCGCGCCCGAGGCGCTGTTCTGGTTCCGCTGGTCGGCGCTCGCCACCATGGTGCTGGGCCTCGCCATCGCCGGGTCGCCGCCGCAGCTCTACCTCGTCGAGGCGCTGACCTTCCAGGCGCCTTATCGCCTGATCGGGGTCGGCATGTGGCTGGGCATCATCATGGCCGCCAACGTCTGGATGTTCATCTGGCCGAACCAGAAGATCGCGCTCGGGATCGTCGAAGGCACCCCCGAGGCCAAGGCGGAAGCTGCCAAGAAGGCGATGCTGTTCAGCCGGACCAACTTCGTGCTGAGCTTTCCGATGCTGTATTGCATGGTGACCACCTACGGGCTTGCCCGCTAAGGCGTTTCGCCGGGGGCCGCGGGTCCCCGGCGACGTGTTACCGCGGCACGGGCCGGGGCTTTGCGGTCGCCGTCCCAGCGTCTAGACGAGCGGCGGGGGCCCTGCCGGAGTTATCGCAATGCACGCAGAATTTGTCGCCGTCGATTGGGGTACGACCCACCGCCGAGTGTTCCACGTCGGTGCCGGTGGCATGGTGCTGGCGCAGCGGAGCGACGACCGCGGAGTCCTGGCGATCGGCAGCGGGGGCGGTGATTTTGCCGGCGAGATCGCGGCGTTGCGAGCGCAAACCGGCGATGTTCCGCTTTTGCTGGCGGGCATGATCGGTTCGACGCGCGGCTGGACCGAGGTTCCGTATGTCGCGGCACCGGCGGGGCTGGCGGCGATCGTCGGCGGCATCGCGCACATGCCGGACAATGTCTTTATCGTGCCCGGCGTCATGGTCGACGACGACAAGCGGCCCGACGTAATGCGCGGCGAGGAAGTCCAGATCCTGGGCGCCCATGCGATGGGCAAGGTGCCCGACGGGCTGGTCTGCCTGCCCGGAACCCATACCAAATGGGCCGAGATATCGCTGGGCGAGATCATGCGGTTTCGCACCGTGATGACCGGCGACATCCTTGCTGCATTGAAGGCCGGCTCGATCCTGTCGGACCTGTTGCAGAACGAGCCGGCCGACGATGCGGTGTTCCTCGAAGGCGTCGACCATGCGCTCGACATGCCCGACCTCAATGCCGAACTGTTCAGCGTGCGGGCGCGCGTGGTGACCCGCCGGATGACGCCCGCCGATGCCGCCAGCCGGATTTCCGGGCTGTTGATCGGTGCCGATGTCCGCATCGGGCTGGGCCGCGAACGTGCCGATGTGGTGACGATCATCGGCGCCGCCGACCTGTGCCAGCGGTTCGCGCTGGCGCTGCAGCGCGCCGGGCGCGAATCCTTCTGCATCGATGGCGACCAGGCGTTTCTTGCCGGTGCCGTGGCGATCATGGCGGCGCTGGCCGGAGCACCGCGATGACCGCTGAGGAACTGTTTGCGGCGGCAATGGCGGAGATGCCGCTGGTGGCGGTGCTGCGCGGGGTCCGTCCCGAGGAGATCGAAGCGGTCGGCGCGGCGCTGGTCGCGGCCGGCATCCGGATCATCGAGGTGCCGCTGAATTCGCCCGAGGCGTATGAATCGATTGCGCGGCTGGCGGGACTGGCGGGGGATGATGTGCTGGTCGGTGCCGGCACGGTCCTTGATGTCGAAGCGGTCGGGCGGGTGGCAGCGGCGGGTGGCCGGCTGGTGGTATCGCCGCATTGCGACCCGGCGGTGATCGAGGCGACTGTCGAGGCCGGGATGGTTTCATTGCCGGGATTTTTCACGCCGACCGAGGGTTTTGCGGCGTTGAATGCCGGCGCGCATGGGTTGAAATTTTTTCCGGCCGAGGCTGGGTCGCCGGCGGTGTTGAAAGCGATGCGTGCGGTGCTGCCGCGCGGTGTGCCGGTTTTGGCGGTGGGCGGGATGACCGTGGAGGGGCTGGCGCCTTGGCGTGCGGCTGGGGCGGATGGATTTGGATTGGGGGCTTCGCTGTTTTCGCCGGGGATGACGGCGGAGGCCGTGGGGGAGATAGCGCTGCGTTTTGTGGGGGCGTTGCGGGACTGAAGCGGCGCAGAGAGGTAACTGGGTCCCGGGTCAAGCCCGGGATGACAGCTTAAGTGCTTGGACGAAGACGGGCTATGTACGGTCTTTTTGTGCTTGCCGTCGCGATGGATGCTGAAACAAGTTCAGCATGACGAAAGGTTTCTTAGCGTGGGAGTTTGCGGAGGAGGGGGATCAGCAGGACGACCGTCAGGCCGGCGCCGAGGAGGACGGCGGGGACGCTGGCGCCGCGGGTGATGGCGGCGCCGATGGCGAGGACGGCGGCGACCTGGAAGCCGGCGTTGACGATATTGTTGGCGGCGATGGCGCGGGCGCGGCCGGCGGGGTCGCTGGCGGTTTGCAGGACGCCGTAGAGCGGTACCGAGAAGATGCCGCCGGCAACCGCGAGGATGGTCAGGTCGGCGAGGATGCGCCAGCCGCGCGGATCCGACAGGAAGGTGCCGACATCGGTGGTAATGGCGGCCGAGAAATGCCGCTCCGCAAAGAAGAGATCGAGGCCGGCGAGCGCCATGATGAGCCCGGCCCAAGGTGACAGGCGGGTCGAGATACGGCCGCCGAGCAAGCGGCTGACGCCTGCCGAACCCGAGGCGACACCGATCGAAAAGGCAGCGAGGAACAGCGTGGCGACGCCCTCGGTGCCGCCGAGATCGTTCTTGGCGAGCGGCACGAACTGCGTCGTATAGACCGCGCCCAGCGCCCAGAACCAGCTGATGCAGATGGTGGCGATGCGGAGTTCGCGGCTGGCGAAGGCTTCTCCCAAGGCGCGGCGCGAGGCGGAGACAGGGTTCCAGTCGATGGGGATCGTGCTGCTCGGCGGCGCCGGCGGGATCAGGCGCGAGGCGAGCCAGCCGGTGATGGCGACGCCGAGCGCGACCGGGCCGACCAGCGCAATCGGTAGCAGGCCGCCGGCGATCTGGCCGAGCAAGATAGCGACGAATGTGGCGCCTTCGACGAGCCCGGTGCCGAGCAACAATTCATTGGCGGCGAGGTGCTGGGGCAGGATGGCGTATTTGACCGGGCCGAAAACGGTCGAGTGGACGCCCATCAGGAAGATGACGCCGAGCGCGAAGACTTCCGATTCGAGCGCCAATGCTATGGCGCCGAGCGCCATGAAGGCGATTTCGGCGCCCTTGACCAGCCTGGCGATTACGGCCTTGTCGCGGGCGTCGGAGATTTCGCCGGATAGACCGGAGAACAGCAGGAACGGCAGGATGAAGACGCCCGTAGCGACGACGGCGAGCGTCGCGGCGCCGGCAGGGTCCCCGGCACGCAGCTGGAAGGCGACGAGGAAGATGAAGGCGGTCTTGAACAGATTGTCGTTGAAGGCGCCGAGAAACTGGGTGGCAAACAGCGGCCCGAAGCGCCGTGCAGAGAGAAGGGCCAGCATCTCGGCGACTGTCCGGCATATCGCGGCGCGCGTCCAGTGCGGGGCGGGCTGTGGGCCGGGACTTGCAGGAATGGCGCCGTAGCGGCACATTCCGGAGGCTGCGGGGGCGCATTCATCTGGTCGCAGCGCGTGGTGGGAGAGATTTGATGACCGAACCGGATCCGACGGCAAAGGGTTTCGATTTCAACCAGCCGACGATTGTGGCGCTGCTGTACCTCGCCAGCCTCGTGACCGGGCTGACCATGCTGATCGGGCTGGTCATGGCATATGTCTGGAAGGACGACGTGCCTGGTAACTGGGAAACCAGCCATTTTCGCTTTCATATCAGAACGTTCTGGGTTGGCCTCGTGCTCGGGATTCTGGCCGTCGTGCCGACGATCCTGACCTTGGGGCTGGCCGGGTACCTGATTTATCCACTGTTGATCGTGTGGGTGGCGATCCGGACCGTCCGGGCGATGTTGACGGCGCAAAACCGCGAACCGGTGGCGAATGTGGAAACTTGGCTGTGGTAGTGTGTTCGGCAGGCAGGCCGACTCGCGGTTGTCACCGGAACGCTGTATCGTTTCGGCATTGGTAGATAAGCAGGGAGTGACCGCGATGTCGCAGCAAATGATGGACATGATTGCTCGCATGGGCGGCGCCGATGCGATTGCGGCGATGGCGGCGCGGGTCGGCATCTCGCCCGAACAGGCGCAGGGTGCCGTTGCGGCGCTGTTGCCGGCGGTTACAGGTGGGCTGGCGAAGCAGGCGCAGGCTGGCAATGGCTCGGTCGTCGACCAGTTGGCGGAAGCCGCGGCATCGTACACGGGCTCCGCCAGCGGCGATGGTGCCGTGGCGCAAGGTAATGATATCCTAGGCACGATCTTTGGTTCGAAGGATGTTTCGCGCGCCGTAGCCGACAAGGCAGCCGGGCAGACAGGGCTCGATGTCGGGTCGTTGAAGGCGTTGTTGCCGATGATCGCGACGATGGCGGCGAGTGCGCTGGGCAATGGCACCGGGACCGTGGGCGGGGCGGCTGGCGGTGGATTGGGCGGAATGCTCGGCGGGTTGCTTGGCGGCGGCAATGCCCAACAAGGCGGTATGGGCGGCGCGGCCGGTGCGTTGATTTCGATGATCGATACCAACAAGGACGGCAATCCGCTCGACGAGATCATGGGGTTCCTGCGGCGCTGATGCTGGCGGGGCGCCGGAAACTGGGGTAGCGATTCAGGCTCGGGCCGATTAAGTGGAACACCCGGCCGCATGGTGCAGCCGGGAAGGAGCCGAGCTTCGAAGCGATGACCCGACACCGGCGCACCGATGACTGGGGATTCCCGCGCTGGCGTCCGTATGGCAGCGGCAGCGCGGCCGTGGAAGTGCGGATCTGCGACCGGCACGGCTGCACCAATGCCGGCGACAGGCCGGCTCCGAAAGCGCCGAATCGGCCCGAACGCTGGTATTTTTGCGAGAAACACGCCGCCGAATATAATGCGAACTGGGATTATTTTGCCGGTTTGACACCCGAGGAAGCCGCCGCGCGCGAGGCCAGCGAGCAGGGCGAGACCAAGTATAAGAGTGCGTCGCATTGGGAGTGGGGCGGGCCGGGTGACGGCACGCGCAGCCGCGCCGAGCTCGACGCGCTGGCGCTGCTGGGGCTCGATCCGGACGCCGACATGCTGCTCGTCAAGGCGGCGTGGCGGACGGCGGCGAAGGCCAGTCACCCGGATGTGGCGGGCACCGATGCGGCGGCGGCTGACAGGTTTCGCGCCGTGCAGGCAGCCTGGCAGATATTGAGCGATGCCGATGCGGTGCGGACGGCCCTTGGCGGTGCTACGGGGGGCTGAAATCTACGGGATGAGGATGGTGGAGCCGGTGGTCTTGCGGGCTTCGAGATCGCGGTGGGCCTGGGCGGCATCCTTGAGGGCGTAGCGCTGGTCGATGTTGACCTTGAGTACGCCCGAGGCGATCAGTTCGAGCACGCGGCCGGCGTGGGTCTCGATCTCGGCGCGGCTAGTGTAGTAATCGAATAGCGTCGGCCTAGTAACGAATAGTGAGCCCTTACGCGCCAGGATGCTGAAATCGACGGGTCCGACGGCGCCGGAAGCGTTGCCGTAGCTGATGTGGAGACCGCGGCGGCACAGGCTGTCGAGCGAGGCTTCGAAGGTCGTTTTGCCGACGCCATCGAAGACGACATCGACGCCGCGGCCATCGGTGAGAGCGCGAACCTGGGCGGCTAGGTCGCCGGCGAAGACGATACCGTGATCGGCGCCGTGGGCGAGGGCCATGGCGACTTTTTCGGGCGAGCCGGCGACGGCTATGACGTTGGCACCGACGTGCTTGAGCCATTGGACGAGGAGGAGCCCGACGCCGCCGGCAGCGGCCTGGACAAGGACCCATTGGCCGGGCTGGATGCGGGCGCAGCGCTCGACGAGGAATTCGGTGGTGCACCCCTTGAGGAGCCCGGCGGCGGCAGCTTCGTCACCGACGCCGTCCGGGAGGACGACGACGCGATCGGCGGCGATGACGCGGTGGCTGGCGTAGGCGCCGATGGGACCCCAACAATAGCCGATGCGGGTGCCGGGGGTGAGGGTGACGCCGGGGCCGACGGTCTCGACGACGCCGGCCGCTTCAAGGCCGATCCCGCTGGGGAGGGGGACGGGGTAGAGGCCGGTGCGGTGGTAGGTGTCGATGAAGTTGAGCCCGATCGCGGTTTGGCGGATCAGGATTTCGCCTGGGCCGGGGGTGGGGATTCGGCTCTCGTGAATGGTGAGCACATCTGGGCCGCCGATCAATGCGAACTGGATGGCTGCCATGATTGTTTTCCTTTATGCTGCGCGGTAAGTGCTTGAGAAAGTAAATCTTCTGAATTTGGCCGTCAGGAGTGTTAATGTCTTGCCGGCGTTTTTGCCTTTGTTGATTACCGAAGCTAGACTAGCGAAACAGACGTGCCAAGTTGCGGAGAGGCTAAACGATGAAGGTCAATTTCGTGATCGAGTGCACTCCTGAAGAAGCTAGAGCATTTTTTGGTTTGCCGGATCTCGCGCCGGTTCACGACCTTTATATCGAACGGCTGAAGGCAACGATCTCGGAAGGCGTGACGCCGGCGGATTTTGAAAAAATGACACGGGCGTGGATGCCCGGGATCGCCGATGGCTTCGAGCAATGGCAGAAGCTGTTCCTGTCGGCGATGCCGAAAGCTGGATCTTGAGCTTAGCCGGACAGTGACGGTTGCGACGATTGTAGCGCTGGCCTCGGGCCGGCCACCGGCGGCTATTGCGGTTATACGGATATCGGGGCCGGCTGCGTTTGCGGGTGTAGCGGCGCTGACGGTCATGGCATTGCCTGTGGCTCGCCAGATGGCGCTACGCAGGTTGGTCGATCGAGTCAGCGGAGTTGTGCTCGATTCGGCGATGGTGGTTTTGTTTCCCGGGCCGGCAAGTGCGACCGGAGAGGATTTGGCCGAACTGCATCTTCATGGCGGAATTGCAGTTGTGTCGGGGGTGCTGGCAGCATTGACCGCAATGCCAGACGTTCGACTGGCAGAGGCTGGCGAGTTCACGCGGCGCGGATTTGCCAACGGGCGGATTGATCTGGCGCAGGTCGAGGGGTTGGCCGATCTGGTCGCCGCGGAAACTGCCGCGCAGCGGGATCAGGCATTGGCGTTGGCGGGTGGTACGCTGAGCAGAGTAGCCGATGCTTGGCGCGAGCGGTGTATCATGATCTTGGCAGAGGCTGAGGCCGCGCTGGATTTCGGTGAGGATGAGGAGGATGTCGCGGCGCAGTTGAACAAGGCGGCGCAAGTGGAACTGCTGGCACTGGTCGACGAGCTCGACGCGGCGCTGGCGGATGCCAAGCGGGGGGCGCGCACGCGTGATGGCCTGACGATTGCCATATCGGGGGCGCCAAACGTCGGAAAGTCTAGCCTTGTCAATGCTTTGGTGGAGCGAGATGTCGCGATTGTAACTTCGATTGCGGGGACGACGCGCGATGCCATCGAAGTTCCGATAGACTTCGACGGCGTCGCGGCCGTGTTGATCGACACCGCAGGGCTGCGCGAGACCGACGACCTAATTGAGGCCGAAGGCATCCGCCGGGCGCGGATGCGCGTGGCGGATGCCGATCTTGTGATCGAGGTTATCGACGTGCCGCGAGCCGACGTTGAGAGCGCGGGTTTCCTGGTCGTGAACAAGATCGATACGATGGATATCTTGCCGGCTGCCGGCGAACAAGTCTTCGCGGTTTCGGCGACGCGCGGCGATGGATTGGCTGTTTTGCGCGCCGCGTTGTCGGCATGGGCGGCTGCGGTGGTTCGGCCGGGTGAGCCCGCCTTGTTGTCCCATGCCAGGCACGCGGCGGCTTTCGGGGATGCTGCCGAGGCTTTGCGCGGCGCAGCGGCGGTGGAAGACGCCGTACTTCGAACTGAGGGCCTTCGGATGGCCGCCCGGGCATTTGGGCGGATAGCTGGGCGCGTGGATGTCGATGACGTGCTCGATCGGATATTTTCGCGCTTTTGCATCGGCAAATAGCCGGCTGGCGTGTTCCACGTGGAACATTCCCTCATTTGACGCTAAAGTCTCGAAATGAAATCGTTCGATGTTATCGTTGTTGGTGCCGGCCATGCTGGCTGTGAGGCAGCCGCAGCTGCGGCCCGTCGCGGCGCACGTGTTGCCTTGCTCACTCTAGATCGGGCTGATCCCGGCACCTTGTCGTGCAATCCTGCCATTGGCGGGATCGGCAAGGGCCATTTAGTCCGCGAGGTCGATGCGCTTGGTGGGATCATGGGGCTGGTCACGGATCTTGCGCGGCTTCAGTCACGGGTCTTGAACCGGTCGAAGGGGCCGGCAGTTCACGGTCCACGTGCCCAGGTCGATCGCAAGCGCTACCGGGCGGCGATGGCCGATGTGCTTGCGATGCAAGCCGGGCTTGAGATTGTTGTCGTGAAGGTTGAGGAGCTGATCGTCGAACACGGACGCGTTTGCGGTGTCTTGACCGACGCCGGCGCTTTGCGCGCGGGGGCGATAGTATTGACCACCGGGACTTTCCTGGGTGGCGTGATGCACTTGGGTGCGGAGCGCGAGGACGGTGGGCGAAGTGGCGCATCGGCCTCTAGCCTTGGCGATGGGCTGCGCGCACTGGGTTTGCCGGTTGCACGGTTGAAGACTGGTACACCGGCGCGGCTCGACGGTCGGACGATCGATTGGGGCAAACTCGAGTGGCAGGTCGGGGACTTCGATCGCCCACAGTTGGGACGGTCGGAGGGGGGCATGACGCCGGCGCTGCCCTGCGCGGTGACGCGGACCACGCCGGAGACGCATCAAGTCATTCGCGAGAACCTTGGCAAGTCGGCGCTTTATGGCGGGCACGTTAGTTCTGTCGGGCCGCGTTATTGTCCATCGATCGAGGACAAGGTCGTACGCTTTGGCGATCGTGATGGTCACCAGGTTTTTCTGGAGCCTGAGGGCTATGATGACTTCACTATTTACCCCAATGGTCTCTCTACGTCCTTGCCGGCCGATGTGCAGCGGGTTTTCATGGCGACGATCCCGGGTCTGGAGCGGGCGGTTATCCTGAAGCCGGGCTATGCGATCGAGTATGATCATGTCGATCCGCGCGCGCTTTCGCCGGCGTTGGCGGTCACTGCGCTGCCGGGTCTTTTTCTGGCTGGGCAGATAAACGGGACGACCGGTTATGAAGAGGCCGCAGCACAGGGGCTCATAGCCGGCGCCAATGCTGCTGCGCTGGTGCTGGGTAGCGACGCAGTGATTGTCGATCGGGCGACTGGGTATATCGGTGTGATGATCGACGATCTGACGACTCAGGGTGTTAGTGAGCCGTATCGGATGTTTACGTCACGCGCCGAGTATCGCTTGCGTTTACGTACCGACAACGCCGCTGAGCGTCTGACGCCAATCGGGATTGCCAACGCTCTGGTCAGCGGGGGTCAGCAATCGGATTTCGCGGCGCACTTAGCATTAAAAGATTCGGCGCTTTCTTTGCTCAACACGCTTACGGCTTCACCGGCAAGACTTAAGATTTTTGGCATCGAGACCAGGCAGGACGGTGTTGTGCGGACGGCATTCGAGTGGCTTCGGTTCCCGGCGATCGATCGTGACGCTGCTTTACGGGTCTGGCCCGAGATGGCCGACATTCCGGCGGCGTTGTTTGCCACACTGGCGGTCGATGCCAACTACGTCAGTTATGTAGAGCGGCAGGACGATGACGTGGCGACATTCAGGCGGGACGAAGGTTTGAAGCTTGTAGCGGACATCGACTACCGGACCGTGGCTGGACTGAGCTGTGAGATGATCGAACGACTGACGCGGGCCCAGCCGGCGACGCTTGGGGCGGCTGGGCGTGTTCCTGGCGTGACGCCGGCAGCATTGGTGGCATTGTTGCCGTATACGCGCAAAGCCGCATGACAGGGCGTGATGCGTTCATCGAGCGGCTAAATGTTCCACGTGAAACACTGGCGAAGCTGGACTCCTATGCCGCGTTGCTAAATGAGTGGCAGGGACGGATGAATCTTGTCGGTCCCAGCACGTTGCCGGTGCTGTGGGAACGCCATTTCGCTGATTCGGCGCAGCTTTTGCCACTGGCAGGGATGGGGAAATCATGGCTCGATATCGGGGCTGGCGCGGGGTTTCCAGGGCTCATTATTTCAATTCTTGATGGTGGCGCCAGAGTGACGCTGGTTGAATCAATCGCGAAAAAGTGCCGGTTTTTGACCGAAGTTGTTTGGGTGTTAGGCTTAGGGAGCCAGGTCGTGATCGAGAATCGACGGATCGAAGGGTTGCCGCGCCAGAAGTTCGATGTGGTCACGGCGCGGGCACTGGCAAACCTGTACCAGTTGTTTGATTGGGGACTCGCCTATGCCGGGTCGGGGACCAAGTGGTTGCTGCCCAAGGGCGTGAAGGTCATGGAAGAGCTTGAATTTGCAGAGCGCGGGTTCTCCTTTGATCGGGTGCTGGTGCCGAGTATCACTGACCCCGACGCGCGAATCGTGGTGGCAAGTGGAGTGAAGCGCCTGTGATCATCGCGGTGGCCAATCAAAAGGGCGGCGTCGGCAAAACGACGACAGCGGTCAACCTGGCGACGGCATTGGCCGCGGCCGGCCAGTCGGTGCTGGTTATCGACGCCGATCCGCAGGGCAATGCCTCGACCGGGTTCGGACTTGATCGGCGGACACGCCAGGCTTCGGTCTATGAGGTGTTGCTTGGGCAGATTGCGGCCGAGCAGGCGGTGCGGGCGACACAGATCCCGCGGCTCGAGGTGATGCCTTCGACGCCGGCGCTGTCGGGCGCGGAGATCGAGATGATCGACCTCGACCGGCGCAGTCATCGGTTGGAGGCAGCTTTGGCGACACTGCCGGCGCGTGACCATGTGATCATCGATTGCCCGCCGTCGCTGGGGCTGCTGACCGTGAATGCGCTGGTTGCAGCGGATGCGGTGCTGGTGCCGTTGCAGTGCGAATTCTTTGCGCTGGAGGGACTTAGCCAGTTGCTCGGGACAATCGAGCGGGTTCGAACGAGTCTCAACCCGCGATTGCAACTGCTCGGCATTGTGCTGACCATGGTCGATCGGCGCAACAAGCTGACCGAGAATGTCAGCGACGATGTTCGTGCCGTAATGGGCGACAAGGTCTTCAAGACGACGATCCCGCGCAACGTGCGATTGTCGGAGGCGCCAAGCCATGGGTTGCCGGCGTTGCTGTACGACAGCCGCTGTGCGGGGTCCGAGGCCTATGTCGCACTGGCGCGTGAGCTTTTGCAGCGGACACAGGCGTTCAGTGCACCGGAAAGTGTGGGTTAAATGGCTGAAAAGAGACGGGTTTCTGGACTTGGTCGGGGTCTTTCGGCGCTTTTGGAAGAGGCGGCGACGCCCGTCGATGCCAATGCACCGGGTGTGGCACGGTTGGCGGTGGCGGATATCGGGGCGAACCCGAAGCAGCCGCGGCGGCATTTCGTTGCCGAGGCGATGGACGAACTGATCGCCTCGGTGCGGGCGCATGGGGTGTTGCAGCCGATCCTGGTGCGGCCGGTTGCGGACGGGCGGTACGAGATCGTCGCGGGTGAGCGGCGGTGGCGGGCGGCGCAGGCGGCGGGGCTGCACGAGATGCCGGCTGTGGTGCGGCCGCTCGATGACCGGGCAGCGTTCGAGATTGCGCTGATCGAGAATATCCAACGCAGCGACCTAAATGCGATCGAGGAAGCGCGGGGGTATCGGCGCTTGATCGACGATTTCAGCCATACCCAGGCGGTGCTGGCGGGCATCGTCGGCAAGTCGCGGAGCCATGTGACGAACTTGCTGCGGCTGCTGGAACTGCCCGAGAGCGTCCAGCAGATGGTCGAGGAGGGCAAGCTGGCGATGGGCCATGCGCGGGCGCTGGCGGCGGCGGCTGATCCGGAGGCGCTGGCGCTGCGGGCGGTGGCCGAGGGGCTGTCGGTGCGGGCTGTGGAGCAGTTGGCGGCGGGCAAGGTGCGTCCGCAGCATGGGTTGGTGGTCGAGGGCGCTGGCGGCGGGGCGGGGAACGACGCGAATATCGATGCGCTCGAGGTGCAGCTTTCGGAAGGGCTGGGGATGCCGGTGGCACTGGCGGTTGCGGCTGGCGGGGCGAGTGGGTCGTTGACGATTCGCTTTGCAAGTTTGGACCAGCTCGATTGGTTGTGTGCCAAGCTGGGGCAGGGTTGGGGCACGCAATTCCGCCACAAATAGGTTAACATGTTCCGCATTTTCCGCTTTCGCAGGTTTTCTTGCGGGCGGCGCGGGACGGTCTCGGATTAGACTGCCGGTTCTCGCATTGCGCCGCGATGGATGCCGAAACAAGTTCGGCATGACGAATCGAGGGGGAGCTGCGATTTTCGCGCGGGTTTGGGGCCGCGCGAGGCGGTTATTGCTTGTGCCGACCGATTCAAAGAGCGGGCGGCTGGGTAGCGGAAATTGGGGGTGTAGGACAGCTTTCCCGGTTTAGCGGGCGCTTTGGCGGCGGCGCACACCGCGGCCCTTAGCAATCGCGGCTCAGAAGTAAGTAAGTAAGTAAGTCACCCGCCCCCGACCCCTCCCTAGAAATAGGGAAGGGGAAGTAAGATAGGCTTCTACTTGCCGTCGCGGCGGCCGAGGAGGCGGAGGCGGAGGGCGTTTAGTTTGATGAAGCCTTCGGCGTCGCGCTGGTCATAGGCGCCGGCGTCGTCTTCGAAGGTGACGATGTTTGCCGAATAGAGGCTGTTGGGGGACTTGCGGCCGACGACGCTGACGCTGCCCTTGTAGAGCTTGAGGCGGACGGTGCCGCTGACCTTGGCCTGGCTATGGTCGATGGCGGCCTGGAGCATCTCGCGTTCGGGGCTGAACCAGAAGCCGTTGTAGAGCAGCTGGGCGTATTTGGGAGCGAGTTCGTCCTTCAGGTGCGCGGCGCCGCGGTCGAGGGTGATCTGTTCGATGCCGCGGTGGGCGAGGTGGAGGATGGTGCCGCCGGGGGTTTCGTACATGCCGCGCGACTTCATGCCGACGAAGCGGTTTTCGACGAGATCGAGGCGGCCGATGCCGTGAAGCTTGCCGAGTTCGTTGAGCTTTGCCAGCAGGTTAGCGGGCGATAGGGGTTCGCCGTCGACTGCCACCGGATCGCCGGCTTCGAAGTCCATGGTGATGTACTGGGCGACGTCGGGGGCGTCTTCGGGGCTGTTGGTGCGCGAATAGACATAGTCGGGGACTTCGTTCCACGGGTCTTCGAGGACCTTGCCTTCGGACGATGTGTGGAGAAGGTTGGCGTCGGTCGAGAACGGGCTTTCGCCGCGCTTGTCCTTCGACACCGGGATCTGATGGGCTTCGGCGAAGGCGATGAGCTGTTCGCGCGAGTTGAGATCCCATTCGCGCCAGGGGGCGATGATGCGGATGTCGGGGGCGAGGGCGTAATAGCCGAGCTCGAAGCGGACCTGGTCGTTGCCCTTGCCGGTGGCGCCGTGGCTGACGGCGTCGGCACCGACTTTTTTGGCGATTTCGATCTGTTTCTTGGCGATCAGCGGGCGGGCGATCGAGGTGCCGAGCAAATACAGGCCTTCGTAGAGGGCGTTGGCGCGCATCATCGGGAAGATGTAATCGCGGACGAATTCTTCGCGGAGATCCTCGATGAAGATGTGCTCGGGCTTGACGCCCATCAAAACGGCCTTGGCGCGGGCGGGTTCGAGTTCCTCGCCCTGGCCGAGATCGGCAGTGAAGGTGACGACTTCGCAGCCGTAGGTCTGTTGCAGCCATTTGAGGATGACGCTGGTATCGAGGCCGCCCGAATAGGCGAGGACGACGCGGTTTACGGGGACGGAGGCCTTTGACACGGGCGGTACCTTTTTGGGGGCGGCGGATGTGGGCGGAGCTATAGCGGGGGGTGGGCGGAAAGGGAACGCCGGCGGGGGGATTGGGTGCGGTTGCGCGGACAAGAAATTGGGTCGCGGACCGTGCCCGGGATGGCAATTCTGGTTGATGCTCGACTGTGGGCGGGCGGTCCGTGTTCTGGATGCCAGCCTGCGCTGGCATGACAGGTTGGGGAGGGGGGTTTAGTTGCCGGTGAGGACGAAGTTTTCGGGGTATTTGCCCTGGGCGGCCTGATAGAAGGACTGGATGATCGGCAGGTCGGCTTCATAGTCGCCGCTGGGCCAGAAGGTGGCGGGCAGGCTGACGGTTTTCTGGGAATAGTCCATGACGGCGAACAGGATCGGCACGCCGGCGCCGACGGCGATGTGGTAGAAGCCGGATTTCCATTTTTCGGTGCGTTCGCGGGTGCCTTCGGGAGGCACGGCGAGGGTCAGGTCGGTCCGGGCGGCAAATTCGGTTTTCATCGCGCCGACGACGTCGTTGGCCTTTGAACGATCGATGGGGATGCAGCCGGTCCATTTGACGATGCCGCCGAAGGGACCCTCGGTGAGGCTTTTCTTGCCCATGTAACGCAGGCGGATGCGCCATTTGGCAGCAGCAGCGATCATCCAGATGCCGTCCCAGACCGACGTGTGCGGGGCGGCGATGATGACGCATTTGGGGTCGGCCGGCCAATCGCCGCGGAGGCGCCAGCCGCCGAGGGCGAGGAAGGCAGAGCCGCACCAGTGCCAGATCTCGACGAGCGCGCCGCGCGGCGGGCGGGGGCGCGCGGCGGAGAGATCGTGGCGGATGAGGGTGCCGGGGGGTGCCATGCGAGGGCGTTAGCAGATGCCTGTGACCGTTACCACGCTGTCACAAATACTGCCGAAAAGGCGCTGCCCTTTTCGCTGGCGGTGCGCCTTCCTACATCGGGGCGGAAGCAATAATTCCAGCGAAAGCCAAATCCACTCATGGCAGAATTTCCAGACTGGCATGGCACGACGATCGTGTCGGTGCGCAAGAATGGCCGCGTTACGGTTGCCGGTGACGGCCAGGTGACGATGGGACAGACGGTGATGAAACCCAATGCCAAGAAGGTTCGGCGGCTTGGGCCAGGCGGACTGGTGATCGGCGGTTTTGCCGGGGCGACGGCGGATGCGTTTACCTTGTTCGAGCGGCTAGAGGCCAAGCTCGAGCGGTTTCCCGGGCAGTTGACGCGGGCGGCGGTCGAACTGGCCAAGGATTGGCGGACGGACCGGTATCTGCGGCGGCTCGAGGCGATGATGATCGTTGCCGACAAAGACGTGACATTGGTGCTGACCGGGACGGGCGATGTGCTCGAGCCGATCGGCGGGATTGCGGCGATCGGGTCGGGGGGCAATTTTGCCCTGGCGGCGGCGCGGGCGCTGGCGGATTCGGAGCATGATGCCGAGGCGATTGCGCGCCGGGCGATGGCGATTGCGGCGGAACTGTGTGTTTACACCAATGACCAGCTGACGGTCGAGAATATCGAATCGTGATGGGAATTATTGATGCTTTATAGTCGTTTGGGTGACACGGGGCTCATTGTGTCGCGGCTGTCGCTGGGCACGATGACGTTTACGCAAGGCGGCGGGAATTCGGCGATTGCCAAGACCGAGGCGGGTGACGCGGCGGCGATGGTTGGCCGGGCGATCGATGCCGGGATCAATTTCTTCGATACGGCGGACGTTTATGCGGGCGGCGAATCGGAGGCGATGCTCGGGCAGGCGCTCGGGTCGCGGCGGGACGAGGTGGTGATTGCCACCAAGGCCGGGTGGCGCACGGGAGCGCCGCTCAATCGGAACGGGCTGTCGGCGGCGCATCTGCATTGGTCGATCGACCAGAGTTTGAAACGGCTCGGGACCGATCATGTCGATGTCTATGTGGCGCACCGCGACGATGCGAATACGCCATTGGAGGAGACGCTGGCGGCGCTCGATGCGATCGTGAAGGCGGGCAAGGCGCGGTATCTCGGTGTGTCGAACTGGTCGGCGTGGAAGGTGGCGGCGGCGATCGAGTTGCAACGCGCCAATGGCTGGGCACCGTTCAGCCATGTCCAGATGATGTATTCGCTGCTGGGCCGCGGGATCGAGCATGAAGTGCTGCCGATGATGTCGCGGTACGGGCTCGGGTTGACGGCGTGGAGCCCGCTGGCCGGGGGGTTCCTGAGCGGCAAATACACGCGCGAGAATCTGAAGAACCCGGAGAACCGGCTGTCGGGGTTCGACATGATCCCGTTCGACAAGGACAAGGGTTTTGCGCTGGTCGATGTGCTGCGCGCAATCGGTGCGGGGCGCGGGGCGAGCGTTGCGCAGGTGGCGCTGGCGTGGGTGCTGGCCAACCGCCAAGTGTCGAGCGTGATTGTCGGCGCTTCGAAGCTGTCGCAGCTCGATGACAATATCGCGGCGACGGGCATCGAGCTGACGGCCGAGGAACTGAAGCGGCTGGACGGGGCGACCCGGCCCGAATTGCAATATCCGGCGTGGGTGACCCGCGTCGTCGATGGGCCGATCGCCAATGCGTTGGCGGCGCGGCCCGGATCGAAGCCGGAACTCAAAGCGGAGCCCGTGGTATGAACCCCCAGATGAACATCACAGCAGACCCCGAGCCCGGCCTGACGCCGCGCGAGATCGTCGCGGCATTGGACCGGCACATCGTCGGGCAGAGCGACGCCAAGCGCGCGGTTGCCGTGGCGCTGCGCAATCGCTGGCGACGGCAGCGGCTGGGCGATGATCTGCGCGACGAGGTTTCGCCGAAGAACATCCTGATGATCGGGCCGACGGGGTGCGGCAAGACCGAGATCTCGCGGCGGCTGGCGAAGCTGGCGGGCGCGCCGTTTTTGAAGATCGAGGCGACCAAGTTCACCGAGGTCGGTTATGTCGGGCGCGATGTCGATTCGATCGTTCGCGACCTCGTCGAGGAGTCGATTCGGCTGGTGCGCGAGGTGCGCCGGGCGGGGGTGAAGGAGGCGGCCGAGGCGGCGGCGGAGACGCGGTTGCTCGATGTGCTGGTCGGCAAGGACGCCAGCGAGGCGACGCGGCTGGCGTTTCGCGAGCGGCTGCGCGCCGGCGACATGAAGGGCCGCGAAGTCGAGATCGAAGTCGCCGAGAATGCGCCGAGTTTCGAGATGCCGGGGATGCAGCCGGGGCAGGTCGGGATGATCAATCTATCGGATATGTTCGGCAAGGCGATGGGCGGGCGGACAAAGCGCCGCAAGATGAGCGTCGAGGCGGCGTGGGATGCGCTAGTTGCGGAGGAGTCGGACAAACGCCTCGATGACGAGGAGATTTCGCGCGAGGCGGTGCGCAGTGCCGAGGCGAACGGCATCGTGTTTCTCGACGAGATCGACAAGATCGCGGTGAGTGATGTGCGCGGTGGTTCGGTGAGCCGCGAGGGTGTGCAGCGTGATTTGCTGCCGCTGATCGAGGGCACGACGGTGGCGACCAAATACGGCCCGGTGAAGACCGACCATATATTGTTCATCGCGTCGGGGGCGTTCCATGTCTCGAAACCGAGCGACTTGCTGCCTGAATTGCAGGGGCGGCTGCCGATCCGGGTCGAGCTGAAGGGGCTGACCTTCGAGGATTTCAAGCGGATCCTGACCGATACCGAGGCGTCGCTGGTGCGGCAGTATGTGGCGTTGCTGGCGACCGAGGGCGTGACGCTGACGCTGACCGACGATGGCATCGATGCGATCGCGCGGACGGCCGAGCAGGTCAACGATGCGGTCGAGAATATCGGCGCGCGGCGGTTGCAGACGGTGATGGAGAAGCTGCTGGAGTCGCTGAGTTTCGATGCGAGCGAGCGGGCGGGGGATGCGGTGACCGTGGATGCGGCATATGTCGAGCGTGAGCTGGGCGATATTGCGCGCGATACCGATTTGTCGAAGTTCATCCTGTAGGCGGCGGCAAGCGCAAGCCAGTTCTAGGCGGCCAGGGCGGCGGTGGGGTTAATGCCGGTGCGGAATTTCACGACGCCGGTGGAGGGTTCGCCGGAATAGGGCTGGCGGGGACCCGTGCTGCTGGGTCGCAGGGGGGCGGCGCTGGCGGCGATTCAGGAGCGGTTGGGCGGGGACGTCGGGATTTTCGTTGCCGATATTGCCGAGCCAGGGGCTGCGGGGCGGCTGGCAGAGGCTGCCATCTCGCGTTTCGGGGGGTTCGATACCAGGATCAACAATGCTGCGGCTGCGGTTTTCGGGACGGTGCTCGAGACGCCGATCGAGGATCAGCGGCGGGTATTCGACGTTGGCTACTGGGGGCTGGGTGCGACGCTGGGCGCGTTCCTGGCGCCCGGCTTGCTCGACAAGGCGATGGAAGCGGTCGGCGCGGCGGTACAGAAGATCGATCAGCCGCCGCCGGCCGGCACCACCGACAATCTGTGGGAGGCGCGGGTGGACGGCGCCATCGAGAGCGATCAGCCCCAGCATGTGCGCCGCCAGAGCCTGTGGCTGGAGGCGCAGATGCGACCGGGCGCGGCGTTGGCGATCGGCGCCGGCCTTGGTGCCGGCTTGGGTGCCGGCTTGGGTGCCGGCTTGGGTGCCGGCTTGGGTGCCGGCTTGGGTGCCGGCTTGGGTGCCGGCTTGGGTGCCGGCTTGGGTGCCGGCTTGGGTGCCGGCTTGGGTGCCGGCTTGGGTGCCGGCTTGGGTGCCGGCTTGGGTGCCGGCTTGGGTGCCGCGGTGCTGGCGCTATTGGCGCGCCGGCACCGCGGTGGCCGTACAGACAGGCGCTATTTGGCGAAATAATGCTCGTAGGCGGGGACGGTCAGGAAGGATTCGAGGCGGTCGGCGAGGACGAGGGTGCGGAAGATTTCGGCGGCTTCGGTGTATTTGCCGGTCGCAAAGAAGTTATCGCCGACCTGCGATTTCCAGACCGCGAGCTGTTCGTCGGTGACGCGTTCGATGAGGGCGGCGTCGACGGTTTCGCCGCCGTCGAGGACGACATCCGACACGCGCCATTGCCACAGTTGCGTGCGGCTGATTTCGGCGGTGGCGGCGTCTTCCATGAGGTTGTGGAGCGGCACGGCGCCCTGGCCGCGGAGCCAGGCGGCAATGTAGCCGAGGCCGACGTTGATGTTGTTGGTGAGGCCGGCGAGGGTTTTCGGGCCGCCAGGGGCGGTGGTCAGGTCGGCGGCGGTCGCGGTGCCTTCGGGGATGACGCCGAGCTGGTTGGCTTCGGGCATCAGGCGGTCGAAGACTTCGCGGGCGACGCCGACCAATCCGGGGTGGGCAACCCAGGTGCCGTCGTGGCCGAGGCTGGCTTCGCGTTCCTTGTCGGCGCGGACGGCGGCGAAGGCTTTTGTGTTAGCTTCCTCGTCGTCTTTTACCGGGATGAAGGCGCTCATGCCGCCCATCGCATGGGCGCCGCGCTTGTGACAGGTGCGGACGACATGGGCGGCGTATTTGGCCATGAACGGCACCGTCATGGTGACTGCAGAGCGGTCGGGCAGGACCTTGGTGGGGTCGGCCTGGAAGGTCTTGATGTAGCTGAAGATGTAATCCCAGCGGCCGCAGTTGAGCGCGGTGATGTGATCGCGCAGTTCGTAGAGGATCTCGTCGGCCATGAAGGCGCCGGGCAGGGTTTCGATGAGCACGGTGGCGCGGATGGTGCCGAGGGGGAGGTCGAGCATCGACTGGGCGGTGGTGAAGATGTTGTTCCACAGCCGTGCCTCGAGGTAATGTTCGAGCTTGGGCAGATAGAAATAGGGGCCGCTGCCGCGCGCGATCAGGCGCTGCGCGTTGTGATAGAAATACAGGCCGAAATCGAAGAGGGCGCCGGCGACACGCTCGCCATCGACGAGCATATGGGCTTCGTCGAGGTGCCAGCCGCGCGGGCGGGCGATGAGGGTGGCGGTGGTTTCGTTGAGCTTGTAGCTTTTTCCCTTGTCTTCCAAGGTGATGGTGCCGGCGGCGGCGTCGCGGAGGTTGACCTGGCCTTCGACCATGACTTGCCAGGTCGGGGCGGAGGCGTCCTCGAGGCAGGCCATGAAGCATTGGGCGCCGGAATTTAGCGCGTTGATGACCATCTTGCGGTCGCAGGGACCGGTAATCTCGACGCGGCGATCGGTGAGGTCGGCGGGGGCGGGGCGGACTTTCCAGTGTGGATCGGCGCGGACGCTGCTCGATTCCATGGCGAAATCGATGCTGTTGCCGGCGTCGTACCAGCGCTGATGCTGTTGGCGCGCGTTGAGCAGCGAACGCCGCGTCGGTTCGTACATGCGGTGGAGCTGGGCGACGAAGGCGAGTGCCGGCTCGGTGAGGATGGTGTCGAAGCCGGGGCGCATTTCGCCGGTGATCTGGATGCCGTTCGACATGATGGTGTGACCTTTCAATCTTCGGTGAAACGGAACGGCGTCAGCCCGCGCTGGCGCTCGTCGAAGGCGAGATGGGCGGCGGCCGGCGGCAGGCTGCGTTGACGGCAGGCGGCGCGGTGGCAGGCGGTACAGCCCGGCCCGATGGGCGTGGCGGGGCCGTTCAGCTCGAGGCCGGCGCTCCAGGCGAGGGCGGCGGCGTGGCGGACGTCGCAGCCGATGCCGATGGCGAATTCAGCGCGGGGCGCACCCCAAGGGGCGGCGGTGCCTTTGACGGTGCGCGACAAAGTGAGGAAGCGGTGGCCGTCTTCGAGTTCGACGAGTTGGCGGCGGACTTCGCCGGGGCGATCGAAGGCGGCGTGGAGCGACCAGAGCGCGCAGCCGCCGATGATGGGGATCGGCGAGGGGCCGGGAGCGAAGCTTTTGGAGATGGTGCTGGCGCGATCGGTGCGAAGGAAGAAGAACGGGATGCCGCGGGCGCCAGGGCGGGCGAGTGTGGAGAGGCGGTGGGCGACCTGTTCCAGGCCGCGGCCGAAGCGCGCCTGGAGGAGTTCGACGTCGTAGCCGGTGGCTTCGCAAGCGGCGAGGAAGCGCGCGTAGGGCATGAGCACGGCGCCGGCGGCGTATTTGGCGAGGGCGATGGTGGCGGCGCGGGCGGCGAGGGGATCGGTGATGCCGGCACCGGCGATGGTTTCGGCGATGACGGTCTTCAGCTCGATGAGGACGAGCTGGATGGCTGCGGCGAAGCCCCTCGATGCGGCGTCGAGCGACTCGGACAATTGCAGCTGGCGGGCGTGGAGGTCGAGACGGCGGAGCGCGTCGGGGAGGACATCGACGGGCATGGCGCGGACGGTGATGGCGTGGCGGGCGCGCAGGCGTTCGACAACGGCGGCGTTGAGATCGGGGCCCGACATGCGGAGTTCATCGGCGAGAGCCTCGGACGCGGCGTCGAGGGCGGGGAAGTGGTTGCCGGCAGCCTCGATCATGGCGACGACCGATTCGAGCGGGCCGGTGCGCGGTGCGGTGGCGGCGCTCGGGGTGCTGGCGTGGAGGCGGATGAGGGCCTGGGCGATGCCGGGGGAGCGGGCGGCGAGTTCGCGGAGTTCGGTGCGCGGTACGTCGATGCCGGTCAGGCGCGGATCGGTAAAGACACGCACAAGTTCGTCGGCGAGATCGGCGCCATCGTTGCCGGTGAGCGATTTGAGATCGAGGTCGTAGCTGCCGGCGAGCTTGAGCAGGAACGATGCGGAGAGGGGGCGCTGGTCGCGCTCGATGAGGTTGAGGTAGCTGACGGAAACGCCGAGGTCGCTCGCCATGCGGGTTTGCGTGAGGCCGCGCGCCGCCCGGATGCGCCGGATGCGGGCGCCGGCGAACAGCTTGCGGCCGCCGGTGGCGGGCAGGATGTTGTCCGGCAGAAGGGTTGGTGAGCTTGTCAAGATTGTTACAATGTGACCGATTGATGAGGGTTTAGCAGCACATTTCGACACGATTCTTTGACTGATTGCGTTGACGTGGCCGTAGCGCAGGGTCAGAGGGATGGCAACAAGAGACGTGTTTACGGGGAGGATGTGGCGGAGGCAGCAAGCAATGCAGCCCCGCCACAGCCATTTGACCGAGCCGCACTTTCGCCAGGATTATGCCATGTCGTACCAGGACCATATCAGCCAGACCAACGCCCTGATCCGCAGCCATAACGGCAGTTGGGACGGGATCAGCGCCGAATCGGTGGCGCGGATGCGGTTGCAGAACCGGTTTCGGACGGGCCTCGATATCGCCAAGTATACAGCGACGATCATGCGCAAGGACATGGCGGCGTATGATGCCGATCCGGCGAATTACACCCAGTCGCTGGGTTGCTGGCATGGGTTCATCGGCCAGCAGAAGATGATCTCGATCAAGAAGCATTTTGGGTCGACCGATCGCCGGTATCTGTATCTGTCGGGCTGGATGATCGCGGCGCTGCGGTCGGAATTCGGGCCGTTGCCCGACCAGTCGATGCACGAGAAGACGTCGGTGCCGGCGTTGATCGAGGAGCTGTACACATTCCTGCGGCAGGCCGACGCGCGCGAATTGGGCGGCATGTTCCGTGATGTCGATGCGGCGCGGGCTGCCGGCGACCAGATCAAGGAAAAGCAGCTGCTGACCGCGATCGAGAATCACCAGACGCATGTCGTGCCGATCATCGCCGATATCGATGCGGGTTTCGGCAATGCCGAGGCGACGTATTTGCTCGCCCGCAAGATGATCGAGGCGGGTGCGTGCGCCCTGCAGATCGAGAACCAGGTTTCGGACGAGAAGCAGTGCGGCCACCAGGACGGCAAGGTGACGGTGCCGCACGAGGACTTCCTCGCCAAGGTTCGTGCCTGCCGGTACGCGTTCCTCGAGCTGGGCGTCGAGGATGGTATCATCGTGACGCGGACCGACTCGCTCGGCGCCGGATTGACCAAGCAGATCGCGGTTTCGAAGGAGCCGGGTGATATCGGCGACCAGTACAACAGCTTTCTCGATTGCGAGGAAATCGATGCGGCGACGGCGCGGAATGGCGATGTCATCTTGAACCGCGACGGCAAATTGATGCGGCCCAAGCGCCTGGCTTCGAACCTGTTCCAGTTCCGTGCCGGATCGGGTGAGGATCGCTGCGTGCTCGATTGCATCACCTCGTTGCAGCATGGTGCCGACCTGTTGTGGATCGAGACCGAGAAGCCGCATATCGAGCAAATTGCCGGCATGGTGGATCGCATCCGCGAAGTCGTGCCGAACGCCAAGCTCGTCTATAACAATTCGCCATCGTTCAACTGGACGCTGAATTTCCGCCAGCAGGTCTATGATGCGTGGGTGGAAGCCGGCAGGGACATGGCGGCGTACGACCGGGCGCGGTTGATGAGCGTCGATTATGATGCGACCGAGCTGGCTGTCGAGGCCGACGAACTGATCCGGACGTTCCAGCGGGATTCGGCGAAGCGGGCGGGGATTTTCCACCACCTGATCACGCTGCCGACGTATCACACGGCGGCGCTGTCGACCGACAATCTGGCGCGTGAGTATTTCGGCGATGCCGGGATGCTGGGGTATGTGAAGAACGTCCAGCGTGCCGAGATCCGGCAGGGGATTGCCTGTGTGAAGCACCAGAACATGTCCGGGTCGGACATCGGTGACGATCACAAGGAATATTTTGCCGGGGAAGCGGCGCTCAAGGCTGGTGGCGCGGATAACACCATGAACCAGTTCGCGGCATAAAGGGATCGGCAGCGGGGCGGCCATGGTGGCTTGCCTCGTCTGACGGGAGCGCGGGCCTTGTGGCCCGCGCTTTTTTTTGGGTTTGTTCGGGGCGGCAATATGGCCGCTTCCCGGACGACTGGATGCCAGCCTTCCCTGGCATGACAGGACAATCTTAGGTTGGGCTGCTTACCAGCCGCATTGCTGGTTTTTGTTTTGTTGCTTTAACCAGGTTTGGAGGGGGGCGAAGTAGGTGAGCATCGACTTGCCGGTCATGGCGCGGGTGCCGGTGAAGGCTTGCAGGGCGTCGGGCCAAGGCTTTGACGCGCCCATGGCGAGCATGGTGTTGAACTTTTCGCCGACTTTCTTGTCGCCGTAGATCGAGCAGCGGTGAAGCGGGCCTTTCCAACCGGCTTGCTTGCAGGCGGCTTCGTAGAACTGGAACTGCAGGACGCGGGCGAGGAAATAACGGGCATAGGGGGTGCTGGCGGGGACGTGGTATTTGGCGCCCGGGTCGAAGTCGGCCTCGGTGCGGGTGACGGGGGGTATGATGCCCTGATATTTGAGGCGAACATCGGTCCAGGCCTGGTTGTAGGCGGCGGGGGGAGTCTTGCCCGAGAAGACGTCCCAGCGCCATTTGTCGACAAGGGCTGTCCACGGCATTCCCGGGACCTTTTCGAGGGCTTGGCGGAGCAGGAGGCCGACATCGCGGGAGGCGCCGGGGACTTTCGAGGCATCGAGCAGGTCGATTTTCACCAAGTAATCGGGGGTTACCGAGAGCGCCGCGAAATCGCCGATGGCTTCGTGGAAACCGTCGTTGGCGCTGTTGAGGTAAAGGTACGGCTGCTTGTTGTAGGCGCGCTGGTAATAATTGTGGCCGAGTTCGTGGTGGATGGTGACGAAGTCGCTGGCGTTGACCTTGATGCACATCTTGATGCGGAGGTCGTCCTTGTTGTCGAGGTTCCAGGCACTGGCGTGGCAGACGACTTCGCGGTCGGCGGGTTTGGTCAGCATCGAGCGCTGCCAGAAGGTTTCGGGGAGCGGCGCGAAGCCCAGTGACGAGTAGAAGGCCTCGCCGGTGCGGACCATGGCGACGGGGTCCTTGCCCTTGGCGGTAAGCAGGTCGCCGATGTCGTAGCCGATGTCGCCGGCGCCCTTGGGAGCGACGACGTCGTAGATCGCGCTCCAGTCCTGCGCCCACATGTTGCCGAGCAGGTCGGCGCGGATGGGGCCGGTTTTCGGCTGGACGGCGTCACCGTATTTCTCGTTGAGCTTGAAACGGGTGTAGCAATGGAGGTCGGTGTAGAGCGGGTTGACCTCCGCCAGCAGCGTGTCGATCATCTTGGCGAAGTCGTCGGCGGGCATGTCATAGCCGGCGCGCCACATCGCGCCGGTATCGGCGAAACCGAGTTCGCGGGCGCCTTCGTTGGCGATCTCGACCATGCGGGCATAGTCGGCGCGCATCGGCTGGCCGACCTTGTGCCAGCTTTCCCACATCTCCTTCGTCAGCGCCGGATCGCGGGTCGTGCCCATCAGCGCCTCGAGGTCGTTGCCGTTGGTGGGCTGGCCTTTGAAGGTGCCTTTGCCCTTGCCATAGGTCGAGGTCATGCGGGTGGAGAGGGTGGCCAGTTCCTCGGCGGCGCCGGCGCGGTCGGGGGCGGGCAGGACGATGCCCTGGCGGAGGAAGTCGAGCTTGCGGCGGGTGTCGAAATCGAGACCCTTGACGGTGTTGAAGCGGGCGGCGGCCTTGGCGAGCTTGACCGACAGGAGCGTGCCTTGGGCGCCCGAGGTGGCGGCGAGGGCGTCGGTGTCGTCGGTGATGAAGGTGGCGTTGACCCATTGGGTGCGGGCGGCGTCGAGGCTGAAGGCGGCGAGCTGTTTTTCGGCGTCGGCGATGAAGGCGGCGGCGCCGGTGGGGGTGACGGGGAAGGTTGCTTCGGCGGCGAGGGCGGGGGTGGCGAGGAGGGTGGTGGTCAGGGCGAGGGTGAGGAGGGGGGACTTCATTTTGCTGCTCCCTGGGGGGTCTGTAGGGGAGGGATGGGCCTTGGTGGGGCTTGGCGTCAAGGTTAGGGAAGGCCCCCTCACCCGGGACGCGCAAGGGCGCGTCTCTCGACCTCTCCCGCGAGGGGAGAGGTGAGCGGCTAGTGCTGCAGCCAGGCGGCGATGGCGGTGCCGAAATCGGGTTTGGTGACGGCGCTCATATGGTTGCCGGGGATTTCGGCGTAGGCGGCGCTTGGGAGGGTCATGGCGAGGTCGGACGCGGAGCCGTTGTCCTGGTCGTTGACGCCGCAGATGACCAGCGTGCGGATGTCGAGGGTGCGGATGGTTTCGAGCGGTGTTGCTTGTTGCGAGCGAAGGACATGAGCGACTGCTTCGCCGTCGATCTTGTTCTGCTTCATGAAGGCGGCGGCGGCATATTCGGGGGTATTGGGGGCAAAGCTGTCGGCGTTGGCGATGACGTTGAGGAACCAGGCGGCGCGCTCGGTGCCGCCTGTCAGGCCGGCGAGGCCCATACCGCCGAGGATCGCGCGGTTGGGGCGGAGGCCGCGTGCCAGCAGGCGGACGGCGGTGCGGGCGCCGAGGGAATAGCCGCCGAGGTCGAAATCGGCGAGATCGAGGTGGCGGATCAGCGCCTCGATATCGAGGGCGAGGACGTCGGCGGGATAGGCGGCGGGGTCGTGGGGTGCGGCGCTGAGGCCGTGGGCGCGGAAATCGGGCATGATGACGCGGTGGCCGGCGGCGGCGATCGCGGCGGCGGCGCCGTATTTGCGCCAGTTCATCTCCCCCGAGCTGAACAGGCCGTGGAGCAGGACGACGGGGGCGCCGTTGCCGAGCTCGTGCCAGGCGATGCGGACGCCGTCGAACGACAGGAAGTCATACTGTGTGGGGGTCATTGGTAATCCGGTGACTGGGCGCCGCGCAGGACGGTGTAGATGACGGCGGGCAGGGTGGCGGCGAGGCTCCAGGCGAGGAGCTCGACGCCGGCAAGGAGCCAGGGGTTGCCGGCGGTGATGGCGAGGATCGTCGTCGGGGCGAGGGTGAATAGCGCCAGCAGCGCCAGCACGAGGATGCGGTTGCGGTTGCCCTCCGTCAGCGCGGCGGCGCGGCGGAAGGCCTGCATCGGCGACAGGCGCTCGGCGACCGCGGCGGGGACGACGGGCATGACGACGCACGCCGCCCATAGGCCGGCGGCGAGCAGCAGCGCATCGAGCGCCCAGCCGGCGAGGGTGCCGTGGCGGGCGAATAGCTGGACCGTCAGGCCGGCGACGATGGCGGCGCCGGCGAGCAGCGCGACCTGCAGGCCGGGGGTGGCGCGGGCGAGGCCTTCGCGCAAGAATGCGCGCGGCGGCAGGGCGCGGCCGGAATAGCGGGCGACGACGCCCCAGCTGACGAGGGCGACGTAGAGCATGGCGCACACGGCGCGGGCGGTGATGACGAGGGTGGTCCAGTCGCCGGCCGCGGGGATGCTGCGGGCGAGCACCGCGGGCAGGACGACGAGCATGATGCCGGCGAGAAGGACGGCAGCGAAGTCGCGGGCATAGGCCTGCAGCGTGCGCCGGATGGTCAGCGCTACGTCGAGGCGCGGCGGCGTTGGGGGCGGCAGGGGCGTCACCCGGCAGTATCCTCGTTGGCGGCGTCGGCGGACGTCGCCGTCCTGGCGCGGGCTTGCGCCACGGCTTTCTTGAGCTCGTCATAGCCGACGGCGCCCGACAGGATGCGGTCGCCGACGACATAGGACGGCGTGCCCGTCAGCCCCAGGGCGCGGCCGAGATCGAGGTTTTTCTTGATTTCGGCCTTCAGCGCCGGCGAGCCGAGGTCCTTGGCGGTACGCATCTCGTTGAGGCCGGCGCTGCGCACGACGGCGATGGTGCGTTCATGGACGACCTTGCCAGGGGTCTCGAACATGGCGTCGTGGAAGTTTTCGTAGCGGCCCTGCAGCGCTGCCGAAAGGCTGGCCATGGCGGCCTCGTCGCTGGCCGGTGAAAGCACCGGGAAGTCACGGTAGACGATTTTGATGCCCTTGTCCTCCGCGGCCAGCCGGGCGACGTCCTTGTGGCCTTGGCGGCAAAAGGGGCAGGCATAATCGAAGAACACGACGACGGGGACATCCCCTTGCGGATTGCCCGCGACGGCGCCGGCGAAGGGGGTTTCGATGTCCTTGCGGTTCGACGCGAGCAGCTTGCCGACTTCGCGCGATTCGAGGCGGGTCATCGCCTCGGGGATGAGTTCGGGGTGCGACAGGATATATTCGCGGACGATCTTTTCGATGGCGGCGCGATCGGTGGTGCCGACGCTGGTGCCGAACGGCGGGCCGCCGGTTTGCGCGGCGAGCACGGCGCCGCCGAGGCCTGCCAGCAGGACCGCGCCGATTGCCCAGATGATCCGCACCCGTTTCTCCATGAAATCTTGAAAGGATTTTTGCATCAGCGTCGCTTCTTCTTGCCGAGTTCATCGGCGGCGACCAGCGCGATATCGTCGGCGCGGATCCAGTCTGGCGTGCCCTTGGGCAGGCCGCCGCGCGCCAGCTGGGCGTTGGCGGCAGCACCCTTGGCATTGCCTTCGAGGTTGTAGCGTTCGGCCGCGGCGAGCGCGGCGCGGGGCTCATCGCCCTTGCGATCGTAGATAACGCCGAGTTGATACCAGGCAAAGGGATTCTCGCGGTCGCGCGCGATGGCGCGCTTGAGCAGCGGCTCGGCCTCGGCGGCGTTTTTGGGATCCTCGGTCGAGATGAGGGCATGGCCGAGCAGGGTCATGATCAGCGGCTCATTCGGGGCCTTGAGCACGGCCTCGCGGAGCAGCGGCACGGCGGCGGCGGCCTTGCCCGATTCGAGCAGGATCTGGCCCTTGAGTTCAAGGAAGAACGGGTCCTCGGGCGATACGGCGAGCAATTTGTCGACCTCGCCGGCGGCCTGGTCGGCATAGGCCGAGCGGTGCCAGGCATAGGCGCGGGCATAGTGCGCCGGCACCGACTGGTTGCTTTCGGGATAGAGCGCGAGGACGCGCGGCGGTTCGTCGACGAAGCCGATGAGCTTGCCCTTGATGCGCAGGAAGCGATCGTTGAGCGCCTTGTCGGCGGGGCGGGCCCACGACGGGCTTTTGCGGTAGATGTCCTCCAAGGCGAGGATGCGGTTGCCCGATAACGGGTGGGTGCGGGCGTATTCATTCTCCTGGGGGATGGCGAGGCGGTATTCCTGGCCCTGAAGTTTCTTGAAGAAGGCGATCGAGCCGGCGCCGGAGAGCCCGGCCTTGCCGAGATACTGGGCGCCGGCCTGGTCGGCGCGGCTTTCCTGGTCGCGGGTGAAGCTGAGGAACTTGCCCTGCGCCATGGCGGTGCCCATGCCGAGGATGGCCATGCCGGCCTCGCCCGCGCCGACGGCGATGGCGGCGGCGGCACCGATCAGGGACAACAGCGAAATGTTGGTGGCGGGGCCGGCGCCTTCGCCGAAGCGGACGTTGTGGCCGCCCGCGATATGCCCGAGTTCATGGGCGATGACGCCCTGAAGTTCGCCGACATTGTCGGCGGCGGCGATCAGCCCGGAGTGGATGAAGACGTTCTGGCCGCCGGTGACGAAGGCATTGATGCTGGGATCGCCGACGAGGACAATTTGGACGGAGTTGGGATCGAGGTTGGCGGCGACGATCATTTCTTTCGAGATGTCGCGGAAGAAGTCCTCGGTTTCGGCGTCGCGGAGGATCGACTGGGCGTTGGCGGCCGATTCGAGGGTCGGCAGCAGCAGCGCCATTGACGCGAGGCTGATGGTCAGGAGGCGCGGGAGATAGGGGCGCATGAGCACGCGCATCGTCTAGCACGTCTGAACGGGTGGTGAAGTGGGGTTGGCTTATGTGGGGGAGTGCGGAACCCCCACCCCGCTCGGCTGGGGCCGAGTCGCCCTCCCCGCAGGGGGGAGGGAGTTTATGCTGCGGCGAGGAGGCGGGCGCGGCGGCGGGCGACGCTGCTGCCGAGACCGAGGGCTTCGCGGTATTTGGCGACGGTCCGCCGGGCGATGTCGAAGCCTTCGCGTTGCAGGATCTCGACGAGCTTGTCGTCGGAGAGGGTATCGTGGGTTTCGGCGGCGATAAGGCGAGCGATGCGGTCTTTTACGGCGAGGGCGGACGAGGCTTCGCCGCCATCGGAGCTGCCGACGCCGCTGGTGAAGAAATAGCGGAGCTCGAACAGGCCGCGCTCGCATTGGATGTATTTGTTCGAGGTGACGCGGCTGACGGTCGATTCGTGCATGTCGATGGCTTCGGCGATCGAGCGCAGGGTGAGGGGTTTGAGCTGGCCGACGCCGTGATCGAAGAAGCCGCGCTGGTGCTTGACCAGTTCGGCGGCGACGCGAACGATGGTGCGGGCGCGTTGATCGAGCGCTTTCAGCAACCAGTTGGCGCTGTGGACGCATTCGTTGAGGAAATTGGTGGTCGACTTGTCGGCGCCGGCCTCGAGGACGGCGTGATAGTCGCGGTCGATGAGCAGGCGTGGCAGGGTGGCCTGGTTGAGTTCGATGCGCCATTCGCCGTCGTCGCCGCGGTGGACGAAGACATCGGCGACGACGGGCGCGGCACGGTCACCGCCAAAACGAAGGCCGGGTTTCGGATCGTAGCGGCGGAGTTCGCGGATCATGTCGGCAATGTCCTCGCGGTCGAGGGCGCAGATGCGCATCAGGCCGGGAATATCGCCGCGAGCGACGAAATCGAGGTTGGCGATGAGGCAAGCCATGGCGGGATCGTAACGATCGGCGTCGCGGGCCTGGATGGCTATGCACTCGGCCAGATTGCGCGCGCCGACGCCGGTCGGTTCGAAGCGGTGGATGCCGGCGAGGACGGCTTCGACGACGGAAATGTCGACGCCGAGGCGCTCGGCGATATCCTGGGTGGGTTCGCCGAGATAGCCCGATTCGTCGATGAGATCGATGATGTGGCGGGCGATGATGAGGTCGGCGCCATCGAAGGCGGCGCTGGCCTGGATGGCAAGAATTTCGCCGAGCGACGCGTCGGCGGCGGCGAAACTGTCGAAATCGAGGTCGTCGTTGTCGCCGCCGGTGGGGGCGGCGCCCCAGTCGGCGCTGTCGCCGGGGGTGTCATGCTGGAAGCGTTCGGAGGGGTCAATATCGAGGGGGGTGTCGCCCGAGCCGGCACTGCCTTCGCCGCCGCCAAGCAGGGTATCGAGGCCGCTGGCGCTCGCATCGGGCGCGGCTTCGGCAGCGACTGGTGCATCGGCAGTGTCGGCGCCGTCGGAGGTGCTGAGCAGGGGATTCTTGTCGAGCTCCTCGCCGATATAGGCTTCGAGCTCGACATTGGTCAGGGTCAACAGCTTGATCGCCAGCTGGAGCTGGGGGGTCATCACCAGCTGCTGCGATTGCCTTAATTCGAGGCGGGGGCCGAGGCTCATGGCTAGAGGGTAAAGTCCTCGCCGAGATACACACGGCGGACGGTTTCGTCGGCGACGAGGGCTTGCGGCGTGCCTTCGAAGAGGACGCGGCCATCGTAGATGATGCAGGCGCGATCGACGATCTCGAGGGTCTCGCGGACGTTGTGGTCGGTGATGAGGACGCCGATGTCGCGGTCGCGGAGTTGCACGACCAGCGCGCGGATGTCGGCGATCGAGATGGGGTCGATGCCGGCGAAGGGTTCGTCGAGCAGCATGATCGACGGGTTGGCGGCGAGGGCGCGGGCGATCTCGCAGCGGCGGCGTTCACCGCCGGACAGCGCCATGGCGGGGGCGGCGCGCAGCCGGGTGATGTTGAATTCGCCAAGCAGCGATTCGAGTCGGGCGGCGCGGCGGGTCTTGTCGGGTTCGGCGACTTCGAGGACGGCGAGGATATTCTGCTCGACGGTCATGCCGCGGAAGATCGAGGTTTCCTGAGGCAGGTAGCCGAGGCCGAGAGCGGCGCGGCGGTACATCGGCAGGCCGGTGATGTCGTGGCCGTCGAGCAGGATGCGGCCCGAATCGGGCATGGCGAGACCCATGATCGAGTAGAAGCAGGTGGTCTTGCCGGCGCCGTTCGGTCCCAGCAAGCCTACGACTTCGCCGCGGCGGACGGACAGCGATACATCGCGCAGGATGACGCGCTTGTCGTATTTCTTGCCGATGCCGTCGACCGACAGGCCGCGCGCCACGCCCTGGCGGGCAATGGCGCGTTCCTCGGCGCGGTCGTCGTCGGGATTGGTCAGCAATAGCTCGTCGGACGCCATTTTCACTCCTGCCCTGCCTATCTCGGCCGGTTGGCGCGATTTTTGCATGGGCGCGTGAAGTTAGCGTGAACGGGCGACTTTGCAAAGTGTCTGTGGGGGGCAAGTTGAAGCCGAAACGGCGATCTTGGCTTGCGCCGGCCGCCAACGCCGTGGAGAACCGGCGCGGAATGACGATGACCATGATCCTCCTGCTGTTCGGTGCCGGTATCTGGGCGGGGGCGCAAAACGCCTTGGCGGGAGGTGGCTCGTTCATCACGCTGCCGGCGCTGATCGCTGTCGGGCTCGACCCCAAGCTGGCCAACATCACCTCGACGATGGCACTGTTTCCGGGGCAGGTGACGACCGGCTTGGCGGGGCGATCGATGGTGGCGGGCGCCGAGCGGCTGTCGTTTCGCGTGCTGGCGATCATCAGCCTGGTCGGCGGCGTGGCGGGGGCGCTGTTGTTGCTGGTCACACCGTCCAAGGTGTTTGCCGACATGGTGCCGTGGCTGGTGCTGGCGGCGACGGCATTGTTCGCGTGGAGCAGTTTCGGGCCGAAGCCGAAGACCGCCAGCGCACCGCCGGCAGCGTGGGTGTCGGCGCTGATCCAGGCGGTTATCGCGACCTATGGCGGGTTCTTCGGCGGCGGCGCGGGGATCATGACGCTAGCGGCGCTGACGCTGGCGCGGATGCCGGTGCGCAATGCCGCGGCGACCAAGAACGTGCTGGTTGGGCTGGCGAATATATCGGCGGCGGTGATCTTTGCGTCGTCGGGGGCGGTGGCATGGCGCGAGGCGGTGGCGATCGGCGCGGGGGCGATGATCGGCGGCTATGCTGGTGCGCGGGCGCTGCGGGTGCTGCCGGAGAAAGTGCTCAAGGTCGGGGTGGTGGTGATCGGGCTGGCGCTGACTGTAGGGCTGTTCGTTCGGGGTTAGGCTGGACGGTCAGCGGCGCTGGCCGTTTTCGTCGATCAGGACTTCGCGGCGACCGACGTGGTCAGGTTTCGAGACAAAGCCGTCCTGCTCCATCTGCTCGATGAGGCGGGCGGCGTTGTTGTAGCCGACGCGGAGCTGGCGCTGGAGGTAACTTGTGGAGGCCTTTTGCGCGGCGGCGATGACTTCGATGGCGCGGGCATAGGTGTCGGCTTCGTCGTCGACAGGGCCGGGAATTACAGTGCTCCCAGCACTCGCACGGGTTGCGGGGACGCCGCCTTCGAGGCCCCATTGGCCGTCGATGTCAGTGGGGTCCTCGGTGACGGCCTCGACGTAGGAGGGCATGCCTTGGCGGCGCCAATGTTCGGCGACGGCTTCGACCTCGTCGTCCGACACGAAGGGGCCGTGGACGCGGACGAGCTGCTTGCCGCCCGACATCCATAGCATGTCGCCCTTGCCGAGAAGTTGTTCGGCGCCCTGCTCGCCGAGGATGGTGCGGCTGTCGATCTTGCTGGTGACCTGGAAGCTGATGCGGGTCGGGAGATTGGCCTTGATGACGCCGGTGATGACGTCGACCGAGGGGCGCTGGGTCGCCATGATGAGATGGATGCCGGCGGCGCGGGCCTTTTGGGCGAGGCGCTGGATGAGGAATTCGACTTCCTTGCCGGCGGTCATCATCAGGTCGGCGAGTTCGTCGACGACGATGACGATGAGCGGCAGCGTTTCGAACTCGAGGACTTCCTCCTCGATGATCGGCAGCTCGGTTTCGGGGTCCCAGCCGGTCTGGACGCGGCGGACAAAGGGCTTGCCGCTGGCCTTTGATTCGAGGACCTTTTGATTGAAGTTGGCGAGCGAGCGGACGTTGATCGCCGACATCTGGCGATAACGGTCCTCCATCTGGTCGACGGCCCATTTCAGCGCGCGGATCGCCTTGGGTGGATCGGTGACGACCGGCGACAGGAGATGCGGGATGCCGTCATAGGTCTTCAGCTCGAGCATCTTGGGATCGATCATGATCATCCGGCACTGCTGCGGCGTGAGCCGGTAGAGCAGCGACAGGATCATGGCGTTTAGGCCGACCGACTTGCCCGAGCCGGTGGTGCCGGCGATGAGCAGGTGCGGCATCGGCGCGAGATCGGCGATGACGGGCTCGCCGGCGATATCCTTGCCAAGCACCAGCGGCAGGACGGCGCCGCGATCCTCGAAGGCACGGCTGCCGAGGAGTTCGGACAGGCTGACCATTTCGCGGGTGAGGTTCGGCAGCTCGATGCCGATGACGTTCTTGCCGGGGACGACAGCAACGCGGGCCGACAGCGCCGACATCGAGCGGGCGATATCGTCGGCGAGGCCGATGACGCGCGACGCCTTGATGCCGGGGGCGGGTTCGAGCTCGTACATGGTGACGACGGGGCCGGGACGGACTTCGCCGATGCGGCCGCGGACGCCGAAATCCTCGAGCACGCCTTCGAGCAGCCGGGCATTCTGTTCGAGGCTGGCGGCATCGACGCGGCGCGCGGGGCCGGCCGGCGGGGGTTTCAGCAGCGACAGGCTCGGCAGGATGGCAGCGTCGCCGAGGTCGAGCGCGGGCTGGCGTTCGTCGTTGCCGCGCTTGCCGGGTTCGGCGCGGGCGCTGGGTTCGACGACGATGGCGCGGGGCGTCGTTGGTTGGATCGCGGCGCGGATATCCTCGGCATCGGCGGGGCGTCCCAGTGGGCGCGGGCGCGGGACGACGGCGATCGGGGCGTCGTCATCGTCGTCCTCGTAGCGGGGTTCGCGGTGGAACAGCGCGGCAATGCCGCCGAGATCGGCGCGGTTGAGACCGGTGCCCCAGGCGACGAGGCCGAGGCCGAGAGGGACCAGCAGCACCGCGAACAGCGACGGCACCGAGATGCCCGACAGCAGCGCGGTGTCGCCGAGCGATTGAGCGCCCTTGCCGGCAAACCAGCCGATGGTGCCGCCGGCCCCCGAGGGGGCGCCGAGATCGCCGATGCCGAGTGCGCCGGCGGCGGCGGCGAGAACGACGACGCCGGCGAGCGTGGCGAAAATGGCACGGCGGACGGCGAAGTCGCGGCGCTCGGCGAGCCGGACGCCGGCGGTGGCGATGACCGGGGCCAGCAGCAGCGCGGCCCAGCCGAACAATTGCAGCAGCAGGTCGGCGACATGGGCACCGGGGCCTGCGAGGATGTTGACCGGCGTACGGCCGGTGACGGTGTTGAGCGAGGGATCGAGGCGCGAATAGCTGAGCAGCGCGGCCACGAGGCCGACAGCGACAAGGACCAGCGCCAGCGCGCCGGCGAGGACGAGGGTGCGGTGCAGCGCTGCCTTCGCCCACCCCAGCGCACGCGCGATGCGGCCGGGCGCGACGGGGCGCGGTTTCGAGACATTTGCTGCGCGCGTTGCCATTGCCGCCTTTACCCTGCTCTCGCCCGCTGGCGGAAGCCCTGTCCGTTCACGCTTTGAACCTGTCAGGCCACGATGGCGGATGGGGAGTCCGGGGTCAAGGCTTTGAGGCGGAAAGGCATTGGCTCAGGTGCGCCCGGTGACTTGTGGTCCGGAGGGCGGCGGCGGGAAGGCGTAGGGCGGAACCGCGGCGCCTGGCGAGCCGGCGGTAATGGCGTTGTAGAGCGGCGGACCGAGGGGGCCATAGGCGATGGCGTTGGTGACCGCGAGCGAGCCGAGCATGACGGCAATGCCCCACGCCCAGGCGGGGTGGACGCGGCCACTGCGGCGGCGGTCGGCGATGACGCCGACAAGGGGGAAAAGCATGATGGGTATGAAGGTCGCTTCGAACGCCCAGGGCGGGAGCAGCGGCATCGGCAGCAGGCGGCCGAAGCCGGGACCTATCAGGAGCGCCATGCCGCAGAAGTGCAGGCGGCGGTGCCAGCCGGTCTGGCGGCGCAGCACGACGGCGGCGGCGGTGAGGCCGGCGAAGGTAAACACCGTCATCGGATCGAGGACGAGGAAGTGCACGGGCTGGAAGAAGAACGGCACCTGGCCGCTGCGGACCATGGAAACGGTAACCATGCAGCCGAGGACGACCATGGCGACCACCCAGCCGGTGCCGATCCAGCCCAGACGACGGTGGAGGACGGTGTTGCCGGTGGCGACGAAGACATTCTGCAGCAGGTAGAGCACGACCCAGCCCATGAAGACGATGGCATGGGCATGGACGAGGGGCGGCGCGGCGAAGCTCGAGCGGCCCATGGCGAGCTGCGTCGAAAAACCGGCGACGACGACCAGCGTCATGACGATGGCCGACACCATGAAAAAGCGGCTGTCGTTGCCGACGACGCGGTGCGGCGGCTGTTGCAGGACCGGTGTATCAGCCAGCGTTGCCATGCCGTATTCCCCCGGCGCGTGAAACCAGTCGCCAATTGTAAACCGTTACGGGGCTGACCGCAACGGTAGTGGCGCGTTCGCGGCATTCTGGCTGGCGCCTCCGCGCTGGCAGCATTAATCCGGTCCGATGCGTGAACCGATCGATGGGCGCTGCCACTGCGGCACAGTGACATTTCGTGTCGTGCTGAACGATGGCCTGGCCAGCGCGATGCGGTGCAACTGCAGTTATTGCCGCATGCGCGGTGCAGTGGCGGTCACGGCGCGGCTGGACGATGTCACCATCTTGAGCGGCGCAGAATCGCTGACGCTTTACGAATTCAATACCCGGACGGCGAAGCATTACTTTTGCCGGATCTGCGGCATCCACACATTTCACCAGCGGCGGTCGAACCCCGGTGAATATGGCGTCAATCTCGCGTGTCTGGCGGGGATGAGCCCGTTCGATCTCGCCGAGGTGACGGTGACCGACGGGGTGCATCACACGTCCGACAGTGAAGATGGTAAAAAGCGCGTGGTCGGGGTGTTGCGCTTCATGGCGGGCAAGACATCCCCGTGCGTCTGATTTGCTCAAAATGGGGACCGTGGGGATAACGGCGACGCCGACGTCTATCCCGCAGGGCCGACGCTATATGCTTTCGCGCCAAGGCGGTTTCAGCGAATGGCGCTAATGTGCGAGGCATGGACAGTCCGCGACCGGCGACGGCGCAATCAGGGGCGCGGCGAATTACGGGCTGGATGACAGCCCGTTATGGGCAACTGCGCCTGGCGCGAGCGTCGAACACGATCGACGCCTTGCTGATATCCTATCCCAAGTCGGGGCGGACGTGGTTCCGTTTCATCCTGGCAACCTATTTTGCACATGTCATCGGTTTGGAGGCGGATATCGACCTGCATAGCATGTTCGGCATCCTGCCCAATCTGGACTGGGATCGGAAACGCGGCATACCGGCCTATCAGGCGGGACCGACGCGGGGGCTGGTCCCATTGATCGCCGTCAGCCACCGCTACCGATCGCTGGTCACGCCGGTTCCGGTGATCATGATGGTTCGCGATCCGCGCGACGTGATTGTCTCGGCCTATTTTCATGCCACGCGGCACAAGCACCGATACACCGGCACCATCGACGATTTCGTTCGCGACGACGCGCAGGGCTTGCCCGACCTGATGCAATATTTGAACGAGTGCGCGCTGTTGCTGGAAAAACACCCGCGCTGCGTGGTGACCTATGAGCGGTTGAGTGCCGCGCCCGAGGCCGAAACGGCACGCGTGCTGCGGTTCCTGGGGCAGGAACCGGATGCGGATTGCGTCCGCCGGGCGGTTGCCGCGGCGAACATCGAGGCGATGCGTGCGCTCGAAGTGGAGAGCGGTATTCCCGGGCATGATTATGACCGGACGGACCCCGAAGCGCTGCGGATGCGGCGCGGTGCGGCCGGCGGTTATCGTGATTATCTGAGCAAGGACACGCTGGACTGGATCGACGAGACCTGCCGGCAACGCCTCGACACGGCGACGCTGAGACTGCTGGCGGCGTAACGCCGGACGGACATCATGTCCGCTTGGGGGCTGCGATGGGATGAGCTAGACCCGAGGGCATGAATGCAGATGTGATCATTATCGGCGGCGGGCTGATCGGCTCGACATTGGCGCTGGCGCTGGCGCGGCACGAGGTTTCAAGCATCGTTGTCGATGCACAGGACCTCGACGCGACGACGCTGGCGACGTTCGACGGGCGGGCGAGCGCGGTGGCGAGTGCCTCGGCACGGATGTTGCGGGCGCTGGGGCTAGGCGAGGTGCTCGACAGCGACGGCTGCGCGATCCGGGCGATCCGGGTGACCGACGGGATTGCGCCGCAGTATTTGCATTTCGATGCGGGGGCTGAAGGCGATCCGCTGGGGATCATGGTCGAGAATCGGCTGTTGCGGATTGCGTTGTTGAAGGCGGTACGCGCCGAGCCGCTGGTGACTTTGGTGGCGCCGGCGGTGGTGGCGAGCCTGGTGCGCGATGATCATGCGGCGACGTTGACGCTGGCGGATGGGCGGGTGTTTACGGCGCCGCTGGCGGTTGCGGCGGATGGGCGGAAGTCGAAGACGCGCGAGGGTGCAGGGATTCGGCTGGCGAGCTGGTCGTATCCGAATGCGGCGCTGGTGACGATGGTGGCGCATTCGGTGCCGCACGGCAGTGTAGCATGCGAGCTGTTTTACCCGTCGGGACCCATGGCACTTTTGCCGATGATCGACAGTGAAGATGGGCGGCCGCGGACAGCGATCGTGTGGACGGTCGACGAGGCGGCGGCGGCTGGTGCACGCAAGCTGGGCCCGGTGGCGCTGGCGGCGGAGATTGCGGCGCGGATCGACGGCACTTTGGGGGAGATCGAGGTGATTGCCCCGCAGGCGGTGTGGCCGCTGGGGTATCATCATGCGGCGAGTTACAGCGCGCAACGGCTGCTGCTGATCGGGGATGCGGCGCACGGGATCCATCCGATTGCCGGGCAAGGACTCAACATGGGGTTCCGCGATGTTGCGGCGATGGCCGAGATTCTGGTCGAGGCGGCGCGGACGGGGCAGGATTTGGGGGCACCGGATGTGCTCAAGCGCTATTCGGCTTGGCGGCGGTTCGATAATTCGATGGTCGGGGCGGTGACCGATGGGCTGAACAAGCTGTTCGCGGTGCCGGGGCGGGTCCCGGCGGCGGCGCGGCGGTTCGGGCTGGCGGGGGTGGAACGGGTGCCGATGCTGAAGGCGCGATTCATGGCGGAGGCGCGGGGGGAGACGGGGGAATTGCCGGCTTTGTTGCGGGGTGAATTGGTTTGAGATTGGCGAGCGGGTGAACCCCCACCCCGCTCGGCTGGGGCCGAGTCGCCCTCCCCTCAAGGGGGAGGGAGTTTTTAAAGTCAGTCTTCTAGCGGGGTGAATTCGCGGGCTTCTTCGATGAGTAGGATCGGGACGCCGCCGCGAATCGGGTAGGCTAGGCCGGCTTTGTCGGCGACGAGTTCCTGGGCGGCTTCGTCGAGGCGTAGCGGCGTGCGGGTCATCGGGCAGACGAGGATTGCCAGCAGCTTTGGGTCGAGGCTCATTGGAGTGTTGGCCGGTCGCCTTCGCCGCTCGGGCCTTGGGCGAAGGTCATCAGCGCGGTGAGGGTGGCGGCGCGGTCGGCGAGGTCGTCGGCTTCGAGGAGTGCCTGCTTCTCGGCGGGGTCGAAGGGACAGATGCTGGCGAGCGTGGTGACGAGCGATTCATCGTCGGCGGAGTGGACGGCCTCCCAGTCGGCGGAGAGACCCTGGGTGTCGAGATAGGTGCGCAGCACGTCCTCGAGGCCGGCGCGGGCGACGGCGGCGAGGGCGTCGGGCTCGTCGCGGTCTTCAGTGAAATCATGATAATCGGCCATGACCTGGCGGTATAGCGTCGTGCGATCGAGCTCGGCGGCGATGCGGAAGCGGCTGACGCCGGTGAGCGCGACGAGGACGCGGCCGTCCTCGGTTTCGCGGTAGTCACCGATGCGGCCGAGGCAGCCGACCGCGTAAAGTGGCGGCGGCTCGCCCTCGGTGCGGGGCTGAATGATGCCGATGATCCGATTCGCGGCGCCGGTGGCGGCCATCGCGTCGCGGACCATCGCGAGATAGCGCGGCTCGAAGATGTTGAGCGGCAGTATCCCGCGCGGCAGCAGGAGTGCACCCGACAGCGGGAAGACCGGCACGGCGACTGGCAGGGGTTCGTGGCCCGTCATGGCAAGACCCTCCTCATGAGAACAGGATCGATCGCAGCCGGGCGCGGGTGCGGATGCTCCAGGCGTCATCGAGCCCGGTGGCTTCGAAGATCTTGAGCAGGGTCGTGCGCGCGGCGCCTTCGTTCCAGCCGCGATCGGCGGCGATAGTGTGGAGGAGGTGGTCGGCGGCGGCGTCGCGGTTGCCGCCGGCGAGGAGCGCGCCGGCGAGGTCGAAGCGCAGCTGGTGATCGTCGGGGTTGGCGGCGACTTCCGATTCGAGGGCCGAAAGGTCGTCGACGGGGACGGCGTCGGCAGCGAGGGCGATGGCGGCGCGGGCGCGAGTTACGTCGGCGTCCTTCGATTCGGCGGGCACGGCGGTGAGCGCGGCGGCGGCATCGTCGGTGCGGCCGGCGGCGAGCAATGCCAGCGCGTATTTGCCGGCGACGGGCTCGCGGTCGGGGAATTCCTGTGCGAGGGCGCCGAGCATGGCGGCAGCGTCTTCGTGCGCGCCTTCGGCCATTGCGGCGTTGGAGGCTTCGATGAGTGCGGCGATTTCGGCTTCGGCATCGACTTCGCCAGGGGCCGGGGGGGCACCAGCCAGGAGGCGCGCGATGAAGGCCTTGAGCTCGGATTCGCCGAGCGCGCCCTGGAAACCGTCGACCGGCTGGCCGTTGAGGAAGGCATAGACGGTCGGGATCGACTGGATGCGAAATTGCGAAGCAAGCGTCTGGTTCTTGTCGACGTCGATCTTGACCAGTTTGACGCGGTCGGCATCGGCGGCGACGACGCGCTCGAGCAGCGGGGTGAGGGTCTTGCAGGGGCCGCACCATTCGGCCCAGAAGTCGACGAGAACGAGGGCGTCCTTCGACGCATCGACGACGTCGCGGCGGAAGGCCTCGATGCTGGCTTTTTCAGTGGCGGCAGTGGCGAGGCTGGCCAAGGTGATATCCTCAATGCGGGCGGTTTCGGCCATATGGGGGCCGGGGGGGCACTTTGCCAACCCTGCAGGGGTATTGCGGGCGCGTGTTGGCGTCGCAGGCAGTTTTTTCGGCGATTGTTCTTGCATCGGCGCGCGCCCTAGTGTTAACCGCGCCGCTCGCCACGGGGTTAGCCCCCTTGGCCGAGCGGGCGTAGCTCAGGGGTAGAGCGCAACCTTGCCAAGGTTGAAGTCGAGGGTTCGAATCCCTTCGCCCGCTCCATTTCATTAGAAATGGAGCTGACCGACCCTTCCGGGGGTGCCGGTCATTGCGATTTTTCGATCACCCAGCGGTGGTCTTCGTAAACCATGGAAACGACCGGGCGGCCGGCTTCGTCGAGCGCGGGACGATAGCGGAAGCGCTCCATGACCAGGTTGCAGGTGGTTTCGTCGAGGAGCGCGTTGCCGCTCGATTCGATGATGTCGCAGGCGGTGACGCGGCCGTTGGTGCCGACGTGGTAGCGCGCGACAAGCGCGCCCTGGAGCTCGGCCATGACCGCCGCGCGGGGATAGTCCGAGTCGCGGATGCGGCCGCGGAGCCAGCGCGGCGGGGTGCCGCCACCGCCGTCGCCGTCGCCGGCATCGCCGTCGCCGCGGCCGGGGCCGGGTTCGCCGTTGCCGAGTCCCTCGCCGGTGGCGGCGGCGCCGGCGGTGGGGGCAGCGCCGTCGCCGGCGATGGGGGCGGCGGTGATCGGCGGCAGGATCAGGATCGGGATGATCGGCGGCGGGGCGACGAAGATGGTGGGGATGGATTTGGGCGCCGGCGCGGCGGTCGTCGAGCGCGGGCGCGGGGCGGTGGGCTTGGGCGGCGGCGGGGGTGTCGGCTCGGGCGGGGCGGCGATCGGCGAGATCGGCAGGATGACGGGCTCCGGAACGATCATCGGGCGGCCGGCGGAGAGGCCGATGAACAGCGCATAGCCGAGGATGGCCTGGAGCAGCAGCGCGCCGGCGGCGCCCTTGAGCTTGTTGGAGGTCTGTTCGTCGATCACCGGCGCATCATGACACGGCGCGGCTGAACGGCGGCAGAGCGGCAGCACTTCGCCTGTGCAGCGATATCGCCTATGGGTCGGGAATGGCAGGCCATGATCACGAAACGCATGACGGACACGCTGGTCACGGGCAGCACGGCCATAGCCATGCGCCGAAGGATTTCGGGACGGCGTTCGCGGTCGGGATCGGGCTCAATCTTGCTTATGTGATCGCTGAGGCCGGGTTCGGGGTCGCGACGGGGTCGATGGCGCTGCTGGCGGACGCCGGGCATAACCTGTCCGACGTGCTTGGGCTGGCGGTGGCGTGGGCGGGGTTGCGGCTGGCGACGCGGGCGCCGAGTGCGCGCTTTACCTATGGGCTGAAGCGCAGCGGCATTCTCGCGGCGCTGGCCAATGCGGTGTTCCTGTTCGTCGCCTGCGGGGCGATTGCGGTCGAGGCGTTCCGGCGGCTCGGCGATCCGCAACCGGTTCCGGGCGTGACGGTGATGGTCGTCGCGGGCATGGGCATCTTGGTCAACGGGTTTACCGCCTGGCTGTTTTCGGGTGGTAGCGGTTCGGGCAAAGACGGCGACGTCAATATTCGCGGCGCGTATCTCCACATGCTTGCCGATGCTGGAATTTCAGCGGCGGTGGTGGTGGCGGGCCTCATCGTGCTCAAGACCGGCGCCTATTGGGTCGATCCGGCGCTGAGCCTGATTGTCGTTGCGGTGATCCTGCGCGGGACATGGGGCCTCATGCGCGAATCGGTGGCGCTAGCGCTCGATGCGGTGCCGCCGGGAATCGATCCCGAGGCGGTGACGGCGTTCCTCGGCGAGCGGCCGGGGGTGGCGGCGGTGCATCATTTACATATCTGGCCGATGGGGACGACCGATACGGCGATGACGGCGCATCTGGTGATGCCGGGTGGGCACCCCGGCGATGCGGTGCTGGCCGGGCTGGCGCATGACGTCGAGCACAAGTTCAGGATCGGCCATGCGACGTTCCAGGTCGAGATCGGGGCGGTGGATTGCCGGCAGGCGGCCTGCGTGTGATGTCACGTGCAAAGTCGCAGGTGGAAGTCCGGAGCGCCCGCCGCTAGAGCAGCGGGCACAGACCGGAAAGGCAATTTGATGCGCATTATCGACCATTATATCGGCGGACAGTCGGTTTCGGCCGGCGTTCGGACCAGCGACGTCTTCGATCCCAACAGTGGCAAGGTGCAGGCGCAGGTACGCTTGGGCGGGGCGGCCGAGCTCGATGCGGCGATGGCGGCGGCGAAGGCGGCGCAACCGGGCTGGGCGGCGACCAACCCGCAGCGGCGCGCGCGGGTGATGTTCAAGTTCAAGGAGCTCGTCGAGGCCGAGATCGACGAGCTGGCGCGGATCCTGTCGAGCGAGCATGGCAAGGTGCTGGCCGATTCGAAGGGCGATATTCAGCGCGGGCTCGAGGTCATCGAATTCTGCTGCGGCATCCCACATGTGCTGAAGGGTGAGTTTACCCATGGCGCGGGGCCGGGCATCGATATCTGGTCGATGCGGCAGCCGATCGGCATCGGGGCGGGCATCACGCCGTTCAATTTCCCGGCGATGATCCCGATGTGGATGGCCGGCGTGGCGATCGCGACCGGCAATGCCTTTATCCTGAAGCCTTCGGAGCGCGACCCGACCTTGCCGGTGCGGCTGGGCGAGCTGTTCAAGCTGGCCGGGTTGCCCGATGGCGTGTTCGGCGTCGTCAACGGCGACAAGGAGATGGTCGACGCGATTTTGGAACATCCCGATATCGCGGCGGTGAGCTTCGTCGGGTCGTCGGACGTGGCGCATTATATTTCCAGCAAGGGCTGGGCCAACGGCAAGCGCGTCCAGGCGATGGGCGGCGCGAAGAACCACGGCGTCATCATGCCCGATGCCGATCTCGACCAGGTCGTGCGTGACCTGGCGGGCGCGGCGTTCGGGTCGGCGGGGGAACGCTGCATGGCGTTGCCGGTCGTGGTGCCGGTCGGGGCGGATACGGCCAACCGGCTGCGTGACAAATTGCTGCCGGCGATCGCGGCTCTGCGGATCGGCGTGTCGACCGACCCCGATGCCGATTATGGCCCGGTGGTGACGGCGGCGCACAAGACGAAGATCGAATCCTATATCGACATGGGCGTTGCCGAGGGGGCCGAGCTGGTCGTCGACGGGCGCGGCTTTTCGTTGCAGGGGCATGAGGGCGGGTTCTTTGTCGGGCCGACGCTGTTCGACCAGGTCAAGCCCGAGATGCGGAGCTATCAGGAGGAGATTTTCGGGCCGGTGCTGCAGATCGTGCGGGCCGATGATTTCGAGGCGGCGCTGAAGCTGTGCAGCGACCACCAATACGGCAATGGCGTGGCGATCTTCACGCGCAACGGCCATGCGGCGCGCGAGTTCGCGGCGCGGGTCAATGTCGGGATGGTCGGCGTCAACGTGCCGATCCCGGTGCCGGTGGCGTATCACAGTTTCGGCGGCTGGAAGCGCAGTGCGTTCGGCGACATCGGCCAGCACGGCATGGAAGGCGTGCAGTTCTGGACCAAGCGCAAGACGGTAACGGGGCGCTGGCCCGATGGCGGGGTCGGGGACACGGGCAGCGCGTTCGTCATCCCGACGATGGCGTGACCGGCATGACTTACGAGACCTTGATCGTCGAGCAGCATGACGCGGTTACGCTGGTGCGGCTCAACCGGCCGCAGGCGCTCAATGCGCTGAATTCGCAGGTGCTGGCCGATCTAATCGCGGCGTTTGCGGCTTACGATGGCGATGCGTCGCAGCGGTGCTTGGTGCTGACCGGCAGCGAGAAGGCGTTTGCGGCGGGGGCGGACATCAAGGAAATGTCCGACCAGTCGTTTGCCGAGATGTACGGCGCGAATTTCTTTGGCGGCTATGACCGGGTGACGGCGACGCGCAAGCCGTTCATCGCGGCGGTTTCGGGGTTTGCGCTGGGCGGCGGCTGCGAGCTGGCGATGATGGCGGATTTCATCATTGCCTCGGATACGGCGAAGTTCGGCCAGCCCGAGATCAAGCTGGCGGTGACGCCGGGCATGGGCGGCTCGCAGCGACTGGTGCGCGCCATCGGCAAGGCGAAGGCCATGGAGATGTGCCTGACCGGCCGGATGATGGATGCCGCCGAAGCCGAACGATCGGGGCTGGTGGCGCGGGTGGTGCCGGCGGCGGAGCTGGTCGACGAGGCGATGAAGACGGCCAAGGCGATTGCCGGCATGGCACCGCTGGCGGTGCTGGCGGTCAAGGAGCAGGTCGAAGCGGCATTCGAGATGACGCTGTCGGCGGGGATACGGTTCGAGCGGCGGCTGTTCCATGGGCTGTTCGGGTCGGCGGACCAGAAGGAAGGCATGGCGGCGTTTGTCGCCAAGCGGCCGGGGGTCTGGACGGGGACTTGAGCGTTAGCGCCGGGGTGCGGTGCAAGCGCCGCTGGTTCGATGCTCGCGGGGAAGACTGGATACCAGCCTCCGCTGGTATGACAGGGTAGAAGAGGCAATTAAATGAGCATTATTGCGTTTATCGGCGTCGGTAACATGGGCGGCGGGATGGCTGCCAACCTGGCCAAGGCCGGGCATGAGGTGCGGGCGTTCGACCTGTCCGAGGCGGCGGTGGCGCGCGCGGTGAGCCATGGTTGCAGCGCGGCGACCTCGGCGCGCGCGGCGGCCAGCGGCGCCGATGCGATCATTACCATGTTGCCGGCGGGGACGCATGTTCTCGCGGCGTACCAGGATGCCCTGTTTGCAGCGGCGGGGCCGGACACGGTGTTGATCGACTGTTCGACGATCGACGTCGCGACGGCGCGGCAGGTCAACGAACTGGCGGCCCAGAAGTCGTTGAAGATGGTCGATGCGCCGGTTTCGGGGGGAACGGGGGCGGCCGATGGGGGCACGTTGACGTTCATGGTCGGGGGGCCGGATGCGGCGTTCGCGGCGGCCGAGCCGATCCTGGCGAAAATGGGCAAGGCGGTGATCCATGCCGGCGCGGCGGGGATGGGGCAGGCGGCGAAGATCTGCAACAACATGATCCTGGGCGCGACGATGGTGGCGACGGCGGAGGCGTTCGTGCTGGCCGAAAAGCTGGGGCTCGATGCGCAGACATTCTACGACATCAGTTCCAAGGCGAGCGGGCAGAGCTGGTCGATGACGACCAATTGCCCGGTGCCGGGGCCGGTGCCGACATCGCCTGCCAACCGCGATTACCAGGGTGGTTTCATCACGGCGCTGATGCTCAAGGATCTGAAGCTGGCGCTGGCGGCGGCGACGCAGGCGGGGGCGAGCGTGCCGATGGGGGCGCAGGCCGAGGCGTTGTTCCAGTTGTTTGCCAATAATGGCGGCGGGGGACTCGATTTCTCGGCGATCATCCGGTTGCTGCGCGGCTGAGGACTTCATCATTGTGCGCTTGACGGGCCGAGGCGATCCGCCAAGATCATTGCGGGGTCGCAATATCGGGGCGTGATGAGATGACATTAGGGCGACGCTGTGTTGGCGCAATCGCGAGCGTTTGGCTGGGCCTGTCAGGCGCAGCCGGCGCGGCACCGCCGTTGTCGGCGTATGGCCAGTTGCCGGCGGTCGACGAGGTGACGCTGTCGCCCGATGGCCAACGATATGCGGCGATTGTCGGGGACGACACGCAGGCGCAGATTCAGGTCAGGTCTATGGCGGACGGCAAGTTGATTTCGGTATCAGCGGTCGAAAAGGCCAAAGCGCGGACCCTTGTCTGGGTAGGCAATGATCATGTGCTGGCGCTGATATCGACGACGGCAAAGCCACCGCGCGGTCTCGGCAGCACGTTGATCGAATGGTACCAGGTGCAAGACCTGGATTTGACAACGCGCACATCGAAGCGATTGATGGACAAGGTCCGGGGCACGATGAACATTGTTACCGCCCCGCCCATGCCAGTGCGGCGGGATGGCAACCAGATGGTGGTGGTGCCCGGCCTGCCCTTTGTGTTCGGCCGCGGCAATTCGATCGTCGGCGTGTCCGGCTTGTATCGTGTCGACCTGAAGACTGGCGAGACGGTGCTGGAAGAGACCGGCAAGCCCGAGACCGAGGCATGGATGGTCGATGGTGACGGCAAGGCTGTGGCCCGGTCCGACTATGACGCTTACAAGGCCGAATGGACATTGTTCCTACGCGGTATCGATGGTTGGCAAAAGGCGCTGGTCGAGAGCGCCGATATCGACAAGCCGGAATTGCTGGCCATCGACGCCGACGGCAAATCGCTGCTTATAAGGAACTATCGCGACGGCAAATGGGGCGTTCATTCTATCCCGATTGCGGCACCGCCAAAGGGCAAGGAGGCGACATGGGGGCCGGCAATTGCCGGGCTTGATCCCGATGGCCTGATTTCCGATCCGGCGACGCGGCGGTTGAGCGCGGCGACGCACACCGATATGAATGGGGTGAAATACGCGTTTCAAAACCCTGATGACCAGCGCAGCTGGGACGCAATTTCCAAGGCATTCCCGGGTGAAGTCGTGACGCTGGCATCTTGGTCGCAGGACCGGATGGTCATCGTCGTCCGAGTGCAGGGACCGGCGAACGGCGATGGATATTTCGTCATCGACCGGCGCAAGCGCGAAGCCAAGCCGCTCGGTTCGCGCTATCCCGGCATCGCGCTGGCCGATATCGGTGAAAATCGAGTTATCCGTTATCACGCTGCAGATGGGTTGGAAATTCCCGCTTATCTTACCTTGCCGCCAGGACGCGCGACGAAGGCTTTGCCGCTGATCGTGTTTCCCCATGGCGGGCCGATCGCGCGCGACCATCCCGGCTTCGATTGGTGGTCACAGGCGATGGCATCCCGCGGTTACGCCGTGCTGCGACCGCAATTTCGCGGTTCGGACGGGCTGGGAGACGGACTCCGCGAGGCGGCTTGGGGCGAATATGGCCGCAAGATGCAGACCGACCTGTCGGACGGGGTGCGGCACCTGGCAGGAGCAGGCATGATCGATCCGGCGCGAGTGTGCATCGTCGGCGCCAGCTATGGCGGCTATGCCGCGCTGGCGGGGGTCACACTGCAAAAGGGCGTCTATCGCTGCGCCTCCGCGATCGCCGGGGTGACGGACCTGCGCCGCTTCCTCGGCGGTACATCCCGGCAGCGGATTTCGCCAAAGCGCAGTGCATCGCAACGGTTCTGGTTGCGGCTGATTGGCGCGCCGAACAACGCCGACCCGTTGCTCGACAGGCTTTCGCCGGCGCAATTGGCCACGCGATCGACGGTGCCAGTGCAGTTGATCCACGGCAAGGACGATACCGTCGTCGCCTATGCCCAGACCGATTATATGGCTGAGGCGCTGCGGCAGAAGGGCGCTCCGGTCGAAGTGGTGACGCTGGAAGGCGAGGACCACTGGCTTTCGATGGCAGTGACGCGCCGACGACTGCTCGACGCGCTTATGGCGTTTCTGGAAAAGCACAATCCAGCGGACGCGAAACTCGCGGTGACGCCATAGGGGAATGGCGTTTTGGCGATGGGCGGGGTAAGCGCGCGGTTGATGACCAAATCGCTCACTCTTGCACTGCCCAAGGGGCGTATCCTGAAAGAGGCGTTGCCGTTGCTGGCGCGGCTGGGGATCGTGCCCGAGCCGGATTTTTCGGACGAGAATTCGCGCAAGTTGATGTTCGCCACCAGCCGCGACGATGTGCGGATCATCCGGGTGCGGTCGTTCGATGCGGCGACGTTCGTGGCGTTCGGCGCGGCCGAGATCGGCATTGCCGGCAACGACGTGCTGATGGAGTTCGGCTTTACCGAGCTTTATGCGCCGGTCGACCTTGGCATCGGGCATTGCCGCCTGTCGGTGGCGCAGCCCGCGGCGTTGCAGGAGGATATCCGGACGCTGAGCCATGTCCGGGTGGCAACGAAATATCCGGGGATCACGCGGCGGCATTTTGCCGGGCTGGGGATTCAGGCCGAAATCATCAAGCTGAACGGCGCGATGGAGCTGGCGCCGCTGTGCGGGTTAGCGAGCCGGATTGTCGATCTTGTCTCGACGGGCAAGACGTTGGCCGAGAATGGCTTGGTGGAGACCGAGGTGATTGCGCAGGTGTCGTCGCGGCTGATTGTCAACCGGGCGGCGTTCAAGACGCATCCGGCGGTGGTGCCGATCGTCGATGCGATCCGGTCGCTTGTGGAGAAGCCGAATGCCATTGCGGCTTGATTCGCGCGAGGCCGGGTTCGAAGCGGCGTTTCGGGCGCTGGTCGATGACCGGCGGGATAGCGACGCGGATGTTTCGGCGGATGTGGCCAAGATCATTGCCGATGTGCGGGCGCGGGGGGATGCTGCGGTTGCCGAGCTGACGGTGCGGTTCGACAAGGTCGATCTGGATGCCCAGGGCTGGGAGATCCCGGTTGCGGAACTCGATGCGGCGTTGGCGGGATTGGCGCCCGACTTGCGTGCGGCGCTCGAGCTGGCGGCGGTGCGGATTCACGATTTTCATAAGCGGCAGCGGCCGAGTGATAATGATGCGACCGATGCGCAGGGCGTGCGGACGGGTGTGCGGTGGAGTGCTGTCGAGGCCGCCGGGCTGTATGTGCCGGGCGGGCGAGCGGCGTATCCGTCGTCGGTGCTGATGAATGCGATTCCGGCGGTCGTGGCGGGGGTCGAGCGGCTGGTGATGGTGACGCCGACGCCGGGCGGGGCGGCGAATCCGCTGGTGCTGGCGGCGGCGCGGCTGGCGGGGATCAGCCGGGTATTTCGCATCGGCGGGGCGCAGGCAGTGGCGGCGCTGGCGCTGGGGACGGGGCGGATTCCGCGGGTCGATGTGATTACCGGGCCGGGCAATGCCTGGGTGGCGGAGGCGAAGCGGCAGCTTTACGGGATTGTCGGCATCGACATGATTGCCGGGCCTTCGGAGGTGGTGATCGTCTCGGACGGCGGATCGAATCCGGAGTGGATTGCGGCGGATTTGCTGGCGCAGGCCGAGCATGATCCGGTGGCGCAGTCGATCCTGATTACCACGAGCGCGGCGGAGGCTGATGCGGTGGCGGCGGCTGTCGAGCGGCAGTTGGAGACGCTGGCGACGGCGGTGGCGGCGCGGCAGAGCTGGGACGATTATGGCGCGATTATCGTGATTCCGGATCTGGAGGCGGCGTTGCCGTTGCTCGATGCGCTGGCGCCGGAACATGCCGAGTTGATGGTCGATGATCCGCAGGCGCTGTTTGCGCGGATGCGGCATGCGGGGTCGGTGTTTTTGGGGCGGCATACGCCGGAAGCGGCGGGGGATTATCTGGCGGGGCCGAACCATGTCTTGCCGACGGGGCGGCGGGCGCGGTTTGCCTCGGGGTTGTCGGTGGTGGATTTCATGAAGCGGACGACGTTTCTGGATTGTGGGGCGGTGGGGCTGGCGGCGATCGGGCCGGCAGGGGCGTTGCTGGCGGATGCTGAGGGGTTGGCGGCGCATGCGGCTTCGATACGGTTGCGGCTTTAGCGGCTTTTTTCGGCGAAAATTGTCCTTGTTCTGGATGCCAGCCTGCGCTGGCATGACAGGTTAGGAGGCGTAGACGGCGCGTTCGAAGGCCGAGAGGATGGCGAGAGCACCGGGGTCGGCGAAGGGGAGGAACTGCATGAGCAGCAGTGCGGCGATGCCCTTGGCGGGGTCGATCCAGTAATAGGTGTTGGCGATGCCGGCCCATGACAGGCTGCCGGCGCTGCGGCCGTCGCCATGGGCTTCGGGGTTGATCATGAAGCCCAGGCTCCAGCCCGGGGTCATGTCGGGGAACCAGCTGACGGCGTGGCTAAGCGCCGGCATGGTTGTCGTCATGCCGCCGGCACGGAGCGCGCCGATTTGGTTGCGGAACATCTCGGCGACGGTTTCGGGTTGCAGGATGACGGCGCCTTCCAGGCTGCCGCCGTTCAGCAGCATGCGCAGGAAGCGCAAATAATCGCCGCCGCTGCCCGACAGCCCGCCGCCGCCCGACAGGAATTCGGCGTTACGGCCGCCGCCGATGCTGATCGGATAGGCCACCATGCCGCCGTCGGGGGTGTGCGCGTGCATTGCGGCGAGCCCTTCGGTGGGCAATTCGAAGCCGGTTTGGGTCATGCCGAGGGGCGCGAAGATATGGTCGGCGAAATAATCGTCGAGGCGTTGCCCGCTGGCGGCTTCGACGAGCAAGCCGATCCAGTCGGTCGAGACGCCATAGCCCCAGCCGTCGCCGGGATCGAATTGCAGCGGAGTGTGAAGCGAGGCGAGCGAGCCCGGGATCGGCGGAAGGTCGCCGCGCGCGCGTTGCTGGGAGGCCTGGACAAAGTCGTAGCCGAGGCCCGACGTGTGGGTGAGCAGGTGGCGCAGCGTGATCGGACGGGTGGCAGGGCGCAGCAGCACGCGGCCGGCATCGTCGAAGCCGGTAATGACCTGCGGCTCGGCGAGGCCGGGGAGGAAATCGCCGACAGGGGCATCGAGCGCGAGAATGCCCGATTCGACCAGCTGGAGCGCGGCGACGCTGGTGACTGCCTTCGACATCGAGGCGAGCTGGAACAGCGTGTCGGTGGTCATCGGCGCGGCGGTAGCCGGATCCTGGAGGCCGAAGGCGCCCTGCCAGATGAGGCCGTCGCGATCCGCGACCATCGCCACGGCGCCGGGAATGCCGGCGGCGTCAAGCGCTTCGGCCAGAGCGCGATCGAGGCTCAACTGACGACCAGGGGTGCGACCTCGGTCCAGCCTTCGTAGATCATCTTCAGTGCGACATAGACGATCACGGCAAGGCCGACATAGGCGATCCAGCGGTAGCGTTCGATGTATCGGGCAATGAAGTTGGCCGCGATGCCCATCATCGCGACCGACAGGACCAGCCCGACGATCATGATTTCGGGATGGTCGCGCGAGGCGCCGGCCACGGCGAGGACGTTGTCGAGGCTCATCGACACATCGGCGAGGGCGACCGCCCAGGCGGCGGCAGCGAAGCTCTTTGCCGGCGACGGGCCGGTGGTGCTTTCAAAATCATCCGGGCCGTCGACATCGATAATCGCGCGAACCGGATGGAGGTCGCGGTACATCCGCCACGATACCCAGAGCAGCAGGAGCCCGCCGGCAAGGATCAGGCCGACGATCTGGAGGAGCTGGGTCACCAGCAGCGCGAAGACGATGCGGAGCACAAGCGCCGCGGCAATGCCGATGGCAATGACCTTGCGCCGCTGGACAGGGGGCAGGCCGGCGGCCAGCGAGCCGACGACGATGGCGTTGTCACCGGCGAGCACGACATCGATGAGGATGACCTGGCCGAGGACGGAGAGCGCACCAGGCGCCATGAGGGCGGAAAAATCCATGTTTCGCAGTTAAGGGCCGGCAGCGGATTGCGCCAGCCCCAATCGATCAATCCGCGAGCGTGTGGACGAGGTCGTCGAGATAGTCGCGGCCGTCCATCAGCGACTTTATGCGGATGCGTTCGTTGAGGCCGTGGATGCCGTTGCCGTCGCTATCGATGAACAGGCCGGGGGCACCGTAGGTCGGGATGCCGACCGGCGCTAGGAAGATGGCGTCGGTGGCGCCGGTCGACATGGTCAGGCTGAACGGTATGCCGGGGAAATGCTTGTCGGCGAGCGTGCGCATCGGGCCGATGACGGCGGGGTTCAGCGGGGGCGGCGCGGCGATCGGGCGGATCGGAGCGGTCAGGGTTACGGCGACGCGGGGGTCGCCGATGGCCGCGACAAGGTCGGCGCGGGTCTGTTCGGGGTCGGTTCCGGGGAACAGCCGGCAATTGACGTTGGAGGTGGCGCGCTGGGCGAGGGCGTTGTTGGCATGGCCGGCCTCGACAAGGGTCGCGACGCAGGTGGTGCGCAGCGTCGAATGGAAGGTCGGGTCCTGACTGAGCAGGACGCTGGCGGGATTGTCTTTCGGGTTCGCGAGCAGCGCGGTGATGGCGGCGCTGACCGGCGCCGGGGTCGATTTGGCGATGGTGGTGAAGAAGGTGCGGGTGGTGTCGTTGAACTGCACCGGGAATTCATGGGTGTTGACCTTGACCAGTGCGCGGGCAAGGTCGGTGATGGCATTGTCGGGGCGAGGTACGCTGCTGTGGCCGCCGGGGTTGGTCGCTTCGAGCTTGTAGTTCTGGACGGTCTTTTCGCCGACCTGGACGCCCAGCGCCTGGGGCTTGCCGGCGGGATCGTAGCGGCCGCCGCCGCCTTCGTTGATGGCGTATTCGGCAGCGATCAGCGCGGCGCGGTTCTTTGCCAGCCAGTCGGCGCCGTTGAAGGCGAAGGTAGTTTCCTCGCCGCAGGTCAGTGCCAGTTTGAGCGTGCGGCGCGGCGACTTGCCGGCCTTTTTGTAGCGAATGAAGGTGTCGGTGAAGATAGCGGCCTGCGCCTTGTCGTCGAAGGTGCCGCGGCCATAGAGATAGCCGTTTTCTTCGACAAGGACGAACGGATCGCGCGTCCAGTCCTCGCGCTTGGCCTCGACGACATCGAGATGGCCGAGCAGGAGGATCGGTTTTGCGGCCTTGTCGGAGCCGAGCAGGATGGCGACGATGCCGCCTTCCTTGGGATGATCGGGGACGCTGAACAGGGTGATGTCGCTGTCCTTGAAACCCGCAGCCTTGAGGCGCGCGCCGAGCTGTGCAGCGGCGATCGTGCAGCTGCCGGCGGAGAGCGTGGTGTTGGTCTCGACGAGTTCCTTGAAGATGGCGCGAAAGGCGGTCTGGTCGGGACGGAGTTGGGCGTTGGCTGGGCCAGAGACAGGAACGGCGATGACGGCAGCGGAAACGAGCAGGGCCTTCAGGGTCATTTGGCGTCCTTGGCGTTCGATAGGATCTGGATCAGGTCGAAGAGATAGTCGCGCTCGGCGTAGAGGCCGGCGACGTTGTTGCGTTCGTTAAGGCCGTGGGTGCCGTCGCCGTTGGCGCTGCGGAAGGCTCCGGGCATGCCGTAGGTCGGGATGCCGGCGGCGTTGAGGAAGCGGCCATCGGTGGCACCGGTCGTCATCGTCGGTATCATCGGGATGCCGGGAAAGTGTTTTTCGGCGAACTTGCGGGCGTTGCCATAGACCAGCGGCGACAAAGGCGGCGGTGGCGGCGTCGGGCTGATATCGCCGCTGGGGCTGACTTTTACGGTGGGGTCGGCGACGGCGCGGGTGAGTTGCGCCTGGACGTTGGCAATCGGGTCGCCGGGAAACATCCGGCAGTTGACGATGGCAGTGGCGCGTTGGGGAAGGGCGTTTTCGGCGTGGCCGGCGTTAACCATGGTGGCGACGCAGGTGGTGCGCAGCGTCGAGTTGAGCGCCGGGTCGCGGGCGACGATGGCTTCGGCGGCGGTGTCCTGCGGGTTCGCCAGCAGGCGGGTCATCGCGGCGCCGGCTTCACCGCCGTCGATGCGGGCGCGCTGGGTGAAATAGGCACGGGTGGTGTCGCTGAACTGGACCGGGAAACGGTATTGGCCGACGCGGGTGAGCGCCGCGGCGAGGCTGTAGATGGCATTGTCGGGGCGCGGCCGGCTGCTGTGGCCGCCGGGGTTGGTGGTTTCGAGAGTGAAGTTCTGGAAGACTTTTTCGCCGGCCTGGAAGCTGAGTGCGAGGGGTTTTCCGGCGGCGTCGCGCGTGCCCGAGCCGCCTTCGTTGATGGCGAAATCGGCGGCGATCCAGTCGGGGTGTTGCTTGACGAGCCATTCGGCGCCGACGGTCTTGTGGCCGCCTTCCTCGCCGCAGGTCAGCGCCAGCTTGAGCGTGCGCTGCGGCTTGAAGCCCGATTTTTTCAGGCGGATGAGGGTGTCGGTGAAGATCGCGGCGTGCGCCTTGTCGTCGGAAACGCCGCGGCCGTAGAAATAGCCGTCTTCCTCGATGAGGGTGAAGGGGTCGCGGCTCCAGTCGGCGCGGTTGGCTTCGACGACGTCGATATGGGCGAGCATGAGCATCGCGCCTTTTCCGGTGCCGGGGAATGTCGCGACAAGGCCGCCGTCCTTGGGTTGGCCGTCGGGGGCGAAGAGGCGGAGGTCGGAAGCGGGGAAGCCGGCGGCCTTGAGGCGGGTCGCCATGCGCTCGGCGGCGAGGGTGCAACTGCCGGACGAGGCGGTGGTGTTGGTCTCGACGAGCTCCTCGTAGAGGTCGCGGAAGGCGGTCTGGTCGGGGCGGATTTCGGCCGCGCTGGTGGATGAGGCCGCGAGCAAGGCGGCTGCGATGAAAACGACGCGCAAGTGCGATCCCCCGGTTGTTAAAACGAATTGACGGCAAAGTGCGGCGGAGGGCAAGTTTTTTGCGGCCAGCTGGAAATAAACTGGCGAATACAACAGGATCGGTTGATCGGCAGGCCGGTGGAGGTGCAGTCAAAATCGTTAAAATTTTCGGCCTCTCCCGCATTTTCTGGTTTCCCAAGCTCGGCGGGTATTGCCGGTAAAGCTGGATCGGTTCTGTTCCGCGGCGGTGCCATGCATCACTGATGGCGTGCACAGCGTTTGGTGGACAGCGATCCGGCAGCTTTCGGGGAGGAAGGTGCGATTGCTGCCGTCGAGTGGCGTCGCCGACTTTCCCGGAGAGTCTCGATGATCGCGATAGCCACCGCGATCCATATCGGGATCGACTAGCACTATTTGCGGAGCAACCAATCGAAAGCATGGACAATCGCATCGCGACCGTCACGTGTGATCGGCGCGCCGTGTGCAGTCAGCACCGCCACTGTAGGCCACGTCAAGATTCGTAGCACCGCGTTTCGCGCGGCGCTCCGATCGCGAACTGTCATTCGAAGTTTTCGGGGGACGGTTGGTCTGATCGCGGTAAGAAAATCGAGCTTTGCGACAATGGCTCGCCATCCGCTAAACCAACCGGGTTCGAAGTGTTGGATAAGATCGGCAAAAATTGCCGTGCAGCTTTGGTGATGGAAGAATACGACTTCGGTCGTGATCCTATTTCCTCCGACGACGACCTGATCGATTTGGTTTGACCATTCCGTTCCGGGCACGTCCTCAAGGTCACGATCCCACTTCAAGTCCGGTCGCTTGGTGCGCAACGCTGGCACTGCATGAGATTTTGCTGCTGGGTACGCCGTTTGCCACTCGCCAACGAACATATGATGCAAGGTATTCGGAGCGACGATGTAACGAACTGGCCCCAGGCGATCTATGGCGACTTGAAGCTCGCTGGACAGCGCCGTGGGCGACCAGACGAATAATGCGCCATCGGAAAGCCGGATGACGATCATCCGCGTGGGATAGCGGAAGCCCGCGACGGAAACAGTCGGCCCGTCAGCCGTCCATATCTCTTCACCGAATTGTCGCAGCATCCTTGCCCCCTATCTCCCAGCCCGACTTTAGAGCGCACCCGAAGCGGTGGGTAGTGGGGCAACAACCGCAGGGAAGGTGTGGCGGGACAGCCGGGGCAGGTCTCCTGAGCCAGCTGGCAGGGCTGCCTTTCCTGAATGAGCTTTCCCAAAACCACCTGTTGGCATTGAGAAGCAGAATGTTTTCGGCACGTCAAACGGCCGGCTTCAGGATGCCGAGCCGATCAACCGGACGTCCGCAAGTGGGGCGCTTCTGCCCGATCACTTCTGACGGTAGTTTTGCGAATAGAGGAGCGGCGGAGGTGGAGGCAACTGTCCGTTCACGGTCGACCTGGTTTGAAGCGGCGACGGTCTAGAGTTTGACCGCAGCATTGCCGCCATCAACCCACAAGGCCGAGCCGGTCACGAAGCTCGCCATGTCGCTGGCCAGAAACAATGCCGCTTTCGCGATCTCTTCAGGCTCGGCCAAGCGCTTCATGGCATGCAGCCCGGCAGCCCACTCACGCTGGGTGGCGTCGCCGGCCATCTCGGTTGCGGTTCCCCCCGGCAGCAGGGCGTTGGCGCGGATGCCGGCTGCGCCATAGTCGGCCGCGATGCCGCGGACCAACCCCATCAGACCTGCCTTGGCTGCCGCATAGGCACCCATGCCCGGCAACCCCACGCTGTTTCCCACGAAGCTGCCGGTGAATACAAGGGCGCCCGCGCCCTGCTTCAGCATGGCAGGAATTTGGGCCCGGGCTCCAAGGAAGGCTGCGGTGAGATTGACGGAGATCACTTCAGACCATTCCCCAGGCTCCAACTTGGCGAGCGGCTTCATAGCTCCCACAAGGCCGGCATTGTTGAAGGCGATATCCAGGCCGCCAAACCGCGATTGCGCAGCGGCGACAGCTTCCAGATGCGTCTGTTCGTCGGTGACGTCCCCGGCTATCGCAAGAGCCCGTCCCCCGCGTTCCTCGATATGACGCACCAGGTCGCCCAGGCGATCCTGTCGGCGGGCGACGACCACGACGACGGCGCCGTTCGCAGCGAACAATGCCGCGGCCGCCTTTCCGATGCCCGCACTTGCGCCTGTTATGATGGCAACTTTGCCGTCGATGAGTTTCATTGCCTGGGTCCATTCTGGGGTGATCCAGAAGCTCGTTAGGTGGGTTCCAGCACACAGTCTGGCGCGTTTCGGACGTCGCAAACGCGCTCGGCAGGCCTGTCGCATTTCGTAGTCTGCAGGAGACGCGTTATATTCCGGCCAGAGCGAGGTCTGCTTTCATAACCGCGCGAGGCGGTCGGCGGGGCCGCAGATTCGGGAGTAGTCGATGTCAGTTCAGCAGGTCGTGGTTCGGACGCAGGATGGCGCGTGTCCAGTGCAGGTGATGACGCCGGCAGGCGATGGGCCGTGGCCGGCGGTGATCATGTATATGGATGCGGGCGGGATCCGGCCGGCGATGAGTGCGATGGCGCAGCAGTCGGCGGATGCGGGGTATCTCGTGCTGCTGCCGGATATGTTTTATCGGTTTGGGCCGTATGGGCCGTTTGTGCCGCGGGAGGTGTTTGCCGGGGATTTCCGGGCTGTGCTGGGGCCTTTGATGGCGACGACGGGTAACGACAAGGCCGCGGCGGATACTGGGGCGTTGCTGGCGTGGCTCGATACGCGCGGCGATGTTGCCGGGTGGCGCGTGGGGGCGGTGGGGTTCTGCATGGGCGGCGGCATGGCGATTGCGGCGGCGGCGACCTGGCCCGATCGCTTTGGCGCGGTGGCGAGCTTTCATGGCGGCAACCTGGCGACCGATGCGCCGACGAGTCCGCATTTGCTGGCGGGGGCGATCGAGGCGGAGGTTCTTGTGGCGGCGGCCGAGAATGATGGGAGCTATCCGCCGGCGATGGCGGCGCGGCTGGAGGCGGCGCTGACCGAGGGCGGGGTGCGGTACGAGGCGGAGACATATCCGGCGGCGCATGGCTGGATGATGCCGGATTTTCCGGTTTACGATGAAGCGGCGGCGGAGCGGGGCTGGGCGGCGATGCTGGCGTTGTTCGGGCGGGCGCTGAACAGGGCGTTGTGATTGCGGCGAAACAGCTGTGAAATTCTAGTCGAAGTGCGCGATGCCATTGCCGAGGACGGCGAGCCACTGGTGCTTGCGGCCTTCGTAGACCGAATATTCGGGGGGCGGGAAATGCGGGTCGGCGAAGGCGCCGACGGCGACGGCGGTGAGGTCGGGCAAGCCCTGGTTGGTGTAGGTGACGGTGGCGCCGCAGGTGGGGCAGAAGCGGAAGGTGGCGCTCTCGCCGCTGTCGCCGATGCGTGACCATTCGCGGAAATCACCGGTCTGCTCGACCTGGTCGTCGGGCCAGCGGGCCTGGTAGGCGAAGGCGCTGCCCGAGCGTTTCTGGCATTCGAGGCAATGGCAGACCGAGACGCGGACGGGGTCGCCGGTGCAGGCGGCGCGGAACTGGCCACAGCGGCAGGTGGCGGTGCGAAGCGTCATGGCGGGAAGCTACCGCGTCGGGAGGCGCGTCGCCAGCTATTCGGCGGGCCTGTCTTCTTCTTCGCTGAAGCTGATGCGGATGCGAACCCAGGCGCCGACGAGGGGTTTGCCGCCGACGCGGGGCGGGCGGACGCGGAATTGCCAGGCGGCTTCGCGCATGGCGCTGGCGAGGCGCGAGCCGGGGGGCGAATCGCCGAGCTCGCGGCAGTCGTCGACCTTGAAGCGCTCGATGGTGCGGCAGGCGATCAAGGCCCAGGCACCCTTGGGGGCACCCTTGGGGAGGTAGAAGGCGAGTTCGGCGTTGGTCGGTTCGCGTTGCCATTCGGCGTTGTAGAGACGCTCGCCGCCGGGGCCTTCGCCGGGGCCATAGGCGGTCTCGCTGTCCTCGCCGTTGCCGACATCGGCCGATTCAGGGGCGGAATTCTGGTTGGGCAGCTTGGAGATGTCGATGGCATCGAAGAGGAGTTTGTCGAACAGCTTGGGCTGCGGTGGCAGCGGCGGCTGGACCGGCGGGGCGATCGGTTTCTTGGGCGAGGGCTTGGGCCGGGCCTCGGTCTTTTTCTTGGGCGATGGTTTTTCGACCGGCTTGGGAGCCGGCGGCGGCATCATCTCGAAGATTTTCGGTTCGTCCGGGCGCGTGGGACTTTGCGGCGGCGACAGCAGCAGCAGGATGAGGGCCAGCAGGATGTGGACAGCGAGGACGATCAGCAGCGCGATCGTCCGGCGCCGATCGGGGAACAGCTCGGCCCACCATTGCCGGGTCGGCAGAAGCGCGGCCAACCGGTTGGGGGCGTTGAGAGTGGCCGCGGGCATCGACAGTGAGGATCTTACTCGAACAGGGGGAGCCGCGACCGGGCGGTGCTTCAGTCGCGCAGCAGCTCGTTGATGGCGGTCTTGCTGCGGGTCTGGGCGTCGACGGTCTTGACGATGACGGCGCAATAAAGGCCGGGGCCGGGGGAGCCGTCGGGAAGCGCCTTGCCGGGCAAAGTGCCGGAGACGACGACGGCATAGGGGGGCACCTTGCCGATGTGGATCTGGCCGGTGGCGCGGTCGATGATCCTGGTCGAGGCGCCGAGGTAGACGCCCATCGCGAGGACCGCGCCTTCGCCGACTTCGACACCCTCGGCGACTTCGGCCCGGGCGCCGATGAAGGCGCCGTCGCCGATGATGACGGGGCCAGCCTGGAGCGGTTCGAGGACGCCGCCGATGCCGATGCCGCCCGACAAATGGACGCCCTCGCCGATCTGGGCGCAGCTGCCGACGGTGGCCCAGGTATCGACCATGGTGCCCTTGCCGACGCGCGCGCCGATGTTGACGAAGCTGGGCATCAGGATGGCGCCGGGGGCGATATAGGCGCCGCGGCGCACGATGGCGCCGGGAACGGCGCGGAAGCCGGCGGTTTCGAAGCGGCCGGCGTCCCAGCCGTCGAACTTGGTCGGCACCTTGTCCCACCAGCCGCCGCCGAGGCCGGAGATGCCGGGGCCGCCGGGTATGCGAACGTTGGGGTTGAGGCGGAACGACAGGAGGACGGCTTTCTTGAGCCATTGGTTGACCAGCCAGCCGCCGGCGCCATCGGGCTCGGCAACGCGGAGTTCGCCGGCGTCGAGGCCTTCGAGTGCGGCTTCGACGGCCTGGCGGAGCTCGCCCTGGGTAGCGACGGATACGGTGTCGCGGGCGTCCCAGCCGGCTTCGATGACAGAGGTGATGTTCATGCGGTCTCCTGCGCGGCGAGCACTTCAGTGAGCCAGGCGCTGACTTCGGTGATGGTGTAGTCGATATGATCGCGGGCGTCGCCGGGACCTTGTTCGGAACCATTGTCGATCCATACCGTCGTCATGCCGATGGCTTTTGCCGGCACGAGGTTGCGGGCCATGTCCTCGACGAACACCGATTTGCGGGGATCGATGGCGTGGGCGGCGCAGAGCCCGGCATAGGCGGGGGCCTGGGGCTTGGGGACGTAGCCGAGCGCGTGGATGTCGTAGAGCGCGTCGAAGCTTTCGGACAGGCCGAGCTGGGCGAGGACACGGTTGGCATAGGCGGCGTCGGCGTTGGTGAAGACGAACTTGCGGCCAGGCAGCCGGGCGATAAGCGCGGCGAGTTCGGGATGCGGGGTGACGACGCGGACGTCGACATCATGGACGCGGGCGAGAAAATCGTGCGGGTCGACGCCGTGTTCGGCCATCAGGCCGGGGAGCGTCATGCCGTGGCTGTGGAACAGCGATTTCTGGATGCGATGGGCCTCGGCGGCGTCGCAGGCGAGCAGGTCCTGGATGAAGGCGCCCATGTGGACGTCGATCTGGGCGAACAGGTTGGCGCTCGCCGGGTACAGCGTGTTGTCGAGGTCGAAGATCCAGTTTTCGATATGATCGAGCATGGGGCCTGTTAAGCGCCCGGGAGCCTGCCGACAAGCGCGGGAGGCAGGCTCCGTCCCCTCGTGCGGTACTTAACTTGCGGCAGCCGATTCATTATGGACATGATATCGGGACTTTTGGGGACGTAGCTTGACGGCAACGAGGACGATCATCGCGGCCTTGGGATTGCTCTTGGGATTGGCAGCGCCTGTCGTTGCCGAACAGGTGTTGGTGCCAGCAATTGTGCCCGTGCCGGTGCCGGTGCCGCCCGCCTTCACCGCGACCGAACGGCCGCGTATCGGGCTGGTGCTCGGCGGCGGCGGTGCCAAGGGCTTCATGCATATCGGCGTCATCGAGGAGCTCGAGCGCCGGCGCATCCCGATCGACGTGATTGCCGGCACCAGCATGGGGGCCGTCGTCGGCAGCATGTACGCGATCGGCAACGACGCCCATGAGATCAAGGCGATCGCCAAGGCCATCGACTGGACGACGGTGTTCACCGATACCGCCAACCGCAACGACCTGTCGTTCCGCCGCAAGCGCGAGGTGCGCGACATCCTGCTCAATTTCCGGCTGAACGTCGATGATGGGCGGCCGGTGCTGCCGACCGGCGTGCTCGGTGGGCAGCGATTGTTCGCCACCGTCCAGCAATTGCTGGCGCCGTGGCGTGCCACCGATGATTTCGACCGGCTGGCGATCCCGTACCGTGCCGTCGCGACCAATATCGTCACCGGCGACGCGGTGGTGATCGGCAGCGGCAATTTGTCGACCGCGGTGTTTGCCAGCATGTCGATCCCGGCAGCTTTCCCACCGGTCGAGCGTGAGGGGTTGCTGCTGGTCGATGGCGGCATCTCGAACAACCTGCCGATCGACGTGGCGCGCCGGATGGGTGTCGATATCGTCATCGTCGTCAATGTTGGCGAACCGCCGGCATCGGCGGACCGCATCCGCAGCGCCTTCAGCGTCGTCAACCAGATGCAGTTGCTGCTGGGGCATGACGCGGTTCGGCGGCAACTCGAAACGCTGGGACCGCGCGACGTGCTGATCGAGCCCGACATCACCGGGTTCGGCGTGACCGCGTTCGACCGGCTCGACGATGGCATCGCGCGAGGCAAGGACGCCGCCGAGAAAGCCGGCGGCAAGCTCGCTTCGCTGTCGGTAAGCGAGGCGCAATGGAGCCAATACATGGCGGAGCGCGATGCCCGCCGCCACCCGGCGCCGATCCGCATCGACGCGGTGGTGATTGCCAACAGTTCGATCAAGGTGCCGACCGAGGATATCGCGCCATTGGTGACGACACGCCCCGGCGACACGCTGGATGGCAACATCATGGCGCGCGACGTGGCGCGGATCTTTGCCCTCGATGAGTTCGAGCGGGTCAATTACGACACCGATGCTGTCGACACCGGCAACGGGGTGATGCGAAATACCCTGACGGTCAATGCGCTGGGTACGCGCGGGGCGCAGAAATACTGGCAGGCCGGGCTGTTGATCGCCAGCAACTTCGGCACGCAAGCCGATTTCGACCTTGCCGTGGCGTTCACCGACCGGAATTTCCTGGGGACCGGGGCCGAAGGGCGCGGCTTTGCCCGGGTCGGCAACGACGTGCAGTTCGATGTCAGCCTGTACAAGCAGGTCGGCAACTGGTTCGTCGAGCCGGTCGCCTTCTACCAGCGCTATACACGCGTGTTCGTCCGGACCGGGTCGACGTCGGTTGTCGACGCGGTGCAGGTGTCGCGTATCGGCACCGGCATCGATGGCGGCAGGGTGTTCGGCAACTGGGGCGAATTTCGCGTCGGCGCGCGCATCGGCGGGCTCAATCCGATCGAGGCGACGGGATTCAACGTCCCACCCGGGTGGAATCGCGATGTCGACTGGCGCGCGGGCTTTACCGTCGACACGCTCGATTCGGTGACGTTTCCGCGCCAGGGGGTTTTCGCGCAGGTGCAGTTCGTCGACCATGTCACGTCGCTCGGCGGACAATTCAGCCGTAATACCTTCAGCGTCAACGTCCAAAAGCCGATCAGCCGTGGCCGCGCAACGGTCGTCCTCGGCGCCCGCCTCGGCACGTCTTCCGATGTCACCAACGACTTCCTCGGCGATTTCCAGCTTGGCGGCTTTCTCAACCTGTCGGGACTGACGCAGAACTCGCTGATCGGGCCAAAGGTCATGTTCGGTCGGGCGGTCGGCTTTTATCGATTGAGCGACAAGTCGCCGATCCTCGATTTGCCGATCTATGTCGGCGGTTCGATCGAGGCGGGCAATGTCTGGGATGTCACCGGCAACATCTCGCTGGACAGCCTGCGCACGGCGGCCAGTGCCTTTGTCGCCGCGGATACGATCCTGGGGCCGGTGTTCCTCGGCTATGGCAACAGCCGGGGCAATGGCGCGGTCTATCTGTCGATCGGGCGTATTTTCTAGGATCGGCGTCGGGTCGTTTGGGTTGGCTTCGAGGGTGGCTCATTTGCGCGGAGAAGCAACTGGGTCCCGGGTCGAGCCCGGGATGACAGGTTGATCGCGATGCCTTGATCCGGTGAGCCCGTGGCTTAGCCGATGCTGAAACTTTGCTTGATGCCGTCGACGATGAACTGGGCCGCAAGTGCCGCGAGGACGACGCCGAGGAGGCGGGTGAGGGCGCCTTCGAACTTGGCGCCCATCAGCCGCATCAACGGCCCCGCCATGAGCAGCGAGACGAGGGTGATCAGCATGACGGCGAGCAGCGCCAGCATGACGACGAGCGATTCTTCCCAGCCGTGGCTGCGCGCCGAGAGCAGCATGATCGCCGCCAGCGAACCGGGGCCGGCGAGCATCGGGATGGCCATCGGGAAAACCGAGATGTCCTCCGACTCGATGGTCTTGTCGGCAGCGGCAGCGGCGGAGATGACTTCCTCGGCGCGGTGCTCGCGGCGCTCGGTGCGTTTTTCGAAGACCATGTCGATGGCGATCAGGAAGACCATGATGCCGCCAGCGATCTTGAACGCCGGCAGGCTGATGCCGAGCGCGCCGAGAAAGGCCTGGCCACCGAGCGCGAACGCCACCAGCACGGCGCTGGCAATGGCGACCGAGCGGAATGCCATCGAGCGGCGATGGGCAGTGCCGGCGCCGTTGGTCAGGCTCGAGAAGATCGGCACGCAGCCGGGCGGATCGAGCACCACGAACAGTGTCACGAACGCCGAGACGAACAGTGCGAGCAGCGAGTCCATTATGATACTCGGGCTTTTGCGGCTTGCAGCGTGTTGGCGAGCAGGCCGGCGATGGTCATCGGGCCGACGCCGCCGGGGACGGGGGTGATCCAGCCGGCGCGGGCGCGGGCGGGTTCGAATTCGATGTCGCCAACCAGGCGGGCCTTGCCGTCGGCGCCCGTGACGCGGTTGGTGCCGACATCGATAACGCAGGCGCCGGGCCGGATCCATTCGCCCTTGACGAGGCCAGCGACGCCGACCGCGGCGACGACGATCTCGGCGCGGGCGACGTGCGCGGCGAGGTCGCGGGTGCGGCTGTGGGCGATGGTGACGGTGGCGCTCTTGGCGAGCAGCAGCGCCGCCATCGGCTTGCCGACGATGTTCGAGCGGCCGATGACCAGGGCTTCCTTGCCCGAAATGTCGCCGAGCGCCTCGAGGATGAGCAGCAGGCATCCAGCGGGCGTGCACGGTACCAGGGCGTCGAGACCCGCCGAGAGCTTGCCGACGTTGATCGGGTGGAAGCCGTCGACGTCCTTGGCCGGGTCGACCGCAGCAAGGACGCGATCGGTATCGATGTGGCGCGGCAACGGAAGTTGGACGAGGATGCCGTCGACGGTTGGGTCGGCATTGAGCGCGGCGATGAGCGCCAGCAGCTCGGGTTCGCTGGTCTCGGCGGGCAGGATGTGTTCGGCCGAGACCATGCCGGCTTCGCGGGTGGCGACGCCCTTCATGCGGACATAGACGGCGCTGGCGGGATCCTGGCCGACGAGGACGACGCTGAGCCCCGGCGCGCGGCCATGGGCGGCGGCGAATTCGGCGACGCCGGCGGCGACGGTGGTGCGCAGGGCGAGGCCGCGCGCCTTGCCGTCGATGATGATGGCGGTCATTAGGCGGCGCTCATGCAGCGGGGGTTACCAGCGCCTGGCAGCGATGCAGGAGCTGGACCGGGTCGCCGTCGATCATCAGTGTTTTCAGGCGCACGGTGGTGCCCATGACGACCTCGACGCTGGTTTTCGGCACGCCGAGCCATTTCGCGACGATCTTTTCGACGGCTTCGTTGGCGTCGCCATCGACAGGGGCAGCGGCGACGCGGACGCTGATATGGGGTTCCTCATCGGCATCGGCGCCGATGCCTTCGACGGCATCGCGGCCGCCGCGCGGGGTGACGCGGACGCGCAGGCGGACGCCGCCGACAACAGGGGACCAGGCGTGTGGAAGGCTCATCAGGCGGTCATGTCGAGCAGGATCGCCGGCAGGCCGCGCTGGACGAGCATGATGAGCAGGATGAGCACCATCGGCGACAGGTCGATGCCGCCCATGTCGGGCAGGATTCGGCGGATCGGCCGCAGCATCGGATTGAAGAAGCGGTCGAGCCCGGTGACGAGGCCGCGGACGAAGCCGTTCTGCATGTTGACGACGTTGAAGGCGATCAGCCACGACAGCACCGCCCAGATCACCAGCGCCCAGATCAGCCATTGTAGGGCCATCGTGATGAGTCCGACGACGACGAACAGGGTATTCATGCAAGGAATCCGCTTCTGGATCGGCGGCTCCGGGCCGCGCGCACAGGCATTACCCTGCGCACAGCGCAGCGGCAATGCGTAGTAGCGGGCTCAACCGCCGGGTGTTGCGGCCGATCCGGCGAGCAGGCCGCCGTCGATGTGGAACTCGCTTCCGGTGACATAGGCGGATTCGTCGCTGGCGAGGTAGACGGCCATCGCCGCGACCTCGTCCACGGTGCCGAAGCGCTTGAGCGGGGTGTCGACGACGAGCGCTGCCATGATCGCGGCGCGATCGGGGCCGGTGCCGATCATGGCTTCCCACATCGGCGTCAGGATGGCGGCGGGGTGGATGGAATTGCAGCGCACCGCGAGGTCGGTTTGCGCGCACCAGAGCGCTACGGTCTTGCTGTGGTTGCGGACGGCGGCCTTGGAAGAGGCATAGGCAGCGGCGGCGGGGATGCCGACCAGCCCCGAGCGCGACGAAATGTTGATGATCGAGCCGGTGCCGTGCGGGCGCATCGCGGCGATGGCGGCGCGGCAGCCGAGGAACGTCCCGTCGAGGTTGACGGCGTGGACGGCGCGCCAATCGGCGAGGCTGGCGTGTTCGGGGTCGTGCGGGCCCGGGCTGGCTTCGAAGCCAGTAATGCCGGCGTTGTTGACGAGGATGTCGAGGCGCGGGATGGCAGCCATCGCGGCGGCCCAATCGGATTCTTCGCGCACGTCGAGGTGGAGGAAGTGGCCGCCGATGACGTCGGCTATAGCCTGTCCGGCGGGATCGATGTCGATCACCCAGACGGTGGCACCCTCGGCGGCGAAGCGGCGGGCGATGGCTTCGCCGATGCCGCGGGCGGCGCCGGTGACGAGGGCGGTCTTGTTCGCGAGTCTTGTCATGGGGGTTGGCATAACCGGGTTTGCCGCGCGGGCAAGGCTCGCTACAGCCGGCGCATAGGAGATTCGCATGCAGACAATCGGGGTTATCGGCGCAGGGCTCATGGGCAATGGCATCGCGCATGTGTCGGCGCTGGCGGGGTATGATGTCATTTTGTCGGACGTCGAGATGGCACGGGCGGAGGCGGCGCGGGCGACGATCGCGAAGAACCTAGGGCGCGGTGTGTCGAAGGGGCTGGTTACGCAGGGCGATGCCGATGCGGCGATGACGCGGATCAGCCTGACCACCGACAGCGCTGCCTTTGCCGCTGCCGATCTCGTTATCGAGGCGGCGACCGAGAGCGAGGCGGTGAAGGTGAAGATTTTCGCCGGGCTGACGCCGCATCTGAAGGCGGGAGCGTTGATCGCGACCAATACCTCGTCGATCTCGATCACGCGGCTGGCGGCGGCGACGGATCGGCCGGAGCGGTTTACCGGGCTGCATTTCTTCAATCCGGTGCCGCTGATGACGCTTGTGGAGATCATCCCGGGGCTCGCGACGTCAGCGCAAACCAAGGCGGCGATGCATGGCTTTGCAGCAAAGATCGGCAAGACCGCGATCGAGGCAGCCGACAGCCCGGCGTTTATCGTCAACCGCATCCTGTGCCCGATGCTCAACGAGGCGATCTTTGCGCTGGGCGAAGGCGTCGGCAGCGTGACGGATATCGATGCCGGGCTGAAGCTGGGCGCCAATCACCCGATGGGGCCGTTGACGCTCGCCGATTTCGTCGGGCTCGACACGCTGCTCAGCATCATGCGGGTGATGCAGGAGGCGACCGGCGACCCGAAATACCGCCCGGCGCCGCTGCTGGTGAAATATGTCGAGGCGGGCTGGTACGGGAAGAAATCCGGCCGCGGGTTCTACGATTATTCGGGTGCGGAGCCGGTGCCGACGCGCTGAGCGGCCGAGGCGGCCGTGATGAAGTCCCAGACTGCCTTGGAGAACGGCGGTTCGACGGTGCCGGACCATTCGTCGATGTGATCGTAAAGCTTGGTGGTGCCGGCGGCGAGCTTGGGCGCGGCTTCGCGCATGAAGGGGGCCTGGAGGGCGTTCCATTCGGTGACGAAGACCTGCGCCGGGTCCGAGGCCGGGTCGAGCGGCAGAGCAGATTCGATGCGGTCGGTGAGGGATTTCCAGCTTGCGGCATAGGCTTGCATGTCGAACCCGGTGAAGGCGCGTTCCTTGAGCGCGGCCCATTCGGCCTGTTCCTCGGGCGAATAATAGCGGTCGAGGACGGGTTGCCAGTTGGCCTTGTCGGTCATGATGGTCTCGCCTTGCTTGATGAGGGTGCAGAAGGTGTCGATGTCGAGGGTGCGGCCGGCGGCGAGGGCGCGCTGGGCGGCGAACAGGCTTTGGCTGGCGGCGGTGAGCGCGGCACTTTGCGCGGCGAGGGCGGCGAGCTGCGCCTCGATGATGCGCGGCAGGTCGAGTGCGGCGCTATCCAGCAATTGGGCGATGCGCGCCAGGCTGAAGCCGGCGCGTTTGAGCGCGGTGATGTTGTGGAGACGCGCCAGCTCGGTTTCGTCGTAACAGCGCAGGCCCGCGGCGGTGCGCTGTGCCGGCAGCAGGCCCTTTGCTTCGTAGAAGCGCAGCGTGCGGCTGGAGAGCCCGGTGCGGCGGCAGACTTCGGTTATCGGGATCGTCTTCATGACTCGAGCCGTAGCCGATGACGCTCCGTCAACCGCAAGGGCTTTCAGTCGATGCGGTAGTGAATCGGCTTGAAGCTGCCGTTGTTGGATTGCAGCGCCGAACAGGCGGTGAGGCCGATGATGAGATCGGTTTCGGCTTCGAGGACGATGTGGTCGCCGGCCTTGCTTAGCGGTGGCAGGACTTTGAGCTCGCCGGTGACGGCGTCGACGGGAACGTTCATGAACAGGTTGAAGGCGACGGGGATCTGGTCAGGCAGGATGCCATATGGTTCGAGCGCGGCGGCGAGGTTGCCGAAGCAGCCGCGGTGGGGCTCCTTGTCGCCGTAGATGATGCGAAACGTGTCCTTGGAACACGGCGTCAGCAGGAAATCGTGGCGGCCGACGGTGTCGTGGACGATGCGGAGCATGATGTTCGAGCGGTTCGAATAAAGCGGGTCGGGAGTCGTCAGGTAGATCCGGCTGGCGTAATCGAGCGTCCGCCCCGACGAGATGACTTCGTTGGTGTCGGCACGCGAGAATGCCAGGAGATCGGCGACCTGCTCGCCGCGCGGGTCGATCACCGTCAGCCGCTGGCCCTTGTCGAGGGTGAAGGCGACGCCCGACCGCGGCGCGATTTCATGCAGCATCCTGGATTCCCGATGTGTCGTTGTTATCCTGCAAGGCGCCGGCACCGCGACCGGCATAGGGGCATTGCCAGTCCCTGCCGACGACACGCCCGCTGTATTGGGCGGCTTCCGACGCATCGCCGTGACGGGCGAGCATCGGGTTCATGGTACCGGCAAGCGCCAGATCGCGATCGAGAATCGAATTGCGCAGCTTCTCGTAGCGATTCTGGGCGCGTAGCTGCTCGAACTGGTCGTGGAGGTTGAATACCAGCGCCGGACGCTCGAAACGCCGCGCCGGGCGGCTGGCGCCGGGATGCAGGCCGACGACGAAAAATGCCTCGCCGCCGAAGCTGAGCGAGAAATGCGGGTCCTCGGGATTGTCGCTGACGCGCTCGTCCTGCGGCGACCCGAACCACAAGGCGTCCTTGTCGGACAGCGATTGGACGCGTTCCCAGAGATATTGCTCGAATTCAGCCTCGGCGATGGTTTCGGGCTGTTCGAAGATCACCACCAGGGTCTGGAAGAGTTCGGGCGTGGTGCGATAGTCGGCGGCGAGCGACGATAGCTCGGGAACAATGCGGAGATCATCCCACGCCGACGCCAGGTCCCGGGCGACGAGAATTCGCATCTTGTTGCGCGACAATGCCGATTTGGCCCCGACACAGGGGAAGTCGGAAGCGCGCACAAAATTGCGAAACCGCTCGGCGAGCGGATGCTCTGTTTCGGCCGTCATACAAGCTCCTTGGTCGACAGCCGAAACCGTCTGCGTGCCGGGATGTTCCCGGCATCACGATCGATATGGGTGCGCCGACGCGGGAGTCAGGGGATTCCTGGCTTCGCTGCGACGACCGGCCGCACGACGCGCAGCCGCTTGTTCGGCAGGCTTTCGCCCCGGCATCGGTCACCCTATACACCCTCCCATGTCCCATGCTCCCGATCCCGAACTGCTCGCCAAGACCGAAACGCTGATCGAGGCGCTGCCTTATCTGCAGCGCTATGCGGGCAAGATCTTTGTCGTCAAATACGGCGGTCACGCGATGGGCAATGCCGAACTGGCGCGCGATTTCGCCGAGGACATCGTGTTGTTGAAAGCGGTCGGCATCCTGCCGGTGGTCGTCCATGGCGGTGGGCCGCAGATCGGCGCGATGCTCAAGCGGTTGGGGATCGAGACGCGCTTTGTCGATGGCTTGCGGGTGACCGACGCCGAGACTGCGCAGGTTGCCGAGATGGTGCTGGCGGGATCGATCAACAAGGAACTTGTCGCCTGGATCGAACGCGCCGGCGGGCGGGCGGCGGGCATTTCGGGCAAGGATGCGGGGCTGGTCCGGGCGCGCAAGGCGCTGCGCACGACGCGCGATCCCGACAGCGCCATCGAGCAGGTCGTCGATCTGGGCTTTGTCGGCGAGCCCGAATCGGTGGATACGGCGCTGATCGACACGTTGCTGGCGGCCAATATCGTGCCGGTCATCGCGCCGGTCGCGGTCGGTGCCGACGGGCATACCTATAACATCAACGCCGATACGATGGCGGGCGCGATTGCGGCCGCATTGGGCGCCGCGCGGCTGTTCCTGCTGACCGACGTCGCCGGGGTGATGACGAAGGACAAGCAGTTGCTGACCGACCTGACACCCGCCGATATCGCGCTGCTGATCGAGGACGGCACTATCAGTGGCGGCATGATTCCCAAGCTGGAAACCTGTGTCACGGCGATCGAGGGCGGCGTCGATGCGGCGGTCATCCTCGATGGCCGGATCGGGCACGTCATGTTGCTGGAGATCTTTACGCGGCGGGGCGTGGGGACGCTCGTTCACGCGTAGAAAGGGCGGCGGCGAGGGCTAGATGCCGCCTGCTCTCCGCGTCATCCCGGCGGAGGCCGGGGCCCATTTCCGGGACGTGCTGGAGATGGGCCCCGGCCTCCGCCGGGGTGACGGGTTAAAACGCCGGGGTGACGGGTTAGAAAGCTTACAGCTTGGCGGTCAGCTCCGGCAGGATCGTGAACAGGTCGCCGACGAGGCCGACGTCGGCCACCTGGAAGATCGGGGCTTCCTCGTCTTTGTTGATGGCGACGATGATCTTGCTGTCCTTCATGCCCGCCAGGTGCTGGATGGCACCCGAAATGCCGATTGCCAGGTACAGTTCGGGAGCGACGATCTTGCCGGTCTGGCCGACCTGGTAGTCATTGGGGGCGTAGCCAGCGTCGACGGCAGCGCGCGAGGCGCCGACGGCGGCACCGAGCTTGTCGGCGAGCGGATCGATGAACTCGTGGAACTTCTCCGACGAACCAAGCGCGCGGCCGCCCGAGACGATGATCTTGGCGGCAGTCAGCTCGGGGCGCGCCGACTTGGTCAGGTCGGCACCGGCGAAGGTCGACAGGCCCGAATCAGCGAGCGCCGTGGCCGATTCGATCGTCGCCGAACCGCCGGAGGTGGCGGCCTTGTCGAAGGCGGTGCCGCGAACGGTGATAACCTTCTTGGCATCCGACGACTTGACGGTAGCGATGGCGTTGCCGGCATAGATCGGGCGGGTGAAGGTGTCGGGGCTTTCGACCGACAGAATTTCCGAGATCTGCGCGACATCGAGCGAGGCCGCGACGCGGGGGGCAAGGTTCTTGCCGCGCGTCGTCGCCGGGGCGACGAAGGCGTCGTAATTGGCCATCAGCGCGACAACCAGCGGCGCCAGGTTTTCGGCGAGCGCATGTTCGTATGCGGCGTCGTCGGCGAGCAGCACCTTCGACACGCCGGCGATCTTGGCGGCGGCATCGGCAACGCCCTGCGCGCCCTTGCCGGCAACGAGGATGTGGACATCGCCGCCCAGCGCCGCCGCAGCGGTGACGGTGGCGAGGGTGGCGTCCTTGAGTTCGACGTTATCGTGTTCGGCGAGAACCAATACGCTCATTGCACAGCTCCAATCGTCTTCAGCTTTTCGACCAGTTCATCGACGGTCTTGACCTTGATCCCGGCCTGGCGCTTGCCGGGCTCGATGACCTTGAGGATGGTCAGCCGCGGCGTTGGATCGACGCCGTAATCGGCCGGCGTCTTCTGCGCGATCGGCTTCGCCTTGGCCTTCATGATGTTGGGCAGGCTGGCGTAACGCGGCTCGTTGAGGCGAAGATCGGTGGTGACGATCGCCGGCAGCTTGAGATCGACGGTCTCGGCGCCGCCATCGACTTCGCGGGTGACCTGGACGCGGTCGCCATCGGGCGAAACCTTGGATGCAAACGTGCCCTGGCCCCAGCCGAGCAGGCCGGCGAGCATCTGGCCGGTCTGGTTGGCGTCGTCATCGATCGCCTGCTTGCCCAGAATGATCAGGCCGGGCTGTTCCTCCTCGGCGATCTTGGCGAGGATCTTGGCGACCGCGAGCGATTCCACAGCGACATCGGTCGTCACCAGGATGCCGCGATCGGCGCCCATTGCCAGTGCGGTGCGCAGCGTCTCGGTCGACTGGGTGACGCCGATGGAAACGACGATGATCTCGGTGGCGATGCCCTTTTCCTTCAGGCGGATCGCCTCTTCGACGGCGATCTCGTCGAAAGGGTTCATGCTCATCTTGACGTTGGCGAGTTCAACACCGGTCTGGTCGGACTTGACCCGGACCTTGACGTTGTAATCGACGACCCGCTTGACGGGCACGAGGACCTTCATCTGTGATACTTCCCAAGGCTGTTATCGGATGCTGGTGCATTGCTACGGGTTGACGCGCCAGTCAACCTAGTGAGAGGCGCCCAAAGGGGTCATGGCTGCATCTGGCCGGGGTCGCGGCGCCACAGGTGGAGGGCGAACCTGCCATCGGCATCGGTCCAGTCGGCAACAGGCAGCCAACCGCTGCTGCGGGCGAGTAGCCGGGCTTCGAGGCGCGTCCATTTATAGCTGTTTTCGGTGTGGATATGCTCGCCCTCGGGGAGGGTGAAATGCTGGCCGGCGGCATCGAACGCGGTGTCGCGCCTGGCGACAAGGTGCATCTCTATACGGCCGAGGTCGGCGTTCCAGACGGCGCGGTGGGCAAAATCCTCGATGGCGATGGTGCCGCCAAGCTCGCGATTGATGCGGTGGAGAAGGTTGAGGTTGAAGGCGGCGGTCACGCCCTGCGCATCGTCATAGGCGGCCTCGAGGGTTTCGCGGTCCTTGGCGATGTCGAGGCCGATGAGCAGCCAGCTGGCGTCGCCGAGAGTTGCGGCAAAACTGCGCAGCAGGTCGGTGGCGGCAAAGGGCGCGAGATTGCCCAGCGTCGAGCCGGGGAAGAAGCCGAGACGGGGTGCATTGCCGATGGCTGCGGGCATGCGGAACGGCTGGGTGAAATCGGCGGCGACGGGCAGCACCGGCAGGCCGGGGAAACCGGTGGCCAGCGCGGCGGCGGACTGCTGGAGGAATTCGGCCGAGATATCGACGGGGACATAGGCGGCGGGGGCGATGGCGCGGAGTAGCAGCGGGGTTTTGGCCGACGAGCCCGAGCCGAACTCGATGACAGCGCGGCCGGGGCCGACAAGTTCGGCGATCTCGGCGGCGCGCGCCGACAGGATGCCGACTTCGGTGCGCGTGGGGTAATATTCGGGCAGGTCGGTAATCGCCTCGAACAGCTCCGACCCGGCGTGATCGTAGAAGAAGCGCGCCGGAATGACCTTTTGCGGCTGGGCGAGGCCCGTGCGGACGGCGTCGGCGAAATCGTCGTGCTGGTCATGGACGGCTAGCGGTCGGGCCATGTCAGAGCTCCCTTGCCAGGCGCAGCCCGGTGAACTGCCAGCGCTGCGCCGGGTAGAAGAAATTGCGGACGCTGGCCCGGCTGCTGCCCCGCGGCGTGGCGCAGCTCGCACCCTTGAGGACCATCTGCCCGTTCATGAACTTGCCGTTGTATTCGCCGACGGCGCCGCCGACCGGGCGAAAGCCGGGGTAGGGCAGGAATGCCGACGCGGTCCATTGCCAGCAATCGCCAAACAGGCTGGCGGTGCCGGTCGGCGCGACGGGTCCGGCGCGGTCGAGCTGGTTGCCGCTGCCGGCATCATGGGCTTGGGCGGCGACCTCCCATTCGGCCTCGGTCGGCAATCGGGCGCCGGCCCAGCTGGCAAAGGCGTCGGCTTCGTAGAAGCTGATGTGGGTTACGGGGGCGGCGGGATCAACACTGCGGCGGCCGCTGAGGGTGAAGCTGGTCCAGCCGTCGTTGCCGTGCTGCCAGCGCAAGGGGGCGGCGATGGCTTCGCGGTTGACCCAGGCCCAGCCGTCGGACAGCCACAGCGCGGCCTTGCGGTAGCCGTCGTCGGCGATGAATGCGGCCCAGTCGGCATTGGTGACCAGCCGGTCGGCGAGAGCGAAGGGGCGGACAAGGACTTCGTGGGCGGGGCCTTCGCAATCGAAGGCGAAACCGTCGCCGTCATGGCCAACTCGGACGATGCCGCCGTCGTGGCGGGTCCAGCCATTGCCGACGGCGACCGATTCCAGACGCGTCGGCGGGAACATTGCCGGTTCGATCGGGTTGGCGGCGAACAGGTCGAGGATGTCGGTGAGGAGCAGCTCCTGATGCTGTTGTTCGTGGTTCACACCGAGGGTGATTAGCGCAAGGTGTTCGGCGCCGAGCGCATGCCAATGCCGGTCAAGAGCGCCATCGACATGATAGCGATAGGCGAGAACGTCTTCGAGGCTGGGCCGGGTGATGAGGCCGCGCGCGACGCGGGAATGGCGCGCGCCGACCGATTCGTAATAGCTGTTGAACAGATAACCGAAGCGATCGTCAAACACCCTGTAGCCAGGCATCTCTGCCAGCACAAAGGTTTCGAGGAACCACGTCGTGTGCGCCAAGTGCCACTTTACCGGCGATGCATCGGGCATCGATTGGGCGCTGGCATCAGCATCGGACAGTGGCGCGACCAAAGAGACGCTGAGCGCCCGGGTGGCTGCGAAATCGACCCTCAGCGTTGCCGCTGGGGCCAGCGATACGCTCGCCATAGACATCTCCTTGCCTGGCGTCTGGCTCCACCGTCTAGCGGTTGGCGCCGGGCACCCACAAAACATCGCCGTCGGCAGAATTCTCCACCCGGCTCAACACAAACAGATAATCTGACAAACGGTTCAAATATTGCATCGCGGCGTGGCTCAATGCCTCACCTGCGGCAATCGCTGCAACGCCGTCGCGCTCCGCTCGCCGGGTGATGGTACGCGCCAGATGCAGCGCGGTTGCGCTGGGACTGCCGGCGGGCAGGATGAAGGACTTCAGCGGTGACAGGTTTTCGTTGGCGGCGTCGATCTGCGCCTCGAGCCAATCGACCTGGGCCGCGACGATGCGCAGCGCGCCGTCGATGCCGGCAGGCGTGGCAAGGTCGGCGCCGAGGTCGAACAGGTCGTTCTGGACGCGACTGAGCGCGGTGTCGGTCGCGGGGGAGGCGCTGAGCCTGGCCATACCGATGGCGGCGTTGACCTCGTCGACGGCGCCGACGACGTGCAGCCGCGGATCGGCCTTGGACCGGCGCGAGCCATCGACCAGCCCGGTGGTGCCGTCATCCCCGGTGCGCGTGTAGATGCGGTTGAGCCTGACCATGATCAGGGCCGGTTGATCAGGAACAGGATGACAATGAAGGCGATCGCCAGCGCCTGGAAGGCGACGCGGTAGCTCATCATCTTGTTGGCCTGCTTGCCGCTGACGTCCTTGCCGCGCGCCATGATGATGATGCCGCGCGCAAGCACACCGAGCGTGGCCAACGCGGCGACGACCATGAAGATGATCAGCACGGCCTGCATGTTCATTGTAATATCCTCGTACCGACAAGAGCCGTGCAGCGCAGTGCACGTTTGCCCGTCCTTCAGGTGGGCGTCCACCCCCGCCGCGCCAACGGGCCATGGCGTCGCAGGTTGTGCCGGCCCCCGAAACAACATGCGGTATTGTCATTTGCCTGACACACGAACTGTTGTAGAGGAAGTAAACCACGGAACGGCCGTCTTTTCGAAGCGGCCCTGATCGCGGACAGCGCGGACCAGCGGTGTTCGCGGCGTGTGCGACGGGCCGGTGGCAAAGGGCAGCCTATTCCTTGCAAGGGGAGCAGGCGAGCGCATGTATCATCCCGACATCTTGTCGCCTCCGGATGCGTGTCCGGCGCTCGTCCTCAATGCCGACTATACGCCATTGTCCTATTATCCGCTGTCACTGTGGCCGTGGCAGACCGCGATCAAGGCAGCGTTCCTCGAACGCGTCGATATCGTTGCCGAATACGACCGGGTGATCCATTCACCGTCGTTCGAGATGAAGATCCCCAGCGTCATCGCGCTGCGCCAATATGTCCGCCCCGCCAGCCACCCGGCGTTTACCCGGTTCAACCTGTTCCTGCGCGATCGCTTTGCCTGCCAATATTGCGGCGCCGGCAATGATTTGACCTTCGATCATGTCGTGCCGCGGGCCTATGGTGGGCGGACGACGTGGGAGAATGTCACCACCGCCTGCGCGCCGTGTAATCTGAAGAAGGGTGGCCGCACGCCGGCCGAGGCCCACATGGGGCTGCACCAGCGACCGTTTCAGCCAGCGACGTTTCATCTGCAGGAGAATGGGCGGGCGTTTCCGCCGCACTATCTCCACGCCACGTGGCGGGATTATCTTTACTGGGATACGGAATTGCTGGCCTGATAGGCCTTAAGATTTGTGCTCGCGCACCTGCAGCACGACGGTCAGCCCCTCGACGGGCGCGAGCGTATCGAGCCGCACGGCATCGCGCCGCGCGCGGTCTGTCACCGCCGGCGGCACGTCGCCCTCGACCACAAGGGCATCGCAGCGGCCGAGCGCCGCCAGCTGGTTGAGAGTCAGTTCGCCCGGATCGGTGCTGGTCACCGGGATGACCAGCACCTCGGTAACCGCTGCCGAGCCGCCCGCAATCGCCGCCGCAACTGCTGCGCCCGCGTCTGTCACCGCGCGTAGTGGATCGAGCATGCCGCCCTCCGTCAGCGCGCGTTCCCATAGGCGCCGCCGGTCGGCCATCGACGGGTGCCGCGCCGACGCTGCGCCGCGCGCGCTGCCGATTGCCGCCGCCAATGCACCCAAGGAAGCCGGCAGCAACGCCTCCAGACGACCCCGCAGCGCCCGCGACAGGCTCGCGGTCGCCCCGCCGGTCGATACCGCGACCACCACCGGCGAGCGGTCGATGATTGCCCCCATCAGGAAATCGCTCGCCGCCGGGCGGTCGACGACATTGACCAGCATCCCCCGCGCCCGCAGCCGCACCGCTGCTGCCAGTGCCTCGGCCTCATCATCGATGCCGACGAACGCGGCCACCGGGTCCGTCGCATCCTCGCCGGCGATGATCCCGCCAGCCGCCACGACCAGGCGTGCCTTCGCCGCTGCCGCCTCGCCATCGCCGAGGACGATGACCTCGCGGCCACGCAGGTTCAGAAAGATCGGCAGGACATCCATTGCCTTCTGATGACACGCCGTCCCCATCACCTCCAACAGTTTACCGCCGCGCCGCCTTCGGCCACCTTCAGGCGATGCATACACCCCTCACCGGCTACACGCGCTTTACCTTCACACGCGACGACCGGGTGCTGACCGCCACCATCACCGGCAACAACCCCGTCAATGGCGTCGACGAGGCCATGCACGAGGAGCTGGCGCGAGTGTTTACCGACCTGCAGCGCGATCCGGACAGCGACATCATCATCCTGACCGGCGCCGGGCGGGCGTTCTGTGCCGGCGGCGATTTCGATTGGTTCGATGAGCAGATCGCCCACCCGGAACGCTTTCGCGATATCGGCTGGGATGCCAAGCGCATCGTCACGACGTTGCTCGAGATGGAAAAGCCGATCATCTGCCGGATGAACGGCGCCGCCGCGGGGCTGGGCGCCACCATCGCGCTGCTGTGCGACATCATCATCGCCGACGAGCGCGCCGTCATCGGCGACCCCCACGTCAAGGTCGGGCTGGTGGCGGGCGATGGCGGCGCGGTAATCTGGCCGCAGTTGATCGGTTACGCCCGCGCCAAGGAATTCCTGATGACCGGCGACCTGATTCCGGCGCCGCGCGCCGCCGCGATGGGCCTGATCAACTATGCCGTGCCAACCGCCGAGCTCGACGCCAAGGTCGCCGAGCTTGTCGCCAAGCTGCAGGGCAACCCGAAATGGGCGGTGCGCTGGACAAAGGTGGTCGCCAACCAGCCGCTGCGCGTCCTTGCCCAGCAGCTCATGGACGCCTCGATTCCGTACGAGACCCTGTCCAACATGGCCAAGGACCGCGCTGAATCGGTCGCCGCCTTTCGCGAAAAGCGCAAACCCAATTTGACCGGCGAATGAGCCTGTGGACCTTTGCCGACGAACCCGGACATGTCGCCCAGCTGCGCCAGACGGTGGCGCGCTTCGTTGCTGCCCATGCGCCTCGGGAGGCGCGCGTCGCCTGGGACAAGGCGCATAGTTGGCCTCGCGATGTCTATGCCGAGCTCAACAAGCTGGGACTGACGGCGCTGACCATTCCCGAAGAATACGGCGGCGCCGGGCAGGATATCGTCGCCGCCATCGCCGTCATCGAGGAACTGGCGCAGGTCGGCCCTGCGCTTGCCGGGCCTTTCATCCACACGGCCTTTTATGGTGGCATGAACCTGAGCGAGAACGGCTCGGAGGCGCAAAAGCGCGAATATTTGCCCCGGCTGGCACGCGGCGAGATGTTTTTCGCATATGGACTTTCGGAACCCGATGTCGGCGGCGACCTTGCCAGCGTTACCACGCGCGCCCGTCTGGAGGGTGATAGCGTCGTCATCGATGGCGCCAAGCGCTGGTGCTCGGGTGCCGACTGGGCCGATGTCATCTACACGCTGGTGCGTTCGGGCGAGCCGGGCGACCGCTATCGCAACCTGTCGTTTGTGCTGATCCCGACGGGAACGTCGGGCGTCTCGATGCAGGCGATCGAGCACAGCAATTTGCGCTACATGACCAGCCAGGACGTGTATTTCGACGCTGTCCGGGTGCCGGCGGCCAATATCGTCGGCGGGCCGGAGATGTGGAACAAGGGCTGGCAATTGCTCGCCGGCCGCGCGCTTGATGTCGAGAAGCTCGAGATCAGCGCGTGTGCTTTCGGGATCGCCCGCGCGGCTCTGGCCGAAGCCTGGGAATACGCCCAGACGCGGGTCCAGTTCGGCAAGCCGATCGCCCAGCATCAGGTCGTGCGGCACAAGCTGGTGACGGCGAAAACCAAGCTGCAGGCGGCACGGCACATGCTTTACCATGCGGCGTGGCTTGCCAACGAAGGCCGGCCTTGCTCGGTTGAAACCAGCATGGCCAAGCTTTTCGTTGCCGATACGGGGGTCGAGATCGCGCTGATCTGCCAGCAGATCCTGGGGGCCTATGGGCTGACCGATGCTTTCGACATGGAGCGCCATGTGCGCGATCTGCTCGGCATGCCGATCGTCGGGGGCAGCAGCGACATGCAGAAGAACAATCTCGCCAGCCTGCTGAAGCTGTGAAGGTCACCCCCCTCCCACATTGTCATGCCAGCGAAGGCTGGCATCCAGCTGCGGAGCGAGGCGCCGGCAGTCGGTACGCGCGGCAAGACTGGATGCCAGCCTACGCTGGCATGACAGGTGAGAAGTTATGACCCCCATCGAAGCCGCGCGCGCCCTCGCACCCGAAATTGCGGCTCGCGCGGCCGATACCGAAGCCCAGCGCCGCCTCCCTGCCGATCTCGCTGCGAAACTGGCGGCGGCCGGACTTTTCCGCTTGGCCGTGCCGACCAGCCTCGGCGGCAGCCAGTCCACGCCGGCGGAAATCTACCGGGCCCTCGAAATTCTCGGGCAGGCCGACGCGGCGACCGGCTGGTGCGCGATGATCGCCGGCACCACCGCCCTGACTTCGGCCTATCTGCCCGAACCCCATGCCACCGAGATTTTCGGCGACCCCGGCGCCATAACCGGCGGGGTGTTCGCGCCGATGGGCAAGGCCACCCCCGACGGCGACGATTATATCGTCAGCGGCCGCTGGGCCTGGGCGTCGGGATCGGCCAATTGTGACTGGCTGCTCGGCGGCGCGCTGATCTTCGACGATGGCAAGCTGCGCACATTGCCGAACGGCACGCCGGACCATCGCATGATGTTTTTTCGCCGCGAAGACGTCGAGCTGATCGACACATGGGACACCAGCGGCCTGCGCGGCACCGGGTCGGGCGATATGGCGGTTAGCAACGTCCGCGTGCCGCGATCGCGCAGCGTGTCGTTCATGACCGACCGCCCTTGCGATCCCGGCGCGCTCTACAGCTTCCCGCCGTTCGGGCTGCTCGCCATCGGCATTGCAGCGGTCGCCGCCGGCAATGCACGCGGGGCGCTGGACGATTTCAGGGCGCTTGCGAACGCGAAGAAAGCCGCCGGGTCATCTCGAACCCTTGCCGAACGCGGCACGGTACAAGCTGAATATGCTCGTGCCGACGCGGCGCTCGAGGCGGCCCGGGCGCTGGTGCACCACGACATTGCAGCTGCCTGGGGGCTCGCCGTTGCCGGCCAGCCGCTCGATATCGAAGTCCGCGCTCGCCTGCGCCGCGCCGCGACCTATCTAGTCCGCACTGCCGCCGACGTTACGCGCACCGTTTATGACCTTGCCGGCGGCAGTGCGGCCTATGCGACATCGCCGCTGCAGCGCCGCTTTCGCGATGCGCATGTCGCGACACAGCACATTATGGTCGCACCGGCGACGTTCGAATTGACCGGCCGCGTCGCGCTGGGACTGCCGACCGACGATCTTGCTTTGTAGAGGGTCTAGCCGACGCGTATCACCCGGCGGCCGAAGCTGGCGCCGGTGAAGAGCCCGCAGAATGCCGCGGGCAGGCTCGCCAGTCCTTCGAATATTTCTTCGCGGTAGCGGACACGGCCGTCGCCGATCATGGTGGCAAGCTCGGCCTGGGCAGCCGAGAACCCGGGCAGGTCGTCGAACACCACCAGGCCTTCCATGCGCAGGCGCCTGGCGATGAATTGCGCCGTGTGCTTCAGCCCCGGCACCTTGTCGACCGGGGTGTTGTAGTCCGCGACCTGGCCCGAAACGACGATCCGCCCGCGCATCTTCATCACCGGCAGCGCGCGGTCGATCATGGCATTGCCGACATTGTCGAACATCACGTCGTAGCCGCCCTCGGCAGCAGCGGCGAATTGCCCTTCGAAGTCGGGCGCCTTGTAGTCGATGGCGCGGTCGAAGCCGGCAACCTGCGTCAACCATTGGCATTTTTCGGGACCACCGGCGATGCCGACAACTTCCGAAGCGCCCCAGAGCTTTGCCAGTTGGCCGGCGGTTGCGCCCACCGGGCCTGCGGCAGAGGTCACCAGGACACGCTCGCCGGCTTGTAGTTGTGCGACGCGCTTCAGCCCGAACCAGGCCGTCATTCCCGGCACGCCGAGTATGCCTATCCACAGCGATTCCGGTACGCCGAGGTCGGGGAGCTTGACGGCATAGCCGCGACCGTTCGACACGACGTGCGTTGCCCAGCCGGTGAGCGCCACCTTGTCGCCGACGGCAAAGTGTTCGTTCCGGCTTTCAATGACTTCGCCGACCGAAAAGCCATCGACCGGCGCACCGGGCTGTAGCGGCGGGGCATAGCTGGCACCGGGCGACAGCCGCGAACGGGTGCCGGGGTCGCATGATACGAACTGGTTGCGGGCGAGAAACTGGCCGTCGGCGAGTTCCGGGATGGCGACGCGTTCGATGCGAAAATCGTCGGGGGACGGCGCGCCGTCGATATGCCGGACCAGCACGATGCGTTCCATTTCGCGCGGTGACATGCGAGGCTCCCCAGGACAGGAGATCAGCTATGGACCAACGCATCAGCATCGTCACGCTGGGAACCGACGACCTGCCGCGCGCGGTGGCATTCTGGGAGGCGATGGGATGGCCGCGGCGGGCCAAGGCATTCGATTCGATCGCCATGTTCCAGGTCGGCGGCATGGCGTTCGCAATCTATCCCTCTGACAAATTGGCCAAAGATTGCGGCATGACCGACCGGGGAAAAGGGTTTGGCGGTTTTACCGTGGCGCAAAACGTTGCCAGCAAGGCCGAGGTCGATGCGCTGCTCGAGAAAGCGGTCGCCAATGGTGCGACGTTGCAGAAGGCAGCCCATACGGCATTCTGGGGTGGTTATTCGGGCTATTTCTGCGATCCGGACGGCCATCCGTGGGAAGTCGCGTATAACCCGTTCACAGCGTTGGCACCTGACGGCAGCCTGGTATTGCCGGATTAGTGAAAGTCGCGCGATTTCGGCAGGATGCGGACGTCGCGGGGATGCCGGGCCATGGCGCCGGGATGGCTCGGGAGTTGATCGGGGTGGATGAATTCATCGCCGCGCGTCGCCTGTATCGGCGGGCCCTGGTCTTCGGATAACAGGTCAAGCGCGGCGCTGCGATCAGCGATGCGGGTGGCCATCAGGTGGATGACGCCTTCGGGGCTGCGTTGGACCTCGCCTTCGACAAGCATCAGCCGCGATGCCATGATCTCGCGGCGGTAGGTTTCGAACAGGCTGGCCCAGATGACGACGTTGGTGACGCCGGTTTCGTCCTCGATGGTGACGAAGATGGCGTTGCCGTTGCCGGGGCGCTGGCGGATCAGCACGATGCCCGCGGTGTGGACCCGGCGGCCATTGGGCGAGGCGCTGGTGGCGGCGCAACTATGAATCCGCTCGCCCGAAAACTGCGGCCTTACCAATGCCATGGGATGATTCTTGAGCGACAGCCGGAGCATCTGGAAATCGACCACGACTTCCTCGCCAGGAGTCAGCAGGGGCAGGTCGACCTGGGGTTCGGCGCCGAGTTCGCGGGCCTTGGCGGCGGCAAACAACGGCAGCACGTCGGAACGCGTACGCAGCGCTTCCCAGGCGGCATTGCGGCGGTCGAGGCCCAGTGACGAACAGGCATCGGCGTCGGCAAGCAGGCGCAGCGCGCGTTCGGGGAGGGCCGTGCGCTGGGCGAGGTCCTCGATTGAAGTGAAAGGCCGGGCGTTTGCAAGGGCCTGGGCCCAGGCGGTGGTGAAGCCGGTGATCTGGCGGAAGCCGAGCCGCAGGGCACCGCCCTCGAGGCTGTTGTCCCAGTCGCTGTGGTTGATGTCTATGGGGTTGATAACGACGCCGTGCTCGCTGGCGTCGCGGACGATCTGTGAGGGGGCGTAGAAACCCATCGGCTGCGAATTGAGCAAACCGGCGGCGAAGGCGGCCGGGTAGAGGCACTTGAGATAGGAGGAGACCCAGACCAGCTTGGCGAAGGCCAAAGCGTGGCTTTCGGGGAAGCCATAGCTGCCAAAGCTTTGGTTTTGCTTGTAGCAGCGCTCGGCGAATTCTTGCTGGTAACCGCGGCGGACCATGCCGCCGACCATCTTTTCCTCGAAATTGTGCATGGTGCCGACGTTGCGGAAGGTCGCCATGGCACGGCGCAGCTGGTTGGCTTCGACGGGAGTAAAGGCGGCGGCGGTGATGGCGAGGTTCATCGCCTGTTCCTGGAACAGCGGCACGCCGTGGGTGGCGCCGAGGACGTCGTGCAACTCGTTGGGATCATGGCCGGGACCGGGTGAGGGGAAGGTGATGGTTTCGAGGCCCTGGCGGCGGCGGAGGTAGGGGTGGACCATGTCACCCTGGATCGGCCCGGGGCGGACGATGGCGACCTGGATGCAGAGGTCGTAGAGAGTGCGTGGCTTGAGGCGCGGCAACATGTTCATCTGGGCGCGGCTTTCGACCTGGAAGACGCCGACGCTGTCGCCGCGGCCGAGCATGTCATAGACCGCCCCGACATCTTCGGGGACGTTGTTGATCTGGTATTGCTTGCCGATATGTGTCTGGATCAGAACGAAAATCTTTCGGATGCAGGTCAGCATGCCGAGCGCTAGGACATCGACTTTCATCAGGCCGAGCTCGTCTATGTCGTCTTTGTCCCATTCGATGAAGGTGCGATCCACCATGGCGGCGTTGTGGATGGGGACGGTTTCGTCGAGGCGGTCGTTGGTGAGGACGAAGCCGCCGACGTGTTGGGAAAGGTGGCGGGGAAAGGACATGATCTGGTTGACCAAGTCGGCGAGGCGCTGCATCTCGAGCGTCTCCGGATCGAAGCCGGATTCGGAAAAGCGCTTTTTTTCCATGGCGTTGGCGGAGCTTCCCCAGACTGTTCCAGTCAATCTCGTGGTGACGTCCTCGGACAGGCCGAGGACCTTGCCGACTTCGCGGACGGCGCTGCGGGGGCGGTAGTGGATGACGGTGGCGGCGATGCCGGCGCGGTCCCGGCCGTAGCGGCGGTAGACGTACTGCATCACCTCCTCGCGGCGTTCGTGTTCGAAATCGACATCGATATCAGGGGGTTCGCCGCGTTCCTCGGAGATGAAGCGGGAGAACAGGAGCGTATGCTTGTCGGGATTAACGGCCGTGATTCCAAGGACATAGCAGACGGCGGAGTTGGCGGCGGAGCCGCGGCCCTGGCAGAGTATGCCTTCCTTGTTGGCGAATTCGACGAGGTCGTGGACGGTGAGGAAATAGGCGGCGTAGTTGAGCTTGGCGATCATTGCGAGTTCGGTGTGCAATGATTTCAAGACCTTGGGCGGGATGCCGGCGGGCCAGAAGATGGCGGCGCGCTCGAAGCTGAGGGTTTCGAGCCAGGCTTGCGGGGTGTAGCCGGCGGGGACCGGCTCGTGCGGGTATTCGTAGCGCAAGTCGTTGAGCGAGAAGCTGATTTTCTTGAGGAATCGCGTGGTTTCGGCGATGGCGCGGGGATGTTTGCTGAACAAGCGCGCCATTTCTGCGGGTGACTTGAGATGGCGTTCGGCGTTGGCCTCGAGGCGTTTTCCGGCTTCGGACAGGATGGTTTTCTGGTGGATGCAGGTCAGCACGTCGTGGAGGCGGCGCTGCGCCGGAGTGGCGTAGAGTGGGGCATTCACGGCGATTGCGGGTATGTCCAGCCCTTCGCAAAGCACGTGGAGAGCTTGTGCGCGCCGGCGATCGGGACCGCGGCGGGACATTTGCACCCCGAGCCAGGTATGTTTTGGGAGAAGCGCCGAAATTTCGGCCAACCTCGGCACCGGGCCATGATCGGGCGGCATCACGATCAGCAGCAGGTCCTGGGCATATTCGACCAGATCAGCGAAGTGGAGGATGCAATCGCCTTTTTCGGCGCGGCGGTTGCCGGTGGTCAAAAGCCGGCATAGACGGCCCCACCCGTGGCGGTTGGCGGGGTAGGCAATGACATCGGGCGTGTCGTCGGCGAAGACCAGCCGGGCGCCGACGGCGAGTTGAAAATCGAGGTCGGGTTCGCCGGCGTCCTTGAGCTGCGAGCGGATCTGGCGCAGCGCAGCATGGGCGCGGACGACGCCCGCGACGGTGTTGCGATCGGCGATGCCGATGCCGGCGTGGCCGAGCATGATCGCGGTCGCCACCATGTCGGCGGGTTCGGAGGCACCGCGCAGGAACGAGAAGCTGGTGGCGGCGGCGAGCTCGGCGAAAGCGGTCATGCGAACAGCCCGTGGAGGTACCAGCCGGGCAAGGGTTTTTCGGTGCCGTAGAGGCCGTGGCGGAACAGCCAGAAGCGGCGGCCGTCGCCGTCCTCGACGCGGTAATAGTCGCGCGTCAGCCCGGCGCCGTCGGCGCGGCGCCACCACTGGGCGGCGATGCGTTCGGGGCCTTCGTGGCGGGTGACTTCGTGGAGGCGGCGGCGCCAGCGGAACCGTCGCGGCGGGCCGTCGGGGACCTCGGCGATGACCTGGATGATCTGCGGCGGGTCGAACAATTGCAGCGGGCGCCACGGAGGGTCGCCCTCGATGACGGCGGGCCAGTTGCCAGAGAAGGGCGAATCGGCGAGCGCCAGGTCGAAGGCGGCCTGTTCGGGGATGTGGCTGTCGGCGGGAATCATCCGGCGGACGCGGTTGCGGCCGAGGCGGGTGGTGAGACGGTCGACAAGGGCGCCGATCTCGCCTTCGGCAAGAGTGCCGCCTTCGAGTAGCAGCTGGCTGGCGGCGAGCGGCGCGGTGACGGGGACCGACAGCCGGATCAGGTCATAGCCGAAACCCGGGTCGAGCGGATCGGACAGGCCGCCGATGCGGTCGCGCAGCAGGCGGATGAGCAGTTTGGGGTCGCGCACCGGGTTGGCGGTATCGACGCCGAGGCGCGCGACATGGCCGTCGCTGCGGAACAGCGCGACATCGAAGCGGCGACCGCCTTCGGCGCGTTCGGTCAGCTGGAGCCCGGCGCGAACCGCCAGCGTCTCGATGACGGCGAGCGCCGCGTCGCTGTGCGCCAATGGTGCGGCAAACCGCTGCTCGGCCTCTATCGGGGTGGGGGCACGGCGCGGCGTGATGTGGATATCGACCTCGCCGAGCAAGCGCGCCAGCCGGTCGGTCATGTCCTTGCCGAAGCGTGCCGCAAGCGCCGGGCGATGCTGTTTGGCGACGTCGGTGATGTGCTTAAGCCCGGCGCGGCGCAGCGCCAGATGCGTCGATTCAGCCACCTCGAGCGCCGTCGACGGCAGGTCGCCGACATCGGCCATGCGGTGCCGCGCCAGTGCCAGCGCTGCATCGGGGGTGTTTGCCAGCGCCGGCCAGCCGGTGAGGCCGAGCTTTGCCAGACGCCGCAACAGATCGTCGACCAGCCCGGCCTCGCCGCCGTAGGGATGGGTGCAGCCGGTGATGTCGAGGACCAGTCCGAGCGGCGGCATCGCCATGACCATCGGCGTGTACCGGTCGCAGCCATCGGCGAGCCATTCGAGCAGTGCCAGATCGGCGGCGGGTTCGTGCGCGATGCTGACGAGGGCCGGCACCCGGGCGCGCGAGTCCGCCAGCGTCATGCCGGGGGCGAGGCCCTGGGCCTGGGATTTGGCATCGACGGCGGCGAGGATGATGGCGCCTTTTTCACGCGCGACCAGCGCGAAGGGGGGCGGTTCAGGCGGCGCGTTGCTTTCGGGTGAGGGCCGGATGCGGGAGCGGATGATTCGTTCCGACGACAGCAGTGGCAGGTACAACGCCAGGTAGCGGCGCTGTGGCGACTGGGGCGGCAGCAGGATCGGTGAGATCGGTAAAAACGCAGGTGTCACGGTTCCACTCCACACGGGCACTGAACCCGGCAATGCCGCTGCGATGGCGCAACAAGCTGATTTCAAAAGCCGGGGCGCCGGGGGCGTCGGCGGGCAACTGTGCCGATGGGATCGCCCTGACGCCCCAGCGCGAGGTCGCCGCACTCGGGCCGGGATCGCCGGTGCGCAGCAACAACGCCAGGACGCCCGACCGTGCCGCCGCCAGCGTCAGCCGGCGCGTTGCCGTCAGGTCGACGACCGAGGCCTTGCCCCAGGGCTCGATGATCACCGCACCGACCGCCGTGCACTGCACCGCCTCGGCCGCCGCGCGCAGCAATGCAATCGTGTCGGGTGCCTCGACCAGCAACAACCGGTCGGGGTCGAAACCAAGCTCGTGAAACCCCAGGCCGTAAAGGCGGCCGTTCATGCGGCCCTTGTCCTCGCGCAGCCAGACCAGCGGGCCCTTGCGCTCGGAACGCAGCGCCATCAGCAGCGCGAATCCGGCGGCGGCGGGGGCGTCCGCTTCCTGCGTAGCGAAGACTTCGTGAAGGGCAGCCTGGGCGAGGCCGCCGCCCAGTTTATGGTCGGTGGATGGGTGCCCGAGAGTCAGCCGGCTGGTGTCGGGCGCGATGGGCTCGGTCAGCGTGTCCACAAGGGATTGGAGGTCGGGTCGACTCATATGTTCCTATTATGTTCTATTAGGGGGTGAGCTTAGTCAAGGTGAGTCTGGTGCCTCCGACGGCTGTCCAAAGGCCTCCGGCGGCTGGGGCCTTGGCCCCAGACCCCATTTTTTGGCGATTATCTTGTTCGCAAACTCAGCGACCGCTTCGGCCCGGAATCGGTCCTACTCTGCGACGCTCGTAAGCGCACTCGAGTTGGCGGGCTGCAGATACTTCGAGGCCTTCGCTCCGGCAGGGGGATCGAGCACGAACCTGGGGTAGGATAGTATCAGTCCGGTATTGGGCAGCTTGACGCTCTGCACGCCGCCCGATTGCCGCGTGCGCACGGCACCTCCGGTTCCGGCAAGCGTGCCGAAACCATAGTCCCGTACGACGTTACCAAAGAGCACCGCCGACGAGTAGGTCAACGGCCCGATCACCACTGTAACCGCACCCGTGAAACAAAACGGCTCGTCGGGGACAGGCTCCGTCGCGGACTCGATCGCGCCTGTCGTCCTGGCGCCGGAGCGCTCGCGCTTCACATAGGTGGAGCCCTGCTTGTAGGGCCGGATGGCGATATATCGGAGGATGCCGTCCTTCCACATGTCATCATCCCCGCCGCCATTGGCGCTGACATCGATCACGAGTCGTTTAGCCGACGCTGTCTTCATCCGGGCAAAGCAATCCCGCGTGAACCCGAAGTAGCGCGCCTTGTCCTCCCAGGAGAAAGACGCGACTGTCAGGCGAGCGCTCCCATCGGCATCGATGCGGCATGCATAAAGACGTTCAAAGCTGGCCTCATGCTGGAGGATGGCAGGGAGACTGTGACCGGCAGGAACAAGGTAATGCGGCTTCGATCCGGCGACGACGAGATCATAGGTGGCAGGCGTTCCGTAGAGCTTCGCGAAAAGCAGCCACCAACGCTGCGCCAGCAAGGCGGCGCGAAAGGCCGGTGTGTCGCCGTGCATCCGCGCCAGCAGCGCACGCGCAACATCGCGCGCATCCCGGCCATCGATGCGCGTGATCCGGCGGCCGGCCAGAGATACAGGCGATCCGCCGAGCGCCGCGACGATGACGGGATAGCCTTGCTTGTCGAGGCTGACCTCGAACGGGAAGAAACCGGTTCCCATGCGGATCGCTTCGGCGCTCTGCGCTCGCCAGTCGGGAAGGCCGATGAACAGATGCCCGTCAGCAAGAACCGGGTTCAACTGCGCCAGCGTCACCCAGGCCTCGGTCTGGTCCATGGGACGGACAAGCTGCTTGCGCATTTTCTCGGCTGCGCGATCAAGCTGGGCGCGCGTTACCGAATGTTCCAGGCGGGGGTGCTGGTGTTCGATCGTGTCGATGGCGAAGCGGAGGTCGGCCTGCAGCTCGGCGGGCGTGAACTGCCGAGGCGCCGCTGATGCGCCGCTGGCGGACATGCCGAGCAACACAATAACCGCCGAGACAAGGCGTTTTTCGAGATGCATATCCAATGTCCGGCAACTTTCCTATCAATGCCATCGGGCTCTTTCCCTTTTGGCGTTGTTGAAATACATAGGAATATATTCAACAGGAGTCCATTGCGATGAATGATGATTTCGACCGGCAGGCGGTCTGTGATCCGGCGCAAGTGCGCCTTCTCAGCTCGCCTGTCCGACAGGAGCTGGTCGATACGCTGGCTGCGATCGGCGGCGAGGCAGACGTCGCTGCACTGGCGGAACAGCTCGGGCGTCCGGCGGACGGTCTTTATTACCATTTGCGGGCGCTGGTGGCGGGGGGATTGCTGGCAGAGGCACCGGCCGCCGACGGCAGCGAGCGTCGCTATCGCCTGGCCGGCGAGGGCGGCGCGCCGCTTCGCCTCGCTTATGATCTGGGCGCCGGCGGGAACGTTGCCGAACTGCGTGCCTTTGCGCGCGGGCTGTTGCAGATTGCCGGACGTGATTTCGAGAACGGGCTGTCCAGCGAAGACCCGATGGTGACCGGCGCCGGTCGGGAACTCTGGGCCTCGCGCAACAAGGGCTGGCTGAGTGCCGATGACCTTGCAGAGGTGAACATTTTGCTCGAACGCCTGAGCGCCTTGACCAGCCAAGTGAAAACAGCTGGGCGGGATCGTCTTGCCAGCCTGGCTTTTGTGCTGGCGCCGATCGATGCCCGGCCGAAGCGGCGTGCGTTGCGGAATGCTGGAGCCAAGACGAAGACTGAATAAATGGGGTCTGGGGCCAAGGCCCCAGCCGCCGGAGGCCCTTGAATCGCCCAATTGGAACGCAATCGAATTCAACTTGTTAATTGGCCATACAGAGGGAGAAGGCCGTTGATCCGTTCTATATTGATGGGTGCGATTGCAGGGGCGCGATCGATGACGCCGTTGGCGGCGGTAAGCCTGGCGGCCAAGCAGGGATTGTTACCCAGAAACAATGGGGCTCAGGCGTTCCTGTCGCATCCGGTTGTTGTCGCGGGGTCGCTGGCGTTGGCGGCAGGCGAGTTGGCGGGCGACAAGATGGAATCGGCGCCCGATCGGATTGTCGTGGCCGGCCTGGCGGCACGGTTGATGACCGGCGCGATTGCCGGGGCGGCGCTGGCGCCGCGTGACGAGCGGCTTGTTGGCGGTCTGCTCGGCGCCGCGGCTGCGGTGGCGGCGTCCTATGTGACGTTCGAACTACGGATGCGGGCGCTCCGGCGCTATGGCCAGACAGCTTCGGGGGTGGTCGAGGATGCGCTGGTGGTGGGGTCGGCGCTGTTGATCGTGGCGGTGGCGAACGACCAGGAATATCCGGGGGTTACCGAGAACGAGAATGGGGCGCTGCGCTGGGGGTGATCCTGTTGGGGCAGAGAAGCAGCTGGGTCCCGGGTCAAGCCCGGGATGACAGTCTAAGATCTTGGCCTTTTAGAAGGGTTTGACGATCACCAGGATGACGATGGCGATGGTGGCGAGGGACGGGATCTCGTTGGCGAGGCGGAGGGTTTTTTCGGTGTAGGGGCGGTCGCCAGCGGCGAATTTTCGGGCGGCGCCGATCATCCAGCCGTGAAAGCCCGACAGGCCGAGGACGACGACGAGCTTGGCCCAGAGCCAGAGCGGCCAGCCGAGATGGAAGCCGAGGGCGATGCCAGCGAGCCAGACGATGGTGATGCCGGGGGTGAGGATGATGCGGCGCAGGCGGTTGCAGCGATCGGTCCAGACGGCGTTTTCGGGGGAGTCGGCGGGCAGCTGGGACCAGTAGACGAGGAAGCGCGGTAGCATGAACATGCCGGCCATCCAGAAGATGACGAAGATGACGTGGAGCGATTTGACCCAGAGGTAGCCGTCGCCGAGCCAGCCGGTGCCGAATTCAATCATTTGGCGATCACCGGAAGGGTTCACGCAGCATCGTCATCAGTTGCTCGACATGGGCGATGGGGGCGTCGGGCAGGATGCCATGGCCGAGGTTGAAGACGTGCGGGCGCTCGTCGAAGGCGGCGCGGATGCGCTTGACCGCGGTGGTGAGCGCGGTACCGCCGGCGATGAGGGCGAGCGGATCGAGGTTGCCCTGCACCGGCATGCCCGGCGGCAACATGGCGTCGGCCCATTCGGGATCGACGGTTTCATCGAGGCCGATGGCGTCGACGCCGGTTTCGGCGGCATAGGCGGCGAGCTTGGCGCCGGCCCCCTTGGGGAAGCCGATGATGGGGATGTCGCCGTGGCGGACCATCAGGCGGCCGACGATATCGGCGGTGGGGGCGATGACCCAGCGTTCGAACTGGGCGGGGGACAGGCTGCCGGCCCAGCTGTCGAAGAGCTGGACGGCTTGCGCACCGGCGTCGATCTGGCCCGACAGATAATCGGTGGTGACGACGACGATACGGTCGATGAGCGACTGGAAGGCAGACGGGTCGGTATACGCGAGGCGACGGGCTTCGCCCTGGTCCTTGCTGCCGTGTCCGGCGACCATATAAGTGGCGACGGTCCATGGGCTGCCGGCGAAACCGAGCATGGTGGTTTCTGGCGCGAGCTGGGCGCGGACTTTGGCGACGGTTTCGTAGATCTTGGCGAGGTAGTGCGGTTGCGGCTCGAGGGCTGTGAAGATGCCGTCGAGGAGCGGCGGCGACAGTTGCGGACCTTCGCCGGGGCCGAAGCGGAGGCCCTGCCCCATGGCGTGGGGAACGATGAGGATGTCGGAGAACAGTATGGCGCCGTCCATGCCGAAGCGGCGGATGGGTTGCATCGTGACTTCGGCGGCGGCGTCGCTGTCGTAGACGAGTTCGAGGAAGCCGCCTTTTTGTTCGCGAAGGGCGCGATATTCGGGGAGGTAGCGGCCGGCCTGGCGCATCAGCCAGACGGGCGGCGGATCGCGGCGGTCGCCCTTGAGGACGGCGAGCAAGGGGGGGTCGGCTGAGGGCATGGGGTTCTTTCAGGGGCTGGGGGCGAGCGGTCAAGCAGGGATCGGGCGAGGCGATCGGGGACCGCAAACACTTCTCTTTCAATGATTCTAGAATCTGAAGGTCGGTTGTAGTGGTAAACGGCTGGATTCGGGATAACGCTGCAAGCCCGGAATCATCCACAGGCGGGGTTTGCGGCAATCGTGTGACTCTTGGCGAGTCGCTCGGTTTATCCCCGTTATCCACAGGGGGGCCTGTGGAGTCTTCCACCGGTGGATTGGTTGGGAGCGACTCGGGGGTGCGGGGGAGCGAAGCGGGGCGGAATTGGGCAAGATCGCGCTTGCCCCCCGATACCGCGGCGGCTTAACCCTTGGCTCCCATGGTTATCCCCAGCTTCATTCGCAGGAAAAAAATTTTGCAGCGATCGGCGTGCCACATATGAGCGCCGAGCGGGCCAAGCTGCATCTCCATTTGGTCAGCGATTCGACCGGGGAAACACTCGAATCGGTGGCCAAGGCGGGGCTGGCGCGATTCGAGGGGGTCGAGGCGATCAAGCACTTCTGGCCGATGGTGCGATCGGAGGGGCATCTCGACCGGGTCATGGAGGAGATCGCGCGGCGGCCGGGGCTGGTGATCTATACACTGGTCGATGGCGGGGTGCGCGACCGGCTCGAGCAGCGCTGCGCGACGCTGGGCCTGCCGTTCGTGTCGCCGCTCGATCCGACGATCGGCGCGCTGTCGGAATTGCTCGGGCAGGTCGCGACGCGGCGGCCGGGGCGGCAGCATGTGATGGATGCGGCGTATTTCCAGCGCGTCGATGCGATCAATTACACGATGGTCCATGACGACGGCGCCGGCCACGATGACTGGGAGGAGGCCGATATAATCCTGGCGGGGGTATCGCGGACGTCGAAGACGCCGACGGCGATCTATCTGGCCAACCGGGGCTTCAAGACGGCGAATATACCGATCGTGCCGCAATCGCCGCCGCCGGCGATCCTGTTCTCGGTGGCGGGGCCGCTGGTGGTGGGGCTGACGACGGCGGCGGACCGGCTGATCCAGATCCGGCGCAACCGGTTGCTGACGCTGGGGCAGGCGCCCGACACCGCCTATGTCGAGACGGGGACGGTCGAGGCGGAGCTGGCGTTTGCGCGGCGGTTGTTTGCCGACAATGATATCCCGGTGATCGACGTGACGCGGCGGTCGATCGAGGAGACCGCGGCGGCGATCATCAACCTGGTGCAGGCGCGCGCCGATGCAAAGGCGGAGACGGCGTGATCATATTGGCGAGCCAGAGCGCGGCGCGGCGGGCGATGCTGAGCGCGGCGGGGGTCGTGCATGAAGCGCAGCCGGCGCATGTCGACGAGGAAGGGGTGACGGCGGGGTTGCTCGCGGCGGGGGCGACGCCCGAGCGGGTCGCCGATGCGCTGGCGGAACTGAAGGCGGTGAAGATTTCGAAGCGGGCGCCGGGGGTGCTGGTGCTGGGGGCGGATTCGGTGGTGGTGGCGGCGGATGGGGCGTTGCTGGCCAAACCTGACACGCGGGCGGGGGCGGAGGCGCAGTTGCGCGGGCTGTCGGGGACGACGCACCGCCTGGTTTCGGCGGCTGTGCTGGCGCAGGACGGGACGCCGGTGTGGCGCGCGGGCGGCGCGGCGCGGCTGACGATGCGGGTGTTGTCGGAGGGGTTTATACGCGATTATCTCGATGCCGAAGGTGAAGATGTGTTGGGCTGTGTGGGGTGCTACCGGATCGAGGGGCTGGGGGCGCAATTGTTCGTGAAGGTCGAGGGCGACCAGTTCGTCATTCGCGGGCTGCCGTTGCTGGCGCTGCTCGATTACCTGCGGGTGCGCGGGGTGATTGGCGCGTGACGGTTTTTGCGGAGGTGATCGGCGACCCTGTGGCGCAGGCGAAATCGCCGGTGATCCATGGGTTCTGGCTGGAAAAGCTGGGGCTGGCGGCGGAATATGGCGCGGTGCGGGTGCCGGCAGAGGGGTTGGCGGCGTATCTGGCGGTGCGGAGCATCGAGCCGGGCTGGCGGGGGTGCAATGTCACGATTCCTCACAAGCAGAGCGTGATGCCGCTGGTGGCGGACCTGGAGGAAAGTGCGCGGCAGGTCGGGGCGGCGAATATCGTCTATCCGGGGGCGCATGGCCTGACCGGGGCGAACAGCGATGTCGATGGCGTCAGGGAGAGCCTCGGGGCGCGGGCGGCGGGGGTGACGTGCCTGATCGGCGCGGGGGGCGCGGCGCGGGCGGCGGTATTTGCCTTGCAGGGGGCTGGGGTCGGCGAATTGCGGATCGTCGTGCGGCGGCCCGAGAGCGGGCGGGAGTTGCTCGAACGGTTCGGAATTGCGGGGGCGGTGTTCGGGTTCGATGATGCGGGGGCGGCGCTGGCGGGGGCGGAGACGGTGATCAATGCGAGTTCGCTAGGGATGAACGGGCAGCCTGTTATGCCCGACGCGGTGTTGGACGGGCTGGCGAGGACGGCGGCGGGGGCGCTGGTGCTCGACATGGTCTATGCGCCGCTCGAGACGCGATTGCTGGCGGCGGCGCGGGCGTTGGGACGCCGGCCGGTCGATGGGCTGACGATGCTCATTGGCCAGGCGGACCAGGCGTTCCGGCTGTTTTTCGGGGCGGAGGCGCCGCGCCGGTTCGATGCGGAATTGCGGGCGTTGCTGACAATATGATCATCATCGGGCTGACCGGGTCGATCGGCATGGGCAAGTCGACGGTGGCGGCAATGTTCGAGAGCCTGGGGGTGCCGGTGTTCGATGCCGATGCCGAGGTGCGCAATGTCCAGGGGCCGGGCGGGCGCGCGCTGGCGGCGATCGAGGCGGAATTTCCGGGGACGACGCACGCCGGCGGGCTTCACCGCGAGAAACTGGGCGCGCATGTGTTCGGCAATGCGGCGAGCTTGCGGAAACTGGAGAAGATCCTGCATCCGCTGGTGGCGGAGGCGCAATCGGCGTTCCTGGGGGCGCACCGGCAGAAGGATGCGGTGATCCTGGACGTGCCCTTGCTGTTCGAGAAGGGCGGCTGGAAACGCTGCCATATGTCGATCGTCGTCAGCGCGCCGTACCGGGTGCAGCGGGCGCGGGTGCTGGCGCGACCGGGGATGACCGAGGCGAAGTTCGCCGGAATTTTGAAGTCGCAGATGCCCGACCGGGAGAAGCGCAAGCTGGCGGACGTGGTAATCGAGACGGGGCGGGGACGGCGGCACACCTGGCTGGCGGTGAACGAGGTGGTGAAGGGCCTCCGGCGGGAAGGGGCCTGAGGCCCCTTCACCCCCAATCTATCGTGCGTGGCTGACTGACAATTTCCGGCGGCGCCGGACGGCCATGCCCGTCAAGGCGAAACCCGTGATCAGCAGGGCCCAGCTGCCGGGTTCGGGCACCGCGCCCGCAGCGAAACCTGGAAGATACATCCCGTCGCCCGACATGCTGAGCTTGGTGCCGGGCAACTGGGTCTGATCGAGCGACCTGTAGATGATGTTGAGCCCGGCAAAATCCATGGAGCCCGGCGCGAGGTTCGACCGGCCATAAGCCGTGCCGCCATCGGGATCATTGCTGTAGTCCATGCACGACCCGGTATTGTCGTCACTGCGGATCGCGTTGTTGTGATCAAGGCCGATGGTGTGGCCAAGCTCGTGGCACAGCACCGACTTGCGCCACGCGGACGTATTATAGCGGGCCTGCTGGAAATAGGTTTCGTTGAGCTTGACGGTCGCCATGACGACGAAGCCGCCCGAGGTCCAGACATTGGCATAGCCGAGCCAGCCCTTGGTGCCATAGTTGCCACTGCAAACCTGGATGGTCGCGAGCGACGCGGCGCATGTCGAATTTACCGTGCCGCGGCTGCCGATCAGGTCGAGCTGCGAGGCTTGCGACCAGCCGGCGAGCGCCGGTGCAAAAAAGCTGCTCCATGCGGAGGACGTACGGTTGACCGTTTTTATGGCCAGGGTGCCGGTTCGCGCCCAGCGATAGCCATTCCACGAGCCGGTCGTGACGGCCTGGGCAGGTGCGGTGAGCAGGCAGGTCGACAAAGCGAATATCATCGCCGAGGCAAGGCCACGGCGCGGTGAATTTACCGGTATCAATCGGATCTCCTGTCGAATGCCGCCCGGCCCTGTACCGGCTATGCTCCCCCCGGAGACGGAGACCCCTGCTCGCAGCTGTACCGCAGCGCGGCAATATGCCCGGCACGCGGCGAAGCAAATATTACGGCAGACCGGGAACCTTTCCGGTTGTTGCGAAAGCGAAACTGGCAATGGGTGTTTGTATGCGGTGATTTCCTCATCGATTTGACCTCCACGAGGTCGTTTGCCTCGATCAAAAGGCCCATGCGGCGACCCTGCTCACGACAGTGCGTCGGCTTCTCAGGCACGACTGCGTGCCCGGTCAGACTAGTTGTTTCGCGACCGAAAGTTTCGGTAAGCTTTACAGTTCGTTTAGAGGTACGCCGTGCCGACCGGCGTCAGGTGTCTGGAATGCTAACGTTATCTTAATATCCCGGTAAATGGCATGATCCTTGCTGGAGCGATTCCATGGCCAATCTCGGTCGCAACGAATGGTAGCTCCATCTTGAAACACCTCTGTCGTCTTCTGCCGGTCCTCCTTGCCGGTGCCGCGTTCGCCTCAAGTGCCACGGCCGTCACGCCGCTGCAGATCTCGGTTACCAGCAATCCCTCGGCGGCTGAATCCACCATCCTGGCGGCAACGGTATCCGGCGGCAACGCCACCGCGACCGCCAACGGCAGCGTGACGACATCGGATGTCGCTGTCGGCAAGTTCGATACCGCGACCGGTATCCTGACAGGCGCCACGGTCCATGTGAATACCGCCGTGTCGGCGGTTGCCCAGGTAACCGGAACGGTTGCTGCCAGCGGAGGTGGCCGTACGGTCACTTCGGGCACGGCAATGACCGGCTCCATTTCCACAGCCGGAGTCACGTTTTCGTCCGGCGCGTTGACGGCCAGCCGCCAATGCACGGGCGGCAACTGCCCGAACAGCCCGTCCAACCAGTCGACAACGACCACGGGTTCGATTGTCGGCACATCGGCAGTGCCTCTCGCCAACCTGTCGTCCTACGCCGGCGCCGGCGCGGTCAACTTCACCCGCTCGGCCAGCGGCAGCACCACCGTGACCAACGGCTCGGGGGCACTCAGCGGGACCGCCAACGGCCTTTTCGGTTTCGGCAGCGCCACGCCGGCGAGCAACGTTTACAGCATCACCTACGACTATCTGAACTTCGCCAATCCGTCATTCAGCGGCTCATCGACGGTGACCAACCTGTTGCTCGACTTCGGCACGCTGATCCAGAACAGTGGCCCGGTGACGCTGAATTTCACGCTGTACAACATCGGCAACATCAATACTGCCGGCCTCAGCTTGACCGGGATCAGCCGCGAAACCGGCAATATGGCCTTCAGCTCGAACATCTCGCCGTTCGTCAACGGCCTCGCCGGCGGCAACTCGCTGACCTACAGCATGACCTTCAACCCGGTCGCACTCGGCACAGCCAATGACCTGTTTTCCTTTGCGCTGGCGGATTACGCGCCCGGCGGGGTCGGGGGCAAAGCCTATACGTTGAAGGCGGAAGCCCGCGCCATTGTCGTCTCCGACTTCGACATCATTCCCGAGCCGGCGACCTGGCTCATGATGATCGTCGGCTATGGCCTCGTCGGATTTGCGCATCGGCGGCGCCGGCGGATAGCCGCTCACGCTTGAACGCAGGCGAGCCGGGCGGTGAGGAACTCACCGCCCGGCCGTCAGATGCGACCTGCCTTACGCGGCAACGGTTCGATGAGCCTGGCGCCGCCGCAAGCTGGCACCAACGAGACCAAAGCCGGCCATCAGCAGCAGCCAGGACTGGGGCTCCGGAACCGGAGAAGGTGCGCCGCCGCCGTCATCGATGCTGCCGATGCCGCCGATCCGGAACTGCCGGACGTCACGGACATCCCCGTTCAGAGTGAAGCTGACATTGGTGATGAACTGATCGTCAAAGGCACGGGCCGAGAAGAAGTTCTGGCCGCGGCCGATAGCGAAGTCGTCGCTAAACACCGTGCCGAACTGATCGGTGAAGTTGAGCATGACCGAGGTCGCCGTTGCCTGGGTTCCAAAGATGTTGAACTCGACTTCGGTGAAACCAAGGCCAGTGCCGAGAGCGAAGGCCAGCTGACTCAGATTGCCATCCGCCCCGGTAATGCGCGCCTGGCCGGACGAAGGCGTGGCAAGGAGCTCATTGCCAGTGAACGTCACTGGCAAATTGGTCTGGCTGGTGACGCCAAACGCGTTGTTTCCGCTGGGTGGCGGGCCCTGGAACAGGACGTTTTCGTCGGGCTGGACGACGCCCGGGGTTGAATAAATCACGATGGTAGCACTTGCCGGCGCGGCCGCGCAGACGATCGCTAGAGCTGAGAACGCAACAATTACTTTCGACATGGTTCCTCCTAGGATCCCCCGGAATAGGACAAGCAAGATGCATGCCAACCATACGGGTTCGTTTCCGTAACAATTGTAACGGTTTGTATAAAATAATGGATTCCCTATTCGGTGTATTGTTTTGATAACGTCACATTTTATGGAAGTGTAAAGTAGACCGACACTTTTGATTGTGTTCCCATAATGAGTAGCTATTCAGCTCTCTATTGGATTACACCGTTCGGTAGTCGCGCTTGAAGGCCGTAATTATTTCGTTTGGCGATGCATTTTTCGGTGAAATCTGGCCTGATGTGTTGCGCTGCGAATTTGGTAGAAGCAGCTTGTCGACGGTTTTGGGAGGATCTTGTTTTGGGCATTCGTTTGGCGTTCTCGGCGTTTATGCTGGCTGGTTGTGCGGTGCAGCCGTTGATGGGGGCGGCGGTGCTTGCCGCGACGGCGGCTGCGGGTAGCGCCGCGACGGCGGCTGCGGGTAGCGCCGCGACGGCGGCTACGGCGGCGGCTGTTGACAGCAAGGCCGAGGATGCACGGCTGGGTGCGTTTCTCGATGCGGCGTTCGATGCCAATACGGCGCTGAGCCCGGAGGCGCAGACGTCACTCGGGTCGAAGGCAAATTACGACAGGCTCGACGATTATACCGACGCCGTCGATGTGCGGCGGATGGCGTTGGCGGAGACGCAGCTGGCGGAGATGAAGGCGAAGTTCTCGCCCGACCGGCTGGGGCAGCAGGCGCGGCTGAGTTATCGCCTGTTCGAGACGCAGGTCGAGCGGGCGCGCCGGCAATATCCGTTCCGGACCTATGGCTTTCCGGTTTCGACGAACGGCAGCCCGGCGGGGGAATATCCCGGTGTTCCTCGCCAACGAGCACCGGATCGACAACGTTGCCGATGCAAAGGCTTATATTGCGCGGATCGGCGAGACCGAGCGGGTGATGCGCGAGGTGGCGCAGGTGATGCGCGGCCAGGCGGCGGCGGGAATCGTGCCGCCGAAGATGGTGTTCAAGCCGGCGCGCGAGGATGCGGCGAAGGTGATCACCGGGCGGCCGTTCACGGCTGGGCCCGACAGCATCGTGTTGGCGGATTTCAGGAAGAAGGTTGCGGCGCTCGAGGCGCCGGCGGCTGACAAGGCGAAATTGATCGCCGATGCGGAAGCGGCACTGTCGGGACCGTTCAGGCGCGGGTTCACGACATTGTTTGCAGCGCTCGACGAGATCGAGCCCAAGGCGAAGGGCAATGACGGGGCGTGGAGCCTGCCCAATGGCGCCGCCTATTATGATGCGCGGCTGGCGCAGAACACGACGACCGAACTGACGGCGGACCAGATCCACGCGATCGGGTTGGCGTAGGTGGCGAAAATCCGTGCCGAGATGGAGGCGGTAAAGACGCGAATCGGGTTCAAGGGGTCGCTCGAGGCGTTTTTCGACGCGGTGCGGACCAATCCCGAGTTCAAGTTTCCCAATACGGCGGCCGGGCGCGAGGAATATCTGACCAGGGCGCGGGCGGTTATTGCCAAGATGATGGCGGCGGCGCCGACGATGTTCCGGACCTTGCCCAAGGCGAAGCTGGAAGTGCGTGCCGTCGAGCCTTGGCGCGAGGGGACGGCTTCGGTGGCGTTTTATAATCGGCCGGCGCCGGATGGCTCGCGGCCGGGGATATTCTACGTCAACCTGGCCGACATGAACCAGGTGCAGAAGGTGCAGCTCGAGGGGATCGCCGTCCATGAGGGGGCGCCGGGGCATCATTTCCAGATCGCGCGGGCGCAGGAATTGCCGGGATTGCCCAAGTTCCGGCGGTTCGGCGGCTATAGTGCGTATAGCGAGGGCTGGGGGCTCTATACCGAGCGGCTGGCCAAGGAGATGGGGGCCTATGCCGATCCCGATGCCGAGTTCGGGATGCTGTCGTTGCAGATGTGGCGGGCGATCCGGCTGGTGACCGATACCGGGCTGCATTCGAAGCGGTGGACGCGCGAGCAGGCGATTGCGTTTTTCAAGGCGAATTCATCGCTGTCGCCGCTGGATATCGAGCGGGAGGTCAACCGGTACATCAACAATCCTGGGCAGGCGACGAGTTACATGATCGGGCAGCTGAAGATTGGGGAGTTGCGGGTCCGGGCACAGGCGGCGCTGGGGGACCGGTTCGATATCCGGGATTTTCATGAGGTGGTGCTGGGGAATGGGGCGGTGCCGCTGAATGTGCTCGAGGCGGAGGTGGATCGGTATGTTGCGGGGAAGCGGGATTAGGGGCTTTGGTCGAGGGGCGGTGCGTCCCTCAACTTCGCTCGGGATGAGCGGGGTTGGTGTTTGCCGCTGGGTGCATGATGGGATGGAAGGGACCCTCCCCCGACCCCTCCGTTGAAGAAGGGAGGGGAGAAGAAAGGCGGGGATTATTCGGGACGGCTTGGAGATGGGCCCCGGCCTTCGCCGGGGTGACGGGGGAGAGTAGGGGGTGACGGGGTAGAGTTGGGGGTGACGGGGTAGAGTTGGGGGTGAGGGGGACGAGCGGCTCTTCTCATTTCGGCGGCTAATCGCTACATCGGCTCGATGCGTGAAATTATCTTCGATACCGAAACGACCGGGATTTTTCCGGGGGACGGCCACCGGATCGTCGAGATCGGGGCGGTCGAGATGATCGGGAAGGTTTGCACGGGGCGGACGTTTCATACCTATCTCGATCCGTGCCGGCCGATGCCAAAGGACGCGCAGGCGGTGCACGGGCTGTCGAATGCGTTCCTGTCGGGGCAGCCGGTGTTCGAGATGGTGATTGACGAGTTCCTGGCGTTTATCGGCGACGATCCGCTCGTCGCGCATAATGCCGTGTTCGACATGGAGTTCGTCAATTGGGAGCTGAAGCGCGCCAATATGCCGGTGATTCCGCATTCGCGGGCGATCGATACGCTGGAGATGGCGCGGCGGAAGCATCCGGGGGGCAAGAATACGCTCGATGGGCTGTGTTCACGCTACAATGTCGATCTTTCGGCGCGGACCAAGCATGGCGCGCTGCTCGATGCCGAATTGCTGGCGCAGGTTTATGTCGAACTTTGCGGCGGCCGGCAGATCGGATTCGACCTCGCATCGCAGGCGGTTGTCGAGGTTTTCGAGGTGGAACGGGTCGAATTCGCCGTGCGTTCCCATGTGGCTACCCCCGAGGAACGGCAAAGGCATGACGCATTTGTATCCGGACTCAAGGACCCGCTCTGGCTACACTAGCCATTCTATCCCCAGTGCCGGGGCGGTCATTGACCGGATCGGAGCCGGGGCATAGAGCGACCGCCCGCCGATCGCGGGCACTTAGTGCAGGAGACACGCATGGACATTCGCATCTCGGGCCACCAGGTCGATACTGGCGCTGCCTTTTCCGCCCATGTCCGTGAACGGCTGGGCGCGATGATCGAGAAATATTTCCCGCGCGCCGTATCGGCGCATGTCACGCTGGGCGTGGCGCCTTATGGCCAGTTTTCGTGCGACATCGTCATGCACGTCATGGCGGACATCATCCTGAAGGGCGGCAACCGCGGCGAGACCGCGCACCTCGCCTTTGACGGTGCCGCCGAGCGGATCGACAAGCAGTTGCGCCGGTACATGCGCCGGTTGAAGGACCGCCATGGCCCGGGTGCCGACCGGGCGGCCGAGCGGGCGGTGAATGCTGTGCTCGACAATGCCGACTACAAGGTTTTTGCAGCGCCCGAGGATGCCGAGGCGGCCAACGACGATGCCGGCGACCATCCGCTGGTGATTGCCGAGACGCGGGTCGATATTCCCGAGACCAGCGTCGGCGATGCGGTGATGATGCTCGACCTGCGCAATACCAACGCGCTGCTGTTCGTCAATTCGATGAGCGGCGACCATAATATGGTCTATCGCCGCGAAGATGGCAGCATCGGCTGGGTCGAGCCCCGGAAAGCGGCGGCCAGTCAGGCCGTGGGATCTGCAGCATGAGTGGCCGGAATAAATGAACAACCTGACCGGCTTCGCCGACCTTGTCGGTGACACGTCGATAATGCTGGGGCTGGTCGTTGCCGACAAGGCAGGACTGTTGCAGGCGCTTGCCGAAAAGGCAGCGTCGGCGACGGGCCTGCCGGTGACGACGATCCTCGAACGGGTGCGCGAGCGCGAGACGCTGGGCGCGACCGGGTTCGGGCAGGGCGCGGCGATCCCGCATGCGCGGCTGGCCGGGCTGGAGGCGGTGACGGCGGTGGTGGCGCGGCTGGTGCGCGGGGTCGAGTATGGGGCGATCGATGGCGAGGCGGTCGATGTGGCGGTGCTGCTGGTGTCGCCCGAGGATGCGGGCGCCGACCATCTGAAGGCGTTGGCGCGGGTCAGCCGGGCGCTGCGAGATCATGACGTGCTGGGGGCGATCCGCGATGCCGAGGATGTCGCCGGGTTGCGGCGTGCCATCGGTCCGGACGCGACGCCGGGGCAACGCGCGGCTTGACGACTCGCTTGACAACTCCGCGGCTGGCGAGCGGCGTCAAGGTGTCGGCACTGTTGCGGCGGGTAAGCAGTGCCGGGGGTTTCGGGACGGTGCTGGCGCGCGGAGATGCAACGGCGGGGAGCATCGCGATCGTGACCCGCGAGGCGGGTGTCGACACGCTGTTGTCGGCAATGTTCGACATGAACAGCAAGTCGGGCGGCTATGAATGGGTGCCGGTGGCGGCGGCCGAGGCGATTCCGGGCTGGATCGAACGGGCGCGGCGAAACGATCCCGACCTTTGGGTAATCGAACTGGATATCGCGGACGCCGCACGGTTCGTCGCCGAAACATTAGGCAATGATTGACGCGGGACGCCGAGATACGCTTGGGAAGGGCATTGGTTGCACAGCCCTTGGGCGGGCTGTGCGAAGTTGACCGAAGCGGACCGGACCGGGCTTCAGCCCAGCCAGGGATGACGAAACTGCCGACGTATTTTGGGCAGCATCATCCGGAAGCGGACCCGGATATGGCCGTGCTCGATTGTGCATTGAATGTCGTTTGTTTTTCCTGTGATCGGCGCCGCGACGAAACGCCTGATCATGCTTGTTGCCGGCAGTGCATTGCTTCTTGCCGCCGGACAGGTGCCACCGGCCAATAACGATGCCGAAGCGCGCCAGACGATTTCCGATGACATCCTGGCACCGATGACCATCGCCGAAGTGACCGCCGCCAACGCCGCTCTTGCTGCCACGACCCCCGCCGACATCGCCGCCGCTGCTCGCGCCAATATCGTTGCCGCCAGCATCCCTGCCGATCTCGCGCCTGCCGATCTCGCAGTTGCCGACACGTCCGACCTCGACCGTCCCGCCAAGCTGGTGACGTTGATCGCATCGATGAGTGCCGATGAAGTTTCCCAGGACAGCGACATGCGCTGCCTCGCCACCGCGGTGTATTTTGAATCCCGCGGCGAGCCGCTCGAAGGCCAGCTCGCGGTTGCCCAGGCGATCATCAACCGCCTCGAATCGGGCCGTTATCCGACGACGGCGTGCGGTGTGATCAACCAGCCGCGCCAGTTCAGTTATGACCGGACCCGTTCGCCTCGGGCGGGCAGCGACTGGAAGACGGCGCAAGCCATTGCCAAAATCGCCATGCAGGACCTTTGGCGCGACGTGGCGCCGCGCGCGATGTCGTTTCATGCGACTTATGTCAGCCCCAATTGGCGCGGCAAGACGCGCGTTGCACAGATCGGCCGTCACGTCTTTTATCGGTAAACCTGCCTGGCAGGGGTTGATGTTCACAGTCTGTTCCGGATAATGTCGGCGGCATGAGCGATCGTGCCGACGAAATTGTGTCCGGACCGCTGATTTCATCCGATGTGCTGCGCGGAGTTTGCCGGCTGCTGGTGCGAGCCGGGGTGATGCCGCTGGCCGAAGTGCCGCTGGGCTGTGGCCGGCGGGCCGATATCGTCGGGATCGATACGCAGGGGCGGCTGACGCTGGTCGAGATCAAGGTCAGCCTGGCCGACCTGCGCGGTGACCGGAAATGGCCCGAATATCTAGATTATTGCGACCGGTTTTTTTGGGCGGTGCCGGCGGGGTTTCCGCTCGGGCTGTTCGAGACGGTGGATTTTGCGCCGGAACGGACGGGGCTGCTGGTGGCGGATCGCTATGATGCCGAGGAACTGCGGCCGGCGCCGTGGGTGCTGCTGGGTGCGGCGCGGCGGAAGGTGGAGACGCTGCGGTTTGCGCGGCGGGCGGCGGGGCGGATGATGGGGTTGCTCGATCCGGAGGGGGTGCGGACTTTCGAGGAATAGGGTCTTCGGCGGCTGGGGCCTTGGCCCCAGACCCGATATTGTTGGAGTGGGTGCGCGAAGAAGCTGGATCCCGGGTCAAGCCCGGGATGACAGTTGATTTCGCCTGAGGCCGTTTCTTTATCTGGGTGATCGCTTGGCGAGAATGCGTTGCAGGGTGCGCCGGTGCATCTTGAGGCGGCGGGCGGTTTCGGAGACGTTGCGGTCGCAGAGCTCGTAGATGCGCTGGATATGTTCCCAGCGGACGCGGTCGGCGGACATGGGTTCGGGAGGAGCTTCGGGGCGGGCGCCGGCTTCGGCGGAGAGGGCGCGGACGATGTCCTCGGGGTCGGCGGGCTTGGCGAGATAATCGACGGCGCCGGCTTTTACCGCGGCGACGGCGGTGGCGAGGTTGCCGTAGCCGGTGAGCATGACGATGCGGACGTCGGGCGACATGGCGCGAAGCTCGGCGACGAGATCGAGGCCGTTGCCATCTTCGAGGCGCATGTCGACGACGGCGTGGCCGGGTTTCATGCGAGCGGCTTCGACACGGGCCTCGGCGAGGCTGCCGACCGCAGTGACGGCGAAACCCTTGCGATTTAGCATGATCTGCAAGCGCTGGCGGAAGGGCGCGTCGTCGTCGACGAGGAGCAACGGCATCGGTACGGCTTCGAGGGCAGCTTCGGTGGGCGGGTTCTGGGTGGCGGTGGCCATGATGTTATTCCTCTTCCTGTGCCTCGATGTGCGAACGTGGCCAGCGGATATCGACCTGGGCGCCGCCGATGGGGCGATTGCGGAAGGCGAGGCGCCCGCCGGTTCGTTCAATCAGCGTGACGGCAATGAAGATGCCCAGACCTGTGCCGCCAGCACCTGAATGCGAAGGTCCGAGGTCGGGTTCCCCCAGGTGTGGAAGAACATCGGCCGGAAAGCCGGCGCCATCGTCGAGAATCGTGATGCAGACGTCGCCGACAGTCGCGGTGGCGCGGAGTTCAACCTCCGAACCAGCGTGGCGAACGGCGTTGGAGACGATGTTCTGCAGGCCGTGGAGAAGCTCGGGCGAGCGGCGGACAAGGGGTTGCGGCGAGGCGGCGGTGACGCGGATGGGGACGCGCGACGGGGCAACGTTATGGGCGACTTCATGGAGGAGAATGTCGAGGCCGAGGTTGGCGAAGGGGTCTTCGGCTTCGGCGCGGCGGGCGATGCGGACGAGGATGGCGCGGCTGCGGGCGGCTTCGGATTCCAGGAGGCGGATGTCGTCGCCGAATTCGGGATCGTCGCCGAGCTGATCGTAGAGGCTGCGGGCGATGAGGGTGATGGTGCCGAGCGGCCCGCCCAGTTCGTGTGCGGCGGCGGCGGCGAGGCTGCCCAGCGCCGACATCTTGGCTTCGCGGGTGAGTGCGGCTTCGGTGGCGATGAGGGCCTGGGCGCGGTCGCGGCCTTCGGCGGAGACCAGCCAGAGGTAGATGCCGAGAAAGCCCACCGCGAGCGCCAGGGCGACGGCGACGCCGAACAGATAGATGATGGGAAAATCGGGAGGCGGGCCGTCCCAGGGCAGCGGCCGGGCCCAGAGCCAGAGCACGACGATCACGGTGCCGGCGAGCGCGCCGAGAAAGGCCATGGCGCGGGCGCGCAGCAGCGTCGCGGCGATGGTGACCGGCACGATGAGCAGGACGGAGAAGGGGTTGGCAAGGCCGCCGGTAAGGAACAGCAGGACGCCGGCCTGGACGAGATCGAAGGCGAGGTGGAGGGCGAGGTCGCGGCCGTTGAGGCGGGCGTTGCGGCCGTAGAGCGTCATCAGGCCGATGTTGAGGACGGCGGAGGCGGCAACGGCAGCGATGAGCGAGGGCCAGAGCAGGGGGTAGTCGAGATAGAGGCCGACGAAGAGCAGCGTGACGAACTGCCCGGTGATGGCGATCCAGCGCAGATTGGCCAGCGTGCGGACACGAACGCCGGGGCGGTCGAACGCGGCAGCAGCGATCGAGGGACGTTCCATGTGGGTTATCTAGGCGATGCGCTGCGCTGCGGCCATGCGGCATAGAGGGCGGGGCAATGGCTGGTCCGCAGAGAAGCAGCTGGGTCCCGGGTCAAGCCCGGGATGACAGGATACGAAGTTAATTTTATAACGATGGGCCCTGCATCTGGCGGGGCTTGCGGACGGGAATGTCCTTGAACAGCTTGGCGATCTGGGTGGCGCGGGGGTCGTTTTCGGCAAGCGCGCGCGCCGAGGCGCCGCTGTTGTCGGTAAGGTCGGCACTGGCGCCAGCGTCGAGGAGCAGCTTGACCATGTTGCCGTCGCGGTTCTGGACGGCTTTCTGGAGGGCGGTTTCGCCGAGGCGGTTCTGGGCGTCGACCTGGGCCTTCACCTTGACGAAGACGTCGGCACCTTCGGACCAGCGGGACTGGGCGGCAAGCAGGAGCGGCGTGTTGCCTTCGCGGTCGCGGGCATCGCGGTTGGCGCCTTCCTGGAGCAGGAAGCCGACCCAGGCCAGGTCGGAGCGGCGGGTGGCGATATGGAGCGCGGTTTCGCCGGTATCGCTGTCGCGGGTGTTGATGAGATTGCCGGGTTTCTTGAGGATTTCCTGGGCTTTGGCGCCGTCCTTTTCCTTGACCGCCTTGAGGAAATTATAGCTGTCCGAAAATTGTGCCGCCGCGGGGGAAGCGGCGCCGATCAATGCGGTCAGGACCGCCATTTGCGCCATCCTGAAGCTCTTCATTATCCACCGCATCGACAAAAACCCTACTCCACCCTATCTCGGGACGATGACATTGCATAAGCCGGGCAACCTTCGATGAACAGTCGCAGACTGTGGCTGGCGATCGGCGCGGTGGTGCTGCTTGCCGGGCTGCTCGGCTGGATGCGCTTTACCGCGGCGCCCGACGGCAATCTGACCGGATCGAGCCTGGGCGGGTCGTTTTCGTTGGTGGACCAGGATGGCAAGACGGTGACCGAGGCGGATTTCGCCGGCAAATATCGCTTGATGTACTTCGGCTATACATTCTGTCCGGATATCTGCCCGACCGACGTAGCGCTGATCGCCAAGGGATTGAAGGCGTTCGAGGTCGCCCAGCCGGCACGGGCGGCGGACGTGCAGCCGATTTTCGTGACCGTCGATCCGGAGCGTGACGACCCCAAGGCGCTGAAGGCGTTTGTCGGGGCGTTTCATCCGCGGCTGATCGGGCTGGGCGGGATACCGGCGCAGGTCGATGCGGCGCGCAAGACTTTCGGTATCTATGCCAGGAAGGTCGAGACGGGTGATCCGAAGAATTATCTCGTCGATCATTTTGCGGTGATCTATCTGTTCGGACGGCAGGGTGAGCCGATTGCGTTCCTGCCGCACGGTGCGACTGCCGACGAGGTTGCGGTGATGCTGGAAACCTATGTCCGGTAACTCCCTGCCCACGCCGGAACGCCTACCCGAGCGGCCGTTCTGGGAAACCGTGCCGCTGAACCGGATGAGCCGGACGCAGTGGGAAAGCCTGTGCGATGGCTGCGGCAAATGCTGCGTCCACAAGCTTGAGGACGACGAGACCGGCAAGATCTATCCGACCAATGTGGCGTGCCGATTGCTCAACACGGCGACGGCGCTGTGCAAGGATTACCCCAACCGCAAGGCGCATGTGCCCGAGTGCGTGCGGCTGACGCCGGCCAAGCTCGACACGATCGACTGGCTGCCGGCGTCCTGCGGTTATATGCGGGTGCATCGCGGGCAGGGGTTGGCCGATTGGCATCCGTTGGTCTCGGGCGATCCGGACTCGGTGCACAAGGCGGGGATCTCGGTGCGCTACAAGACGGTCAGCGAGGACATGGCCGGCGACCTCGAGAACCATATCATCGAGGGTGAGCTCTGAACATCTTCCGCCGGGCCGAGTTGCCGGCGGAATTGACCGTGGCGGGGCGCGTGTTGCCGGTGATTGCCGAGCGGCGGCGCGGCGCGCGGGGAATAAGGTTGCGGGCAGACAGCGTACAGGGGGCGGTGCGGATCAGCCTGCCGGCGCGCGGCGGTGTCGCGGAGGCGCTGACCCTACTCGATCGGCACCGGGACTGGCTGGCGGCACAGGTGGCGGCGTGGCCGCGGGCGCTGCCGTTTGTGCCGGGAGCGATCATTCCGTTCAACGGCGCCGACCTGCATATCGATTGGCAGGCGTCGCATTCGCGCACGCCGTTGGTCGATGGCGACACGCTGCATATCGGCGGGCCGCGGGCGATGTTGCCTGGGCGGGTGCTGCGCTGGCTGCGGGCGACGGCGCTGATCGATGTCACCGTGGGTACGCACGAGATCGCGGCGCTGGTCGGACGGCCGGTGACGCAGGTGCGCATCGGCGATCCGCGCGCCCGGTGGGGAAGCTGTGCTTCGGGCGGGCGCATCGCCTATAGCTGGCGGCTGATCCTGGCGCCGCCGGAAATCCGCCGCAACGTCGTGGCGCACGAGGTGGCGCATCTGGTCCATGCCAACCACGGTCCCGACTTTCATGCGTTACTGGCGAGCCTCGATCCCAATGGTCGGGATTGCAAGCGCTGGCTGGCGCGGCATGGGGCCGGGCTGCACTGGGTTGGACGGGAGACGGCATGAGCAGCGAATGGACGGCGCAGGGCGCGCTCGAGCGGCGGCGGATCGCGATTATCGTCAACGCCAAGTCGCGGCGCGGGCGCAAATTGTTTGCCGCGGCGTGCGAGGGGCTGACGGCGCGGGGGTTCGAGGTGGCGGCGGCGCATGCGGTGCGGCATCCTCGAGATTTGTCGCGGGTGCTGGCGGAGACGATTGCCGCCGGGCATGACGTGATTGCCATCGGCGGCGGCGACGGGACGCTGGCGAGTGCGGCCGGGCGGATGGCGAAGAAGCCGCTGGTGATGGCGATCCTGCCGCTGGGCACGGCGAACAGTTTTGCGCGGACGCTGGGGATCGAGCCCGAGCTCGAGCCGGCGCTCGACGTGATCGCGACGGGGGACGTGGCGCGCGCCGACGTGGTCCGCATCGGCGACAGTTTTTTCATCAATTCGGCGACGATCGGCGTGCCGGCGCGGATTGCCGAGGATATTCCGCACGGGTTGAAGCGCTGGTTCGGGCGGTTCGGCTACCTGAGTTATGCCGTGGTCAAGTTTTTGAAGCTCGAGCCGTTCAAGGTGCGGATCAGCATTCCGGGGCAGCCGGATATTGTCGATGATGCGGTTGAGGTTCGCATCGGCAACGGGCCGTTCGTCGGCGGCCTGCGGGTCATCGACGGCGCCGACCCGGAAAGCAGCGACGTCATCATCCAGCTGGTGCGCGGGCGTTATGCGGCGGCGCTGGCGGGGGTTTGGGCGGCGAATTTGGCGGGGTGGCGACCGGGGCGTGGGCGGATTCGCGAAGTCCGGGCGTCGAATTTCACCCTGTCGTGTACGCCGGAGCAGCCGATTTCGGTCGATGGTGAAACGGGAACGTGTACGCCGGTGCTGGTGGCGGTCGAACCCTGGGCGGTGAATATCATTGTGCCGAAGGGGACGACTGCGGAGACGCGGGCTGAGCTGGAATTGCCGGAATTGCCCTGGGATGATGGGGCGGTTGTTGAGTGAGTTATTCGGGGAGGGGGGACACCCCCACCCGCCGCGCCAAGGGGCGCGAGTCGCCTCCCCCCTCTAGGGGGAGGACAAGGAGGCTAGAGGCCGGCTGCGGCCAGCATTGCCGAGGCGCCGCGTTCGGCTTCGTCGGAGGTGTGGCGGAGGAGGGCGAAGAGTTCGCGGCCGGTGCCCTGGGGTTGCGGGGGCGGGACAGCGGCGGTGCGGCCGGACAAGTCGGCGCTGGTGTGGAGGGTGCCGTCGACGGCGCAGAGGCGGACGATGTCGCCGTCCTGGAGGAGCGACAATGGCCCGCCGCCGAGTGCCTCGGGGCTGATATGGATGGCGGCGGGGACCTTGCCGCTGGCGCCGGACATGCGGCCGTCGGTGACGAGCGCGACCTTGAAGCCGCGATCCTGGAGGACGCCGAGCGCCGGGGTCAGCTTGTGGAGTTCGGGCATGCCGTTGGCGCGAGGGCCCTGGAAACGCACGACGACGATGACGTCCCGGTCGAGCTCGCCGGCCTTGAAGGCGGTGAGCACGTCGTTCTGTTCGTGGAAGACGCGCGCGGGGGCCTCGATGGTCCAACGCGTTTCGGCGACGGCGCTGGTCTTGAAGATGGCGCGGCCGAGGTTGCCCTTGACGAGGCGCATGCCGCCGTCGGGGGAGAAAGGCGTAGCGACCGGGGCGAGGACCGAGGCGTCGCCGCTCAGGGGAGGCAGTGGCTGCCAGTCGATGGTTTCGCCGACCTTGACGGGGGCAGTGGTCCATTCGGCGAAGCTGTTGCCGATAGTGAGGATGTCGGCGTGGGCGAGGCCGGCGCCGAGCAGCTCGCGGATGACGTAGCCCATGCCGCCGGCAGCCTCGAAGGCGTTCACGTCGGCGGCGCCGCTGGGATAGATGTTGCAGATGAGGGGGACGGCGCTCGATAGGCGGTCGAAATCTTCCCAGTCGATGATGATGCCGGCGGCGCGGGCGATGGCCGGCAGGTGGATGGCGTGGTTGGTGGAGCCGCCGGTGGCGAGCAGCCCGACGACGGCGTTGACGATGGCGCGTTCGTCGACGAGGTGCCCGAGCGGGCGGGGGTCGTCGCCGCCGGCGCCGATGGCGGCGAGGCGGTGGATGGCGGCGCGGGTGAGGCCGTTGCGCATGGCGTTGCCGGGATTGACGAAGCTCGAGCCCGGCAGCTGCAGCCCCATCATCTCGAGGAACATCTGGTTCGAATTGGCGGTGCCGTAGAAGGTGCAGGTGCCGGCACCGTGATAGGAGGCGGCCTCGGCATCGAGCAGCTCGGCCTGGGTGGCCTTGCCTTCGGCGAACAGCTGCCGGATGCGCTGTTTTTCCTTGTTGGCGAGGCCCGACGGCATTGGGCCGGCGGGGATGAAGACCGCGGGGAGATGGCCGAAGCGCAGCGCGCCGATGAGCAGGCCGGGGACGATCTTGTCGCAGATGCCGAGGAGCGCGACGCCTTCGAACATGGCGTGGGAGAGGGCGACGGCGGTGGCCATGGCGATGATGTCGCGGCTGCCGAGCGAGAGGTCCATGCCGGCTTGCCCCTGGGTGACGCCGTCGCACATGGCGGGGACGCCGCCGGCGACCTGTGCGGTGGCGCCGGCTTCGCGGGCGAAAAGCTTGATCTGCTCGGGGTATCGGCCATAGGGCTGATGCGCCGACAGCATGTCGTTATAGGCGGTGACGATGCCGATGTTCATCGCGGTGCCGGCGCGGATGACGGGCTTGTCGTCGCCGGATGCGGCGAAACCATGGGCGAGGTTGCCGCACGAAAGGCTGCCGCGGCGGGTGCCGGCCTCGCCTTCGCGGGTGATGAAATCAAGATAGATGCGGCGGCTGTCGCGCGAACGTTCGATGATGCGCGCCGTCACGGCGGCAACGACCGGGTGCAGGGCTGTCATTGAGGTCTCCTTGGAAGGAGTCTTCTAGCGCATGTGACCGGGTGACAAAGCCGCAAATCGCGTCATGATTCGAATAACGGCGCGCAAAAGCGTCGAATATCCTTGGGAGGCATGTATCGAACCCGCGGCTGCTGCAGCGCTGGCGCTCGACGAAGAGGCCGGAAGATTGATCGAGACGCCGCACGGGGTTGCGGTGGCGAGGCCTTCGACAAGGGCGGCGAATGCCTGGGCGCTGGCGCAGGCGACGCGCGATCCGTTCGTGATCATGATCTCGATCTATATTTTCGCGCCGTTTTACGTGACGCGGGTCATCGGCGATCCGGTGCTCGGGCAGACCCTGGTGGCATCGGCGAACAAATGGGGCGGGTGGTTCGTCATGCTGTCGGCGCCGCTTTTGGGGGCGATGATCGATCGGTTGGGGCCGAGGAAGCCGTGGCTGGCGGGCGTGGTGACGATGATGGTGCTGCTGACGGCGGCGTTGTGGTTCACGCCGGTGGGGGGCGGCGGGCTGCCGCCGGGGGCGGTGCTGGTGATCCTGGCGGCCATGACGGCGTTGTTTGCCTATCACGAGATGCTCCACAACGCGCTGCTGTTGCCGGCGGCGGGTATGGAGGGTGCGGGACGGGCATCGGGGCTGGCGCTGGCCGGCGGCAATGCCGTGTCGGTGCTGATGCTTGTCGGCGTGCTGTTCGCGTTCGCGTTGCCGGGCAAGGTCGACTGGAGCTGGTTGCCGGCGGTGCCGATGCTGGGGCTGAATGCGGCACTGGGCGAGCCGGACCGGATCCCGGCGTTGATCGTTGCGGTGGTGATGGGACTGGGGGCGATTCCGTTGTTTCGGCTGGTACCGGACATGGCGCGGACGGTGTTGAGCGTGCCGCAGGCGTTGCGGGCGGGAGCCGGCGATCTGGCGCGGCTGGTGCGCGAGGCGCGGGGGCATCGCAACCCGCTGGTCTTTCTGCTGGCGCGGATGATCTATACCGACGGGCTGACGGCGATCCTGGTGTTCGGCGGGCTGTATGCGGCGGGGCGGATGCAATGGGCGACGCTCGAGATGCTCGGCTATGGCATCATCCTGTCGCTTGCGGCGGTGGTCGGCGGGTTGCTGGCGGGGTGGCTCGACGATCGGATCGGGCCGAAGCTGGCGCTGAAGCTTGAGCTTTCGGTGTTGATGGTCATGCAGACGATGACGCTGGGCATGGCGCATGATCGCATCCTGTTCCGGCCGTGGGCGGGTACGCCGTTCTGGGACGGGCCGATGTTCACGACGCTGCCCGAAGTGGTGTTCCTGAGTATCGGCTGCGTGCTGGCGGTCTGTGTCTGCGCTGCCTATGCGTCGTCGCGGACGATGTTGACGCGGGTGGCACCGCCCGAAAAAATGGGCGTGTTTTTCGGGCTGTATGTGCTGTCGGGGAGCGCGACGATGTGGCTGGGGCCGCTGCTGATCGAGGCGGCGACGCGCGCCGGGGGGACGCAGGCGTGGGGCATGGCGCCGGTGGTCGGAATGCTGGCCGTGGGCCTGGTGGTGCTGATGTTCGTGAAGGGTGGCGGGCGGCTGGAGGCGGGGGGTTAGAAGCAGATAAGGGCTTCAGGCTTCGGGGTAGGCGCGGACGGCGGTCGGGACCAGCACGAGGGCGTCGCCGGCGACGAGGCCTTCGGGGGGCGCGGGGATGGTGGCTTCGATGATGGTGCCCGACGCGGTGGCGGTTTCGAGCGCGGCGTGGGCGCCGGTGCGGAGCATGCGGCGCAGGGTGACGGGGATGCCGGCGCTGCCGGGGGCGGCGATTTCGAATTCATGGGGACGAATGAAGGCGGTGGCGCTGCCGGCGGCCATGGCGGGGGCGCGGTTGGGCAGGCGGACGCCGCCGACGTCGATGGTGTCGCCGCCATCTGTGCTGCCGGCAATCGCGCGCGCCGCGACCCGGTTGGCACCGCCGAGGAAGTCGCAGACGAAGGCGGTGGCCGGGCGCTCCCAGAGCATCTCGGGGGTATCGATTTGTTCGATGCTGCCATGGTCCATGACAACGACGCGATCGGCGAGATCGAGGGCTTCGTCCTGGTCGTGGGTGACGAAAATCGAGGTCAAACCGGTGCGGTCATGGACTTCGCGCAGCCAGCGGCGGAGGTCCTTGCGGACCTTTGCGTCGAGAGCGCCGAAGGGTTCGTCGAGGAGCAGGATGCGGGGCTCGACGGCGAGGGCGCGGGCGAGGGCAACGCGCTGGCGTTGGCCGCCCGAAAGCTGGGCGGGGTAGCGGTCGCCGAGGTGGGGAAGCTGGACGAGTTCGAGAAGCTCGGCGACGCGGCGCTTGATTTCGGTGCGCGCGGGGCGGGTCTTGCCGGGGCGGACGGTCAGGCCGAAGCCGATGTTGTCGGCGACCGACATGTGCCGGAACAGGGCGTATTGCTGGAAGACGAAGCCGACCTGGCGATCGCGAGCGGCGCGGTTCGACATGTCCTCGCCGCCGATGCTGATGGTACCCGAATCGGGGAATTCGAGGCCGGCAAGGATGCGGAGGAGCGTGGTCTTGCCCGAGCCGGAGGGGCCGAGCAGGGCGAGGAATTCGCCTTCCTGGGCTTCGAGGCTGACGCCGTTCAAAGCGGTGAAGCCGCCGAACTGCTTGGTGACGTTGCTTGCCGAAACGCTCACTGTTTATGTTCCTCGCTCGCGCTCGGTCTTCTCAATTTTCCGCAAACGCTCAATGCCCTCTCCCCGCGAGTTGCCCGGCATAGCGCCATTCGAGCAGCGACTTCAGCAGCAGCGTCACCAGCGCCAGCCCGGCGAGGAGCGAGGCAACGGCGAAGGCTGCGGCGAAATTATACTCGTTGTAAAGAATCTCGATGTGGAGCGGCAGCGTGTTGGTCTTGCCGCGGATATGGCCCGAAACAACCGAGACGGCGCCGAATTCGCCCATGGCGCGGGCGTTGCAGAGCAGCACGCCATAGAGCAGCCCCCAGCGGATGTTGGGCAGGGTGACGTGCCAGAAGGTGCTGAGGCCAGAGGCGCCGAGCGAGAGTGCGGCTTCCTCCTCGTCGCGGCCCTGTTCCTGCATCAGCGGGATCAGCTCGCGCGCGACAAAGGGGAAGGTGACGAAGATGGTGGCGAGGACGAGGCCGGGGACGGCGAAGAGGATCTGGATGTCGTTGGCCTGCAGCCACGGCCCGAGCCAGCCCTGCATGCCGAACAGCAGCACATAGATCAGGCCGGCCACGACAGGCGAGACCGAGAATGGCAGGTCGATAAGGGTGACAAGGAAGGGCTTGAAGCGGAAATCGAACTTGGCGATTGCCCAGCTGGCGGACAGGCCGATGATGATGTTGAGCGGCACGGCGATGGCGGCGACGATCAATGTCAGCTTGAGTGCCGAGATGGCGTCGGGTTCGGCGATGGCGGCGGCATAGGCGGCGATGCCCTTGCGGAAGCCTTCGATGAACACTGCGGCGAGCGGCAGCGCAAGGTTGATGGCGAGGAAGCCGAGCGCCGCCGCGGTCAGGACCCAGCGCAGCCATCTTGGTTCGGCGGTCGCGGTTGCCGGCTTCATATGCCGCGGACCCGGCGTTGCCAACCCTGGACATAGTTGATCGCGAACAACAGCCCGAAGCTGATCACCAGCATGGTGGCGGCGATCGCGGTGGCGGCGGCGGTGTTGTATTGCTCGAGCTGGACGATAATCAGCAGCGGTGCGATTTCGGAGCGGAACGGCATGTTGCCGGCGATGAAGATGACCGAGCCATATTCGCCGACGCCGCGCGCAAAGGCCAATGCGCAGCCGGTCAGCAGCGCCGGCGATATGGCGGGCAGAATGACGCGGACGAAGGTTTGCCGACGGGAGGCGCCGAGCGAGGCGGCGGCTTCCTCGACGTCGGCGCCGAGATCGGCAAGCACGGGTTCGACAGTGCGGACGACGAACGGCAGGCCGACGAAGATCAGCGCGACAACGACGCCCAATGGCGTGAAGGCGATATCGATGCCGAGCGGCACCAGCCAGCGGCCGAGCCAGCCATTGGGGGCGTAGAGCGCGGTAAGGGCGATGCCGGCGACGGCGGTGGGCAGCGCGAACGGCAGGTCGACGAGCGCCGAGACGATTTTCTTGCCGAAGAAATCATAGCGGACGAGAACCCAGGCGGTGAGCAGCCCGAATACCGCGTTGATCGCGGCGGCAGCGGCGGCAGCGCCGAAGCTGAGGCGGTAGGCGGCAAGGGCGCGGCGCGAGAAGGCGGCGGCGACGAAGCCGTCCCAGCCCATGCCGGCCGAAGTGATGAACACCGCCGACAGCGGGATCAGCACGGTGATCGACAGCGCCAGCACGGTGATGCCCATCGTCAGCCCGAAGCCGGGGAGGATGGACGGCTGGCGCTGGAGAATTCCGCTGGTCACGCCAACCGCTTGCCGTGCCGGGGCCAAAGACGCAACTGCTGCGAAGACACAGGTTCCGCAGCGGCCGTCAAAAACGAGCCTTGGCGGTGACGCCGTAGGTGCGCGGATCACCCAATTGACCAACGATAAGCCCGGTGCTCGATGGCGCTGCGGTCAGGAAATCGAAATATTCGGTGTCAAAGGCGTTGCGGACCCAGCCGAACAGCTCCCAACCGCCTTGGGTGCGATAACCGGCACGGAGGTTGGTGAGGACATAGCCTTCGATGTTCTGGACGGTCGACGGCGTTGCGCTGGAGGAGAAATCCGACCGCAGGCTGCCATCGACGCCGACGTAGAAGTCGCCCTCCTGGCCGAAGACGGCGCTCGGGATACGGTATTCGGCGCCGTAGCTGATGGCGTATCTGGAAACGCCGGGAAGGCGGCCGCCGGACGCATCGACGAACTGGACGGCGCCCCCGGACAGTTCGATCGGCGGCGGCGCGCCGGGGAAGGAGATGTATTTGGCGTCGGTGTAGGCGAGGTTGAAATAGGCGTTGAGGTCTTTCGCCGGGCGCAGCGCGACATCGAGCTCGAAGCCTTCACTGCGGACCTTGGGCACGTTGGCGAGATAGCCGCGGATGACGCCGACGGCACCGCTGATCACGGTCGCCTGGTAATCGGTGATGTCGGTGCGGAACGCCGCGAGGTTGATCGTTGCCGCGTTGCCACCGAACTGGGTCTTGAGGCCGAACTCGTAATGGTTGACGCTTTCGGGACGCACGGTGGCGAGTTCGGTCGCGGGGGTGACGCCGTCGGCGCGGGTGGGAATGCCCGACAGGTTGATGCCGCCCGACTTGAACGACCGTGCATAGGTTGCATAGGCGAGGATTTCGTCGGACGGCTTCCACGCTAGCGTGACGTCGCCCGACAGGTTCCAGTCGCTGAACACCGCCTGATAATTCTGGTTCTGCAGGACGCCGTTCTTGATCGTCTGCTGCGCCGGCGTCACCGGGGTCAGGCCGCCGGTGACGACCGAGCTGTAGGAACCGTCCTTCTTGTCGTAGTTGACGCGGACACCCGGCGCGATGCTGATGGTATCGCTGACGTTCCAGGTCAGCTTGCCGTAAAGCGCGGCGCTGTCGTTCGTGTAGCGAATGTCGTTGTCCGAACGCAGGCCATTGATGAGGCCGGGGTTGGCGGCGTTGACGGTGGGCCCGAGCAGCCACAGCCCGGCGGCGCTGCCCTGTTCCTGGACGCCCTGGGTGTTGATCGTCTGGCGAAAGTAGAACAGGCCGACGACGTAGTCGAAGCGGTTGCTGCCGTTTGAGGTGAGGCGCAGTTCCTGGCTCAATTGGCGCTGTTGCGACGGATTGGCCGAGATCGTGGTGATCGGCAGCCCGGTGAAGTCGCGGTCGTTGCTGGGCAGCCAATCCCATTTGCGCCACGCCGAGATCGAGGTGATCGTCGCGGGCCCGATATCCCAGTTGGCGAGCAGCGAGGCGCCGGCGATGACCTGGCGCGCCTGTAGCGGCGAATCATTGTCGACAAGGCGGTCGAACGGATTGGTGCTGGCAGGGGCATAGTTCGACAAGCGGGCGAGATTGGCGAATTGCCGGTTGGCGGCGCGGGCGGTGGGCACGACCGTCACGTAATTCTGGGCAAAGGCCTCGGGATTTTGACGGTTGTAGTCGCCGCTGAGGGTGACATCGATGGTCTCGCTGGCTTGCCAGAACAATTGCCCGCGCAGGCCCAGATTGTCGGTCTCGTTGACGTCGCGCCCGGTGACGGTGTTGAACAGGGTGCCGTTGCGCTTGGACAAGGAGACGCTGATGCGGGCCGCGAGCTTGTCGGCGACCAGCGGCCCCGACACGGAGGCCTTGGCCTGGATGAAATCGAGATTGCCGTAGCTGAGTTCGGCGCGGCCTTCGAAATCGAAGGTCGGGCGGCGCGTGGTGATGTTGAGCGCGCCGGCGGTGGTGTTCTTGCCGTAGAGCGTGCCTTGCGGCCCGCGTAGCACCTCGACCTGCTCGACATCGACGAAATCGAGCGTCGAGGCGGCGATGCGGGCGTAATAGACCTGGTCGATGTAGAGCCCGACGCCCTGTTCGATGCCGTCGTTGGTCAGGCCGAACGGCGCGCCGAGGCCGCGGATATTGATCGCCGTATTGCGCGGGTTCGAGGTGTTGAACTGGACGGTTGGCTGCAGCTGGACCAGCCGGCTGATGTTGAATGCGCCGGTCGATTCGATCTGGGCGCCGCCGACGACCGACACGGCGAGCGGGACGTCCTGGACGGCTTCGGAGCGGCGGCGGGCGGTGACGAGGATTTCGCCTTCATCGACGGGAGCGGCAGCGATCGCCTGGGCGGTTGCCTCGAGTGGCTGGGGTTGCGACTGGGCCTTTGCCGGCGTGATGGGCAGCGCGGCGATCGACATCAGCAGCAGGGCTTTGTTGGTCATGGCATACTCCGAGGGCGCGATTTGTCCGGGTGGTGCGGGGCAACGCTTTGCAGGTCGGTTTGTCGATAATGGCGGTTAGCCGCCGCCTTCGTAGATCTGGTCGAACACACCGCCGTCGGAAAAGAAGATTGCCTGCGCCTTGGCCCAGCCGCCGAAGTTTCGGTCGATTTCGAACAATTGCATGTTCGGAAAACGATCGGCGTATTTGGCCGCGATCGCCGGGTCACGCGGACGATAGCCTTTGCGGGCGACAATCTCCTGTCCTTCGGGCGTATAGAGAAAGCGCAGATAGGCATCGGCGACGGCGCGGGTGCCGCGCTTTTCGACGACCTTGTCGACAATGGCGACGGCTGGCTCGGTGCGGATCGAAACCGACGGGCGGACGATTTCGAAACGGTCGGCGCCGAGCTCCTGTGCGGTCAGCAGCGCCTCGTTTTCCCAAGTGATGAGGACGTCACCAAGGCCGCGTTCGGCAAAATTGACGGTGGCGCCGCGTGCACCCGAATCGAGGATCGGGACGTTGGCGAAGACGCGTTTGACATAGTCCTGCGCGGCGGCGGGCGAGCCGTATTTCTTCTGGCCATAGCCCCAGGCAGCGAGGAAATTCCAGCGCGCACCGCCGCCGGTTTTGGGGTTGGGGGTAATGACCTTGATACCGGGACGGGCGAGATCGTCCCAGTCGCGGATGTTGCGCGGGTTACCCTTGCGGACCAGAAAAACGATAGTCGAGTAATAGGGGGTCGAGTTTTGCGGCAAGCGCGCTTGCCATTCGGCAGGGAGCAGCTTGGCCCGAGTCGAGATCTCGTCGATGTCCTGGCCGAGGGCGAGGGTGACGACATCGGCCTGGAGGCCATCGATGACCGACCGCGCCTGCTTGCCCGAGCCGCCGTGTGATTGGTTGATGACGACGTCGTCGCCGGTCTTGAGCTTCCAGTCGTGCGCAAACGCTGCGTTGATGTCCTTGTACAGCTCGCGCGTCGGATCATAGCTGACGTTAAGGATCGAGACGGTTGCAGCAAGCGCCGTTGCAGGCATGAGCCACGGCGCCGTCAGTGCCGCTACGGCCGCGATGACGATGGCGATGCGGCGCATTGCGGTTGTGATTCCCCTTTGTCACGCAAAGCTTATTCCTATGCAGATGATAGGCAATAAGATTCTACTTGGCACGGCTAAAGTCCGGCTTCGCGCAACGTCAAACCCGCAGGCGGGTTTTGGCGTCGCTGCGTTTCAGGCGGCTTCGCGGGCGATCGACAGGTCGGCCAAGGTCGTGTGGTCGAGAATCGCGGCGGTATTGTCGCGCACCGTCAGCATGACCTTGCGAATGACGCAGGTCGATTCCTCGAAGCAGTCAGCGCAGCGCTGGTAGGCGGATACGGACACGCAGGGGACGAGAGCCAGTGGGCCTTCAATCATGCGGATGATCTCGCCGAAACTGATCTGGCTCGCCGGCCGGGCCAGGCGATAGCCGCCCATCTTGCCGCGGAAGCTTTCAACAAGGCCGCCGTTCTTGAGATCGAGCAGGATGATCTCGAGGAATTTGCGCGGCAATTTCTGGTCTCCTGCAATGACCGAGATTGGCACCGGCGCGACGCCGCCCGTGCGAGCGATGAAGATGAGCGCACGGAGTGCATAGCGGGAACGCTGGGTGAGCATGATTGACCCTAGTCTATGCACCGCGGGACGTTAACGGGCAAGTCTGACGGGCGGTTCGCGATCCACATTGGGCGACACGCCAAATGTACGGAATATGTACCGATATTTGGCAGGATCGTTACGGACGTCGTCCCGACTGCGCAACGTAAAAATGGCTAAGTCGTTGATATGGTGTGCGGCGGCTAACTTATTCGTGGTTGGCACGGGACATGCAAAGCACCGGATATCGGAGGCCGGGTGGTCCGGATCTTCGCCAACCAGAGGACTTCACCATGTTCGCAAATGCTTTCACGACCGTTTCGCACACCGCCCTTCGCACCATTGCCGGTACACTCGGCACCGTCATCTTCGCCGGCGCCTGCCTGTTCGGTGCGACCGCGCCTGCTGCCGCTGCCGAGACACCGCGCACGACTTATGTGACGATCAGCGACCTCAACCTCGGCAATGCGGTCGATCGTTCGCGGCTTGCGTATCGCGTCAATCATGCGGCCCGCCAGGTTTGCTGGAACGGCAGCGACGATGTCCGCTCGCGCAACGAGGAAGCACGCTGTGTCGATTCGGCTCGCGCCGGCGCGCTCGCCCAGACCAACATCACCATCGCATCGCGCGACTGAACCTTGGATGCGCGATGAAACCGAAGGCGGGGCGGGGGATCTCCCCGCCCCCTTTTTTCGTCCAGCGCGCGACAGGACGGTAGCTGGACCGGGTGACCAAATCGTCATGGCCCTAGCCGCGTCGGGCGTTCCGCTTTAAGGCGGGGCACGTTCCGGCGATAACGATCATTCCGCACAAGGCCTTGCACCGATGCGTCCGACTTTTTGCCGAGCGCTTGGCTCTGTTGCACTGCTTTTGACCGCCGTGCCCGCCGCAGCCGGTCCGCTGGCGTTGGTCGGTGACGTACAACTGCGTCAGGACGTGGACCTGCTCAAGGCGGCGGGCCTGATCGACGGGCCGGTCGATAGCTGGCCGCTGCCGTGGGCGCAAATCGATGCCGGCATCGATCGCGCGCATGACGGCCGCGAGCTCGATCCCTATCTGAAATCGGCGGTTTCGCGGCTGGATCGGCTGGGCAGGCTCGCCTCGAAGGGCGTCGTCGTCGATGCACGTGTCAGCGGCACCAACAATGTCTCGGTGGCGCGCGACTTCGGAACGCTGGCACGCGCCAAGGGCGACGCTTCCGCCTCCGTGGAGTTCAATACAGATGTAGTGAGTGTCAAACTGGGCGGCGGTTTGCGGACCGACCAGGACGGCGATGCGTATAATTTCGAGCCATCACAAGCGGTCGTGCGGCTCGGCAACTGGGCGGTCTATGGCGGTTACACCGAGCAATGGTTTGGGCCGGGGCAGGACGGTGCGCTGCTATTTTCCAACAGTGCGCGGCCGTTCCCCAAAATCGGCATCAAGCGGCTGATGCCCGATGCGATCGATTTTCCGGTGCTGCGCTGGCTCGGGCCGATCCGGCTGGACCTGTTTGCCGGAGTCATGGATGAGGACCGCGATTTTCGGAATACCGTGGTGGTCGGCACGCGGCTGAGCTTCGCACCCGGCCGGCGTTGGGAGATCGGACTGAATCGCGCGCAGCAACTGTGCGGGGACGGGCGGCCCTGCGGGTTCAGCCAGATCCTGAATTCGTTCATCGGCTTCGGCAATGCCGACAATTCGACGGTCGGCGATACCCAGGCGTTTCTCAATCAACCGGGCAACCAGATTGCCGGGTTCGACATCAGCTATACGCATCGGTTCGGTCCGGTGGCGGCGAAGTTCTATGTCGAGGCTGAGGCCGAGGATTTCGATAACGTCATTCTCGAACAATATATGCGGATGATCGGTACATCGGTGTCGGGACCCTGGGGCAGCAAGGGTGCGGTGTGGACGGCGAAACTGGAATATAGCGACACCTATGCGACATCGTTGTTCAATGGCACGCCGCTTGAATCGCTGACCGGCGGGCAGACGCGCTATCCGGCCTCGGCTTATAATAACGTTCTTTATTACACTGGCTTCACCTACAAAAACCTGCCGATTGGGCACTGGACCGATGGCGATTCACGCAACCTCATGTTCGCGGGTACACTGACGGATACGAGAAATCGCCGGTGGTATGCGTCGTTGCGTTCGGTGCACCTGAATGTAACCAATACAGGAAATCCGCCGTGGGTCGTCGGCGGGCCTGGATTGCCAACCCACCCGATCAGTTACCGAGTGTCGGCAAATTCCGAGACGTTCGCAATCTTGACGGCGGGCGCTGAGGTGCCGACTGCCTATGGTGACCTGAGAGTAGAAGCTAGATATCAAACCGACTCCCCGAATACACCGGAACGGCGGGAGGGACGCGCAGCGGTCGAGATGTCGCTGCGTCAGCGGTTCTGATAAACGCTGGGCCGAGAGTGGCCGGCGCTCAGGCTGGCAGTGCCTCTTGCGCATCTTCGGCGCATGGATATTGAAGACATAATGACCGAAGTTACAAGCGCCAGAATTCCTGAACCAGGCGAGATCGATCTTGCAGCCTTGGCTCGGCGGGTATGGTCGCAGCGTTGGACCGGCATGCTGTTCGTTGTGGCATGTGTCGCCATGGCTGTGGCCTATCTCCACGCTGCGCCTCATCGATATATGGCGGTCATGGTGGTCACTCCGGCCGATCAGAGCGGCTCGAAGGCAGCCGGAAATCTTGCTGGGCTGGGGTCTCTTGTCGGCTTGAACCTGAATGAACAGGCTGGATCGGCTTTCTCTATGTATGGAGAGGCGGCGACTTCCTACGCCGTGGCGCAATTGCTGAATTCTGATCGCGATCTGATGAAGCGAGTTTTCCCCAGATCCTGGAATGATCGAGAGAATCGCTGGCAGGAACCACCGTCGGCAATCAGGCCTCTGATAAAAAGCATAAAATCTCTACTGGGCATGCCTATACGGCCTTGGCACGAACCCGACGCGTCTGACCTCAAGACGTATCTCGATCGGGAACTGTCCGCTTCCGAGGACAAGCGTAAGGCTGCGATCACGCTATCCTACGAAAATGAAGATGCTAAATTCGCCAGGATTTTTCTTGGCCGGGTTAATGCAGCCGCCGATGGCTATATGAGAGAACAGGCGCTGGCGCGGGCAACAACCTATGTCGAGTATCTCGAGCAGCGCCTCGCGCAGGTCCAGGTCGCGGAATATCGGCAATCGATGGCCCAGGTTCTCGGAAACTATGAAAAAACCAGAATGATGGCGAGTTCGACTGCCTCCTACGCTGCCGAACCATTCGGGGGTATCTGGGTTTCGCAAGATCCAACCAGTCCAAAACCGCTGCCAGTAATTGCCTTGGGGTTCTTCGCAGGGCTGGCGATATGGCTCATCCACGTATTTGCAGTATTGCCGGCTTTTGCAGCGCGTCGGCGCCGGCGGCTTCAACGGACGGGCTAATCCAGACCGTCCACCAGCATCCATCGTAGCGTGTGTTCGAAGCTGCGCGAAGACCATTCCGGTAGAGCTGCGCAAAGTCGCTGGTTGGAGCCAACCAGTGTCTTGATTTCATTGGCCCTGACAAAATCGGGGTTGACTGAAACATTGAGGTCATGGCCGGTGATTTGTCGTGCAATTCTCAAAATGTCGTCGATCGAATGGATACTTCCGGAGCACAGGTTGAAAACACCTTGGCAACATGCGTCTGCCAACCCGGCATAGGCAGCAGCGATATCGCGAACGTCGGAAAAGTCTCGATAAACATCGAGATTGCCCAACTCGATATTCGGAACGCGCTTTCGAAATGCTGCAACAATTTTTGGAACCAGGAATCGCTCTGATTGGCCGCGGCCCGTGTAATTGAACGGCCGCACGATCGTTACCGGGAGACGGTCCGACCAAATCCGAGCAAGATTCTCAACCGCGTGCTTGCTTATGGCATAGTCGTTTTCCGGTCGGGCTTCGGATGTTTCATCCAATGGTGAAACAGGCGAATTGCCGTAGATATTGGCGCTGCTCGCAATAATCACAGAATGCGGGCGGTGGCTGTCGGCCGCGGTCAGGGCCGACAGCAAATTGCGCGTCCCCATGATGTTGGTCAGATAGATCGATTCGACATCGCGTGTGGCGACGAACGAAATCGCGGCGAGATGGATAACGTGGCTAGGCCGGATTTCGGCCACTAGCGCTGTGATTGCGTCAGGGTCGCGCAGGTCGATATCGCTTCGGTGCACACCGGTCGATGAACCATGGAACGTACCGTAGACTTCAAACCCGCGTTGCCGCAGCTCTGTCTCGATGAACGGGCCAGTAAAGCTGTCGATACCGGTGACAAGGGCGCGGAGAGGTTCGCCGCCACGTTCAGAATGACGCATCGCGCCGGTTTCTATCCATGTCCGCCTCAATCATCATCTGGCAGAGTGATTCCAAGGTGGTTTCGGCACGCCATCCAAGTTCACGATGCGCTTTGGATGCGTCGCCGATGAGCAATTCGACTTCTGTGGGCCGGTAGAAGTCTGGATTTATCCTCACAAGCTCACGCCCCGATTTCCGGTCGAGGCCGCGTTCATGTTCGCCCGCGCCGTCGAACTCCAGATCGAACCCAGCCGCTTTCCCGGCGAGTTGCACGAAGCTGCGCACGGTTTCGGTCCGATTGGTAGCCAGCACAAAAGTGTCGGCGGTGTCGACCTGCAGCATGCGCCACATGCCGTCGACATATTCCTGCGCAAAACCCCAGTCGCGTTGTGCATCGAGATTGCCCAACTCCAGGACATCGAGCTTTCCGAGGCTGATTTTGGCCATGCTATCGGTAATCTTGCGAGTCACGAACTCTCGACCACGCAAGGGGGATTCGTGGTTGAACAGGATGCCGCTGCTGGCGAATAGACCATGTGCTTCCCGGTAGTTGATGGTCATCCAGTGCGCGTACAGCTTGGCAACGCCGTATGGGCTGCGGGGATAGAATGGTGTCGATTCAGACTGGGGCACGGCCTGCACTTTGCCAAACATTTCGGAAGTGGAAGCTTGATAGAACCGGATCGACGGATCGATGATTCGGATTGCCTCAAGCATGTTGAGCGCACCGATCCCCGTGATCGCGGCTGTCGCTGATGGCTGCGTGAACGACACACCGACAAAACTTTGTGCAGCAAGATTGTAGATTTCCTGCGGCTTGGCATTGCTGACCAATGTCATGCAAGAGGCGGGATCGGTAAGATCGAATTCGATCAGCTTCAATCGGGGATGGTCAAGGATGCCGAGGCTCTCGAGACGCCAGAAGTTGACAGAGCTTGTCCGCCGAAATCCGCCGTGGACGCGATAGCCTTTGTCCAGGAGCAATTCGGCGAGATACGCGCCATCCTGCCCAGTGATGCCGGTGATCAATGCTGACTTCATTTGATTATGGCTTCTCATCGATAAAATATTGGTTGGGCGGGGCATCTGCAACCGGCGACATCAAGGTCGGGATGCCGGTAACGTGACGCGCCAGAAGGTCGAGCTGGTCCATATACGAAACAGGCTGGCAAGATGCCAGCGCAGGTGACGGCTGGATCGGTGACTGTCACGTTGGGCGTCGTGAGTGACGCTTACGTTTTGATCTACCGCAAGTACGTAGCCGGTGTTATAAAGCCGGGCGCAAAGATCGTAATCTTCGCAATAAAGAAAGATGCGATCATCGAACCCGCCGATCGACCGGAACGCGTCCGAGTCCAGCATCATGCACATGCCGGCCAGCCAGTAGAACGGCTGGCCCAATACGGACGCTGCTTGAAAGTCAATGATCCGGCGATCGCCGAGACGGCGGCGGACAAGTGACCACGGGGTCAGATTGCTGCGAACAGAGTCCTCTGTCGCCCCGCTGCTCGACTGAATCCGGGGGGCAACCACGCCGATGCGATCGATGGCGGCCGCGCTGAGGGCCAGACGCGAAAAGGTGTCGGGAGTATGGACGCCAAGGTCGGGATTGAGAATGAGAAACCACTTGGTGGAACATCGCGCAAATGCTGCATTGTGGTTGGAGCCAAAACCTTTTGGAGCAAAATTCTGAAGGACCTGAATCTGTAGATTGCCGAACACGGCTGCATCAACGTCTTCAGAAACGTTCAGAGTCAGTATCACTTTGACCCCAGACAAATCGGTTTGCCGGTTGAGATCGCTAAGAAGACGAACAAGCAAAGGCCCGTGACCGTGGCTAACGATCGATATAGTGACCTCATCGACAAGCGAGCTTGGCAACAGCATCATCCTTGCAACGTAGCGCCGATCTCGCTGAACAGCTTTGAGTAAGCGTGGCCGACGTCTTTCGCGCTCGGCCGCGGTCGCAAGCTTCTGCTATGCCAGCCAGCCGATCGTTCAAACGCCAATTCCAAGGCTTCGACCATGGCCTGCTGCCGAGTTGGATCAAAAAAAGAGGCTTCGCCATCGTAGAATTCCCGGTGAACCGGAATGTCCGAGCAAAGTACATCGCTTCCTAACGACAGCGCCTCGGCGATTGGTAGATTAAGTCCCTCATCGAGGCTGGGCGACCAAAGAAAGCGGCAGGTCAACAGCCATTGTCGCAGGATGGTGTCGGGCACATTTCGGTGTTGTTCGATGACGACATCCAAGCCCGACAAAGTGGCCAAGGCCGCAGGATCGATGGAACCCACTACACGTAGAACAATCCCGCGCCGCGTTGCCGTGCTGGCTGCAAAGCTTTCGACCGCCCGCCGCGTGTTTTTGTGAGCAAGTGTATTCGAAATCATCAGGACAAAGTCATCGGGTCGGTCCTGTGCAACCTCACTTTCCTGCTGAGGCGCGGTCACGGAAACATCAATAGGGCCAGGAAATACCAATACTTTGTCGGGATTGACCGAAAAATTGCGTAGAACCGCCGTCCGGGTCGAATTCGATATGCACACGACAGCCCGTGCATTTTCAAGCAGCCGACCAAATACGGTACGCAGCAGGGGTAACCGCCAATCATCGCGATAGACATGCTCGATGTTGATGCAATCGAGCACAGTCACGACGTGGTTGTGTGCGAACAATGGACCGCGGTGGCACGGCGACCAATAGATCGCGTCCCGGCGTCCTCGATCAAGCATCTCAAGAATCCTGACCAAGCGTGCATCGGGCGGTGTGGAATTGATTTCAATCTTCCCAGGCCAATCGAGGTTGGCCCGGACTGCCTCATAATAGCGCCGCGCACCAAGCGACGATTGGGCAACGGCGGTGCCATTTATGATCAGATCCATTCAGAGGCCTTCTACAGACGTTTTGCAGTCGATTCAGATAGCGACATTGGCGCCCGTGATTGAAAAGCCTGAAGCTTTGCCAGGTCCAAAACGTAACAATAGTGCTGCAACGAGCAGAATTGCAGTCGCACTGAAATAACCGGTGCCTCGAACCAAGAATTCGACAAGGTAACTGGCGAGAACAGCATGCGCAAATATGGTGCTTCGCGATGCGCCTCGCGGCTGCCGCGCGGCCTGACGCAGGCGGAGCAGAGACTGTACGCCAAGAGTAACGACGCCGGCGGCCAGGACAATGCCAATGACGCCGAACTCGCCCACCAATTTTGCCAATCCAAAACCTCCATCAAGGATATTTCCGTCCGCTCCGAGGATCAAGTAAATGACCCGGGAAATCTCGCTGTTTGTACCTTGAAGTCCAAGCTGTTGAAATCCCAGCCCCCAGCCTTGGGTCGTCCGCAGTGCTTCGTCGACCAGCTCCCAGCCTTGGAGATAGACTAACGTCGAGAGATTTGTGGTCTCGTCGCTAAAGTCCAGCCGGTCGAGAAAATAGGCGAGGTCGACCTGCGTAAGGACGATAGCCGAGAGTCCGGCCACCCCGGCAGGCACCAACCATCCACGGGAGCAGACAAGCACCACAAGCATCCAGCCGATGGCCAGCGTCAGGCTTTCGAGCGAAACGATGAGGACCAAGCCAAGCGCCAATATTGCAAGCCGGCGTCGAGAGGTGGCGGCCACGCAAGCGTACATGTAAAAGGGCACGAGGAGCAGAACGAAGTGCGAGGGTTCGGTGAACGGAAAGATCGGGTTGGAAAACTCGCGCGAGGCCGGCACACGTAAACCCAACAGTTTTGCGATGACAAAGAGGCCCATCACCGCAAGCACAATACGCACGGCCCGATCGAAACGCTGGTCCGATGTGGCTTTCATGGCGTTGGCTAGAACGGTGCCGCCGACGATGATAACAGTAAGAGGTAATAGCGATGCTGCGGCGTGCCAAGCGTCGGTGGGGTGCAACATTCCTGCAACAGCCAAATGAAGACCAATTGCGAGCGCAACAATCCCGACAAAGGCGAGGCTGCGAAGAATTGGCGACCGTAAACGGTTAGGTGCCAAAAGTGCTGCTATCGTGACAAAGATCGCCGTAACGGACGAACCGAGTGCCAGTGAAGTCGCCAAGCTGAAATAGAAAAGCAGGGTCGGAATGGTGACTATTGAAACCAGCACAATCGCAATGGGCAGTCGCACCGCGGCAGGCGAATTGCGGTTGAATTGCGGCAGGTCAATTGGCAGCACAGTCATGGAGCAGGTCGTGCTGCAATTGGGTTATTCAAGCAGGACTGGTCCCCGATTTGGACGAGCGCGTACCGCAGACCCTCGGCAATGGCCGCCAGTCGCGCCCGGCTCTGTGACAGGCTGTCTTTACGCAGTATAAAACACAAGGCGATCTTGCTGACTATGGGCACGAGGCGCAGCGCGATGCTCAGTTTGCCAAAATTCTTGCGCAGAAACAGCACCTGGTTCAGCTGATACATCCTGATAGAGAAAGCCGAGCTTTCGCCACCGGTCAGGGCGCTGACATCGTGCCGTATCACGGGGCTCGCGAGGAATCGTATCCGGATGCCATGCTTCGACCACCGCCAGCACAGGTCCACATCTTCCCAATAGACGAAGTAGTCCTCGTCAAAGAGGCCAGACGTTCGCAACATGTCTGTTGATACAAGTTTGCAGCAGCCCGGGGCAAACTCGGTCCAACGCTCTTTGAGTGATGCCGGCCAATCGGACTGCCCTTCTCCTTCCAGCTCGGCGCGAAATCCCCAAGCGCTGGAAAAATGTCCGCCCGCGTACCAAGTTACAGCCGGGGACCGATGATAGACGATATGGGGTGCATAAACTGCCGCATCGCCTGCTGATGCCCGCTGCATGAGCACTGCGAGGGCATCGGGCGAAAAGCTGGTATCGTTGTTGAGGATCAGCACCCACTCGATATTTTGCTCCATGGCCATGCGAAGCCCCTGATTGGTGGCACGCGCAAAGCCGACGTTGGCAGGATTCCGGACAAGTTGAAGGCGTGGGTCGCCCCAGGCCGCCAGCTGATCGACACTGTCGTCAGAAGAAGCATTATCGACCGCAATCAACGTCCAGTTTGTGTTGGTCTGGCTGTCCAGCGACGCCAGGAACTCCGGAAGCACGCTGGCGCTGTTGAAGGTTACGGTCACTACCGCAACGCGCGGTAGTTGATCGGTGTCTGATGTCAGATGGAGGTCGGGTATCAACTTGGAGATCCACGGCGAGACAGGTGTGCGAGGCGGAGGCCCAACCAAGAGGCCATCGCCACTCGATCTTTTCGAGTCAACGTCGCGAACCAGCCAACGCCGCCCGTCAAGATGATTACCAAGGCCAGACTTTCCCAGGTTGCCCGGACGGCGCTTGGAACCAGCATCCCCAGCAGTCCGATCGGCATCAACATCAGGGCTGGCCGCATCAGTGCCCGGACAAATACGCGCCACCCCGCCCGGGCGCCGGTAACTGACTTGAGCGGATCAAGCGCCAGCCAGGCAGCGACCCCGATACCGGCGCTAGCCAACGTGCCCAGCGCCACACCGGTGGCACCAAGCCAGATTCCAAGACCAATACTCAAGGCCAGATTCGCGATCGCCTCCAGCACAGGTCCTGGCCACCCCTTACCGTGCGTGTCGCTCGCTACAGAGCAGATCACGTACATCATCACACTGGTTCGAACGAGAAACGCTACCATCAGGATCGACATTACCAGCGATGATCGGGCTGCATATTCGTGGCCGACCCACATTCTCAATATTGGCTCGTTGCACAGGATCAACGGTATGGCGACCATAAGCGTGAAGGTGGCGCCGAGGCGTAATCCTTCGTGCAGGAAGGTTTCCATTGCCTTGCCGTTGCCTGACACATGGATACGGGAGGCCACCGGCAGGAATGCGTTATAAATCGACCCAACGACACCGGCAAAGATAGCGGACGCTGTCGCCGCCACGGCAAAGAATGGAACAGTCGGAAAATCGATACGCCCGAGTACCACAAGATCAACGCCGTTTATTACTAACGCCGCGACCTGCCAAAGCAGCAATGTGGCGCTGAACGTCCAGATTCTTCTTGCCACCAATCGTGATGCCAAGGATCGTCGGACGACAACGTGCGACGAAAGGCGATTTTGTGCTGTGACCTGTGCACCGAATATCAACAGATTTCCGGTCATGTGTGCAAGTGCAACTGCCATCAGGTTCGACGTAGCCACCGCCGCGATGACGATCAACGCACCTTGGGCGAGGCGACCGACAAACACGATCGCATTTGGTACATGGCTCCTTTGTTCGCCCATGAATTGTCCGGTTATGACCCCACCCGGCATTGTCAGGGACGCGCCAGCACTGATGGTCAGCAACGCAAGCCCGCCCATCTGCTGCAAGGAAGACGGCACCTGTGGCAGCAATCGTGCGATATTCAGCCCCGCGATGGCCATCAGAGCGATCAGCAACGCGCCGCCCAGTCCGGCGAGCACCAGAGCCGTGCTGACGTATTCATCGCGGTCGCCACCGTCGCCGCGAGCATTTGCGCTGGCTACATGGCGGGCGACGCTGATCTGTGCGACCGTCCCAAAAGCGGCCGCAATTGCAGTTACTTGCAAGACAATGACCCAAAGGCCGAAACTATCCGGGCTCAACGAGCGCGTTAAGATCGGTGGCAGAACGACCGCAAGAATTGCCGGGGCCAATCCCCCTATGATGTTCCACGCAGCATTGAAACCGGCGCCGCGCCCTTGTTCCTGTTGCACAGCTAGGCCGGCCTGTGGCCGAACAGCGCAATCTGAGTGCAAAACAGGTGCTCGCTTGCGCCGCCTGTCACGAGGTTGATCGTTCGTGCTGCCTTGCCAAAACCGCCGGATGGTCCGACCCGATCCACGACAAAACCGGCTTCGGTGAACATGCGGCGAAAGCTGGCCGGGGTGAACCAACGCAGATGGGTACGATCCATGACCCCAATTTCCGAATAGTCAAAGCGGCCGGTGAACAAGGCGCCAATAACGCGCCAGTGGCTAATGTTCGGTGAAGTGGCAACCATGATCCCGGACGGCTTCAGGAGTTTTACAAGCCGAGCAACAACGGCCCATGGATCGACGAGGTGTTCCAGGACTTCGCTTATGATGATGACATCAAGAGAGGACTCCTCGTACGGCAACTTCATGATTTCAACATTACCGACCAGAACCTCGGTCAGTACCGCGCCGGCCCGAGCCGCTGCCACGGGTTCAATCTCAATGCCGTAATAGCGGCCACATTTCCCAGTTTCGAGCGCGAGTGCACCGGTACCCCCGCTTCCACAACCAATCTCGAGGATAGTGGCGCCTGGAGCATGAGGTAGTTGTGCGACTAGGGAGTGGCGGGCGCCGCTAAAGTAATGCGACGGCTTGGCCGAATAGCTTTGATCGATCGCGTTCATACTGCCATTATGCATTGACTATGGACTCATATCCGACCGCTTTGGCCAGCGCGACGACGTCCGTGACGCGTGGCGGCTCTATTCCGGATCGCTTAATCATGCGGCGGCTGTACCACCAGTGACGCGCCCGCGCGCGAAAAAGCGGCAAGCCAGCGTGGGTGATCGTCGTCATGGATGTTACGATGGGCAGTCGAACTGCCCATTTTTTCTGCAGGAAGCGATACCCAGCCGTGAAGCCGCCTGCGAGACTAACAACCGGAATGGTGTTGTGCACGACCGGGGCCTGGATCACATGAGCGCTGCGACCTGCCGAAGCCGCCATCTGCACGATGTCGGTTCCGTACATGTGAAAATGGGGCAGATCTGGATCGAATGACAATCCGGCGTTCGTTCTCAAGATCAGTACGACCTCATCGAGCGATGCAATAGCGCCGGACAAGCCGCCATCACCGACCAATTCAAGCTGCTGGTCGCCGGACCATATCCGGCCGAGGTGCTTACCTTCTCGGGTAATTCCATAGACGCCCATGACTGCCCAGTCGGGCGACTCCTGGTCTAGGCGAAGGGCTTCCGATAATATCAGGGCAACCCAGCCCGCCGGCAGATACACATCCTGATGAACAAAAATGACCAGATCAGCCGTTGTTTCTGACAGGACCGTATTGTAGGCGGCCGAAGCCGATTCCGCTGCGCGCACAGGAATGAACTTGACGCGACCTGACGTCAGATCGGGCGACAGAGCCAATGTGTCTGCTAATATTTGCTCATTGTTAACCGCTGCCGCTATGACCACGGATCGGTGTGACATGCGTCGATCCTCCAGATGCTCGGATGGCGGTTTCCTAACCGCAGCTATCCCCCGGTGCAAGCAAAGCCTGTTGGTCGCAGCGTCGTTACACTGCCTGCATGACGACAAAAAACTCCTGATCGAACACCGCAGTTTGATGAACCCGGACCGGTATCAGTCTGATCAACTGCGTCGTGGCCAGTGCCCTCATCACATCTAGAAAACCTTCAGGCGTGAAGTACCAGGCGTGGACATCGACATACTCGCCATCGGCCGAATGTTTTTGTTCGGTCATGGCGGCATCGATTTCACTCTGTTCTCGATTCGAGCGCGGCTTTTTGCCATGAAAGCCAAGCCAGTGGGAGATTGCGCTATTGTGCGTTGTGAAGAGACTGTGGAGAAGTACGGAGCGTGCGCTATGAGTTCGGGCTTGGGTCGCCGCGTCGATGACTTCAGCGATAGTGGTCTCCGGAATGAAGTGGTCAAAGCAGAAGCGTTTATCGGGAACAATCATCAAATACTGGCCACCAAGTGCCAGAATATTTCGCACAGCTTGCAAGTGCGCAATTAGGTCGGGCTGATGTTCGATCACATGGCTACTGAAAATGGTGTGGAACTTGCGGTCCACGATGCGAAGATCACCGTTATATGAAACAAAATCGATCGGGGGGCATCGATCTGGCGAACGACCATGGGCAATAGCTCGCTGCTTGAGATCGTTTTGATCGAGCACGTCGAAGTAGGAAACATTAGTGCCTTCGAACTGGGGACAGTCGAATGGTCCGATTTCGAGAACCGAACCGGCGGTATCTATTCCTGCCAGAAAATCAGCGCGCGTCGTCGGGGGCGCCATGCCATCCGGATAGGCCCGAAGGCCGGCAGCAGCGCGCGCGACCAACTTCACGGTGCGCAGCGCCAGCCGACGCGATCGTTTCACCAGCGACATTTAAACACGTGCTCCAAATTGCGACTGGAGGAAAAGATCCCGGCAGCGATCCATACCTGTCTCGGATGAGCCGGACGGATGTTGAGGCCTCTATGACGCTTCGCGGCGCCTATCTCAACAGGTTGGTGCCCTGGTGCTATCTCCAATGGCTCTACGACAAGCTCCACCTGCCATTGCGGGCGGGAGCGTGCCGCGCTATCGCGGCGACCTTCAGACCGGGTTCACGACTTGAAACAAGGGTAAACAAGTTGCGTGCACGGAATTCGGCGCCGTTGAACGACGCCGGTAAGCGATAGCGCGAAGCGAGAAAGGGTATCGATGCCAGCCAGAGACTGGATAATGGGCGCCAAGAGCCGGCTTCACCGAGTTCTCGGTCTGCCGCCGCTGTATCCCAGCTTTGACGATGCGCAAGTTTCGGTCGACCGGGCGTTTGCGGAGTCGGAACAAGGCACATTGACGGATGTGTTCTTCTCGCAAAAGGGGCGCCGGGTGCATAAGTGGGTGCATTATCTGGGCATCTACGAACGGTATCTGAAAGGTTATCGCGGCACCGACTTCAAGATGCTGGAGATCGGCGTCAACAAGGGTGGATCACTCGATTTGTGGCGCGACTATTTTGGACCAACAGCTACGATATTCGGGATCGATATCGATCCCGCCTGCGCTGACAATGTGACTGCACCCAACCAAGTGCGTATCGGATCTCAAGACGATCCGGTATTTCTAAAGCGCGTCATCGCGGAACTCGGCGCGCCTGACATCATTCTCGACGATGGCTCGCACATCGGACGGCATCAGCGCGCGAGTTTCGACATCCTGTTTCCGCTACTTAAGGATAATGGCCTTTACATTATCGAAGACATGCACTCGGCGTATTGGCACGGCCTGTATGAGGGCGGTTTCAGGCGTAGGGGAACAGCGATCGAGCACGTCAAGGATATGATCGACGACATGCACGCCTGGTATCATAATCATGGCACGGTGTCGCCAGCGCGCGACCAGATCGGTGCGATTCATGTACACGATTCCATAACAATCATCGAAAAGGTTGCCGCGAAGGCCCGACCGACGCGGGTAATGGTTCCAAGCTGAACAAGCCAAGCATGGTGCACGGCTGTGTGCTTGGCATTGACTGAAGGCATGCCGCGCAAGACGTGGCGGATCGGAAACTCCTGAATGAATCCTATTGGCCTCTCGAACGTATTTCCCGTCGTGTTGTCAGGGGGAACGGGGACGCGATTGTGGCCATTGTCGCGAGCCCTGCATCCCAAGCAGTTGTTGGCTGTGACAGGTGGCGAGTCGATGATGCAGGGCACGATACGGCGGTTTCCCTCAAACGATGGGTTCGAGGCGCCGATCATTGTGGGCAGCGAAACGCTGCGATTCTTGATCGCGGACCAGCTCGAGGAGTTTGGGGTCGTGCCGACTTCGATTATATTAGAGCCGGCGGGGCGCAACACGGCGGCGGCGATCGCGCTTGCGGCGCATGTGGCGCTGGCTGCGGATTCCGATGCGGTGCTGGTCGTGGCGCCGTCCGACCATGTCATATCGGACTATGTGGCGTTTCGGACCGCGGTCGAGATTGCGCTGCCGGTAGCGCGGAGCGGGCAATTGGTGACTTTCGGCATTCGGCCCAATGCTCCCGAGACCGGCTATGGCTATATCGAACTGGGTGCACCGCTCGGCGATGTTGCGGGGGCGCATGCGGTTGCGCGGTTTGTCGAGAAGCCGGATGAACCGACGGCGCGAGGGTTTCTGGATGCGGGAAACTATGCCTGGAACAGCGGAATTTTCGTGTTCAGCGCAGCTACCTACATGGCCGAACTCGAGACCTATGCTCCCGGTGTAGCGGCTGCTTGTGCGGCAGCGATGGCAGGTTCGCAAAGGGATGGCCTGTTCATCCGCCCCGAACCTGCTGCGTTCGAGGCCAGCCCCTCAATATCAATCGATTATGCAGTCATGGAGCATACTACGAAAGCGGCTGTGGTGCCGGTTTCGATGGGTTGGTCCGACGTCGGTTCGTGGGCGGCGCTTTGGGAAATCTCCCAGCAGGACAAAAATGGCAATGCATTCGCCGGCGATGTGGTCTCGGTCGATTCGCACGGCTGCCTTGTCAGGGTCGACAATGGGCCTGCGGTGGCGATCGTCGGCGTCAGCGACCTCGTCGTCGTCTCAACGGCCGATGCAATCCTTGTCGTACCGCGTAGCCGGGCGCAGGAAGTCAAATCGGTTGTCGAGGAACTTGGTGCGCGCGATAGCCAGAGGCACTTGCTGCATACGGTCGTGCACCGGCCGTGGGGCACTTACGAGAACATCGATATTGGGGCGACATTTCAAACCAAGCGGCTGGTGGTCAAACCGGGTGGGCTATTGTCGCTGCAGTTGCACCACCATCGATCCGAACATTGGGTTGTCGTGTCCGGGTCAGCGATCGTGACGATCGGCGGCGTCGAGCGGGCGGTTGAGACCAACGAGTCGGCATATATTCCGGTAGGGATCCAGCACCGGCTCGAAAACCGCAGCGACGTGCCGTTGCACCTGATCGAAGTGCAATGCGGCGACTACCTTGGCGAGGACGACATCGTGCGATTCGAAGACAAATATGCCAGGGTTCCTCAGTAACCCTGGGAAGCGCCCTCAGACGTCGAGGTTGGCGACGTTGAGGGCGTTGTCCTGGATGAAGGCGCGGCGGGGTTCGACGACGTCGCCCATGAGCTTGGTGAAGATGTCGTCGGCAAGGTCGGCCTCGTCGGCGTCGACGCGGAGGAGGGTGCGGGCGGCGGGATCGAGGGTGGTTTCCCACAGCTGTTCGGCGTTCATTTCGCCGAGGCCCTTGTAGCGTTGGACGCTGAGGCCCTTGCGGCCTGAATCGAGGATCGCAGTGAGCAGGTCCGAGGGGCGGGTAATGCGGCGGTCGCCGAGCATGGCCGAGCCGATGTAGCTGTCGGCTTCCTGCATCGCCAGCGTGTGGAGGCGGGGTGCCTCGGGGGAGGCGAGGAACCCTGCATCGACGATGTGATGGTCGGCGACGCCGCGCCAGTCGCGGCGCAGGACATAGCCGCCTTCGATGCCGGGCTCGGCTTCCCAGACCGCGCGGTCGGTGTCGGCGGTGGTGAGCCATTTTGCGGTTGCGGTCGCTGCGGCTTTGGCGGCTGCGGCCGAGATGTTGGTCTCGAGGCCGCCGTTTAGGGCAAGTGCCTCGATGACGTGCGCCGGGTAGCGTTTGGGCACATAGTCCATCAGCGCGCGCAGCTTGCGGGCGTGGTCGACGACCGAGCGCAGGTCGCTGTCGGAGCGCGGGCCCGAGGGCGTCTGCAGGACAAGGCCGCCGAGGCCGGCGTCGATGAGGTAATCCTCGAGCGCCGGATTGTCCTTGAGATAGACTTCGGAACGGCCGCGGGCGACCTTGTAGAGCGGCGGCTGGGCGATGAAGAGATGGCCGTTTTTAATGAGCTCGGGCATCTGGCGGTAGAAGAAGGTCAGCAGTAGCGTGCGGATGTGCGCGCCATCGACATCGGCGTCGGTCATGATGACGATCTTGTGATAGCGCAGCTTTTCCAGCTTGAATTCGTCGCGGCCGATGCCGGTGCCGAGCGCCTGGATCATGGTGCCGATTTCGCGGCTCGACAGCATCCGGTCGAAACGGGCGCGCTCGACGTTGAGGATCTTGCCGCGCAGGGGCAGGATGGCCTGGAACTGCCGGTTGCGGCCCTGCTTGGCGCTGCCGCCGGCGGAATCGCCTTCGACGAGAAATAATTCGGACTTGGCCGGGTCGCGCTCCTGGCAGTCCGCCAGCTTGCCGGGCAGGCTGGCGATGTCGAGCGCGCCCTTGCGGCGGGTCAGGTCGCGGGCTTTCTTGGCGGCTTCGCGGGCGGCGGCGGCGTCGATGATCTTCGACATGATGGTGCGGGCGTGCTGGGGGTTTTCCTCGAGCCAGATCGCCAGCCGATCGGCGATCAGCGCCTCGAGCGGCTGGCGGACTTCGGACGAGACCAGCTTGTCCTTGGTCTGCGACGAGAATTTGGGATCGGGCAGCTTGACCGAGACGATGGCGGTCAGGCCCTCGCGCATGTCGTCGCCGGTCAGCGTGACCTTTTCCTTCTTCAGGACACCGCTGCTTTCGGCATAATTGTTGAGGGTGCGGGTCAGCGCGGCGCGGAAGGCTGCCATGTGGGTACCGCCGTCGCGCTGCGGGATGTTGTTGGTGAATGCCAGGACGTTTTCATAATAGCTGTCGTTCCATTCGAGCGCGACATCGATGCTGATGTCGCCGCTTTCGCCGTGGATCGCCACCGGTGCGGCGATCAGCGGAGTTTTCGACTTGTCGAGATACTGGACGAACGCGGCGATGCCGCCTTCGTAATAGAGCTCGACGGTCTGGCCCTCGGCATGCCGGCCGTCGGTCAGGTGGAGGCGGACGCCCGAGTTGAGGAAAGCGAGTTCGCGGAAGCGGTGCTCGAGCTTGGCGAAGTCGAATTCGATGATCTTGAAGGTGGCGGGGCTTGGCAGAAAGGTGACCATGGTGCCGCGCTTGCCCTCAGGGGCGGGTCCGGTGATTTTCAGCGGGGCTTCGGCGTCGCCGTTGCGAAAGCGCATCCAATGCTCCTGGCCGTCGCGCCAGATGGTCAGTTCGAGCCATTCGCTGAGGGCGTTGACGACCGAGACGCCGACGCCGTGGAGGCCGCCCGAGACCTTGTAGGCATTGGCGTCGGAGTTTTCGAACTTACCGCCGGCGTGGAGCTGGGTCATGATGACCTCGGCAGCGGAAACGCCTTCCTCGGTGTGGATTCCGGTGGGAATGCCGCGGCCATTGTCCGTGACGCTGACCGAGCCGTCGGGGTTGAGGACGATGTTGATCAGGTCGCAATAGCCGGCGAGCGATTCGTCGATGGCGTTGTCGCTGACTTCGAAGACCATGTGGTGTAGGCCCGAGCCGTCGTCGGTGTCGCCGATATACATGCCGGGACGCTTCCGAACAGCGTCGAGGCCGCGCAGCACCTTGATCGAATCGGCGTCGTAATCACCTGGCGCCTGGTTGGTTTCGTCGCTCAAGATATGGTCCTCTCGCTGCGGCAGGGTCGGCGCGCAGCATGCAGGACAGGCTATAGACTCTCGCGCGCACGCACGCGAGAGCTTGTTACAGATCGCGGTGCGGCCGCTGGATCAGTCGGGTGCGGGGGGCGTTAGGGGCGGCCTGGTCACGCCGTCATCGTGATCATCGTCGTTATCGTCGTCGTCACGATCGACGGTGTAGTCTTCGTCGGTCTCGTCCTCGGGAACGGACGGAATGTCTTCGGATTTGATACTGTCCGGATTGCCTGCGGCGGGGTTGCCCGCGAGGTCGGGGCCATCATCGTTCTTGGGATCGGGCATAGGGCTTGCTCCTTCGGTTATGGAACGAGCGGCGTGGTGCGTGGGTTCCGGTCAGTCGGAAGGCGCGGATTCGATGCGCAGGCGCGTAGCGTCGGGGCCGACGTCGGTGAAGAGCGCAGCGTCGGTGCCGGTCATCCAGACTTGCGAGCCGGTGGCGGCAAGGCGACTAAAAAGCGCGGCGCGGCGCCGAAAATCGAGGTGGGCGGCGATCTCGTCGAGCAGCAGAAGCGGCGGCTGGCCAGTGCGCTGCGCGACGAGTTCGGCATGGGCGAGGACTATGGCGATCAGCAGCGCCTTTTGCTCGCCGGTCGAACCGCGGGCGGCGGCTTCGCCCTTGCCGGCGTGGGTGACGAGCAGGTCGCTGCGGTGCGGGCCGATGAGGGCACGGCCGGCAGCGGCGTCGGCGCTGCGGCTACGGGCGAGAGCGGCGGCGAGATCGGCGGAGTCGCCGCCGCCGAGGGCAATCAGCGGGCGGGCGAAGACGGTGTCGCTTTCGACGGCGAGGCGGTCGGCGAGCGCGTCGACGGTTTCGGCGCGGGCGTCGGCGATGGCGGCGCCGTGCTCGGCCATGGCGGTTTCGAGCGCGGTGAGCCAGTGCGGATCGGCGGGCGCCTCGCCGGTCAGCAAGCGGGTGCGGGCGCGCATCGCGGCGTCGTAGCGGATCGATTCGCGGGCGTGGCCGGGGTGGAGGGCGAGCACCAGCCGGTCGAGGAAGCGCCGCCGCGCCGCCGGTGTGTCGGCGAAGATGCGGTCCATCGCGGGGGTAAGCCAGACCAGCGCCAGCCAGTCGCCAAGCGTTGCTGCGGTCGAGGTGGCGCCGTTGATGCGGACCTGGCGGCGCTCGGGGGCGGCGGCGACGGTGCCGGTGCCAATTTCGACGGGGCCGCCGGCGGCATCGAGGGTGGCGGCGACGGTCCAGCCGCCGGGGCCGCTGCTGCGCGCCGCGTCGGAGAGGGCGACACCGCGCAGGCCGCGACCGGGACCCAGCAGCGAGATTGCGTCGAGGATGTTGGTCTTGCCGGCGCCGTTTTCGCCGGTGATGACGATGGCGCCTGGGCCGGCGTCGATCGCCAGCGCGGCATGCGAACGAAAATCGGTCAGCGCGAGGCGGGTGACGGCGGGCATTGCGGCAGGTGTAGCGGCTCGCTTCAGCCGGCAACAGCCTGACTGTCTGCGGGCTGGTCGGCAACGGCCCAGCCGCGTGCGCCACCGGGCAGGCTGGCCATGAATGCGGCGGCCTGGCTTCGGATGGCGACCTGTTCGCCGGGGTCGAAGCGGTCCCAGCCGTTATACATGCGCCAAAGCCGCTGGTTGCCCTTGAGCTTGTCGCGGTGGCGAGCGAGGAAATCCCAATACAGACTGTTGAATGGGCAGGCGCCCGGCCCGGTGCGCTGCTTGACATTGTAGGCGCAGGGTTGGCAATAATCGGACATGCGGTTGATGTAGGCGCCGCCGCCGGCATAGGGTTTCGAGCCCATCAGGCCACCGTCGGCGAACTGGCTCATGCCGATCACGTTGGGGGCTTCGACCCATTCATAGGCGTCGTCGTAAACGACCAGATACCATTCATGGACCTGCGCCGGGTCGGCGCCGATGAGCATCGCGAAGTTGCCGAGGACCATCAGGCGCTGGATATGATGTGCATGGGCATTGCGCTTGGTGGCGCCGATCGACTGCTGCATGCAGTTCATGTCGGTGTCGCCGGTCCAGTAGAAATCGGGGAGATCGCGGACGGCGCTGAGGTGGTTGCGCTGCGTGTAGTCGCGGCCGGCGATCCAGTGGATGCCGCGGACATATTCGCGCCAGCCGAGGATCTGGCGGATGAAGCCTTCGGCGGCGTTGATCGGCACGTCGCCGGCGCGATAGGCGGTCTCGGCGGCACGGCAGACTTCCATCGGCAGCAGCAGGCCACAGTTGATCAGCGACGAGAGTTCGCTGTGGAAGAGATGGTCCTCGCCGCGGATCATGGCGTCCTGGAAGTCGCCGAAGTTGGACAGGCGATAGTCGATGAAATCGGCGAGGCATTCGAGCGCCTGGGCGCGGGTGACGGCGTGGGCGAAAGGCAGGAGATCGCCGAAATGGTCGCCGAAGCGGTCGGCGACGAGGGTGAGCACGTCTTGGGTAATGGCGTCGGGTTCGTAGGTCGGGAGCGGCGGATAGACCTGCGTCTTGCCGGGCGTCTTGCGGTTTTCGGCGTCGAAGTTCCAGCTGCCGCCGTCGGGGCCGCCGTTCGTCATCAACAGGCCGGTCTGCTGGCGCATGCCGCGGTAGAAATCCTCCATGACGACGCGCTTGCGGCGTTCGGCCCAGCCGGCGAATTCGGCGCGCGAGGTCAGGAAGCGGTCGTCGGGGAGGATGGTGCAGGGCAGGCCGGTGAGGTTGGTCCAATCGGCCTGGGCGTCGATGACGCGCCATTCGCCGGCCTCGGTAGTGACGATGCGACTGGCCTTGTGGCGTATAGCGGCGCGCGCGACTTCGGTGCTGAAGTTGTGGGTGTTGGCGGAATCGTCGAGCCGGATGTAATCGACGGTCCAGCCATTGGCACAGAGTTCATCGGCGAAGTGGCGCATTGCCGAGAACAGGAAGGCGATCTTTTTCTGGTGGTGGCGGACGTAGGTCGCCTCGGCGGTGACTTCCATGATCAGGATTACGGTGCCGCTACGGAGAACCGATTGCAGCGACGCGAGGCTGTGGCTCAGCTGATCGCCGAGAAGCGGGACGAGGATTGTCATGCGCCGGTTTCCGAGGCGGCACGAGGTCCGTCAACGCGCGCGATGTCGCGGGCGGGCGGACTGCGCCTCATTCGCCCCGATTCGCGGCCGTCGGCACGGCGATCCCGGAACGGCGGCCGAATCCAGCCCTCGAATCGATCAGTGGCGTCCGTTTCACGGTCTTGAACTGCGGCATGCTGTGTTCTGGCAACGGAAATCAACGGCTCTTGGCTGTACTGCAGGCGGACTGCGATGGCAAAACCTGCCCCGGCAGACGCCGCGGGCTTCAACGCCACACGCCTTCGATCAACAGGTTATCGCCAGGGACGCATCAACGCAGGCCATGGCTGGGTGCCGACCCGTCGGTTCATCGTGCGACGGACCGGTATGGACGCCATTGCCCGATCTCATCACAAATACTAGGGTACCATCGACCTGCGCAAATAGGATCCGCCAAGGAACCTGCCCGGCGTCAATTGTGAAACCATCCTCGGTCTCATCAATTCGATGCTGCGACGCCCACCAGAGGCGATGCCGGGATTTTTGACTGGGGAGAGTCGCGATGACCCTATCTGCCGACCTGGCTGCAGTTTCCGTCCACGAACTCGAAGACGTGCGTCCCGCTGCCGAAGCGCTCGCGGCCATCGCCGACCGACTGGCGGGGCTCCGTGTTGCGGTGTGCGATAATATCGCCTCAAAACACACGATGCTCGATGCCGAGGGCAATGTCCTCGCCGCCGAAGTCTTCGGCTGGGTTGGCGAGGACGAGCGCTGGTGGGCCGATACGCGGCTTGCGCTGTCGTCGCCGATCCCGCGTGCCTGCCGGTATGAATCGGAGCCGTTCTGGGTCAATGCGCATGGCTTTTACGCACGGCAGCCGAACCCGTATCTGGCGCAGATCAGCCTCGACCATTTCGAGAAGCGGGCGCTGACCAAGGCGGCCATCGTCGTGCCGATTCACCTTCCGTTCGGGCAGATCGGAACCGTTACCTTCAATTGCCGCGAGCGGCGGCGCGACGAGATGTCGGCGGAATATGCAGCGCATGCCGACCTGCTCGGGATCCTTTCGTATCGGTTCGTTGCCGGCTACACCAAGGCGCACCGGGTTCGCCAATGGCTGCCGGGTGATTGCCAGTTGACCAAGCGCGAAGTCGAGTGCCTGCGCTGGGCGTCGATCGGCAAGACTGACAAGGAGATCAGCCTGATTCTGTCGCGCAGCCATGCGACGGTGCGCTTCCATATCCAGAACGCCGGCGAAAAGCTCGACGCGGTCAATCGCAGCCAGACGATTTTCAAGGCGGCGCAGCTTGGTTACCTGGGGGCGGTGGCGGCCTGAGGTCGTTCATTGCGCCGTAACCGGTCGTGCGGCACAGGGTTGTGATGTTGATCAAACAGTCGTTTGCGTATGTCCTCGCCGTGGCCGGGGCGTTTCTGGCCTCTCAGGCGGGGGCGACGACGCTCGATGACGTGTCGGCGTCGCTGAAGGCCACGACCAGCCTGTCGGCGGATTTTACCCAGACGGGCGCCGATGGCAAGGTCAGCACCGGGCGGATGATCCTGGCGCGGCCGGGCAGGATCCGGTTTCAGTACGACAAGGCCAAGCTGCTGATCGTCGGCAATGGCAAGACGCTTACCTTTGTCGACTATGGCGTGAAGCAGGTGTCCCAATGGCCGGTGAAGTCGACGCCGCTGGGGATCTTGCTGTCGTCGGAGCCGGATTTGTCGGGCGTGGCGCGGATCATCGGCAGCGATGGGGCCGGCGTGGTGGTCGAGGCGCGTGATCCCAAGCGGCCCGAGTTCGGGACGCTGGAAATTGCCTTCAAGCGCAATGCGGCGGCGCCGGGCGGGCTGACGCTGGCCGGGTGGACGGCGCGCGATGCGCAGGGCGGGCGGAGCCAGGTGCTGCTCAGCGATGCGCGGTATAATGCCGATCTGTCGAAGGCGGATTTCGGGTTCAAGGATCCGCGGCGGCCCGTTACGCGGTAGTTAGCCAGAAGCAAGCAAGGGACCCTCCCCCGACCCCTCCCTTGAAGAAGGGAGGGGGGAAGGAAGATCAATTGGTGCTGCGGAGGAGTTCGCGCGCGGTGATCACCCGCATGATTTCGTTGGTGCCTTCGAGGATCTGGTGGACGCGGAGGTCGCGAAAGATGCGTTCGATCGGGAAGTCCATGAGGTAGCCGTAGCCGCCGAATAGCTGGAGGGCGCGGTCGGTGACGGCCATGCCGGTATCGGTGGCGAAGCGCTTGGCCATGGCGGCAAAGCGCGTCTTGTCGGGGGCGCCGGCACTGACTTTTGCGGCGGCCTGGTAGAGGAGCGCGCGGGCGGCGCTGAGTTCGGTGTCCATGTCGGCGAGCTTGAACTGGGTGGCCTGGAAATCGGCGATGGCCTTGCCGAACTGCATGCGCTCGCGGGTGTAGGCGATGGCTTCGTCGAGAGCGCGCTGGGCGCCGCCGAGGCTGCAGGCGCCTATGTTGAGGCGGCCGCCGTCGAGGCCGGCCATGGCGATGCTGAACCCCTGCCCTTCGGTGCCGACGAGGTTTTCGGCGGGGACGCGGACATTGTCGAAATTGACCTGGGCGGTGGGCTGTGAATGCCAGCCGAGCTTGCGTTCGGGGGCGCCGAAGCTGACGCCGGGCATGTCGCGCTCGATGACCAGGCAGGAGATGCCCTTGGGGCCGTCCTCGCCGGTGCGGACCATGGTAACATAGACTTCGTTGACGCCGCCGCCCGAGATGAAGGCCTTGGAACCGGAGACGAGATAGTCGTCGCCGTCACGCACGGCACGGGTCTTGAGCGCGGCGGCGTCGCTACCGGAGCCGGGTTCGGTCAGGCAATAGCTGGCGATGCTGTCCATGGTGACGAGCGACGGCAGGTACTTGGCGCGGACGGGTTCGGCGCCGAATGCGTCGATCATCCAGGCGGCCATGTTGTGGATCGAGATGAAGGCGCTGGTCGAGGGGCAGCCATAGGCCATGGCTTCCATGATGAGCGCGGCCTCGAGGCGGCCGAGGCCGATGCCGCCTGACTCCTCGCGGACGTAGATCGAGGCGAAGCCGAGCTCGGCGGCGGCCTTGATGGTGGGGCGGGGGAAGACGTGGTTGGCGTCCCATTCGGCAGCGAAAGGCGTGATGCGGTCGGCGGTGAAGCGGCGTGCGGCTTCCTGGATGGCGCGCTGGTCTTCGGTCAGTTCGAACTGCATGGGCTGGTGTCCAATGGCGTGATCGAGCGGTGGTAGCGGTTTTGGTCCGCACGACCAAGACTGGCATGATGGCGCGGGTTGGGGCATAGGCTTGCCATGTCAGAACAGCGCACTGCTTCCGAACTCGTCGACCAGCTGGTCCTCATCCATGCCGAATCGACCGCCGCGTTGAGGGCCGCGCTCAAATCCTATCTCGACGACGGCCTGGTTCCCGATGCTGCGGCGCGGGTTCGCGGCGATTGGGCTTACCCGGAATTGCGGCTGTCGTTTGCCGGCGGCGATGGCAACAAGCGGCCGATCCGCGCCTTTGCCCGGCTCAACCGGCCGGGCAATTATGTGACGACGATCACCCGGCCCGAGCTGTACCGGGCCTATCTGATCGAGCAGATCGAGTTGCTGCAGGCCGATTATGTCATTGAAATCACGACCGGCCGGTCGGAAGTCGAGATCCCTTATCCCTATGTGCTCGATGGTGCCGAGGGGCTGCGGCTCGATACGGCGGCGGCGTCGGAGCTGGCGCGGTGGTTCCCGACGACCGAGCTGGCGCAGATCGGCGACGAACTGGCCGATGGACTGTGGGACGATGCACTGTCGGACGACCGGCCGCTGGCGCTGTTCGATGGGCCGCGGACGGATTTCTCGCTGGCGCGGTTGAAGCATTACACCGGGACGGCGCCGGAGGATTTCCAGCACTATATCCTGCTGACCAACTATCATCGCTATGTCGATGAATTCGTTCGCTGGGGCTGCGGGCAACTCGGCGAGAACGGCTATGAGCGGCTGGCGTGCCCGGGGGGGCTTGATATCTTTGCGGCGGATCCTTCGCCCGAGCGCGCGGCAGCGGACGTGGCGTGGCGCAAGCACCAGATGCCGGCCTGGCACCTGACGGCGCCGGGGCGGATAGGGATTACGCTGGTCAACATCGGCGTCGGGCCGGCGAATGCCAAGACGATCTGCGACCACCTGGCGGTGCTGCGGCCCGAGGCGTGGTTGATGATCGGGCATTGCGGCGGGCTGCGGCCCTCGCAGGCGATCGGCGATTATGTGCTGGCGCATGCGTATCTGCGTGATGACCATGTGCTCGACGATGTGCTGCCGCCGGAGATCCCGATCCCGGCGCTTTCGGAGGTGCAGAAGGCGCTCCAGCAGGCGGCGGAATCGGTGACCGGGGCGGCAGGCGAGGCGTTGAAGCCGCGGTTGCGGACGGGGACCGTGGTGACGACGGACGACCGGAACTGGGAGCTGCGGTTTTCGCGGTCGGCGCTGCGGTTCAACCAGTCGCGGGCGGTGGCGGTGGATATGGAATCGGCGACGGTGGCGGCGCAGGGGTATCGGTTTCGGGTGCCGTATGGGACGCTGCTGTGCGTTTCGGACAAGCCGCTGCATGGGGAGATCAAGCTGCCCGGGCAGGCCAACCGCTTCTATGAAGGTGCTATTTCGGAGCATCTGCATATCGGGATCGAGGCGGTCAAGTTGCTGCGGGATGCGGGGCCCGGGTTGCATTCTCGGAAGCTGCGGGCGTTTGATGAGCCGCCTTTCAGATAGCGTCGATTTGCTCGTGCTGCGTTGCTTCTGCTGCCCTGTCGTCCCCTGCCCGACGGCTGGATGCCAGCCTTCGCTGGCATGACAGGGTGGGGTTGGGTTGGCTGCTACGTCGGCGGGGGGACACCCCCACCCGGGCCGGCAAGCGCCGTCTCTCGCCTCCCCCCTTAAGGGGGAGGACAAGAAGACGGGGTTATTCGCAGCTTGTGGTTGGGTTCATTTGGCGGCCGATGAGGTGGAATTTTGTCTGGCGGCCGTCGATGTATTGTACTGATTTACCGTCGAAAAAGGCGTCTTCCTCGAGTTTGAAGCCGACTTCCTGGTTGTTCCATTCGGGGACCTTGTGGCTGGCCTGGAGTTCGATCGACCAGGCGGTGTTGGGGCGCATGACATATTCGCCTTCGAGGCGGGGGGCCTGGTTGTCCCACATGCCGATGGGCGTGCCGGCGGCGTGGCCGTGATAGCCGAGCGGGTGGCTGTAGATGCTTGGTTCGAGGCCGGCGGCGATGGCCTTGGCGCGGGCGGCGGCGAGGACCTGGTTGCCGGTGGCGCCGACCTTGTAGGATGAGGTGAGGGCGTCCTGGACGCCGTTGGCAGCCGCAAGCCCGGCCTTCAAACCGGCGGGGGCGTCGGTTTCGCCGGGCTTGAGGACATAGCCCATGTGCTGGGTATCGGTGTTCAATCTCAGATACTTGATGCCGAAATCGGTCCAGAGCATGTCGCCGGGCTGGATGACCGTGTCGCCGTCGAGGGTGCTTTTGGTGCCGGCGCGGGAGATGCTGACCGAGGGTTGGAACCAGGTGGCGAGCTTGAGGCCGGCGATGCGTTCGCGGTACCACCAGACGACGTCGGCGGTGGTCGTCTTGCCCGGCGTTATGACCTTGGGCGAGAAGCCTTCGGCGATGATGGCGTGGGCGGTGCGGACGATCTGGGGGTAGACCGCCATTTCGGCGGGGGTGCGGGTTTCGAGCCACCCGATGGCGAGCTTGTCGGCGGGGACGATGCGCGTCTGATATTCGGCGGGGAGCGCGGTGAGGATGCCTTCGCGCTGGCTGGCAGTGAGGCCATCAGAGAAGGCCGACATGGCCGAGACGTTGAGGGCTATGCGTTTGGGATTACGCGCCTTTATGATGTCGGCGAGGGCCTTCCACTGGTCGGGCTGCTCCTCGGGATTCCACGCCGGGTCGAACAGGCCGGACAGGCCGTAGCGGCTGACGGTGAAGCGTTCGACAGCTTTGCCGGCGCCGGGATCGTAGAAGACCAGGATGGTGCGGCGGCGGGCGCTGAAGCTGGTGCCGTCGAGCATGGTGGCGACGACCGGGTCCTCGAGATATTCGCGGGCGACCATGACCCACATGTCGATCTGGTTTTCGCGCATCAGCGCCGGGACGATCGTATCAAGGCGTTGTTTAAGCCAGATATTCTCGAGAGCTGCACGATCGCGGAGGGGCATGATGACGGGAAATGCGGGGTCGGCGGGTTCGGTCTGGCACATTTGGGCGGCGTTTGCGGCGCTTGTCGCGAGAAGAAAAACGGTGAGCATGGTTTTTTGAAGTAGGTTTATCATTTCAGTTGCTTGACCCCAACAAGTTCAAAGTAACGCGAATTTGGGTGCGTTTATGAGAGCAAGGTGCCGGTTTGAGGAGGTTAAAGCAAGGGGCTGTGATGTCTAACCTATATGGTGTTATTTGTCAAGGGAAGGCGGGATCGTGAACCCCCACCCCGCTCGGCTGGGGCCGAGTCGCCCTCCCCGCAAGGGGGAGCGAGTTAGAGAGGGAGGGTCAGATGGGTGAGGAGGGCCTTTCTGGAAGCCCAGGCTTGTTCCCAGAGTTGCGGGTTGCCGAGGTCGCCGGGGGCGATTTCCTGGGGCCAATGGCGGGTGATCAGGGCTTCGAGGGCGTCGGCGCGGGCTTCGGAGAGAAGAAAGCGGGGGTCGATGGTGGCGGGGTCGGCGACGATCCGGAGGCGGAGGCAGGCGGGGCCGCCGCCGTTGCGCATGGATTCGCGCACTTCGACGAAATGGGCGGACTCTATGGGGGTGTCCTGGGCAAGGAGTCGGTCGATGTAAGCGTTTACGGGGGCGTTTTGCTGCGATTCACGGGGGAGTATCAGGGCCATTTCGGGGCTGTTCACGGAGACGAGCTGCGAATTGAACAGATAGGAGCCGATGGCGTTGGCGAGGCTGACCTCGGCGGCGGGAACTTCGATGTAGATTGCGCCGGGCATCAGGCGGGCGATGTCGGCCTTGAGGCGGTCGGGGTCGGCGAAGGCGTGTTCGTGGGCGAAGATGACGTGCTCGTTGGCGACGGCGACGACGTCGTTGTGAAAGGCACCGGCGTCGATGGCGGCCTGGCTTTGGGCGGCGAAGATCGTGCGGGCGGGATCGAGGCGGTGGCGGCGGGCGATGGCTTCGCTGGCGCGGCGGTTTTGGCGGGCGGGGAATTTTCCGGGTTGCTCGAAAGCGGCGCCAAGCGCGCCGGAGGCATCGCCGTAGATGAAGATTTCCAGGCCGGGGCGGCCGTGGGCGGGGGTCAGGCGCATGTGGTTGGCTGCGCCTTCGTCGCCGAAGGTGGCGGGCAGGGCCGGGTGGATGGTGAAGCTGTCGTGGGCGAAGGCGATGCGCAGCTGGGCTTCGGTGGCGGGGGCTTCGAGGCTGCGGTGGGTCATGCGCGACAGGTTGGCGACGGAGATGTGGGTGCGGTCGTCGGCTGTGTCGGCGGCGGGGGAAACCGTGGCGGCGTTGGCGGTCCACATCGAGGAGGCGGAACAGGCGTGGGCGAACAGGCGCGGGTCGGCGGTGTGGGCGGCGGCGCAGATTTGCGGACCTGTTCCGGTGAAGCCGAGTTGGCGGAGCCAGCGCGTGTCGGGGCGGTCGAGGGGGAGGAGGAGGCCTTGGGTGAGGCCGAGGGAGAGGGCGAAGCGCATTTTGGCGAGGCCCTGGAGGGCGGCGTCGCGGGGGCGCGAGATGGCGTTTGCGTTCGAGGCGCTGGCGAGGTTGCCGAAGCTGAGCGCGGCGTAGTTGTGGGTGGGGCCGATGAGGCCGTCGAAGTTGATTTCGCGGATCATGGGGCTTGGTCCGGGGCTAGAAGAGAAGGAAGGAAGGGACCCGCCCCCGACCCCTCCCTAGAAGGAGGGAGGGGGGAAGGAAGTTAGGGAGTTAGGCCTGTCGGGATCGTTGCGTCCAGGGTGTTGGCTTCGAGGCTGGCGACGGGCCAGGCGGTGTAGTCGGCGGCGTAATAGGCGCTGGGGCGGTGATTGCCGCTAAGGCCGATGCCGCCGAAGGGGGCGTTCGAGGCGGCGCCGTTGGTGGGACGGTTCCAGTTGACGATGCCGGCGCGGCTGGCGGACCAGAAACTGTCGTAAAGCGCCTGGTCGCCGCCGATGAGGGAGGCGGAGAGGCCGAATCGCGTGTTGTTGGCGGCGGCGATGGCGCTGTCCCAATCGGCGACGCGGGTTAGCTGCAGGATCGGCCCAAAAAGCTCGGAATCGGCGATGCCGGCGACGCCGGTTACGTCGAAGAGGGCGGGGAGGAGGAAGGGGCGGTCGGGGTCGCGGCGGGTAAGCGGACGGATGGTTTTTGCGCCGCGCGACAGCAGGGCCTCGGCGCCGAGGACGAGGTTGTCGGCGGCGCGGTTAGCGATGACCGGGCCCATGAAGGGCTGGGGGTCGTCGAAGGGCACGCCGACGATGATGCGGTCGATGAGGGCGGTGACGCGATCGAGAAGGGCGGCTGCGGCGCCTTCCTTGACGATCAGGCGGCGGGCGCAGGTGCAGCGTTGGCCCGACGACAGGTAGGCGGATTGGACGATGATGGCGGCGACGGCGTCGAGGGTCTGGGGGTCGGTGTCCCAGACGATGAGGGGATTGTTGCCGCCCATTTCGAGGGCGAGGATCTTGCCCGGGGTTTCGGCGAACTGGCGCGAGAGGGCGTGGCCGACGGTGGCGGAGCCGGTGAATAGCAGGCCGTCGATGTCGGCGGCGGCGAGGGCGCGGCCGGTTTCGCCTGCCCCGTGGACGATGTTGAGGACGCCGTCCGGGAGGCCGGCGGCGGTCCAGCAATCGGCCATGAAATCGGCGACGGCGGGGGTGAGCTCGCTGGGCTTGAAGACGATGGTGTTGCCGGCGAGCAGGGCGGGGACGATGTGGCCGTTGGGGAGATGGGCGGGGAAATTATACGGCCCGAGGACGGCGAGGACGCCGTGGGGCTTGTGGCGGAGGACCTGGCGGACGCCGGCGACTTCGCCGGTGCGCGAGCCGGCGCGTTCGGCTTGGGCGGTGATCGAGATGTCGACCTTGGCGGCGGTGCTGGCGACTTCGGTGCGGGTTTCCCAGAGCGGTTTGCCGGTTTCGCGGGCGATGAGGTTGGCGAAAGCTTCGGCGCGCTCGGTGACGATCGATTTGTAGGTGCGGGCGATGGTGATGCGGGAGTCGAGGGGGGCTAGCGCCCAGTTGGGGAGGGCTTTGCGGGCGCGGGCGACGGCGGCGGGGACGTCGCCGGGGGCGCCTTGCCAGATTGTCTCGCCGGTGGCGGGGTTTTGGGATTCAAGGATGGGCATTGTTCGGTCTCATTGGGGTTTGGGAATTAGAAGGAAGAAGGAAGGCACCCGCCCCCGACCCCTCCCTAGAAGTAGGGAGGGGGGAAGTAAGCACCCCTACCGAAAAGTTAGAGGCTGACATGGCGGATCTCGTTGCCGATGGTGACGGCCATGGTTTCGGCTTCGCGAGTGGGGAGGGTGCAGGTGGCGGGGCCTGTGCCGGGGGCGATGTGGCCGATCCAGGCGCGGAATTCGGTAAGTTGGCCGGCGGCGATGAGGGCGGGGGCGAATTCCTGGCCCTCGGGGGTCGGGCCGGTTTCGCAGAGGCGGGTGACCGTCGCCGCGCGCGAATCGCGGACGCTGCGGAGCTGGTCGGTGCGCGCGGTGACGGTGGGGCCGCCATCGAAGATATCGACGTAGTTGTCGTAGGTGAAGCCCTCCGCCTCGAGCATGGCAAGGGCGCCGCGGCCGCAGGCATGGGGTTGGCCGATGACGGCGCGGGCGCTGTCGGGGAGCAAGGCCGTGTAGATCGGCTGGGTCGGCATCAGGTCGGCGATGAACTGGCTGCCATGGACGGCGTTGAAGCTGTCGGCCTCGGGGAAGGTCATGCCGAAGAACTTGCGGCCGAGCGCATCCCAGAACGGCGAGTTGCCGTCGTCGTCGAGGACGCCGCGGAGCTCGGCGAGCATCTTGTTGCCGAAGCGGGCGCGGTGGCCGGCGATGAACAGATAGCGCGAGCGGGAGAGCAGGCGACCGAGGCCGCCGGCGCGCAGATCCGGGTGGAGGAAGAGGCCGCCGACTTCGCTGGCGCCGTCGTGATCGGAAACCAGGCTGAGATACGGCATGGCGAAAGTGCGGCCGAGTTCGCGCGAGCTCTGGCTGAGGGTGCCGAGCTTGTAGCTGTAGAAGGGCCAGCGCGCGCCGATGCGGCTGAAGACCATGCCGCAGCCGGCGATCCGTTGCGTCGAGGTTTGCTCGAGGATGAGGATGTAGAGCTCGTCGTCGGGGGCTTCCTCGAGCCGGGCGAAGCTGGCTTCGGACTTGGCGAGGCGCGCGGCGAGGCTGTCGCGGTCGGCGGGAAGGTTGGTGAAGCCGCCGCCGGTGAGTTTGGCGAGATCGAGCAAAGCATCGATGTCGGCGGTGCGCGCGGCGCGGACTTGCCAGGTCATCGGACCCATCCGGATTGGGCGACACGCATGAGGATGAGGGCCGATAGTTGCGCGCGTTCGATGAGCGAATCAGCGCAGAGGAATTCCTGGGGGGAATGGATGGCGCCGCCGCGGGGGCCGAGGGTGTCGACGACCGCGAGGCCGGTGGCGGCGAGGTTGTTGCCGTCGCAGACGCCGCCGGTGTCGCGCCAGGCGATGGGCAGGCCGATGGCGGCGCCGCAAGTCCGGACGAGATCGAACAGGCGTTGCTGGTTGGCGTCGAGGGGTTTGGGCGGGCGGGCGAAGCTGCCGTGGATGTGGATGGCGACGTCGTGGGTGGCGGCTATTTCGGCGGCGAGCGTGTCGATGGCGGCGGCGGCGCGGGCCTGGGCGACGGGGTTCGACGGGCGCATGTTCCAGCGGAGCACGGCACTGTCGGGGACGATGTTGTTGGGGCCGCCGCCGTCGATCTTTGCCGGATTGACGCTGAGGTCGTCGGCGGTGAGGGCTTTCAGGCGCAAGGCGAGGTCGGCGGCGGCGAGAATGGCGTTGCGGCCTTTTTCGGGCTCGCGGCCGGCGTGGGCGGCGCGGCCGGTGACGATTGCGGAGAAATTGCCCGAGCCTTTGCGCGCGCCGGCGAGGGTGCCGTCGGGGAGGGCGGGTTCGTAGGTGAGGCCGAGGTGGCAGCGATTGGCGGCTTCGATGAGCAGCGGCGCGGAGCCGGGGGAGGAGACTTCCTCGTCGCTGACGATGACGATTTCCCAGCCGAGGAGGGGAGCGAAGGGCGAGGCTTCGAACGCGGATAGCGCGGCGAGCATGACGGCGAGACCGCCCTTCATGTCGGCGGTGCCGGGACCGTTCAAGGTGTCTGCGCCCAGCCATTGGCTGGTTTGGAAGGGGTGGTCGGCGGCGAAGACGGTGTCCATGTGGCCGGTGAGCAGGACGCGGACGGGGGCTTGGGAGCGCTTGGTGATGTGGAGGTTCTGGCCGTGGAGGAGCGGGCGTTCGGTGCCGGCGGTGTCGATGGCGGTTGCGGGGGCGGGATCGCGCAGGGTGGCGGTGCCGCCGAGGGGGGCGAAGGCGGCGAGGAGCTGGTCGGCGACGGCGACGAGGCCGGGGAGGTTGCGGCTGCCGCTGTTGATTGTGGACCAGGCCTCGACCTGGGCGAGCATGGTTTCGCGGTGGTGGGCGAGGCTGGCGACAGCCGCGGTCTCGCTGTCGCTGAGCGTGTTGCGGCTGGAAAGGACATCAAGCTGGGACACCGGGATGGCATAGCCGATGGGGCGCGAGGTCGCCAGCTGCAATGTGATTCAACGAACATCAGACATGCCATGTGATATATGAAACGCGAAAGCATGGTTTCGATACGCCGCATCACGGCTTGACCGCGGCGCGAAGTCCTGCCCTATGTTTAACAACAGGAACGGCCGTGACAGGGCGAACGCCCGCATGCGCCAACCGAAGGGGAAGTTTTTTGGCCAATTGGCGGATCAAGTCGCTCGATACGATTCTGGCGACGGCGGAGAAGAAACCACTGACCCGGTCGCTGGGGGCGTTTCAGCTGACCATGCTCGGCATCGGCGGCACTATCGGTACCGGCATCTTCGTCCTGACCGCCAGTGCCGCGACCAAGGCCGGTCCGGCGATGATGATCAGCTTTGCGATCGCCGGTTTCGTCTGTTTCCTGACCGCGCTGGCTTATGCCGAATTATGCGCGATGATCCCGGTTTCGGGGTCGGCCTATACTTTTACCTATGCCACATTCGGTGAAATCCTCGCCTGGATCGTCGGCTGGGCGTTGGTGCTCGAATATGCCATCGCCGCGAGTGCGGTCGCGGTGGGCTGGTCGGGCTATATGGTCGGCCTGGCGGAGCGCTTCCTGGGGGCGAATATCCCCGACGTGCTGGTTCATGGCCCATTCGACAAGGACCCGGGGCTGGTCAATTTGCCGGCGATGTTCATCGCGCTGGCGATGGCAGCGTTGCTGATCGTCGGGACCAAGGAAAGCGCGCGTTTCAACGCAGTGCTGGTGATGATCAAGATCGCGGCGCTGTTGATGTTCCTGGTGCTGGCAATGCCCGAGATGAACTTCGCGAATTTCTCGCCGTTCATGCCGCGCGGGTTCTTTGCGCACGAGATCGTCGATCCGCACAATGCCAAGCTGATGATCTCGGTGGGCGTGTCGGCGGCGGCGGCGACGATCTTTTTCGCCTTTGTCGGCTTCGATGCCGTGTCGACCGCAGCGGAGGAGACGATCAATCCGAACCGCAACATCCCGATCGGACTGATCGGCGCGCTGGGCGTATCGACCGTATTGTACATGCTGGTGGCGGCGGCGGCGACGGGTTCGGTCGGCGCCGACCCCATGGGCAATCTGGCGCGGTCGAACGAGGCGCTTGCCTATGTGCTGCAGGAGATCGGCTATGGCTGGGGCGGCAATCTGCTGGCGATCGCTGCGGGGCTGGCGCTGCCGTCGGTGATCCTGACGTTGATGTACGGCCAGACGCGCATCTTTTTCGTCATGGCGCGCGACGGCCTCCTGCCGCCGGTGCTGTCGAGGATCCATCCCAAATTCCAGACGCCGCATGTCATCACGGCGTTGACCGGGGGCTTCGTGGCGGTGTTCGCATCGTTCTTCCCGGTGGAATCGCTGGCGGAGATTTCCAATTCGGGCACGCTGCTGGCCTTTATGATGGTCGCGATCGGCGTCCTTGTGTTGCGTCGCCGCGATCCCGATCGCAATCGGCCGTTCCGCACGCCCGTGGTATGGGTCACGGCGCCGCTGGCAGCCGCGGGCTGTGCCTTCCTGTTCTTCTCTTTGTCAAACTATACGCTGATGCTCTTCGTCGGCTGGGTGATCATCGGGCTGGTGATTTATTTCAGCTACAGCCGCAGTCGTAGCCATCAGGGGCGCGGCTTGACCGAAGTTCATGAACTCGATGACGACGTGCCGACGCCGCCGGCACAACCGCTGGTTTGAGGCGGACGTAAAAAAGGGAGTGACTGCAGGATTTGCAGTCACTCCCTTTTTTTGTCGACGGCGGGACCCTCCCCCGACCCCTCCCTTGAAAAAGGGAGGGAGGAAGATGTTCAGCCGAGGCGGGCTTTTACCAGCGCCTTGAGGTCGGCTTCGGGACGGGCGCCGTAGTGGGTGATGACTTCGGCGGCGGTGATGCAGCCGACGCGGGCGCAATCGGGGAGCGAGCGGCCTTCGACGAGGGCGGCCATGAAGCCGCCGGCGAACATGTCGCCGGCGCCGGTGGAATCGACGACCTTGGCGACTTTTTCGCCCGAGATGACGTGGCGGTTGCCGCCTTCGAGGACGATGGCGCCTTCGCTCGAGCGGGTGATGACGGCAATGGCCGTGTGCTTGGCGAGCTCGGCCATGGCTTCTTCGAGGTTTTTCGTCTGGTAGAGCGCGCAGACTTCGTGCTCGTTGCCGAACATCAGGTCGACGTGGCTGGCAAGCAGCTCCTGGAAATCCGCGCGGTGACCTTCGACGCAGAAGACGTCGGAGAGGGTGAAGGCGACCTTGCGATTGTTGGCGCGGGCGACGGCGATGGCCTTTTTCATCGCGGCGCGCGGCACCAGTGGATCCCAGAGATAGCCTTCGAGGTAGAGGATCTCGCTGGCGGCGACGCTGTCGGCGTCGAGATCGGCTTCGCTGAGTTCCTGGCAGGCGCCGAGATAGGTGTTCATCGTGCGGTCGCCATCGGGGGTGACGACGATCAGGCAGCGGCCGGTGGGGGCGCCGCCGGTCGAGGCAGCGGTGGTGTAGGAGACGCCCGAAGCGCGGATGTCATGGGCGAAGACGGCGCCGAGCTGGTCGTCGGCGACGCGGCCGACGAAGGCCGGGCGGGCGCCGAGGGCGGCCATGCCGGCAACGGTGTTGGCGGCCGAGCCGCCGCTGATCTCGCGGCCCGAACCCATTGCGGCGTAGAGGGTCTCGGCTTCGTCCGCGGGAATCAGGCGCATCGAACCTTTGGCGATACAGCGTTCCGACAGGAATTCCGGCGGTGCGGTGGTGATGACATCGACGAGCGCGTTGCCGATGGCGATGACATGATTTCGGGCGGTCATTTGGCAGCCTTGGTTGGTTGGACGCGGTGTTTCTAGTCGCAACATCGCACCGCGTCATCCCCTTCGGCGGCTTGGGACGGCTTGCCCGCGTGCGGTGAGCGGTTATGGATGCGACATGGTAAAAATTTCTGCTCTGCCGCGCCGAATTTTTCTGTCGGTGATGGTCTCGGGGTTGGCGGCATGCGCGACGACACCGCCCCCGCCCCCGCCGCCGCCGATCGCGCCGCCGGCGCCGCCGCCGCCGGGGCTGGGGCTGATCATCGGCAGCGCGGCGCCGGGGGTGATCGCGTTGCTCGGCGCGGCTTCGCTCGATCGCAGCGAAGGCCCGGCGCGGCAGTTGCAGTTTGTCCGGCCGCCGTGCGTGCTCGATGTGTTTCTGTATCCGGGGGCGAATGGCGTGCCGTTGGTGCGCACGGCGGCGGCGCGCAAGGCGGATGGGAGCCGGATCGATCCGGGGGTTTGCCTGGGGTTGATTACGCCGGTTAGGCGGTAGGACTTTTCTGGACGCGGGGGACCCCCACCCCGCTCGGCGACGGCGCCGAGTCGCCCTCCCCGCAAGGGGGAGGGAATTAGAAGATGCCGCCGCCTAGCGTCAGGCGGAGGGCGCCGATGACGATGACGACGATGTTGAGGTTGCGGCCGACGTTGCTTTTCGACATCGCGCCGAGGGCGAGGCCGATCACGGCGACGGGGATGATCACCCAATTGGCCCAGCCGAGGAATGGCAGGAAGGCCGGGATGGCGAGCAGGAGCGCCGTGAGGCCGATGAGTATCGAGAGAATGTTGAGCATGGCAAATGATATGGCACGATTTGCCGGTGCGACAAGGGCGACACGTCGCGGTGGACTTGCCGGGGCGTCGAATCGGGGTTAACGTAAACGTCAACCGCTGCGAAAGTGGCCAGCGTTTCTGGGGAGATCGACGATGGATCTGAATTTTTCGGCTGAAGATGTTGCCTTTCGCGACGAGGTCCGCAGCTTCATCAAGGACAGCTATCCGGCCTCGCTCAACGGCAAGATCGACGAGGGCGAAGAGCTTTCGAAGGAAGATTTCCTGAGCTGGCACAAGGTGCTGGCCAAGAAGGGCTGGATCGCACCGGCGTGGCCGACGCAATATGGCGGCACCGGCTGGACCAGCGTGCAGCGCTATATCTGGTCGGAAGAAACCGCGCGCGCCGATGCCGTGCGTTTGATGCCGTTCGGGCTGAGCATGGTCGGGCCGGTGATCTATACTTTCGGCACGCCCGAGCAGAAGGAGCGTTTCCTGCCCGGTATCCTGTCGGGCGATGTCTGGTGGTGCCAGGGGTATTCGGAGCCGGGCGCTGGTTCGGATCTGGCGAATCTGCGGACTAAGGCCGAGCGTTTCACCGGCGACGACGGCAAGGAATATTACCGCGTCAATGGTCAGAAGACCTGGACGACGATGGCGCAGCATGCCGATTGGGGGTTCTTCCTGGTGCGCACCGATGCGACGGTGAAGGCGCAGGAAGGCATTTCGTTCCTGCTCATCGACATGAAGTCGCCGGGCATCACCGTGCGGCCGATCATCACGCTGGGCGGCGAGCATGAAGTCAACGAAGTCTGGTTGGAGGACGTGATCGTTCCTGTCGACCAGCGCATCCATGAAGAGAACAAGGGCTGGACCTGCGCCAAGTTCCTGCTGGCGCATGAGCGTACCGGGATTGCCGGTGTTGCGTCGTCGAAGCGCGGTGTCGAGCGGATCAAGAACATCGCGCGTGCCGAGCTCGACGAGGGCGAGGCGTTGCTGGCCAACCCGTTCTTCAAGCGCAAGATCGCCGAGCTCGAGGTCGATTTGTCGGCGCTCGAGTTCACCGAGTTGCGGACGTTGGCGGGCGAGTCTTCGGGCAAGGGGCCAGGGCCGGAATCGTCGCTTTTGAAGATCAAGGGCACGGAGATCCAGCAGCGGATCACCGAGCTGGCGCTCGAGGCGGCCGGACATTACGGCGCGCCTTATTATCGCGGTTTCGGCGAGGGCGACAACGAGCACCCGATCGGCCCCGATTATTCGCATCGCACCGCGCCGACGTATTTCAACATGCGCAAGACCAGCATTTACGGCGGATCGAACGAAATCCAGCGCAACATCATCGCGAAGATGGTGCTGGGACTCTAAACTAGAACAACAGGTTGTGCCGGCGCAGGGGTGCGACTCCCCTTCGCCGGCATTTTGCGTAATGATGTGGCGCCTGCACGGCGCGCCCCGGGGAGATTGACCATGGATTTCAACACCACCGACGAACAGACGATGCTGCGCGACACGGTTTCGCGCTATCTCGCCGATACCTACAGCTTCGATGCGCGGATGAAGACGGTACACTCGGGCGCCGGCTGGAACCCGGCAGTGTGGAAGGCCTTTGCCGAGGAGCTCGGCATCCTGGGAGCGCCTTTTGCCGAAGCGCATGGCGGGCTTGGTGGCGGCGCGATCGAGAACATGATCGTCATGGAAGAGTTCGGCCGGGCGCTGGTCATCGAGCCTTATTTGCCGACCGTGGTCATCGCCGGCGGGGCGTTGAAGGCGACGGGCGGCGCGCTGGCCGATGCGGTGATTCCGGAAATCATTGCGGGCAATGCGATCATCGCCTTTGCCTATGCCGAGCCGCAGGGGCGCTACAATCTCGCCGATCTGCGGACGACGGCGAAGAAGGACGGCGGCGGCTATGTGCTCAACGGGCACAAGTCGGTGGTCTATTCGGCGCCCTATGCGACGCATTTGCTGGTGACGGCGCGCACGGGTGGCTCGCAGCGTGAGACCGCCGGCGTGTCGCTGTTCCTCATCCCGGCCGATACCAAGGGTGTCGTGCGGCGTGATTATCCGACCGTCGATGGCTCGGCAGCGTCGGAAATCTATTTCGAGAATGCCGCGATCGGCGCCGACATGCTGATCGGCGCCGAGGGCGAGGCGTTTGCGCTGGTCGAGCAGATCGTCGACGAAGCGACGGCAGCCGTGTGCGCCGAAGCCTGCGGCGTGACCCGCGTGCTGCACGCGACGACGCTCGATTATGCCAAGCAGCGCAAACAGTTCGGCAAGGCGATCGGCGAGTTCCAGGTTATCCAGCATCGCCTCGTCGACATGTTCATGGAAGTCGAGCAGGCGGTGTCGATCACGCTGATGGCGACGTTGAAGCTGGATACGGCGGAACGTGCGCAGGCGGTCTCGGCAGCGAAGTCCAAGGTCGGCAAGGCGTGCAAGTTCACCGGTCAGAACGCAGTGCAGATCCATGGCGGGATCGGGATTTCGAACGAGTTGGCAGTCGGGCATTATTTCAAGCGCTCGACGATGATCGAGAGCCAGTTCGGGTCGGTTGATCATCATTTGCGCCGGTATGAGCGGATTTCGATCGGGTAGAAGGGCCTCCGGCGGCTGGGCCTTGGCCCCAGACCCCAGTTTCAAGGGTCGCTGAAATTGGGTCGTCTGGTCCGGCGGTTTTGGCGGTGCGCGCGCCTTGACCGTCGTTTGGTAAACTCGTGCAATCGCCCTGCGTCCGGTACTGCCTGCTGTTGTGCCGGGTTGTCCTCAGTCCGATCCTGACCGTCGCAGAATGTCAAATTTCTTTACACTTCCGGGTCTTGTGCGAAGCGCAGTATGTGAATTTGTTGTTTCATAACAACGAATTCGAAAGACCGGATCAAGTCGGCATAAATCTTGCTTTATAAGTGTTGGGGCGGCTTTGCGCTCAGCAGGGGTAATATTCATGAAACTCAAACTTCTTGCGGCGGTTGCCGCGCTGGCCGTTTCGGCACCATCGCTCGCCGTGGAACTCGTCGCCAACGGTGGATTCGAGACCGGCGACATTGCGCCGTTCACACTTTCCGGCTATACGGGTTACTCCGATGTCAGCACCTCTGCTGCGCATAGCGGTTCGTTTGGATACAGTAACGGCGCTGTCGGATCGCAAGGCTTTCTGAGCCAGACTGTCGCCACGATCGCCGGCGCTACGTACAACTACAGCTTCTGGCTGAGCAATTCGGGTAGCTACTCGGAATTCAGTGCCACTTTGGGCAACACCACCTTTGTCTCGCTTATCGATCCGGGCAATTTCGGCTACACCAACTTCACCGGTTCGGTAGTGGCGGACAGCAGCAATGCAACACTTACCTTCGGCTTCCGCAACGATCCCGATTTCTACAACTTCGACGATGTTTCGCTGACCTCGATGGTCCCCGAGCCGGCATCGTGGATGCTGCTGATTGGCGGCTTTGCCATGACCGGCGCCGCCATGCGCCGCCGCAAGGTCGCACTCGCGGCCTGATCCTCGTCAATCGAAAAACAATGGAGGCGGTCCGCAATGGCCGCCTCCATTTTTTTACGTTTTCCGAATAATTCGAAGGTCGCGTGGGCGATGCGAGCCAATAATCGCAGCGCCCTAGGCCGGCTGAGGCCCTGGCCATTCGCGTCATGAGCGGCATGGCATTCATGGCGATCCGGCTACGCACCGACTCGCTGTATCCGGGCATGCTGCTGCACGCGGTCTTTGATTTCTCGCTGATGGCGCTGAGCTTCGTGGCGTCGGCGGATCGTACCGCCGGGCCAGGGGGCATTTCCGTGCTGCCGCCGCTGTTTGTCGTGCCCAACCTGCTTTACGGCCTGTGGCTGATGCGGCACGCCGCGCGCGACGAGGCGGATCAGGGCTTGCCGGTGGTCGCAACCGGGGTCGGGAGGGATTCGCCTCGCGCCTCGACCTGGTCGGGATTGGCAGGCCTTTGGTATCTGTGCTTCATGTCGGCGACAGATCTTCAGTTGCGCGAGCTGACGGTTGGCCAATGAGGGTGTCGTGGATTTTTTCAGGCTGCTGAAGTCGCTCGATGATCTTCTGTACGAGGTCATGTCGTGGCTGGTATTCTATCCGATAACCTTGTGGCGAACGGTGCGCCATCCGCAGCGGATGATGGCCTATGCCGACGCCGAGCTCGAGGATGCGGAAGCCGAACAATATTCCGACACGCTCAGCCCGCCGCTGTTCTTGCTGGTGTTGCTTGTGCTCAGCCATGCGATCGAACTGGCGATGGTCGGCGAGAGTCCGCTTGTCACGAGGATGATCGGTTTCGACCGGCTCATCGACAGCGACACGAGCCTGCTCGTGCTGCGCGGGCTGCTCTTCAGCATGTTTCCGTTCGTGATGGCGACGCGGATGGTACGCCGCCAGAAACTCGCGTTGACGCGCCGGACGCTCAGGCCGCCGTTCTACAGCCAATGCTATATCGCTGCGCCGTTTGCCCTGGTCATGGGCGTTTCGGCCACGGCAATGCAGATACCGGCGGTCTGGGCGCATATTGTTGGAATTGCCCTGCTTGTCGTTGCGCTGATGGTTTACGGCACGCTTCAGACACGCTGGTTTGCCTTGCATCTCGGCGTGTCGCACCGACGCGCTTTCGTCGATGCGTCGATAGCGATGCTTGGCTCCGTCGCCATGGTGATGTTCGCGTCATCGCTGTTTGTGTAGGCAGCGCTTGCCGCAACCCGGCAGCCGGCGGCGACTACTTCATCTTCGCGATATACGCCTCGATGATTGCGATGCCTTCGGCGTGGGGGACCGTGCGGCCGAACTGGGGCATTATGATGCCGGGCTCGGTGGCTTGCATGCGGTGGAGGAGGATCGAGGCGGCGGGGTCGCCGGGGGCGATCGAGAATTGCAGGCCGCCGGAACCACGCCCGGCGGCGACGGGGCGTTTGAGGATGCCCTGGGCGGCGGGGTTCTGCTCGTCGTGCTGGAGGTAGAGGCCGGAGTTGGAAGCGAAGCCTTGCCGTGAGTGGCAGTGGCCGCAGTTGACGTCGAGATAGGCGCGGGCTCGGGCGGGGACGGGTTGGCTGGGGTCGTCCCAGCGGGCGAGTCTGGGCGGGGTGGCGGGGAGGCCGGTAAGTTTTCCGGATTTGGCCCAGGTGGTTAGCTGGTTGGGGCCTTGGTTGTTCAGGCCGCCGTTGAGGTTGGCGGCGGTGGGGCCGATGGGCGTCGCCTCGGTGCCTTGCTGGTGGCATTGCTTGCACTGATTGGTGTTGGGGACGGCGTAGTCGATCGATCGGGGTTGGCCGTGGGCGTCTGTGAAAGTGACGGGGATGCGGGTGCCGGCGCGCTTGAGGACGGCTTCGGTCTGGGCGGTGTTCCAGACGTAGGAGATCGGGACCCAGCCCGAGGTGCGGCGGACTAGGAGGCGGGTTTCTATGCGGCGGACGGCTTTGGTCGGGGCTCGGAAGTCGGCGGGGTAGGCGAAGGTTTTGATGAGCGCGGTGCCGATTGGGAAGTCGAGGGCGCCGGTGGGCGTGTAGGCGGCCTTGGTGCCGGGGGGCATCCAGACGTAGCGGTATTTTTCAGAATAGTCGCTGAAAAGGGGGGTGTTGAGGGTGTAGAGTTGGACGCCTTGGGCGGGGTTTTTGCCGGAGGGGTCGGTGAAGAAATTGTAGGCGGACAGGGTTGGGGCGGCTGTGTCGCTGAGGAGGAGGGGGCCGTTTACCTGGGGGGCCGGGGTGGCGGCCAGGGTTAGCAGTGCGATTATGATGGTGCTGTGGGGCCGCCACCCCCACCCGCCGCGCCGAAGGGCGCGAGTCGCCTCCCCCCTCAGGGGGAGGACAAGTGGCGCCGGCCTCATTTGGCTCGGGCTTCCTGGGCTGCTGGCAAGACGACGGTTTCGGGTTCGGGGAGGGTGGCCATCATCATCGAGGTGCCGACGATCGGGTTGGCGGCGCTGGGCGGGGTGCCGTGGGTTTTTAGCTGGAGATTGAGCATCGGGCCGTCGTTGACGAAGATGCCGCCTTCAGGGGTGACGGCGGCGCCGCCGGGGACGGTGAAGGTGGTGATGCCGTCCCACATCACCGGCGGCAGGGTGCCGCCGATGGCAGCGGCGATCTGCTTGCCGCCGGGGAAGCCGGGGGCGGTGCCGTTACCGGCGTAGCGGTTGCCGCGGATGGCGATGGCGCGGGGCAGCGGGTTATAGGCCTTGTCGGTGAATTTCTGGGTGTAGGCGACGAGCATCACGGCGTTGCCGGCGTTGTCCTTGATGTCATTGTCGAAGACATGGACGTTGCGGTTGGCCATGACCATGACGCCGGTGCCGGGGGGTACGCTGGCGACGATGTTGCCGGGGGCGGCGAAGTTGGCGTGGTTGTTGGCGGTGACCTGGTTCTTGAACAGGCGGATGCTGTGGCCGCCCTGTTGCGGCAGGTCGGGCAGGTCGAAGACGAGGATGCCGCCGGTGTTGTTGGTGGCGACATTGTCATGGACGTCGGCGTTGTAGCTGTTCTCGATCTCGATGCCGGCGACATTGCCTTCGGCGCGGCTGTTGCGGACGATGATCTGCTCCGACTGGCCGACGTAGATGCCGGCGTCCGACGCACCCTTTACGAAGACATTGTCGATCAGGACGTGCTTCGACGACACCGGATAGACGCCATAGGCGCCGTTGCTGGCCTTGGGGCCGCCGGTCCATTCGACGCGGAGGTTGACGAAGCTGATGCCGTCGGAGCCCTTGGACTTGATGCCGTTGCCCTTGGCGTTCTCGACGGCGAGGTCGCGGATGACGACGTCGCTCGAGGTGATGAGCAAGCCCTCGCCCTCGCCCTTTTGACCGGTGAAATCGAGGATGGTCTTGTCGGCGCCGGCACCGGTGACGATGACGCCGGGGATATCGAGCGACAGGCCATCGGCGAGAGCGTAACGCCCGGCGGCGATGCTGACGGTGTCGCCCTTTTTCGCATCGAGGAGCGCGGTCTGCAGGCGCTCCTGCGCGTCGGGGCCGGCGGCGACGGCGATGGTGCGGGCGCCCGTGGCCGTCGATACGGCGAGTGCGGTGATCAGCAACGCGGTTCTCAGCATGGTCTTCCCCTCGGTGTTCTTTGTTGGTGGCACTTTCCGCTGCTGCGGCGCCGTAATCAACCGGCAATATCTATGACGAGAGATAGCCGTACCAGAGGATGAGCAGGACCATGCGCGCCGCGAAGGCCGAGCGGCTGATCGCGGCGAGGACGATCGACAGGATCGCGATGATGGCGCCGGTAACGATCGAGTATTGGAGGACGAGGACGGCGGGGGTGGTGAGCAGCGCCGGCAGGGTGAGGAGGAGCGACCAGCCGGTGCCGGCGATGATGAAGGCGGCGCGGCGGAGCCAGTGGGAGATGGGGGCGGTGTTTGTCAGGAGAAGAAGCCCGCGGGCTTCGCTGCGGGCGGCGTGGGCGGTGAGGGCGAAGACGAGGAGGAGCAGCGCGGCGGGGCTGGCGGCGTGGCGGAAATCCTGGGTGGCGGCGGCGATCGCGACGATGACGGCGAGCAGCTTGAACAGGCGGCCGGCGCCGATGAGGCGGAATTCGGCGGCGAGCAGCCCGAGGAGAGGGGCGGCGGCGCGGGGTGCCGGCGGTGCGGCGAAAACGGCGGGGGGCGGGGCGCCGCCATCGAGCCAGCGGCGCAGGCGGCCGGGGACGATGATGCGGCTGGTTGCGCGGTGGGGCCGGTACAGCATGCCGGCGAGGGCGGCGACGGCGATAGCGATGAGGACCCAGACCAGCCGCGAGGGGATATAGCCGGGGGAGAACAGCCCGGCCATGACATCGAGGCTGACGTGGCCGGGGAGGGTGTCGATGCCGCCGATGGCGAAGCTGTTGGTGCCGGGGGGCGCGCCATATTGCAGCGGCCGGAGGAAGCCGGCGAAATCATGCATGTTGGCAGCGAACCCGGCGGGTTGATCCTCGTTGATCGCGGGGGCGATAAGCGAACCCATCCAGAAGATGAAATAGCCGAAATCTCCCCAGCCGCCGCGGGTGAAGGGGATGGCATCGAAGAGGATGCGCAAGGCGGCGAGGCCGAGCAGCGCCGGAGCGGCGACGAGCCAGAGCGCGAGGGTCAGTTGGGCGAGGTTGCGCGGGCCGGTGATGGGGATGACGAAGGCGAGAATCCAGCCGGCGAGGGTGAGCGCGGTGAGCATGCCGAGCAGGACGGCGGCGTCGGCGGCCCAGCGGCCGAGTGCTATGGCGATGCGGGAGGCGGCGGTGACTTCCTCGACCTGCCAGGGTTGGCGGCGGTTGGTGTTCGAGCGGAGGTACATCCAGCCGATGGGGAGCAGCAGGGTCGAGACGATGATGCCGAGCGAGACGCCGAGGAAAGGCGCGGTCATTTCGGGGAGGCGGTCGCCGATGGCGATGACGGTGCCCGAACCGTCGCCGCGGGGAATCATGTAGCGGGCGCCGACGGGGGCGACGAGGAGGAGCAGCCACAGGCCCCAGCTGCGGCTGTAGCGCAGCAGCGAAGTCGTCAGCGAGGAGCGGATGACGGCGTTCATTTGGCGGTTAGGGCGCCGTTTTCGACGCGCAGCATGGCGACGGCGTGGGGGGCAAGCTCGTCGGCGAGGTGGGTGGTCATGATGACAATGGCGTCACGCGCGCGTTCGAGGATGAGGGTGCCGAGCTTGCGCGCGGTTTCGCCGTCGAGTTCGGCGGTGGGCTCGTCGAGGGCGAGCAGCCGGGGTTCGCCGAGCATCGCCTGGGCGAAGATCAGCCGGCGCCGCATGCCGCCCGAGAAACTGGCGATGCGGTTGTTGATGTCGGCGTGGAGCCCGATGGCGTCGGTGATGGCACCGAACTGGGCGTCGGCGGCGGCGAGGTCGAGCCCCTTCAAGGCGGCGATGTGGAGGGCGAATTCGCGCGCGGTAAGGTCTTCGGGGAGATCGACGGCTTGCGGCGCGTAGCCGAGGGTCTGGCGCAAGGGCGTGCGATCGGGCGAGCCATTCCAGGTGATGCGGCCCTTGCCGGGTTTTTCGGCGGTCGCGATCAGGCGCAGGAGGGTCGATTTGCCGGCGCCGCTGGGGCCGGTGAGCAGGGTCAAGCCGGGGGTGAAGACGTGCGAGACATCGGCGAGGACGGTCTTGAGGCCGTAGCGCTTGCCGAGGCCGGAGAGTTCGAGGCTGGTCATGGCGTCCGTATTGGCCGGATAATACGGCAATCGCAAGTTTTGCAGACAGCGCTGCAGAAAACCGCCAGACAGGGGCATCATGTAGCGGGGGCGCGATGCCGGAACTGGCGCTTGAACTGAGTGGGTTGCGCAAGGTGTTTGCCAAGGTTGCGGTCGACGACCTCGACCTGCGGGTGCGCGGCGGCGAACTGTATGCCCTGCTTGGCCCCAATGGTGCCGGCAAGACGACGACGCTGCGCATGGTGGCGGGGTTGCAGCGGCCCGACGCGGGCGGCATCCGGGTGTTTGGCGTGGATGCGCTGGCGGAGCCGATCGCGGCCAAGCAGATCACTGCCTGGCTGCCCGATGAGCCGCTGTTGTACGACAAGCTGAGCCCGCTCGAATATCTCGAGTTCGTGGCGGGGTTGTGGAACGTTGCGCCCGGGGCGGGGCTGGAACGCGCCGAGATATTGTTGCGCCAGCTTGAATTGTGGGACGAGCGCGATGCCCGGTGCGAGGGGTTTTCGCGCGGGATGAAGCAGAAGGTCGCGCTGGCGGGAGCACTGATTCACGAGCCGCGGCTATTGATCCTGGATGAGCCGTTGACGGGGCTCGATGCGGGGGCGTCGCGGCAGGTCAAGGACTTGCTGATGGCGCGGGTGGCGGCGGGGGCGACGATCATCCTGACGACGCATATTCTCGAGGTGGCGGAGCGGTTGGCCGACCGGATCGGGATCATCCGTTCGGGGCGGCTGGTGGCGGAGGGCACGCTGGCGGAGTTGCGGGCGGAGCGGGGGGCCACGGATGGCGCCGCGGCGACGCTCGAGGAGATGTTCCTGGCGCTTGCGAGCCCCGGATGAGGTTCAGGCCGGCGGGGCTGGCGTGGTTAGTTCACCAGCCCGCGGGGCTGTTGTGGCTGGTCTGCCACGAATTGCGGCTGGCGCTGCGCGATGGCAGCCGGGCCGGGCGAATCGGCCGGACGGTGGTGCTGGTGCTGCTAATGCTGTTGCCGGCGCTGGTCGGGATCGGGCTGGCGATCGCCGCGCGCGGGGTGGCGGACGTGCCGGTGCGCGTGTTCGGCATGGTGTCGGCGGGTTATGCCGTGCTGCTGTTGCTGATGCTGTCGGGGGCCTGCGTGTATGTGCTGCGCAGCTTTCACGATCGCGGCGATCTCGATCTGCTGCTGTCGGCGCCGATCCCGGCGGCGCGGGTGCTGGCGGCGAAATCGGTGGCGGTCCATGCATCGGTGGCAATGCCGCTGTTTATCGTGACGGCGCCGTTCTTCGTGACGTCGGCTTTGCTGGGGCATGGCGGCTGGCTCGGCGGCATGGTCATGCTGGCGGTGACGGCGGTGATCGCCACGTCGCTGGCGTTCGTCATCGCCAGCGCGCTGTTTCGTGCCATCGGCGCGCGGCGAGCGCGGACGATTATCCAGATCGGTGGCGGTTTGTTCGCAGCAACGGTGGCGATCAGCGGTCAGATACCCAATTTCGCGCCGCGGCAGTTCGGACAGGTGATGCGATATTTGGCGGCATCACCGCCGGCGCCGCTCGACTGGCCGGCGCGGGCGGTGTTCGGCGAAATGCTGCCGCTTGCGGCGATGGTCTTGATTGCGGCCGGTTTTGCGCTGGCGTCGGCGCGGATGGCTGCGCGATCGATGGCGGATGCGGCGCCGGTCGCTGCGCGGAGCCGTGGGGCGAACCGCGCGACGTTGCGGTTTCGGTCGGGCGCGGCGCGGATATTGCTGGAAAAGGAGTTCCGGCTGTTGTGGCGCGATCCCGAGTTGCTGTCGTCGGTGGCGCTGCAACTGGCGTACATGATCCCGGCGTTCGGGCTGATCTTTGCCGGCGGCGGGGTGTCGCCGGCGCGGCTGGCGGCGGCGTGCGTGCTGTTTTGCGGGCTGCTGGCGTCGAGCCTGGGGTGGCTGACGATCTGCGGCGAGGATGCGCCGGAATTGATCGCCGCGGCACCGGTGCCGGCGGCACTGGTGGCGCGGACGAAGTTGCTGGCGGCGTGTTTGCCGCCGCTGGTCATCGTGCTGGTGCCGGTGGGCTTCCTGATGGGATATCATCCGCTGGCCGGGGCGGCGGCGTTGGTGATCTCGCCGTTGGCGGCACTGTCGGCGGCGGCGCAGCAGGGGTGGCTGGGCCGGCCGCAGCGCCGCAAGAGCTTTCGATTCCGGCAGAAGTCGTCGTTGTTGCTGGCGGTGGCGGAGTATTTGATGGCCGGGGGATGGGCGGCGACGGCGACGTTGATGGTGATGGGGTCGTGGTGGGCGTTGGCGGCGGCCGGGGTGGCTGTGGCGGTGCTGGTCGGGTCCTGGGTGGGGAAGCGGGTGGTCGGGGGTTAGCGAGAAGCAGGAAAAAGGACCCGCCCCCGACCCCTCCCTAGAAGTAGGGAGGGGGGAAGGAAGACGGGCTTGCCGATCTGATTGCGCCAGCATTGATGGGGCGGGCTGGCGGGGCGGTGGATGCTGAAACGAGTTCAGCATGACGATCGTTCGGGGCTTTAGCGTTTGGCGGCGGCTTGGGCGCGGGACTGGACTTCGGCCCAGTCGGTTTCGCCCTTGGTGTAGAGCCAGGAGCCGCCGACGCATTTTACGAAGGGTTGGGCGAGCCATTCGGGGGCTGTCGCCTGGGTGATGCCGCCGGTGGGGCAGAAACGCGCGGCGCCGAAGGGGGCGGCGAGGGCTTTCAGCGCCGGTAGCCCGCCGCTGGCGACGGCGGGGAAGAGTTTGAATCGGGTGAGGCCGTGGTCCATGCCGCGCATGATGTCGGCGGCGTTGGCGATGCCGGGCAAAAAGGGAATGCCGGACTCGATCGCGGCGACGGCGAGGCGATCGGTGAGGCCCGGCGAGACGATGAAGCGCGCGCCGGCGGCGATGGCGGCGGCGAGGTCGGCGGGGTTGAGCACGGTGCCGGCGCCGACGATGGCGCCAGGGACTTTCGCCATTTCGGCGATGATTTCGAGTGCGGCGGGGGTGCGCAGCGTAACTTCGAGGACGGGCAGCCCGCCGGCGACGAGGGCTTCGGCAAGGGGGCGGGCGTGGGCGACATCATCGACAACGAGCACCGGGATGACCGGGGCCAGCTGCATGATGTGGTCGATATCGATCATCCTTGGTCCTTTTGGGCGTAGGCTGCCGCGGCGCCGTAGAGGCCGGGTTGTGGGTGGGTGATGAGCTTGACCGGCATGCGGTTCATCTTGGCCTCGAAGCGGCCCTTGGCGATGAAGCGCTGGCGGAAGCCTGACGTCGGCAAATGATCGGCGATACGGGCGCCGACGCCGCCGGCGATGACGACGGCGGAGGCGCCCTGGGCGAGGGCGATGTCGCCGGCGTAGCTGCCCAGCGCTAGGCAAAAGCGATCGAGCGCGGCGGCGGCGAGGCTGTCGTCGCCGGCAAGGGCGGCGATCCAGAGGGCCTTGTCGTCGGTGGGGACGATCGGGCGATGAGCGCGTGCGGCGAGGACTTCGTGGATCACGGCGAGGCCGGGGCCGGACACGATGCGTTCGGCGGAGACGCGGTTGTGGCGCTTGCGGAGATGGACGAGGAGGGCGTCCTCGATGCTGTCGAGCGGGGCGAAATCGATGTGGCCGCCTTCGGTGGCGATGACGTGGTAGGCGCCGCCTGTGCGGTGGAGCTGGGCGACGCCCATGCCGGTGCCGGGGCCGAGGATCGAGACGACGCCGCTCTCCGGAAGCGGAATATCGGGGCCGCAGATGTGGCGAAAGGCTTTAGGCGGGTTCTGGGCGACGGCGTGGGCGACGGCTTCGAAATCATTGACGAGGGCGTAGGTGTCGACGCCGAGTTTCTGCGGGATGAGCGCCGGGCGGATGATCCACGGGTTGTTGGTCATCTTGAGGACGTCGGAATCGACGGGGGTGGCGACGGCGATGCCGGCGGCGCGGGGCAAGGGGCGGCCGATGATGGCGGCAAAGGCCTCCCAGGCCATTTGCAGGCTGGCGTGGTCGGCGGCGCGCATGACGGTTTCGGGGCCGAGGGCGGTGACGCGGCCGGATTCGACCTCGGCGAGGGCGAAGCGGGCGTGGGTGCCGCCGATGTCGGCTGCGACGATTTCGGTCATTGGGGTGCTTTTGTCGGTAGAGAAGCAACTGGGTCCCGGACCGGGCCCGGGATGACAGGGTTTAGCATCAAGCTAGTCATGCCAGCTGACGCCGTCGCGTTCGGTGAGGGCGATGGCGGCGGGTGGGCCCCAATTGCCCGAGGCGTAGGGTTTGGGGGCGGTGCCGGCGGCGGCCCAGCCGGCGCGGATGGCGTCGATCCAGGTCCATTGCGCCTCGACCTCGTCGCGGCGGACGAAGAGGGTCTGCTTGCCCTCGATGAGGTCGAGCAGCAGGCGTTCATAGGCGATGCGGCGGCGGACGTCGGCAAAGGCGTTGTCCATGCCGATGTCGAGCGGCACCGAGCGCAGCTTGAGGCCCTGGCGATCGAGGCCGGGGGCCTTGGCCATCATCGTCAGGCCGACGTTTTCATCGGGTTGCAGCGAGATGATGAGCTTGTTGGCTTCGAGCTCGGCATTGCCGAACATCGAATGGGGGACCGGCTTGAACTGGACGATGATCTCGCTGAGTCGGGCGGGCAGGCGCTTGCCGGTGCGCAGGTAGAAGGGCACGCCCTGCCAGCGCCAATTGTCGACATGCGCCTTCAAGGCGACGAAGGTTTCGGTGCCCGAGGTGCGGCCGAGCTCGTCGGCATAGGCCTTGACCGGCTGGCCGGCGACGGCGCCGGCGACATATTGGCCGCGGACGCTGCATGCCTCGACGTTGCTGCGATCGATCGGGCGCAGCGAGCGCAGGACCTTGACCTTTTCATCGCGGACGCTCGTTGGGTCGAAGCGCGCGGGGGGCTCCATGGCGACAAGCGCGAGGAGTTGCAGCATGTGGTTCTGCACCATGTCGCGGAGTGCGCCCATGCCTTCGTAATAGTCGCCGCGCGATTCGAGGCCGACGGTTTCGGCGATGGTAATCTGGACATGGTCGATGCCGCGGGCGTTCCACAACGGCTCGAACAGGGCGTTGCCGAAGCGCAGCGCCAGCAGGTTCTGGACGGTTTCCTTGCCGAGGTAATGGTCGATGCGAAAGGTCCGATCCTCGGGATAGGCGGCGGCGACGGCATCGTTGATGGCGCGGCTGCTGGCGAGATCGGAGCCGAGCGGTTTTTCGAGGGCCAGGCGCGCGCCGGCGCCGGCGAGACCGGCACTCGACAGCCCGGCTATGGTCGGGCCGAACAGGCTGGGCGCGGTCGACAGGAAGATGGCGAGGTGGGCGGGGTCGCCGACGGCGGGGGTGAGTTTGGAGAACCCCTCCGGGGTGCTGGCATCGAGCGGGACATAGTCGAGCCGGGCGAGAAAGCGCGCCATGTCGGCTGGGTTGCGGCGCTCGACCTCGACGAACTCCTCGAGCGCCGCGGTGGCGAAGGCGACATAGCCGGCGCGATCATGGCCCGAGCGCGCGGTGGCGACGATGCGCAGGCAATCGGGCAGCAGGCCATCGGCATCGAGCCCGAACAGCGACGGCAACAACATGCGCTTGGCAAGATCGCCAGTGGCGCCGAAGAGCAAAAGGTGGGTGCAGGGATCGGCCATGGACCCGGTTTACCCGGCGCGGGGCAAAAGCCAAACCCGATCTGTGAATTACGTCAGGTGATACCGAGGCGGTGCGCGATGGCGAGGACCGGCGTGTCCTGGGGGATGACCAGGATGGCGCCGGGATCGCCGCTGTGCATGACGGCGACGGCGCCCTTCGGGCACAGCTTGAGGCAGCTGGTCTCGACGATGCGGACGCGGGCGTGCTTGGGCTTGGGCAGGTCGAGCGCGGTGCGCAGCGCTTTGCCTAAAGTGGTCTTGCCTTTGGGGCCGAAGCCGCCGCCGAGCTTCTTGCCGCATTTGCCGCAGATGGCGACGATGCTGGTGGCGGGGGTGCCGATCTGGCGAATGGGCTTGTTCATGACGGGGTGTAACGCGCAGCTTTGCTGTCCGGCCACATCGTGGCAATGCGCTACTGCAGCTACCGTGCTGGCTGGGTGAGCCAGAGGAAGCGGCCCCATAGCAGCCCGGCGGAGAGCAGGCTGGCGATGATGATCGCCCAGATTATGCCGTTGACGCCGTGGCCCATCTGGATCGCGAACAACCAGCCGAGCGGCATCATTACAATGAGATAGCTGGTGAAATGAGTCATGGTCGGGACCCAGATGTCGGATTGGGCGCGCAGGGCCTGGGCGCCGACGACTTGCAGGCCGTCGGCGACGAAGAACAGGCAGGACAGGAGCAGCGCGGCGGCGGTCATTGCCTGGACGGCCGGGTCGCGGGTGTAAGCTGCTGCGATCATGGTGTTTCCGAAGCCGACGATGGCGCAGATCAGCAGGGTGATGGCGACGGCGGCGATGAAACCGCGTTTCGCGGCTTCGCGGACACCGTGCGGATCGCGGGCGCCATGGGCGCGGCCGACCATGACGCCGGTGGCGGTGGCGAGGCCGAGGGGGATCATGAAGATCAGCGCGGCGACGTTGAGGACGATCGCCCAGCTGGCGACGGCGACCGCGCCGATCCAGCCGGCGAAGATCGACATTGCTGCAAAAGCAAGGGTTTCGGTGAAATAGCTGGCCGAGGCGCCGTAGCCGATGCGGCGCATTTCGGTGGTGGCGACGGGGTTCCTGGGCGCCTTGGTAAAGGCACCGAGGGCCTTGGCGGCGGGCCAGCGGGCGATGAGGATCCAGACGAAAATGAGCAGCGCGATGCGCGAGGCGAAGGTCGCCCAGCCGCTGGCGACGGCGCCGTGGACGGGGAGGCCGGAATTGCCGGGGACGAGCCACAGGTTGAGGACGAGGTTGACGATATTGGCGCTCCACATGGCGATGGTGCCGGGGATGGCACGGCCGTGCGCCTCCAGCCAGAAAATGCCGGTGTCGGCGACCAGGATGGGCAGCAGCGACAGTGCGAAAATCTGCAGGACGGGGGTAGCGCCATCGGCAAGTGACTGATTGAGGCCAATATTGTGCATCAGCGGTCCGCCGAGACCGGCGAGGAGGACGGCGGCGGCGATGCCGATCCAGAAGGCGTAGATGCAGCCGCGGCGCAGGATGGCGCCGGTGTCGGCGGCGCGGTTGTCGCCGATGGCCTGGGAGGTCAGGACCTGGACGCCGGACAGCAGCCCGATCGAGGTGGTGAGGACGACGGCGGTGGGGGCCCAGCCAAGGGCGTGATAGCCGAGCTCGGTCGAGGAGTAGCGGCCGACGACGATGGTGTCGACGAGGCCCATGGCCATGATGCCGAGGCGCGACAGCACGACCGGGCCGGCCAGCTTGAGGAGCGGGGCGTAGCCGGTTTTCTGGGGTATTCGGCGGGCGAGTCCCGGGGACATTGGCGGGCTTTCGCGAGCAGGTGAGGGGGCGATTTACGCCGCGAAACCGGGTGCGGCAAGCATGTGGCGGGGGATGGGATAGATTTGCTTGCTCCACGGGCTTCTTGCCGCGGTGCAGCAGGGGCTTTATCTCGGCGGCAACCTGTCGTTTCCAAAGGCTGCAAGATGACCAATCCGCTGTTCCGTCCGTTCACGCTGAAGGGCCTTACCCTGCCCAACCGCATCGTCATGGCGCCGATGACGCGGAGCTTTTCGCCTGGCGGGATTCCGGGCGACGATGTCGCGGCCTATTATCGCCGCCGCGCCGAGGGCGGTGTCGGGTTGATCGTGACCGAGGGCACCGGCATCGAGCGGACTGGCTCGGTCAACGACGACGCGGTGCCGAATTTCTTCGGCGCGGCGCTGCCGGGCTGGGGCAAGGTGGTTACCGAGACGCACGCCGGGCATGGCCTGATCGCGCCGCAGCTCTGGCATGTCGGCGCCGCCATCAACCGCGAGAACAAGAATCCGCCCGAGCAGGAATCGCCGTCGGGGCTGTTCAAGCCGGGCAAGCCATGGGGCAAGGCAATGGCCGACAGCGATGTTGCCGATGCGATCGCGGCGTTTGCGCGGGCGGCAGCGGATGCCAAGCGGCTGGGCTTCGATGCGGTTGAGCTGCACGGTGCGCATGGCTATTTGATTGACCAGTTCTTCTGGACCGGGACCAACCAGCGCGAGGATGGCTATAATGGCGCGACGATCGCCGAACGCGGGCGCTTTGCCGCTGACATCCTGAAAGCGGTGCGCGAGGCGGTGGGGCCCGATTTTCCGGTGATCATCCGGATCTCGCAGTGGAAGCAGCAGGATTACGGCTTCAAGGTGGCGACGAGCCCGGACGAGATGATCGAATGGCTGGGGCCGCTGGTCGATGCCGGGGCGGATGTGCTGCATTGCTCGCAGCGGCGGTTCTGGGAGCCTGAGTTTCCGGAACTGGACGGCGAGGAGGGGCTGAATTTTGCTGGCTGGGCGAAGAAGCTGAGCGGGGTGCCGGTGATCACGGTTGGTAGCGTCGGGCTGTCGGGGGAGTTCATTGCGGGGTTTGGCGGGGAGGCTTCGCAGCCGGCGAGCATCGATAATCTGCTCGAGCGGCTGGAGAAGGGCGAGTTCGACCTGGTCGGGGTTGGGCGGGCTTTGATTGTCGATCCGGATTGGGCGCTGAAGGTGCGTGATGGGCGGATGGGGGAGTTGAAGGACTTCGATCGGTCGGCTTTGGCGACTTTGGTTTAGGGGAAGGCCCCCTCACCCGGGCCACGCCGAGGGGCGTGTCTCTCGACCTCTCCCGCGAGGGGAGAGGTGACGGAAGGGCCCCTCTCCCGGCTCGCGAAGGCGCGAGTCCGACCTCTCCCTCAAGGGGAGAGGTTAGCAAGAGGGAGAGGGGGTGCGGGCGGTCGGGTGGTGTAGGCTGCGCCGATGATCGATGATGCACCCGACCGTAGCCTGCCGCCCATTCGTCCCAAGGACGCAGCCACTTTGCTGGTGATCCGGCGGGATGGGCCGGTGCCGCGGGTTTTGATGGGGCGGCGTGTGGGAGGCCATGCGTTCATGCCCGACAAATGGGTGTTTCCGGGTGGACGAATCCATCCTTCGGATTTCCGGGTGCCGGTCGCGCGCGGATTGGGCGAGGAGACGGCCGGGGCGTTGGCGCGGACGTGTACGATCGAGCGGGCGCGGGCGCTGGCGGCGACGGCGATCCGCGAGACGTTCGAGGAGACCGGGCTGATCGTCGGGCAGCGCGGTGAAGGGCAGGTTTCGAAATCGAGCGAATGGGGCGAGTTTGTCGGGGCCGGGTATCTGCCGGACCTGGCGCCATTGGAGTTCGTGGCGCGGGCGATCACGCCGCCGCTGCGGACGCGGCGGTTCGATGCGCGGTTCTTTACCGTTGGGGCGGAGCATCTGGTGAGCCTGGAGCCGGGGGCCGGGTCCGGGGAACTCGACGAGATTGCCTGGTTCGATTGGGAGGCTGCGGGGGGGCTGGACCTGCCTTCGATTACGCGGGCGATTCTGGGGGAGGTGGCTTTGAGGGAGAGCGAGCGCGGGCGGGCGATTCCTTATCATCGGTTCGATCGGGGGAAGCATCGGTTGCTGGCGGTTTAGGGGTTTTGTGTGGGAGATGGGCCCCGGCCTTCGCCGGGGTGACGGCGAGGGTGGGGACTGAACCCTTGTCCGATGGATGCGTTGAGCGGGCATGACGATCCAATTCGACCCTGGAAGTGCGGCGCTGGCGGGGGGGGACGGGTTTCATGTGCTCGCCAACACCATGCCGCAAATGGTGTGGTCGACGCGGCCGGACGGGTTTCACGATTATTACAATGCGCGCTGGTATGAGTTCACCGGCGTGCCGGAGGGGTCGACCGATGGCAAGGCGTGGAACGGCATGTTCCATCCCGAGGACCAGCAACGCGCGTGGGACTTGTGGAGCGCCAGCCTGGCGACGGGGGCGCCTTACGAGATCGAGTACCGGCTGCGCGATGCGGCGGGGGATTATCGCTGGGTGCTGGGGCGGGCGCTGCCGATACGCGATGGCGAGGGGCGGATCACCCGGTGGTTCGGTACGTGCACCGATATCCACGACCAGAAGCTGGCGATGGAGCAGCGCGAAATTCTGTCCCATGAGCTGAGCCACCGGATCAAGAATATCTTTTCGGTGGTTGGCGGGCTGGTCAGCATTTCGGCGCGCGAGCATCCCGAATTTCGCGGCATCGCCGACGAGCTGCGCGCGCGCATCATGGCGCTGGGGCGGGCGCATGATTTTGTGCGACCGCACAGTGCCGCATCGGCGCGGGCGTCGCACAATCCGGCCAGCCTGAAGGGCATGCTGGCGCAATTGCTGGCAGCGTACCGGACCAAGGGGCGCGAACGCATCGTCATTACCGGCGAGGATATCGATATCGACGATCGCTCGGCGACGCCGCTGGCGCTGGTGTTTCACGAGATGGCGACCAACGCCGCCAAATACGGCGCCTTGTCGGTTTACGAGGGCCAGGTGGCGGTTTCGATCGGGCGCGGGGCCGACGGGGCGGCCGAGATCGTCTGGCAGGAGCGCGGCGGGCCGGCGGTCGCGGTGCCGGGGCGCAGCGGGTTCGGGACGCGGTTGATGGACCTGAGCGTGGTACGGCAATTGGGCGGGACGATTGCGCGGGAATGGCTGGTGGGTGGGTTGCGGGTCGGGATCACGGTGCCGATGACGGCGATGCGGCGGTAGGGTGGAAATAAGATACCCCTCACCCGCTCGCCCAAGGGGGCAAGTCGCCTCTCCCGCAGGGGGAGAGGGGTAGAAAGTGCTAGAAGAGGTTGAGGTCGGGGTTGGTGGTGTCGCTGACGCTGTCGGTGGCGAGGGCGGCGGCGGCGAGGATGGCGGCTTCGGTGAAGGGTTTGCGGATATAGCCGATGGCATTGTCGGCAACGGGCTGGATCTGGGCCGGGTTGGCGGTGACGTAGACGACCTTGGCGCCGTAGTTGCGGGCGATCTCGCAGGCGATGCCGGGGCCCGTGGGGCCGTCGCGCAGGTTGATATCGACAAAGGCAACGGTGACGCCATCGGCCGCGGCCAGCGCCTGGGCGCGGTCGGCGGCGATGGCCGCGACATGATAGCCGGCATCGGCAAGGATACGTTCGATATCCATGGCGACGAAAATCTCGTCCTCCACGATCAGGATGCGCGGTGGGGCCAGCGTTGCAGTCATGTCGTACCTCTCTCGAGACGCAAATGACCGGCAGCGTGAATCGTTCCCTGCTAACTGGTGCCCGCGGCGAAGTGTGTACGGTTTCGCACAGATCGGCTGGACAGGCGCGGATCAGGTGCCGGGCGGTTCGGGGGCCGGTTCCGGTTCGGGAAAGGGTTCGGCGGCCGGGTCGGCGGCGTCCTCGGCGCGGCGGATGGCGTCGCCAAAGGCCTCGGGGTCGAAATTGCCGTCCGCGGCGTCGTTGACTGCATCGGCGGCGGCTTGGGCGGCTTCGCGCGCGTCGCGGCCGGAAACCGATTCGATGACGTCGCCGATGGCGTCTACGGTGGCATCGGCCTGGGGGGAGCGGCGGCGCGCGGTGCCGTTGTCGCGGGCGAGCGCGGCGGTCATGAAGCGTTTCCAGGTGCGCGCCGGCAAGCCGCCGCCGACGACGCCCTTCATCGGGGAATTGTCGTCGTTGCCGAGCCAGACGCCGACGACGAGATCGCCGGCGAAACCGATGAACAGCGCGTCGCGGTAATTCTGGGTAGTGCCGGTCTTGCCATGGGTGGGCACCGACAGCCGGGCGGCGTTGCCGGTGCCGTTGTGGACGGCGGAATGGAGGAGCTCCATCATCGGCGCGCGGGACGGCCAGGGGGTGAGCAGGTTGGCGGCGGTTCTGGCGGTTTCGATGACGCCGTTGCGCGGCGTGCGGGCGATGCCGGTAGCGCGGACAGGTCGGCTGCCGCGGGCGATGGCGGCATAGGCCTGGGTCATTTCGAGGAGGGTGATCGGCGAGGTGCCGAGCGCCATGGCGGGATATTCGCTGATCGGCGCGGTGACGCCGAGCTTGCGGGTCTGCTGGGTGACGGCGGCGGTGCCGAATTCCTGGGCGAGGCGGACGGCGACGACGTTCGACGAGGCAGCGAAGGCGGTGGCGAGACTGATTTGTCCGCGGTAGCGGCCGTCGTCGTTGCTGGGCGAATAGTCACCGATGGTCAGGGGCTCGTCGATGACGATGTCGCCGGGGCGCATGCCGGCATCGAGCGCGGCGAGGTAGACGAACAATTTGAACGAGGAGCCGGGCTGCCGCATGGCCTGGGTGACGCGGTTGAACGGCGTCTTGGCATAATCGGTGCCACCGACCATGGCGACGACGGTGCCGTCACGCCGCATGGCGATGAGGGCGCCCTGGCCGACAATGGCCGATCTGCCGCTGCGGACGGCGTCGCGGATGGCGCGCTCGGCCTCGCGTTGCAGGGTGCGATCGAGGCTGGTGCGGACTTCGACGTCGCCATAGCCGGGGTCGGACATGGTGCTGCGCGCCTGGGGCAGGACCCAGTCGGCGAAATAGCTGCCGGTGGGGAGCGACTTGCGGCCCGGATTGTAGCGGGCGGGGCGGGCGCGATTTGCCTGTCTTTGGGTGATGGCGCCGGTTTCGACCATCGCGTCGAGGACGAGGCGGCCGCGCTGGTTGGCGGCGCGCAGGTGCCGGCTGGGGGCGAGGCGCGAGGGCGCCTTCATCATGCCGGCAAGGACCGCGGCTTCACCCAAGGTCAGGTCCTCGGGGTCCTTGTCGAAATAGACGCGGGCGGCGGCGCGGATGCCATAGGCGCCATCGCCGAAATAGACGCTGGAGAGGTAGCGCGAGAGGATCTCGTCCTTCGACAGCCGGGCTTCGAGCCAGAGCGCGATGATGACTTCCTGGAGCTTGCGCTTGATGCTGCGTTCCGGCGACAGGAAGCTGGTCTTGGCGAGCTGCTGGGTGAGGGTCGAGCCGCCCTGGGCGATGCCGCCGGCCTCGATGTTGGCGGTGAGGGCGCGGGCAATGCCGAGCGGATCGACGCCGAAATGGCTGCGGAAGCGGCGGTCCTCGATGGCGATGAGGGCGAGGGGCACGTATCTGGGCAGGCGGGCAACGGCGACGGGCGCTTCCTTGTAGTCGCCGCGGCGGGCGATGGCGCGCCCGTCGGAATCGGTAATGACAAGCGACGGCTTGGCGGCCGGTGCGAGGGCGCGGCCGAGGGGAGCCGAGACGATGAGCCAGATCAGGATGGCGATGAAGAAACCGCCGAAGATGGCGGCCGCGGGGAGGAGGAGCGGGCGGGTGCGTTGCCAGCGCGTGGGCTGGAGGGCGTCCGGGGCGATTCCCTCCTCGCTCATGCGCGCTCGCGGACGGCGCTGAAGCGGATCTTGGCTTCGCGCTGGATGGTGTAGTTGAGCTCCCACGCGTCGCGCGCCATGAACACGGGCCCGCCGTCGCGGTCCTCGGCCATGGCGGGGCGGTTGTCCTCCATGAAGCGCTTCATTTCGGCAGGGTCGCCGCTGATCCAGCGGGCGGTTTCATAGGGGGACGGCTCGAACGACGCGGCGACGCGGTATTCGGCTTCGAGACGGCTGATGAGCACCTCGAGCTGGAGCTGGCCGACGACGCCGACGATCCACTGGCTGCCGATCATCGGCTTGAAGAGCTGGGTGACGCCTTCCTCGGCCATGTCGGTGAGCGCGGTGCGGAGCTGTTTCGATTTGGTGGGGTCGCCCAGCTTGACGCGGCGCAGGATCTCCGGGGCGAAATTGGGGATGCCGGTGAAGGTGACATCGTCCTTTTCCACGAGGGAGTCGCCGACGCGGAGGACGCCGTGGTTGGGGATGCCGATGATGTCGCCGGGAAAGGCTTCGTCGGCGATCTCGCGGTCCTGGGCGAAGAAGAAGATCGGCGAATTGATGGCGATGGCCTTGCCGGTGGCGACCTGGCGAAGCTTCATGCCGCGGCGGAACCGGCCCGAGGCGATGCGCAGGAAGGCGATGCGATCGCGGTGCTGCGGGTTCATGTTGGCCTGGACCTTGAAGACGAAACCGGAGACTTGCGGGTCGGTCGGCTTGACGGGTTCGGGCAGCGCGGGTTGCGGGCGCGGGCTGGGGGCGAATTCGGCCAGTGCGTCGATGAGCTCCTCGACGCCGAAGTCCTTCAGCGCCGAGCCGAAGAGGACGGGGGTGAGGGCGCCTTTGCGGTAGAGTTCGGGATCGAGGGTTGCGTAGCCGCCGAGCGCGAGTTCGGCTTGGTCGCGCAGGCGGGTGGCGATGGGGCCGCAGAGTTCGTCGAGGCGCGGGTCATCGAGGCCGGTCATCTGGGTGATGGCGCCGGCGGTGCGGGTGCCGGTGTCGTCGGGGGCCTGGAATTTGCCGCTGCGCAGGTCGTAGAGGCCCTTGAATTCGCCGCCCATGCCGGCAGGCCAGTTGAGCGGCGCGACATCGAGGGCGAGCATGTCGGCGACTTCGTCGAGAAGTTCGAACGGGTCGCGGCCTTCGCGGTCGACCTTGTTGATGAAGGTCAGGATGGGGACGTCGCGGAGGCGGCAGACTTCGAACAGCTTGCGGGTCTGGGCCTCGATACCGCGGGCGGCGTCGATGACCATGACGGCGGAATCGACGGCGGTGAGGGTGCGGTAGGTGTCTTCGGAGAAGTCTTCATGGCCCGGCGTGTCGAGCAGGTTGAAGACGGTGCCGCCGCGTTCGAAGGTCATCACCGACGAGGTGACCGAGATGCCGCGGGCCTGTTCGATCTTCATCCAGTCGGAGCGGGCGCGGCGGTTCTGGCCGCGCGCACGGACTTCGCCGGCCATATGGATGGCGCCGCCGAACAACAGCAATTTTTCGGTGAGGGTCGTCTTGCCGGCATCGGGATGCGAGATGATGGCGAAGGTGCGACGCGGTGCGGGTGCGCTCATGGTGGCGGGGCAATGACAGGACGCGGGAGTTTAAGCAAGGCGATGGGGGTTACGCAAGCTTAGGGGGGAGCGGCGAAGCGACGGCGGCGAGCGGCAGGCGGGTGATATGGGGTCTTCGCACGGCGACGTGATAGGGATACACTATACCCAACAGGGATGAGACAGGGATTTGCGCATTGCGCATCAAGCGCTTCGGACATTCGCCTGAGAAGTTGCTTCTGCTGGCGGCGGCGCTGTGGGTAATGATCTCGGCGCCGGCGATGGCGGGCAGCCTGTATGCGGTGCCGAAATATGCAGCGATCATGATCAACGCCGACACCGGCGAGGTCCTGTATGCGCGGCAGGCCGATGCGCAGCGGTTCCCGGCGTCGATTACCAAGGTGATGACGCTTTACGTGGCGTTTGAAGAATTGCGCGCGGGCAATATCCGTGAGGGCGACATGATCCGGATTTCGAGCTTTGCCGCCAGCCAGCCGCCGTCGAAGCTGGGGCTGCGGCCGGGATCGAGCATCAGCGTGCGCGATGCGATGGCGGTGATCGCGACCAAGTCGGCGAACGATATCGCGGTGGCGCTGGCCGAGCATATCTCGGGCAGCCAGACCGATTTTGCCGCCAGGATGACGCGGACGGCGCGGCGGCTGGGCATGTCGCAGACGGTGTTTCGCAATGCGCACGGCCTGCCCGACGCCGGGCATGTGACGACGGCGCGCGACATGGCGACGATGTCGCGGGCGCTGATCCGCGATTTTCCCAAGCGTTACCCGATGTTTTCGCAGGTTTCGGTCGAATATGAGGGGCGGATCATCCAGACTCATAATCATCTGCTGAAATCGTTTCCGGGCTTCGACGGCATCAAGACCGGGTTCACCAATGCAGCGGGGTTCACGCTGGCGGCGTCGGCGGTGCACGACGGGGTGCGGTTGATCGCGGTGGTGCTCGGCGGGCCGAACCGGATGATGCGCGATGGCAATGTCGCCGAGTTGCTCGAAACGGGCTTCAGCGTGCTGACGCGGCGGTCGCGGGGCGAATATACGACGGTGGCGGCGAATTTTGCCGAGCCGGATGATTTGTCCGATAGCGTGATGGACCGGCTGGCGAGCGAGGGGCCGTCGGCGGATGGGCTGGTGATGACCGGGGGGCCGATGCCGGTGCCGGCGATGCGGCGGCGGCCTTAGGCGGACAGCTTCAGCAGCGTGCAGAAGAAACTGGGTCCCGGGTCAAGCCCGGGATGACATTACTTAAAGGGGACATCGTTATGCGGCGCAGCATCCTTTCGGGCGCGGCATTTTCGTGAGACGCAGCATCCTCTCGGGCGCGCCGTGGGAATCGATGGTCGGTTATGCCCGGGCGGTGGTGTCGGGGCCTTTCGTGTTCGTATCGGGGACTGTGGGGCGCGACCCGGTGACGGGGGCTATGCCGGAGGCGGTCGAGGACCAGTGCAGCAATGCCTTGGCGATCATCGCGGCGGCGCTGGCCGAGGCGGGCGCGGGTTTCGCCGATGTGGTGCGGGTGACCTATTATCTGACCGAACGCGCCGATTTCGAGCCGTGCTGGGCGCAGTTGCGGGCGGCGTTCGGGGCGAACCCGCCGGCGTCGACGGTGGTGTTCGCCGCTTTGCTTGATCCTGCCATGAAGATCGAGATCGAGGTTACGGCACACCTGGCAGGGTGAAACCGCCGGGAAGCGACCGCATGGTCGCGAGAGCCGCGAATGGGCGTATCGGCAGATCCGGCGTCTGCCGGCTATGCAAGCATAGATGCTGCGCCGGATGGTTACCTATGCAATTCGGTGCCGCGTATCGATCTGGCCGTTACGGCGATCGGCAATGGCGACAGTCCAGCCTTGGGTGAATATCATTGAACGCGAATGTTATATTTATATGCTTGGTCTTGAAGTCACGTTTGCACCGTCGGTGACTATGCGACACAGGAACTTTCGGAATATCCCGTTGGTTACGATAAAGTGTCGGGCTAGTTTACACTATTGGAAGGCCGTAATAATCCGTGTCCCGAAACGACCGGGAAATTATTGACAATTTCTCATTTGGTTAGTCATGTCATTCTAATTGCGTAATAATGTTGGTACATTTCTTGCTCTGATCTCTGCGGGGGGCTTCAAGGAGATTGAGCATGAAAAAAATTCTGATTGGTATTGCGGCGCTGGCCTCGGCGGCGACTGCACAGGCGAGCATCATTCCAACGCTGATCGGTGCCCCGGTCGCTGTCGGTAACGGCAGTTTCCGTTATACCTATGATGCAACCCTCGCCTCGGACCAGGCGCTGGTCACGGGCAGCTACTTTACCCTGTACGACCTGGTCGGCTTCCAGGGCTTCGGCAATCTGGCTTCGGGCTTCACCGGAACCTCGCAGTTGCTGGGACTGACGCCGGGCAACGTGCTGCCCGACGACGATGCATCGATCCTCAATGTGAGCTTCGTGTACTCGGGGCCGACGGTCAATTTCGATGGCCAACTGTTCGAGCGCCAGCTCGGCACGTTCGAAATCTTCTCGACCATCGGCACCGTCGGTTTTGATGACTTCACCTCGGAAGCCATCCGCAACGCCGGTCCGTCACGCGGTAGCCTGGTGGCCACGATCGGCACCGATGCAATCGGCGTTCCCGGCGACGGTATGGGCAGCACTGTGCCCGAGCCAGCCATGTGGGCGATGCTCATTGCCGGTTTCGGCATGGTCGGCGTGCGCATGCGGACGCGCAACGGCGCACTGCAGTCGGTCAGCGCCTGACACGGACCTGAGGACCGAGACGGTCCTCAAGATCGAGGCGGTAACAACAAGGAAGGAGCCGGCGCATGCGCCGGCTCCTTTTTTTTGTTGATAATCGACGTTTCGGGCAGGCATGCCGCGGCGAGCGTGTGCCCCGCCGCGGCATGACCTCAGGCGTCGGATCGCGTCAGGACGGTTTCGGACAGGTGTTCGGCGATAAACCAGACCTGCGATTCGTTCATGCGGATGATGCTGGCGACGATCATGTCGTTGGTGCCGTCGTCGCCGGCTTCGTCGGCGGCATCGGCGGCGTCACGGGCTTCCTTGAGGATCAGCTCGTGCGCCTGCAGCAGCCGCGACAGCTGGGTCGGGACATCCTCGCGGCCCTTTGGCGGACGCGGGATGGTCGTCAGCTCGGCGACGTCGGGGGCCATGGCGATGCTGACGCCGCCGAGCATCATGATGCGTTCGGCGATGGTGTCGACGACTTCGGCCTGCTCCTCGTAATGCTTGTCGAGCAGAAGATGGAGCTGGTAGAAAGTGGCGCCGGTCATCTGCCAGTGATGCTTCTTGTAGAGATCACGGATGGTCATGGTGTCGGCGAGCAGCTGGTTGAGCAGCGAGACGCTTTGCGTGCGGGCGTTGCCTTCGAGCGCGATGGGGAGATGTTTGAGCGTCCCGAAGGCCTGGATTTCGCGGTAATCGACGCGGAACTGCGGCTGGGCCTCGTCGGTCGAGGGAATCATGTCGGGCTGGGTTTTCGTTGCTGATTTCTTGGCCATGGGGCACCTTTTTCCGGTCGGGGGAACGAACAGGAACGTTGCGGGGGTGCGCCGGTTCCCCTTGCGATGACGCCGGCTTGACCGGTGCGGCGACGGCGCGCACCATGAAATCATGGATCTGGAAACGCTGTTTTCCATCGCCAGCGCCGTAGCGCTGGCCGGGTGGGTGATGCTGGTGCTGGCGCCGTTGCGGCGGCCCTGGGCGGTTGCCGGGGCGCGGATTGTCGCCGTCGTGCTGTGCGGCGGCTACCTGTCGCTGGTGGCGGCCGGGCTGGCGGGCGACGGCATGCCGGCGGGGTCGGGGTTCGATACGCTGGCCGGGGTGCGGCTGCTGTTGTCGACGCCGGCGGCGCTGCTGGCGGGATGGGTGCATTACCTGGCGTTCGACCTGTTCGTCGGCAGCTGGCAGGTCGAGGACGCGCCGGCGGCCGGAATCCCGCACTGGCTGGTGGTGCCGTGCCTGGTGCTGACCTTTATGGCAGGGCCGGTCGGGCTGTTCGTATATTTCATCATCCGGACGCTGCGAAACCGGTGACAAACGCTGCGCACCGCGCCATATCGGCGGACGTGACCCTGTTATCCCCCTGCACCAATGTCTGCCGCATCGACCCCAAATCGGGGCTGTGCGAGGGTTGCCGGCGCACGGTCGACGAGATCACGCGCTGGCCGTTGGCGAGCGAGGACGAGCGCGCGGCGATATTGGCCGAATTGCCCAGCCGGCCGGCATCGCGGAAGCGGCTCGGTGTGCGATGGTAACTTTGCGGTGATCCTGTCGGTGCTCGACCAGACGCCGATTGCGGCGGGGACGAGCCCGGCACAGGCGCTGGCCAACAGCATCGACCTGGCGAAGCATTGCGAGGCACTGGGCTATCACCGGTACTGGCTGGCCGAGCATCATGCCTCGCCGGCGCTGGCGGGGAGCGCGCCGGAAATCCTGATCGCGGCGATTGCGGCGGCGACGACGGGGATGCGGATCGGATCGGGCGGCATCATGCTGCCGCATTATTCGCCGCTGAAGGTCGCCGAGCAGTTCAGCCTGCTCGCGGGCCTGTATCCGGGGCGGATCGACCTGGGGCTGGGGCGGGCGCCGGGGAGCGACCAGCGCACGGCGGTGGCATTGCAGCGCGACCGGCGGCAGCAGGCGCCGCATGATTTTCCGCAGCAGCTGGCGGAATTGCTCGGGTATCTGGAGGGGACACTGCCGGCCGAACATCCGTTTGCGGCTTATGCGGCGACGTTGCCGGGGTTGCCCGAAATGCCCGAGCCATGGGTGCTGGGATCGTCCGCGGACAGCGCGGTTTTTGCCGGCGACCTGGGGCTGCCTTATTGTTTTGCCGATTTCATCAATGCCGGCGGGGCGGCGATCGTGGCGGACTATCGGCGGCGATTTACGGCGCGGCATGCGGGCGATGCGCCCAGGGTGATGACGGCGGTGTGGACGGTTGCGGCGGGCAGCGATGCCGAGGCGAACTGGCTGGCGGGGCCGGCGCGGATGATGTTTGCCCATATGATGATGGGCAAGTCGATCGCGGTGCCCGATCCGGAGACGGCGGCGAAGTGGCTGGCGGATCATCCCGAGATGGCGAAGGGCCGCGCCGGGCGGCGGGTGGTGGCAGGGTCGCCGGCGACAGTGCGCGCCGGGTTGCTCGCGGCGGCCGCGGAATATGGGGCGGACGAGGTGATGCTGGTCAATATCCTGCATGGCCATGAGGCGCGGAAGCGGAGCTATACGCTGGCGATGGATGCGATGGCGGGAGTCGCGGTCGCGGCTTGACTCTGGCGGTGCCAGCCGGCTTTTGGGGGCAAGCGCTGGAGGCCAAGTGACGAAACCTAAACGTATTCTGGCGATTGCTTCGGGCGGTGGCCACTTTGTCCAGCTGCTGCGGTTGCGACCGGCGTGGGAGGGGCATTCGGTGACCTATGCGACCGTCCATGCCGCATCGGCGGTGGACGTGGCGCCGGCGCCGTTGCTGACGTTCCGCGATGTCAGCCGGGCGGATTGGTGGCGGTTGCCGCTGACGCTTTGGGACATGGCGGCGATCCTGCTCAAGGTGCGGCCGCAGGTGATCGTGACGACGGGCGCGCTGCCGCCGCTGGTCGCGATGGCGCTGGTCAAGCCGTTCGGGGTGCGGACTTTGTGGGTCGATTCGATCGCCAATTCGGAAGTGCTGTCGGGATCGGGGCGGCATGCGGGAAAGGTTGCGGGGCAGGTGGTGACGCAGTGGCCGCAGCTTGCCGAGCCGGGCGTCGATCATTGGGGTAGCGTGCTTTGAGCGGGGTGTTCGTGTCGGTCGGGTCGATGATGCCTTTCGACCGGCTGGTGCGGGCGATGGACGAATGGGCGGCGGCGAACCCGCGAGTGCCTGTCGAGATCCAGATCGGGCGGGGCAAATACGAGCCGCGCCATGCGAAGTTCGTGCGGTTGATGCCGGTGGGGGAGTATCGCCAGCGGGTGGCGGAGGCGCGGCTGTTCGTGGCGCATGCGGGGATGGGGTCGATCATCGCGGCGATCGAGGCGGGCAAGCCGATGCTGATGCTGCCGCGGCTGCAGGCGCAGGGCGAGCATAATACCGATCACCAGCTGGCGACGGCGGCGACCATCGGCGCGCGGCCTGGACTGCATGTGGCGGGCGATGCCGAGGATCTGAAGCGGCGGGCGACGGTTTTGCTGGGGGATAGCGGTGCGGCGCCAGCGCCGATCTCGCGCTATGCGGAAAGCGAGTTTACCGATCGCATCCGGGCGTTCATCGAGGCGCCATGACAATCCTCTCCCCGACCGCCACCGGCGACCCGTTGCGCTTTACCTTCGATGTGACGCCGGGGCTGTGCGTCGGCCATCCCGACAGCCAGTTCCTGTTCGGCGGGGCGGGCATGGCGGCGGGGTTGGCGGCGATCGAGGCGGCAACGGGCCGGGATACGGTGTGGGCGGCGGCGCAATATCTGTCGTATGCGCGGCCGGGAACGCAGCTGAGCCTCGATGTCGAAGTGCCGGTTTCGGGGAAATATACCAGCCAGGCGCGGGTGACCGCGCGTGATGGGGATGGGAAGGAGATATTGACCGTCAATGCGGCGCTGGGCGACCGGCCGGGGTTTCCGGAGGCGCAATGGGCGCAGATGCCGGAGGTGCCGGGGCCCGGGGATTGTCCGCCGATCGAGTATAACTGGGTCCGCAACGCCGACGATATCAATTCGGTGTTCGACCAGCGGGTGGCGGTCGGACGGTTCGGCGCGGCGCGAACCGAGGGTGGGCCGAGCCCCGATGGCATTTCGCGGATGTGGGTGCAGCCGCGCGGCCAGGCCGAGCCGATCGACCGGGTGGCGCTGGCAATCATGGCGGATTTCTTGCCGTCGGGGGTTGGTAACGCGCTGGGGACAAATGCGGGGGGCAACAGCCTCGACAATACGATCCGGTTTTCGCGGATGGTGCCGACGAAGTGGGTGCTGGCGGATATCCGCATTCATGCGGCGGCGCAGGGGTTTGTGCATGGGCGAGTGCATCTGTTTGCCGATAATGGGGTGTTGCTGGCGACGGCTAGCCAGTCGCTGATTTTGCGGGTGCATTGAGGTTTGTTATGGCGGGATTGGCCGCGCGGGTGGGCTGGATGCCAGCCTGCGCTGGCATGACAGGGGGGAGAAGAGGGCGTGCGCGCGTTAATTGATTAGTGACGGGAACGTGATGACCGGGGTAGAATCGGTCATGATCAAATTTATCGTGCCGTTGCTGATGGGTATTTCCTCGGTCGCGCTGGCGGCGCCGGGGGCCAGTCCGGCGACGGTGGCCACCAACAAGGCGTTGGCGGCGACGCTGGCGTGGGACGACCGGCAGGATTTCGATTTTGCGGCGCGGGGGTTCGTGGCAGGGCCGGTGGCGGCGGTGGTGCGCGACAAGGCTGGCGCGGTGCTGCGCGATTTCGGCGAGGATGCGCAGTTTTCGGGGGCGGCGCCGGCGACGGTGAACCCGAGTTTGTGGCGCAATGCGGTACTGCTGGCGAAGGCCGGGCTGTTCAAGGTGACCGACGGGATCTGGCAGGTCCGCGGGTATGACCTGTCGAACATGACGGTCATCAAGGGCAAGACCGGGTGGATCATCGTCGATCCGTTGACGACGACCGAGGCGGCGGCGGCGGCGTTGGCGCTGGTCAACAAGACGCTGGGCGCGCGGCCGGTGACGGGCGTGATCTATACGCATTCGCATGCCGATCATTTCGGTGGCGGTTTGGCAGTGGTGACGCCGGGCGATGCGGCGTCGGGCAAGGTGCCGGTGGTGGCGCCGGCGGGGTTCATGGCGGAGACGATCGCCGAGAATGTCATTGCCGGGCCGGCGATGCAGCGCCGGGCGGAGTATATGTTCGGGATATTGCTGCCGCGCGGGCCGGAGGCGCATGTTTCGTCGGGACTGGGGCCGACGCGGTTCGGCGGCGGTATCGGGTTGGTGCCGCCCAACGACAGCATCGCGGCGACGGGTGATGTGCGGACGATCGACGGGGTGCGGTTCGAGTTCCAGATGACGCCGAATACCGAGGCGCCGGCGGAGATGAATTTCTACCTGCCCGATTTCAAGGCGCTGTGCATGGCGGAGAACGCCAACGGCGCGATGCACAATGTGCTGACGCCGCGCGGCGCGCTGGTGCGCGATGCCAAGGGCTGGGCGGATTATCTGCTGCAGGCGCGGCGGCTGTATGCGGGCAAATCCGATGTGGTGTTCACGTCGCATTTCTGGCCGCGCTGGGGATCGGCCGAGGTCGGGCGGTATTTGCTGTTGCACGCGCAGGCCTATGCGTTCGTGCATAACGAGAGTGTGCGGTTGATGAATAATGGCCTCAATGGTCCCGAGATTGCCGAGGCGATCGTATTGCCACAGGCGTTGGGGCGGGCGTGGTTCAACCGGCCGAATTATGGCTCGCTGAAGTTCAATGCGCGGGCGGTTTACCAGCGGTATTTGGGCAATTTCGATGGTGATCCGGCGACGCTCGATCCGTTGCCGCGGGGCGATGTGGCGGTGCGCTATGTCGCAGCGATGGGGGGTGCGGGCAAGGTGATGGCGCTGGCGCAGGAAGCGGCGGCGAAGGGTGCGAATCGCTGGGCGGTGACGCTGTTGGGCCATGTCGTGCGCGCGGCGCCGGACCATGCGGCGGCGAAGGAGGCGCTGGCGGCGTCGTTCGAGCAGCTGGCGTGGCAGGCTGAGGCGTCACCTTGGCGGGATTTTTATCTTTCGGGGGCGCTCGAACTGCGGAACGGGGTGAAGCCACCGGTGGCGGGTGGGTTGAACGGGATTGCGGCGAATTTGCAGGTGGCGAGCCTGCTCGACATGATGAGCGTGCGGGTGGTGCCGGAGCGGGCGCAGGGCAAGCCGTTCACGGTGGCGCTGGTGATCCCGGACATGAAAGAGCGCCATCTGGTGACGGTGGCCAACGGGGTGATGATCCACGAGATGGGCGTGGGTGACGCGGCGGATGCGACGCTGACGATCCCGCGGCTGGCGCTGCTGGGGCTCGTTGGCGGGCGGGTGAAGGCGGCGGACCTGTTGCAGGCCGGGACGATGCAGATTTCAGGTGATCCGGCGGTGTTGCAGCGCTTGCTGGGGCTGTTCGAGCCGCCTAAGGCCGGGTTTCCGCTGGTTACGGGGTAGCCGGGCCCTTGGCGGTTAGCTCGGGCGCGACGGGTGATCTGGGCCTTGCGGGCGATGGATGCTGAAACGAGTTCAGCATGATGAAGCCCTTCTTGTCACCGGGGCCGGGTGGCCTTGATCGAGCCGGTTACCAGCTTTGCGACGAGGCCCGAAAGGCCGGGGTGGTTGGCGGTGTGGTAGGCGGAGGTGGCGGGCATCGCCGTGATCAGGCGACGGTGAGCCTCGGCGAGGTTGTGGTATGGGACACCGGGCAAGAGGTGATGCAGGGCGTGGTAGCGCAGGCCGACCGGCGCCCATAGCGCCGGCAGGTAGCTCGGCGGCGGCACGTTGACGGTATCGAGATACTGCGCGGTGACGCTGATCGCTTCGCCGTCGTTTTCCCAGAGGTGCGCGACGAGGGTGCGGACCTGGTTGAGCAGGGTGACGGCCGACGCGATGCCGATGCCGGTGAGGAAGGCCGGGAGCGGCAGGATGCCGGTGGCGGTGGTGACCAGCAGGGTGATCGCCCACAGGCTGGCGAGGGTTTCCCACAGCGCCCAATGGCGTGCGAAGTCGCCATCGGGCTGCTTGCGGCGGAAGGCCGGGTTGATCGACAGGGCGGAATAACGCTCGGTGAGGAGGCGGCGGAGGCGCGGCGAGACCAGCGACAGCGGCGCCAGGATGCCGAAGCGCAGCAGCAGCGCGATCGGCGCGAGAATGGAGACCACGACGAACAGCGCCAGCGTCTGCGGCGGCATCAGCGCGAGCGGCAGGTACTCGGGGTCCTCCGAAGTGCCGTAGCGGGTGCGGGCGTGGTGGAGGTTGTGGACGCCGTCGTACATGAACGACGGCACCAGCAGCGGCACGCCGATGATGAGGTTCCACGCGGTGCGGAAGCCGGGGACGGCCGATGGCTTAAGGTGGGTCAGCTCGTGGATGAAGCTGCCGGCGCGGTATAGCGCGAGGATGGCGACGAGGACGCCGGCGGCCTGCAGCCAGCCAGAGGCGCCGATGGCGAAGCCGAGACCGGTGTAGCCGATGAAGCTCGAGGCGAGAAAGTCGGCCCAATAGATCGCCGGCTTCGCCGCATTGAGTTCGCGCGTCAGCTTTGCCGCGGTGCGAATCATGTCGGCATCGTCGGTGCCGGGAATCGGGATGGCTCGGTGGGAGTTCATCATTGTCCCTGCGGGATTATCGTCGGTGTAACGCATGACGTGAATATATGGTCGTTATGTGGCGAAATGGGGTCGCCGCGGCGGCATTACACCGGTTCAGCAGCCGGTGGCGGGGGGTGCGGCGATGAGTTCGGCGCGGGCGGCGGCGACGTCGGCGCGGTAGGCGGGGACGCTTTGCAGCCGAGCGACGACGGCATCGGCGAGCTTGCGGCCGGCGGCGACGTCGCTGGGCCAATGGACGCGGCAGAGGATGCGATTGGCGCCGAACTGCTTTCCCCAGGCAGTGACGGCGGCGGCGCGTTCGGGCCAGGCCTGGGCGATGGCGAGGGCCCAGGCCTCGCCATAGGCGGCATGGCCGCTGGGGTAGGAATGGCTGAGCGTGCCGCCGGTCAGGCCGCCGAGTTGACCCAGCGTGAGCGGGTCGCAGGTGCGGGTATCGGCGGCGCCGACGAAGGGCCGGTCGCGGTGGTAGAAGGACTTGGCCTGTTCGGACGGGATGCGGACGTCGGCGCGGACCTTTTCGATGAGGCGCAGGGTGGCGGGGGTGGTTTCCGGCGACAATTGCCGGTCGATGGCGCAGCCGATCTGGTGGGGGATCGCCGATGAGGTGGTGAAAACCTGGCTGCGGGCGCGGGTCCACGCCGGGGAGCCGATGCCGGCGATGGCAGCGGCGATGGCGGCGCGGTCCGCCTTGTCTTGGCGGCTGCCGGGGGCGGGGGGCGGCGGCACGATGCGGAAATCGACGATGGGAGAATTCGGGGCGCCGTAGCCGGGGGCGGAGTCGGTCCCGATCGCATAGGCGGCGAGGCCGATGAGGACGGCCCCGCCGAGGAGGAAGATGCGGCGGTCCATCAGTTGCAGGTAAGCGGCGTAGCCTTGGCGAGCTCGGCGGCGACGCGGGTGGTATCGGCCCTGAATTCGGGGCGGTCGGCGAGGCGCGAATAGACGCTGGTGGCGAGGACACGGCCATAGGCGACGTCGCTGAGCCAATGGACGCGGCAGGCGATACGGAGGTCGCCGGTGGCCTGGCCGAAGGCGCGGATCTGCGTCGCATGGGCCGGCGCTGCCTGGGACAGGACCAGCGCCCACAGCCAGCCGATGCCGCTGTGGCCGCTGGGGTAGGACCAGCCGAGTTTTTCACCGACGCCATCGTTGCTGATCGGGTCGCAGGCGCGGGACTTGTCGGTGGTGAACGGGCGCGGGCGTTTGTAGGCGGCCTTGGCGGTGGCCATGACCGGGAAGAAATCGACGCCGCTGCGGGCGAGCATGGCGAAGGTCATAGGCGTGGCTTCGGGGGAGATTTTGGCGCCGACCGCGCACGAGAGTTCGCCCATGAATTCGGGGCTGGTCGGGTTCAATTGCTTGACGGCGCTGTTCCACGCCGGGCCGTCGATGCCCTGTGCGCTGGCGGCATAGGTGATGCGATCGGCGATGTCGGCGGCGGAGCCGGGAGCGGGCGGAGGCGGCAGCAGCGCAGCGATGTCGATGGCGGGCTGGCCGGCGAGATAGCTGGGAGGCATTTTCGCGGGTGCTGCAGAAGCAGTTTTCATCGCCTTCATTGTCATCGCTTGCGAGTGGAGCGGCGACGTGCCGAGCAGCGCGGCGGTAACGGCCAGGAGCAGGTGCTTCATTGCGATATCCCCGAGTTGGCACCGTGTTCAGCTGCGCATGCCTGCGTTCAAGCTGCGAATGCCCGTGTCGTTATCCTATTGCAAGCACGGCAAAGCGCCAGTTCCGGCGGCATCGCGCAGGATTTGCCGCTGCGCTGCGGCGTAGCGAAGTGTCGCAGTCGAAACGCCCCTTGATGTTTGGTGCGTTGAGGGTGACATTCGGATGTCAGCCCGGTCGATCCGGCCGGGCGCATCTTAGGGTCTCGTTTCGCAAGCGAAACCCGCAGCGGAGACAGGCATGCCCTCTTTCACCCGCGAGCTGGAAAAGACCTTGCACAACGCGTTGGCCGAGGCCGCGCGTCGCACACATGAATACGCCACGCTCGAACATCTGCTGCTCGCCCTGACCAGCGACAGTCACGCCCTTGCTGTACTGAAGGCCTGCAGCGTCGACATCGACGAATTGCAGGGCCAGCTGGCACGTTACCTCGATACCGAACTGACCGCGCTGAAGGCCGATGCGTCGGTCGATCCGTCGCCGACCGCCGGATTCCAGCGCGTTGTCCAGCGCGCCATCCTGCATGTCCAGTCGTCGGGCCGCGAGGAAGTCACCGGCGCCAACGTCATCGTCGCGCTATTTTCCGAGCGCGAGAGCCATGCGGTGTTCTTCCTGCAGCAGCAGGACATGACCCGGCTCGATGCCGTCAGCTTCATCAGCCACGGCATCGCCAAGTCGGGCCAGAGCGAGACCCGCGCCGTCAAGGGCTCGGGCGGCGGCGGCGACAAGGACAAGGACGACGACAAGGCCGAGCGCGGCGAAAAGGCCGAGAAGGGCGAAAAGGCAAAAGGCGGCACCGAGTCCGCCTTGAAGCAGTTCACCGTCAATCTGAACGAGAAGGCCAGGATCGGGAAAATCGACCCGCTGATCGGTCGTCACGCCGAGGTCGACCGGACCATCCAGATCCTGTGCCGCCGTTCGAAGAACAATCCGCTTTATGTGGGTGATCCCGGCGTCGGCAAGACGGCGATCGCCGAAGGTTTGGCGCGCAAGATCATCGAAGGCTCGGTCCCCGACGTGCTGTTGCCGGCAGTGATCTATTCGCTCGACATGGGCGCGTTGCTCGCTGGCACGCGGTATCGCGGCGATTTCGAGGAGCGGCTGAAGAACGTCGTCAACGAGCTCGAGAAGCTGCCGCATGCGGTGCTGTTCATCGACGAGATCCACACCGTGATCGGTGCCGGCGCGACCAGCGGCGGGGCGATGGACGCGTCGAACCTGTTGAAGCCGGCGCTGAGCTCGGGCGCCATCCGGTGCATCGGTTCGACGACCTACAAGGAGTTCCGCAACCATTTTGAAAAGGATCGCGCGCTGCTGCGCCGGTTCCAGAAGATCGACGTCAACGAGCCGTCGATCGAGGATAGTGTCAAGATCCTGATGGGGCTGAGGCCGTCGTACGAGGAGCATCACAAGCTGAAATACACGCCCGAGGCGATCAAGGCCGCGGTCGAGCTTTCGGCGCGGTACATCAACGACCGCAAGCTGCCCGACAAGGCGATCGACGTGATCGACGAGACCGGCGCGTCGCAGATGCTGCTGCCGCTTGCCAAGCGCAAGAAGGTCATCGGCGTCAAGGAAGTCGAGCAGGTGATCGCCACCATGGCGCGGATTCCGCCGAAAAGCGTGTCGACCGACGATACCAAGGCGCTGGCGTCGCTCGATGCCGATCTCAAGCGCGTGGTGTTCGGGCAGGACAAGGCGATCGAGCGGGTGGCGTCGGCGATCAAGCTGTCGCGGGCCGGCCTGCGCGAGCCCAACAAGCCGATCGGGTCGTATCTGTTCTCGGGACCGACCGGTGTCGGCAAGACCGAGGTGGCCAAGCAATTGGCGGCGATCCTCGGCATTCCGCTGACGCGCTTCGACATGTCGGAATATATGGAGCGCCACAGCGTTTCGCGGCTGATCGGTGCGCCTCCGGGCTATGTCGGGTTCGACCAGGGCGGGCTCCTGACCGATGCCGTCGACCAGCAGCCCCATTCGGTGCTGTTGCTCGACGAAATCGAAAAGGCGCATCCGGACCTGTTCAACATCCTGTTGCAGGTCATGGACAACGGCAAGCTGACCGACCACCACGGCAAGACGGTTGATTTCCGCAACACGATCCTGATCATGACGACCAATGCCGGCGCCGCCGACATGGCGCGCGAAGGGGTCGGGTTCGGATCGACGCAGCGGGTCGGCGAGGACGAGGAGGCCATCAAGCGGATGTTCACCCCCGAGTTCCGCAACCGGCTCGATGCCGTCGTGGCGTTCGATTACCTGCCGCCGGAAGTCGTCGCCCGGGTCATCGACAAGTTCATTCTCGAACTCGAGATGCAGCTGGCCGAGCGCGACGTCCATATCGCGCTGACCGACGAAGCCAAGGCGTGGCTGACCGAGCGCGGTTATGACAAGCTGTACGGGGCGCGTCCGATGGGCCGCCTGATCCAGGAGAAGATCAAGCAGCCGCTGGCCGAGGAACTGTTGTTCGGCAAGCTGGTCCATGGCGGCGAGGTTCGCGTCCACCTGAAGGACAACGACCTGGTGTTCGAGATCGTGGCGGCAATGCGCAAGGCGCCGCGGATCCGGCGGAAAACCACGCCGGCATTGCCGCCGCCGACCGTGGACGCCTGAACTTCGACTGAGGATTGATGAGGACGGCGAGTGGGGTGACCTGCTCGCCGTTTTCGTTTTTGAGATGGGAGTATTGAGCTTAGCAAGAAAGCACCCTCCCCCGACCCCTCCGTTGACGCGAAGGCGTCGCCTGCGGCTGAAGAAGGGAGGGGGGAAGTGATTAAGAAGGTCAGTCTTCCAGCAGCGCGAGGGCGGCGGCTTCGTTGGGGGCGGTGATGACCCGGCGGGCGGTATCGAAATCATGCCCGGCGCGGGCCATGGCGGCGAGCTCGCGGCGTTGGCGGGCGGAGTCGGTCGAGGACCCGTCACGGGCGAAGGGTCCGAAGCGGCGGCGGCGGGCGAAGGCGATGGCGGCGGTGCAGGGGTTGTCGGGGACGTCCTCGTCCTCCGGGGCGAGGGCGGCGGCGGCGTCGTCGCGGCTGACGCCGGCGGCGGAGAGCGCGCCCTGGACGCGGCGCTTGCCGAAGCCGCGATTGCCGAGCTCGCGGGCTTTCGATGCGGCATAGGCGCGGTCGTCGACATAGCCGAGATCGGTGATGCGGGCGACGAGGCTGTCGATGTCGGCGGGTTCGGCGGGGATCCACAGGCGTTCGCCGAGCTTGCGGGCGAGGTAGCGGCGCAGCTTGGCGGCGGTGGTAGCGTAGCGCGCGGCGTAACCGACGGCGAGTTCCTGGAGCTGGGCGGCGTCGAGGGGGCGGGGTTCGCGGGGCTTGTATTCGCGCGGTTTCGGCGCGCGTTTCGAACGGCGCGGACCGAAGTTTTTGTCGCTATCTTCGTCGCTGTCGGGACCCATGCCTTGTTCTTGCCATGATCGGGCCGGAATTTGAACTCCCGCACCTGCGATGGAATAAGATTGTATGTTGATGCTGCCTTGATGGATGCCGGGAATCGGCGCTATTCTGGCAGAAAAGGGAGATAGAGGCTTGTCCAAGAGCCTGATCGCACTCGCACCGACTCCGACCTTCGACGCGCTGGCCTATCGGCGAGCGGCGTTCGACACGGTCGGCGAAGCGCTGGACTATGCCGCGCTGGGCGAAAAGGGCATGAATTTTCATGATGCCCGCGCCGACCTCGTGCGCGCCTATCCTTACGCCGAGCTCGCCGCCGATGCGCGGGTGCGCGCGCTGCGGCTGCTGGCCGATGGCGTGCGGCCTGGTGACCGGGTGGCATTGATCGCCGAGACCGGCGCCGATTTCGCTGCCGCGTTCTTTGCCGCGATCTATGCCGGCGCCTATCCGGTGCCGCTGCCGTTGCCGACGAGTTTCGGCGGGCGCGAGGCCTATGTCGAGCAGATCGCCACGCAGTTGCGTAGTTGCGAGCCCAAGCTGGTGCTGTCGCCGGAGGGGCTGTTCCCGATGGTCGAGCAGGCGGCAGCGGGCCTGTGCCCGGCGCATGACTGGACGCCGTATTTCGCGGTGCCGTCGCCGGTTACCGACCTGCCCGAGGCGGTGAAGACCGACATCGCCTATCTGCAATATTCGAGCGGCAGCACGCGGTTTCCGCATGGTGTCGCGGTGACGCACGAGGCGCTGCTCGCCAATTTGGCCGGCCATGCGTATTGCATGGAGGCCGGCGACGGCGACCGGGTGGTCAGCTGGCTGCCCTGGTATCACGACATGGGGCTGGTCGGGTGCATGCTGGCGCCGCTGGCGAACCAGATTTCAGTCGATTACCTGGCGACCGAGGATTTCGCGCGGCGGCCGTTGAGCTGGCTAACGCTGATCAGCCGTAACAAGGACGCGACGCTGAGCTATTCGCCAACCTTCGGCTATGACATCTGCGCGCGGCGGATCTCGGCGTCGATCGACGTCAAGGAGCGCTTCGACCTGTCGCGCTGGCGGGTTGCCGGCAACGGCGCCGACATGATCCGGCCCGAGGTGATGCAGGCGTTCGTCGATGTGTTCGATGCCGCCGGGTTCAAGGCGAGCGCTTTTCTGCCGAGCTATGGGCTGGCGGAGGCGACGCTGGCGGTGTCGATCATGCCGCTGGGCGAAGGCATCGTGTCGGACCTGATCGACGAGCGGACGCTGTCGGGTAGCGGCGGTGGGCGCACCGACAAGCGCCAGCCGACGCGGTTCCGGGCGATCGTCAACTGCGGCAAGGCGGTGCCCGGGCTGACCATCGAGATCCGCAGCGAGGACGGCGTTATCGTGCCGGATCGCAAGATCGGCCGGGTGTTCGTGCGGGGGCTGGGCGTGATGGCGGGCTATTTCCGCGACGAGGAAGCCACAAGGGCGGCGCTGTCGCCCGATGGCTGGCTCGATACCGGTGACATGGGATATTTGTCGGCAGGGTCGATCTTCATCGTTGGCCGCGCCAAGGACATGATCATCATCAACGGCAAGAACCATTGGCCGCAGGATATCGAATGGGCGATCGAGCAATTGCCGGGGTTCAAGGCCGGCGACATCGCGGCGTTCGCGATCACCACGCCATCGGGTGAGGAAGCGCCGGCGGTGCTGGTGCAGTGCCGGACGACAAACGTCGACGAGCGGGCTGTGCTGCGCGAGGCCATCCGGTCGAAGGTGCGGGCGATCACCGGCATGGCGTGCGTCGTCGAGCTGGTGCCGCCGCGGACTTTGCCCAAGACATCGAGCGGCAAGCTGAGCCGGTCGAAGGCGCGGTCGCAATATCTTTCGGGTGAAATCCAGCCGTTCGACGTTGCGGCATAGATGACCGGGCACAGGGGCGCGTGCCCCTGCCGGTCAGTTTATCTGCGATGATCTTGGCGATTACCGGCGGTAGCGGCTTTGTCGGCGGGCGTGTGCTGGCGCTTGCCAAGGCTCCGGTGCGGGCGTTGATGCGGCGACCGCAGGAGGAGCGGGCGGGTGCCGAATGGGTGATCGGCGACCTGGCCGATACGGCCGCCCTGGCGCGGCTTTGCGCGGGGGCGGATACCGTCATCCATATCGCCGGGGTGGTCAGTGCGCCCGACAGGTCCGGATTTGACGCCGGGAACGTCGCGGGGACGGCCGCTGTGCTCGCAGCTGCCGGGGGGAAACGTTTCGTCCATGTCTCCAGCCTGGCGGCGCGTGAACCTAGGCTGTCGATGTACGGCGCGTCGAAGGCCGCAGCCGAGACGCTGGTGGCGGCGAGCGATGGCGACTGGGTAATCGTCCGGCCGCCGGCGGTCTATGGGCCGGGCGACCGCGAGATGGTCGATATCTACCGGTTGGCAGCAAAAGGCCTGGCGGTGGCGCCGCCGGGGCGCATTTCGGTCATGCATGTCGACGATCTGGCGCGGGCCTTGCTGGCGCTTACGGGCGGCGGGCCGTCGCGGGTGACGCTCGAGATCGACGATGGCAGCGGCGGGCTGTCCCATGCCGAATTTGCCCGCGCGGTCGGGGCTGGCATCGGGCGGCAGCCGGTGATCGTGCCGTTGCCGGTGGCGGCGGTCGGGCTGGCGGCGCGGCTGGGGATCTCGGCCAAGCTGACCCGCGACCGGGCGGCGTATATCGCGCATCCCGACTGGACGGCGCGCGGCGGCAATGCGGCGCTGGCCGGCATCTGGACGCCGCAGGTGACGCTGGCGGACGGGATTGCCGGGACTGTGGCGGATTATCGCGCTAGGGGATGGATTTGACGCCGCGCTTTGGCCATTTTGTGCTGGCAGAGCACGCCGAACCGAAGGATTCCCCACATGACCGACCGTGCCGGCATCTATGCCCGTATCATCGAACTGATCCAACCGCTGAATAGCAAGTCGATCGTCTTGACCGAGAACACCAGTTTTGCCGGTGACCTCGAGATGGATTCGCTGACCGTGATGGATCTGGTGGCGAGCATGGAGGACGAGTGGGATATCGTCATGCCATTAAATATGTTGCCTGATCTGGAGACGATCGGCCAGGTTGCCGATGCGGTGATGCGGCTTGTGACCAAGTGAGCGACCTGCTGTCGAAGTTCGATGCGCTGGCGGCCGAGCGCGCCGGGGTGCTGACCGCCGGGGTGCGCGATCCGTTCGCGATCGTCATGGAGCAGGTCAAGTCGCCGACCGAGGCGGTGATCGACGGGCGCGACACGATCCTGCTTGGCACCTACAATTACATGGGGATGACATTCGATCCCGACGTCATCGCGGCGGGGCAGGAGGCGCTGGCGAAATTCGGTGCCGGGACGACCGGGAGCCGCGTGCTCAACGGCACCTACCAGGGCCACAAGGCGTGCGAGGAGGCTTTGAAGGACTTTTACGGCATGGATCATGCCATTGTCTTTTCAACGGGTTACCTTGCCAATTTGGGTATTGTCTCCACGCTGGCGGGCAAGGGCGATTATATCATCCTCGATGCCGACAGCCATGCGTCGATCTATGACGGCTGCTATCTCGGCAATGCCGATATCGTGCGGTTCAAGCATAACAGTGCCGAGGACCTTGAGAAGCGCCTGCGGCGGTTGCCGCCGGAAGCCGGCAAGCTGGTCATTCTCGAAGGCGTCTATTCTATGCTCGGCGATATCGCGCCTTTGAAGGAGCTTGTGGCGATCGCCAAGGCGCATGGCGCGATGGTGTTGGTCGACGAAGCGCATGGCATGGGCTTTTTCGGCGAGAATGGCCGCGGCGTCTATGAGGCCGCCGGGGTTGCCGACGACGTCGATTTCGTCATCGGGACGTTCTCGAAATCGGTCGGGACGGTGGGCGGGTTCTGTGTTTCCAACCATCCCAAGTTCGAGATCCTGCGGCTGGTGTGCCGGCCTTATGTGTTCACGGCGTCGTTGCCGCCGGCGGTGGTGGCGTGTGCGGCGACCTCCATTCGCAAGCTGATGCATGCGCACGACAAGCGCGCGCGGCTGTGGGACATGAGTCGGAAATTGCATGGCGGGTTGATTGCGCAGGGCTTTCGCCTCGCCACGGCGACACCGGAAAGTGCAATTGTTTCCGTGCTCATGCCCGACCAGGAGACGACGGTGCGGATGTGGCAGGCGCTGCTCGAGCTGGGAGTCTATGTGAACATGTCGCGGCCCCCGGCAACGCCGGCGGGCGTGTTCCTGCTGCGCTGCAGCCTGTGTGCGGCGCATTCGGCCGAGCAGTTGGAAGCCGTGTTGCAGCATTTCGAACGGGCGGCGGCGGAAACCGGGTTGTTCCGGCAGGCGGCGGAATAGTCGGCGCGCCGTTTCGGGATTTCGCGGGTGAGCAGGCGGCGATTGACCACTGCGAGCGGGCAGCGCACGATTGAACCTTGATAGGCAGGGGACGATTGATGGCGCGGCGGGTTCTGGGGTTGGTGGCGGTTTTGCTGGCGAGTGCGGTGCCGGGGCTGCCGGTGCAGGCCGCGCCGATGGCGGCGACGGCGATGCCGGCGAATTACCCAGTGCTGGTCAAATTGTTCGCGGACTGGCGGCGGACGGTGTTGCCGCCGGTCGCCGATGGCAAGCCGGACTACAGCCCGGCGGCGATGGCGAAGCTGGGCAGCGACCTGAAGGCGTTTCGCGCGCGGCTGGCGGCGATCGACCGGACGGGTTGGGCGGTGACGGCGAATAACGACTACAGGCTGGTCGAGGCGGAACTGAATGGCCTCGATTTCGATTTGCGGGTGCTGACGCCTTGGGCGCGCGACCCGACCTTTTATGCCAATGTCTTTGCCGACTGGAGCGATGTGCCGGCGCACGAGGGGCCGTATGCGCACCCGAACATCGACCTGTACGCCTTCAAATATCCGCTCAATGCCGCCGACGAGGCGCGGTTGACGACCCTGATCGCGGCGATCCCGGCGAATTTGGCGGCGGCGAAGGTCAATCTGGCGGGAAGCAATGCGCGCGACCTGTGGACCTATGGCGGGCGGGCCTTTGCCGAGCAGAGCGATACGCTGGAGAAGCTGGGGGCGGGAACGCTGGTGATGCGGACGCTCGACGGGGCGCGGCCGGCACCGATTACGGGCGCCGGGCCGAAGCTGGTCAAGGCGATCGCCGATGCCAGGGCGGCGACCGACGATTTCGCGGCGTGGGTTGCGGCCGAGGCGCCGAAGAAGACCGGCGCGGTCGGCCTCGGCAAGGAACACTATAATTGGTACGTCAAGAACGTTGAACTGCTGCCTTATGACTGGGATGCGCAGGTAGCGTTGCTGCGGCGAGAGCTCGACCGGTCGATAGCGGCGCTGCGGCTCGAGGAGGTGCGCAACCGCGACCTGCCGCCGATCGTGCCGTTGACCGATCCGGCGGCCTATGCGCGGCTGGTCAAGGCGAAACAGGCGCGGTTCAGCCAGTTTTTGGCAGATACGGGCCTGATCCCGGACGCGCCCTGGTCACGCAAGGCGATCGCCGACCAGGCCATCGAGTATGAGGCGCCGGAGAAGCGCAACTTTTTCACCCATGTAAATGCCTATGATCCGCTGCCGCTGCTGTCGCATTTCACCCATTGGATCGACTTGGCGCGGATGCGCGCCGAACCGCACGCCAGCCCGATTCGCCGGGTGTCGCCATTGTTCACCATTTATTCGAACCGGTCCGAAGGCTTTGCCACGGCGTTCGAGGAGGTGGCGATGCAGGCCGGGCTGTACGACGATGTCCCGCATGGCCGCGAGCTGGTGTGGATCATGCTCGCCAACCGCGCGGCGCGCGGGCTGGCGTCGCTGTATGTCCAGTCGAACGAGATGGATCTGGCGCAGGCCGGCAAGTTCCACGCCGAATGGACGCCGCGCGGCTGGTCGGATGCGGCGAGCCCGCTGGTCGGCTTCGAGCAGCTGCTATATGCGCGCCAGCCGGGATATGGGCCGAGTTATGTAACCGGCAAGCTGGAGCTCGATCGGTTGCTGGCGGACGTCTCGCATGCCGACGAAGTGGCGGGGCGGCCGTTCGTGATGCGTGATGTGATGAAGCGGGTGATGGATGCGGGGATTATCCCGGTGGCGCTGATCGGGGAGGAGATTATTCCGGCGGGGAAGTAGTTGGCCCCTTTTGTGGGTAGGGCGGGCTACCCTCACCCGCTCGCCTCAGGGGCGAGTCGCCTCTCCCTTAAAGGGAGAGGGAAGGGTCGGTTTTCCGTCGCGGTTGTAGATGTCGGCGCGGAACTGGATGCCGGCGGGGCCGTCCTGGGCGGTGAAATAGGTCAGGTAAATCGGGACGGGGGCGGTGAGGGGTACGGCTTGCTCGGGGGTGCGGGCCGCCGTGCGTATCGAGCGGCCGAGCAGCCATTTGCCCAGGGTGGCAGCGTCTTCGAGGCGGATGCAGCCGTTGCTGAAATGGCGGTCGGATGCGGCGAACAGCGCGCGGTCGGGGCTGTCGTGGAGGTAGATGCCATCGTCGTTGGGGAACATGAACTTGACGCGACCCATCGAATTGGACGGGCCCGGGCGCTGGCGGACGCGAAGCTCCTGTTCGCCGGCGGCGATCGACGGCCAGTTTATGGTGGCGGGATCGACGGGGCGGGGGTCGGCGCTCCAGTCGGACAGGGCTTCGTAGCCGAGCGATCGCATCGACTTGCCGGCGAGGATGCGGGGGGCAACGAGGGTCTGCACTAGGCCGACCGGGATGTTCCAATAAGGGTTGAGGATGGCGTACTGGAGCATGCCGGCGAGCATCGGGGTAGGCGTTTCGGGGCGGCCGACGACGACGCGCATGGTGCCGGCCTGCTTGCCGGCCTGGTAGAACCACAGGTGTCCCGAGGCGGCATCTACGACGATATGATGGGTGAAGGGCCCGGGCAGGACGCGGGCGCGATCGAGATTGATGCGGCTGCGCGCGATGATTTCCGGGTCGCCGGAGGCGCGGGCGCGGGCGGCAAGGCCGCGCTGCTGGACATAGTGCGGGCTCATCCATGCCATCGACGTGATATAGTGGGCGAGGGACGGCGGTAGCGCGGCGGCGCGGAGCACGGCCTGTATATCGGGCTTTTTGGGTTTGAGGCGCGGGTCGAGGAAGGTCATGTCGAGCTTGGGCGGGCGGCGCATGTCGCGGGCGTAGCGGGCGAAAGCGTCCGACAGCTTGAGTTCGGCTCGGGCAAGGTCGCGGGGGTCCCCCGACCGGGCGGCGGCGAGTGTTTCGTGGAGCTTATCGAGCTTGAAGGACTTTGGCTTGAGGCCGTCGATGTCGGAAGTGGCGAGCCAGGCGAGGAGGGCGTCGGCCTCCGGGCCGATGCGGCCGGCCTGTGTCCAGAGCGGGGCAAAGGCGCGCGCGGCGTAGAAGGACTTAAGCTTGCCGCGGGCCTGTTCGCGGATTTCGGCGGTGACGGCTTGCGGGGCAGTCACCGCTGCGGACGCAAGCTGGGCGACGGCCGGCGAGGGTATCGCCAGCATGGCAAGGACGAAAATCAGCGGAATGCGGACGCGCCGCATTCCGCCAAGCGACAGGCTCAGCCTCGCTCTCCGCGGCGAGTCGGCAGCGGCGGTGGTGCCGGGGGCGGCGGAACGTAGTTGGGGTGATAGATGCCGTCGGCCGAATAATAACCGTCGATCATGCCGTCACCGTCGCGGTCGGCGGCGACGCTGCCGGCAACGGCGCCCGGTGGCGGCGGCGGTGCCATCGCGACTTCCTGCTTTTGCGCGCAGGCAGCGAGGGTCAGGCCCGATAACGTCAGAAACGCCAGGGTTTGAGTACGCAATACAACCTCCTCTTGGCCGGTGCCTCAGTCTCGGCACGGGACGGGAGGCTATGCGCGGCGCCTGGAGGAAGGAATGCGGCGGGTACCGCTGCGGCGGCGGGCGGTGTCGAATCCGGGGCGAGGGGATGCCTCGCCCCGGCAAATGCTACATCTTGTAGCTGATGCGCAGGTAACCGAACTGGCCTGGGACATCGTAGGTGGTGGGGTCGAAGTTGGGGCCGGTGCAGCTGAAGCAGGCTGGTGGATCGACGTTGAAGACGTTGTTGACGCCGATGGTGAAGGCCAGCCGGCTCTCGAGGAACGACGGCGTGTAGCTAAGCTGGATGTCGGTGTAGAAAGTGCTGTCGAGCTTCTTCCCGTCGGCTTCCTCGACGGCGTCGATGTAGCGGCCGGTTACCGATGCACCGAAATCGGCAATCGTCCAGTCGATGACGCCGGTGCCCTTGAACTTGGCATACGACTGATCGGGGAAACCGCGGGTCAGGCCGCGATAGTCAGTGGTGGTGAAGCCCGTCTGGGCGGGCACGGTCTCGGTATATTCGAGCAGGAAGTTGCCGTTGAGCGACAGGCCGAAGATGCCCGCCGAGGTCTGCTGCGAGCGATAGTTGATCGTCGCATCGATGCCGCTGGTCTGGATCTCGCCGATATTCTGGAGAAGGCCGTTGACCCGGCTGATAAGGCCGTTGGGGGTGCGGGCGATCGAGCCGCAGCTGAGCGCGTCGCCGGAATTGGCGCAGCGGGCCAGCGTGATGGCGGCGTCGATGGGCGCGATCGCGCCTTCGACCTTGATGTCGTAGTAGTTGGCTTCGAAGGTCAGGTTGCTAGCGAAACCACTGTCACGCGCCCAGGTCGGGCTGAACACGGCACCGAACAACAGCGTCTTGGAGGTTTCCGGGTCGAGCGCACTGTTGCCGCCGGTGGTCACCGAGACCTGGCCGCCGTTGGGTTCCTGGTAGCTGCCGTTGGCCGGCACGCCGTTGGCGATGCAATTGGCGCGGACTGTGGCCGAGGTCTGCCACGGCGAACCGGGGACATTGGTGCACGGATCGTCGATCGGGGCGTCGCTGCGCGAGGCGGCACCGAACAATTCGCCGATGCTGGGGGCGCGGAAGCCGGTGGCGTACGAACCGCGCAGCAGCAGTTGCTCGACGGGCTTCCACAGGACGCTGCCGGTGTAGGTCGTGCTGGCCTTGCTGGTCGAATAATCGGCGTAGCGGATGGCGCCGCTGACATCGAGCGCGTGGAAGAACGGCGTGTCCTTCAACAGCGGCACGCGGATTTCGCCATAGACTTCATCGGAGTTGTACGAACCGCGCGCCGGCAGCGACGGGATGTCCGAGCCAAGGCCGGCGGCGATGATCGGATCGGGATCATAGCTGCCGAACTGGTAGCGGTGCTCATAGCCGACGGCGAAGCCAATCGGCCCGGCGGGAAGGTCGAACAGGTCGCCGGACAGGTTGGCGGTGTAATCCTGCAGTTCCTGCTTGCTGCGGCTGCGCTCGTCAAAGGTGACATAGGCGAGCATGGCCGGCGTTACCGAGCCGACGCCGCCGAAGATGTTGAAGGGCACGCAGCCGCCGGTGCAGTTGGCGACGGGGCCGAGCGCGGTGGCCAGCTTGGCAGCGTTGACGTTGCCGGTGAACAGCTGGCGGGCGTCGTTGAAGGCGACGACGGCGGTGGCATCCCAATACCATTTGCGCGTCCCGACATCGAATGAGCCGTCGAAGCCGCCGGTCAGCGACATCGTGTTGACCTCCTGCGAGTAGGTGCGCTGGCCGGCTTCGACGAGGCGGCGCCGGACGGTGGAGTAGTTGGCGGGGGCCTCGCCGGGCTTGCCGGCCGACAGGGTCACGCCGAACGGGTTGAACGGGTTGGTGGCGTCGATCGAGATGATGTCGAGCAGATTGCCGTTGCCGGCATCGGGGCCGACAAACAATGGCAGGAAGGCCGCCTGATTCTGCGAATTGCGGCGGTTATACAGCGCCTTGACGCGGAAGTTGACGTTTTCGCCGAGCTCCTGCTTGGCGCTGATCCAGCCGCCATAGCGTTCGGACGGCGTCAGGAAATAGTTGAGCGGCGCGAAGTTGAAGCGATCGGCGGCGGTCAGCCGTTTGAAGTCGCTGTTGGGGCCGGTCGGGTCGAGCGGATCGTAGCGCGGGCGACCTGCAACCGGTGCCTTCAGCGTCAGATTAGGACCGCCAAGCACCGAGAAGAAGCCGTTGGGAGTCGCGCTGGAACAGCCGCCGATCGGATCGGCGCAGCTTGTCTGGCCCGGGTTCGGAAAGCGCGAGGTGTCACGATCCGCAGTGCGGACGGCGTCCTGCTTCACATAGTTGGCGCCGAAGACGACGCTCGTGGTCGGCCCCTTGATGCCGTAGCTGGCGCTGTAATCCTGGGTATGGCCGTCGCCCTGGCGGAAGGTGCCGAACTGGGCGGCGGCCTGCAGGCCTTCCTGTGATGATTTGGTGATCAGGTTGACGACGCCGGCCAGGGCATCGGAACCATAAAGCGGCGACTGGCCGGACTGGAGCACTTCGATGCGCTCGATCATGTTGGCCGGGATGGTATTGAGATCGACCGTCGACGGAATGCCGCTGGCGCTCGAGCCGTTGACGAAGCGGATACCATCGACAAGGACCAGGGTGCGCTTGGCGCCGAGGTAGCGCAGGTCGATCTGCGACGAGCCGGCGCCGACGCCGCCGCCATCGGGCGGATTGCCGATGTTGCCGCTGTTATTGACCTTGGTGTTGAGGCCGCCGGCGGCGCTGGGCAGGCGCTGGAGAATGTCGGCGACCGAGGACAGGCCGGTGCGTGCGATCGACGCCTGGTCGAGGACGATGACCGGCGCGCTCTGCGACAGGGGATCCTGGCGGATGCGCGAGCCGGTGACGATGATGGCTTCGGATTCGCCATCGGGGACGACGACGGGCGAGACCGATTGCGCCGCGGCGCCCGTGGCCATCAAGGCGGCGAAGGTGACTCCGGCCGCCAAAGTCGATTTGAAACGCATTGCCCACTCCCCGGCTATTGAAGGGGCATGTTTTGCCAAATAGGACGGTTGCGCAAACACTCTTGTGCGCTGCGACATGGTTTCAGGAACAGTGAAGCAAAATTGTCACAATGTCGGTGGCTGGGCCAGGGGTCAGTCCAGCGGCTTCACCGATAGCCCGCGGCGATAGTTCAGGACGATACGGACGGGGGTAACGCCGGCGCCGAAGGGGATGACGGTGTCGAACGGGGCGGGCTTGGCGAGCTTCAACCGGGGATTGCCGGTGAAGCCGATGCCGTCGGACCAGATCGACAGCTTCCCGTTGGTGTCGCGGTCGTGGAGCGCGACGATGACATAGCTGCCGGGGCCGGGGAGTGACAGGCAGACCGTCATGCCGCCCGAAGCGGTCATTGGGACGTCGTGGCGCTGGAGATATTTGCCGGATTCGAGATATTCGCCGTCCTTGCCGGTGTAGTCCTGGATGCGCAGTTGGCCATCGCGGTCCTTGAAGCCGTGGACGGTGACCAGCGCCGCCGTGCCTGTCGCGCCGGGACGGCAGGCGGCGGCTTCGGGGCCGAGGACGGGGTGGTGCGCTGCCCCCGCCGGCTGGGCGAGCGCTGCCGCTGCGGACAGGGAGACGAAGAGCGCCGACGCCAGGGCTGTCGATACCCGTGCTGCCGACGCCCGTCCAGCCGACAGGGGGGCCGCCGACAATCGCGAATATGCCATGACCTGATTGTTTCACCGGGCTATAGGGGTGGGGAACTGCCGGGTGATAGCCATTACCGGGTGGTTGCAATATGGTGAAGGCTTGCGGCGAAACTTGGGCGCGGCAGTGTCGACATCAAGGGACTGGATTGTTCGCCGCCTTGATCGTGCTTGCCCGTTTTGATCGCTACCTCGCGCGGTTGATCATCGTGCCCTTGCTGGCATCGCTGGTTATCGCCGCGATGCTGCTGCTGCTCGATCGCATGTTGCGGCTGTTCGATTTCGTCATGAACGAAGGCGGCCCGGTCAGCGTCGTATGGCGGATGCTCGGCAATCTGCTGCCGGAATATCTGTCGCTCGGGATCCCGATCGGCGTGATGATGGGCATATTGATGGCGTTCCGCAAACTCGCGACGACCTCGGAGCTCGATGCGCTGCGGGCGGTGGGGATCAGCTATAACCGGCTGCTGCGGGTGCCGATGCTGATCGCGCTGCTGTTCGCCTGCATCAATTTCGGCATTGTCGGGTTCCTGCAGCCGGTGTCGCGCTATGCCTATGAAAATTTGCGTTTCGAGCTGCGATCGGGAGCGCTGGGGGCGTCGATCAAGGTCGGCGAATTCGCCGTGCTGGGCAAGGGCATCACGCTGCGCGTCGAGGAAAGCAAGAACCAGGGCGCCGATCTGCGCGGGCTGTTCGTGCGCGCCGCCGGCAAGAACGGCGAAAGCGTCGCGGTGACCGCAGCAAGCGGCACGTTCCTGTCGACCGACGATCCCGACGTCATCCTGCTGCGGCTGCGCAACGGCACGCTGGTGCACAATGCCAATCCGGCGGGCGTGCCGCGGGTGCTGACCTTCGTCCAGCACGACCTGCCGGTGAATTTGCCCACGATGGGAGCCTTTCGGAAACGCGGCGAGGGCAATCTGGAAAAGACACTGCCCGAACTGGGACGGATGATGTTCGACGCCGAGGCGACCCCCGAGGCGCGGCGCGATGCCAGCGCGACATTCAACCGGCGGCTGGTGCAGTGCCTGGTGATGTTCGTGCTGCCCTTCCTCGCGGTGGCGCTGGGGGTGCCGCCCAAGCGCAGCACGTCGGCGCTGGGGGTGTTCATCGCGCTCATCGGGCTGGTGACCTTCCACAAGATGACCGAATATGGCGAGCGGATGGGCAGCCTGGGGCGGGTCGATCCGGTGCTGGCGCAGTGGCTGCCGTTTGCGGTGTTCATCGCCGCGTCGCTGTGGCTGTACCGGACGCTGGCCTATGTGCCGGGCGGCCAGCCGATTGGTGCGCTCGATCGCTGGGCGGCCAAGGTCGGCACGGTGCTGCGCGGCTTTGCAGCGCGCGTGGTGAAGCGCGAGAACTGGCGCGACGACGCCCTGTCGGCGGGTTAGGCCGATGCGCATGTTCCCGTCCAACACGATTGCCTGGTACACGGCGAAGATGTTCGTCGTGCGATCGGCGGCGTTCCTGATCGGGCTGATCGTCATCCTCGAATCACTCGACCTGCTCGGCGAATCGGGAAAGATCCTGGCGGCGGCGGGCAATGGCGAGGCCGAGCTATGGACCTATGTCAGCCTGCGCGTGCCGCAGCTGGTGCAGCTGTTCCTGCCGTTCTCGGTGCTGCTGGCGACGCTGGTGACGCTGGCGACGCTCAACCAGAACAGCGAAGTGGTGATCTTCAAGGCAGCCGGGATTTCGGCGCATCAGATCCTGGCGCCGTTGTTCATCGCGGCGTTCGTCATCGCGGTCGGCAATTTCGCCTTCAACGAGGCCGTAACGACGCGGGCGACAGCGCAGCTGAAGGCGTGGCAGGACAATGAATATCGGCGCACCCCGGCGGCATCGACGCCGGTGCAGGAGAGCTGGGTGAGGGGCGGCGACGACCTGTTCCGGGCGACGAGCGTGGCGGGTGTCGGCGATGCGACCTTGCTCAAGGGCGTCACCATTTACGACCGGGTCGACAACAGGCTGGTGCGCATCGTCATGGCCGATACGGCGCAGCCGGTGGCGGACGGCTGGCGGCTGGCCAATGCGCGCAGCTTCGACGTGGCGAGCGGGACGGTAAAGACGGCGCCGACGCTCGATTTCGCCAGCGTGGTGGTGCCGCGCCAGTTCACCACGACGAGCATCAACCCGGCGTTCCTGCCGCTGTGGGAATTGCGCCCGCAGATCGCCGAGCAGCGCGCCGCGGGCAAGCCAGTGGATACGCTGGTGGCGGCGGCTTGGCACAAGATCTCGGGGCCGCTATCCACGGTGCTGATGCCGTTGCTGGGGGCGGTAGCGGCGTTCGGGCTGGCGCGGTCGGGGCGGTTGTTCGTGCGCGCGGTGATCGGCATGTTCCTGGGGTTTGCATTCTTCGTCGCCGACAACTTCATGCTGGCGATGGGAAATTTTGGCGCCGTGCCGCCGGTGATGGCGGCCTGGGCGCCGTTCGTGCTGTTCCTGCTGATCGGCGAAGCGGTGTTGATTCGTACCGAGGAATGAGCCCCGCCCCGAAGTGGCCCATTTTGGCCGCAATGGGCCGGTAGCGCTGCGGATTGCGCATCGGGGACGTGGGAATGTTGAAAATCATCGCGGTCGAGAGCGCCGCCGACAGGGTGCGGTTCGTCGAACTGCCTTACCGCCTGTACGCCAACGACCCCAATTTCGTGCCGCCGCTGCGGGCCGAGGTCCATGCATTGATCGGCGGCATCAAGGGCAATCCCTGGTTCGAGCACGGCCGCGCGGTCATGTGGCTGGCCGAGGAGGGCGGCGATGTCGTCGGGCGGATTTCGGCGCAGGTCGACACGCTCGTGCTCGAATATATGGGCGCCGGTACCGGGCATTGGGGGATGTTCGAATGTGTCGACGACCAGATTGTCGCCGATGCGCTGCTGCAGACCGCCGAGGACTGGCTGCGCGGCGAAGGCATGACGCGGGCGCAGGGGCCGTTCAGCCTGTCGATCTGGGACGAGCCGGGGTTGCTCGTCGATGGCTTTGGGCAACCGCCAACGGTGATGATGGGGCATCACCTGCCCTATTACCGGCGGCTGATCGAGGCGCGCGGCTATGTCGGCGTCAAGGACATGCACACCTGGGGGCTGTCGATCGACAAGCCGTTTCCCGAGATCGTCCAGCGCATCGTCGCGGCAAGCGAGCGCAACTCCAAGCTGGTGACGCGGCGGGTCGACAAGTCGCGCTTTGCCGAGGAAGCGGCGCTGATCCTCGACATACTGAACGATGCCTGGTCGACCAATTGGGGCTTCGTGCCATTGACGCCGGCCGAGGTTGCCCATGTCGGCAAGAAGCTGAAGGCGATCGTTTATGAAGACCTGATCCGGATCGCCGAATATGAGGGGGTACCGGTGGGGTTCCTGATCTCGCTGCCCGATATCAACGAGTTGACGCGCGATCTGGGCGGCCGGCTATTCCCGTTCGGCTGGGCGAAACTCTTGTGGCGACTGCGCAAACCACAGGTCAAGCGGCTGCGGGTGCCGCTGATGGGCATTCGGAAAAGCCTGCAGGGACACCGGGTGGCGTCGTTGATGGCGTTCCAGATGATCGAATATATCCGCCGCGATGCAGTCGAGAAGTTCGGCGCGATCGAAGGCGAGATCGGCTGGATACTCGACGACAATGGCCCGATGCGATCGATTGCCGATGCCATCGAGAGCAAGGTGACGCGGACCTACCGGATATACGAGCGGTCGTTGTAAAGCGCTGGCTGGCCGACCCGGCGACCCGGCGGCTATACAGGCGGCATGAGCCAGCCCGAGATACTGATCGCCGCGCCGATGCTCCCGGTCGTCATGGACGCGCTGGCGGCGCGATTCCGTGTCCACCACCTGTGGGAACAGCCCGACAAGGCGGCGTTCCTGGATGAAACGGGACTGCGAATTCGCGGCCTTGCCGTCAGCACCCTGTTCGGGCGCGTCGATGCCGCGCTGCTCGACCGGCTGCCGGGGCTCGAGATCATTGCCAGCTTCGGCGTAGGCTATGACAATGTCGACGCAGCAGGCGCGGCGGCGCGCGGCGTCATCGTCACCAACACGCCGGGCGTCCTCGACGAGGAAGTCGCCGACCTGACGCTGGGGCTGTTGCTGGCAACCTTGCGGCAGATTCCGCAGGCCGATCGCTATCTGCGCGAAGGCCGCTGGACCGAGCGGTCGTTTCCCCTGTCCGCCACCCTGCGCGGACGCCGCGTCGGCATCATCGGGCTGGGCCGCATCGGCAAGGCGGTGGCGCGGCGGCTGGCGGCGTTCGATGTCGAAGTCGCCTATCATGGGCGGTCGCGGCAGCCCGGCGCCCACTATGCCTTTCACGCCACCGCGATCGAACTCGCCGCTGCGTCGGACGTGCTGATCGTGCTGGCCCCCGGCGGCCCGGCGACGAGCCATATCGTGGACGCCGCGGTGCTGGCGGCGCTCGGTCCCGGCGGCGTGCTGGTCAACGTCTCGCGCGGCAGTCTGGTCGACCAGCCGGCGCTGATTGCCGCGCTGCAGACCGGCGTCATCCTCGCCGCCGGCCTCGACGTCTATGACGACGAGCCCCGCGTTCCGGCGGCCTTGATCGCACTGCCCAACACGGTGCTGTTGCCGCATATCGGATCGGGGTCGTTCGCCACCCGCAACGCCATGGGCAGTCTCGTGGCCGACAATCTCATCGCCTGGTTCGAGACTGGCCGCCCGCTGACCCCCGTTGCCGAGACGGCGCATTTGTCGCCGGCCAGCTGATAGGCTGGCTTGTCGGGGCGATGGAAACGCCGCGCCCGGTCTATCCCGCCGAGGCATGGCGATAGTCGGAGCACGCGCCTATATCCCGGGTCAACCTCGGGTAGATCCTATGACCGCCTTGTCCATTCTCGATCTTGTTCGCGTCACCGAAACCACCGATGCGCGCGGCGCCATCGACAACGCCCGCGACCTTGCGCGCCATGCCGAAAACTGGGGCTACCAGCGCTTCTGGGTCGCCGAGCACCACAACATGGCCGGCATTGCCAGCGCGGCGACATCGATCGTGCTGTCGCATATCGCCGCCGGCACCAGCACCATTCGCGTCGGTGCCGGCGGCATCATGCTGCCCAACCACGCGCCGATCATCATCGCCGAACAGTTCGGCACGTTGGCAAGGCTATATCCCGGCCGCATCGACCTCGGCCTTGGCCGCGCGCCGGGCACCGACCAGCTGACGGTGCGCGCGCTGCGCCGGACGCTGACTGATGCCGATGATTTCCCGCGCGACGTGCTCGAGCTGCAGGCCTATTTCCAGCCGGTGCAGCCGGGCCAGCGTGTCCAGGCCGTGCCCGCCGCGGGCACCGACGTACCGCTGTGGATTCTCGGTTCGAGCACCTATGGCGCGCAACTGGCAGCCGAATTCGGCCTGCCCTATGCGTTCGCCTCGCATTTCGCCCCCGACCTGCTTCTGCCGGCGCTGCAAATCTATCGCGCGCGCTTCAAGCCTTCGGCGCAACTGGCGCGGCCGCACACTATGGTCGGCGTCAACATCGTCGCGGCCGAGACCGATGCCGCGGCGCGCCGGTTGGCGACCACCCAGCAGATGTCGTTCGCCAATATCTTCCGCGGCGCGCGCACCCTCAGCCAGCCGCCGATCGACGATATCGAAACCTACTGGACGCCGATCGAAAAGGCCCAGGCCGGCGGCATGCTGGCGCGGTCGATCGTCGGCTCGCCGGAAACCGTCCGTGACGGGTTGCGGGCATTGATCGCCGAGACCGGTGCCGACGAGCTGATGATCGTCTCCGATGTCTATGACCACCGCGAGCGGCTGCGGTCGTTCGAGCTGATCGCGGCGGCCGGGAGCGAGCTCGCTACCGAGCGCGCACCCGGCACAAGGCACGCCGAATCGATCGTCTAGCGGGTCAGGCGGCCGCCTCGATGCGGTGAAGCGCGCACTGGCCCCAGATATCGCTGAGCGCCTTCACCAGCCGGTCGATATCGTCGTCCGAGTGCACCGGGCCGGGGGTGATTCGCAGCCGCTCGGTGCCGACGGGGACGGTCGGATAGTTGATCGGCTGCACATAGATGCCATGATTTTCCATCAGCCAGTCGCTGATCATCTTGGCCTTCTTGGCGTCGCCGACCATCACCGGGATGATGTGGCTGGGGTTCTCGATTTGCGGGATGCCCATCGCGCGCAGCGCCGAGCGCACCTTGGCGACGCGCTCCTGCTGGCGCTTGCGCTCGAACGGCGAGGCCTTGAGATGCCGGACGCTGGCCAACGCACCGGCGGCGATCGCCGGCGGCAGCGCGGTGGTGAAAATGAACCCCGAGGCAAAGCTGCGAACGAAATCGCACATCGCACGTGACCCGGCGATATAGCCGCCGACGACACCGAACGCCTTGCCGAGCGTCCCCTCGATGACCGTCAACCGGTCCATCAGGCCCTCGCGTTCGGCGACGCCGCCGCCGCGCGGCCCATACATGCCGACGGCATGGACTTCGTCGATATAGGTCATGGCGCCGTGCTTTTCGGCGACCTCGATGATGTCCTTGATGGGGGCGATGTCGCCGTCCATCGAATACACGCTCTCGAACGCCACCAGCTTGGGGCGGCCGGGTTCGACCGATGACAACAGCCGGTCGAGGTCCTCGACGTCGTTGTGGCGGAACTTCAGGCACTCGGCGCGGCTGTGGCGGATGCCCTCGATCATCGAGGCATGGTTGAGCGCATCGGACAGCACGACGCAGTTCGGCAGCTTGGCCGCCAGCGTGCCGAGCGCTGCCCAGTTCGAGACATAGCCCGAGGTGAACAGCAGCGCGTCTTCCTTGCCGTGCAGGTCGGCGAGCTCGATCTCGAGCTGGCGATGGACGTGCATGGTGCCCGATATGTTGCGCGTGCCGCCGGCGCCGGCGCCCGAACGGTCGAGCTCGTCGTGCATCGCCTCGATGACGGCAGGGTGCTGGCCCATGCCGAGATAGTCGTTGGAGCACCAGACGGTGACTTCCTGCGTGCCGGTGTCGGTGTGGCGCGTGGCGCGCGGATACTGGCCCTTGTGGCGCTGCAATTCGGCAAAGACGCGGTAATTTCCGCGTTCCTTGAGGCCGTCGAGCGCGGCCTGGAAGTGGGCTTCGTAATCCATTCTGGTCTCCACGCCCCTCATGCCCCGCCGGTTCCGCAGCGGCAAGAGTAGCCGTTCTGAATAACGCGCGTCGTGCTGATCGATTCTACCGCTCACAGGCCGGCATACGCACCGGCGAGCAACGCCATATCCTGTCGCGGACCAACAATAAAGCCATACTCAAGAATCAAGCGCAGGGCGCGCCGCGCGAACCGTCGCAGTCGGGTCGGAGGCTGGTCGAGTCGATTTGCTGCAATTGGCCAGGACTCGACGCCGTCCAACGTCGTTTTGTCGGAAACTTACAATCTTTTCGTTTGGCCCCCGACTACTACGGCAATGCGACCCGAAGGGAGCGTCGTCAGGGCGATCGGTCCTCACCACGCATCTCTTACTAACGGCCCGGAGCAGGCTTTCCTGCCCGGGCCGCTTTTTTATGGAGGCTATCCCCATGCGCTGCCCCAAAACATGGGTGTTGCCTGTAACAAATCTAGTCGATACACTGTCGATATAATCGCGTCGCAAGGGGCAACGTCCCGTGGTCAGTATTCGCTATTTCGCTCCTTCACCGGAGCTCAGGCCGTATCTTTCCTCCTATTACTGGTTCGAATCGAACCTGCCGGTTTTTAGCGACATGATGCGTGCCGAACTCCCGCAGATTCGCATTGCGACGGTCGGCTCTGCGTATAATTACTACGCGAACGGCAAGGTTCGCCGCGCGACCCAAGCCATGCTGCAAGGACCGACCAGCGGCCATGTCCGTTTCGTCGCGAATGGCCCGTTGCACCTGTTCGGCGTCGGCCTGCTGCCGCAAGGCTGGGCCGAGCTTATCGGTGAACCCGCCGATCGCCTCGCCGATGACGCGGTCGACCTGACCGACGTCGTCGGCAATTGCGCCGACGAGGTCGTCGCCAACATGGCAATTGCCTGCGACGACGCCGCCCGCGTCCGTGCCGCCGACGCTTTTTTCCTCTGCCTGCTCGCCCGCGCCCGCAAGTCGCCGCTGTGGTTTACCCGCATGACCGACCAATGGCTGACGGGCACCGCCAACCCCGATGTCGACGCCCTCGTCCGCGCGTCGGGCATGTCGGCGCGCTCGGTCGAACGCATGGCCAAGCGCATCTACGGCGCCTCGCCGAAACTGCTGGCGCGCAAATACCGCGCCCTCGGCGCCGCCGTCCGGATCGGCAACGCCGAGGCCGACAATTGGGCCGATCTCGGCGCCGGCTTCTACGACCAGTCGCACTTCATCCGCGAATTCAAGACCTTCGTCGGCATGACCCCATCGCGTTTCCAGGACGAAGCGGCGCCGGTGACAAAGCTCACCATCGCCCGGAAAAAACTGATGCCCGACATGGCCCGGTTGGCGCTCTATAGCTAAGGGCCTCCGGCGAGCATCAGGGCCTCCGGCGGCTGGGGCCGCAGGCCCCAGACCCCATTCATCCGATTATCAGTGTCGGAAATGCCGCATCCCGGTGAACGCCATCGCCAGGCCGCGCTCGTCCGCCGCTGCGATGACATCCGCATCGCGAATCGACCCGCCCGGCTGGATGATCGCCGTCGCCCCGGCCTCGGCCGCCGAGATCAGGCCGTCGGCGAACGGGAAAAACGCGTCCGACGCCACGGCGCTGCCGATCGTCCGCGCCTCCGGCCAACCCGCCGTCCGCGCCGCATCGCCGGCCTTTACTGCCGCGATTCGCGTCGAATCGAGCCGGCTCATCTGCCCGGCGCCGATACCCGCTGTCGCGCCGTCCTTCGCATAGACGATGGCGTTCGATTTCACGTGCCGCGCCACGGTCCAGGCGAACAGCATGTCGGCCCATTCGGCCTCGGTCGGCGCGCGCTTCGTCACCACCCGGCAATCGCCGCGAGAAACCGCGCCGTTGTCGCGTGACTGCACCAGCATGCCGCCGCCGATCTGGCGCAGCGTCAACCCTGGCCGCCGCGGATCGGGCAATTCGCCGGTCAGCAACAGCCGCAGATTCTTCTTGGCCGCAAACACCGCCAGCGCGTCGCCATCGGCATCCGGCGCGATCACCACCTCGGTGAAGATGCCGGCGATCGCTTCCGCGGTCGGGCCATCGAGCCGGCCGTTGACGGCGATGATCCCGCCGAACGCCGAAACCGGGTCGCAATCGAACGCCGCTCTGTACGCCTCCGCCAGCGTCGTTCCCGTCGCGACGCCGCACGGATTGGCATGCTTGATGATCGCACACGCCGGCCCGCTGTCGCGAAATTCGGCGATCAGCTCGAGCGCGCCATCGGCATCGTTGAGATTATTGTAGCTGAGTTCCTTGCCCTGCACCTGGCGCGCCGCTGCGACGCCGCGCGCGCCGGTCTGCGGCAAATACAGCGCCGCCGACTGGTGCGGGTTCTCGCCATAACGCAGCGTGTCGGCCCGCGTCAGCGCCACCGGCAGCACCGCCGGGAACTGCTCGCCCTGGTCGGCAAAGGCGAACCAGCTTGCGACCGCGGCGTCATAGGCCGCGGTATGGGCGAACGCTGCTGCCGCCAGCCGCTTGCGCAGCGCGAGGTCGGTCGCGCCGTCATTGGCATTGAGCGCCGCGATCAGTTCGGCATACTGGCCGGGATCGGTCAGGATCGCCACGTCGCCGTGGTTTTTCGCCGACGACCGCACCATCGCCGGGCCGCCGATATCGATATTCTCGATGATCTCGTCCCGCGCCGCGCCCTTCGCCACCGTCGCTGCGAACGGGTAGAGATTGATCACCGCAAGGTCGATCGGCACGATGCCGTTGTCGGCCATCGCCGCCACATGCGCCGCGTCGCCGCGCAGCGCCAGCAGGCCGCCATGGACCCGCGGGTGCAGCGTCTTGACCCGGCCGTCCATCATCTCGGGGCTGCCGGTCAATTCGGCGACATCGCGCACGTCATGGCCGTAACCGCGCAGTGCCGCCGCCGTGCCGCCGGTCGAAACCAGCTCGACGCCGTGCCGCACCAATGCCGCCGCCAGTGCTTCCAGCCCGCTCTTGTCGCTCACCGACAGCAGGGCCCGGCGAATTACTACAGTGTCACTCATCTTCGTCTCTCTATTTGCCGGCGCGCCGAAAGCTCCAGCCGATGCTGGCCGCCGCCTTGTCGGTACGGCCGGATATCACCAGTTGCTGGGTCTTGTGAACCGTGCCGGCCGGATCGATCCACAGCGACGGCTCGATCGTCACCGCCCCGCTGCGCGTCTTCATCGCCCAGACGCGGCCCAGCGGCAGCTTGAGCAGCGCGCCCGCGCCATCCGCCGTCGGTGTCGCCGCAACCCCCGGCCCGAGGTGGAACCGCACGGCGAAATCGCGCTCCGGACGGCGCTGGAATCCCGATTTGGGCGCCGGCTCGATGACGTCCTCGCCGCGCAGGTCCTGGCCATCGGGCGACAGGAACAGCCGCCGCGCCACCATCATGCCGAATCGCCGCGCATAGCCGTCGTGCCCGGCCTCGAGCCACTGGCCCTGCTCGCTGCCGCGCACCTGGCACGTCACTTCCTCGACGCCGACCCCGAGCGCGCCCACCTCGCCCGTGCCGGTACCCGCATCGCGGATGCGCGTGCTGTTGGTATCGGCGATGGTCAGCGTCGAATGCGCCGATGTCGTCCGCAGGCCCGCCGCCAGCGCCGGCGACAACGGCACCAGCAAACCCCGGCTGCCACCGCAATTGGTGATCACCCGCTCGGACCCGTCGCTCAATTCGAACGCCAGCGTCCCGGCATGGCCGCCTGCCGCGACGCGCGCGAGCGGCGGTGGTCCCGCATCGACGACGACAATTGTTTTCGCCGCCGACAGCCGGTGATAGCCCGACCAGCGCCCGCCGCGGGTCAGCGCCGCGCCGGTGGCGGATCGCTTCGCCAGCATGTCCAGCCGTGCCGGCGCCATCGCCGCGCCGCCGTGCCACGCCCCGACAATGCCGTCGCCAAGTGCCAGCCCGCGCAAATTGGGCACCAGTCGCGACAGCGTATTGGCAAACAATGGCGGCGCCCGCAGCGACACCGCCGGGCAGCAGCCGGCCGCGAACAACAGCAGTTCCGCCAGCGCCTGCGCATCGACCGGCGCCCGCGTCGCGATGCCGCCATCGGGCAACACCAGCGCGCCCAGCAGATTGTCCAGCCCGGCCATGGCCCTGGCGGTCCGCGCCTCGCCGCCCGGAATCAGCACGCCGGCGGCATATAGCCCGGCCAGCGCCCAGGCCTTGGGCATCCCGTCGGGCAACCGGAACGCCGCCCGGTCGAGATGCCGCGCCCAGGTCGCCAGCGCCGAAAGCACCGCCGACCGATAAACCTGGTCGCTCGACGACAGGATCAGCGGCGCATGCCCAAGCGCGAACAGCAATCGCCGGCCGGTGACATCGGCACGCCAGGCATCGGCGTTGAAATCGCCGAACTGCGCCAGCCAGCATTTCACGATCGGTTCCGCGACCGCCGCGCCGGCCTTGCGATCGGAAGTGTGCGCCGCGAGGTCGCGCAGCCAGTCCCAGCCATTGGCCCAGTCGCGCCACGCGGCGCCGTGCGCCCGCTCGGTGAAATCGATGGCGCGCACCATCACCGTCTGCCCGGCATGGACCATCCGCCCCGCCGCAATCCGTTCGCCGACGCCCGCGTCGCCCGGCACCGGATCCTCCGGGACCCCGAGCAATTTCAGCGGGAAGCGCCCGCGCAGTCGCAACCGGTGCAGCGGCGTCGCATACAGCGAAGCACTGACCCGCGCCGCCAACCGTTCCGACAGCGACAGTCCGTGCCCGCCGCCGACGCGCAACAGGCGCCCGCCGTCGTCCCCGGTGTCGAAATCGTCGTCCGGCGGATCTGCGCGCTTGGCCATTTATCCGCGCAGGCCGGCGATATTGGCGGCATACTGGCCGGGGCCACCCTTGAACGTCGCGGTGCCGGCAACCAGCACATCGGCGCCCGCCGAAATCGCCGCGACCGCGGTGACCTGGTCGATGCCGCCGTCGACCTGCAGGTCGATCACCTTGCCGGTCTTGTCGATTGCCTTGCGGATCGCCTCGATCTTGCGCAATTGGCTGTCGATGAAGCTTTGCCCGCCGAACCCCGGGTTGACGCTCATCACCAGCACCAGGTCGATATCCTCGAGCACATAGTCGAGCATCTTGGCCGGCGTCGCGGGGTTGAGCGACACGCCCGCCTTCTTGCCCAGCCCCTTGATGCGCTGGATCGAGCGGTGCAGATGCGGTCCCGCCTCGGGGTGGACGGTCAATATATCGGCCCCCGCGTCGGCGAACGCATCGAGATACGGGTCGGCCGGCGAGATCATCAAATGGACGTCCATGACCAGCGACGTGTGCGGCCGGATCGCCTTGACCACCATCGGGCCTATCGTGATGTTGGGCACGAAATGCCCGTCCATGACATCGACATGGATATAATCGGCGCCGGCGGCCTCGAGGGCGCGGATCTCCTCGCCCAATCGGGAAAAATCGGCCGACAGGATGGAGGGAGCGATGCGGACGGCTTGTTGCATCCGGATGCTCTAGCAGCGCCGGCCACCGCCGGGTAGGGCCGCTGCGCCTAAATCGGCTCGTCGACCGCGAGCGCGTCTTCTCTGCCGCCCGGCAAGGCGCGAGCGTACAGGGTCAGCGCCAGCATCACGCCGCTCGCGACCCACAAGGCGCGCGATCCGATCGCCATCTGGGTGATGCCGCCGAGCATGGCGCCTGCCACCATGCCGAGGAACAGCGTCGCCGGTGCCACCCACCCCAGCCGGTCGCCGCCGAGGATGGCGGTGGCGATGCGCTTGCCGACCCGGACCAGCGCCCCGGTCATATAGGTCAGGCCGACCTTCACCTCGCCGTTTTCGGCAAAGACCGTATTCTTGGCGCCCATGCTCGCCGCCAGCACCAGTACGGCGGGCACCATCAGGCCCAGCTCGAGACCGAGCGCCGCCACGGCCAGCATCCCCGTCACCAGCCACAGCACGCCGGCGCGCTGGCGTTTGCCGGCGGCGCGGCCGACGAGCGATCCGGCGACCACACCGCCGACGAAGGCGGTGATCAGGCCGGCACCCAGCGCCAGATTGCCGAGGCGCCCGGCCAGCCCCAGCCCGACCTTGGTGACGTTGCCGCTCATGAACGACACGAACAGCCCGCCCGATGTCAGCCACCCGACCGCGTCGACAAAGCCTGCATTCGCCGAAAGCATGGCGGCAAACAATCGCGTCCGCCGATCTTCAAGCATGGCTGTTCACGCCAGTTTGCGAAACCGCGAGATGAAAAACCCGTCCATGCCGCCTTCGTTCTCGAGCATTCCCGGCAACGTCCGCAGCCAGCCATCAGCGGTCGCCTCGAGCCCCAGCGGCAGTTCGTCCGCCGCGAACGGCGTCCGCGGCAGCGTCGCCACCACCCGCTCGGCGACCCGCTCGCCCTCGCGCGGATCGAGCGAGCAGGTGGCGTAAACCAGCGTCCCGCCCGGCTTCAGCCACGCCGCCGCCCGCCGCAGCAACGCCGCCTGCAACAACGTCAGCGGCGTCAGGTCGCGCGAGCCCTTCAGATGCAGCACATCGGGGTGCCGCCGAAAAATCCCCGTCGCCGAACACGGCGCATCGAGCAAAATCCGGTCGAACAGCCGCCCCGGCTCCCAGCGCAGCGCGTCGCCGACCACCAGTGTCGCCGACAGCCTCGTCCGCGCCAGATTCTCGCGCACCCGTTCGAGCCGCGCCTCCGACACATCGACCGCCGTCACCTCGGCCCCCAGCGCCGCCAATTGCAACGTCTTGCCGCCCGGCGCCGCGCACAGGTCGAGCACCGATTCGCCCGCCTGCGCCCCCAGCAATCGCACCGGCAGGCTCGCCGCCACATCCTGCACCCACCAGGCACCCTCGGCGAACCCCGGCCATTCGGTCAGGGCCCCGCCCAGCTCCTTGTGACGCCGCACCCGCACATGCCCCGGCAGCAGCGAAACCCCGCCCAGCGCCTCGGCCCATTTCGCCGTCTCGGCCGGATCGCGCAGCGTCAAATCGGTCGCCGGCTCCTCGGCCAGCGATCGCGCCGCCGCCTCGGCCACTTCCGGACCCCAATCCATCGCCCAGCGGATCGCGAACAGATCCGGCAGATGCGGCACTTCGGGCAGGATCGCCTCGCCGCGCATCAGATTGCCGAGCACGCCATGCACCAGCCGCCGCGGGCCACCCTCGACCAGCGGCAACGCCGTCGCTACCGCGGCGTGCTGCGGCGTGCCCAGCTTCAGCCAGCCCGCCAGCGCGATCCGCAGCACCATCCGCGCCCGTGCATCGTCGGGCAACGGCTTTGGCGTCGCCGAATCGATCAGCGCATCGAGGTCGGGCAACCAGCGGAGCACCGTCGACGCCAGATGCCGCGCCAGCGCGCGATCATTGGCCATGGTGATGCCATCGAGGCTCGAATCGATCGCCAGTTCCAGGGGCGACCCGCGCCCGAGCACCGCCATCAACAGCCGCAACGCCCCCTTACGCGCCGGCACGCCTTGCGTCGCCTGGACCGGCTTTTCCTTCTGCGCCCGGGGTTCGAAACTAGCGATTACCGCCTCCAATGAATGCGCCGATGCGCTTGAAATAATTGACCGGAAACAGCCGCGTCATCAAGTCGATGAATCGCGCATCGGACCCGATCAGCACCCGGTGCTGCCGCTTTTCCATGCCCGCGACGATGATCGCAGCTGCCTGCTGGGGCGTCGTCTTTGCCGCTTTCTCGAATTCCGCGGCAAAATCAAGGTCCGTCCGTTGTCCCGGCATGCCGGCAATGCGCTTCGAATTCCGCGCCACATTGGTGCTGACACCGCCCGGATGCACCCGGATGACGCAGATGTTCGGGTCGGTCACCCCCAGTTCGAGATACAGCGCCTCGGTCAGGCCGCGCACGGCATATTTCGAGGCATTATAAGCACTTTGCGTCGGATAACCCATCATCCCGAACACCGACGAGATATTCACCAGCCACGCCCGGTCAGCTTTCCGCAGATGCGGAATCGCCGCCCGGCAACCCTCCACAACCCCGCCGAAATTCACCGCCATCACCCGGTTGAAATCCTCGCGCGGACAATCGGCGAACGGCGCCACCACGGACAGTCCGGCATTGTTGATGATCCCGTCGAGCCGCCCGAATTCGGCCGCCGCCCCATCGACCCACGCCGCCAGCGCCGCCGTATCGGTTACATCGAGCACCGTCACGCTAGCCGGCCGATTGCCCAGCAACCGCTTCGTCTCGGCCAGCCCCACAGCATCCATGTCGGCGAGCGCCAGCACCGCGCCCTTGCCCGCCAGGTCGATCGCCAGCGCCCGCCCGATGCCGCTACCGGCGCCGGTCACCGCGATCACCCTGTCCTCGAACGATCCTGCCACGATGCCGCTGCCCCTTCCGCCGGCGTCCAAGCACGCCTATTCTGTCCGCCACCTAGCGCACCCGCGCCTATTCCGGAAATTCATCTGATGACCGACGAAAAACCCGTGGAGCCGGTAAAGCCCGAAACCCCGCCCCCTGCGCCCGAACCAAAGGAAGTCGGAGGCCGCCCCGGTCTCGACCCCGTCCGCTACGGCGACTGGGAAAAAGGCGGTATCGCCGTCGATTTCTGACGCCCTGGCCGCTGTTGCGTCGGCGCCGACAACCGCGAGCCCCCCCACGCCGAAAAGGCTGGTGTGTCATTACGGACCGCTCCGCTATAGGCAGGCGGCGCATCTTCAGAAATCAGGCAGACGCATGGCCCGCAGACAGTCGAGACAGGATCCCTACGGCGACCTGCAAGCCGAACAGGAGCCGCCGGTGGTGGCGCCGCCCTGCTGGCTCTGTGGCCGTCTGACCGGCAAGACCGTCATCGCGCATCATCCCGTGCCCAAGAGCCGCGGCGGGCGCGATGTCGTTCCCATGCACCCCATCTGCCAGCAGATGCTGATCGCCAACTTCACCAATTCGGAGCTGCAACGTCACGGCATGGACGTGGAAGGGCTGCTGGCCGAACCCGGCGTGCGCAAATTCGTCGACTGGGTCGCGAAAAAGGACCCCGATTTCACCGCGACCCTGACCAAGAAGCAGCGCTGACCCGAAGTCGGCGTTCCGGCGTGTCCGGCTCCGCCTTCACTGCCCCGCTATTCGGCCTTCAGCGGCCGCGCCAGCAACCGCGCCACCGTCTCCCGTATCGGTGCCCCCGCCAGCAACGCCGCCACGCCTTCGGCGATCGGCATCTCGACCCCGACGGCGCGTGCCGCCTCGACCAGCACCGGGGCGGTCGACGCGCCCTCCGCCACTGTCCGCGTCGCCGCCAGCAAGTCGGCCACCGTCTCCCCCCGCCCGATCCCCAGCCCCAAAGTGAAATTCCGGCTGTTCGGCGACGAGCACGTCAGCACGAGGTCGCCCAGCCCTGACAGGCCGGCCAGCGTCTCCGCCCGCGCCCCCCGTGCCAGCCCGAAGCGCGTCATCTCGGCAAAGCCGCGCGCAATCAACGCCGCCCGTGCATTCAACCCCAGCCCGGCGCCCTCGACGACCCCGCAGGCAATCGCCAGCACGTTCTTCACCGCGCCGCCGATCTCCGCCCCGGTCACATCGTCCGAATAATACGGCCGGAACGCCGGCCGCGCCAACCGCGCCGTCAGCGTCTCGCCCAAGGCCTCGTCGGCGCACGCCAGCGTCACCGCCGTCGGCAGGCCGCGCGCCACTTCGCCGGCAAAGGTCGGCCCGGACAAGATCGCCACCGGCAAATCCGCCCCCGCTACATCGGCGACAACCTCGGCCATCAGCAGCAGCGACCCGGCCTCGATGCCCTTCGCACACAACACCAACGTCGGCTGGTGCTCGAGCGGACTCGCCGCCAGCACCCGCCGCAAATGCTGTGCCGGTGCCACCACCAGCCAGGTCGACACGCGCGCCAACTCGCCCATGTCGCCGGTCGCATGGATGCGCGGGCTGAGCGTCACCCCCGGCAGGAAGTCGCGGTTTTCGTGGGCGTCGTTGATCCCCGAGATTACCTCGGGCTCGCGCGCCCACAACAGGACATGCTCGGTCTCGGCGAGGACCTGCGCCAGCGCCGTCCCCCAAGCGCCGCCGCCGATCACGCCGATGGTCATTGTTCTGTTCCTAACACCGCAACAATCCGCCTACGCCCGCACGCCCGCGCCCCGCACCGCCTCCGCCCCCGGATCGAGCGGCCACCGTGGCCGTGCCGGCGTGTCCATGCCATCGCCCAGCCCCAGCGCTTCGCGTTCGGCATCACCCAGCGCCAGCCGCTCGGCCCCCGCCCAGGCAATCATCGCCGCGTTATCGGTGCACAGCCACAACGGCGGCGCGACAAATCCCAATCCCTGCGTCTCGGCCAACCCCGCCAGCGCTCCCCGGATATGCTGGTTCGACGCCACGCCGCCCGCCACCACCAGCGCCGTCGCCTGCGGGAACGCCGTCATCGCCCGCCTGGTCCGGTCGATCAGGCAATCGGTCGCCGCCGCCTGGAAACCCGCCGCCAGATCATCGCGGTCCTGCGCGGTCTTGTCGGGCAGCGCCGCCCACGCCCTCAGCACCGCCGATTTTAGCCCGGCGAACGAAAAATGCGGTTCGGCACTGCCGAGCAACGGGCGCGGCAAGGCAAACCGCTTCGCATTGCCCGATTTCGCCGCCCGCTCGACCGCCGGCCCTCCCGGAAAGCCGAGCCCGAGCACCTTCGCCGTCTTGTCGAAAGCCTCGCCGATCGCATCGTCGATCGTCGTCGCCAGCCGCCGATAGCGCCCGACGCCCTCGACCCCGAGCAACTGGCAATGCCCGCCCGAAACCAGCAGCAGCAAATACGGGAACTGCAGGCCCGCATCCGCCAGCCGCGGCGACAGCGCATGGCCCTCGAGATGGTTGATCGCCAGCAACGGCTTGCCGGCGCCCCACGCCAGCGCCTTACCGGTTACCAGCCCGACCATGACGCCGCCGATCAGCCCCGGCCCCGCCGTCGCCGCCACCGCATCGACATCGGCGAGCGTGACGCCCGCCTCGGCGAGCACCTCCGCCACCATCGGCGTCAACCGATCGGCGTGCGCCCGCGCTGCCAGTTCGGGCACGACGCCGCCGAACGGCCGGTGCGCCTCGTCCTGGCTGGCGATGCGCTGCGCCACGATCGTCCGGTCGCCGCGTACCAGCGCGACGGCGGTTTCGTCGCACGACGATTCGATTCCCAGGATCAGGCGATCATTCACCCGGTGCTGATAGACCTCGCCGGGCCGGGGGTCGACTCCCCAGCCTCTTCGCCGCCAGCCTCTTCCCCCCAAGACGTCCGCACCATCGCCGTCACCGACGCCAGGCCATATGCGACCAGCGCCGTGCCGATCAGCGCGAAGATCGTCCACAGCGGCGCATCGGTCGACACCAGCCACCAGCCGCCGATCGCGACGACCGCCAGCCGCAACGTCCCCGCCAGCACCATGCCGCCGACCCGCCCCGCCGGCATCGACGAGAAATACAGGCAGATGCCCGCCCCGAAAAACCCATAGGCCGGCCCGACCCAGCGAAAATACTGCGAGGTCGTCGCCAGCGTCGCCGGATCGCTGGTGAACATCGTCGCCCACAGGCCCGGGAAGATCGCCAGCACGACGCCGATCGTCGCCAGCCCGCCGCTGGCCACGCCCGCGGCGATCCACGCCACCCGCCGCGCCCGCGCCACCATGCCGGCACCGATCGCGGTGCCGACCAGCGGCACCGACGCGACCCCGATCGCAAACGAGATCGGCGTCAGCAGGAATTCCAGCCGCACGCCGATGCCGAACCCGGCCAGCGCTGTCGGGCCGAACTTGGCGACCAGACCGTTGAGGATGACGATCGTCGCCACCACTTGCAGCGGCGAGATGCACGCCGTGCCGCCGACCCTCAATATGTCGGCGAAATACCGCCACTCCAGCGGCACCGAGACCAGCCGCACCCGGGCACGGCCCGACCGCAGGTAGAAATACAGGAACAACGCCCCCAGCGACGCCGCCACGACCTGGCCCGCCGCCACGCCGGGCATGCCGAGCCGCGGAATCGGCCCGAGCCCGAGCCCGAGCACGCCGCCGATTGCCACCTGCGCCATCGCCATCACCAGCAGGGTCACCGATGGCACCCCCATGTTGCCGGCGCCGCGCAGCACCGACGCGAACAGATTGACCAGCCACACCCCGATCGACCCGGCGAACGCCACGCTGGCGAACGCCGCCGCCTGTTGCAGCGCCTCGCCGCGCCCGCCGATCGCCGCCAGCAACGTCGGCGCCAGCGTCAGCATCAACACCGTCGTGCACCCGCCGATGATGATGCCGATCCACATCGTGTGCACCGCCAGGATATTGGCCTTGTCGGTATCGCCGGCCCCGAGTGCCCGCGCGATCGCGCCCGAAACGCCGCCGCCCATCGCGCCCGCCGACAGCATCATCTGGAGCATCACCAGCGGAAACACGAGCGCCATGCCAGCCAGTGCCGGCACGCCGAGCGCGCCGACATACGCCGTCTCGGCCACCGCCGCGACCGACCCGGCCAGCATCGCCCCCATGTTGGGCAGCGCAAAGCGCAGCAGCACCGGCAGGATGGGTCCCGACAAAAGCGGGTTGCCGGCCGGGCCGGGCGCCTGCATCAAAATCTCGCCGCCATCCGCCACATCAAATCCAATTCGCCGTCGCTGCAGCTTTGCGCCGCCGGAAATCAGACGACAAGCTCGCCAAAACGGAGCCGCGCATAGAAAAACCATCCGGCGGCGCCGGCTAAAATCGATCCGGCAAAGGCCCGTCGCCGCCAACAGGCCGCCGCCTTGCCTCGAAACACCCCGCCGAATACCCCGGACTTCCCGTTCGCGGGTGCAAACGACCCGGCCGCCCGCCCTTGCCAAGCCCGAGATACCCTCTAACAAGCGCCCGATGACGGCTCCAGCTCCCGCTTCATTCAAGCTCGGCACCCGCGGCTCGCCGCTCGCCCTCGTCCAGGCCCGCCTCGTCGCCGCCGCCCTCACCGCCGCCCATGGCTGGGGCCCGGAGGTGGCCCAGATCGTCGCCATCACCACCACCGGCGACCGCGTCCAGGACCGCCCGCTCGCCGAAATCGGCGGCAAGGCCTTGTGGACAAAGGAACTCGACGCCGCGCTCATCGACGGCCGCATCGATTGCGGCGTCCATTCGATGAAGGATGTCGAGACCCAATTACGCGACGGCATCGCCCTTCTCGCCATGCTGCCCCGCGCCGACGTTCGCGAACGCCTGATCGGCGCCGAAAGCATCGACGCCCTGCCACACGGCGCCCGCGTCGGCACCTCCAGTCCCCGCCGCACCGCCCAGCTCCTGTCGCTCCGCCCCGACCTGCGCACCGAAACCATCCGCGGCAACGTTGCCACCCGCCTCGCCAAGGTCGGCAGCGGCGAACTCGACGCCACTATCCTCGCCGCCGCGGGCCTCGATCGCCTCGGCTATGCCGACGGCGCCACCCTTTCCATCGACGTCATGCTCCCCGCCAGCGCCCAGGGGGCCATCGGCATTACCGCCCGCGAAGGCGACTGGACGACCGCGCCGCTACTGGCGGCGATCAACGATATCAATACCTTCTCCGCCGTCAGCCTCGAGCGCGGCTTTCTCGGCGGGCTCGGCGGATCATGCCACAGCCCAGTCGCGGCGCTCGCCACGATCGCCGGTGGCCGGGTCTATTTCCGCGCCGAGATCATGACCGAGGACGGCACCGAGATCGAACAAGGCGGCTTCGAATCGACTCTTGAAGACGCTCCGGCGCTCGTCGCCGCACTGGCCGCCGACATGCTGGCAGACGCCAGCCCGGCGCTGCGATCGCTTTTTTCGGCCTGATGCGGATTCTCGTTACCCGGCCACTGCCCGGCGGCGAAAGGAGCGCCGCTCGCCTGCAAGCCCATGGTCATAAAGCGCAATTATCACCACTGCTGGCCACCGAAGCCGTCGCCTGGGCACCCCCCGAGACGGCGCACGCCGCCATCATGCTGACCAGCGCCGCCGCTGCGCGCCTCGCCGGACCAACTGCCGTCGCCTACCATGCGCTGCCGGTTTACACCGTCGGCGCCGCCACCGCCGCGGCCGCCCGCACCGCCGGGTTTATCGATATCCGCGATGGCGGCGGCACCGTGTTTTCGCTGTTGAAAACAGCCGCGGCCAATGGCTTGACCGACATCCTCCACCTCGCCGGCGCGCACCGCACCCCCGCCGAAGTGCCCCCCGGGCTCACTGTTGAAACCCTGGTCGTCTATCACGCCCGGCTAATGCCGCTGTCGGTGACCCCCGATGCCGACTGGGTCCTACTCTACAGCCCCCGCACCGCTGCGCATTTCGCCGCCGAATGCGACCGCCTCGGCTTCCCCCGCGCAGCCATCGCCATCGCCGCGGTCAGCGAGGCTGTCGGCGCCGCCGCCGGCTCCGGCTGGCGGGCCGTCGCCCTCGCCGGGCACCCCGCCGAAGAGGCACTGCTGGCGGCAATCGGCGCGACGTGCCAAAAGGCGGCGACCAACCCCTGAGGGACTTTCATGGACGCGCCTTTCGATCGCGGCGAAGTCGATCGCGCCAGCCTGGACGCGACCGAACGGCTGCGCGCCCGGCTTTCCGGCCGACCGTTGGCGCCCGAAAAACGACCCGGCCGCAGTATCTTGCCGTGGGTCATTGCTTCGTTGCTGTTCGTTTTCCTCGCCGGCCTGATCGCCAACCCGTGGTTCGAGCGCAGCGTCCGCAGCCGGCTGCCGTTTGCCGGCGTCGCGGTCGTCGAACCTGCCGCCGAAGCCGAAGTCGCCGCCCTCGAGCAACGCCTGCGCCAACTCGAGGCCCGCACCGGACCGGCGGATGCACCGGTGCCCGTCGAGCGCCTCGCCCGCACCGAAGCCCAAATCGAAACCGGCGCCGACCAACTGGCGCGCGAGGCCGAGCGCATCGACGGGCTGACCGGCGACGTTGCCGGCCTTGCCGCGCGCCTGGACGCCGACCGCGAGCGTGCCGAAGTGGCGACGGCGACCGCCAACGCCGCCGCCAGCCGCGCGCAGGCCATGCTTGTCCTGGTCATCGCGCGCCGCACGGTCGACGCCGGGCGTCCGTTCGGCACGCTCGACCCGGCGCTGCGCCGTTCGTTCGAGGACCGCTATCCAGACGCCGTCAAGGCCATCACCGCGCTCGGTGCGGCGCCCGTCAGCCTGGCCATCTTGCGCAGCGATTTCAACGCGATGCGCCCGGCGATCGGGGCGGCGCCGATCGCGCCGCCGCGGCAGACCTGGTGGGACGCGCTGACCGGCACCATCAGCTCGGCGGTGTCGCGTCCTGCCGACAGCGCCGTCGCCGCTGCACCCGATGCTGCCGCTGCGGCGCTCGCCCGCGGCGATATTGCCGGTGCCGCAGCGCAACTTCGCCGCCTGCCTTCGCCGCGTCCAGCTGCGCTGAGCAACTGGCTGGCCGCCTATGATCGCTTGCAGGCCGGGTCACAGGCACTGGCCATGCTCGAAGCCGCGATGGTCCTGCCGCCGCCCGAGCCAATCACCGAAGCGCCGCCTGCGCGCTGAGTTACTGTCGACCGCCGAACAGCGCACTGCCGACACGAACGACAGTCGCGCCCAGCATGACGGCCGTCTCATAGTCGCCCGACATGCCCATGCTGAGGCCGCCAACACCATGATCACGCGCCAGTTTTTGTAATAGTGCAAAAAAGGGCGCCGCTTCGGTATCGGCAGGCGGCACGCACATCAATCCGGCGATCGGCAACCGCTCGGTGCGTGCCAGCGCCAGCAGCCCGGACAGGTCACCGATCGCGCAACCGCCCTTTTGCGGCTCGGCGCCGATATTGACCTGGATGAAACAGTCCGGCGCCTTGCCCGCCGCCGCGATGCCGCGTCCGAGCGCCGTTACCAGTGACGGCCGGTCGACCGAATGGATGACATCGAACAAGGCGATCGCTTCGGCGGCCTTGTTCGACTGCAATTGCCCGACGAGATGCAGCCGCAAGCCGGAGGTCGCCGCCCGCAGGCCCGGCCATTTGTCCTGCGCCTCGGCAACGCGATTTTCGCCGAAGCTGCGCTGCCCGGCGGCAATAAGCGGCGAAATCGCCTCGGCCGGCCAGGTCTTGCTGACCGCGACAAGCTCGATATCGGCAACTGCGCGACCGGAATTTCGCGCTGTACGCCCAATGGTTTCGTGAACCGTGCCCAGCCGATCGGCGGCGCTGTCGGCAATACTATCCGTCATTGCGCTCAGAAAGCGAAGTTGGTGCCGAAATACACCGACCGGTCGGCGGCGTCGATGTCGAGCAGCGATGGCACCGTCGGCGCCAGCTTGTAACGCACGCCGCCCGTCACCGAAAGCCGCGGCGCCACCGAATAGGCGCCCTCGAGCTCGACCGAATAACGCCGCTCGATCGGCGCAAACGACAGCAGCTGACTTTCCTCGGCAATGCCCTGGAGGCTCGTCTGCCAGTTGCGACCGCGATAGCTGACGCCAATATCGACGGCTTCGCGGCGACCCGCCAGCAACGCCGTCGGCGCCGGTTCGGCACGGCTGAAACCGGTGTTGATGGCAAAGCCCTTCCAGGCCACCGTCAGGTCGACGTCATACGCCGTCGGCAAGGCGGCCAGGGTCTCGGTCGGCACGACAGCACGCGAACGATCGGGGGTCGCCGCCGTCATCCGGGTGTTGACGCCGAGCGACAGTGCCTTGCGGTTGTCGCTTTGCCCCGATGGCGTGAACCGGAACGCGCGTTCGACCGTCTGCAAGCGCGCGCTCGATGCACCGGTGCCGGCCGCCGTGAAACTGAACTTCGATGCGTCGCTGACCGGCGACTGGAACGGCGTGACCGGGGTTTCGAAGCTGAAGCGCTGCTTGACCGGCTTCGTGGGGGCCTTGGTCGTGCCGGCCGCGAGCACGGGCATCGCCGCCAGCGAAGCCGCCGCGAAGGACGCAAGCAGGCGCACGCCGACAGCCGGAAATATCCGGCTGATGGTAATGGCGCGTGTGTCCCCGCGCGACTCGCCTGCCCCTATCATCGTTTCATCCTATCAGCCCGCAATCGCCGCGCCCAGATATTAACGACCACCCGGCCGGCATCTCCCGGAATATTTCGGGGCACTGTGATTAGATTCCCACAATCGAGCCGCAAACCGGGGCTTTCACGCCCGTTCGACAAGGCTTGGCGCATTGGCTTTGCCGCGCCTATAAGCGCCGCAACATTGTTTGGAAGGTTCGCCTGTGCGTCGCGTCGCTATTATCTTGGTTGGTCTGACGTTGATGGCCCCGCTCGCGGCTTGCGGCGGCAAGGACAAGCCGCAGCCCGGCACGGCCGAGGCACCGGCCCGGCTGACGACGATCGGCGTTAACGCCTATCTGTGGCGCGCTTCGCTCGACACAATCGGATTCATGCCGTTGTCGCAGGTCGATTCCAACGGCGGCGTCATCATCACCGATTGGTACGCCACCCAGCAAAGCCCCAATGAGCGCGTCAAGGTGACGGTTGCCATCCTCGACACCGACCTGCGTTCCGACGCCATCAAGGTGACCGCCATCCGCCAAACTCTCGCCGGCAGCGGCTGGATCGATGCGCCGGTGCGCGCCGGCACCGTGCAAAAGCTCGAGGAAACCATCCTGACCCGCGCCCGCGACCTGCGCCGCGCCCAATTCAGCGGCTGATCAGCGGCCGATGGCGACGCGATTCGATCACAAGGGCGCCGAAACGCGCTGGCAACAGGCATGGGACACCGCCGGCAGCTTCGTCGCCGACGATGCCAGCCGCAGGCCCAAGGCCTATGTGCTGGAGATGTTTCCCTATCCATCGGGACGCATCCACACCGGCCATGTCCGCAACTACACGATGGGCGATGTCATCGCGCGCACTCGCCGCGCCCAGGGTTTCGAAGTCCTTCACCCGATGGGCTGGGACGCCTTTGGCATGCCCGCCGAAAACGCCGCCATCGAGCGCGGCATCCACCCCGGCGGCTGGACGCGCGACAATATCGCGGCGATGCGCGCCCAGCTGAAGCGTCTCGGTTTCGCCTTCGACTGGAGCCGCGAGCTCGCCACCTGCGAGCCCGAATATTACGGCCAGGAACAGGCGCTGTTCCTCGACCTCCTCGCCGCCGGTCTGGTCTATCGCAAGGAATCAGCGGTCAACTGGGACCCGGTCGACATGACCGTGCTTGCCAATGAACAGGTCATCGACGGTCGCGGCTGGCGCTCGGGTGCCGTCGTCGAACGCCGCCGGCTGAGCCAATGGTTCCTGCGCATCACCGATTTCGCCGACGACCTGCTCACCGGCCTCGACGCGCTCGAGAACTGGCCCGAAAAAGTTCGCCTGATGCAGGAAAACTGGATCGGCAAGTCGCAGGGCATGCGCTTCACCTTTGCGGTAGCCCACTCCGAGACACGGTTCGACGTCTTCACGACGCGTCCCGACACGCTGTTCGGCGCCAGTTTCGCAGCGCTGGCGCCCGATCACCCGATCAGTCAGTCGCTGGCCGAGAACAACCCGGCGCTGGCCGCCTTCATCGCCGAATGCCGCGCCGGTGGCACCTCGACCGCCGACATCGAGGGCCAGGAGAAAAAGGGCTTCGACACCGGGCTCAGCGTCATTCACCCGCTCGACCCGACCATCCGCCTGCCGGTGTTCGTCGCCAATTTCGTGCTGATGGACTATGGCACCGGCGCCATCTTCGGCTGCCCGGCGCACGACCAGCGCGACCTTGATTTCGCTCGCAAATATGCGCTGCCGGTGATGCGCGTCGTCGCCCCGGAAGGCGAGGCCGACACGCCGATCCAGGCCGAGGCCTATACCGGCCCGGGCACGCTGATCAACTCGCGCTTCCTCGATGGCATGACCATCGATGCCGGCAAGTCGGCAGTCATCGCGCGCGCCGAAGCCGAAGGCTGGGGGCAGGGCACCATTGTCTGGCGGCTGCGCGACTGGGGCGTATCGCGCCAACGCTATTGGGGCACGCCGATCCCGATCATCCACTGCGACGGCTGCGGCGTCGTCCCGGTCCCGCACGACCAGCTGCCGGTCGTCCTGCCCGAAGACGTGACCTTCGATGTGCCGGGCAACCCGCTCGATCATCATCCGACGTGGAAGCATGTCGACTGCCCGGTCTGCGGCAAGCCGGCCCGGCGCGAAACCGACACGCTCGACACGTTCGTCAATTCGTCGTGGTATTTCATCCGCTTCGCCAGCGCGCCGACGGACCAGCCATTCGATCGTGCAATCGCCGAAAAATGGCTGCCGGTCGGCCAGTATATCGGCGGCGTCGAGCACGCGATCCTGCATCTCCTTTATGCCCGGTTCTGGACCCGCGCGCTCAATCGCATCGGACGTCTTGGCGTCACCGAGCCCTTTGCCGGCCTGTTCACCCAAGGCATGGTCACTCACGAGACCTACTCGCGCGACCAAGGCGAAGGTCATGCGCCGCTGTATTTCACCCCGGAGGAAGTCGATCGCACATCGGCCGGCGCGACGCTCAAGGCCGATGGCGCGCCGGTCGAGGTCGGCCGCATCATCAAGATGTCGAAGTCGAAGAAGAACGTCGTCGACCCCGATACGATCATCGAAACTTATGGCGCCGACGCGGTGCGCTGGTTCGTCATTTCGGATTCGCCGCCGGAACGCGACCTGGCCTGGTCCGAAGCCGGCATCGACGGCGCCTGGCGCTTCGTCCAGCGCGTCTGGCGTCTGGCGGAGGATTGCGCGTCGACCGAACCTTTGGTCGGCGGGGAGCCCGATCTGAAGCTGGCGCGCATTCTGCACCGCGCTATCGCCGCGATCACCGTCGATATCGACCGGCTGCAGTTCAACAAGGCGATCGCCCGTTTGTATGAACTGGTCACCGCCATCGAACGCGCGCCGGTATCACCGACCCGTCTCGAGGCTATCCCGGTGCTGCTGCGGCTGATCTCGCCGATGACGCCGCACCTTGCCGAGGAAAGCTGGGCGCTGCTCGGCCAGCCCGGCATGGTCTGTGATGCTGCCTGGCCGGTTGCCGATCCGGCGCTGCTCATCGACGACACCGTCACCATCGCCATCCAGGTCAACGGCAAGCTCAAGGACAGTTTCGAGACCGCCAAGGGCGCCGACCGGGGTGCGCTCGAGATTGAAGTCCTTGGTCGCGAAAAGGTCGTCCGCGCTCTCGAGGGCCGGGCGCCCAGAAAAGTCATCATCGTCCCCGACCGGCTGGTGAACCTTGTCGCCTGATCGCCGCCTCCGCGCCGGACTGACTGTCCTGCTTTTGCTGGTGTTGGCGGCTTGCGGCCTCAAGCCCGTCTATTCCGGCGGCAGCAAGAGCCCCGCCGCGGTCATGTTGACCCAGGTCGAGATCGCGCCAGTCCCCGAGCGCGCCGGCTTCCTCGTCCGCCAGGCGCTCATCGATCGCTTCGGCACGCCGGTGGCCGCACCCAGCTACCGCCTCGAAATCGAGCTCGACGACCAGATCGTCGCCTTCGGCGTCCGCGGCGACAACAGCGCGGCGCGCGAACGCCGCACCCTGCGCGCTCGCTATCGCCTCGTCGATGTCGCGAGCAACGCGGTCGTGCTCGATGCCACCGCCGGCGCCGACGCCGGTATCGACCGGGTCAGCTCGAACTATGCCGTGGTTGCGGCCGAAACCACCGCGCTCGATCGCCTGTCGGTCGACATTGCCCGGCAGATCACTGCCCGCATCGCGCAATTTTCGCGCGTTGCTCCCGATGTGCCAAGCTGACGGGTGAAGGTCGACACCGCCCGCATTCAGGCGCTCTACCGCCGCTGGCCCGATGATGTGCGGCTCGTCCTGCTCCACGGGCAGGACGCCGCCGCCTCGCGCGACCATGCCGACCAACTCGCGCGCCAGTTCGCCGATCCGGCCAATCCGATGGCGGTCGAAACCCTGGCCGGCAACACAGTCTCGTCCGACCCGCAAAGCCTTGTTGCCGCCGCCGGCATGATGTCGATGTTCGGCGACCGCACCCTCGTGCGCGTCGAAGGCCTCGAGGAGGACGGGCTCGCTGCGATCACCGCGCTGCTCGATAGTCCGGCCGGCAACCCCGTCGTCGCCATCGCCGGAACCCTGAAAAAAGGCTCCAAGCTCCAGGCTTTTGCTGAAAAGACCGCGCAAATCGCCTCGTTGGTCAGCTACGAACCCAGCCTGCGCGATGCCACGCGCCTCGTGGGCGAAATCGCGGCCCCGATGGGCCTGCGCGCCAGCCGCGAAGCCGCCATCGCGCTATTCGAAGCCGCCGCCGGCGACCGCACGTTGATCCGCCGCGAAGTCGAAAAGCTCAGCCTCTATCTCGACAGCGATGCCGACCGGCCGCAGCCGCTCGAGGTCACCGACGTCGCCGCGCTCGGTGTCGGGGCAGGGGACGCCGACCAATACGCCCTTGTCGCCGCCGTCGCCGGTGGCCGTCCCGCCGCGGTCGTCGACCTGCTCGGGCGCCTGCCCACCGGCATCGGCATCGTCGTGCTGCGCGCCATCGAACGCCGCCTGACGATGCTGCTATCCCTGCGCGGCATCGTCGATGGCGGCGCCAGCGCCAGGACCGCCGTCGAAGGCGCCCGACCGCCGATCTTCTGGAAGGAAAAGGACGCCGTCGCCATCGAGCTGACGCTGTGGACCACGCAAGGCATCGTCCGCAGCCTAGGTGAAATCCTCGCCGCCGAGCGCGCCATCAAGACGAGCGGCAGCCTGGGCGAAACCCTTGCCGACACGGCGATCCTGACCCTCGCCCGGCGCGCCGCCGCCGGCCGCCGAGCGCACTAGGCCTATTTCGCCAGTTCGGTGATGAGGACCTGCCAGTGCCGCAGTGCCGGCGCGATCGCCGCCAGCGGAATGCGCTCATTGAGACCATGGGCAAAGGCGTCCTCCTCGCGCATGAACAGCGCGCTGGTCCCATATGAGGGGATCCCCAAAGCCCGGTAGAAGACGCTGTCGGATGCGCCCGAATCCATCACCGGCGTCACCGCCACGCCCGGCCGGTTGGCGGAGACGGCCTTGCCGACCGCCGCCATGATGTCGCCCCGCAGCGGCGAAGGCGGCGGCGATGGCCATTCGAGCACGGCTTCGATTTTGATCGCCGGGTCGCTGATCAGCGCCCGCAGCTCCTGCGTTACCGCAGCCACGGTGAAGCCCGGAAAAATTCGGCAATTGATCGTCAGCTCGGCCTTTTGCGGCAAGGCATTCGGCGCATGGCCGCCGGTGATCATCGTCGGCACGCACGTCGTCGCGATCTGCCCGATGCCGCCCGGCGCGGCGCTCAATGTCGCGATCGCCGCGGCGTCTGACGGGTTTTTGGCGAACGCCAGCATCGCTGCGCCCATGGCACCGCCGATCTTGGTCCCTTCCGCCGTCAGCGACGCCCTTGTGATGTGGTTGATCTGCGGCTTGAAGCGATAGTCGCTGATTTTGCCGGCCGCGGTGCCGATCTGCGCGATGGCGTTGGGGCTGGTCGGGCGGCTGCTATGGCCACCCGGATTGGTCACCGTGATCCGGTAGTCGACATAGGTTTTTTCGGCCGCCGACAGGCCATAGCCGATGGGCGTGTTGCCGGTATCGAGCGCGCCGCCGCCGCCATCGCTGTTGAGCATGAAATCGACCCCCGCCGCCTTGGCTTGCTTTGCCTGCAGCACGGCCGTCGTGCCGTCGGTTTCCTCGTCGCCCGAAAGGAACAGATGAATGTCGCGGCCCGGTACAAAGCCGCTCGACTTCAGTTTCGCCAGCGTCGCCACGACCATCGACACGTCGAACTTGTTATCGCCGACGCCGCGCCCGAACAGATAGCCGCCATCCTCGATTGCCTTGAACGGATCGCGGACCCAGTCCTTGGGATCGGCCTCGACCACGTCCATATGCCCGGTGATGGCCATCGGCGGCTTGTTGCCCTTGCCCTTCCAGACCAGGTGCAGATTTGCCGTTTCGCCGACCGGCTCGATCGCGATGTCGCCGGCGGCAAAGCCTGCGCCGACAAGCGCCGATTTCAGATATTCGGCATAGGCCGGCACCTTGCCGCGACCCTTGACCGTGTCGAATGCAACGCCTTTTTCGAGGATGGCCCGGGCGTCGGCGGCGTCGCCGGGTGCCGCCTGCCCCGGTCCCGCCGCGATCAGCATTGCTAGGACGGGCACGGCAGAGAATTTGATCATCCGATGTTTCTAGAGCAATTCAGCGCTACCGCCAGCAGGGGCCGGTATTTTGCCCGCAGCAAAATCGCTTGACCCGAACCGCCTCTCCCCCGAAGCCTACGCCCCCATGGCCACCAATCGTCTGACCCGCTGGATCCTTATCGCGCTCGTTGCCGGGTTGATCACCGGCTATGCCATCAATCGGCTCGCCGCGACGCCCGACCAAGCCAAGGAGGCGGCCTACTACCTCGGCATCGTCACCAACGTCTTTCTCCGCCTTATCAAGATGATCATCGCGCCGCTGGTGCTGTCGACGCTCGTCGTCGGCATCGCGCACATGGGCAGTGGCGGTGCCGTCGGCCGCACCTTCATCCGCACCATTGCCTGGTTCATCGCGGCGTCGGTCGTGTCGTTGTCGCTCGGCATCTTCATGGTCAATCTGCTCGAACCCGGCGTCGGTGTGGGCCTCGCGCTGCCGGCCGCCGATGCTGCCTCGGGCATCGCCAAGACCAATTTCGACCTCGCCAAGTTTATCGAACACATCGTGCCGAGCTCGATCATCGATGCCATGGCGACCAACGAAATCCTCCAGATCGTGGTGTTCTCGCTGTTCGCCGGTACTGCGCTGATCGCCATCGGCGACGCCGGCAAGCCCATTGTCGCCGGCCTCGATGCGGTGATGCACATGATGCTCAAGATCACCGGCTATGTGATGAACGTCGCGCCCGCCGCGGTCTTTGCCGCCATCGCGTCGGCGATTGCTGTCGAGGGCCTCGGCATCCTGCTTGTCTTCGGCAAGTTTATCGGCGGCTTCTACCTCGCGCTCGCGGTGCTCTGGGTCGTGCTCCTGGGGGCCGGATCCGCGGTCATCGGCTTTCCCGCCATCCGCCGCCTGATCCCCGCCATTCGCGAGCCATTCCTGATCACCTTCGCCACGGCATCGTCCGAGGCCGCCTATCCCAAGCTGCTGCAATCGCTCGAGCGCTTCGGCGTGCCGAACCGGATCGCCAGCTTTGTGCTGCCGCTGGGCTATTCGTTCAACCTCGACGGCTCGATGATGTACTGCGCCTTTGCCAGCATCTTTATCGCCCAGGCCTATGGCATCGAGCTTTCGCTTGCCCAGCAGGTCTTCATGCTCGGCATGCTGATGATCACCTCGAAGGGCATCGCCGGCGTCCCGCGCGCCAGCCTGGTGGTCATCGCCGCGACCTTGCCGTTCTTCGGCATCCCCGAAGGCGGCCTTGTCCTTATTCTCGCGGTCGATCACTTCCTCGACATGGGGCGCAGCGCCACCAACGTCATCGGCAACGCAGTCGCCACTGCCGTCATCGCCAAATGGGACACCGGCGTCGTGCCGGTCGCCACCATCGAGGCGGTTGCCGGTAGAAACGAAAAGGGGCGACACCGAAGTGCCGCCCCTCGCCGAACGTCTGTCAATCCGTGATCAGAGCGGCGGAACGCGCAGCACCTGGCCCGGATAGATCTTGTCCGGATGCGTCAGCATCGGGCGATTGGCCTCGAAGATCTTGTTGTACTTGTTGGCATCGCCGTACAGCCGCTTGGCGATCGCCGACAGCGTGTCGCCCTTTTCGACGGGGTAGAACACCACCGCGTCCTCATCGGCATGATCGTCGCCCTGTGCCGGGGCTGGCGCGGCGCCGGCCGGTGGCTGGATCGAGGACAGCGGCACCCGCATCTGGTTGTTGACCTTCTGGATGCCGTCGTTGTTGCCGACCGCCATGACGATCTTGGACGCTTCGGCGCGATTGACCGCAAGCCCGGTCACTGTCGCGACACCGTCGGCGATCGTCACGCCGAAATTTTGCACCTGAAGCCCAAGCGTCTTGACCTGCGCTGTGATCTTGTCGGGATCGGGCCCACCGACACCGAGCTTTTCCTTGATGAAACTGTAGATGCCCATGCGACTTCTCCTTGGGTTTGGATGTCTAACGCAAAATTCCTGCTAACGGTCCTTCGTGACGATCTGTCAGGCGACAGGATCGGGCCCGAAGCGATTGACGCCCACGGTACCACGCTGGACGTACCAGACCAGCAGAATGATGCTGCCGATAATCGGGATCAGGCCGAGCAGCAGGAACCAGCCCGATTTGTCGCGATCATGCAGGCGCCGGATGCCGACGGCAATGCTGGGAATGATAAATGCCAAGGCCGCCAGCCCGGTGAACGGCCCAGCGCCATATTCGACATAACGATCGGTGCCGATGACCATCGCATCGACCATGCCCAGCACGGCGATGACAATCACGGTGAACAGCCAGAACCACCAATATTCCTGGCGCCGCGCGCGCCCCTCGAACGTCGCATATTTGCGCAGCGGCTCGATCATCCACCGCGTCACGGGCTTGTCCATGGTGTCCCCCTAGTTTGTCGGCGCGCGGCGACGGTAACTCAACGCCTCGGCAATGTGAATGCGGGCCACCGTTTCGGCACCGCCAAGATCGGCAAGCGTCCGCGCCACCCGCAGCACCCGGTGATAACCGCGCGCGGAGAGCCGCATCGATTTCGCCGCTTGCGCCAGCAGCTTGGCCCCCGCGGCGTCGGGCGTCGCCGCCGCCTCGAGCACCTTGCCATCGGCCTCGGCATTGGTCCGCACCTTGACCCCGGCATAGCGCGCCGTCTGGATGGCGCGCGCCGCCGCCACGCGCGCCGCGACATGCGCCGATGTTTCGGCCGGCGGGGGCAGCGTCAGGTCGGCGGCGCTCACCGCCGGCACGTCGACATGGAGATCGATGCGGTCGAGCAGCGGCCCCGAAATCCGCGCCTGGTAGTCGGCGGCGCATTTCGGCGCCCGCGAACACGCCTGTGATGGGTCGCCCAGGTGCCCGCACCGGCACGGGTTCATCGCCGCGATCAACTGCACCCGCGCCGGATAACTGACATGCGCCGCGGCGCGAGCGACCATCACCGTGCCGGTTTCGAGCGGCTGGCGCAGCGAATCGAGCACGCCGCGCTGGAACTCGGGCAGCTCGTCGAGGAACAAGATCCCCAGATGCGCGAGGCTGACCTCGCCGGGTCGTGCCCGCGCCCCGCCGCCGACCAATGCCGGCATCGAGGCGCTGTGATGCGGGCTGCGGAACGGCCGCGTGCGCACCAGCCGGCCGCCCTCGAGCTCCCCCGCCATCGACGCCACCATCGACACTTCGAGCGCTTCCGCCGGCGTCAGTTCAGGCAATATCCCCGGCAAGGCCGCCGCCAGCAACGACTTCCCCGACCCCGGCGGCCCGGTCATGAGCCTATTATGTCGTCAAGACCCCTTCTTTTTGATTGCTATGCGGTGATGTGGGAGCTCACACCGACTAGGCGATAAGTTGTTCTCCTCTGGCTAAGGTTCAGGTGTCACAAAGAGCCAGCGCCAAAGCCAAACGAGGAAAGCGAGAGGTATTGTAATCGCTAGAAGCGCCAGCAATCCAAAGAGCGCCAGAAGTAGCCGCTCTAATTGTGCTTCACTCATACAGTCCCCCTGTCAGCTACGCGCCACCGTAGAGAGGCGAACCAACAACAACAACTGGCAGGCTTTAGCGGTGTTTTTGAACACAGGGGGAGGCAGGCTTCAGGGACTCAGGCGAGGCGGCGAAAGGGGACCCAAGGCTCGATAGGCGGCGATCACTATACCGTGAGAGGGTCGGACGCCCTTCGTCGCTAGTAGCTTCTCCATCCTTCTACAGTCCGCACTGAAGACCTAGGCGTCACGGCCATGGGAGGTGGGGTCTATGCACTGTTCCAAGTTCCTGAAGGCGAGGAGGCCGCACAACAGCTCATCCTAACAGAGGGCCAGGTCCAAGGGCTTGCGGCTAAGGTTGCTGAAGCCAGCCGGGAATGAAGTTAGCCGGGGAGAGGTCGGCCTCAAACATCGACGCTACGGTGTTTCACACAAGGCTAGCTCTTGGAGTTTGAAGCACGCGGGGGTCGGGTGGGGGGTAGGTGCCACTTGGAGTTATCCACAGCCAACCTACTGTGTTCTTCTATGCTATCTCCCGCCGCCCACTGCGCCCTAGGTCGAAGCCATCAATCGGCCCTCCTAAGCCGCCGTCTAGCCGCCCTCGAAACAGGGGTGCATATTACTACACGTGTGCGGGCGGTGCGCGGGCCTGCGTCATAGTCAAAAGAACTTAAGTAACTTAAGTAGGCTCAGGTCGTAAGGCTTAAGCCTTTCGCTACTTAGGTAACAGATAGAAGAAAGAAAGAACTTAGGTAGCTTAAGGGGCCTTGGTTCCTCATTGGGTCAATCTCTAAACCCCCTAGTTCCTTTAGGCTTGAGGTGTGGAGGTCATCTAGAGTCATTCTCCCAATAACTTTCAGCTGCTTTCGCTGCCGCTCAGGCGTAAGCATCCGGTGAGAACCGCATGGGGCGGCGCCGTTCAGGCTTTTCGGCGGCTCCATCGACGTCCGAGGGCTTCGAGGGCTTGATCGATAGCGGCGGTATCG
>NZ_BMJM01000005.1 GCF_014643455.1 Sandarakinorhabdus glacialis
ACCAGATCAATCAACTCAGGTTTCGTAAGCCCCTCAAGATCCTCGCGATTCATGGAAAGGATGAATCACGGACAGCCCGGTTTGGCAAGGGGGTGAGTAATTACCGGCCCAGAGGGTTCTTCTCCAAGGATCGTGTAGAAAACCCCAGGTTCTACCTCCCGAAACGCTTGCCTTCTACTCTCGCTGATGTAGGTATAGAGAAGTCGATTTAGATGCCCTACGTGATATCGTGGCTTCTCCTGTAACGACCTCCTTAACATAGGCGCGCCTTCAAGTTCGCGCTTATCGGTTATCAGGTACTCCATGACGGCTTTTGCTTTGGCCTGCTGCCGACCCGCGCGCTTCTTGTTTCCGCCATTTCCACTTTTTGCTTCGATCAGTCCGAACGTCCCATATGGGCCAAACAGCGTGAGATCAGCAAATCGGAGCGAACCCGTTAAGTCGTTGAGAAGACATGGACATCCTTCCTTGAATAGCCTGCGCAAAATTGCGCGCTCAAGCCTATTGCCTCGCTTGCCGGTAATGTTTCCTGCCGACTCTTTCAGGAAGAGCGGCTTGATGTCCCATCGGTCAATGTACAAAAATGCAATACTATCACCGATATCTCTGCATAAGCCGATAGTGGACCTATGCTGTTCAATGCAGTCATTGTGCTGAGTGAGTTTAGCTTTTGCAAAATTCGCCTCCTCCTTATCAAGTCCTTTTTTACTAAGGCTCGCACGAACTGAACTGATCGCGCTCTTCTGGCGAGTTATGCTCATTTCTGCGCGAGATATCAGTATTATGAGATTTTCCTGAATATCTAAGCCAATGTGGGCATCGCTTTTAGGTCGGCGCTGCAATGCCTTCAGCGCCGTCAGCGTTTTGGTCAGGCGCTGCCCCTCGGATAGACGCGGCAATAGGGCTACTCCAATGACTTACGAGGACCGAACAACTTCGCAGCGATATGCTGGGGTGGCTGACCACGTCCTCGCCACATACGCCAATCGCCATCTTCCTCACTGTAAGCCATCTGGATATTACTTGGATGATCCTGCCCAGCATCTCGCATTAACGCGAGGTAGGACTCTAAGCTAAACTCAAGAAGGTAACTGTTGCGTTTCCGATCGGAAGTAACAACAAATTTTATTGCTAACGACGATTTCTCGGTGGCAAATTCCCAGAAAATGTAACTATGTATGATTGTATCGATAAGGCCTAACGCCGATACTTTAATAGGTTTAAAATTATCGAAGTCGAAATGTTCCCAGTATTGCCATCTTTCACGCCATGTCAACGGCTTGATTGAAAGATAGCGGTTACAATTGACGTTACGGTCGTCAAAGGAGCTAGATAACTTGTAGCTATGAGCCAACTTCCGCATAGCGTACGCGGAGTTGAATACCTTGTTTTCTAAAAGGTAGCTCCTGCGGTCCGAGACCGGCTTGGTTGACCACCGCTCAAGAATATCCGCATCCTTTAAATGCCGTTGTTTCCACGGCCAACTCTCGTGAATCACTCGCACCATCCCATGCAGCCACCGAATATATTCTGGCACAGTTAGGCGAGGCGGTAATCAGAGAAGTGGGAGCGGCGCTGTTTCAACCTTTTTTACTGGCCGAGTAGCGATGTCCAGATTAGCGAACCGGTTTGGCGGCGCCGAGCGTTGGTGCCGCAAGGGAATCACCGCTTTCAGATATTGGAGACACTGTCTCGCACGGCGAAAAGGGCCACACCTTGCTGACCGGGGGCTTGGCGGGGAGCAAACGGCAACTTCTGTCGGAAACGCCGAACGGTGGCGACATCAGGATCATCCGGAACTGGGTCGAGGGCGGTCGTGACCGTTGAGGGCCAAGCGAGCCGCGGCTTTACCTATCACCGGCTCAGACGCCGCCAGTCTGCAAGTGGTCCCTAACCCGTTAAACCTTGCAAATTGCAATGGGTCTGGGGCCGAGGCCCCAGCCGCCGGAGGCCCTTATGCTGCCGAGTTCGCGAGATGGGCCCCGGCCTTCGCCGGGGTGACGATGAAGAGCGGTGTTGCGACGAAGGAGGGGGGATGACCTGATTGTGTCGCCGCTTACCCCAACACCGCGCGGGCGGTGTCGAGGCGGGTGGCGTAGCGGTCGAGGGCGGCGGCGGTTAGGGCGGCGTAGCGGTTGGCGTCGGTGAAGCGGCGTTCTTCGATGGCTTCGCGGACGCCGGGGAGGGTTTTGGCGCCGTAGCCGGTGAAGCGGCCGGGGGCGTAGATCGAGTGTTTGTACCAGCTGCGGCCGGGGAGGCCCTCCGGGATGAGGAGTTGCTGGTCGATGTCGCGGAGCAGGGCGTTGAGCTTGGTGCGGGCGGCCGTGGTCAGAGCCGGGCCTTTTGCGGTGAGGGCGGCGTCGAAAGCCTTGGCACTGGATTCGAGGCGGGTGACGGCGTTTTCGAGGGCGGCGAGCTCGATGATGGGGGTGGCCGGCAGGGGAAGGGCGGCGGTGACGGGGGCCTTGGGGTCGCTGGCGAGGGTGAAGCTGCCCGCGGTGAGCAGGGCTTCGCGTTTGGTGTCCTGCTTGCGGCGGGTTTCGACGAGGGTTTTTACCTCGGCGAGGTAGGTTTTCACGGTGGTGGCGAAATCGGCGAAGCGGACCGGCGGGGTGGGGGCGTCGGCGATGCGCAGGACGAGGCGGCCGGTGGTTTGCGAGAGCGCGGCGCCATAGGCGAGGCCGGGGTCGTCGAAGCGGGTGAAGTGTTCGTAGCTGTCGTAGATCGAGTGGTAGGCGCCGCCGGATTCGTCCTCGCCGCCATAGCCGATGTTGAGGGCGGGGATGCCGAGATGCTGGAGGAATGACGAATAGTCCGAGCCCGAGCCGAGCGCGCCGATGGGCAGGTCACCGCCGGATTCGGCCGCAGCGAGCGTGGTTTCGGCGACGGCCTGGCCATCATAAGCGTTGGCGCGGAGCCGGGCGCGGGCGCGATCGCCGACGCTGGCGCCGGTTTGCGGGTCCTTCACGTCGCGGGCGACCTGGTTGACGAGGTGCTGCCATTGGTGGCTGCCCTCCGCATATTGGAAGCCGCGGCCGTTGCCATCGGTGTTGATGTAGATGACGGCCTTTTTCTGGAGCTCGGCGGCGTGGGTTTCGACCCATTCGGTGCTGCCGAGGAGCATCGGTTCCTCGGCGTCCCAGCTGGCATAGACGATGGTGCGCGAGGGCTGCCAGCCGGCCTTGGCCATAGCGCCGAGGGCCTTGGCCTCGGACAGCATGGCGACGTTGCCCGAGAGCGGATCGGAGGCGCCGAAGACCCAGCCGTCGTGGTGGTTGCCGCGGACGACCCATTCGTCGGGACGGTCCTTGCCCTTGAGCTTGGCGATGACGTTGTAGGCGGGCTTCAGGCTCCAGTCGGATTTGACGGCGAGGCGGACCTGGGTCTTGCCGTCGCCGCCGAGGTGATAGGAGAGGGGGAGCGCGCCGCGGAAGTCGTCGGGCGCGCGGGGTCCGCCCATGGTGGCGAAGATTTTCTGGGCGTCGCCGTAGGAGATCGGCAGGACGGGGATCTTGAGGATGGTCGCCGCCTTGTCGCGGGCGAGGTGTTTTGCGCCCGGGACCGAGCCATAGCCGGGGGTGGTGGGGTCGCCGGGATAGACCGTCATGTCGGCGACGGAGCCGCGCTGGACGGCGTTTTCGGGGCGGGCGCCGCCGCTGGGATAGGTGTCGGCGGTGGCATAGCCGTCGTTGGCGGGATCGGAATAGATGAGGGTGCCGACGGCGCCGTGTTCCTGGGCGAGTTTCGGCTTGAGGCCGCGCCAGCCGCCGCCGTAGCGGGCGAGGGCGATCTTGCCGCGGACATCGACGCCGCGGCGGGCGAGGGCGTCGTAGTCGGCGGGCAGGCCGTAGTTCACATAGACGACGTCGGCGGTGACATCGCCGTCACCCTGGAAGGCGACGTATGGGGGAAGTGCGTCGGCGAGGTTGGCTGAGCTGGCGTCCTCGGCGATGGTGGGTTCCTGGCCGCCGAGCTTGATGGCGGTGGGGGCGACGAGCTCGAGGCTGACCGTGAGCGGGGTGGGGTAGAGCACGTCGAAGCGCTCGATAGCGGCGTCCCAGCCCCATTCCTTGAATTTCGACAGGATGAACTCGGCGTTGGCCTTGTTGTGCGCCGAGCCGACGTGGTTGGGGGCGGAGGCCATTTGCTTGAGCCAGGCCATTTGTTCGGCGGCGGAGATGCTGGCGTCGAGGGACTTTTCGTTGGCGGCTTGTTGGGGCGTGAGTTGGGCGAGAGCGGGTGCCGTGCCGGCGAGCAGGATGGCGAGCGTGATGCTGCGGAACTTCATGGAAAAGGGACCCCCGTGGATGTGCCGGCATCGTGGCACAGGCGGGGCGAGGGCTCAAACCGGTTATTTTTGCGCCAGGCGTTCGATGAGGGCCGTGGCGGCGGCGGGGTTGCGGACCTTGGCGCCGGAGATGAAGTAGATGTAGGTCTGGCGCTTGTTGGCGGCCCAGGTGCGGGTTTTTTCGGCCCAGGCGTCGAGGTCTGCGGGGCTGTAGCCGGTGGGGTGGGCCTCGGTGGCGCGCTGGAGGCGCGCGTAGGTGAAATCGGCGGTGGGTTCGTCGATCATCGGGTAATCGTCTGAATCCGCGAAGACGATGGCCGCGTTGGCTTTCCTGGCAAGGGCGATGAAGGCGGGGTCCTTGAAACTGTCGTGGCGGACTTCGAGGGCGTGCTGGAGGGGGATGCCGTCCTGCTTTGCCGGGAGCATGGCGACGAAGGCGGCGAAGTCGTCAGGGTCGAAGCGCTTGGTGGGGGTGAATTGCCAGAGGATCGGGCCGAGGTGGTCGCCGAGTTCGGTAAAGCCTTGTTCGAGGAACATGCGGATTGATTCTTCGCCCTCGGCGAGGATTTTTCGGGCGGTGCTGTAGCGGGAGGCCTTGACGGCGAAACGGAAGCCGTCGGGCACGCTGGCGGCCCATTTGGCGAAGGTGGCGGGTTTCTGGCGGCCGTAGAAGGTGGCGTTGATCTCGGTGGCTGTGAGGTGCTGGGCGGCGAAGGCGAGTTGCTTCGTCTTGGCGAGGCCGTCGGGGTAGAAGGTGCCGCGCCAGGGATCGAAATCCCAGCCGCCGACGCCGATGTGGATGTTGCTTGTCATGGGGGGAGGTTAGCGCGGTTGGCGGGGGGCGTGACAGGGGGTATCGGGTGGGGATGTGGATTTGGGAGTTGGGTGTGGGATTTGGTGATTTTCGGGACGGGGGGACACCCCCACCCGGGCCGCGTGAAGACGCGTCTCTCGCCTCCCCCGTTGACGCGAAGGCGTCGCCTACGGCTGAGGGGGAGGACAAGAAGTGGTGATGGACGAGGATATTGCGCTGGCGCATGTGCTGGCAGATGCGGCGGGGGCGGCGATACGGCCTTATTTTCGGCGGCCGTTCCTTGTCGAGACCAAGGAAGATTTTTCGCCGGTGACGGTGGCGGATCGCGCGGCGGAAGCGGCGATCCGGGCTTTGCTGGCGGAGCATCGGCCGCATGACGGGGTGATCGGCGAGGAATATGGCGATGACCGGGCGGATGCGGCGCGGGTTTGGGTGCTCGATCCGATCGACGGGACGCGGGCGTTCGTTGCCGGAAGGCCGATTTTCGGGACGCTGATTGCGTTGCTCGAGGATGGCGTGCCGGTGCTGGGGATGATCGACCAGTGTATTATCGGCGATCGCTGGGTAGGAGCGGTTGGGCGGCCGACCTTGTTCGGCGGGCATCCGGCGCATGTGCGGCGGTGCGGGGGGGTGGCGCAGGCGCGGGTCGGGACGACGTCTCCGCATGCGTTTTCGGCCGAGGATTTTGGGGCGTTTTCGAAGGTGCAGGCGGTGGCGCTCGATGTGCTTTATGGGGGGGATTGCCATAATTATGGGCTGGTGGCTTCGGGGCATCTCGATGTCGTGGTCGAGGCTGAGCTGAAGGTGCACGACTGGGCGGCGCTGGTGCCGGTGGTTACCGGGGCGGGCGGGGTGATGACGGATTGGGCCGGCGCGGCGCTGCGGTTGGGGAGTGATGGCCGGGTTGTCGCGGCTGGGGATGCGGGGGTTGCGGAGGCGGTGCGGGGGTTTTTGTTGGGGTAGGGGCAGACTCACCCACCCCCGACCCCTCCGTTGACGCGAAGGCGTCGCCTTACGGCTGAAGAAGGGAGGGGAGAAGAAAAGATGCTACTTTTTCAGACCGGTCCAGTGGGCGATGAAGGTCCAGAGGTCGGCGATTTCTTCGATCTGTTTCGAGGTAGGCTTGCCGCTGCCGTGGCCGGCGCGGGTTTCGATTCGGATCAAATGCGGCTTGTCGCCGATCTTGGCGGCCTGCAGCGCGGCGGCATATTTGAAGCTGTGGCCGGGGACGACGCGGTCATCGGTGTCGGCGGTGGTGACCATGATGGCCGGGTAATCCTGGCCGGCGCGGATGTTGTGGTAGGGCGAATAGCCGTAGAGGTTCTTGAACTGGGCGGCGTCGGCGGGGTCGCCGTAGTCGTCGGTCCAGGTGCGGCCTTCGGTGAACAGCGGGAAACGCAGCATGTCCATGACGCCGACCGCCGGAAGCGCGGCGGCGAAGAGGTCGGGGCGCTGGTTGACGACGGCGCCGACGAGAAGCCCGCCGTTGGAGCCGCCCTGGATGGCGAGGCCGTTCCCGGGGGTGGTGCCCGACTTGATGAGATATTCGCCGGCGGCGATGAAATCGTCGAAGACGTTTTGCTTCTGCAGGCGGGTGCCGGCGTCGTGCCAGGCCGCGCCGTATTCGCCGCCACCGCGCAGGGTGACCTCGGCATAGACGCCGCCCATTTCCATCCAGGCGAGCGCGCCGACCTTGAAGTTCGGCAGGACGTTGATGTTGAAACCGCCGTAACCGTACATCAGCGTTGGGGCGCCTTTCGACAGGTCGAGGCCCTTTTTATGGGTTACGAAGATCGGGACTTTGGTGCCGTCCTTCGAGGTCGCGAAAACCTGGGTGACGACATAGTCGGCGGGGCTGAAGGCGACCTTGGGGGCGTTGAAGGCGGTGCTGGTGTTGGTGGCGGCGTCATAGCGGTAGAGCGTCGGCGGGGTGTTGTAGCTGGCGAAGCTGTAATAGCTGACGGCGGTGCCGGGGGTCGCTTCGAAGCCGGCGGCGGTGCCGAGGCCGGGGAGGGCGACCTGGCCTTGCGGGGCGCCGGCGAGCGAGTAGCGGCGGACCGACGTGCTGGCGTCCTTGAGCGCGGTGACGACCAGGCGGTCGCCGAGGATGTGGGCACCGGTGATGGTGTCCTTGCCTTCGGCGACGATGGTGCGCGGTGCGCCGGTCAGTTTGTCGAAGGCGACGACCTTGTAGCGCGGTGCGCCGGCGTTGGTGGCGAAATACAGGGAGCCGCCGACATTGCCGGCGAAGCGCCAGTCGTCGGCACGTTTGGCGATCAGGGTGGTGAGTTTGGACGCCGGGTCGGAGAGATCCTGGACGCGGATTTCATAGCTGTCGTCGGAGCCGGTGCTCGAGCGGATGACCAGCCAGCGGCCGTCGGGGCTGGTCTCGGCCTCGTTGTAATAGCCGCGGTGTTCGGTCGAGGCGTAGATCTGGGTGTCGGCGGTTTGCGGGGTGCCGACGCGGTGGAAGAAGACATTGTGGTCATAGACCGCCGAGACGAAATCCTTGCCCTTGGGGGTGGCTGGATGGCGCGAGTAGAAGAAGCCGTAATTGTCGGCGTTCCAGGCGATCTTGGAGAATTTGACCCAGTCGAGGTCGTCGGCGAGGATCTGGCCGGTCTCGACGTCGAGCACCTTGATGGTGCGCCAGTCGCTGCCGCCGTCCTGGATGGCATAGGCAATGCGCTTGCCGTCGGCTGAGGGCGCCCATTCGGCGAGGGCGGTGGCGCCGTCCTTGGCCCAGAGGTTGGGGTCGATGAGGACCCGCGGCGCGGCAGTTCCGTCCTGCACCATTAGGACCGACTGGTTCTGCAGGCCGGTGTTGCGGCGGAAGAAAATACGACCGCTGCGGACTTCGGGGACGGTGACGCGCTCGAAATCGAAAAGCTGGGTCAGGCGGACTTTGATGGCGTCGCGGCCGGGCAGGGTCGCGAGGTAGCTTTGCGTTACCTTGTTCTCGGCGGCGACCCAGTCGGCGACGGGCTTTTGGGTGCGGACATCGCCTTCGAGCCAGCGATACGGGTCCTCTACCGACGTGCCGAAGCTGGTGTCGGATTGGGGGACCGTGGTGGTGGCCGGGTAGGTGATGGGGGCGGCGATGGTCATGCCAGAGAACATAGGTGTGAGACCCAGCAACAAGGCGGCGGCGAGATTGCGAAACATCGGGATTCCTACTTGGTCAGGCCGGTGAAATGGCCGGCGAAGGCCCAGAGATCGGCGGCTTCGGCGATGATCTTGTCGGTGGGCTTGCCGGAACCGTGGCCGGCGCGGGTTTCGATGCGGATGAAGTGCGGCTTGTCGCCGAGCTTCGCCGCCTGCAGCGCAGCGGTGTATTTGAAGCTGTGGCCGGGGACGACCCGGTCGTCGGTATCGGCGGTGGTGACGAGGATGGCCGGGTAGTCCGTGCCGCTGCGGATATTGTGGTACGGTGAATAGGCCAGCAAGGTCTTGAAATCGGCGGCGTTGGCGGGATCGCCGTAGTCATCGACCCAGTAGCGCCCGGCGGTGAAGCGGTTGAAGCGCAGCATGTCCATGACGCCGACGGCGGGCAGGGCGGCCGCAAAGAGGTCGGGGCGCTGGTTGACGGCGGCGCCGACGAGCAGCCCGCCGTTGGAACCGCCCTGGATGGCGAGTTGTTGCGGCGTCGTCAGGCCCTTGGCGATAAGGGCTTCGGCGGCGCCGGTGAAATCGTCGAAAACGTTCTGCTTTTTGGCGAGCCGCCCGGCGTCGTGCCATTCGGCACCGTATTCGCCGCCGCCGCGCAGATTGGCCTGGACGAAGATGCCGCCCATTTCCATCCAGGCGAGACGCGACGCCGAGAAGCCAGGGGGCAACGAGACGTTGAAGCCGCCATAGCCGTAGAGCAGCGTCGGGTGGGTCTTGGTCAGGTCGAGCGACTTCTTGTGGCTGATGAACATCGGCACTTTGGTGCCGTCCTTCGAGGTGAAGAAGACTTGGGAGACGGTGTAGTCGGCGGGATCGAAATCGACCTTAGGGGTGCGGATGACTGCGGCTTTGTTGGTGGCGCTGTCGTACGACCAGATCGTCGCCGGGGTGGCGAAGCTCGAAAAGGCGAAATAGGTCAGCGGGGTGTCGCCGCCTTCGAAGCCCGAGGCGCTGCCGATGCCGGGGAGAGGAACGGTGCCGGCGAGCTTGCCCGTGAGGTCGTGGACATCGACGACCGACTTGGCGTCCGACAGCGTCTCGATAATGAAGCGGTTGCCCGACATTGCGGCGCCGGTGATGGTGGCGGGGCCCTGCGGGATGACTTCAGTGAGCTTGGCGGTTAGGGCATCGACGGCGACGAGGCGATAGCGCGGGGCATCCTTGTCGGTGACGAAATAGAGCGTGGTGCCGCGGGTGCCCGCCAGGTTCCAGCTATGGTCGAGACCGGGAATGAGGGTGCGGGGTTTCTCGGCCCTGGCCAAGTCCGCGATGGTGACTTCGTAGCGAGCGTCGGTGCCGGCCGACGAGGTGATGATCAGCCAGCGGCCGTCGTCGGTGACCTGTGCGCCGTGGCCGAGCTTGGGGCGATCGGGGGTGGCGTAAACCAGCGTGTCGGCGGCTTGGGCGGTGCCGAGGCGGTGGAACATCAAATGCTGGTTAAGGTTGGTCGACTGGAACTTTTCGCCGGGCGCAGGGGCGGCGAAGCGTGAATAATAGAAGCCGCCGCCGTCCCTGGTCCAGGCGATGCCGGTGAATTTTGCCCATTCTATGGTGTCGGTGAGATCGGTACCGGTGGCGACGTCGCGGACTTTTATGGTGCGCCAGTCGGTACCGCCGTCCTGGACGGCATAGGCGAGGCATTTGCCGTCCTCGGAAGGCTCCCATTCGGCAAGGGCGGTGGCGCCGTCCTTGGCCCAGGGATTGGGATCGAGGAGGATGCGCGCCGGGGTGCCGGGCTGCTCGACATAAAGAACGGCCTGATTCTGCAGGCCGGAATTGCGGGTGTAGAATTGCGTGGTGCCGCGCAGGCGCGGGACGCCGAAACGTTCGTAGTTCCACAGTTGGGTCAGGCGGGCGCGGATTTTCTCGCGGCCGGGCAAGGTCGCCAGGAAGGCGTCGGTGGCGGTGTTCTGGGCGGCGACCCAAGCGGCGACCTTCGGATCGGTACGGACGTCGTTTTCGAGCCAGCGATAGGGGTCGGCAACGGGGACGCCGTGCTGGATGTCGGTCTGGGCGACGGTGGCGGTGGCCGGGTAGGTGATCGGGGCGGCGGCGGCGGGAGCGGACATCAGCAGGACGGCAAGCAGGGTGAGGCGCACAAGCGGGAGGCTCCGGGTCGATAGCGGGGAGTGGGTAGCATAGAGGTTGCGGCTGGCGGCGCTAGGGGTTGCTGGGGGTCGGGATTGGCCGTCGTGATTGTCGGCGGGCGGGGACCCCCACCCCGCTCGGCTGGGGCCGAGTCGCCCTCCCCTCAGGGGGGAGGGAGGTAGAAGAGGGTCAGGCGGGCGCCTTGTTTTCCTGAACCAAATAGGGGGCAGGATAGCCGGCGGTGCCGAAGGTGCTGGCAATGAGCTTGTTGGTGTCGAACCAGACCTGCCAGCAATGCGCCGTGTGGCAATAGGGGCGGATGGCGAGGACGGTGCCGCGCTCGTTGAATTCCAGGATCTCGACGTCCGGCGCGGGTTGGGAGACGACGTTGGGGATGGCGGCGAGGGCGGTCTTCAGCCGGGCGATGGCGTCGATCGGATCGACGCCGAACGCCAGTTGGGCGGTGCGATCGACGCGGCGGTATTCATGCGCCGAGAAATTCTTGATGACGTCGTTCGAGACCTTGCCGTTGCCGACGATGGTCTGGACGTTGTCGGGCGAGGTGATGACGGTGTTGAACAGGCCGATCTCGGTGACGGTGCCCTCGATGCCGCCGGCGATGACATAGTCGCCGACCTTGTAGGGGCGGAAGATGATGAGAAAGGCCCCCGCGGCGAAATTGCCGAGCAGGCCCGACCAGGCCGCGCCGACGGCAAGGCCGACACCGGCGAGGAGCGCGGCGAACGACGTGGTCTCCATGCCGAAATAGCCGAGGATGGCGACGACGAGGACGATATTGAGGACGACGCCGACGATGTTGGCGAGATAGCGTTGCAGCGTCGGATCGAAATTGCGGGCGGTCAGCACGCGCGACATGATCTTGATGGCGAAGCTGATCAGTCAGCGGCCGACGACGTAAAGCGCGATGCCCATGAGGACCTTGACGGCGACCGCCACAGAAGTGGCAGGATCGATCCCGACCAGGCAGTGATGTCGTTCATGTCGTCCGTTGCACGGTGTCGTTACTGATCCGGGACGGATTTAAGCCCATCTGGGCAATCATGTATAGCCCTGCCGTGGCAGCGCCGCGACAGTCGCCGCGGCAACGCACGGGCGCATCAAATCATATAAAGATATCTTTATGCTTGCTCCGACGGCTCCTCCGGCCTATGTCGCGAGCTTGCTCCCATAGACAGGAATTTCGCCGTGGCGACTAAACCCGTGACCGATCTCAACGATTATGCGATTGCCGATATCGGCCTCGCCGACTTCGGTCGCCGCGAGATCAACATCGCCGAGACCGAGATGCCGGGCCTGATGGCGCTGCGCAAGGAGTTCGGCGCGTCGAAGCCGCTGAAGGGTGCGCGCATCGTTGGCTCGCTCCACATGACGATCCAGACCGCCGTGCTCATTGAAACGCTCGCCGAACTCGGCGCCGAGCTGCGCTGGGCGACGTGCAATATCTTCTCGACGCAGGACCATGCCGCCGCCGCGATCGCCGCGACCGGCATCCCGGTTTACGCCATCAAGGGCGAGAGCCTCGCCGATTATTGGGATTATGTCGGCCGCATCTTCGATTGGGGCGACACGACGTCGAACATCATTCTCGATGACGGCGGCGACGCCACGATGTTTGCATTGTGGGGCGCCAAGCTCGAGGCCGGCCAGGTTTTGGGCGAGCCGGAGAACGAGGAAGAAGTCGAGTTCCAGCGCGCGCTGAAGGCGTTCATCAAGCTGCGTCCCGGCTATCTGACCGAAACCGTCAAGAATCTGAAGGGCGTTTCGGAAGAGACCACCACCGGCGTTCACCGCCTGTACGAGATCGCCAAAAAGGGCGAGCTGCCGTTCCCGGCAATTAACGTCAATGACAGCGTGACCAAGTCGAAGTTCGACAATCTTTATGGCTGCAAGGAATCGCTGGTCGACGCCATCCGCCGCGCCACCGACGTCATGCTGGCCGGCAAGGTCGCCGTGGTTGCCGGTTTCGGCGATGTCGGCAAGGGTTCGGCACAGTCGCTGCGCAACGGCGGCGCGCGCGTCATGGTCACCGAAATCGATCCGATATGCGCATTGCAGGCGGCGATGGAAGGCTTTGAAGTCGTGACGATGGAAGAGGCCGTGACCCGCGCCGACATCTTCTGCACCGCGACCGGCAATGCCGATGTCATCACCGCCGAGCACATGAAGGCGATGAAGCCCAACGCCATCGTCTGCAACATCGGGCATTTCGACAGCGAGATCCAGATCGCGGCGCTGTCGAACTACAAGTGGACCGAAGTGAAGCCCGGCACCGACATCGTCGAGTTTCCGGAAGGCAACCAGATCATCATCCTCGCCAAGGGGCGCCTGGTGAATTTGGGCTGCGCGACGGGCCATCCGTCGTTCGTGATGTCGGCCAGCTTCACCAACCAGGTGCTGGCGCAGATCGAACTCTGGACCAAGTCCGAGCAGTACAAGAACGAAGTATACGTCCTGCCAAAGCATCTCGACGAGAAGGTGGCGATGCTCCACCTCGAAAAGCTGGGCGTGAAGCTGACCAAGCTGAGCGAAAAGCAGGCCGGGTATATCGGCGTGCCCACCAGCGGCCCGTTCAAGCCGGATCATTACCGGTACTAAAATCTTTGTGCTTGCACGCGGTTTGCGCGTGCAAGCACATTGCATTATATGGGTGGGATGCAGACGCGCCGCGCCCAGAAGCCGATCACCATACGCTCCGACCGGGCGGCGTCACGGCTGGCGCTGCTGACGCGTGACGGGCGCAGCCAGGCGCAGGTGATCGAGGAAGCGCTTGAGGCGATGCCGGTGCCGGCGTTGCCGGACGAGCGCGCCGAGCGGTTGGCGCGGATCGACGCGATACTCGATCAGTTGCGTCAGCGCACCGACATTCCCTCCATGGCTGAGTTCGATGCCCGTGAGTACGACGAGCGTGGCAACCCGCGTTGAGCATATCGCTTGTCGTCGACACATCGGCATTGGTTGCGATCATCAAGGCTGAGCCCGGCCACGCCGAGATGCAGTTGGCTTTGGTCAGCCAGACGGCGGCCCTGCCCGCGCCTGCCCTGGTTGAACTCCAGCGGGTCATGGCGACCGCAGGCAACCATCCCGATCCTCGGGTCCTGGCGCTTGTCGAGGCGTTTGGATTGCAGGTCGTGCCGTTCGATATCGAGTCCGCCAATGCTGCTACCTCGGCGAATGAGCGTTTCGGCACCGGCAACGGGCGCGGCGGATTGCTCAATATGCTCGATTTGATGGTTTATGCGTTTGCAAGGGTCGAGGGCCTACCGATCCTGTGCACAGGTAAGGATTTCGCTTCCACCGACGCTAAGCTTCACCCGGCGAGCCGGCGCGAATGATTGTAGTGGACGAAGCGGCGATGGCGGACGTTGCCGGGCGGCTGGCTGACGTTATCCGCACTGGCGATGTCCTTGCGTTGTTTGGCGATCTCGGGGCGGGGAAGACGACGTTTGCGCGGGCGGTGATCCAGGCTCTGGGTTGGGCGGGAGAGGTGCCGTCGCCGACATACACTCTGGTGCAGCCGTATGAGGCACCCGATGTGCGGGTGCCGGTTTGGCATGTCGACTTGTACCGGCTGGACGCGCCGGATGACGCCGATGCGCTGGGATTGTTCGAGACCGATGCGGCGTTGATCGTCGAATGGCCGGAGCGGCTGGGCAACCGGTTGCCGCGCGATGCCCTGCGGCTGACGATTTCGGGGAGCGGCGATGCGGTTCGGCACTTGACTTGGGAAGCGCCCAAGGCTTGGGAGGGTCGGTGGCCTCCGCTCCTCTCCAAATGATCCCGCCGGTTACGGCCCCCGATTTTCTGGCACGCAATGGCTGGGGCGGCGCGCGGATTGCGCCGCTGGCGGGGGATGCTTCGTTTCGGCGCTATTTCCGGGTGCATGGCGATGCCGGGACTGCGGTGCTGATGGATGCGCCGCCTGAAAAGGAGGATTCGCGGCCGTTTCTGGCGATCGGCAAGCAGCTTGATTCGCTGGGGTTTTCGGCTCCGCAACCGTTGGCGGTGGATCTCGAACAGGGCTTGATCCTGCTCGAGGATTTCGGCGATGATCGCGTTGGCCCGGTGCTGTCGCAGTCGCCCGAACGCGAGCGGGCGGTTTACGAGACGGCAGTCGATATTCTTGCGGCGCTGCACGTCCATCCGGCGGGCGATGTGTCGCCATACTCGAAGCCTGAATTGCTGCGCGAGGCGCGGTTGTTTCCGGACTGGTATTTGCCGGCTGTGGGGGTGACCGAGGCGGCTGGTTATGATGCCGCATGGCAGCCATTGTGGGCGCCGGTGCTAGATGCGTCGCCGGTGCTGACGTTGCGCGACTATCACGCCGATAATCTGATGATCATCGATCGGCCAGGGCTGCGCGGGCTGGGGTTGCTCGACTACCAGGACGCGCTTGCGGGTCACCCGGCGTATGACCTGGCGTCGTTGTTGCAGGATATCCGGCGGGTGGTTTCGCCCGAGCTCGAGGCGACGATGATCGAGCGATACCTGGCGGCGCGGCCGGGGGTCGATGCGGTAAATTTCCGGACGGCATACGACATTCTCGGGGCGCAGCGGAATATCAAGATCCTGGGCGTCTTTACACGGTTGTATGTGCGTGATGGCAAGGCGGCTTATCCGGCGTTCCACCCGCGGCTGTGGGAATTGGTGACGCGCAACCTGGCGCAGCCGGCACTCGCACCGGTGGCGGACTGGTTCGCGGCGAATGTGCCGGCGGCTGCGCGGTTCGGTGTAAAGGTGACGGCATGAGTACGCCGCTGGCGATCCGGCCGCGCATCGACGTGACGATGCCGCAAACGGCGATGGTGCTGGCGGCAGGGCTTGGCAAGCGCATGCGGCCGTTGACGGCGACGCGGCCCAAGCCGCTGGTCGAGGTGGCGGGGCGGACGTTGCTCGATCGCGCGCTCGACCGGGTCGAAGCGGCGGGAATCGGCACGGCGGTCGTCAACGCGCATTATTTTGCCGACCAGATCGATGCGGCGGTGCGGGCGCGGAAAGGCTTGCTCGATATCCGGGTTTCGGACGAGCGCGAGCAGTTGCTCGAAACCGGCGGCGGCGTTGTAAAGGCGATGCCGCTGATCGACGCCGACCCGTTTTTTGTCATCAACGCCGATAATATGTGGGTCGATGGATCGGCCGATACGCTGCGGCTGATGGCGCAGCGCTGGGACCCGGACACGATGGACGTGCTGCTGTTGCTGGTGCCTCTGGCGCGCGCGGCGGGCTATGACGGGCGCGGCGATTTCCATCTCGATCCGGGCGGGCTGGTGCGGCCGCGCGGCGAGGTGCGGGTGGCGCCGTTCGTCTATTCGGGCATCCAGCTGATCTCAAAACGCCTGTTCGATGGTGAGCCGGTGGAGCCGTTTTCGGTCTGGCGGCAATGGCACAAGGCGCTGGCCGAGGGCCGCTTGTTCGGGGCGGTTCACCAGGGGCTGTGGTTCCACGTCGGCACGCCGGCGAGCGTCGGTGAGACCGAAGCCCTGCTTGCGACCGTCTGACCGGCGGTCCGCCGGATGAGCCTTTATTCGATCCCGGCGCATGTTGCGTTCGTCGATGCGCTGGCCGCCGGCCTGCTTGAACGCTGTGCGGGGGATCCGCTGGCGCTTGCTCAGGCGCATGTGCTGCTGCCCAACCGGCGTGCGACGCGGGCGTTGACCGATGCGTTCGTGCGGTTGGCCGATGGCGGGCTTTTGTTGCCGCGGATGACGCCCGTGGGTGATATCGGCGACGATAGTTTCGACCGTTTTGCGGCGGGTGAGAGCGCTTTGCCACCCGCTGTGCCGGCATTGTTGCGGCGGCTTGAGCTGGCACGGCTGGTCCGCGCCATGCCGCGCGACGTCGGGCGGAGCGCGGTCGAAGCGCTGCGGCTGGGCGATGAACTCGGCGGCGCGCTCGATGCATTGCTGGCCGAGGAGATCGCGCCGGATCGGTTGGCGACAGTCGTCGAGAATGCCGACCTCGCCGAGCATTGGAAGGAGACTTTGCGCTTTCTCGACCTGGTGATCACCAACTGGCCGCCGGCGCGCGATGCGATCGGCGGCAGCGATGGCGGCACGCGGGTGGCGGCGTTGATCGATGCGCTGACGGCGCGCTGGCGGGCGGTGCCGCCGGCCGGGCTGGTGGTCGCGGCGGGGATCAGCGGCAGCTCGCCGCCGATCGTACGGTTGCTGAAGGCGGTGGCCGTGTTGCCGCAGGGGCTGGTGGTGTTGCCGGGGCTCGATACCGATCGCGGCGAAATCGCTTCGGCGCGCTGGGCGGCGATTGGCTGCCGGGCGGCGGACGCGCAAAGCGTTGTCCGCGATTCGGAAGAGCATCCGCAATTTGCCATGAAGGCGTTGCTGGCGCGGATGGAATGGGGCCGCGACGAAGTTGCCGATTGGGGCGTGGCGACCGGGCGCGATGGCCCGGCGGCGCGGACCGAGGCGGTGATGGCGGCGATGGCGCCGGCGGCGGCGGGTTGGCATGCCGAGGCGGAAACCACGGCGTTCGAGGGGGTTCGCGCGGTCGAGGCGGCGACGCCGGCCGAGGAGGCGCAAGTCATCGCGCTGGCGCTGCGCGAGGCGTTGACGGTGCCCGGCCAGACGGCGGCGCTGGTGACGCCCGATCGCGGGTTGGCGCGGCGGGTGGCGGGGCAGTGCCGGCGCTGGGGGTTGATGGTCGATGATTCGGCGGGCGTGCCGCTGCGGTTGACGCCGCCGGGGGCGCTGGCGTTGGCGCTGGTCGAGGCGATGGCGCAGGGATTTTCGCCGGTGGCGCTGCTGGCGGCGTTGAAGCATCCGCTGACGGCGTCGGGCGAACGCCGGTTGGCGTGGCTGGGGCATGTGCGGCGGCTGGATCTGGTGCTGCGCGGGGTGCGGCCACCGCCGGGGTTGGAAGCGATTTCGGAGCAGCTCGAACGCTGGAATGTCGATGCGGGCGCGCGCTTGCGTCGCAGCGGTGCCGATGCCGAGGCACTGGCGGCAGGGCGCGCGCGGGCGGCCGGGCTCGAGGCGTGGTGGGACGGCGCGGCGGCGATGCTCGAGCCGCTTTCGCAGCTTGAGGAGCGCGGCGAGACCGACTTGCCGCGGCTGGCGGCGGCGCTGCGCGAAGTAGGCGGTGCGCTGGCTGGCGACCGGTTGTGGAGCGGTACCGATGGGCGTGCGCTGGCCGGGTTGATCGAGCGATTGGAGGCCGATGGCGGGGTGTTCGGGCGCTTTGCCATCGACGAGGCGCCGGCGTTGCTCGCGGCGCTTCTCTCCGACATCGCGGTGCGCCCGGCGTATGGCGGGCATCCGCGATTGGCGATTTTAGGGCCCCTCGAGGCCCAATTGCAGCGTGCCGATCTGATGATTCTCGGCGGGCTCAACGAGGGCGTCTGGCCGGGGCGGCCGGCGCCCGATCCGTGGCTGGCGCCGGCGATCCGCGGGCAGTTGGGTTTGCCGGGGCTGGCGCGCGCGACCGGGCTGGCGGCGCATGATTTCGTCGGCGGGCTGGGGGCGCCGCGGGTGCTGCTGACGCGGGCGCGGCGCGATGCCAGCGCGCCGCTGGTGCCGTCGCGGTTCTGGTTGCGGTTGCAGGCGTTCAGCGGCGACATCGTCCATGATGACGGGCTGCTGTTGCTGGCGCGGCGGCTCGACGGTGCGGGGCGGGCGCATCCGGTGGCCAAGCCGATGCCGAAGCCGGCGGTGGCGCGGCGGCCGCAAATATTGTCGGTGACCGAGGTCGACACGCTGGTGACCGACCCGTTTGCGTTTTATGCGAGGTCGATGCTGAAGCTGCGGCCGCTCGATCCGCTCGACCAGGATCCGACGGCGGCGTCGCGCGGCAACCATATCCACGGTGTGCTCGAACGCTGGGTCAATGCCGGGACGGGCAGCACGGCATTGCTGGCGCGGTTTACCGAGGAAATGCTGAGTACCGAAGGCAAGATGTTTCCGTTGCTGCGCGCGTTGTGGGCGCCGCGGGCACGGCGGGCGCTCGCCTGGGCAGGCACCGAGATCGAACGGCGCCAGGCCGAGGGCTGGACAACGATGATGGCGGAGGCCGGCGGCGAGTTGCTGCTGGGCAACGGGATCACGCTGCGTGGCCGCGCCGACCGTATCGACCGCGATGACAGCGATCGTCTCGTGGTGGTCGACTACAAGACCGGGCGCTCGCCATCGGGCGCGCAGGTGCGGGCCGGGCTGGCCAACCAACTCGGATTGATGATGGCGATGGCGTCGGCCGGCGTCATGCGGACGAAGTCCGGCCCAGTGCGGCCGGGGGTGCCCGAGGCGATCGCCTATTGGCGGCTGGCAGGGGGGCGTGAGCCGGGCAAGGTCCTCGATCCGCTGAAGGGCCGGCCGCCTTTGTCGGCGGTCGATCATGTCGACGATGTGCTGGCGCGGGCCGAGCGGCGGACAGAATGGCTTTTGAAAACGCTGACGCCGTTCGAGCCCAAATTGCAGCCGGGCCTGGCGTGGGGCGATTACGATCATCTGGCGCGCGTCGCCGAATGGCTCGATCGTCCGACGCGGCGTGATAGGACCGGGGGGGGCAGCGCATGATCGCCGGCAAGCGGCTGCTGCCGTTGATGGATGCGCAGGCCTCGGCGGCGGCGCCCGATGTCCATGCCTGGGTCGCGGCCTCGGCGGGAACGGGCAAGACCCAGGTCCTGTCGGCGCGGGTGTTGCGGTTGCTGCTCCAAGGCACGCCGCCGCACGCGATCCTGTGCCTGACCTTTACCAAGCTGGCGGCGGCCGAAATGCAGACGCGGGTGTTCGACCGGCTGGCGTCATGGGCGCGGTGCAGCGACGAGGCACTGGCGGCGGATCTGACGGCCTTGCGCGCCGGCGACGATGCCGAGATGGGCGGCCGGGCAAGGCGATTGTTTGCCCAAGTGCTCGACGCGCCGCAGGGGCTGGCGGTGCAGACCATCCATGCGTTTGCGCAGGGGCTGATTGCCAGTTTCCCGGTCGAAGCGGGGGTGGCGCCGGGGTTTGCGACGCTCGACGATCGCGGCGGCGCAGTGCTGCGGCGGCGGTTGCTGGCGGAGGCGATCGAGCGCGCCGATGCCGAGGGCGACGGCGGGTTCCTCGGTGATCTGGCAGCGATCAGCATTGCCGGCGGCGAGATGCAGTTGGGCAGCGTCGCGCAGCGGCTGGGTGGCCATGCCGAGGCGCTGGCTGGGCTGCGTCTTGAGGGCATCGAGCCGATGTTGCGGCGCGGTTTCGGGTTGGCGTCGGACAGCGATGCGGCGGGCGCAGCGAAGACGGGGTTGGCGCGGATCGACCGTGGTGGGCTGCAGCGGCTTGCGGCGGCGCTGGCGGCGGCGGGGAACGACAATGCGGTGAAGCTGGCGGCGGGGCTGACCGATTGGCTGGGCACGGCGGAACCGGGTGTGGAGGCGATCTACAAGCTGTTCGTCACTGCCGACGACACGCCGCGCAAGACGATGGTGCCCAAGGCGGCCGATTTGCGCGATCCGTCGCTCAAGGATCTCTGCGCGCAGACGGGCTTGATGCTGATCGAGCTGGCGGCGGAACAGCGGCTTTATGCGGTTGCTGCCCATGCCGCGTGTCATCTGCGCGTCGGCAAAAGGCTGGCGGCGGATTGGGCGCTGGCCAAGGCGCGGCTGGGCGTGGTCGATTATGACGACATGATCGCGGCAGCGGAGCGGTTGCTGCTCGCGCCGGGGGCGGCGGAATGGGTGCGCTACAAGCTCGACCAGCGCATCGACCATGTGCTCGTCGACGAGGCGCAGGACACCAATGGCCGGCAGTGGCGGATCGTCGAGGCGCTGTCCTCCGAGTTTTTCGATGGCGAAGGCGCGCGCGACGTGCAGCGGACGTTGTTCGTGGTCGGCGATTACAAGCAGGCGATTTTCAGCTTCCAGGGCTCCGACCCCAAAATCTATCGCGACAAGCGTGAGCATTTCGAAGCGCTTGCCAGCGATAGCCGCGAGCTTTGGCGAAACATCGACCTGGCGACCAATTTCCGGTCGGTGCCGGCGGTGCTCGAAGTCGTCGATGCGGTGGCGGATGTGCTGGGCCACCCGGCGCTCGACCCATTGGGGCATGTGCCGAGGCATCAGGCGCACCGTGCGGAAGGCGCCGGTTATGTGACGCTGTGGCCACCAATGGAGACCGATGCCGGCGGCGGCGATGACGACGGTGGCGGCGATAGTGAAAGCGACGACGACAGCGAGGGCGTGCGCGCGCCCAAGGCGGAGATCGCGCTGGCGCACCAGATCGCCGAGCGCATCGCCGGCTGGCTCGATCCGCGCAAGCCGATGATATTGCCGGCGCGCGGCGTGCCGGTGCGGCCGCAGGATATCCTCGTGCTGGTGCGCAGCCGGAGCGCATTTTCGGGGGCGCTGGTGGCGGCGCTGCACGTCCACGGCGTGCCGGTGGCGGGTGTCGATCGGTTGAAGCTGACCGAGCCACTGGCGGTCGCCGACATGCTGGCATTGGCGCGGTTCGCCTTGCAGCCGGCGGACGACCTGACGCTGGCGGCGCTGCTGGTGTCGCCGTTCATCAACCTCGATCACGAGCGGCTGTTCGCGCTCGCCGACGAACGCGAGGGCAACCTGTGGCAACGGGTGCGGGATAGCGGCGACCCGCTGGTGCTAGCGGCGCGGGAATGGCTGACCGAAATGCTGGGCTTTGCCGATTTCGCGGCGCCATACGAGTTTTTCGAGCGGGTGCTGTCGGGCAAGCTGCAGGGCAGGGCGAAATTGCTGGCGCGGCTCGGCGAGGAGGCGCGCGACGCCATCGACGCGGTGCTCGACCAGGCGCTGGCCTTCGAGGCGGCGAATGCGCCGTCACTGCAGGGATTCCTGGCGTGGGTCGAGGGCGATGATATCGAGATCAAGCGTGATCCCGACGCGCCGCTGGACGCCGTGCGGTTGATGACGGTTCACGGTGCCAAGGGGTTGCAGGCGCCGGTGGTGATCATGGCGGATGCGACCAAGGCGCGGCGGGCCGAGCGCGAGGCGCCGGTGATGATGGCGTTCGACGGCGGCCCGCCGCTGCCGGTGTTCGTCGGCAGTCGCAAGGCGCTCGGCGGGCGATTGGGCGATGCGATCCAGCAGGCCGACGAGGATGCTGAGCGCGAGCATTGCCGGCTGTTGTACGTGGCGCTGACGCGCGCCGAGGATCTGCTGTTCATCGGCGGCGCGCTGGGTCCGGGCAAGACCGAGGCGCCCGAGGGCAGCTGGTATGCGATCGTCAAGTCGGCGATGGAGGGACTCGACATCGAGACCGACGACGAGGGCGCGATGTGCTTTGCCACCGGGGTGCCGATGGAGCGCAAGCCTGTGGAGGCGGTAATACGCCCTGAGGCTGCGGTAACGCTGCCGGCCTGGGCGCGCGAGATGCCAGCGGAGGAGGCGCGGCCACCGCGGCCGCTGTCGCCGAGCGCGATTGCAGCCGACGATGTTGCGGCTCCCCCGGCGAGTGCGGCGTCGAAGCTCGCGGCGCGACGCGGATCGGCGTTGCATGCGCTGTTCGAGCGGCTGCCCGATATCGATCCGACGCGGCGACGCGAGGTCGGCGAGGCGTGGTGCCGGATGAGCGTGCCGGACCTCGATGCGGGGGCGATCACGGCGACGGTGCTGGGGATCCTCGATGATCCGCGTTTTGCCGCGGTATTCGCGCCGGGGGCGCTGGTCGAGGCGCCGGTGGCGGCCGTGGTGGAGGGGATCGTCATCGCCGGCAAGGTCGACCGGCTGCTGGTCGCTGCAGCCGAAGTGCTGGTCGTCGATTTCAAGACCGGGCGGCGGGTGCCGGCCGACGCGGATGCCGTCGAGCCGTATCACCTCAAGCAGATGGCGGCCTATGTCGCGGCGCTGGCGAAGGTTTTCCCCGATCGGCCGGTGCGCGCCGCGCTGCTGTATACCGAGGGCCCGGCGATCATCGACCTGCCCGATGCCCTGCTCGCGCTTCACGTCCCCCAAGCGGAACTATCGTTGAAGCTGCGCGCTGACACGCCTATCTCTCCTGCATAGCAACGAGGAAACTCCGATGGCCGCCAAGCACGTTACCGACGCCTCCTTCCACGCCGATGTGATCAGCAGCGGCAAGCCGGTGCTGGTCGATTTCTGGGCGGAATGGTGCGGGCCTTGCCGCCAGATCGGGCCGGCACTCGAGGAGCTCAACAACGAGCTCGACGGTGTCGATATCGTCAAGATCAACATCGACGATAACCCCGATGCACCGACTCGCTATGGCGTCCGCGGCATCCCGACGATGATCCTGTTCAAGAACGGCGAAGCCGTGGCGACCAAGGTCGGCGCCGCGCCGAAGTCGCAGCTCAAGAGCTGGCTCGAGGGCGAGCTCGCGTAAAGCGGGTTTGCATAAAAACGTGATCGTCATGCTGAACTTGTTTCAGCATCCATCGTGCGGCTGGCCAACATTCGCCTGAGGCACAATGGATGCTGAAACAAGTTCAGCATGACGAAGTGATGGGTTGTTAGGCCGAAATCACCATCTGGCCCAGCCGTGGAAAGTGCACCGCCACGTTGCCGCAGCGTTCGCCGCTGCGCAGGATGATGATCCCAATGGGATCGAGTTGCGCGAGCTTGCCGGTCGGCGTCGCATCGCCCGAGCCATCGGTCTTGACCGCCACTTGCTGGCCCGCGGTGAACGGCGCGTCGATACGCCCCTTGATGGCGGCGGGCTCGGCCGCAGCAGCCACGGCAATGGCTTCGTCGGCACTGATCTCGGAATGGGTGCCATGGCCCAGGGCCTTCACCCGGCCGAACCAGGCGGCGAGATTGGGCAGTGCGAAGATCGCGTCCGATGTTGCCTTGGCGAACGGAATGCCGCGGACGAACCAAGTATTTGAATAGAATGCGAGGTCGGCGTGGCCCGGCGCATCACCGCCGACGAAGCTGCGGCCGTCCGCCAGGCTGGCGTCGAGCCAGTACGCCGCGGTCAGCGCCTGTGACGTCAGGTGCGGCGTCGCCTTGCTTAGCTGCGCCATGTCGAGCCCGAAGCGGCCCTTGCGATCCTCGACGAAGCTGTCCGGCATCGCGCCGGCGGGCATCGTGCCCATCGCTGCACCGACATGGGCAAAGAACTGCACCCCGCCGGCCCAGTTGGCGATGACCTTGTGAAGGCTGCCGAGCGGGGCCGGGTACAGGCTCGGCGTGGGCTTGAACTCGTCGAGCGCGTGCAGGATGGCGGCGGTGTCGCAGTAGATGTCGGCGCCGATCTGCAGCACCGGCGTGCGCGCATAGCCGCCGGTCAGCTCGGTCAGGTCGGGCTTGGGCAGGATGTTGGGGATGATCACCGACTGCCATTCGAGCTGCTTGAGGCCCATCGCGGCGCGGACCAGCTCGGCAAAGGGCGATGTTTCATAATGGTGGAGAATCGGGATCATCTGCGGTCCTTCGCTGGCGTCGGACCTGTCTTAGCGCAGCGACACCCGCCCGCCGCCCCTCCCTTAGAAGGGAGGATCAGCTGCGATAATCGGCGTTGATGCTGATGTAGCCGTGGGTGAGATCGCAGGTCCAGACGGTGGCGCGGCCATCCCCGGGCCCGATATCGACGAGGATGTCGACGTCCTCGCCGGCGAGATGCGCGGTGACGGGGGCTTCGTCGTAGCCGGGCACGACAGCGCCGCCGGCGGCGACCTCGGTGGTGCCGAAGCGGATCGACAGCCGGTCGCGGTCGGCAGCTTCGCCGGCCTTGCCGACGGCCATGACGACGCGGCCCCAATTGGCGTCGCCGCCGGCGATGGCGGTCTTGACCAGCGGCGAGTTGGCGATGCTCATGGCGATGCGGTGCGCGGCGCGGTCGTCCTCGGCGCCGGTGACGGTGATGGCGATGAACTTGCTCGCGCCTTCGCCGTCACGCACCACGAGCTGTGCCAGCTGCCGGCACAGGTCCGCCAGCGCGGCGGCAAAGGCGTCGGCGCCGGGCGACGACCAGCCGGTCAGCTCCGAATTGCCCGCAGCGCCCGTTGCAAAGGCGAGGATGGTGTCAGACGTCGAGGTGTCGCCGTCGACGGTGATGCAGGAGAAGGTTCTGGCGTTGGCGGCGGCGAGCGCGGCCTGGAGGAAATCGGGCGACACCGCGGCATCGGTGAAGACGAAGCCGAGCATCGTCGCCATGTCGGGGGCGATCATGCCGCTGCCCTTGATGATGCCGCTGAGGGTGATTTTCACCTCGCCGATCATTGCCGTCGTTACCGCCCCCTTGGCGAACGTGTCGGTGGTGCCAATGGCGACCGTCGCATCGTGGAAGCTGGCGCTGCCCAGCGCGGCGTGCGCGGCGGTGACGCCGGCGACGGCTTTCTCGCGCGGCAGCGGCACGCCGATGACGCCGGTCGAGGCGGCGAAGACTTCGCCGGAACCGCAGCCGAGCAGCGCGGCGGCGGCGGCGGATTGCGCCTCGGCGGCTTCGCGGCCGGTCAGGCCGGTAAAGGCATTGCTGTTGCCGGCGTTGATCACAAGCCCGCGGGCCCGGCCGCCGGGCAGGCGCTGGCGGCACAGGTCGACCTCGGGGGAGGGGCAGCGCGAGCGCGTCAGGACCCCTGCGACGGCGGTGCCGGGGGCCAGCTCGACGAGCGTCACATCGGCGCGGGCCCAGGCCTTGTAGCCGGCCGTCGCCGTGCCGAGGCGGACGCCGGCGATCGGCGCCATGTCGGGGAACGGGCGGGCGAGGGGGGAAACGGTCATGCCGGGGTCTTGCCGGGGGTGGCTTTACTTGTCGAGGGTGGACTCCATTCCCAATGCCATGGCTCGAAGACATAATTGACGAAGCCGAAGCGCGCGGCGTTGCTGACCAGCCAGCGATAGGCCAGCGTGCGCGTCATGAAGCGCCGGTTGCTGTTGTCGGATGAATCGGGGCCAAACCCCGCCGCGGCGCCGACGTGCAGGTCGAAGGCCAGCCCGGTGCGATGCGCCGAGCAATTGGCGCGGACGACGCCGTAGCAATTATTGTCGATGATGCAGCGGACATCGTCGTCGAGCGGCAAGCGGAAGCCCGAGAAGATGGTGAACCAGTTCGGATCGCCGCCGGGCGGCAACGATGCCCGCGCCGAGGCGATCATCCGGCGGTAGGCGGCCAGTGCGTCGGCGCGTTGCTGGATCGACTTGCCGCCATAGCTTTCGGCGGGGCTGGCAGTGGCGAGACGGGACGCGTCGGGTGGTTCGGGGCAGGCGCCGCCGCGCATCAGGCGCGCGAACGGGCGGGCCAGGGTCCATTTGGTCTTCATCACGGCAAAGCCCGGCAGGTCGAAAACGCCGGTCGGAGCCAGCTTGTTGGCGGCTTGCCAGCGAGCGAGCGCCGCAGTGAATCCCGGCGTGTCGGCGGCGCAGCGCGTGCCGATTTCGGCGGCGATCTTGTTGGCATAGATCGCCCAGCCGGTCTCGGGGCGTTTGTACGGCGCCCAGGCAAGGGTTTCGAACGAAGTGGCATTGGCGGTGGCAGCGGGTGCCGGGCCGGCGGTGCAGTCGGCCTGGGCGGCAACCGGCGCCGCAAATAGAAACAGGAGCAGAAGCAACAGTCGCACCGGGACACCTTCTCGTTACGCAGCGGAACCACGACGGGCTCCGAAGGTTTCAACATCATTGATAACGCAGTGTTTCAGTCCAGGGGTCAAATTCGATGTCGAGCAAGCTTTTTATCGCCATGGGTCTCGCCCTCGCGCCGGCGACGATGGCCTGGTCCCAGGCTCCCGTTGCGCCGGCAGCACCCACACCCACCGTACCGGTCGCCCCGGCGGCGGCGGCAGTCCCGGTGTCCAAAAGCCCGCTCGCCGAGGCCATCAATACGCAAGGGATGGCGACGGTCGGCGACAAGGCGGCGCTGCGCCGCCAGCTGATCCGCGCGCAGGTGCTCCTCGACAGGCGGCATTTCTCGCCCGGCGTCGTTGACGGCACCACCGGCAGCAACCTGCGGCTGGCGCTGCGGGCGTTCCAGGAGGCCGAGGGCCTGCCGGTCAACGGCAAGCTCGACGCGGTGACGTGGCAGCGGCTGGTGGCGGGCGATCCGGCGCCGGTGATCCGCAGCTATACCTTGGTTGTCGAGGACGTCGCGGGGCCGTTCGCGGCACCGGTCGAACCCGGCGATTATGCAGCGATGGCAAAGCGGCCCAACATGACCTGGATGTCGGTCAGCGAATCGATCGCCGAGCGGGCCCATATGGACGAGAAATTGCTCATCGCGATGAACCCGGGGGCGAAGTTCGACGCTGTCGGCACCGAATTGCTCGTTGCCAATACCGTGCGCGGCGAACTGCCGGCGGTGGCGTCGATCAGCGTCGACAAGAAAAGCGGCGCGCTGCGGGCGATGGATGCCGGCGGCAAGCTGGTCGCCGCGTACCCGGCGACGGTCGGCAGCAGCGACATGCCGGCGCCGTCGGGAACCTGGGCGGTGCGCACGGTGGCGCCGTCGCCGAACTATACGTTCGACCCGAGCCGGCTGACGTTCAAGGCCAAGGGCGGCAAGTCCGAAAAGCTGACCATCCAGCCGGGACCGAACAACCCCGTCGGATCGACATGGATCGACCTGACCCGCGACACCTATGGCATCCATGGCACGCCGCATCCCGAGACCATCGGCAAGGCCGAGAGTCATGGCTGCGTGCGGCTGACCAACTGGGACGCCAAGGATCTGGCGGGCGCGGTCAAGCAGGGCACCAAGGTCGTATTCCGCGGGCGTTCGGCATAAGGCAAAGGAGGGCAGGCGGATTGACTCTTTTGCCGCCTGCCCCTATGCGCCGCCTCTTGAATTTGCGGTTGGGGCGTGTGCCCGCCGGCTGAGATGGATTTTTGACATGAAGCGTACCTACCAGCCTTCGAAGCTCGTCCGCGCCCGTCGCCACGGCTTCCGTTCGCGCATGGCGACCCCGGGTGGCCGCACCGTCATCCGCAACCGCCGCGCCCAGGGCCGCAAGAAGCTTTCCGCCTAAATCCTGTGCCGGTGCTGGCAACCATCCGGTTGCGGCGTGATTACCTGGCTGCAAACAAGGGTCGCCGGGCGGTAACGTCCGGCTTCATCCTGTTGGTACAACCGCGCGGCGACAGTGACGAGCTGATCCGCGCCGGCTATACCGTCACCAAGAAGATCGGCGGTGCGGTGGTCCGCAACCGCATGAAGCGCCGCCTGCGGGCATTGGCGCGCCAATTGCTGCCACAGGCCGGAACGCCGGGCGCCGACCATGTTCTGATCGGCCGCGAAGGCGGCATCGAACGCGATTTTGCCGAGCTGCGCCGCGATCTCGAACGCGCGCTGGCAAAAGCGCAGCGATGAGCCTTGCCGGCCGTGTGCTGGTGCTGCCGATCCGGCTGTACCAGCTGACGCTGTCCCGGATTATGCCGCCGAGCTGCCGGTTCGCGCCCTCATGTTCGGCCTATGCGATCGGGGCGCTGCAGAAGCATGGCGCGGTCAAGGGCTTGTGGCTGGCGCTGCGCCGGATCGGTCGTTGTCATCCATGGGGCGGGTCGGGCTATGACCCGGTCCCGTGACAGGCTATAGGCGCGGCATTCCTGCCTGCGCAGCCGTTTTGAAGAAGAGTCGATTGTGACCCAAGACAACCGCAACATGATCGTTGCCGTGCTGATGTCGGCGCTCGTGCTGCTCGGCTGGACGTTCTTCAGCGAGAAATATTTTCCACCGGCCAAGCCTGTCGTGGTGGCCAGTGCACCGATTGCAGCCCCTTCGGCAACGACTCCTTCGGCAACGACGACAGCCAGCCCGGGCGTCGCCGCTGCCGTGCCCGGTGCAATCCCAGTTGCCGGCGTGGTCGCCCCGGTCGGTGACCGCAAAGCCGTGCTCGCCGCCAGCCCGCGCGTCATCGTCGACACGCCGCGGCTGCAGGGCTCGATCAACCTCAAGGGCGCGCGTTTCGACGATCTGGTGATGACCCAGTATCGCGAGACCAAGGACAAGACCTCGCCGCCGGTCCGCCTGCTCAGCCCAAGCCCAGTCATCGACGCGTGGTTCGGCCAGTTCGGTTGGGCCGGGCCGGGCGTGCCACCGGTCGACGCATTGTGGACGGCGAGTTCGACCCGCCTGACCCCCGCCGCGCCGGTAACGCTGACCTGGACCTCGCCCGCCGGCGTGCGCTTCGAGCAGGTCATCGCCGTCGACAAGGATTTCCTGTTCACCGTCAACCAGCGCGTCGCCAACGGCAGCGCGGCGCCCGTCAACGTCCAGCCCTGGGGGCTGGTCTCGCGTCACGGCGAGGGTGTGGAAAAGACCGCGTTCAACCTTCACGTCGGCCCGATCGGCGTGATTGACGGGACGCTGCGGGATAGCGAGATCGAGTACAAGAAGCTGCAAGAAGGCGGCGCCAAGACCTACGCCACCACGGGCGGCTGGCTCGGCATTACCGAAAAATACTGGCTGGCGGCGGTCATCCCCGACCAGAAGGAAAAGATCGACGCACGCTTTGCATCCGCGCCGGGCGACCAGTTCCAGACCGATTTCCTCGGCGTGCCGATCGCCGTCCAGCCCGGCAAGATCGCCCAGACGACGGCGCATTTCTATGCCGGCGCCAAGGAGATCAAGCTGCTCGACGGTTACATGACGTCGCTCAACGTGCCGCATCTCGACCTGGCGATCAGCTGGGGCTGGTTCGGCTTCATCGCCCAGCCGATCTACAAACTGCTGAGCTGGCTGTTCACGTTTACCGGCAACTTCGGCCTGGCGATCATCTGCCTGACGCTGATCGTCCGCGCCGCGCTGTTCCCGATCGCCAACAAGCAATATGAATCCATGGCCAAGATGCGCATCGTCGCGCCCAAGATGAAGGCCATCCAGGAGCGCAACAAGGGCGACAAGCTGAAGGCCCAGCAGGAGATGATGGTCCTGTACAAGACCGAAAAGGTCAATCCGCTCGCCGGCTGCCTGCCGCTGGTTTTGCAGATCCCGATCTTCTACGCGCTCTACAAGACGCTGCTGCTGTCGACCGAAATGCGCCACCAGCCGTTCGCGCTGTGGATCACCGACCTGTCGGCGCCCGATCCAATGACCCCGCTCAACCTGTTCGGGCTGATCCCGTGGACGCCGCCGGCGATGATCGCCATCGGTATCTTCCCGATCATCCTGGGCGTCACCATGTGGCTTCAGCAGCGCATGAACCCGACGCCGCTCGACCCGGTGCAGAAGCAGGTCTTCGCGATCATGCCGTGGATGTTCATGTTCATCATGGCGCCGTTCGCCGCCGGCCTGCAGCTGTACTGGATCGTCAACAATCTCGTGTCGATCGCGCAACAATGGTTCATGCTGCGCAAATACCCGATGCCGGCGACGCCGCCCGAGGCGATTACCGTCAAGCCGGGCACGGTCAAACCTACGAGTGTGAAATGAGCATCGAATTCGCCGACGACGAACAGTTCGATCCCGTCGCCGTCGCCAAGGCGGCCAAGGCGCGCGACTGGGCGATCGAGGACGCGCGCCGGCTGTTCTCCGGGCCGGTCGAGTTCAAACTGTCAGCCCCCGAATTGCAGTTCCTGCCCGATCCCGACGTGCCCGAGATCGCTTTCGCCGGGCGCAGCAACGTCGGCAAGTCGTCGCTGCTCAATGCGCTGACCGGCCGGCAGGGGCTGGCGCGCGCGTCGAACACGCCAGGCCGGACGCAGGAGCTCAACATCTTCGACGTCGGCGAGCCGCGCGTGCTGCGGCTGATCGACATGCCCGGCTATGGCTATGCCGAGGCGCCCAAGGACCTGGTCGCGCGGTGGAAGCGGCTGATCCTCGATTATCTGCGCGGCCGCGTCGTGCTCAAGCGCGTGCTCGTCCTCGTCGATGCGCGGCATGGGCTCAAGGCAGTCGATCTCGAGATCATGACGATGCTCGACAAGGCGGCGGTGAGCTACCAGCTGGTGCTGACCAAGTCCGACAAAATCAAGCCGACGGCGCTGACGGCCACCATGGCCGGCGTCGAGGCGATCGCGCGCACGCATGTCGCCGCCTTTCCCGAAATCCTGGCGACATCGGCCGAAACCGGTGCCGGCATGGCCGAACTGCGGCTCGCGGTGATGACCGCGGCGCAAAGCTGACACGCATTACCAAAGGGGCGATCGCATGAAGATCATCATCGGCAACCGGGCCTATTCGAGCTGGTCGATGCGCGGCTGGCTGGCGGCCAAGCTTTCGGGCCTGCCGTTCGAAACGGTGATCATCCCGATGGATACCCCGGCCTGGACCAGCGGCGAGGCCAAGAACGACATGCCATCGGGCCGCGTGCCGGTGCTGTGGGACGGCAAGACCCCCGTATGGGACAGCGCCGCGATCATCGAATGGCTGGCGGACAAGGGCGGGCGTGACCGATTCTACCCGCGCGAACTGCCGGCGCGGGCGCTCTGCTATTCGATCAGCGCCGAAATGCATTCGGGCTTTGGAGCGTTGCGCAGCGGCTGCCCGATGAACCTCAAGGAGCGCTTCCCCAGCTTTGCCCCGACCGCCGAGATCACCGCCGACGTTGCCCGCATCGACGCGCTGTGGAGCGAAGCCCGCGACAAATTCGGCGGCGATACCGACCTGCCGTGGCTGTTCGGGGCGTTCAGCGCCGCCGATGTCATGTACGCGCCAGTGGTGACGCGGGTCGACACCTATGGCCTGCCCGTTAGCGCCACCGCGCGCGCTTATGTCGACGCCGTGCTGGCGCATCCCTGGATGAGCGAATGGGTCGCCGCGGCCAAGGCGGAGGACTATCCGTTCGACCGCTATCCCGTCCCGGGCGGCGTTCCCGCCTGAAAATTGCCGGCGGCGTGCCCGCCTGATCCAATCACTTTTCCGGAGAATTCGATGAAGCTGCTGCTGTGCGCTGCTGCCCTTGGACTTCATGCAGCGCCGCTGCTCGCCGCCGAGCCCGATTTTTCCGCCGATCGCGTCAAGTCGCACGTCGCTTTCCTGTCCGACGACCTGCTCGAAGGCCGCGGCACCGGTACGCGCGGCCACGAGATCGCGGCGCGCTATGTGGCGACGCAACTGGCCGGCTATGGCGTGCTGCCGGCCGGCAAGGACGGCAGCTGGCTCCAGCCGGTGACGCTGTCCGAAGCCAGCATCGCGGCGCCGGGCCGGGTCACGATTACCCCCACAAAGGGCGCGCCTACGACATTCCCGCACGCTGGCGAGGTCATCATCAGCGCCAGCCAGACCGCGGCGACGTCCGATGTCGAGGCGCCGGTGGTGTTCGCCGGCTTCGGCCTCGACGCGCCCAAACAGGGCCATGACGATTATGCCGGGCTCGACGTGCGCGGCAAGATCGTCGCCGTACTGTCGGGCATTCCCAAGGGCCCGCCGAGCGAGATCACCGCGCATCTCAGCCGGCTCAAGCCCCGCATGGCGTCGGATCGCGGCGCCATCGGCTTCATCACTATCCCCTCGCTGCAATCGATGAAGCTCCGGCCCTGGGACCGCTCGCTGCAAACGGCGAACGTTCCGTCGATGACCTGGGTCAAGCCCGATGGCACGCCGTTCGTGGCCGCCCCCGGCCTGAAGGCGCAGGCGTCGTTCAGCCCGGTGGCCGCCGCAGCGCTGTTCGCCGGCGCCAGGCAGCCGATGGCCGATATCCTCGCCGCGGCCGACAAGGAAGGCGGCCAGCCCAGGGGTTTCGCGCTGGCGACGCGGGCGCGAATCGCGACGACTTCGACCCAGCGCAAGGTCGAGACGGCGAATGTCGTCGGCATGATCCCGGGCAGCGACCCGGTGCTCAAGGCAGAGAGCGTTGTGATGATGGCGCATCTCGACCATCTCGGCGTCCGCGCCGACAAAACCGGCGACAATATCTATAACGGCGCGCTCGACAACGCCGCCGGCACCGCGGTGATGCTCGAGGCCGCGCATGCCTTCGGCGGCGATGCGGTCAAGCCGAAGCGGTCGCTGATCTTCGTCGCCAGCACCGCCGAGGAAAAGGGGCTTTTGGGGGCCGAGGCCGTCGCCAACAACCCGCCGGTACCGATCGACACGATCGCCGGCGTCGTCGATCTCGATCAGCCGTTGCTGCTCTATCCGTTCACCGACGTCATTACGTTCGGCGGCGATCACTCGACGATGGGCGAGGCGATTTCGCGCGCCGTCGCCAAGGCCGGAGTGACACTCTCGCCCGATCCGATGCCCGCCGAGACGATCTTCGTGCGCTCCGATCATTATACCTTCGTCAAGCGCGGCGTGCCGGCGTTGCTGCTCGCCACCGGGTTCGCGAATGGCGGCAAGGCGGCGTGGGAGCGTTTCCTGTCGACCGATTATCACCAGCCGAGCGACGACATGAAGCAGCCGATCGACTGGGCAGCCGGGGCCAAATACGCACGGGTCAACTATTTGATCGCGCGTGAGATCGCCGATGGCGCCGAGCGTCCGCACTGGTACGCTGGCGATTATTTCGGCGACAGTTTTGCGCCCAAGGCGGTCAAGGCGACGCGGCCCAAGGCTGTGGCGCGCTGATGACGCACGACGCACTCGCATTGGCGCAGGCGCTGATCCGCTGCCCCAGCGTCACGCCGGCCGATGCGGGCGCGCAAGACGTGCTGGCGGGCGCGCTGTTGGCGCTGGGCTTCGAGGTGCATCGGCTGCGTTTCGGCGAAGCGCCCGACGGGCCGATCGACAATCTGTTCGCCACATACGGCAGCGGATCACCGCATTTCGCCTTTGCCGGGCATACCGATGTCGTGCCGACCGGCGATATCGCCCAGTGGAGCGCCGATCCGTTCGCTGCCGAAATCGCCGATGGCCAGTTGATCGGTCGCGGTGCCGCCGACATGAAGGGCGCGATCGCCGCCTTCGTTGCTGCCGCCGCGCGGCATGTCGAGCGCAGTGCGCCGGGCCGCGTTTCGCTCATCATTACCGGCGACGAGGAAGGGCCGGCGACCTTCGGCACCCAGCCGATGCTGACCTGGCTCGAAGCGCAGGGACTGGTGCCGGATATGTGTCTTGTCGGCGAACCGACCTCAGCGCAGCAGCTCGGCGACACCATCAAGATCGGCCGGCGCGGCTCGCTCAACGCCTGGATCACCGTCAACGGTGCGCAGGGGCACGTCGCTTATCCACAGCGCGCCGGTAATCCGGTGACCCGGCTGGTGGCGGCGCTGGCGGACTTGAAGGCGCGCGTGCTCGACAGCGGCAGCGACTGGTTCGACGCCTCGAACCTCGAGATCACCGACATCGGCGTGGGCAACCCGGCGACCAATGTCATCCCGGCACAGGCGCGCGCGCGGATCAACATCCGCTTCAACGATCTCCACCGCGGGCCTGACCTGTCGGATTGGGTGCGCGAAACCGTATCGGCCCACGCGCCCTCCGCCGAAATCATCGTCAGGATTTCCGGTGAAGCATTCCTCACCGAGCCCGGCCCCTTGTCGGATATCGTCACCCAGGCCGTGCTGGCGGTGACCGGGACGAAGCCGGCGCTGTCGACCAGCGGCGGCACGTCCGACGCGCGTTTCATCCGCCGGCTGTGCCCGGTTGTCGAGTTCGGGCTCGTTGGAGCCTCGATGCACAAGGCCGACGAGAGCGTCGCGGTCACCGACCTCGCCGCCCTCGCCGATATCTACGACCATGTACTACAACAGGTTTTCACCCGCTGATCAGGCTTCCTCCTCGGCGTCGATGTTGACTAGCGTCTCGGCCAGCATCGTCGCATACTGATCGCCGCCATAGATTTCCTTGGTGGCAAGCTTCAACTGCTTCACGTCTTCCTTCAGCCCGAGCGCGTTGGCGAAGGCCGCTGCCGTGCCGAAGCCGGCGATGCCGTAATGCGTCATGCGCTGATACTGGGCGATGATCTGCGCATCGAGCAGCGGGCCCTTTTCCGGACCTTCCTCGAGCGTGTGCTTGACTGCCTCGGCGACCAGCCCTTCCATGCCCTTGCAATGTTCCTTCTGGGCCTTTTCGCCCTGCGCCACGATCAGCCCCTTGAGGATGTCGGTGTGCTTGGCGATGCCGTCCATTGACGTCGCCAGCATTTCCTTCAGCTTGGGCTCGCTGGCCTTGCCGGCGATCTTCTTCACTGTGCGCTGCATCTGGTCATTGGCGGACCACAGGTCCTTCAATTCGTCGATGTACAGGTCTTCGAGCGATTCGGGGGCGTCGGACATCGTCTCTCTCCAGTTCAGGTTGCGTCCGTGAAAAGACGCCCGAGACGCAGCCCCGTTCCCACCTAAACCGACGGGTCTCCATTATACCGGCTCTCGAGAAATTTGCCGTGGACGACCATGGCATCGCGGTCGGCGGCGGCCAGCGCGTCCGACGCGCGGGCAAGTTCGGCATCGACGACCTTCAACCCGTCGATCAGCGTCGTCTCGATCGTCCGGCCATCGTCGTCGAGCGTCCGGGCCCGCTGTTCGGCGGGCACGCGGGTATAGCGTTCGACCAGTTCGGGCAGATGCTTGCCGAGCAGGCGTTGCAGGTCCTGTGCCACCGGATCGGCGGGCGACGCCGCGGCCAGTTGCGTCTCGAGCGTCGCCAGCTTGGCCGAGATCGCATCGACCTGCGGCGCAGCGAGGCGTGGCAGTTCGCGGCGCCGGCGGTCGAGCCAGGCATCGGTCGCAGCGGGCAGGGCGGCAGGCGCCGCTTCACCCAGGTTGCGCGGCTCGGGCTCGTCGCGCACCGAGATTGCTGCCGCCATTGTCGCAAACAGCCCGAACAGCACGGCAAGCACGAGGACCGTCGTGCCGACCGGGCCGATGATCAGCCCCCACAGGATCAGCGCCAGGATGATCGCGGCACCGGTCATGCCAGCACGAGCGACGCGCTTGCCGAACTTCGCCGTTGTCCGCTGCCGCCGCCGCGAGCGGGCGCGCTGGGCGGCCTCGCCCATCGCCAGCCGCTGCAGGCGTTCCTCGTTGCGGTCGATGACGGTGCCCGGATCGGCCATGATCAGTTCAGCGCCTCGAACGGCGACGCGCCCTTGTTGTCGAGCCGGGCCTGGCTGGCCCCCTCGGCGCGCGCGATATAGCCGCGGCTCTTTTCAACTTCGGTCGACAGTGTGTCGACCGTCGTCTTCATCGAATCGAGCGCCTTCAGTTTGAACGCATCGATCGCGTCCATCGTCTGATAGACGTTCTGGAAGGCGCGCTGCAGCGTCTCGATCGGGATCGTGCTGCTGGCGGCCTGCTCGTGGATGGCGGCGGTCTGCGTCTTGAGCAGGTTCCCGGTCGAATCGATCATGTTCGCCGTCGTGGTGTTGAGCGCGCCGATCGATTCGAGCACCAGCCGCTGGTTGGTCAGCGCCTGTGCCACGGTCACAGCGGTCCGCAGCGCAGCCACAGTCGTCGTCGAGGCACGGTCGACGCCCTTGACCAGTTCGACGTTGTTCTTCTTGACGAGATCGAGCGCCAGGTAGCCCTGCACCGATACCGCCAGCTGGGTCAGCAAGTCGGTCGAACGCTGGCGGACATAGAATAGCGCCGTCTCGCGGATCGCCTTGGCCTTGGCGGGATCGGTGTAGTCGAGCTCGATGGCCTTTTCCTCGAGCCGCTTGTCGAGCGTCTTCGAGACGTGGACCATCTGCTCGAGCTTGCCCATCGCCGTCCACAGATTGGCGCGTTCCTGATCGATGGCGGCGTTGTCGTGGAGGAGTTCGTCCTTGCCGTCCTTCAACCGGCCCAGGATCGCCGAGATGTGCGACTGCGCCGATTTATAGCTGTCAAAATAGCCGCGCAGCTTGTCGCCGCCGAACGGGATCAGCCCGAACAGCTTTTTCTTGGTCGTCAGGTCGCCGCGCCGGCTCGGGTCGAGATCCTCGATGGTGGCGCGCAATTGGGTCAGGTCGGCGCCGATGCCGGTTTCCTTGTCCATCGCGCGCACCGGGCGATCGAGGAAACGGTTCGACTGGCCGGCGGCGCTGGCGATCTCGGTGGCGCCCAGATTGGCCAGCTTTTCGACTTCCTTGCCGAACTCGGGGCTGGCGGCGTCCTTGGCGACCAGGTCGGCGATGAAGGTGTCGACGCGCGCTTCGAGCTCGGTCACCTGTTCAGTCTTCAATGGCACCAGCCCGGCGGCCTGTGCCGGAGCAATCGCGCTGATCGCTACCGGCGCCTCGAGCTTGATTGCGGTTTCCGTTGCCTCGACCTTGGCCATCTTTATCCCTTCCGTCACGTCTGGTCGCCTTGATAGCAGAGCTACGCGGCTTCCTCCACTGTGTCAGTATTGTAGGACGGTTTGACAAGGCTTGGTGGCGCGATTTCCGTCACCGTGACGCGCATGTCGGTCTGGCGGACGGGGCCGGCCGTCGTCAGGAAGGCGATGTCGGCGGCGTCGCGGCCGTGCGCGATGCGGACCATGCCGCCGATCGGCGCCAATCGCGTCGGATCGACCAGCCACCAGCCGCCATCGAGGAAAACCTCGAAAACCGCATGAAAGTCTGGCGGGTCGAGGTGCAGCGCATAGGCCGACACGGCGCGCGCCGGGACCCCTGCGGCGCGGCAGAGCGTGATGCCAAGATGCGTGAAATCGCGGCAGACGCCGGCGCGGTCGATGAAGGTTTCCGACGCGCTGGTCGTTCCGGTCGAGACGCCGTGGCAATAATCGAGGTTCTCGTGGAGCCAGTCGAGGATGGCGAGAACCCGCGCGCCGCCCGGCGCAATGTGGCCGAACTGGCGCTGGGCAAAGCGCAGGAACTGGTCGACCGGGCAATAGCGGCTGGGCAGCAGATACGGCAGGACCCCGACCGGCAGCTGCGACCACGGCGCGACCTGGAGCGCGGCGGGCAGCTCGAGCCGCGGTGCGAGGCGGACGATGGCCGAATATTCGATCCAGAACGGCCCATCGAGCCGGCCGCGCAGCAAGCGCCCGCCGCTGACCGGATCGACCGATTCCGACAGCCGCACGCCGTTGGAGTAGGCCAGTTTTTCGCTTTCGATCGTCTGTCCCGAGGCGTGTGCAGCCAGGACCACCGCAATGGTTTCGGTGGGTTCGGCAAAATTATAGGCAAGGCGAGACTGGACCTGAACGCGCAACGACGGACTCCTGGCGGGGCAAAGACGGAAATCGGGAGGCCGACGCGAACGCGCGAGCCGGACGCGCGTTTCGCACGCGCCGGCTGATTCGCGCAGTGAATTATTAGCGTCGGGCCGGCCGGCGCGCGCGTCAGGCGATCAGCGCGTCGACGGTGTCGTGAAAGCGCTTCACGCCCTGTTCGAGACCGCCAAGCAGGACATGGTCGACCGCCCCCGATTCGAGCCCCTGCTGGCCAAGCCCGGCGGCGCGGAAGTCCTCGCCGCCGAACACCCCCTGGTCGAGCAATCTCCAGCTTTTTGCCCAGTGCGCCTCGGCCTTTTCGGTCGCCGGCGCGGTGGGGATCAGCATGAAGTCCTCTACCAAAGTCCGGTTCACCGATTGCGGCATCAGCGTCATGATGTTGATGTAGTCGGGCGACGCCACGACGATGACGGCGGGCACCAGCTGATAGGCAAAGGTAACGGCGCGGCGCAGCTGCACCATGTCGCCGAAATCGGTCGCCTCGAGCGCCGCCAGCCGCCCCACGGCGGAGCGTGCATGCGGCCCGATGGTGTCGCCGGTCGAAACCCCGTCCTGGAAGAACGGCGCGATGGTCGCGGCGTGGAGGCGGACGACATGATAGCTTTCGTTGAAAGCATCCATGATCAGCTTCCAGTTCGCCGGGACGTCGTGCAGCGCGCGGGCATAAAGATGCTGCCCGCCAAAATCGAGCGCGTCGAAATCTGCCGCCAGCGGTCCCGCAGCCAGGCTGAAATCATAGCTGCGCATCCGGTCGAGCCCGGCCCAGATCAGCCCGCCCGCCTCGACACTCGGCATCTCGACAAGACCGCGGTTCGACTTGTCGAGGCCGGGAAACGTCTCCGGACGGGGCAGCCCCTTCAGCCGGCCATCCATCGCATAGGTCCAGGCGTGATAGGGGCAGACCAGTGCCGGGCCATGCGCGACGGTGCAGCCTTCGACCAGCCGGGTGCCGCGGTGCCGGCAGACGTTGAGAAAGACGCGCAACACGCCCTTTCCGTCGCGGGTGATCAACAGCGGCACGCCGAAGCCATCATGGGTAACGCTGGTATTGGGCCCGGGCAGCAGCGCCGACGGGCCAAGGATGACGGGGTAGGCATCGAACAGCCGCTCGCGCTCGCGCTCATACCGCGCCGGGCTGGTATAGACGTCGGCCGCGATCGTCGAGGTCTTCGCCGGGACCGTCTTGCCAGCCGCCGCCGGGATCGCCTCGGCGAGGGCGAGCTGGCCGGGTGTCGGGCGCCGAAAGGGCATATGCAGGTCCATGCTCAGCACGTTACGCGCGTTTCGACATGGCTGAAAGCTGGCAGGAACGCTAGACGGCGTCATCATGTCCCATGTTTCGGCGAAATTCATGATATGGACAGGACCCATGTCACACAGGCAGAACAGGTTTTGGGCGTTGGCCCGGTCATCGGGGGCGGGCAGGGCATGAATATTGTATCGCTCCGGTGTCCGGCGCCCGGCATGTCGGGCCGCTGAATGGCGGAATCGGGTCATCGGCTTTCGGTTGCCGGCAGGCTGCGCGAGCACCCGGTATCGGCCTATGGGCTGGCGATCGGCAGTGCCACTGCGGCGCTCGTGGTCCGGCTGTCGCTGGACGGCGTGTTCCCGCCGGGGTTTCCATTCCTGACGTTCTTCCCCGCGATCATCGTCACCAGCTTTTTCGCCGGCGCGCGGCCGGGATCGCTGTGCGCCTTCCTGTCGCTGCTGGCGGCGTGGTATTTCCTGATTCCGCGGCTCGACAGCTTTGCGCTGGCGCCCGGTACCATCACGCCATTGCTGTTTTTCGTTGCCGTCTCGGCGGTCGACATCATCCTGATCCATGCCATGCAGCAGGCGCTCGACCGCCTCGATGCGGAGCGCCAGCTGACGGCGCGGCTGTACGACCAGCAGCGCAATTTGTTCGCCGAACTCCAGCACCGCGTTGCGAACAACATGGCCTTCATCGCGGGACTTTTGCGCCTGCAGAAGCGCCGCGTCGCGCGTGAGCCCGAATCGGCGGCGCAAGCGTTCGACGAAGCAGTGACCCGTATCGACACGATGGGGCGCATCCACCGTCGGCTGTACGATCCGACCGCCGTCGGCAAGGCGTTGGCGGTGCATCTGCAGACGGTCTGCGAGGAACTGCTGCAAGCCACCGGCAACACCCGGATCACCTGCAAGGTCGAAGTGCCCGACATGCAGCTCGGCCTCGAACGCCTGGTGCCGCTGTCGCTGCTCGTCGCCGAGGTCGTCACCAATTCGCTCAAGCACGCGTTTCCGGATGGTGCCCGCGGAACCATCACGGTGACCGTCGAACCCGCCCCCGAGGGCGACCGCGTGCTGGTCATACGCGACGATGGCATCGGCCTGCCGGCCGGGCATGATCCGGGCGCCAGCCGCGGCCTCGGCATGCGGATCGTCGACGGACTCGCGGCGCAGATGGGTGGCCACATCAGCATGGCGAGCGAGGGCGGCGCCGTAACCCGGGTGCATTTGCCGACGTAAGGCGCTATGATGCGAGCCTGCACGAAAGGCCCGCCATGTTGTCGTTGTTGATCGCCGCCACGATTGCCGCTGCACCGTCGCCGCTGCTTCCGGCTCGCTGCGATCCCCGCCAACATGTCCACCCGGCCGACGCGCGTGCTGCTGTCGAACCGCACCGCCTCGATAGACAGCCCGCCGCCAGCACATATCTGACTGTTTTCCGGACAGTCGATTCCTGCCTGGCGCCGGTCATCGTCAATGCGCCCGGTAACCCCGCCGCACGCCAGCGTTGATTTGTGATTCGCGGGCGCTGAATGGGGCTCGCGCTCGGCGCAATCGCGGCTAGAGTGCGCCGATGACATCCCAGACTGCCGCCGGCTGGCGCGCCTATGTTCCCGCCGGTATCCGGCCCTATACCGAGGCTGGGCCGCTCGGTGCCCTCGGCCTCGGCATCTCGTCGGGCTTTCCGTTCGCGATGATCGCATCGACGCTGACGACGCGACTGGCCGAAGCCGGCATCGACAAGAAGGCGGTGACTGCCTTCACGCTGGCCTTCCTCCTCTACAACATCAAATTCCTTTGGGCGCCGCTGATCGACCGCGTCCGCCTGCCATTCCTCGCCGACCTCATCGGCCAGCGAAAGGCCTGGCTGCTGGTCATTGGCATCTGCGTGATGGCGTCGGTGTCGTGGCTTGGGCTCAGCGATCCCGCGGCCGGCCTTGGCCCGGTGGTTGCGGCAACGCTCGCCGTGGCGTTTTTCGGCGCCACCTACGACATCGTCATCGACGCGTTCCGCATCGAGAGCCTGACCCGCAACCAGCTCGGCGCCGGTTCGGGCATGTCGCAATATGGCTGGCGCATCGGCGCGAGCGCCGCTGGCGCAGCCGTGCTGCTGCTCGCCGAAAGCCGCGGCTGGAGCTTTGCCTATGTCGCCGCGACGCTGTTCGCGCTGCCGGCGATCATCGCCGGTTTCGCGCTCGGCGAACCGCTGCGCCCGGCCATCACCGGGCCGATCTTGCGCGGCTGGGCCGGGGTCCAGGACGCCGTGGTCGCGCCCCTCGCCGATTTCATGCGCCGCAGCGGCGCCGTGCTGACCCTGGCGTTCATCCTGCTCCACAAGGTCGGCGACACGATGGCCAATCTGACCTTCCGGCTGCTGTTCAACGACCTCGGCTTCACCAAGTCGGAGATCGCCTTCTACGACGTGCAACTCGGGCTTATCGCCTATCTCGTCGGCGTCTTTGTCGGCGGAATCGTCTATGCGCGCTTCGGCATGAAAAAGGCGGTGCTGATCAGCCTCGTCCTGATGGCGGTGTCGAACCTCAGCTTCGCCGTGCTGGCGGCAATGGGCCATTCCAACGCCGGCATGGCGGCGGCGATCGGCTTTGAAAACTTCACCAGCGGCATCGGCGGCGTCGCGGTCGTCGCCTATCTGTCGGCGCTCTGCGACCTGCGCTTCACCGCAACGCAGTTCGCCCTGCTGTCGGCCGCCGCCTCGATCACCGGGCGTTTCCTCGGCGGCACCACCGCCGGCGCGCTGATCGAGGGCATGGGCTATGTGAATTATTACCTGCTGACGACAGTGCTGGCGTTGCCGGGCATATTCCTGTTCCTCTACATGATGCGCGCCGGGCTTGTGGACGACACCATCCCCGATCGGCCGGACGAGCCTGATCCGGCCTGACACGCAACCATACCCTCATTGTAACATTCACAGGCTACAGCCGCCGCAGCGCGCTTCCCGGCGCTGCCCCCGGAGTCGATGTTCATGGGTCTTGCCCTCAGCCTCCCGACCGCCATCGCGCCGCATCTGCTGTCGCAGGCGCCCTTCATCCACCGCACCGGCCAACTCGATGTGCGCCTGGCGGTGTCGGACGAGGAAATCGCCGCGGCACAGGCGCTGCGCTACCAGATATTCTACGACGAGATGGGCGCCAGGCCGACTGCCGCCATGCAGCGCGAGCGCCGCGACATCGACGATTACGACGCGATCTGCGACCATCTGCTCGTCATCGACCACGGCCCGGGTGGCCGCCCGCATGTCGTCGGCACCTATCGCCTGCTCCGCCAGGACGTCGCCGCGGCGCATCGCGGCTTCTACTCCGCCAGCGAGTACGACCTGTCGTCGCTGATCGCCCAGTCCCCGTTCGGCGGCAAATTGCTCGAGCTCGGCCGCAGCTGCGTCGCCCCGGCGTGGCGCAACAACGCGACGATCACGCTGTTGTGGCGCGGCATCGCCTCGTACCTCGACCTCCACGGCATCGGCCATATGTTCGGCTGCGCCTCGCTCCACGGCGCCGACCCGGTGCTCCATACCGCCGAGCTTTCGTACCTCTATCACCACCACCTCGCACCGCCCGAACTGCGCGCCCGGGCGCTCCCTGAAAACCACGTCCCGATGGATCGCCTGCCCGCCGCCTCGATCGACACCCGCGCCGCCGCCCGCGCGTTGCCGCCGCTGATCAAGGGCTACCTTCGCGTCGGCGCGATGATCGGCGACGGCGGCTTCGTCGACCGGCAATTCAATACCGTCGACGTGTTCGTGGTCATGCCCGTCGACCGCATCACCAGCCGCTATGCCGCGCGTTTCGGTACGGGCGACGCCGTCTAGCCGCGACGCTGGCCGAAAGGCCAGTCTTGCACCCGGCGGTCTCCAAGGCGTAAATCGCGCCGACAGGAGCCAAGCCATGACCAAGCCGATGCGCATCGATTTCGTTTCCGACGTCGTCTGCCCGTGGTGCATCATCGGGCTGAAATCGCTCGAAACCGCACTCGCCAACGCCAGCGACGTGGTGACCCCCGAGATCCATTTTCAGCCGTTCGAGCTCAATCCCGACATGCCGCGCGAGGGGCAGAACATCGGCGAGCATATCGCCCAGAAATACGGCACCGACCCGGAGCGCTCAAAGGGCACGCGCGACCTTATCCGGACGACCGCGGAGGGCCTTGGCTTTGCCATGCAGACCGGACCCGACAGCCGCATCTGGAACACGTTCGACTGTCACCGCCTGCTGCATTGGGCCGGCGAGCACGACCGCCAGCACGCGCTGAAGATGGCGCTGTTCACGGCGCACTTCACCGAGGGCCGCGACCTCGGCGACCGCGAAGTCCTCGTCGATGCGGCTGTCGCGGCCGGGTTGGGCGGCGATGCAGCGCGCGAGATCCTGACCAGCGGCGCCTATATCGACGATGTCCGGCGCGACGAACGCTTCTGGCGCGAACAGGGCATCACCGCAGTGCCAGCGGTCATAATCGATGGAAAATACCTGATCAGCGGTGGCCAGCCGGTCGCGGCATTTGAAAAGGCCATCCGCAGCATCGCTGCCGAAAGCTGAACGCCGAAATGGCTATTCGAGTTCGCCGATGCGCTGCCGGTATAGCCATTCGACGCATTGCGCGTCCGCGCACTGGCTGCGCGCGTTACGGAAGTCCGACTGGTCCTGGTCGAGCCGGCGCTCGGTCTCGACATCGACCCGGCCGACCCGCGCGCGGTAACGGCTGGCCATCACGCGGTCGAGCGCCGCAAGGTCGGGGTCGGCGCAGATCATCCGGCTGATATCGGTTACGACGCGCTCGCAGCTGAAGCTGGGGCCTGGCGTGCTCGTCGGTACCGGCCGGGCGGGGGAACCGGGTTCCTGCAATGCCGGCGCCGGGAGGGGCGGTGGCACCGGTGCGGCCGACAAGGACATGCCGGGCGCAGCGAGCGCCGGTGCGGCCGAGGATTTGGCTGCCATCGGCTCGGGGATCGCCATTGCCGAGGCGGCCGTCCCGGCGGCGACAGCGCGCGTGTCCTCGGTAATTGGAAGCGGCGACACCGGCGCCGGTGCATTCCGGGCCCGCATATCGATCGGCGGCGCTGCGATCGGTGGTGGAGCCGTGAAAATCTCGGGTGCCGCGACCTCGCGCAGCTGCCAGCCCAGCCCGGCCGCGGTGAGCAAGGCAACACCGGCAACCAGCCCCATCCACGGTTTCAGGACGATCGCTCCCGGCCGGAGCACTGCCAGGCGAGCCGGCGACGGTGACACGCTACGCGGCGGCAAGATCGGCGCAGTTGCAGCCGACACCGCGGGCGGCATGACCGTAGCAGGCGGGCGCGCCACCGGCGGCGGCGTCACCGGCAGCCTCGCCACAGGCTCGGGTATCGGGGGCGGCGCAAGTGTGGCCTTGGGTGGTTCGGGCACCGCTTTTGGCGATGCAGGCACCGCCTTCGGCGGCTCGGGCACCGCTTTCGGCGGCTCGGGCACCGCTTTCGGCGGGCTGCGCAGGGTCTCGGGCAACGGCTTTGGCGGCTCCCCCGCAGCCGGCGGCGATTTGACCCCGGCCGGCACCACGCGCTCGCGCTTGCCGAGCCACGGTCCCGTATCGATCAGGCCAAGTTCTTCGGCGCGCTGCCGGCGCCAATCCTCGTTATCGGGCATGAGCTTCCCTCTCTGCCCCGAAACGTGAACATAGCCTGTCGGTTGCGAACGCCTCAGCCGGCGTTCTGCCCGTTTGCGGCGAGCGCCGCCCCAGCAAGGTAGAGCGAACCGGCGACCAGCACGATCGGCGGCCGGGCGCGGTCGGCCGAACGCGCGATCTCGGCCAATGCGCTGGCGACGTCGGCGCTGGCCTGCCCGGGCAACCCGGCTTCGCGGGCAATCCGGGCCAGGTCTTCGGGTGCGTGGCTGGCATGGCCTTCGATCGGGACTGCGTAGATGGCGGTGGCGCGCCCGGTGAACGGCTTGACGAAGCCGGCGGCATCCTTGACCGACAACATGCCGAGCACGAGGTAAAACGGCCGGTCGGCGATCGCCCCGACCCCGGCGCTGGCAGTGCGGAAATGATCGGCGATGGCGCGCGCGGCGGCGGGATTATGACCGCCGTCGATCCAAAGCTCGCTGCCGGCCGGCAACCGCGCCAGCAAGGCGCCCGCATCGAGACGCTGCAACCGCGCCGGCCATTCGGCCCAGCCCATGCCGGCACGCAGCGCCCCGTCGGGCATCGGCAACAGCGTCTGGGCGCGCAGCATGGCCACCGCGAGCGCCGCATTGTCGTACTGGTGCGCCCCCGCCAGGCGCGGCAGCGGCAAGGCAACGCGGCCCGCCGTATCGCGGTAGTGCAGCGCGCCTTCGTAAACGGCGGCGTCCCAGTCGTCGCCGCGAATCCGCAGCAACGCGCCCGCCACGCCCGCGACTTCGCCGATGCGCGCAGTGATCGCCTTGGGATAGCGCGCGATGACCATCGGCACGCCCTTCTTGGCGATGCCGGCCTTTTCACGGGCGATGTCGAGGATAGTGTCGCCCAGCCATTGCTGATGATCGAGGCCCAGTTGCGCAATACCGGTCACCAGCGGCCTGGCGATGACGTTGGTGGCGTCCATGCGCCCGCCCAGCCCGACCTCTATGACACAGGCGTCGGCGGGCTCGCGGGCAAAGGCCAGGAACGCCAGCGCCGTCGTCAGCTCGAAGAACGTGATCGGCTGGCCGGCGTTGCGCTTCAGTATCTCGCGCAGCAATTCGGCCAGCGCCTCGTCCTCGACGATCTTGCCGGCAATGCGGATGCGCTCGTTGAACCTGATCAAATGCGGCGAGGTATAGACATGCACGCGCCGCCCGGACGCCTCGAGACATGCCCGCAGGAACGCCACTGTCGAGCCCTTGCCGTTGGTCCCCGCGACATGGAACACCGGCGGCATCTTCTCGTGCGGATTGCCCAGCCGCGACAACAGCCGCTCGAGCCGCCCCAGCGACAGGTCGATCTCGGCGGGATGCAGCGCATAGGCGGCCTGCAGCAGCGCATCGAGCACCGCGTTGGTCGAGCGCGCGCGTTCCATCATGGCTCCGGTCGTCACGAAAAATGCGTCGTCATCACGCCGGTCGTCATCGGGCCGGTTCGGCGATGCGGCGCGCGGTCAGCATGGCCAGCAGCCTGGCCAGCGTGTCCTTCAGCTCGGACCGGTGGACGACCATGTCGAGCATGCCGTGCGCCAGCAGATATTCGGCGCGCTGGAAGCCCTCGGGCAGCTTTTCCCGGATCGTCTGCTCGATCACCCGCTGCCCGGCAAAGCCGATCAGCGCCTTGGGCTCGGCGATCTGGATATCGCCGAGCATCGCATAGCTGGCGGTGACCCCGCCGGTGGTGGGATCGGTCAGCACGACGACATAGGGCAGCCGCGCCTCCTTCAGTTCGGCGATGCCAACGGTGGTGCGCGGCATCTGCATCAGGCTGAGGATGCCCTCCTGCATCCGCGCGCCGCCCGCTGCGGTGAAAATGACGAACGGCACCTCCGCCGCGACGGCGGCGCGTGCACCGGCCAGGAACGCCTCGCCGACGCCCATGCCCATCGATCCGCCCATGAAGGCAAAATTCTGGACGGCGACGATGGCGCGAACGCCGCCGATGCTGCCGTCGCCGACAGTCATTGCCTCGGGCTCGCCGGTCGCGACCTTTGCCGCCCGCAGCCGATCGACATAGCGTTTCTGGTCGCGGAACTTGATCGGGTCCTCGGCGACCTTGTCGACGGCAACGGGCGCATAGTCGCCGTCGAAGACCTGGGCAAATCGCACCTTCGGGCCAATGCGCTCGTGATGGTCGCAGCGCGGGCAGACCGACAGGTTCTCCTCGAATTCCTTGGTATAGACCATCGCGCCGCAATTGCGGCACTTGGTCCACAAATTGTCGGGCGTCTCGCGCCGCGACATGAATCCGGTCAATTGTTGGCGGGTGCGAGTCAGCCAGCTCATGCCGCTTTGTCCTTTTGTCTGGCACCGCGCACCGCGGCGGCAAGCCCGGCGACGAGCGTACCGACGCGCGCCGGAATGTCATTGGCGCGCTCGGCGGCCGCCGACCCGATGACATCGACGATCGCCGAACCGACGACGACGGCATCGGCGGTCGCTGCGATCGCGGCCGCCTGCTCGGGCGTGCGCACCCCGAACCCGACCGCGATCGGCAGGTCGGTCGAACGCTTCAACCGGGCGACGGCGTCGGCAACATCGGTCGGCGTTGCCGCATTGGCACCGGTGACGCCGGCCACCGCGACATAATAGAGGAACCCCGACGCACCGTCGAGAACCCGCGGCAGCCGCGCCGCGCTTGTCGTCGGGGTCGCCAACCGGATCAGGTGGAGGCCATGCGCCGTCAGATCGGGAACCAGCTCGGCCGCTTCCTCCGGCGGCAAATCGACGACGATCGTGCCATCGAGCCCGGCAGCCTTGGCATCGACGGCAAAGCGCGCGCAGCCATAAGCCAGGATCGGATTGAAATAACCCATCAGGATGATCGGCGTCGCATCGTCGGTCTTGCGGAATTCGGCGACCATCGCCAGCACATGGCGCAGCTTGGTGCCCGACCCCAGGCTGCGGATATTGCCGAGCTGGATCGACGCGCCATCCGCCATCGGATCGGTAAACGGCATGCCAAGCTCGACGATATCGGCCCCGGCGGCGGTCAGCGCGCGCAGGATCTCCGCCGACGTCGTCATGTCCGGATCGCCGGCAGTCACGAACGTCACCAGCGCCGCGCGCCCCTCGGCAGCACAGGCAGCAAACCGCGCGGAAAGACGGTCACTCACTTCAACGTCACCCCAAGCGCGTCCGCCACCGTGAAAATGTCCTTGTCGCCGCGCCCGCATAGATTCATCACGATGACCTGGTCCTTTGCCAGCGTCGGCGCAATTCGCATCACCGCCGCCAGCGCATGCGCCGGTTCGAGTGCCGGGATAATGCCCTCGGTGCTGCACAACAGCTTGAACGCCTCCAGCGCCTCGGCGTCGGTCGCCGACTGGTACTCGACCCGGCCGATCGAATGCAGCCACGCATGTTCCGGCCCGATCCCCGGGTAATCCAGCCCCGCCGAGATGCTGTGTGCCTCGGCAATCTGGCCATCTTCGTCCTGCAACAGCATCGTCTTGTTGCCGTGGAGCACCCCGGCGCGCCCGCCCGCCAGTGAGGCCGCGTGCGCGCCGCTGTCGATGCCATGTCCCGACGCCTCGACGCCGATGATCCGCACCGACGCATCGTCGAGGAACGGATGGAACAGCCCGATGGCGTTCGATCCGCCGCCGATCGCCGCGACCAGCATATCGGGCAGGCGCCCCTCGGCGGCCTGGATCTGCTCGCGCGCCTCGTGGCCGATGACGCTCTGGAAATCACGGACCAGCTCGGGATACGGGTGCGGCCCGGCGGCAGTACCGATGATGTAGAACGTGTCGTCCACATTCGTCACCCAGTCGCGCAGCGCGTCGTTCATCGCGTCCTTCAATGTCCGCGATCCCGATTCGACCGCGCGCACCTCGGCGCCGAGCAGCTTCATCCGGAACACGTTCGGCGCCTGCCGCTCGATGTCACGCGCGCCCATATAGATGACGCACGGCAGCCCGAACCGCGCCGCGACGGTCGCCGTGGCGACCCCGTGCTGCCCGGCACCCGTCTCGGCGATGATCCGCGTCTTGCCCATGCGCTTGGCGAGCAAAATCTGGCCGATGCAATTGTTGATCTTGTGCGCGCCGGTATGATTGAGCTCGTCGCGCTTCAGATAGATTTTTGCGCCGCCCAGATGATCCGTCAGGCTCTCGGCGAAATACATCGGGCTCGGGCGGCCGACATAATGCGTCATCAGATAATCGAATTCGGCCTTGAACGCCGGGTCGACCTGCGCCGCGCGATAGGCTTTCTCGAGGTCGAGGATCAGCGGCATCAGCGTCTCGGCGACATAGCGCCCGCCGAACGCCCCGAAATGCCCGTCGGCATCAGGGCCGCTGCGCAGGCTTGGTGCGTGCACGTTCATGCGCCGCGCACCGCGTTGGCAAAGGCCATGATCTTCGAAACAGATTTCACGCCCGGAGCATCCTCTACACCCGATGAAACATCGACGAACGCCGGCTTCAGGGCCGCCAGCGCCGCGCCGACATTGCCGGCATCCAACCCGCCGGAAAGCCCCCAGGGCATCGGCGGGGAAACGCCTAGCATCAGTTGCCAGTCGAATGCCACGCCGTTTCCGCCCGGCAATACCGCCTCCCGGGGCGCCTTTGCATCGAGGAGCAATCGATCGACCGGTCCCGCAGAGGCAATCGCCTGCGCGATATCGGCACGCGTCGCGACTCCGCTGGCCCGCCACACCGGCCGCCCGGTCCGCGCCCGCACGCCGCCGACCCGGTCGATCGTCTCGTGGCCATGCAGCTGCAAAGTGTCGATACCCGCCGCCAGCACCGCGTCGATCAACGCATCATCGGCATCGACCAGCACCGCGACCTTGCCGATCCCCGCCGGCACCGCCGCAATCAGCCCGGCCGCTCGCTCAGGCGTCAAATGCCGCGGCGACCGCGGGAAAAACACGAACCCGAGGTAGCGCGCCCCCGCCTTGATCGCCGCATCGACAGTCTCCGGCGTCGACAGCCCACAAACCTTGAAATCCGTCGTCACCGCTCCCCTCTCCCCTCGCGGGAGAGGGCGAGAGACGCGCCTCCGCGGCCCGGGGTGAGGGGGCCCTTACCGTATCGAGCCACCACTATGCGACTTCCCGCGCGATTTTCACGCCGCGAGTTCCCGCGCAATCGCCGCAGCCGCCGCAACCGGATCACTCGCCCCGGTAATCGGTCGCCCGATCACCAGCACCGAAGCCCCAGCCGCCAGCGCATCGCGCGGCGTCATGACGCGCTTCTGGTCGCCGACATCGCTCCCCGCCGGCCGCACGCCCGGAATCACCAGCAATCCGCCCGGCCAAGCCGCCCGCAGCGCCGCCGTCTCATGCGGACTGGCGACAACCCCGTCGAGCCCCGCCCCGCGTACCACCCCGGCCAGCCGCGTCACCTGCGTCGCTGCACCGCCGCCAACCCCCGCCGCAAGCAAATCCTCATCATCGAGGCTGGTCAGCACCGTCACCGCAACGACTTTCGTCGCCGCCGGAGCCGCCGCCCGCGCTGCCGCCAGCATCGCATGGCCACCCGCCGCATGAACGGTGACGATCGCCGGCGCCAACCCCGCCAGCGAATGCAGCGCCCCCGCCACCGTATTGGGAATATCGTGCAATTTCAGGTCGAGAAACACCGGAATCCCCAGCGCCGCGATCGCTGCAACCCCCGCCGGCCCATTGGCACAGAAAAACTCGAGCCCCAGCTTCACCCCGCCAACATGCGGCGCCAATTGCATCAGCAAGGCGCGCGCATCATCCAGCGCCGGCGTGTCGAGCGCCACGAAAACCGGGTTCGCCGTCATGCGCCGGCGGGCGGCACGATGCCAGGCTGTGCCTGCGACGGTAAGCCTGAGGGTGATAGCGGCGGCAATCCCGGCGGGGCTACAAAATCCCCCACCCGCTCATACTTCGCCAGCTTGCGCTTCCAGTTCGCCTTGGCCCCCAGGTGGAACAGCCAGGTCGGCAACCACCCCGCCGCAAATGCTGCCGCCAGCAACATCGGCAGATGGATGCTGACGATCACGCCATCGGGCAGGCGGAACGGCACCGGCGTCCAGTTCGCCACCGCCAGTAGCAGGAACGCGACCAGCGAGGCGGTCACCAATATCCAGCGCAGGATTGTCATGATTGCTCCGCCGATCGCTGTTTCGGCCGTTGGGTTAACACATTCAACTGCCGCCGCGCTACAGTTCGCCGTCGACCGGATCGATGCCGGCCTCCTGCAACCCCGCCATCAATGCCGCGGCGACGGTGGCCAGCAATGCCTCGTCGACTGCGCGGATGACGAAATTGGCGCCGGTCTTGCCCTCGCGCCAGAACGGATAGCTGCCGATCTGCACCCCGTCATGGGCCTTTTCCACCGCCGCCAGCGTCGCTGCCGCGGCGCTCTCCTGTGTCCAGGCCGCCACCGTGCGCGACAGCACCGGCGCGCCGCCCGGCAGTTTGCCATCGAGCGCCGCCAGCATGCCCTGGGTGATGATCGGCACCCCCGCCATGATGAAGATGTTGCCGACGCGGATGCCCGGCGCCTTGGTCCGCGGGTTCTCGATCAGGCTGGCGCCTTCCGGCGTCCGCGCCATCCGCAACCGCGCATCGGTCAATTTGTCGCCGTAATAGCCCGACAGGATGGCGCGCGCATCGGGATGGACGATGACCGGTACGCCCAGCGCCGCCGCGATCGCGTCGACGGTGATGTCGTCGTGCGTCGGCCCGATGCCGCCGGTGGTGAACAGATAGTCGTTCTGCACTCGCAGCGCATTCACCGCCTCGCCGATCGCGTCCATCTCGTCGGCAACGACGCGCACTTCCTTCAACCGGATGCCCTGCACCCCCAGCCATTTGGCGAGATAGGCGATGTTGGCGTCCTGGGTTCGCCCCGACAGGATCTCGTCGCCGATGACGAGAAGCGCGGCGGTATAGATGCGATCTGTGCTCATCACGCTGGACTAGACCAGTGCGGGCAGTGCGGGAAGGGCAACATGGACTTGAATGCCCCCAGCGCTTATCTTATCGCAATGACCGTCACCGCGCTCGACTATGAAATCGTCTCCGACCAGTCGGAAGGTCCCATCCGGCTCCATACGCCGGCGGCGTTCGAAGGCATGCGAAAGGCCGGGCTCCTTGCCGCGCAGGTGCTCGACATGCTGACGCACCATGTCGTCCCCGATGCCGTGACCCTCGATCTCGACAAGCTCGCTTATGATTTCGTCCGCGCCGCCGGGGCCGATTCGGCGACGATCTTCTATCGCGGCTACAGCCACAGCCTGTGCATCAGCGTCAATCACGTCGTCTGCCATGGCATCCCCTCGGCGCGGAAGCTCAAGGACGGCGATATCGTCAATATCGATGTGACGGTTGTCGTGGACGGCTGGCACGGCGACACCAGCCGCATGTATCTCGTCGGCGACGTATCGCTAAAGGCCCGCAAACTCGTCGAAGTCACCTATGAATGCCTCGAACGCGGCATCGAGATGGCCAGGCCCGGCAATACGCTGGGCGACGTCGGCCACGCCATCCAGAGCCACGCCGAAAAGCACCGCATGTCGGTCGTCCGCGATTTCTGCGGTCACGGCCTGGGGCGTGTTTTCCACGACGCCCCCAACGTCGTCCACCTGGGCAAACCCGGCAAGGGCGTCCTCCTCCGCCCTGGCATGTTCTTCACCATCGAGCCGATGATCAACCTCGGCCGCCCCGAGGTGAAGCTGCTCGAAGACGGCTGGACCGCCGTGACCCGCGACCGCTCGCTCTCGGCGCAATTCGAACACAGCATCGGCATTACCGAAACCGGTGCCGAAATCTTCACCGCCTCGCCAACCGGACTGAAGGCACCGCCCTACGCCTGACAATTATCTGCAGCTGCAAAAAATATTGACCACGCTATATTCTGTAGCTATAAAAAGTCCTGGACCTAGTTTGCTTGCTGAGCCTTGTATTGGCGTCAACGCGTCATTGCAGGAACGGCGAGCATGGAGCTGAGTTGGGACGAAAATAAGCGCGAGGTCACGTGGCGGAAGCGCAATCTTGATTTTGCCGACGCTGCAAAAGTCTTCGCCGGTTTCAATGTCGATCACGTTGACGACCGCTTTGACTAGGGCGAGCCGCGATTGCTGTCCATCGGCACCGTCGGCGATCTCGTGGTTGTTGTTGTCTGGACGCTGCGACCGGGAAGCCGGCGCATTATTTCGATGAGGAAGGCCAATGCCGAGGAAGAAGCCCGATACCGAGACGCCCTGGATCGATCCGGATGATGCGCCCGAACTTGACGAACATTTCTTTGAAACCGGCAGGATCAGCCGCGGTGACACGGTTCTGCGCGAGGCAACCGATACATTCGCAAAGCGCGGCCGCCCTAAATCCGACGACCCCAAGCAACTTGTCAGCCTCCGGTTGGATCGCGTCGTGCTCGAACGTTTGCGCGCGCAGGGTCCGGGTTGGCAGAGCCGCGTCAACGACCTGCTTCGCAAGGAAGTCGGCGCCTGATCGTCCCCGCCCGCAATACGCAAGCGTGGGAATGACCGACGAACTCAGCAGCCGCGGCCACCGCGAACGCCTGCGCGCGCGTCTCTTACAAGGCGGCGGCGACGCTTTCCACGACTACGAACTCCTCGAATATCTCCTCGGCCTCGCCATCCCGCGCCGCGACACCAAGCCGCTGGCCAAGCAACTCCTCGCCGAATTCGGCAGCCTGCCGGTGCTGCTCGCCGCCACCCCGCTCGAGCTCAAGCGTGTCGACGGCCTCGGTGACGGTGCCATCGCCGCAATCAAGTTCGTCGCGGCGGTCTCGCTGCGATCACTCAAAACCGCGGCCCTCGATCGTCCGGTACTATCCGGCTGGCAGGCGCTCACCGACTATCTCCACGCCGCCATGGCACACCGTGTCACCGAGGAATTCCGCGTCATTTTCCTCAACAATCGCAACGTCATGATCCGCGACGAAGTGATGGGGCAGGGCACCGTCAACGCAGCGCCGGTCTATCCGCGCGAGATCGTCAAGCGCGCCCTCGAACTCGCCGCGTCCGGTCTGGTCCTCGTTCACAACCACCCCAGCGGCGACCCCGCCCCATCCCGCGACGACATCGTCATGACCAAGGCCGTCATCGAGGCGGGCCGCCATCTCGGACTGTCGGTCCACGACCATGTCATCATCGGCCGCGGCGGCCATGTCTCGATGCGCGCGCAAGGCCTGATCTAGATAAAACAGTCGACAAAGCAAAAGCGGCCCCTTTCGGAGCCGCCCTGCCGATATAAAACAGTAATCCCTAGCCTGGCGAACCGGCCTTCTTCGCCTTTTTATACTCGGAGATTTCAGCCTTGGTGGCCTTGCGGTCGCCGTTCCACCATTTGCCATCGTGCTGGACAAGCGTCTCGATCGCCGCACCGGCAGGGGCCGCATCCACCGGGGTCGTCGAATCCATCGGCGGTGCCGGCTGCATGGATTCGGTCGCCGGCGCTGCCGGCCCGGAGACCTGCGCGCCCGCTCCTGTCGCCAACAACGCAGCGGCAGCAATTGTCATGATGATATTCATGTTTTTCTCCCGAATAAACCTGCAACACGCATATTATCTTTCCGGCGCTGGGCACCAGATGATCCTGTATTACAGCGTAACTTGAAGAATGCTCTCAACAGCAGGTTAATCCGGGACAGGGTGTGACGCCGGCAGGACAGGCTGATGACACCGGGCCATCCGACTGCTACGCCCCGCGCATGACCATCTATCTTCACGAAGGCGACCTGCCGCGCGACGTCTTCGCCCCCGGCCCCATTGCGGTCGACAGCGAAACCATGGGCCTCCACCCGCACCGCGACCGGCTGTGCCTGCTGCAGCTTGCCGACGGCAATGGCGACGAGCACCTCGTCCGTTTCACCAAAGGCCAGTACGACGCGCCGGTGCTCACCGCCGTCCTCGCCGACCCGTCGCGGGTCAAGCTGTTCCACTACGCCCGCTTCGATCTCGCCGTCATCAAGCGCTACCTCGGCATCGATGCGACGCCGGTATTCTGCACCAAGATCGCCTCCAAGCTGGTCCGCACCTACACCGATCGCCACGGCCTCAAGGACGTGCTGCGCGAAACCGTCGGCGTCGATATCTCCAAGGCCCAGCAGTCCTCGGACTGGGGCGCCGCCGAGCTGACCGATGCGCAAAAGGAATATGCCGCGTCCGACGTGCGCTATCTCCACCGTGCCCATGCCGTGCTGGCCGAACGCCTGGCGCGCGAGGGCCGCACCGAAATGGCGCGCGCCTGCTTCGATTTCCTGCCGACCCGCGCCGATCTCGATCTCGCCGGCTGGGACGAGACCGATATTTTCGCGCATATGTAATCCGTGACCACCGATGTCCTGACCCGGCGGCAGCGTGCCGCGCTGCCCGGCAGCAGCCGCGACGTCCTGTTCGGCGTGCTCAAATGGCTGCTCCCCGTTCTGGCGCTGGCGCTGCTCGCGGTCATCGTCATCCTGCCGCTGACCAAGGTTCAGGAATTCAGCTTTCTGCTCGCCAAGGACAAGGTCGGCGTCGCCAGCGAGCGGCTGCGTATCGACCAGGCCCAATATCGCGGTGAGACCGGTCGCGGCGAGGCCTTCGTCATCAGCGCCGCCGGCGCCGTTCAACGCAGCAGCGCCGTGCCGATCGTCGAACTGAAAACCCTGACCGCAAAACTGTCGATGTCCGACGGCCCCGCCACCGTCACCGCGCCCTCGGGCCGCTATTTCATGGACACCCAGAAGCTGCAGATCGCCGGGCCGGTTGCCGTCGAATCGGCTTCGGGCTTCAGCCTCGATTCGGCGACCGTCAACGTCGATCTCAACACCCGCCGCGTCGCCACCGCCGCCCCCGTCACCGGCACGCTGCCGATCGGATCGTTCAGCGCCGGCAATCTCAGCGCCGACATCCAGGGCCGCAAGGTCGTCCTGGGCGGCGGCGCCCACTTGCGGATTTACGGGCGCGCGGGCAGAGCGGCACGATGAAGTCCGCTCCCCTGATCGCAGCGCTGCTGTTCACCGCGTCGGCAACCCCCCTGCTGGCGCAGACGTCGGCGCTGAAGGGCCTCGACACCAGCGCCCCCATCGACGTCGATGCATCGCGAATCGAGATCCTCGATGCCGACAATCAGGCAGTGTTCTCTGGCGCTGTCGTCATCCGCCAGGGCCAGATGACCCTCAACGCCGACACCGTCCGGGTGCTCTACACGCGCTCCGCCGGCAACGACCTCGCCATGAAACGCCTCGACGCCCGCGGCAACGTCAAGATGGTCAGCCCCAGCGAGCGCGCCACCGCCAACACCGGCATCTACGACGTCAATGCGAAGATCATTACCATGGTCGGCAATGTCGCGCTCGATCGCGGCGGCAACCGATTGAAGGGCGAACGCCTCGTGCTCAACCTCGTCACCGGCCAGACCAGTTTCGACGGTCGCGGCGGCGGCACCGCAGCCACGCCGGGCACGACCCCCGGCCGCGTCTCCGGCCGCTTCATCGTCCCCCCGCGCGCGACAAAAACCCAGTAAAGCCGCTCAGGCTGCGGCCACCCGCAAGATCGCCTCCCGCACCGCATCGCCGCGTTCGAGCGGCACGAAATGCGTCGTCCCCGCCAGCCGCTCCGCCATCACGCAGCGCGGATGCGCCGCAATCTGTCCGAATTCCGCCGCCGGCACCGTCGAGCCGATCTCCCCCGCAACCACCGCGAATGGCCGCTCGAGCGCCGCAAACGCGCCTTCGACATGGTGCGACACGCCGCGAAACGTCGCCGCCTCCCACGCCGGCGGACACGCCAGCGTCACGCCCTCGGCAGACGGCAGCAACCCGTCCGCCAGATAGGCATCGAGGTCGGCCTCGCTCCAGCTTCGAAACACTCCCCGGCCGTGATACGCCGCCCGCGCCGCCGCCACGTCGGGAAAATCGGCACGCCGCTTGCCGGCCTGGTCGGCAAGCGGGTTCGGCATGATCCTGCCCGCCGCCACCGCCGCGCGCGCCGTCTCGAACGGGATGAACGGCGGGTCGACCAGCACCAGCCCTGCCACCCGCGCCGGTGCCTTCGCCGCTGCCAGCAGCGAGATCGTCGCGCCGAACGAATGCCCCGCCAGCAACCACGGCGCATCGGGCGCCACCGCATCGATCACCGCCAACAGATCATCGGCGCCCGCCTGCCATTCGATCCGCTCGCCAACCGGCTCCTTGGGGCTGTGCCCATGCCCGCGCGCATCGCTCGCCAGGATGTTGAACTGCCCGGCCAGCGGCGCCAGCAACCGCGCATACAGCCCGCCGTGCATCCCCGTCGCATGGGCAAAATGCAGCCAGGGCGCCCCCGCCGGTGCGCTGCTCCACCGCAAAGCCGAAAACCGCCCGGCCCTCGTCTCGATATCGATACGCTCAGCACCATTCATCTCGGTCATGTCGTTCCTTTGGCCGATCAATGCCCCAGAGTTCGCGCCAGCACAGCCGACAGTTTCGTCAGCATCGCCGGATCGCGCGCCCCGGGAGCGGTGATCAGCGCCGTATCGAGCACCGTGTCGATCGGCGAGGCCATCCGCTCCGCCGGCAATGCCCGCACCAGCCCGGCAATCGCCGCGCGCGCAATCTCCGCATTCGCCGCCATCACCCGGACGATCGCCGCCACATCGACATCGTCGCCCTCATGCCAGCAGTCATAATCCGTCACCATTGCCAGCAGCGCGTAGGGAAGCTCGGCCTCGCGCGCCAGTTTTGCCTCGGGGCAGGCGGTCATGCCGATCACGTCGCACCCCCAGCTCCGGTACAGCCGGCTCTCGGCGCGCGTCGAAAACTGTGGCCCCTCCATGGCGAGATAGGTGCCGCCGTCATGCACCACCGCCCCTGCCGCCCGCGCCGCCGCCGCCGCCATTCCCGCCAACCGCGGACACACCGGATCGGCCATCGGCACATGCGCCGCCATGCCGGTCTCGAAAAACGTCGATGCCCGCCCCCTGGTCCGATCGATGAACTGGTCGACCACGACGAAATCGCCCGGCGCATGATCCTGCCGCAGCGACCCCACCGCCGACACCGCCAGCACGTCGGTACACCCCAGCCGCTTCAACACGTCGATATTGGCGCGCGCGTTGATCATGTGCGGCGGAATCGGATGCCCCCGCCCATGCCGCGGTAAAAACACCAGCTCGACGCCGGTGATGCTCCCCGTCAGCACCGCATCCGAAGCTGCTCCCCACGGACTCTCCACCGCCAACCAGCGCGGATCCTCGAGCGCATCGAGCGCATACAGCCCCGACCCGCCGATAATGCCGATCTTCCACGCCGCCATCACCTATCGCCTGGCCGGCGACATCGCCTCCACGGCCGCAGCCGGCCGGTCGCTGAACACCCCGTCGACCCCCGCTTCCAGCCACAGCCGGATCTCCCCCGCCGCATCACCCCGATCGAGCGGGTTAACACCTTTCCGAAACGGCGCCGCCAGAAAGAAATTCTCCGGCCGGAACGTCCACGGATGCACCTGCAACCCTGCAGCATGGGCATCGGCCACCAGCGTCGTCGGCGACCCCAGCACACCCGCCGCATCGCGCGGGATGACCAGGTCACGCGCCGGTCCTATGCCATCGGCGTAGGCAGCAACCGCCTTCAGCCCCGCCGGCGTGATCATCGCCGCATACGACACGCCGTCCGCCGAAATCCCCTTGTCGATCAACTGGATCAACCGGACTTTCGTCTCGCCGCGCAGCGCCTTCAGATTGCCGGTCTCGAACGACTGGATGAACACCGGGCTGTCGGCGCGCGTCCAGCCGGCGACCTGCAACGCTGCCAGCAGCACCGGCTCGATCGGCAGCCCGGCGGCGCGGAAATAGCTCGGGTGCTTGGTCTCGGGATAGATGCCGATCGTCCGCCCGGTCCGCGCACTGGCCGCCTTGGCGAGTGCGATGATCTCCTCGAGGGTCGGAATTGCCTCCTGCCCGTCGAACGCCACATTCGCCGTCCGCAGCTGCGGCAACCGTTCACGCGCGCGCAGCGTCTTCAGTTCCGCCAGCGTGAAATCCTCGGTGAACCACCCCGTCACGCTCTCGCCGTCGATGGTCTTTGTCGTCTTGCGCCCGGCAAACTCCGGATGCGCGCCAACATCGGTCGTCCCCGAAATCTCGTTCTCGTGGCGCGCCACCAGCCGGTGATCCTTCGTCGGCACCAGGTCCGGCTCGACGAAATCGGCGCCTTGCTCGATGGCGAGCGCATAGGCCGCCAGCGTATGTTCGGGCCGGTCGGCGCTGGCGCCGCGGTGGGCGATGATAATCGGCGCGGCCGGCGGCGGCAACGGTGGCCCCGATGGCGGCAGCGGCCCGGCACCGACAGCTTGCGACATCAGGATAAGCACTCCGGCGATCGGCAAGCCGCGCATCTGTCTGTCCCCGGGCTGGACCGCGACAGTCGCGGCAGACGCCCTATAACAGACAGGAGCCGCCACGCGAGAGGAAGCTCGCGCGGCGGCAAAATCACCCGCCTCAGACCATATGGGTGAACCCCGCTTCGAACTGCGGCAGGTGCGCCGACAGATACGCCAGCCCGCCGCCGCCCAGGCTGCCGATGCCCTCGACGCTGCGGAACCCCGCCCCCGCCAGTTGCGCCGCGCTGCCATCGCGCGCACCGAGCGAGCCAAAATCGATGTCGCCCCCCAATGGCGCCGCAAATACCGAATCGACCGCGACGCCGCGCTTCTGCGTCGAATCCCAGACATCGACATTGTTGGCCCAAACGACATTGTCGCCGAGCACCGCATCGGGCCGCGTCAGGATCAACGGCGCGATATTGTCGGTGATCGATGCGTTCGAGACGCTGCCGATGACGATGCCGGGCGGGATCCCCGCAAGGCCGCCATCGCGCACGCTGTTGCCGGAAACGGTCACGCCATCGGCGAAATTGACCGCGATGGCGTTGCGCAGATTGCTCTGGATATAGTTGTTCTCGATGACGATGTTGGTGTGCACCAGCCCCAGCGACGCGCCTTTTTCCGAATGGATATAGATCCCCTGCGAGCCGCTGCCCTCGCCGCTGACGATGACGTTCGACCGGAACACAAGGTCGTTGCTCACCCCCGCGGCGCCGCCGGCATGGACCTGGATCGCGTCGGAATGATCGCCCTTGGCGGTGTCGGCGCTGATCCCGTCGAACAGGTTACGCTCGAACAGCCCGCCATTCATCTGCGACAAGTTGAGGCCCTCGCGGACATCGCGAATGGTGTTGCCCGAAAAGATCACATCGTCGGTGCGCGCGAACACCGCGGCGTTGTTGAACTCCTCGAAGGTCGAATTGATTACGCTGATCCGGCTGCTCGATGTCACCATCATGCCGTTGCCGTCATCGTTGCGATTGCCGTTGAGTGAGCCACTGACATCGACGCCCACCAGGCTGACATTCGTCGCCAGGTTGAGCACCACGCCGCTGACATGCTCGCGTTCGCCGGCCTGGAGGACATGCTTGACGTCGATGTCCTCGAAAGTGAAATTCTGCACCCGCGTCAGCTTGAGGTTGGTGAACAGGGCATCATTGTTCGCGTCCGCCGACTTGATCGTCACCACGCCGCCACCAAGCGGGTTGAGCGACGACAGCGAGATATCGCCGTAATTGCCCGCCGCCAGCAGGATGGTATCGCCGCCGCGCGCTGTCTTGGCCGCTTTGACGAGCGCAGCCGCGCTGTTCACAAAGGTCGTCTTGCCGGTCATCGTGCTCTCCACAAATACTGCGGCGACGCGGCATCCGGCGACACACCCGGATTCGACCACGTCGACAAATCCAGCAACGGCGACGCGCGGCGCGCCGTTACGGCAAATGAGGGTGAACCGGAGTTAGCATTACCGCGCGCTCACTTCCGGCGCCGACACGCTATTCCGGTATGAAATCCCACCCGCGATGTGCGACAATCGCCGGATGACCGATGCAGCACCCACCCACGGCGACGACTTCATCATCCCCCAGGCCTGGTCGTCATATACCGCCACCGAGCACGCCACCTGGGACCGGCTGTTTGCCCGGCAGCAGGCGATGCTGCAACCGCGCGTCGTGCCCGCATTCCTCGAGGGACTCGACGTGCTGCGCATGTCGAAACCCGGCATCCCGGATTTTTCCGAACTGTCCGAACGGCTGATGCGCGCCACCGGCTGGCAGGTCGTCGCGGTGCCCGGGCTGGTCCCCGACGCGGTCTTCTACGAACACCTCGCCAACCGGCGCTTCGTCGCCGGCCGCAGCATCCGTACGCCCGAGCAGCTCGACTATCTCGAGGAACCCGACATATTCCACGATGTCTTCGGCCATGTGCCGCTGCTCGCCAACCCGGTGTTCGCCGACTACATGCAGGCTTACGGCGAAGGCGGCCGGCGCGCCCAGGCACTCGGTACCATCGACAAGCTGGCGCGGCTCTACTGGTACACCGTCGAATTCGGGCTCATCAAAGACGGCGATGCGCTCAAGATCTTCGGCGCCGGCATCGTCTCCTCGCACGGCGAGTCGGTCTTCGCCCTCGACGACCCATCGCCGAACCGCATCGGCTTCGACATCAAGCGCGTCATGCAGACCAGATACCGCATCGACGACTACCAACAGGCCTATTTCGTCATCGACAGCTTCGAAGACCTGCTCCGCCAGACCCTCGATGCCGATTTCGGACCACTGTATGAAGAACTCGCCGCCTTGCCCGACCTCGATGTCGACGTGATCCTCCCGGGCGACAAGGTGCTGACCCGCGGCACCCAAGCCCACGCCCTCGCCCAGGCAGTTCGATGACCTCTGCTTCTTCTGCCCCCCTCCCTTCTTCAAGGGAGGGGTCGGGGGTGGGTGACTCTGTCGGGCAAGCCCCCTCCGATTCATTCTACCACCACCTCGAATCCCGCCTAACCGCCAACCCCGACCGCATCGTCCTCACCATGTCGGGCCAGTCGCTGACCGGCGCCGCCCTCCTCCAGGCCACCGCCCGCCGCGCCGCCGCGCTGATCGCAATGGGCGTCGGCCCCGGTGGCCGGGTCGTCGTCCAGGCCGAAAAATCGCTTGAACTCGTGCTGCTCTACCTCGCCGTCCTCCGCATCGGCGCCGTCTATGTGCCGCTCAACACCAGCTACCGCCCCGCCGAGATCGCCTATTTCATCGACGACGCGCAGCCCCGGCTGTTCGTCTGCGACCCCGCCGACATCGCCGTCCACGCTCCCCTGGCCGCCCGGACCGGTACCGCAATCCACGGCCTCGACCGGGATGGCAGCGGCAGTTTCGCCGACGCAATACCCGCAGACACCCCCGCTTCTCCCGCAATCCCACGCATGGCGCACAACCTCGCGGCGATCGTCTACACCTCCGGCACCACCGGCCGCTCCAAAGGCGCGATGATCAGCCACGGCAACCTCCACGCCAACGCACAGGCGCTCATCGCCACCTGGCAGATCACCGCGGACGACGTCCTGCTCCACGCGCTGCCGCTGTTCCATATCCACGGGCTCTTCATCGCCCTCAACACCACGCTCCTCGCCGGCGGCCGCACCGACATGCTGCCGACGTTCGAAGCCAGCCAAGTCATTGACAAGCTAGGCGGCGCGACCCTGTTCATGGGCGTGCCGACCTATTACACCCGCCTGCTCGCCGACCCCCGGCTGACCCCCGCGATCGCCGCTCCCATCCGGCTGTTCATCTGTGGCTCCGCACCGCTCACGCCGCAAACCTTCGACGCGTTCCAGGCGCGCACCGGTGACACCATCGTCGAACGCTACGGCATGTCCGAATGCGGCATCATCTGCTCGAACCCAGTGGACGGCCCGCGTATCGCCGGCTCGGTCGGGCCACCGCTGCCGGGCGTCGAAGTCCGTATCGCCGACAACGCGTCCAAGGGCGTCCTCGAGGTCCGCGGCGACAGCGTTTTCAGCGGCTATTGGCGCCAACCTGAAAAAACCGCCGCCGAATTCCGCGCCGACGGCTTCTTCAGCACCGGCGACCTGGCGACAATCGACAGCGGCGGCATCGTCCGCATTGTGGGGCGCGAAAAAGACATGATCATCTGCGGCGGGCTGAACGTCTATCCCAAGGAAATCGAGGAGCTGATCGACGCCATGCCCGGCGTCGCCGAAGCCGCCGTCATCGGCTTGCCCCACCCCGATTTCGGCGAGGCCGTCTGCGCCGTTGTCCGCCTCGATCCGGCCGAACCACGACCCACGCCCGCCACGATCATCACCGCGCTCAAGCTGGACCTCGCCGGCTTCAAGGTTCCAAAAGCCATCTTCATCGTCGACGAACTGCCCCGCAATGCCATGGCCAAGGTCCAGAAGGCAGCCCTGCGTGCCCGATACGCGAACCATTTCGAAAGCTCTCAATAGCCCGTCATCGACGATGGCCGCAGACGCCTCCGAACCGAGCATTCCGAAAAACCGGCAGTAGCCCTTCGGGCAATCACAATTCGACCCGTCCGTTCTTAGATCCTGACAGGCCGTTGCTGTTCCTGCGGTCACACCTTATGCAGCGCCCAATGGGGCTAATGCTGCGTTGACAGCCAGCCCTCGCACTTGCGATGTGCATGCCGGTATACAGCGGCTCCAAGGGCGACGACGCAATGCTCAAGATCATTGCCCGACTGATGTTGGCGCTGGCGCTGCTGACCGGTTCGCTCGTCCATGCCCAGACCGCGCCCAATATCGCCGTCGCTTCCGACCTGCGTCTCGCTTTCAGCGACGTCGCCGCGGCCTTCACTCGTGACACAGGCCTGGCCGTCAGGCCTACCTTCGGGTCGTCAGGCAATTTTTTCCGACAGTTGCAACAAGGCGCGCCATTCGAGTTATTCCTCTCCGCCGACGAATCCTACGTGCTGGATCTTGCCAAGACCGGCAAGACGGACGGTGACGGCACCCTCTACGCCATCGGCCGCCTGGCAATCGTCGCCCCGCACGGCTCGCCGCTACGCCTCGACGGCAAGCTCGCCGGTTTGCGTGCTGCCATCCGCGCCGGTCAGATCCGCCGCTTTGCCATCGCCAACCCGGAACACGCGCCCTATGGCCAGCGCGCCGAGGAAGTCCTCCGCGGCGCCGGCCTCTGGCAGCCGCTCGCCGGTCGGCTGGTCCTTGGCGAGAATGTCTCGCAGGCGCTCCAGTTCGCAACATCGGGCGGCGCGCAAGGCGGCATCATCGCCTACTCGCTCGTCCTCGATCCCGCGTTCGCCCACCGCGCCAACTATGCCCTCATCCCGGCGTCGGCGCACGCGCCGCTGCGCCAGCGCATGGTGCTGATGCAGGGTGCCGGCGCCACCGCGCAGCGGTTCTATGCCTATCTCCAGGCGCCGCCGGCCCGCCGCATCCTGGCCCGCCACGGCTTCGCGCTTCCCAGCCCCGCGCTCCTGAAGGCGAAGACCTGATGGACTGGCAGGCGCTGCGCCTGTCGCTGCTGCTCGCCGTCCTGACGACGATCATCCTCGTACCGGTCGCCGTGCTCGCCGGCCGCTGGTTGTCAGGTGCGCGCTTTCGCGGCCGCGCGCTGGTCGAGGCCGCCATCGTGCTGCCGCTGCTGTTACCGCCGACGGTCATCGGCTTCTACCTGCTCGTCGCGATGGGCCCAGGCTCGCCGATCGGCCGCATTGCAACGATCTTCTTCGGCGACACGTTGGTGTTCAGCTTCAAGGGCATCCTGATTGCATCGATCCTCGTCAACATCCCGTTCGCGGTACAGCCCGCCCAGCGCGCCTTCGACGGCATCGGCAAGGATCTCCGCGACGCCGCCGCCACTTGCGGCCACTCGGTGTGGCGAACATTCTGGCGGATCGAGTTGCCGCTGGCCTGGCCCGGCATCGTCACCGGCGCCGTCTTTACCTTCGCCCACACGCTCGGCGAATTCGGTGTCGTGCTGATGGTCGGCGGCTCGATCCCGGGTGAGACCCGTACAATAGCCTTGTCGATTTACGATCGTGTCCAGGCCTTCGACAACGCCTCCGCGGGGCGTATGGCCGGGCTGCTGATGGCGATCTCGCTGGCGGCCGTTGCCATCGGCTTCTTCCTTGCCGGCCGGCGCAACGCCCGTGGCTGAGGGCCTTTCCCTCCGCCTGTCCCAGACCGGCCCGATCCCGCTCGACGTCGATATCACCCTGCCTGTGGGCCAGACGCTTGCCCTGGTCGGCCCCTCGGGTGCCGGCAAGACCACCATCCTGCGCGCCATTGCCGGGCTCTACCGTCCCCGTAGCGGCCACATCGTCGTCAACGGCCAGACCTGGCTGGACGCCACCACAAATCTCGCCCCCCAACACCGGCGTGTCGGCTTCGTCTTCCAATCCTATGGCCTGTTCCCCCACCTCACCGCCGCCGGCAATATCCGCGAAGCCATGCTCGAACGTCCCGCGTCCGAGCGCGCCGGTCGCGCCGACGACCTGCTAGCACAAGTCCAGCTCGCCGGCCTCGGCGGCCGTTATCCAGCGCAATTGTCGGGCGGCCAGCAGCAACGCGTCGCCCTTGCCCGCGCGCTCGCCCGCGATCCGGCCATCCTGCTCCTCGATGAGCCCTTTTCCGCCGTGGATCATCCGGTCCGCCGCGCTCTCCACGCCATCATCGCCGAGATCCGCGGCGCATCGCCGCTCCCGATCGTCTTCGTCTCGCACGACGTCGAGGACGCCGTCCGCAGCGCCGACCAGCTCTGTTTCCTGAGCAAAGGTCGCAGCCTCGAAAGCGGCCCGCCCCGAACGTTGCTCGACGATCCAAACACGCAGCTGTCACGATGGATGAACGGGAACGCTTCTGCCGAATCGGATTGATCCGCGCTAATCAGCCCAATCGGGTCCGAATCAGCTCTGTTTGACCATCACGAAGCTGGCGACAATGCTGGCGGGCATCGGCAGGTAATCGAGAATCGCCGCTTTCGAGGTTGGTACAGTAATGGTCGCCATCACGTCGTCACCGGGTTTGCCGTCCACCATCGTAAAGACGTAGCTCGCAGCCGGCACCCACTTCGGCAGCGACAGGCGTGCGGCGGCCCCGGCCTGGGCCTTGGTCATCGTACCAACCGATATGGAACGTGTCGTAGCCCGGGCTGCGCCGATCATGGCGTTGTAAGTATGAAACAAAAACGAAAATTGCAGAACGCCGACCGCGACAAATGTCAGGAACGGTATGAGCAATGCCAGCTCGACAGCCGCATTACCGCGTCGATCCCGCCGAAGGGGCATCATGGGCCCGAACTGAGTTGCCAACCGTTTCATTACGCCCCCATTACCACGGACCGATGATTTGCGACACCTGCGTATTAACGAATTTGACAATATTGATCGAAAAAAAGCCGGGGTTCACAATAGCCGAAACGGTTATATATTCAAATTGTTCTGAACGATTTCAGAGCGATGGTAGCTTTACCGGAGATGAACGGTCTGGCATGTCTTGCTGACGAATGTAAGACGAGATGTTAGAAATGGGCGGTAAACCGCTTTTAATGTTGTATCTTTTCTAATTCACGTTTATTCAGGTCTCAGGGTCCGAAGTTCCGGGGGGAGCGACCTTAACCTTGCAATCCCCAGGACATTCGGTTTCCCGTCCAGATCGGTTTGAGTCGTCAAACCGCTCCGGACAGCTCGGGCTTTGGCCCATGTTAACAGAGGGAAGAACGAAATGATTAACGCAATTCGCAATCTCAAGACGAGCAAGAGCGGCGCCTCGGCAGCAGAATATGCTCTGATCATCGCACTTGTCGGTCTCGCTATCGTTGTTGGCGCTGGCGCACTTGGTACTGCAATCAACACGAACTTCAACGATGCCGCTGGCGTAGTTGGTACAAACCCATAAAGTTTGAGTGGGGCCTGCCGTCTTTGACGTGCAGGCCCTTCTTTTTTTATTGCTTTGTTCAGGCAACGAATCGATGGGGGCGTCGAGCATGACAAAAGATCTCGATCGCCTTGGGCGATGCGCGAGCGGCGCCTCATCTGCCGAATATGCCTTGATCCTGGGCCTGCTGATGATCGCAATCATCGGCGGCGGAACGGCACTTGGAACCGCCGTAAACTTCCAACTCGACAATGTGTCGCAAGTGCTGACGCCGTGAGCCGGAAAACGGTGCCGACCAACCGCCCCGTTCTGTCGCTTGGGCGAAGTGAACGTCAGTTCGTTGCAAATTTACCACATCTGTTGCAATTCTGAGATATGGTCATTGTGGTAATGTTGATTACCAACAATGATCTTCAGGCCTCGGAAAATTCAGCCGTAAGTTAAATTGGCAACGGATCCGGGCGAGGGGAGAGGTGGGGCAATGCGTCTCTTTCGTAGTGGGTCGCTTTTACCTGGTGTTGCCCATCGGCAGCCCGGGTACGGCCGGAATTTGAAGGGAGCACCTCATGCGTAGATCCTCGATCCTCATGCTGGTCACTGCCATGGTGCTCGGCCTGTTCGCGGTTTTCATCGCCCGTTTCTTCGTGGGACCGTCTGGCGCGAAGACCACGCCCGAAACGCAGACCGTCGCCGCCGTCGTTGCCGCCCAGCCCTTCGCATTCGGCGAGAAAATCACCGCCGACAAGCTCAAGATCGTCCGTTGGCCGGCGGCTGGCATCCCGGCCGGCACGTTCCAGCGTATCGCCGACGCTGTTGGCAGCGACGAACGCGTCGCCATGCGCTCGATCGACACCAACGAACTCGTCACCGTCAATGGCGTCTCCGGCAAGGAAAGCCGGATGAGCGCCTCGCAGCTGCTCGGCCCGACGATGCGCGCCGCTTCGATCCCGATCACCGAATCCTCAGCCGCCGGCGGCTTTGTCGCCCCGGGTGACCGCGTCGACGTCTATGTCACCCGCGATCCCGGCGACGAGCAATATCCCTATTCCGATCTCATCGTGCAGAATGTCCGTGTCCTTGCGGTGGGTCAGGACAGCAACGTGGCCAAGGACAAGCCCGAAATCGTCAAGACCGCGACCATCGAGGTTTCGCCGCTGCAGGCACAAAAGCTCGCCCTGGCGGCAACAGTCGGCACCCTGTCGCTCTCGCTGCGCAATATCCTCGACGAAAGCCAGGTCCGCCTCGAGACGGCGCAGTTGCTCGATCTCAACGACGGCACCGTGACGCGCATTCTCAGCAAGCCCAAGCGCAGCGCCGACGCGCCGCAACAGGTTGCAGCGGCGGCCCCTGCCGGCGGACCACGACCGACAGACGGCAGGCCCACCGGACCGTCGGTCGAGGTCTTTCATGGCAACAAGCCGTCGTACCATTCCATTCCTTCGGGGTCATGATCGCTATGCACATGTTCTTCGACAAGATGCCCCCGTCGCAGGCCCAGCCGCCAGCCGGTCCGCCATCCCACACGATTGCCGGCGCAGTGGCGCTGATCCAGCGCTGGGGCGTCCTTGTCGCCGCCGCCGTGTTCGCCATCGTCGCCATGTCCAGCGCCGGGCCGGCCGATGCCCAGACGGTTGCCGGCTACACTGACGCCCGCACTGGCGCCGTCCTCAACGTTGCCGTCAACAAATCCACCACGCTTCGCGTCGACCGGGCGCTCGGCAAGGCCGCGGTCGCCAACCCCGATATCGCCGACGTGCTGCCGGTTTCGATGTCGTCGGTCTACGTCATGGGCCGCGCCATCGGTTCGACCAATGTCAGCCTGTTCGACAAGAAGGGCGGATTGATCGCGGTCGTCGACGTTGTCGTCACACCGGATTCGCAAGGGCTCAAGCGCAAGCTGGCCGAACTCATGCCGACGGAACCCGTCGGCGTCAGCGTCTCGAACGATTCGCTCGTGCTGGGCGGCACCGTCAGCAGTGCCGGCGCTGCCGACCGGGTTGCGACGATTGCCGAAACCTATGCGCCCAAGAAAGTCATCAACATGATGTCGGTCGGCTCGGCGCAGCAGGTTCTGCTCGAGGTCCGCTTCTCCGAAATGCAGCGCGGTACCGTCAAGCAGCTCGGCATCAACAATATCAGTTACAGTGGCATCGGCTCGAGCGGTTTTGCAGCGGTGACTTCGCCCGACCGCGAAAACAATCCGTTCCAGTTCGGCATCAACATCCCGGGCGCCGGCAATCTGACGATCCAGCTCGATGCGCTCGAACGCCAGGGCATCATTCGTACGCTGGCACAGCCCAATCTCGTGGCGCTGTCGGGCGAAACCGCGAGCTTCCTCGCCGGCGGCGAGTTTCCTGTTCCGACCGGCGTCACCCAGAACGGCCAGGTCTCGATCGAGTTCAAGCAATTCGGCGTCAGCCTCGCTTTCACCCCGACGGTCCTCGAGGACGGCTTGATCAACCTGCTGGTTGCACCCGAAGTCAGCGCGCTCGACCCCGACGCCGGCATCAGCCTCAACGGTATCGTGGTGCCCGGCCTCAAGACCCGGCGCGCCCGCACCATGGTCGAGCTGCGCGATGGCCAGTCCTTCGCGCTCGCCGGGCTGATCCAGTCCGACTTCGCCAATACCGTCCGCGCCATACCGCTGCTCGGCCGCATCCCGATCATCGGCGCGCTGTTCCGCTCGACATCTTACAATCGTAACGAAACCGAGCTGGTCATCGTCGTCACGCCGCGGATCGTTCGCCCGGCCGGCGTGGGCGTCAAGCTCGCCCTGCCGACCGATCGCATCAACGAGCCGAGCGACGTCGAGATGTTCCTGCTCGGCCGCACCGAACGCCGGACGCCGATGACCCCGGCATCGACACCGCCCGCGGCCATCAGACCAGGCGGCGTCGACGGTGAACTTGGCCATATCGTGAGGTGATCATGAACAATTCGAACCTTCTGCTGCTCGTGCTGGCGTCGGCTTTGCCCGCCCCGGTCATGGCAGGGACCGATCCGCAGTTTGGCATCACGGTCAGCAATAATATCGCGATCCAGGCTGTCGACATGAACCCGCAATATGCCGGGGTGTCGATGGCCGGGGGCAACGGCCAGCGCAGCGTCGATGCACATCGCCGGTATCTTTCGGGCAACGTCAAAACCTTGATGAAGGTCGATGGCAAGGCCGAGGTCGGCGGCCAGGGCGGCGGTCAGGAAGTGCAGACGCTCCAGCCGCAGGGCAAATAACGCAATCCAATCGGCCGCACGCCGTCAATACAGGACGGCCAAAGGGGACAAAGACATTGCTCGGGCGGACGGTAATATCAGCGGCGGAAACGGCGGGCCCGACACAGGCCTCGGGCAACATCCTGCGCGCCACCATCGTCCTCGATTCAGCGACGGCGGCACTGCTCGATTCCAGTCGGCTCGGCCTGACCGATATCGACGTCCGCGTTCATACCGGCACCCTAGCTACCTTCGCCGCCAACGGCCCGCTGGTCCGTTCGACTGATGTCCTCGTCGCCCAGATCGACCCTGAAAATCCTCGCGATTTCGAGGAATTCGAACGCTTCGTCCGCGAGCACAAGGACCGCCTGCCGGTCGTCGCCGCGGTTCGCGACCTGTCGGTGCCGATGACCCGCCGCGTGCTGCGCTCAGCCGCGGTCGACGTCCTCGCCATTCCGTTTTCGCTCGACGAACTCCACCAGGTTATCGAAACCGCCCGCCACCACATCGTCGTCAGTCGCCCGCAAGTGCGTGGCCGCAGCGGCCGCGTCGTCTCCTTCCTCGGCGCCCTCGGCGGCGTCGGCACCACCGCCATCGCGTGCCAGGCCGGCATGATCTGGTCCGAAAAACAGAGCGTCTGCCTGATCGATCTCGACCTGCAGTTCGGCAACGCGGCGCTCTATCTCAACCTCAAGCCGCAACTCAGTCTCGCCGAGCTAATTGATGCCGACGACCGTCTCGACGAGGAGTTCCTTCGCTCGATCGGCGAAAAGCACGCCTCCGGCCTCACCGTCATCGCCAGCCCGCCCGATGTCATGCCGCTCGATGCCGTTAACCCCGAATTCGTCGACCGGCTGCTCGATCTGGCGGTCCAATGCTTCGATATCGTTCTTGTCGACCTGCCGGGGGCCTGGATCGGCTGGTCGCTCAGCGCGCTGCAGAAATCGGATGCGATCTGTCTTATCACCGGGCTCTCGGTTCCCGGCGTCCACCAGGCGCGGCGGCAGCTCGAGGTGCTCGATGCCAATGGCCTCGGCGAGCGCGTCCGCATCGTCCTCAACCGTGTCGTCAATCCGATGTTCGGCCGCGCCGACCTCACGGAAACGGAAACCGTCTTGCGCCGCAAGGTCAATTTCCCCATCGCCAATGATTATCCAACGGTCAGCGCGGCGATCGACGAAGGCCGGACGCTCGGCTCGATCAAGATGAAGTCGCGCATCGAAAAGGATGTCCGCGCCATGGTCGCCAATCTCAACGTCTCGATGAACGCCGAAGTGGCGGCTCCGCAATGATCTGGCCAACCCGCAAGTCCGGTGGCACCGCGACGCTGCCCCAGCCGACATCGACACCAGCGCCGACATCGACACAAACGCCGGCGCCGGCTGCCGAACCGGCGCCCGTGAAGGTTGCAGCGTCGGCGTTGCCCGACACCAAGAAGCTTAATCAATACACCGACCTCAAGGTCGCGATGCACCAAAAGCTGATCGAGCGCATCAATTTGTCGGCCTTGGAAACCATGACCCGCGAGCAGGTCGGCCGCGACATCGGCGACATCGTCTCGGAGATGCTCAAGGAGATTAACCACGCGCTCAACCTGACCGAGCGTCGGCAGCTGGTCGAAGACATTCTCGACGAGCTTCTTGGCTTGGGGCCACTCGAGCCGCTGCTCAAGGATCCGACGATCTCCGATATCATGGTCAATTCGGCGAGCATGGTCTTCATCGAGCGCAACGGCCGTATCGAGCAGGTCGGCACGCGCTTCGCCAACGATGCCCATCTGCTGCGCATCATCGGCAAGATCGTCAGCAACGTCGGCCGCCGTGTCGATGAAAGCTCTCCCATGGTCGATGCCCGGCTTCCGGACGGCAGCCGCGTCAACGCCATCATCCCGCCGCTGGCGCTCGACGGCCCGTGCATCTCGATCCGGAAATTCTCCAAGACTCCGATCGATCTCGACAAGCTGGTCGGCTACGGCTCGATGCCCGCCGAAACCGCGCAGGTCCTGCGCGGCATCGTCGCCAGCCGCCGCAACGTGCTCATCGCCGGCGGTACCGGATCGGGCAAGACGACGATGCTCAACGCCATGTCGGCATCGATCGAGGAGCATGAACGCGTCGTCACCATCGAGGATTCGGCCGAGCTTCAGCTGCAGCAAGCGCATGTCGTCCGCCTCGAAACCCGCCCGGCCAACGTCGAGGGCCGCGGCGAAGTCAACCAGCGCGATCTCGTCAAGAATGCCCTGCGTATGCGCCCGGATCGCATCATCCTTGGCGAAATCCGTTCGGGCGAAGCCTTCGACATGCTCCAGGCAATGAACACTGGCCATGACGGCTCGATGACGACCGTCCACGCCAATACGCCGCGCGATGCGCTTAGCCGCGTCGAGCAGATGATCGGCATGTCGGGCATCGACATCTCGCCCAAGTCGGCGCGCGCCCAGATCGCCTCGGCCATCCATGTCGTGCTCCAGCTCGAACGGCTCAGCGATGGTAGCCGCCGGCTGACCTCGGTCGCCGAAGTGACCGGCATGGAGGGCGAGGTCGTCCTGATGCAGGAAATCTTCAAGTTCGTCCGCGAAGGTGTCGACGAGAACGGCAAGGTCCTCGGCGAAATGCGCGCCATGGGCGTGCGACCGAAATTCATGGAAATCCTCAACGCGCGCGGCATCCATCTCCCTGCCAGCCTGTTCGATCCGTATCGGAAGAACACCGGCGGATGAGCGCCTATTTCGATCCCCAGCTGATCTTCCTGTGCATCGTCTTCCTGGCGACCGTGCTGATGATCGAGGGCGCCTTCATCTACTGGCGCGACGTGCGCGGCCCGCAGGCGCGAGTCAGCAAGCGCATGCAATTGATCGCTTCGGGTGCCACGAATGCCGAGATCATGGCGTCACTCCGCCGCGAAACGTCGAACGCATCCAAGTCAGTGTTGCCCGCGGCCATTGCCTTCCTCGAGACCCGGCTGACCCAGGCCGGCATGCGCATCAAGGCCGGCCGCGTGCTGACGCTGATGATGACGGTAACCATCGTCGTCGGCGTCATGTTCCCGATCATGGGCGGCATCACCGGGCAAATCCGCAGCTTCACCGGCTATATGCTCATCGTCGCCTTTGCCGGCATCATCGGCATCGTTTTTCCCATGATGTTCATCAATGCCCGTGCCACCAAGCGGATCAAGCTGTTCGAAGCCCAATTTCCAATCGCCCTCGACGTCTTCGTTCGTGGCCTGCGCGCCGGTTATCCGGTCAGCAGCGCGCTCGAACTCCTGGTCAACGAGGCCCACGACCCGATTGCATCGGAATTCGGGCTCGTCGTTGCCGAGATGAATTATGGCTATAATCTGCGTGACGCCCTCGCCAATCTGGCACAGCGTGTACAGACGCAGGACATCCAGATGTTCGTCGTCTCGGTCGCCATCCAGTCGGAAACCGGCGGCAGTCTCGCCGAAATCCTCGAGGGTCTGTCCAAGGTCATCCGCGATCGCGCAGGCATGGTCCTGAAGGTTCGTGCGCTGGCCAGCGAAGGCAAGATGACCGGCACCATGCTCAGCGTGCTGCCGCTGCTGGCGTTCGTCGGCAACTTCGTGCTGACCCCCAGCTTCTACCTCAGCGTCGTCGACGACCCTTGGTTTCTGCCGCTCGTGGTCGGCACGATGACGCTTTACGGCACAGGCATCCTGATCATGCGCAAGATCATCGCGATCAAGGTCTAGGGCACCATGACCGATTCCGCCCTCAACATGGTCGTCATGGTGATCGTCTTCGCAGCGGTGGCGCTCGCGGTCATGGCGATCGCGCCGATATTCAGTCGCCGCATGGACCTCGGCACCCGGCTGTCGACGTCGGCACCGGTCAAGGTCAAGGGCGGCAACACCGGCGAGCCCGGCCTGCGCACCGACCAGACCGGATCGCTCTGGGCGCGGCTGATCCATGAAGTCGAACGCCGCGGCCTGTCCCTCACCGATACCCAGGGCGACGTCCTCACCGAAAAACTCATGCTCGCCGGCTATGACCAGCCATGGGCGGCGCGCGCTTTCGTCCTGGCGCGCACGTCCCTCACGATCATCCTGCCGCTTCTGGCGTTGATCGTGATGACGATCCTGAGCTGGTGGCCGACCCCGGCCAAGCTCTACGCCGTCGTCGGCGGATCGGCCGTGCTCGGGCTCTATCTGCCAAACCTAATCGTCAATTCGCGCGCCGATCGCCGCCGCGCCGAAATTCTCAACGGCTTCCCCGATACGCTCGACTTGATGCTGGTCTGCGTCGAAGCCGGGCTTGGCATCGATGCAGCGTTCAGCCGGGTCGGCACCGAGATCGTCCAGTCGCACCCGCTGCTGGCCCGCCTGTTCGCCACCGTGTCGCTCGAGTTGCGCGCCGGCCGCTCACGCGAAATGGCGCTGCGCACGCTGGCCCGCCGCACCGCCATCCCCGAAATCCGCGCCTTCACGACGCTGATCATCCAGTCCGACAAGCTCGGCGCCAGCATCGGCACGGCGCTGAAGATCTATGCAGCCGAAATGCGCGAGGCCCGCAAGATGCGCGCCGAGGAAAAGGCCCATCGTATCCCGGTGCTGCTCTCGGTGCCGCTTGTCGGCTTCCTGCTCCCGTGCATCCTGATGGTGATGCTCATCCCGCCCCTTATCAACATGAAAAACGTCTCACGATCCGGCGCAGCGGAGACTCGCAGTGGCAAGTAACAATGTTCGCTCGACTGTCGCCAGCGCCGCATTGAAGGGCGCCGCCGTCGGTATCGCGCTCATCGAGGCAGCGTCGCTCCAGGCGCGCCCCGCGGTTCCCGAGAATGTCCGCACCAACGCGCTGAACACGCCAGTGCCGACGGGCGACGCTTACCAAACGGGGCGCGGCCTGCTCAGCGTCGGCGACGTTACCAGCGCCATGGCCGCCTTCCGACAGGCGCTTGTCGATACCCCGCAATCGATCGACGTGCTCAATGCCCTCGGCGTCTGCTATGATCGTCTTGGCCGCTATGATCTCAGCCGCACCTACTACGACACTGCGCTGGCGATCGAACCGAACGCGCCGCTGGTCCTCAACAACCTCGGCTATTCGCTGTATCTGCAGGGACAATATCAGGCCGCAATCCCGGTCCTCCAGTCGGGCACCAATTCGCCCGACCCTGCCATCGCCGCCGCCAGCCGCCGCGTTCTTGCGCTCGTCGCCGCCCGGATGCGTGACAGCGCCGCCCGCGCGAGCCATCTCGAAGCCCTCGCCGACATCGGTGCCGCAACCGACCCCGGCACACCCGGGACTCGCAGCGCCCGCATCGAAACCGCCGCCAACGGCGAACAGCGGCTGGTCATCGGCGGCCCGGCCCCCGATCGTCGCCTCGTTGCCAGCCTCGGCGATGACGCCGCCCTCGTTATCGTCGCCAAGCCCTGGACGGCTCGCGACGACCGCGCGCTGGCCGACCACCAAGCCGCCGAAGACCGTGCCGACGCCGCTGCCGGCGCCCAGGATCTCGCGGCGCTCGCAGCCCCCGCAGCCCCGGTCCTCGCCAGCCTGTCGCTTGAAAGCGCTGCAGCCCAACCGGCGGCCGGCCGCGTCGTCGTGGCGCCTCGCGCCAGTCTCCTCGCCCGGGCCGAAGCCGGTCTGGCACCCGCCGCGCGCATCCCGGCAAAAACGCGTGAACGCGCTGCCTCGGCGCAGGTAGGCGGTCATGCCGAAGCACTCGCCGCTGCCGACACCGTCGACATCCCCGCCTGGCTGCTGTCCTCGCGCCGCATCGCCAAGGCGGCCATCACTGCCGGGACCGTTTCCGGGCAAGACCCGGTCAACGTGGTAGGCGCCTTTGACAGCGACGATAACTTTCTCAACGCCTTCGCTGCCCGTATGCGCAGCGCTGTCATCACGGACGACTCCGCACAGAAAGACGCCGCTCTCGCCCGCCTCCATGCCCTCGTCGCGCGCGTCCGATCGGCATGATATTTTGCCCCGCATGACACCGCGCCCCGGGGCCGCTTCCCGCGGCGCCCTGCGCTTCTGCCGCGCTGCGCTTCTCATCACATTCCTGGCCGCGCCGCTCACCGCGCAAGCGCCGCCTGCCGGGCAAATGGCCGCGCCAGCCACAGCAACCACCGCCCCTCCCGCCATCCTCGCGCTCGTCGACAATGCGATCCGCGAAGGACGCTTCGACGCCGCCGGCACGCTCATCGCGCGCAGCCGCATCGATGGCGACAGCCCGCAATTGCAACTCCGCACCGCCGAGCTGTTTCTCGCCACCGGCGACCTCGCCGCCGCTGCCATTGCCTTCGGCGACTTGCTGTCCCTGCCCGGTGTTGCCGCCGCGGCGGGACAGGGTCTCGGCCTCGTCCGGCTGCGCCAGTTCGACCTGCCCGCCGCCATCACCGCCCTCGATGCCGCCCTCGCCCTCGATCCCGATCTGGCCCGCGCCTGGACCGCGCGCGGTGTCGCCGCCGATCGCGGGCGCGACTGGCCCGCCGCCGACGCCGCCTACGCCCGCGCCGTCGCTCTCGATCCGGGCTCGGCAACCATCCTCACCAACCGCGGTTATTCGCTGATGCTGCGCGAGCGTTTCGCCGATGCCGAGGTCGACCTGGCCCGTGCCGTCGCCCTCGATCCGGCGCTCAAGACCGCTGCCACCAATCTCCGCTTCGCGCGCGCCATGCAGGGCCGCTACCGCGACGCCTTCCTCGGCTCGACCCGGGGCGGCCTGGCAGCCGATCTGAACACCGTCGGTTTCGCCGCCATGGCCCGCCAGGATTATGCGACCGCCGAAACCTATTTCAATCGCGCCCTGGCGCTCAACAGCCGCTTCGACCGCACCGCCTGGGCCAATCTGGAATATCTGAAGTCGCAAACCGCCCCCAGAACGGGCGTATTGCCAGCCGCCGAGTCCGGTGAAAGCAACCGCCGCATGCAGGTTGCTCGCTGAGATGACTCCCGCCGAAGTCATCACCATCACCGCCGCCGTCATCGCGCTCGGCTGTGTCCTTGCCGCCGCCATCGCCGACATCCGCCGCTTCGAAATCCCCGATGGCCTGTCGATCGCCCTCGTCGCCACCGCAATCGTCTACGGTCTTGCCACCCCCGGCTTTGTCTGGTGGTCGCACATTGCGGCACCGCTCGGCTTCTTCGCCTTGGGGCTGTTCGTCTTCAGCCGCGGCTGGATGGGCGGCGGCGATATCAAGCTGATGACCGGCATCGCCGCCTGGACCGGCCTTGAGGGCCTGCTCGCGCAATTCGTCGCCACCGCGCTCGCCGGCGGCATCCTTGCCCTTGCTCTCATCGTCGCGCGCCGGGTCCTCGCCAGCCCCGCCCTCGCCAGCCGCGCCTTTGCCAGCCGCCGGGCCGGCATGCCCCGCGTCTTCCAGTCCGACGCGCCGCTGCCTTATGCCATCGCCATCGCTGCCGGCACCTTCTGGTGGGCAGCCAAAGCCTGGCCCATCGCCTAGTTGGCTCGCTGCGGCGGCAAGCGTTCGCTCGCATCCGCCAGCGCCACATAGATTTTGCCAAGGTCCGACGACAGCATTGCCGCCGCCATCGTCTCGCCATCCCGGCTGTCGATCAGCCGCTGCACCAGCCCCTCGAACATCGTGCAGTAATGCGCCGATTCGGTACGAAACGCGTCGTCTTGCCGGAACAACCGGCCGATCTGCCGTGCCCTTTCGCGGTCGAGCTGCGGCGCCACCGCCCGCGCGAACACCGTCCGGTCGCCGCCCAGGTAAGTGCCCCAATCGGCATCGCTGACCCGTATCGACAGCAGCTCCGCCAGGTCCACCACCGAGCTGTTGAGCGCATCCATCACGCGCGCCGACCGCGTCGCGAGCGATTCCCGATCCTTGATGGTGAATTGCATATCGATTTCGCCGACCCGCGTCTCGACCATCGATACCGTCTCGACCAGCGACAGCATATGCCCCGCCATCCGCGCCGCCGCGGCCTGGCTGGCGCCCGCCGCCCGCGCCGTCGCCGTCTCGATCGCGGCAATCTGCGACCGCACCGGTGCGCCGAATGCCGCCTCGGCCTGCGCGCTCGTCGCTGTCTCGAGCGACCCCACCGCCTCCGCGATCACAATTGCCAGACGCTGCCGCAGCTCCGCCGCCGCCGCTTCGCCGGCACGCGAGATTCGCTCGACTTCGGCGCCGAGTCCGGCCGCGACCTCCCGTGCCGCCGCGGCGCTGCTCGCCTCGATGCCCGCCAGCACCGTTTGCGCCGCCTCGAAATGCCCCGCCAGCGCATCCGCCAGCCGCTCGACTTCGGCGCGCTCGGCCTGCAGTTTTGCCGCCGCGCCGTCGACCAGCGCCGATCCCTCGCTCACCGACTCGCCGAGCGCGCCGACCGCCGCCAACATGCCGGCAGCGTCACCCTGAAGATCCGCCATCGCCGTACTTGTCGCCGCCAACCGCCCGGCCAGCTCGGCCTGCACCCCGGCGACCACCAATGCCAGCGTCCCCGCCTGCGTCTCGAGTCCATCCACCGCCGCCGCCGAAGCCGCCAGCGGCGCCGCCAATCCGGTGACGCCATCCTGCACGGCCGCCAACTGCGTGCCCAGGTCGCCCAGGGTCGCGCTTCCCGCCGTCCCCAGCGCCGCCAGCCGCGCCTCGACATCGCCGACATGCGCTGCCAGCGTCTCCTGCAGCCGCGCGCTGCCCGCCTCGTGCGCCTCGTACCGCGCCTGCAGGCTTTCCGATGTCCGCAACAACAGCTCGAGCCGCTGGTTGAACAGCCGCGCGCCATCGTCGCCGAGTATCGCGAGATAACTGCCGGCGCCGTTCACCGCGCCCTGCATCGCCGTCAGCTGGTCGGTCACCCGCTCGCGGATGCCATCGACCGCTGCCGTCGTCCGTTCCAGTACCCCGTCGACTGCCGCATCGAGCGCATAGGCGCGCTTCGACAGCGCCGCCGTATTGCGCGTCGACGCCTCGTCGATCCGCGCCAGCAGCGCCGCCATGTTGGCAATCGCCGTATCGGCCTGGATCGCGGCGTCCTGGTTGCGCGCCTGCACTGCCGCCAGCATCGTCTCGACGGCCCGCATCTGCATCGCGCTGTCGCTGCCGACGCTGCGCAGCACCGCGTCGACCGTGCCGATCGTGTCCGCCAGCGCCGGCAACCGCGCCGAAAAATCATCGGCGATCGCCTGCGTCACTGCCCCCGCCTGCGTCACCCGCTGCGTCGAGGCCTCCAGCGCCTCGGCACTCCGCCCCAGTTCGGCCAGCCCCGGCAACGCCCCGCCGGCGCTCGTCGTCAATCGCGCGACGCTGCCCGCGCTATGCGCCAGGATCGTATCGACTTCGCGCAATTGCGTCTCGAGCGCCGATAACTGCCAGACCGCATCGGCCAGCCGCGTCTCGACCCCGGCCAGTTCCAGCCCGCGTCCGGCGGCCGGCAACAGCCCCGCCACCAGCAATCCAAGCCCAAACGGCGGCAACACCGCCAGCACCAGCCGCACGAAATCGGCCGTGCCAGGCTGCGGCACTCGCACCGTAAAATCGAAGATCGCTGCCGCCAGCCACGCCGCCGCCACTCCGAGCAACGCCAGCAGCGGCCAGCGTCGTTCGAATCGAACCGATAATGCCAATGACTCCAACGCGCCGCCCCCCGGATGCAGGATGCCCTTCTAGGCCGGATTGCACTGCAACTGAACAGCCGATTTGGCCTTGATGGTGCCGACATTCGTTTCGTCAGTCATCGTCCCGCTGCGCCATCCGCCGCTCGCCCGATAGTGCAGCGCAGCACGCCTCCAGATCACTCCAACCTGTGGCCATATGGCAACACTTGTTACGCGCCTGTCATCTTTCACCGAACCGTCACGACCGCGCAGTCTTCCGGTCACAAACCGCCCCTAGCTCCGGCTGCAACGGCGCGGTTCATCGCGGCCAAAGGGCAACGTTTCCACCATGATCGATTTCGATAACCGCTCCGCGCCGGCTGCCTTTCGTTCGATCGCGCGGGCGTCGCTGCTCGCCGGCATCTGCATGGCCGCGATCGCCAGCACCGCCGCCGCCGCCCGGATCATCACCGCCGCTGCAACCGCCGAGGCCGCCGCCGACTCAGCCGCCGAATCCGCCGAAAACGAGATCATCGTCACCGGCTCGCGCCCGATCGCCGAATCCGAAGCCGCCGCGCTCATCATTCAACGCAATTCGGATTCGCTGGTCAGCGTCCTCGCCGCCGATTCCATCGGTCGCCTGCCCGACCAGAATATCGCCCAGGCAATCAGCCGTCTGCCCGGCGTCAGCGTTCAACGCGACCAGGGCCAGGCCCGCTACGTCAACCTCCGCGGCGCGCCGCTCAACTGGACCACATTGTCGTTCGACGGCATCTTCGTCGTCTCGCCCGAGGGCCGCGACGCCCGTTTCGATTCGATCCCGTCGGCCATCGCCAGCCAGGTCATCGTCCAAAAGGCCGTCACCCCCGATCTCAACGGCGAAACCATCGCCGGCAACGTCAACATCGTCACTCGCTCGCCCTTCGATTACAAGGGCTTCCACATCGCCACCAAGCTCGGCGCCGGCTATGTCGAACTCGGCGGCGGCACCGAAGTCGAAGGCTCGCTGGTCGTCTCGAACCGCTGGAACACCGGCATCGGCGAAATCGGTGTGCTGCTCTCGGGCAGCTATTATCGCCGCAACATGGTCACCGACAATTTCGAGATCGACTGGGAAACCGTCAGCCGCGACCTGCGACCCGCCGTCGCCGGCGAGGAAACCCCGCGCGTCTGGGCCCGCGAGATCGAGAACAAATACTACCGCCTGACCCGCAAGAACTATTCCGCCACCGGCCGTCTCGAATGGCGCCCCGACAGCGACAACAAGGTCTTCATCAGCTCGATCTACACCATCTTCGCCGACGACGAGCTGCGCGACAATTACCGCGTCGACGCCGACGACCAGCAGTCCCGCGTCCCCAACAGCACCGCGCCATGCCCCGCCGGCGCCGACGCGCCCGCACCTTTCACCACCGGTTACGCCGATGTCTGTACCGGCAATACGCCGCTCACCGGCACCATCTACGGCGTCGATTTCGACGCGCGGTTCCGCGCCACCAAATACCGCCAGTCGGTGTTCACCAACACCGTCGGCGGCGACCATGTCCTCGGCGACTGGACGGTCAAATGGCGCGGCAATTATACCCGGTCGCAGGACGACCGCAGCCTGCCGTACCTCCACACCTATCAAAGCCCGGGCTTCGGCAGCAACGGCGTCGGGGCCGTCGACCGGCCCACCGTCCAGTATGATTTAACCGACAAGAACAATTCGCACATCAGCCTGTTCCGCACCCTGCGCTCGCCGACCGGCGTCCTCTCGCGCGGCGCCGGCCTTTCGGATTACCAGAGCTTTCCCAACGGCATCACCTCGGCGACCGCGCTCGACGCCCTCGATGTCACCGACGCCTATACCGCCAAGGTCGAGGCGCAGTGGAACACCAGCCTGTTCGGCGACACGGTCCTCCGCTTCGGCGGCCAATTCGACCAGCGCACCAAGGAAGCCAATGAAAGGCTGCTGACCGCCCAGGGCAGCAGCCTCAACACGGCACTGACGGCGCAGGGTATCCCGCTCAACCTGTCCGGCATCCTCGGCACCGACCCGTTCAAGGGCAAGATCGCGCCAGGCTATATGATGACGCATTTCTCGGATGCGAAGGCCCAGGCCATCGTCCGCGTCGCCGGCTCGCTCGGCACCTTCGTCCCGCAGAACCAGAATTTCTACAATGTCCGCGAGAAAATCTGGTCGGGATTTGCGATGGGCACGACACGCTTCGACTGGGGCAACATCGTCTATGGCGCCCGCGTCGAAAACATCACCAACACCGGCACCGCCTTCGCCATCATCGGCAGCGCCCAGCAGCTGGTGACGATCGAAAATTCCAAGACGCTGGTGTTCCCCAGCGCCCATATCAACTGGAACGCCCGCGAGGACATGAAGGTGCGGCTGTCGTTCAACACCGGCGCCGCCCGCCCCGACTATACCGTCAGCCGCCCCAATTTGACCGTCAACGACGCCGACGAATCAATCTCCGGCGGTAACCCGCTGGCACTGCCCGAACGCGCCAAGGGCGTCGATCTCTACTGGGAATGGTACGTCCTGCCGCGCGGCTTCGTCTCGCTCGGGGTCTTCTACAAGGACGTGACCGACGTGCTGTTCCAGGACACCACGGTCTTCGGCCTCGACATCCTTAACACCGCCGCTTTCCCCAACCGCGTGCAATATGATTTCACCACGACGGTCAACGGTGGCGACGGCTATATCGCCGGCGTCGAAGGCGCGGTGCAGTTCCAGCTCGACTCGTTCCTCGACAGTGACAGCTGGATCGGCGGCTTCGGCATCCAGGCCAACGCCACCTACACCCAGTCCGAAGCCACCACCCCCGACGGCCGCAAGATCCAGTTCCCCGGCACCTCGGAATGGACCTATAACGTCGGGCCATATTACGAGAAATACGGCTTCTCGGCGCGCCTCAGCTATCAAAAGCGCACCGACTGGCTGTCCGAAATCGGCACCCCGGCCGATACCGGCGGCGACATCTTCTGGGCCGCCGACGACGAGCTCGACATCTCGGCCCGCTACGCCATCACCAGCAATTTCGAGGTCTATGTCGACGCCTCGAACCTCCTCAACGGCCCCGGCCGCCGCTACGCCGGCATCAGCCAGCGCACGATCGAGCACGAAACCTTCGGCCCCCGCGTCCAGGCCGGCATCCGCCTGACCTACTAAGCCTCGTCACCTCTCCCCTCGCGGGAGAGGTCGAGAGACGCGGCCCTTGCCGCGGCCCGGGTGAGGGGGTCCTATCTCATGCAGTGCCACAGGAACTCCCCATGACCCGCCTCCCCCTCCTCGCCCTCCTCCTCCTCACCGCCTGCGCCGCCAGCGAAGAACCCGCCCCCGCGCCCTCCACCCTCGCCACCGCCACCGTAACCGCCTCAGCCGAAACCATCGCCGTCGCCACCAAAAATGCCGACGCCGCCGACGACCCCGCCATCTGGCGCAACCCCGCCGACCCCGCCGCCAGCCTCATCATCGGCACCGACAAGAAAGCCGGCCTCTACGTCTACGGGCTCGACGGCAAAATCCGCGATTTCAACAACGCCGGCCGCGTCAACAACGTCGACCTCGCCACTTACAACGGCCGCGTCATCGTCGCCGCCAGCGATCGCGCCGACAACGCCAACGCCCATATCGCGCTCTTCAGCCTCGACACCGCCACGGCCAAGCTGACCCCGCTCGGCCGCGTCCCCGCCGGCGCCGGCGAGGCCTATGGCATCTGCCTCTACCAGCAGGTCACCCCGACGGGCACCGATCTCTACGCCTTTGTTGTCCTCAAGGACGGCACCATCAACCAGGTCGCCCTTGACCTCAGCGCCGCTGCCCCCACCGGCAAGATCGTCCGCACCATGAAGCTGCCCTCGCAATCCGAAGGCTGCGTCGTCGATGCCCGCACCAGCCGGCTCTACGTCGCCGAGGAAGACGCCGGCCTGTGGCGCTTCGAAGCCCGCCCGGATGGCATCACCGCCCCCATCCGGATCGCCGCCGCCGACGGCAAGCAAATCGTCGCGGATGCAGAAGGTCTGGCCATCGCCGCCGAAGGCCCGAACAACGACGGCTATCTCGTCGTCTCGAGCCAGGGCGACAACGCCTACGCCGTCTACAAACTCTCCGACGACAGCTACGCCGGCCGCTTCCGCATAGCCGCCGGCACATTCGGCGCCACCGAGGAAACCGACGGGATCGAGATCGCGACCGGCGATTTCGGCGCAAAATACCCCGCCGGCATCATGGTCGCCCAAGACGGCCAGAACGCCCCCAACGCCCAGAATTTCAAACTCGCCAGCTGGGCCGACATCAAGAAGGCGCTGAATCTCCTTTAAGGCTATCGCCGCCAGGTAATCAGCGACGTCGCCGCATAATTCCAGACCGCGGAAATCAGCACGCCCGCCACGCCCGCCACCCACCAGCGATACTGGTGCGCGGCGATAAAGCCGGCAACGCCGACATTGGCAGCAACGCCGACGCTGCACGCCGCATAAAAACTCAGCAGCCCGGTCGCGATGCCCCAACCCTTCAACCGGCGGTCGCGATAGGTCAGCTTGTTGTTGAGCCAGAAATTGACCGTCATCGCGGTCATCGTCGCGATCCCCTGCGACCATCCGAACGGCAGGCCGAACCCCTTCAGCGCCAGCGCCAGCACGAACATGTGGAGGAACACCCCCAGTCCGCCGATCAGCGAGAACGACAGGAACCGCACTGGCACCCAACCGCCGACCGCCTTGTCGAGCAGCAATATGGCAAAATCCCACATCGCTCCCGAATCGAGCTTCGACTCGCCCGCCTCGCGGCTGCGGAACTGATACGGCAATTCGGCAAAGCGCAGCGGCACCGGCGACGACACGAACAGGTCGAGCAGCAGCTTGAAGCCCAGCGCCGACAGGTTGCGCACCGCCGCCATGAACGCATCGCGGCGGATCATGAAAAACCCGCTCATCGGGTCGTTCAGCGCCGCCGACATCACCGACCGGCTCAGCCGCGTCGCCAACCGGCTCATCGACGCCCGCTCCGCCTGCCAGTCGCCGGTGCCACCCCCCGACACATAACGGCTGCCGACGACGATATCGAGGTCGCCGCCCTGCAGTTTCGCCAGCATGACCGGCAACAGCGTCTCGTCATGCTGCAAGTCGCCATCGATCACCGCGATAAACGGCGCCGCCGAAGCCAGCGCCCCTTCGATGCACGCCGACGCCAGCCCCCGCCGCCCGATACGCTGGATACCGCGCACCCGCGGGTCATGGGCGGCAATGCCGCGCACCACGTCGATCGTCCCATCGCTGGAATCATCGTCGACGAAAATCACCTCGAACGCGACGCCCACCAGCGCCGCCTCGAGCAACGCGGTAAGCCTGGCAATATTGGCCGCTTCGTTGAATGTCGGCACAATAACGACAAGCATCGGCGCGCCCAGCATTGCTGCCGCCATTCCTCCCGATGCTTCCCCCGCCCTCGTGGGTCTTCCTGCGGCGGCATTCCAGGCATTGCAAGCACCCCCCGGACAACCCCCGGATTTTCGCCCGCGATTGTCTCCTTGCGGCAACGCCGGCTTGCAGCCACAACCCCGTCTCATGCTCACCGAACCCACAGCCGTTTCGGCGAAGCCGGCGCTGCTCCCCACGGCAATCCTGGCCCTCACCGTCTTCATGCTGCTGGCAGTGGCACCGCAGATCTACAACGACGGCGACACCGGCTGGCACATCGTCGCCGGCCGCTGGATCGTCACCCATCTCAGCGTGCCCGCGACCGACCCATTCTCCTATACCTATGCCGGAAAACCCTGGCTGGCGCACGAATGGCTTGCCGAAATCCTGATGGCAGGCGCGCATGCCGCCGGCGGCTGGGCCGGCCTGTCGCTCCTCACCGCCGCGGCAATCGCCGGCCTCATCTTCGTCATCGGCGCGGAAATCGGTCGCTGGCTACGCCCCATTCCGACCTTGGCCACGCTCATCCTCGTCGTCATCGCCCTCATCCCGTTCATCCTGGCGCGCCCGCACGTCCTTGCCTGGCCGCTGCTGGCGATCTGGACGATCATACTCATCCGCGCCCGCGAGGCCGATCGCCCGCCGGCACTCGTCGCCGCCCTCATCATGCTCGTCTGGGCAAATCTCCACGCCAGCTTTCTCTACGGCCTCGTGCTCGCCGGCGCCTTCGGGCTCGAGGCGCTCGTCACCGGCCCCGATCGCCGCCGCGTCTTCCTCGGCTGGCTCGGTTTCGGTGCCGCCGCCCTCGCGGCCACGCTGGTCACACCCTATGGTCTCGATGGCCTGTTGTTCCCGTTGCAGGTCAGCAGCATGAAGGCCATTCCCACCATCATCGAATGGCGCCCGACCATCGTCGCCAACGAGTCCGGGTTCCAGCTTTTCCTCCTCGCCGCGATCTTCACCTGCCTGTACCGCGGCGTCCGCGTGCCACTGTTCCGCCTCGTCATCGTCATCGCGACACTCTATCTCGCCTTTTCGGCGGTCCGCCACCAGGCCATCCTCGCCATCGTCGGCGCTCTCATACTCGCCAAGCCACTGGCCGCGACGTTCCCGCCCCTCACCGAAACAGCCCTGCCGCGCCGCGCCAGGACGATCGCGGCGACGCTGGCGGCGCTGCTGCTGGTCTTCATCGCCGTTCGCCTCGCCATTCCCACAGCGCAACCGGACAATGCCTCCAACCCCAGCGCCATGATCGCCAGCCTGCCCGCTGCCCTGCGGCACCAGCCCGTCCTCAACGACTATGGCTTCGGCGGCGCGCTCGTCTTCGCCGGCGTCCGCCCCTATATGGACGGCCGCATCGACATGTACGGCGATGATTTCGCCTTCGAGCATGGCCGCATGATCCACGGCGACATCGCCGCTTTCGATCGCATCGCAGCCCGCCGCGGCATCACCTGGACCATCCTCAACCCAACGACGCCGCTGGTCGCAGTCCTCGACGCCCATCCCGGCTGGCACCGCCTCGCCAGTGACCGCTGGTCGGTCGTCCATGTCAGGCAGGGGTCAGCATCGCCGCCCTGACCTGCACTGCTGCGCATCCCACGGTTGAGCCGGCCGCCTCCCCCGTGCTAGCGACATCCGCTCGTTCCAAAGGAAGCCCATGTCCGTCGACGCCGCCACGGTGCGAAAGATCGCCCGCCTTGCTCGCATCGGTATCGACGATGCCGAAGTCGCGCCGCTTGCCGTCGAACTTTCCGCCATCCTCGGCTGGATCGAGCAGCTCGGCGAAGTCGACACCACCGGCATCGCCCCGATGACCGCGGTCATCCCCAATCACCTCGCCTGGCGCACCGATGCCATCACCGACGGCGACATCCAGGCAAAAGTCCTCGCCAACGCCCCCGACGCAACCAGCGGCTTTTTCGCCGTGCCAAAGGTGATCGAATGAGCGCCGCCGGCAGAAATTCGATCATCCCGGACTTGATCCGGGATCCAGAATCAAAGGTCCTTTAATGAGCGCCCTTACCGATCTTACCATCGCCGGCATGAAGGCCGGCCTCGCCGCGCGCGAATTCTCCGCTTCGGAACTCACCGCCGCGCATTTGACTGCGATGGAAACCGCCCGCCATCTCAACGCTTTCATCCTCGAAACGCCCGAAATTGCCCAAAATCAGGCCGCCGCCGCCGATATTGCCCTCGCCAATGGCTCCGCCGGCCCGCTGGCGGGTATTCCATTGGGCATAAAAGACCTGTTTTGCACCCAGGGCGTCCAGACCACCGCCGGCTCGAAAATCCTCGAGGGCTTCATCCCCCAGTATGAATCGACCGTCTCCGGCAAGCTGCTCGGCGCCGGCGCCGTCATGCTCGGCAAGCTCAACCTCGACGAGTTCGCCATGGGTTCCTCCAACGAAACCAGCGCCTATGGCCGCGTCCTGTCGCCGTGGAAAGCCCGCAATTCCAACGCCGATCTCGTTCCTGGCGGCTCGTCCGGCGGCTCGGCCTCGGCTGTCTCCGCGCGCCTCGTCGCCGGCGCCACTGGCACCGATACCGGCGGCTCGATCCGCCAGCCCGCTGCGTTCGTGGGTATTTCCGGCATCAAGCCGACCTATGGCCGCTGCTCGCGCTGGGGCGTTGTCGCTTTCGCCTCATCGCTCGACCAGCCCGGCCCGATGGCGCGCACCGTCGAGGATTGCGCCCTGCTGCTGACCACGATGTGCGGCTATGACGCGAAAGACTCGACCTCGCTGAATGTTCCCGTCCCCGATTTCGCCGCGCTGCTCACCGGCGACCTGCGCGGCAAGCGTGTCGGCGTGCCCCGCGAATATCGCCTCGACGGCATGGATGAAACCATCGCAAAGCTTTGGGAACAGGGCCTTTCCTGGTTGAAGGACGCCGGCGCCGAAATCGTCGAGGTCTCGCTCCCGCACACGAAATACGCGCTGCCGGCCTATTACATCATCGCCCCCGCGGAGGCTTCGTCGAACCTCGCCCGCTATGACGGCGTCCGCTACGGGCTGCGCGTCACGCCCCCCGGCGCCAACCTCGCCGACATGTACGCCGCCACCCGCGCTGCGGGCTTCGGCCCCGAGGTCAAGCGCCGCATCATGATCGGCACCTATGTCCTCTCGGCCGGCTATTACGACGCCTATTACACCCAGGCGCAGAAGGTCCGCGCGCTCATCGCACGCGATTTCGACCGCGCCTGGGCCCATTGCGACCTGCTGCTGACCCCCACCGCCCCCAGCGCCGCCTTCGAATTCGGCGCCAAGGCCGATCCGCTGGAGATGTACCTCAACGACGTCTTCACCGTCCCCTCGTCACTTGCCGGCCTGCCCGCCATGTCGGTCCCCGCCGGCCTCTCCCCCGAAGGGCTGCCACTAGGCCTCCATATCATCGGCAAGCCCCTCGACGAACCAACAGTCCTCAACGCCGGCCTGGCAATCGAACGCGCCGCCAACTTCACCGCCAAGCCGCAATAACTCTTGTCCTCCCCCTCAAGGGGGGAGGCGAGAGACGCGTCCTTACGCGGCCCGGGTGGGGGTGGTCCCCCGCCGAGACAGAGCCCATCAGAAGACCAAAACCGGCCACTGTCCGTTCAGCGACCGCTATCAACAATTTCCCAGAACTGACCAAGGCCCACCGCCCGACCCTTGACACAATTAACCAAACAGGTTACAATACGAACTCAGTCAGGCATCATTGCAAAAACCGCGATCGGAAAATCCACAATACTCCCCAAACCGGACCTAATTCGCGTCCAGGTGAACTTCTACGGTTCAACCCCCTCTAATCACATCCAAATTCCCAAAACCCACCATGACCAAAAAACATTCGCCTATCCAGGCAACCGAGCCGTCCCAAACCCAGCCCAAGCCGCATCGTAATCACCCTGCAACGTCGGCGTCGAAACCCCCCATTCCGTCGGCACCAGCGGCAACCGGCTCTCGAACATGAATGCCATCGTCCCGTCGATCTTGTGCGGCGCCAGCGTCGCCGCCGTCGCCCCGGCATGGCTTGCCGCATCGGGACCATGCGCCGTCATCATATTGTGCAGGGACGCCCCACCCGGCACGAACCCACCCGCCTTCGCGTCATAAGCTCCGCGTATCAACCCCATGAATTCACTCATGATATTGCGATGAAACCATGGCGGCCGGAAGGTATCCTCGGCAACCATCCACCGCGGCGGAAAGATCACGAAGTCGCAATTCGCCGTCCCCGGCGTGTCGCTCGGACTGGTCAGGACGGTGAAGATCGACGGGTCAGGATGGTCGAAACTGATGCTCCCGATCGTGTTGAACCGCGCCAGGTCGTACCGCACCGGCACCAAATTCCCATGCCACGCGACCACGTCGAACGGGCTGTGCGGCAGCTCATGCTGCCACAGCCGTCCGGCAAATTTATGGACCACCCGCACCGGCGAATCGCGATCCTCGAACGCCGCCTCGGGCGTCTCGAAATCACGCCCATTGGCGAGCCCGTTGCTCCCGATCGGCCCCAATTCAGGCAGCCGGAACAGCGTCCCGTAATTCTCGCAGACATAACCCGAAGCCAGCCGATCGGGCAGCGCTACCGAAAACCGCAAGCCCCTGGGAATGATGGCAATCTGCCCCGGCGCCACGTCGAGCAGCCCCATCTCGGTCCGGATCGCCAGCCGCCCTGCCTGTGGCACGATGAGCAGCTCGCCATCGGCATTAGCAAAGACCTTGTCGACCATATCGGCATTGGCGGCATAGCCGTGCGCCGCCATCCCGCTGCCCGCCAACGGATCGCCGTTACCGGCATAAGTCACCAGCCCATCAACAAAATCCGTCGCCTCGGCTGCCGCCGGCAACGGGTCCCAGCGCAAGCGATTGGGGCTCAGGCGCGCCGCATCGAACGGCCCCGTGCGCAGCAGCGGCGAGCCGTCATGCGGCACGAACGGCGGATGCCCGGCGGTCGGCCGCAGCCGGTAAAGCCACGACCGCCGGTTCTCGCCCCGCGGTGCGGTAAACGCCGTCCCGCTCAGCTGTTCGGCATAAAGCCCGAACGCCGGCCGCTGCGGCGAATTGCGCCCCACCGGCAACGCGCCGGGAACGGCCTCGCTACTGAAATGATTGCCGAATCCGGTTAGCACCGATCAAGCCGGAATGACGCCGCGACGCACCTGGTCGAGCTCAAGCGACTCGAACAACGCCTTGAAATTGCCCTCGCCGAAACCGTCATTGCCCTTGCGCTGGATGATCTCGAAGAAGATCGGCCCGACCATGTTCTCGGTGAAGATCTGGAGCAGGATGCCGCCGCCGGTCTCGGGCGCGCCGTCGATCAGGATCCGCCGCTTGCGCATCTCGGCGACGTCATGGCCATGCCCCGGCAGACGCTTGTCGATCAGGTCGAAATAGGTCTCGATCGTGTCCTGGAAGCGCACGCCATTGGCGCGCAGCATGTCGACCGTGGCAAAGATGTCGTCGGTCGCCAGCGCGATATGCTGGATACCTTCGCCCTTGTATTCCCTCAGGAATTCCTCGATCTGGCTATGCTCGTCCTGGCTCTCGTTGAGCGGAATCCGGATCTTGTCGTCGGGCGCCGTCATCGCCTTGGAAAACAGCCCGGTCGACTGGCCCTCGATGTCGAAATAGCGGATCTGGCGGAAGTTGAAGATCCGCTCGTAGAAGTCCGCCCAATGGCTCATCCGGCCACGGTTCACATTGTGGGTCAAATGGTCGAGCGTATGCAGCCCGGTGCTGTTGTCGTTCGGAGTGGCACCGGCAACCGGCCTGAAATCAACGTCATAGATCTCATGCTCGCCCGATTTATCGACAAGGTACAGGTTCGAACCGCCGATGCCTTCGATCGCCGGGATGTTGAGTTCCATCGGCCCGACCGGCCCATGCACCGGCACCGCGCCGCGCCTGACCGCCTCGGCAAACGCCATGTTGGCATCATGGACATGGAACGCCATCGCATTCGCTGACGGCCCATGGGCATTGCGGAAGGCCGCGGCCTGTCCCTCGGTCTCCATGTTGAGCAGGAAGTTGATCGCCCCCTGCGCATACCGCCGGACGTTCTTCGAACGGTGGGTGCCGACGTGGGTAAACCCCATGGCGACAAACAGCCCGGCCAATGCTTCGGGCTCGGGACTGGTAAACTCGACGAATTCAAAGCCATCGAGGCCAAGGTCGTTCGGCTTGGGCGCGCTATTGTCGGTCATCGTCGACTCCCCATCGATTACAGGGATAGTAACGGATGTTACGGCAGTTCACAAGCTGCGCGAAGCTTCGCCAGCGCCCCGCGCAGTGTATCGATCTCGGCCCCGGACAGTGCCGCAAGCAACCTTGCCTCGACCCCAAGTGCTTGCGGCGCCACGATATCATGGATCCGGCGGCCCTCGGCCGTCGCCGACAGCCGCAGCGTTCGGCGGTCGCCAGTGTCGCGGTCGCGATCGACCAACCGCCGGGTCGTCAACCCTGCAACGGCACGGCTGATCGTCATCTTGTCCATGCCGGTCGCCTCGCCCAGGTCGACCTGAGTCGGCGATCCGGCGGCGCTGACGGCGGCAAGTACCCGCCACTCCGCCGCGGTCAGTCCGAACCGGCTTTCATACCCCGTCCCGGTTGCCACCGCCCGCGACACGGCGTTGGAGGCGACCGAAAGCTGATAGGGCAGGAAGTCGGCAAGCCGAAATCGACTCATGCAAGCCGCGTGCGCAGCCACGTACAGCCCTGTACTAGGGCAGCCGCTGCGCCGGGAACCATATCCGCCAGCGACAGGAAGCCGTGGATCATGCCCGGATGCCGCGCCACGGACACCGGCACACCCGCCGCGGCCAAGCGGACGGCATAGGCCTCGCCCTCGTCGCGCAGCACGTCGTACTGCGCGGTCTGCACCAGCGCCGGCGCGAGCCCCGTCAGGTCAGTTGCGAGCATCGGTATGGCGTCGGGGCCGGGCGCCGCGGTCCCGGCGTAATTGCTCCAGTACCAAGCCATCGCAGCAGTGCTCAGCCCGTAACGGTCATTGTCGCTGTAGCTATGATATTGCTGCGGATCCGGCAGGTCGATGACTGGGTAGATCAGATACTGGCCTGCCAATGGCGGGTCGCCGCCGTCGCGGGCACGGCGTGCCAGGACGGCAGCAAGATTGCCCCCGGCGCTGTCACCGGCAACGACGATGCGACTGGTGTCGAGGCCATGCGCGCCGCCCTCGGCCCGCAGCCAGTCGAGCGCGGCCGAACAATCGTCGATCGCCGCCGGGAACGGATGCTCGGGCGCAAGGCGATAGTCGACCATCAGGACGGCGGCGCCGCTGCCTCGCGCCAGGGCGGCGGCAAGCGGTTGGTGGGTATCGAGATCGCAAACCACCCAGCCGCCGCCATGGAGGAACAGCACGACCGGGTGCGGGCCGGGAGTGTCGGGGCGGAGCAGCCGCAATGCGATCGGACCGCCAAGCCCGGGACAGGACAGTTCGGTGACGTCGGCAAACGGTGGTGCGGCGGTCAGCAAGGGCGCAACGCGGAGGTTCATCGCCTCGCGCGCCTGCTCGGGTGTCAGCGTGTCATAGTCGGGGTCGGGGCCTCCAATGGCGAGGATCTGGGCGATAACGGGATCAAGTGTCATCAGCCCAGAATAGAGCCACGGGACGGGCTCGCAACCCGAATCAGCCGAATTTGGCTTTGATGGCGATCATTGCCAGTACGGCCTTGGCTGCTTCGCCGCCCTTGTCCTTTTCGGATTGGCGGGCGCGGGCCCAGGCCTGGGCTTCATTTTCGACAGTCAGGATGCCGTTGCCGATGGCGAGGCCGTCGAGGGTCAAGGCCATGATTGCGCGGGCGGATTCACCGGCGACCACTTCGAAATGATAGGTCTCGCCGCGGATGACGCAGCCGAGCGCGACATAGCCGTCATAGTTGCCGCTGGCGTCGGCGAAGGCGATCGCGGCGGGGATTTCGAGAGCGCCGGGTACGGTCAGCACGTCGTGCGTGGCGCCGGCCGCAGAGAGCGCGGCGCGGGCACCTTCGATCTGGGCGTCGGCGATCGCGCCATAGAAACGGGCTTCGACAATGAGGATATTGGTCATGTGACTGGATGCTTTCAAACGGCGAGAGGATGCGGCGCGATGGCGCGCTCGCCGACCACGTTAAGGCCATAGCCCTGGATGCCGACGATGTTGCGGTGGTGATTTGTCAGCAATATCATGTCGCTAACGCCGAGGTCGCTGAGAATCTGCGCGCCGATGCCATAGTCGCGGAGCTGAAATGGCTGGCCTTCGCCCTTGGCCCGCATCTGGACCGAGACGGCGGTCGGCGAGCTGTCGCGGATGATGACGATGACGCCGGCGCCCTCCTCGCCTATAGCGTCCATGGCGCGGGTCAGTTGCCCGGCGCGATCGTTGGCTTCCTGGAAAAGGTCGGCGAACATCGACTGGGTGTGGACGCGGACAAGGGTCGGCTTGGCGGGGTCGACACGGCCTTTCTGCAGGACGATGTGTTCGCCGTATTCCGCCGTGTTGGCGTAGGTCTTGGCGATCCATTTGCCGCCGTGCCAGCTGTCGATTTCGGTCTCGGCGATAAGCTTGACGAGCCGGTCATGAGCGTGGCGATAAGCGATCAGGTCCTGGATGGTGCCAATTTTCAGTCCGTGCTTACGGGCAAAAACAATGAGTTCTGGCAGGCGGGCCATCTCGCCGTCGTCGTTCATGATTTCGCAGATGACGCCCGACGGGTTGAGGCCGGCAAGCCGCGAGACGTCGACCGAGGCTTCGGTATGTCCGGCGCGAACGAGCACGCCGCCGTCGCGGGCGACGAGGGGGAAGACGTGGCCGGGGGAGACGATATGCTCGGCGCCCTTGGAGGCGTCGACGGCGACGGCGATGGTGCGAGCGCGGTCGGCGGCGGAGATTCCGGTGGTGACGCCGTCGCGGGCTTCGATCGAGACGGTGAAGGCGGTGCTATGGCGGGTGCCGTTATGCTGCGCCATCAACGGCAGGTTGAGCTGCTTTACCCTTTCCGACGAGAGGGTTAGGCAGATCAGGCCGCGGCCGTGGCGGGCCATGAAATTGATCGCGTCTGGGGTTGCCATCTGGGCGGGGATGACGAGGTCGCCTTCGTTCTCGCGGTCCTCGTCGTCGACGAGGATGAACATGCGGCCGTTCTTGGCTTCGTTGATGATTTCCTCGACGCTGGCGAGGGCGGGGCCGGTGTTGCGGCCGTGGAGATAATTCTCCAGCTTTTTCAACGTATCGCTGGTGGGGTTCCAGTCGTTTTCGTCGAGGCTGCGCAGCGAATTGGCGTGGAGGCCGGCGGCGCGGGCGAGGCCGGATCGGGTCTCGTGACCGTCGCTGACGAGGTTGCGAATCTGTTCGATCAGGGCCGTGCTCATGTTCGGAGCCTCACATTGCGGTGTGAGGAAAAGATGGAACGATCACACTGTACTGTCAAGCCATCACTTGTTTCATACGAGCGAGGTAGCGCGCGAGCACGTCGATCTCGATATTGAGCTGATCGCCGGATTTCAGAGTGTCGAATGTCGTCGAAATGGCTGTGTGGGGGATGATGTTGATCGTAAAGATTGCACCTATCTGGTTATCAGTTACGGTGTTCACTGTCAATGAAACGCCGTCGAGGCAGATGCTGCCCTTGGCGGCGATATAGGGGGCCATGTCATTGGCGACCTGGATAGCGATGCGGGTGGAATCGCCTTCGGGTTCGACGCTGACGACAGTACCGACGGCGTCGACATGGCCGGTGACGATGTGGCCGCCGAGTTCGTCGCCGACCTTGAGGGCGCGTTCGAGGTTGAGGCAGCGGCCGGCGGTCCATTGACCGGCAGCCGTGCAGCTTTGGGTCTCGGCGCTGACATCGACGCTGAATTCGCCAGGGGCCTTGGCGACCGCGGTCAGGCAGACGCCCGAGCAGGAGACCGACGCGCCGATGGCGAGGTCGGTGGTGTCGTAGCCGGTGGCGATGACGATGCGCAGGTCGCCGCGCTGCTCCACGGACTTGATGTGGCCGATGTCGGTGATGATGCCGGTGAACATGGATTGCCCCTAGCGGATGCGGTGGTAGGTCTCAAGCCGATCGGTGCCGAGTGCGATGACGGCGGCAGGGGCCCAGCGGCCGTGGGCGTCGGCGAGATTGGCAAGGCCGATCGCGGCGAGCGCGGGACGCCCGCCGACGAGGATGGGGGCGCGGTAAAGCAAGAGCCGGTCGACAAGATCGGCAGCGACAAGGCTGGAGGCCAAGGCGGCACCGCCTTCGGCGAGCACCGTGTCGGCGTCGGTGACGGCGGCGAGTGCCTGGAGATCGCGCAGGTGCCGCAAGCCGTCCGGGGCGGGTGTGCTGCTCATCACGGCGATGATGGGCGCGCGGTCCTCGAGCCCTTCGAGGCGGACGTCGAGCCTGGGACTGTCGGCGTCGAGGGTGCCGCGGCCGACAAGGATCATGTCGGCGCGGGCACGTTCGAGATGGGCATGGGCGCGGGCGCGATCGCCGGTGATCCACTTGCTTTCGCCGGACGTCATGGCAACCGAGCCGTCGAGCGAGACGGCAAGCTTGAGCGTTATGTGCGGTCGCCGGCGGCGCTGGCGGCTGAAGAAGCCGGCCATGATGGCTTCGGCCTCAGGGCAACGCACACCGGTGACGAGCGATATGCCGGCGGCGGCGAGCTTGGCCAGGCCCTTGCCGTTGGTACGTGTATCGGGATCGCCGGCGGCGACGACGACACGGGCGATACCGGCGGTGATGAGGCTGGCGGCGCAGGCCGGGCCGCGCGAACTGTCATGGGCGCAGGGTTCAAGGGTCACATAGGCCGTTGCGCCGCGAGCATCCTGGTCTGCTTGAGCAAGCGCCATGGCTTCGGCATGGGGCCGGCCGCCGGGCTGGGTCCAGCCGCGGCCGATGACCCGACCATCGCGGACGATGACGCAGCCTACCGGCGGGTTGGGACCGGTGCGGCCGACACCGCGCTGCGACAGGGCCAGCGTGGCACCCATCCAGCGCGCATCGTCGGCGGCGGTTGTCATGTCGTTGTCAAAGTACCGGTGGTTCGGTGGGAACGCTGTCGGCGGTCGCCCTGCCGGTCGGGATCGTCACCAGCGGTGCGGCAGCGCGGGCCGCCGCGCTGACATAGGGAACTTCCTTTTGCGCGCCGCCGCGTTCGACATAGGCGTCGTACTGCGCCTGGGCCTTGGTGCGCGCTTCGCCAGAGAGCGTGGCGATGTATTTGCGCGCGTCGCCGAGCATCTGCTGGTGGACGGCGGTGGTTGCCGCGGTGTCGGCGATCGTGTCGGCGCGGCTGCGGTCGCCGCTCCAGTTCTGCATGAAGACCAGCTTGGGATCGGGCTTGGAATAGCCCGAGCGCGATTCGAGCAGGAAGCCGGTCATCACGATCGTCGTCAGCAGCAGCGAGGCACCGCCGACGAGGAGGCGGTGACGGCGGACTTCGGCCTTGGACGGGTTGAGGTACGACATTGCGAAACTCCTGCGGGATGCGTCAACATAAGGGCGGGGCTCGCTGGATGCCAGTGGCGCGGTCGTGCGCCGCGTGGGGGGAAGGTTCGTGGTGCTGTCATCCCGGGTTGGGGAGCGGTGGCTGCTCGGCAGAAGCAACTGGGTCCCGGGTCAAGCCCGGGATGACAGGTTGGGAAGGTTCAGGCGTCTGCTAGGCGAAAGTTAATGGTGATGTCGCGGTTGGCCTCGATGGCAGTGCCGTTGTCGAGGGCGGGGTGAAGCGCCAGTTGCGCAGCGCATGGGCGAGGGCGGCAGCGTCGAGGCGCGGTGAGCGGCATGACGAATCCTTTGGGCAACGTATTTGCGGCTGATGGGAGTGACAGCTTGCCTGTCGCCGGCTGGGCTGTATCGGTTGGCGGAAGCAAGTTGTTGGGGAGTGACATGCATTACGCTGAGCTGGCGAAGGCGCGGGCCGAATTGACCGGGCCGGGCGGCGCCTTCGAGATCGAAGTGGCCGAGGTGATGGGACATCATATCCGCACTTACAAGAACGCGCTGCCAAGCGTGCGCGAGCTGTGGCTGATGACGAGGCAATTCGCCGACCGGCCCTATCTTGTGTATGGCAACGAGCGGATCAGCTATGCGCAGGCGCATGAAGCGGTGGACGCGGTAGCGGCGTGGTTGGCGGCGCAGGGTGTCGTCGCGGGCGACCGGGTGGCGGTGGCGATGCGCAACTATCCCGAATGGATGCTGATCTACTGGGCGTGTGTTTCGTCCGGTATTGCTGTCGTCGGCATGAATGCCTGGTGGATGACCGAAGAGATGGCCTATGCGCTGGCGGACTCGGCGCCGAAGATCCTGTTCCTCGATGCCGAGCGCCTGGCCCGGGTGAACGACCGCCCGGCGATGGCGGAAGGCATAATGCTGGTAACGGTGCGCGTCGATAGCGCCGTGGTGCCGGCTGGTGCGGCCCAGGTCACGCCATGGTCCGAAGTTGTCGCGCGTGGTGGTTCGATGCCGGATGTCATGGTCGATCCCGATGCCGATGCGTGTATTTTCTATACGTCCGGGACGACCGGCAATCCCAAGGGCGCGCAACTGACGCATCGCGGTTGCATCTCGAATTTGTTCAGCATGATGTATGCCGGTGCCTCGTCGGCACTGGCGACGCAAAGGGCGACGGGGGTCGAGCCGCCCGCCGCACCGGCGATTCCGGTGACGCTGATCGCCACCCCGCTGTTCCATGTCACCGCCAACAACTGCGGCGCGTATGTCACCACCGCGGCCGGCGGCACGCTGGTTCTGACGTATCGCTGGGACGCCGGCGAAGCGCTGCGATTGATCGCGCGCGAGAAGGTGACTTCTATGAGCGGCGTGCCGGTGATGGCGCGCGAACTGATCAGCCATCCTGAATTCGAGACGACCGATACATCGAGCCTGGTGTCGCTGGGCGGCGGCGGCGCGCAGGTGCCGCCCGACCTCGTGCTGAAGATCGAGCGGCAGGTGGCAACGGCGCGGCCGGGCACGGGTTACGGCATGACCGAGACGTGCGGGATCATCACCTCCATCGGCGGGGATTTCTTTGTCGATCGGCCCGACAGCTGTGGGCCGGCGATGCCGTGTCTTGAAGCCAAGTGTGTCGACGACGATGGCGATACCGTGCCGCTGGGACAGGTCGGCGAGCTTTGGGTCAAGGGTTCGGCGGTCATCAAGGGCTATATCAACCGGCCCGAGGCGACGGCGGCCTCGATCACCGACGGCTGGCTGCACACCGGCGATATCGCGCGGATGGATGGCGACGGCTTCATCTATATCGTCGATCGCAAGAAGGACATGGTGCTGCGCGGCGGCGAGAATGTCTATTGCGCCGAAGTCGAGGCGACGGTGTACCGCCTTGAAGGCATTGCCGAATGTTGCGTGTTCGGGGTGCCCGACGAGCGACTAGGCGAGGAAGTCGGCGTGGCCGTGGTGCTCAAGCCGGGCGTGAGCCTGAGCGAGGCGGAACTGACGGCGCATTGTGCGGGGTTGATGGCGAAGTACAAGGTGCCGCGGTATGTGTGGTTCATGGACGAGGCGTTGCCGCGCAATGCGAGTGGCAAGTTCCTGAAGCGGGAGTTGCGGGATCGGTTGAGCCCGGAGGTGGCGGCCGCCTGAGGGTCTGGACCGGGATGGTGCCGCAGAGAAGCAACTGGGTCCCGGGTCAAGCCCGGGATGACAGGTTGAGGGGGGGCCGTCACATTGCTGGCAGACGGGCGATTTCGGGTGATTCCGGGTCTGTCGTCGGCGAGTTGGCGGCTGTTCGGCGGTACTTTCGCGGCCGGTTGCGGGGCAGTTTGCGCCTCGGGACTGGTGTCGGCGGGTATTCGGACGGAAATCACACGTGGATGTGATCAGATTTCCAGGCGTTTGAGCGCGGCGGTGCGGCCGATCAGGGGGAGGAGGGCTGCCATTTCGGGGCCCTGGTCGCGGCCGGTGAGGGCGTGGCGGAGCGGGTGGAAAAGCCCGCGGCCCTTGCGGCCGGTGTCGGATTTGAGGACGGTGATCCAGCGCGACCAGATGTCGTCGCCCCATTCGAGAGCGTGGAGCGCCGCGCCGGCGGCGGCGATGAAGTCGCGGTCCTCGGGCGGGATCTCGGCGACGATCGGCCCGGTGACGACGCCCTGCCAGTCGGCCGCATCGGCGGCGGTGGCGAGGTTGGCGCGGATGGCGAGCCAGACGGGCTCGGTGACGCCGGGGATGCGATCGGCGACGGCGGCATAGGGGAGATTGTGGAGGGTGCGGGCGCTGAGGGCGGCGAGGTCCTCGGGGTCGAAGCGGGCGGGGGCGCGGCCGAAGGTCGACAGGTCGAAGCCGGGGAGGAGATCGGGCAGCGCGGCGACGGGTTCGACCGGCAACGAGGTGCCGAGGCGGGCGAGGAGCGCGGCGATGGCCTGGGGCTCGATGCCCATTTCGCGCCATTGGGCGACGCCTTCGGAGCCGATGCGTTTCGACAGGGCAGCGTCGGCGCCGGTGAGCAGGGCGAGATGGGCGAAGGCGGGGACGCGGGCGCCAAGGGCTTCGAACATCTGGATCTGGACGGCGGAATTGGTGACATGGTCCTCGCCGCGGACGATGTTGGTGATGCCGAGATCGATGTCGTCGACGACCGACGGCAGCATGTAGAGCCAGGTGCCGTCGGCGCGGCGGACGACCGGGTCGGACAGCGCGGCGGGATCGAAATGGCAGTCGCCGCGGACGCCGTCGAGCCAGCGGATTGGCGCCGATGTGTCGAGGCGGAAGCGCCAATGGGGGGTGGTGCCCGCACCGGCGTGGGCGGCGTGGTCGGCGTCCGTCAGCGCCAGCGCGGCGCGGTCGTAGACGGGGGGGAGCCCGCGCTGCTGCTGGACCTTGCGCTTGAGATCGAGTTCGGAAGGGGTTTCATAGGCGCGGTAGACGCGGCCGGTCGTTGCCAGATGGTCGAGCGCGGCCTGGTAGAGCGGGAAGCGGTGCGACTGGCGGAACTCGGCGTCGGGGGCGAGGCCGAGCCAGGCGAGATCGGCGCGGATCGATTCGGCGGAGGCTTCGGTGGAGCGGGCGAGATCGGTATCGTCGAGGCGCAGGATGAAGCGGCCGCCGGCCTTGCGGGCGAGCAGCCAGTTGACCAGCGCGGTGCGGATATTGCCGGCATGGAGGGTGCCAGTGGGGGAGGGGGCGAAACGGGTGGTGGTCATTGGGTTGGTCTAGGGGTGAATCGGGTTGGCGGGAAGGGCGGGCTTTTGTCTGGTGGGGCGGGAGATGGGCCCCGGCCTTCGCCGGGGTGACGGCAAGAGAGGGGGGGTGGCGGGAGAGAGGGGGTGACGGCAAGAGAGAGTGTGACGGGAGAAGGGGGGCCGGCCTGATCAGGGGAGGGCGGGGCAGGTGAGTTCGAGGGTGAGGGGGGCGCGGCGCCAGGTGACCTGGGCGCAGGTGGACAGGCGATCGTTGCCGATGGCGAGCTTTGCCCATTGGCGCTGGGCGTCGAAGCGGGCGGTGGCGACGAGCTCGTCGTCGGGCAGGGTTTCGGTGGGGATACGGGTGCGGCCGCTCCAGTCGAAGATGCGGGCGGGGACGCTGTTGAGGCGGAAGCCGGCGATGTCGACGGGGGTGTCGAAGGTGACGTTGCGGACCGGGCGCGAGACGCCGTGCGCAATGGGGGCGTGGCGGATGGGGCCGGAGAGGTGGCCGCCGCCGGTTTCGGCGAGGAAGGCGGCGGCGGCGGCCGTGGCGATGGTTTCGGCAGCCATGGGGGCGATGATGACGTCGATTTGGCGCTTGCCGATTTGGGTGGCGGTGACGAGGCCGCGGTCGGGAGTGAAATCGAGGGGCAGGATGGTGACGGCGTCGGTGACGGTAATGGGGCGGCGGGTGAGGCGGACCTCGTCATGGGGGAGGAGCATGGGATTGATGCTACCGTCGGCGTCGGGGATATAGTCGCGGTTGCCGTACGCCAGGGTGACGAGGACGGGGCGGCCGGCGATGTCGAGGATGGCGGTGGTGGTGTCCTCGGACACGCTGATCTTGCCGATGAGGACGCGCATGCGGCCGCGCTCGGGGGGGCGGCCGGCGACGAGGCGGGCGGGGTTGGCGAGATCGAGGCGGCGGGCGGCGCTGGCGTTGAGGGCGACCTGCTGGGTGGTGGCGGGGTCGATGCGCAGGGTGAGGGGAAGGCCGGCGAGGGTGGCGGTTATTATTGGGGACGAGAGGGGGAGGGTTAGGGGCGGGAGGGCTGGGAGTGGGGGTGGAGGTTTTGCGGCGGTTAGCAGGGCGAGGAGAGGGATTGCGGTAAGCACCCACCCACGACCCCTCCCTTGAAGAAGGGAGGGGGGAAGCGAAGTAAGGCTATGCTGTTCTGAACGCATTTGTGATGGGGTAGCGGCGGTCGCGGCCGAAGTTTCGTTTGCCGATCTTGACGCCGGGAGGGGCCTGGCGGCGCTTGTATTCGGCGATGTAAAGCAGGCGCTCGATGCGGGTTACCATGGCCGGGTCGAGCCCTTGCGCGATCAGGTCGGAGGCGGAATGCTCGTTTTCGACGAGGGCCATCAGGATGCGGTCGAGGATGTCGTAGGGCGGCAGGCTGTCGGCGTCTTTCTGGTTGTCGCGCAGCTCGGCGGTGGGGGGTTTGTCGATGACGCGCTGGGGCATGACCGGGCCTTTGGGACCGATCGACAGGCGGGGGTGGTTGCGGTTGCGCCATTCGCAGAGCTTGAAGACGGTGGTCTTGTAGACGTCCTTGAGGACCGAGAAGCCGCCGGCCATGTCGCCGTAGATGGTGGCGTAGCCGACGCTCATCTCGGACTTGTTGCCGGTGGTGAGGAGCATGGGGCCGAACTTGTTGCTGAGCGCCATCAGCGACAGGCCGCGGATCCGGGACTGGATGTTTTCCTCGGTGGTGTCCGGGGCCTTGCCGGCGAACAGCGGCGCCAGCATGTCGGTGAAGGCGGCCATCGCGGGCTGGATGCCGACGGTGTCGAGGCGGACGCCCAATAGCCGGGCGCATTCGGCGGCGTCCTCGAGGCTGTCGGCGCTGGTGTAGGGCGACGGCATCATCACGCACCAGACGCGATCGGCGCCGAGCGCGTCGACGGCGACGGCAGCGGAGAGGGCGGAATCGATGCCGCCCGACAGGCCGAGGATGACGCCGGGAAAGCGGTTGCGGTTGACGTAGTCGCGCAGGCCCAGGAGCATGGCGTGGTAAATGTCGGCGGGGTCCTCGTCCTGCGCCGCCAGGGACCCCTGTTCGCAGGCCCAGTTGTGGTTGAAGCCGTGGCGGGTCCAGTTGGTGATGGCGATCTGCTCGTCCCAGTCGGGCATCTGCAGGGCGAGGGTGCGATCGGCATTGAGGACGAAACTGGCGCCGTCGAACACGAGCTCGTCCTGGCCGCCGACGCGGTTGAGATAGACGAGGGGAAGCCCGGTTTCGGTGACGCGGGCGACGGCGAGGCCGAGGCGGCGGTCGTCCTTGCCGACTTCGTAGGGCGAGCCGTTGGGGACGATAAGCAGCTCGGCACCGGTTTCGGCTAGGCATTCGGTGACGTCGGCGCTCCACATGTCCTCGCAGACGGGGACGCCAATGCGGGTGCCGCGGAAGGCGAGTGGGCCGGGGAGCGGGCCGGCGGAGAAGACGCGCTTTTCGTCGAAAGTGCCGTAGTTGGGCAGGTCGTGCTTGCGCGTGATGCCGGCGATCTTGCCGGCGTCGAGGAGGAACATGGCGTTGTGGAGTTTGCCATTTTCGGCGAGCGGCGCGCCGACGAGGAGGGCGGGGCCGCCATCGGCAGTGGCGGCGGCGAGCTGTTCGATGTGGTGCGCGGCGGCGGCGACAAGGGCGGGTTTAAGGACGAGATCCTCGGGCGGGTAGCCGATGACGCTGAGTTCCGGGGTGACGATGAGGTCGGCGGCGGGGGCCTGGGCGCGGGCGGCGAGAATGGCGGCGGCGTTGGCGCCGAGGTCGCCGACCGAGGCGTTGAGCTGGGCGAGAGCGATGGCGAGCGTCGTGGACATTGTGTGGGTTTAGGAGGGGAGGGCGCGCGGGGCAATGCGCGGGGTTGATCTGGGTGGTTGGGGTGATGCCCTGCCCCGTAGCGAAGCAACTGGGTCCCCGGTCAAGCCCGGGATGACAGCTAGGGGCGGGTGCTCTTGTCGGGTCGCGCGGGGTGGCGGCGCGGCTGGATGCCAGCCTCCGCTGGCATGACAGGGGGAAGACGGTGCTTTTGCGGAGAGATGGTGCCCCTCACCCGGGCCGCGAAGGCGCGTCTCTCGACCTCTCCCGCGACGAGAGAGGTGATTTCAGGGTTTGGCTTTTTCGGCGGCGACTTGGGCGGCGACCGAGGCGAGGAGGGCGGGGGCGTCGAAGACGATGCCGTCTTTTATGGTCCAGCGGACGCCGCCGACTTTTTCGCTGCGGTTGGTCTTTTCGTTGAGGCGGGTGAAGCCGGTGCCGTAGAGGGTTTTCAAATTCTGCAGCGGGTTTTCGGGGACGATGACGAGGTCGGCGAGCATGCCGGCGCGGATCAGGCCGAATTCGGGGTCCTTGCCTGTCGGGTCATTGAGCGTGCGGGCGCCGTTGATGGTGGCGGACTGGATCACCTCCAGTGGCGAGAAGCCGGCTTCCTGGAGGAGCTCGAGTTCTAGGATATAGTTGAAGCCCCAGCTTTGATAGATAAAGCCGGGGTCGGAACCGGCGGTGACGCGGCCGCCCATGTTCTTGTAATCGTTCACCAGCCGCATGTAGCGGCCGTAGAAATTGCGCCAGGTGACTTCGTGCGCGGTGGTCCAGTCGTAGAAATAGCTGCCGTGGTTGTCGCGGTTCGATTCGTAGAAGTTCGCCAGCGACGGCAGCGTGTAGGTGGCGTGCCAATCGGCGTTTTTGGCGCGCATCAGGTCGCGGCTGGCGCTGTAGATGTTGAAGGTCGGGTCGAAGACGACGCCGGTGGCTTTCTGGGCTTCGAGATAGGCGATCCATTCGGGGCCGCCGGGTTCGTGGATCTGGTTCCAGATTTCGGCGATGCCGCCGAAGCGTTTTTGCTCGTCGTTGAAGTTGTAGTCGGGCGGCGTGTCCTGGGTGCGGCGGTCCTTGAGCAGCGATTCGAAATGGCCATAAAAGTGCGTGATGGTGCCGAGGCCGGCGGCGGCGGCATCGCGGGCGTTGAATTCGGCGATGTTGGGCTGGGCGAGGTGGGCGACGGTGCCGAGGCCGAGCTTTTTGGCTTCGTCGATGGCGGCGCGGTCGATCTCGGGGGTCTCGTCGCCGCGGTTGAAGAATTTTATGCCGTCGATGCCGGATTTCGCCGCCCAGCGGACCCATTCGCGGGCTTTCTGGGGGGATTGGACTTTGGCGTTTCCGTCTTTTGGGGTCCAGCCGCTGCCGAGGGTCTGGTAGACGTAGATGCGCGGGGCGGTGATTTCGCCGGCTGCACTGCGGCGCTTGTCGTCGAGGGCGCGGGCGGCGTCGTTGCCGAACAGCGGGACGCCGCGGATGGTGGTGACGCCGTGGGCGAGCCAGAGGCGGTAGGGATAGCTCGGGTCGGGCGCCTTGGAGTCGTCGCCGCTGTGGCCGTGCATGTCGACGAAGCCGGGCATGACGTACATGCCGGTGGCGTCGATTTCGCGAGTGGCGCCCGTGGGTTGGCGGTCCTTGGCCATGGGGAGCCCGGGGGTGCCTGCGCTGCGAATCTCGGCGATGCGGTTGCCGCGGATGACAATGTCGGCGGGGCCGTAGGGGGGGCCACCGTTGCCGGTGATGATGGTGACGCCGCGGATTACCAAGGTGGCGTAGGGCCCTTGGGCTTCGGGGCCGCGGGGCGGGGTCGGGAGCATGGCGGCAGTTGCGGGCATGGATGCGGCCAGAATGGCTGCGATTGCTAAGTTGCGGAATCGCATGTGCGTATAGTCCCCCGGTCGTTCGCGGCGAGCATAGGGGGCTTGTGCGGGGGTTTCAAACGCCGCTACCGTTGCGGGCATGGGGACAAATTCGATTTTGTGGATGCTGGCGGGTTATCTGCTCGGCAGCATACCGTTCGGGCTGTTGCTGACGCGAATGGTTGGGGTCGACATCCGCCAGGTCGGATCGGGCAATATCGGCACGACCAATGTGCTGCGAACGGGGAACAAGGGACTGGCGGCGGCGACGCTGCTGCTCGATGCGGGCAAGGGGGCGGCGGCGGTGCTGCTGGCGCGGTATTTCGGCGGACTCGAGGCGGGTATGCTGGCCGGGGTGGCGGCGTTCCTGGGGCATTGCTATCCGGTCTGGCTGAAATTTCGCGGGGGCAAGGGGGTGGCGACGCTGCTTGGGGTGACGCTGGCTGCGGTGCCTTTGGCGGGCTTGATTGCGCTGGTGGCCTGGTTGGTTGGGGCGCTGGTGACGCGTTATTCTTCGGTTGGCGGGATCTTGGCGGCAGTGGCGGCGCCGTTGGCGGCCTGGGGGTTGGGGGCGCCGCATTCGGCGATTGCGCTGGCGGTGATGTCGGTAGTGCTGGTGTGGAAACATCGGGAGAATATCGGGCGGTTGCGCAGCGGGACGGAGAGCCGGATCGGCAGTAAGTGAGCATGCCCACCGACGCGGTGGCGCGGCTGCGGCTGATACGGACGGATTCGATTGGGCCGATTACCTATCGGCAGTTGATGGCGCGGTTCGGCGACGCGGAGACGGCGCTGCGGGCGCTGCCGGACCTGGCGCGGCGCGGCGGGCGGGGGCTGGTGGTGGCAAGCGCCGATGCGGCGGAGGCTGAACTCGCGGCGCTCGATGCGATCGGGGCGGTGATGATCTTTATCGGGACACCGGCGTATCCGGCTTTGCTGGCTGGGCGTGAGTCGGCGCCGCCGGTGCTTTCGGCGCGGGGGGATGTGAGCTTGATGGAGCGGCCTGCCGTGGCGATCGTCGGGGCGCGGAACGCCAGTGCGGCCGGGGTGCGGTTTGCGCGGGCGCTGGCGAATGATCTGGCGGCGGAGGACCTTGTTGTCGTGTCCGGGCTGGCGCGCGGCATCGATGCGGCGGCGCATGTGGGCGCAATGGCGGGCGGGACGATTGCGGTCGTCGCCAGCGGGGTGGACGTGGTCTATCCGCCGGAAAATGCGGCGTTGATGGCGGAGATTGCCGAGAAGGGCTTGCTCCTGGCCGAGCAGATGCCGGGGACGGAGCCGCAGGCGCGGCATTTCCCGCGGCGGAACCGGATTATTGCCGGACTGGCGGCGGGGACAGTTGTTGTGGAGGGGGCGCCGAAATCGGGGTTGCTGATTACGGCGCGGGTGGCGGCGGAGGCCGGGCGCGAGGTGATGGCGGTGCCGGGGTCGCCGCTCGATCCGCGGGCGCAGGGGTGCAATTTGTTGATTCGCGAGGGGGCGACTTTGGTGCAGTCGGCGGCGGATGTGGTCGAGGCGCTGTCGGCGTTCGGGCAGGGGATCGGCGGGGGGTCGCAATTGGGGTTGCGGTATAAGGCGGCCGAATCGGCGGTCTGGTACGATGCGGCGGTGGCCGATGCCGGGGATGCCGAGCGGGCGGTGGTGGCGGCGCTGCTGTCGCCGACACCGGTGGCGATCGATGAGGTGGTGCGGCTTTCGGGATTGGCCGCGGCTGTGGTGGCGACGGTGTTGCTGGATCTGGAACTGGGGGGCGGATTGGTGCGGCATGCCGGGGGGCGGGTGGCGGTGGGTTGATGGTGACATCCACTGCTATGTGCTAGGCTGTGCAGATGGTCAGTTTATCTCTTCGAAGCGAGGACCGCTCGGATCGGCATTTTGCCGAGCTTTCGATCGTGGCGCTGACGCGCGCTGTTGAAATTGAAGCAGGGCTGTTGCCTGTCGGTGCGTCGGGCGTTGTCGTCGGCATCTATGCAGATGGCAAAGGCTATGAAGTCGAGTTCCAGAAGCCGTTTCACGCGGTCGTGACCCTGGACGTGGCCGACCTTAGCGCGTGAGATTGTTGCCAGGGGCTGTGGTGCCGGACGCCAAGGTCCGCGACTATTTGTTAAATCCCGATAATCTGCAGAATGGCGGCAAGGCTGGCCTGTTTGCCTCGTTCGGTTTTGCTGCGGCGGAGTGGTCGGTGCTGGCGGCGGCGCTGAGCCGGCACGTGATCGACAATGAAGTTGTGGCGGAGACGATCTCGGCACACGGAACCAAATATGTGGTGCGGTGCAACCTGATGTCGCCGGACGGGCGCAATCCGTGCATGACTTCGGTGTGGATAGTCGACGTCGGTGGCTCGATTTACCGGCTGGTGACGGCGTTCTAAAGTGTTGCGCGCTGCTCAAAGCGACGGCGAAATATCCTCGGCACTTGCGCACCACCCTATATAGAGCGTAGGGGCCGCGCCGCTGCTGCCCCGGCTTTTGAGACAGGACCCGCATGGACCTCGTGATCGTGGAATCGCCTGCCAAGGCCAAGACGATCAACAAATATTTGGGGTCGAACTATGAAGTTCTGGCGAGTTTCGGGCATATCCGCGACTTGCCGCCCAAGGATGGCTCGGTTGATCCGGACAATGATTTTGCCATGTTGTGGGAGGTTTCGGGCGACCGGGCCAAGCAGCTGAAGGCGATCTCCGACGCCGCCAAGCGCGCCGACCATGTCATTCTGGCGACCGATCCCGATCGTGAGGGCGAGGCGATCTCGTGGCATCTGCTCGAGTGGCTGAAGGCGAAGAAAGCGGTGCCCAAGGGCGGCGCGCAGCGGGTGACGTTCAACGAAATTACCAAGACGACGATTTTGGCGGCGATGGCGCGGCCACGCGAGATCGATCTCGATCTTGTGGATGCGTATCGGGCGCGGCGGGCGCTGGATTATCTTGTCGGGTTCAATCTCTCGCCAGTGCTGTGGCGGAAACTGCCGGGAGCCAAGAGCGCCGGCCGGGTGCAATCGGTGGCGCTGCGGCTGATTGTCGAGCGCGAGCGCGATATCGAGGCGCATGATGCGCGGGAGTATTGGACGGTCGAAGCGGCGATGGCGGCTGGGGACCATGGCTTTCCGGCGCGGTTGAGTTTCTGGCGGGGCAAGAAGATCGATCGCTTCGATCTCGCCAATGAACAGGACGCGATGCGGGCGCGGCGCGATGTCGAGATGGGGCTGTTCAACGTCCACGCCGTCGAGACCAAGCCGGCAACGCGCAACCCTTATCCGCCGTTCACGACATCGACGTTGCAGCAGGAAGCGGCGCGCAAGCTGGGCTTTACCGCCAGCCATACGATGCGTGTCGCGCAGGGCCTGTATGAGGAAGGGCGCATTACGTACATGCGGACCGACGGCGTGCAGATCGGCAGCGAAGCCATTGCCGCGGTGCGCGACGTGATCGCCAAGGATTATGGGTCGGGGCCGGACGTTTTGCCCGACAAGCCGCGATTCTATGCGACCAAGGCAAAGAACGCCCAGGAAGCGCATGAGGCGATCCGGCCGACCGAACTGACGGCGCGGCCGCAGAAGACGCCTGTGGGCGATGCCGACCGGCTGTATGCACTGGTCTGGAAGCGGACGGTCGCCAGCCAGATGGCGAGCGCGCGGATGGAGCGGACAAGCATCGATCTGCTCGACAAGACGATGCAGACCGGGCTGCGCGCGACGGGGCAGGTGATCCTGTCGCCGGGGTTTTTGGCGGTTTATACCGAGACGAGCGAGGATATCGCGTCGGACAGCGACGACGACGAGGGCCGGCGGCTGCCGCGGTTGAAGGGCGGCGACAGCGTTGCCGTCAAGGGTGTCGAAGCCAAGCAGCATTTCACCGAGCCGCCACCGCGGTTTTCGGAAGCGTCGCTGGTCAAGCGGCTGGAAGAACTGGGGATCGGCCGGCCGTCGACCTATGCGGCGATTTTGCAGACGCTGCGCGACCGGGCTTATGTGCGGGTCGAGAAGAACCGGTTCTGGGCGGAGGAAAAAGGGCGGCTGGTGACGGCGTTCCTCGAGCGGTTTTTCGAGAAATACGTCGAATATGATTTTACGGCGGATCTCGAGACGCGGCTGGATAATGTTTCGGCGGGCGAGCTCGATTATCTGAAGGTGCTGCGCGATTTCTGGGACGATTTTTCGCCCAAGACCAAGGAGATTCTGGAGCTGAAGCCGTCGGACGTGACGGTGGCGCTTGATGAGTTTCTCGGGCCGACGCTGTTTCCGGAGAAGGCCGATGGCAGCGATCCGCGGCTGTGCCCGACGTGCGGGACGGGGCGCTTGTCGCTGAAAACCGGCAAGTTCGGGGCGTTCGTGGCGTGCTCGAATTATCCCGAGTGCCGGTATACGCGGCAGTTTGCCGGCGAGAATGGCGGGCAGGAAAGCACTGGGCCGATCGTGCTGGGTGACGATCCGGAGACCGGCGAGCCGATCTCGCTGCGGTCGGGGCGGTTCGGGGCGTATGTCCAGCGCGGTGATGGCGAGAAGCCGCCGCGGGCGTCGATTCCCAAGGATGCGCCGGTGACGGGGCCTGACGATCTGGAGCTGGCGCTGCGGTTGCTGGCGCTGCCGCGGACGGTGGGGGCGCATCCGGAGACGGGTGAGCCGATCACCGCGAGCATCGGGCGCTATGGGCCGTACCTGGCGCATTCGGGGAAATATGCGCGGCTGACGTCGACGGCGGAGGTGTTCGAGACGGGTATGAACGCAGCAGTGGTCAAGCTGGCCGAGGCGGCGGCGGCGGGGCCGCGGGCGCGGGGCACGATGGCGCCGCTGCGCGAGCTTGGGCCGCATCCGGTTTCGGGCGCGGTGATGAAGCTGATGGCGGGACGGTTCGGGCAGTATATCACCGATGGCACGACCAATGCGACGGTGCCGAAGTCCGAGGATGGCATGACGATCAGCATCGAGGATGCGGGGGCGCTGATCGATGCGCGGGCGGCGATGCCGTCGAAGGGCAAGAAGCCGGTGAAGAAGGCGGCTGTGAAGAAGGCGCCGGCTGCGAAGAAGGTTGCGGCGGCGAAACCGGCGGCGGCGAAGGCGGTAGCAAAGAAGGCTCCGGCGAAGAAAGCAGCGGTGAAGAAGGTTGCGGTGAAGGAGTAACGGTCTTCGGCGTGAAGGGGCCGGCGACCCCTTCACCCTGTTGTTGCGACGGCCAAACTGAGTAGCAGAAGCGTACTGGCCCAGTGGCTTAGTCTTGCAAGGCCTCGACTACTTCGGTGCGCAGCTTCCAGCGCCATTGTGCATATTCTACTGTATCCGGGTCTACGTGGTTGTCGCCATCGGCCCCGGTTGCGAGTGCGAAAGTCCATGTCGGCACGCCACTGGATTTTGGGGGATTCCATTCCAGTTCCTCCGCCAGCTTGCGACCGAGAGCGCCGTACTGGCTGTTCGCGGACACATAGCTGTCGTATCCGCCTGCGGTCGCAAGTTCGGTTGCTGTCATGATGTTGTCGACTGCAAGCAGGTGCGCGTGGAGCATATCGGCCTGACTGTTCGTAATGCTGATTGCCGCCAGCGCTGCTCGAACCTCGCGGTCGGATAGCCTTCGGCGCCGCGGGCTGCGCGCTGTTCAGTGTGGATCGCATCGAGCGCCGCTTTGGTCGCGAGAATCGCGGTTTCCTCGGTCGCGCCGGAGAGGACGACGCCCATCGCGATATTGCCTCGGAAGGCGCGCGTGTTCCATCCGCCGGAAGCCTTCATGCTGCGGATGACGTAGCGGCCGTAGATTGTCTCGTTTGCCATGATGCCGTGCCGATCGTCATTCCCAGGTGGACGAGAGAATTCGTGCTGGGACTGCGACCGGGAGTCAATGCCAAGTTGGCGTCGGCTTGCCGCCGGGATCGAAGCGTTGCAGCTTGGGGATATCGACAATCTGGTGTGGAAACGGCTGTGGGAGGCCAAGGCGCGGTGCGGCGGCCAAAGCTTCTGGATATCGGCCCTGTGAGCGAAGTGACGCGGCGGTGTCATGCGCGGGAGTGTCCGCGCTGAGGCCTGCGCAGGTTGATGGTTCCGAGAGACCGTGTTCGTGTTGGCGGGGGGACACCCCCACCCGGGCCGCGAAGACGCGTCTCTCGCCTCCCCCCTTGAGGGGGAGGACAAGTGTGGCGCGGCTGTTCTTTGTGCAGGCTGTATCGGCTGGCCGTGAGGACTAAGGTGGTCCGGCGACCGTGGCGAACGGCGGCGCCCTGGGAGATGTCATGCGCGAATTCGATTATATCATCGTCGGGGCGGGCAGCGCCGGGTGCGTGCTTGCCAACCGGTTGACGGCGGATGGCAAAGCGACGGTGCTGCTGCTGGAGGCGGGGGGGCGGGATACCAACCCGATGATCCATATTCCAATCGGTTATGCGACGACGCTGAAAGACGCCAAGGTCAACTGGATGTACGAAACCGAGGTCGATCCGACTTCGGGCGGGCGGGCGCATGTCTGGCCGCGCGGCAAAGTGCTGGGCGGATCATCGTCGATCAATGGCCTGTTGTATGTTCGCGGCCAGCAGGAGGATTTCAACCAATGGGCGCAGCTGGGGTGTACCGGCTGGGGCCATGCCGATGTGCTGCCGTATTTCCGCCGCGCCGAAGGCAATGAACGTTTGGGCGCCGATGACCTGCATGGCGGCGATGGGCCGCTGAACGTCTCCGATCCGCGCGATACGCATATCATTTCCGACGCGGTGATCGAGGCCGGGGTGGAGGCTGGGCTGCCGTTCAACAACGACGTCAACGGCGCTTCGCAAGACGGCATAAGCTATTTCCAGATGACAGTCAAAAACGGCCGGCGCTGGTCGTTGGCAATGGCGTATCTGCGGCCGGCGTTGAAGCGCAGCAACCTGACGCTGGAGATCAATGCCCAGGCCGAGACGGTGGTGATGGAGGGTAAGCGCGCGACGGGCGTGCGGTATTTCCAGAACGGCCGGAGCATAGAGGCCAAGGCGCGCCGCGAGGTCATCCTGTCGGGTGGGGCGGTCAATTCGCCGCAACTGCTCGAGCTTTCGGGGATCGGCGATCCGGACGTGCTGGCGGCGGCGGGCATCCCGGTCGTTCATGCGTTGAAGGGTGTGGGCACCAATTTGCAGGATCATTACATGGTCAGCACGCAGTTCCGGTTGAAGAACTGCGTCTCGGTCAACGAGTTGAGCCGCGGCTGGCGGCTGGTGCGCGAGGTGCTTCGTTATGCGACGCAGCGCCGGGGGCTGCTGACGCTGTCAGCGGCGCATATCCAGGCCTATGTGCGGACACGGCCGGGACTGTCGGGGCCGGATGTGCAATATCACATCCTGCCGGGCACTATGGATATCGACGCCTATACGCTGAAGGGCGAGATGTCGCTCGAGAAACTGCCGGGGTTGACCATCGCGCCGTGCCAGCTGCGCCCCGAAAGCCGCGGCACGATCCATGTTCGCAGCGCGGCGCCGCTCGACCGGCCGTCGATCCGGCCGAACTATCTTTCTGATCCAGTTGACCAGGCGACGATCGTTGCCGGGCTGCGTTGGGCCCGCTTGCTGGCGTCGCAGCCGGCGTTACGGCCATGGATGGCGGAGGAGCGCCAGCCAGGGATTGGGTGCGAAAGCGACGAGGAATTGCTGACCTATGCCCAGACGTCGGGATCGACGCTGTATCATCCCGTCGGCACCGCGCAGATGGGCCGCGCTGATGATCCGATGACTGTCGTCGATCCGCAGTTGCGGGTGCATGGCATTGCCGGGCTGCGGGTGGTCGATGCGTCGGTGATGCCGCGGCTGGTGAGCGGCAATACCAATGCGGCGACGGTGATGATCGCCGAAAAGGCGGCGGAGATGATCCTGGCGGCGGCTTAAGGAATAGCCTCCGGCGGCTGGGGCCTTGGCCCCGGCCCCCTCTGCCGGGCCGCGAAGGCGCGGCTCTCGACCTTTCCCGCAAGGGGAGAGGTGGTGTTGCCGGGCGCGGTGGCGCAGGGTTCGATTTTTGGGGGAGATTGCCGGTGACTTTTTCGATTCATGCTGCTTCGGCGCCGGTGTTCATCAATGCGCTGACCAACATGCGGGCCTGGCTCGACAAGGCTGCGGCGGCGAAGCCGGAGGGGGTGTTGACCGAGGCGCGGCTGGCGCCGGACATGCTGCCGTTGACGGCGCAGTTCCAGATGGCTTCGGATAGCGCCAAGAATGCGATGGCGCGGTTGGCAGGGATCGAAGCGCCGGCGATGCCGGATACCGAGACGAGCTTTGCCGAACTGCGTGACCGGTGTGACCGGACGATTGCGTTCGTGCGGAGTGTCGATGCGGCGGCTTTGACGGGGGCGGCGGAGCGTGAGGTAGTTTTGAAGTTTCCCAATGGTACCGGGTATCGGTTCGATGGCGCGGCTTATCTGACCGAGTTTGCGTTGCCGAACTTCTTTTTTCATGCCGTTACGGCTTATGCGATTTTGCGGGCGGCTGGGGTGGATCTGGGGAAGCCGGATTTCCTGCAGCATCTGGGGCGGCCTGAGGCGATTGCGGGTTAGGGAGCGGGCGGGCTTTTGCGGCGAAGGGAGACACCCCCACCTTGGCCGCGAAGGCGCGTCTCTCGCCTCCCCCTTGAGGGGGAGGACAAGTTCAGGGTTTGCGTTCGGGTAGGCGGACGAGGATGAGGGCGGCGATTACGAGGCTGGCGCCGATGATCTCGGCGGTGCCGGGGATTTCGTTGAAGCGGAATGCGCCGATGGTGGCAGCGACTGCCGGTTGCACCAGCAGGGCGAGGCCGACGACGAGGGGCTTGAGATGCCCGATGGCGAAGACGACGAGGCCCTGGCCGATGACCTGGCTGCCAAGGGCCAGCAGGACGAGGGGGGTCCAGTCCGTTGGCCAGAAGGCGTCGCCGCCGAGGATGATGGCGGCGGGGAGCAGCGCGATGGCGCCAAAGCCGGTGGCGAGGGCCAGGACCGGGAACACCGGGACGGTGCCGCGCAGGCGATCCACGACGAGCAGGTAGGCGGTGTAGAGGACGGCGGCGGCGAGGCAAAACAGGTCGCCGGCGAGGTTGCGCGCGCTGAGATCGGCGCTGCGGCCGACGAGAAGCATGGTGCCGGCGAGGGCGAAAAGGATGGCGACAAGGGCTTTTTTGCCGGGTTTCTGGCCGAGCACGACGAAGCCCCAGAGCGGTAGCAGGAAGCTGGCGGCGTTGGAGAGCAGGCTGGCGTTGGCCAGCGTCGTGCGGACGATGCCGTAGTGCCAGAGGGCGAGATCGGCGGCGAAGAAGACGCCGGCGAGGGCGGCGAGCCAGAGGATGCGGGGGCTGAGGGTGCCCTTGGGCATGGCGGGGCCGACGAAGCGGGCGAGGAGGGCGAGGGGGATGATGGCCAGGCTCATGCGCCAGAACGCCGAGGATATGGGGGCGACATCGGCGAGGCGGACGAGCCAGGGGCCGAAGGCGAGGGCGACGCTGCCGAGGATCATCGCGGGGAAGGCGAGGCGGTTTGGGGCTGTGGGCATGATGGGGGGTTAGGCGGGTTGGGGTGATTGGGGAAGGTTTTAGCAGGGAGGAGCGGGATTACCCTCACCCGCCGCGCCTGAGGGGCGCGAGTCGCCTCTCCCTAAGAGGGAGAGGGGAAGTGCGCTATTCCTGGCGCATGGCGGCGGCGGCGGCGAAGGGGGCGAGGGCGAGGGTGACGAGGCTGGCGGCGGCGAGTAGCTTGAGCGCGCCGGGGGCGGCGGCGCCGACGCCGAAGATGAGGATGGGGAGGGCGAGGGGAAGGATGATGAGGCCGGCGAGGGCGCCGCCACCGCGCAGGCCCGCGGTGAGTGCGGCGGCAACGACGGCGAGGGCAGCGAGGGCGGGGGTGCCGAGCAGGAGGGCGAGGGCGAGGCGCCAGCCGGTGGCGGCGTCCATGCCGGTGAGGACGGCGGCGATGGGAAGGGCGGCGAGCAGGGGCAGGGCGAAGCCGAGCCAATGGGCGAGGATGCGGGCGGCGGCGACGAGCTCCATGGGGATGTCGCGGGCGGCGAGCTGGTCGAGGGTGCCGTCCTCGAGATCGGGAGCGATGAGGGTTTCGACCGGCAGCAGCGCGGCGAGGAGGGCGGCGACCCAGATTATGCCGGGGGCAATGCGGGCGAGGAGGCGGGCGTCGGGGCCGACGGCGAAGGGGAAGAGCGCGGCGACGAGGATGAAGAATAGCACGGGCATCCATAGCGCCGGCGAGCGGGCGATGAGGGCGAGGTCGCGGCGAACGAGGGTGAGAAACATCAGCCGAGCCTGAGGCGCTGGGGATCGGCGAGGCCGATGTCGCCATGGACGGCGGCGACGATCATGCCGCCGGCGGCGCGGTGGGTGGCCATGGCGGCGGCGAGGCGTGCGGTGGAGGCGGTGTCGAGGCCGGCAGTGGGTTCGTCGAGGAGCCAGAGCGGCGCGCTGCTGGCGATGACGCGGGCGAGGCCGGCGCGGCGGCGTTGGCCCGAGGACAGGTGCTTGCAGGGAATGTCGGCGAGGGCGGCGACGTTCATTGCGGCCATGGCGGTGGGGAGGGCGGCAGTGGTGCCGTCTAGGCGGGCCCAGTGGGTGAGTTCGGCGAGGAGGGTCATGCGGGGTTTGAGGGCGGTTTCGTGGCCGAGGAAGCCGCGGGGATTGCCCCCGTGGATGGTGCCCGAGGTGGGGCGGAGGAGGCCGGCGAGCAGGCGGAGGAGGCTCGATTTGCCGCTGCCATTGGGGCCTTCGAGGTGGAGGGCTTCGCCTCGATTGACGGTGAAAGACAGGTTTTCGAACAGCAGGCGGTTGCCGCGCTGGCAGGCGAGATTGGTGACGATCAGGGGTTCGGGGGACACGCGGGCACGCTAGCGGGCGGCGGCGGTGTGGCAAGGGGACAAAACAGCTGGGTCCCGGGTCGAGCCCGGGATGACATTGGTTTTGGAGAGGCGGTCTGCGGTTTCGGAAGTTGTGGAAAGTCACTATGGGGGGCGCATGAGTGATCTTGATCCGCAAACTGTGACCCGTCCGGCCATGCCGGCATTGCTCAAGCTGGCGATCGATTTCGGGCCGTTGCTGGTGTTTTTTGCGGCCAACAAATTCGGTGGTGTGTTCACTGCAACCGCGGCGTTCATGGTGGCGGTGCTGGTGGCGATGAGCGTTTCCTGGTGGAAGGTGCGTCACATTCCGGTGATGCTGCTGTTTACCGGCGCGGTCGTCCTGGTGTTCGGCGGGCTGACATTGTGGCTGCGGGACGAGACCTTCATCAAGCTCAAGCCGTCGCTGATCTATGCGATGTTTGCCGGGATATTGTTGCTGGGGCTGGCGCGGGGGCGGTCCTATCTCAAGCTGGTGCTGGGCGAGGCGCTGCCGCCGATGAGCGATGCCGGCTGGACGAAATTGACGCGGAACTGGGCGTTGTTCTTCCTGGTGTTGCTGGCGGCGAACGAGGTGGCGCGGCAGATTCTGACGACTGACCAATGGGTGAATTTCAAGGTCTGGGGCGTGACGGGGGCGACGTTCGTGTTCGCGATGCTGCAGGCACCGTTGCTGCAGCGCTATGGGGTCAAGCCTGAGGCCGAAGGCTGACACTGGACGCCTCGGTCTGACCCTGATCGAGCATGTTGTGGCGCTTGAGGGCATGGCGGAGCTGGTCATAGCTGAGCGCCAGCGCGGCGGCGGTGCGGCGTTGATTGTGGCGACAGCGTTCGAGCGCGCCGAGCAGGATTTCGCGTTCATGGGCGAGCACAGCGGCGCGGAAGTCGCTGCAGTCGGGTAGCGGAGCGGGGGCTGAGCGCGCGATTTCGGTAGTGGCGGGCGCGGCGCTGATGGCGCGTTGGCCGCCGGGTAGCGGGACCGGGCGCCATGGCGATTCGAACGGGTCGAGGATGATGCGGCCGATGGGGCTGTCGGGATCGCCCCAGCGATAGAGCGAGCGTTCGACGACGTTTTTCAACTCGCGGACATTGCCGGGCCAAGCGTAGTGATCGAGCGTGGTTTGCGCGGCGGCGGTGAAGCCGGGGAAGCGCGACCAGCCGAGCTCGGCGGCCATGCGGCGGGCGAAGTGCGAGGATAAAGCCTCGATGTCCTCGGCGCGTTCGCGAAGTGGCGGCAGGGTGACGACCTCGAAAGACAGGCGATCGAGGAGATCGGCGCGGAAACGCCCGCGTTCGACGAGGGTGGGGAGATCCTCGTTGGTGGCGCCGACGAGGCGGACGTCGACATGGATGGCGCGGTTCGAGCCGATGCGGGTGAGCTCGCCATATTCGACGACGCGGAGCAGGCGTTCCTGCGCGGCGGGGGCGAGGGTGGCGATCTCGTCGAGGAAGAGCGTGCCGCCGTCGGCGTCCTCGAACCGGCCGGCGCGGGCCCGCTGGGCGCCGGTGAAGGCGCCGGCTTCATAGCCGAAGAGTTCGGCGTCGATGAGGTTTTCGGGGAGCGCGGCGCAGTTGAGTGAAACCAGCGGCCCGCCCCAGCGCGACGACAGGCGGTGGAGGCGCTCGGCGATCAACTCCTTGCCGGTGCCGCGCTCGCCGATGATCAGTACCGGACGGTTGAGCGGCGCCGCGGCGGAGGCGCGCTCGACGGCATCGAGAAAGATCGAGGATGAGCCGATAAGGGCGGCAGGCTTTTGCATGACCGCATGTTAGTGGGATTTCCCAAATTTCAGCAATAGATCATACGGAATAAATACCAAGCCTCTATTTGATGGCCATGATTCCAGTGACTTACGAAACCCGGGGCACTTGGCACGGGACCTGCAAAGGATCCTGCATGAGCACCGGCGACGCGCCGGTCACGCCAGACAGGAGATGTACGATGAGCAATTTTTTCAACAACAGCGACACCATGCGCAGCCTGGTCGGCATTTTTGCAGCCGTCGTCATGGGCGGGACCTTCATCGTTGCGGCGGCTGGACCGGCGTTTGCGGCCGATACCGGTTCGCAGGTGAAAGTTTCCGCTGAATCGAATATCGTCCGTGGCTAATAACCTTGTGACGATCGCCGGAGGGTCGAGGGCCAGGATACAATCTCTGCCCCACCCCTCGCCCTCCGGCACCCTCGATACGAACCGGCTGATTTCGAACTGGAGCATCAATACCATGGGTATCTTTTCTCGGACCCGCGATATCATCGCTGCCAATGTGACCGACCTTCTCGATCGCGCCGAAGATCCGGCGAAGATGATCCGCATGATCATCATGGAGATGGAGGAAACGCTGGTCGAAGTCCGGGCATCGGCGGCGCGCACGATCGCCGACCAGAAGGAAATGCGCCGCGCCATCATCCGCGCCGAGGCTGCGCAGTCGAGCTGGGCCGAAAAGGCCGAGCTGGCGCTGAGCAAGGGCCGCGAGGACCTGGCCAAGGCGGCGCTGGTCGAGAAGGGCAAGGCGAAGAGTTTTGCCGAGCAGATGTCGGGTGAAGTCGCCGCGCTCGACCAGGGCCTGGCGCTCAACGAGGCCGATATCCACAAGCTGGAAGGCAAGCTTCGCGAGGCACGGACCCGGCAGAACGTCATTCTCAACCGGATCGAAAGCGCGACGCAGCGCTCGCGGATGATCGAGATGACCAAGGGCCCCCGTGTCGACGAGGCGTTTGCGCGCTTCGAGGTGATGGAGCGCCGCGCCGATCTCGCCGAGGGACGTGCGGATGCGCTGTCGCTGGGCGGGCCGACGCGGACCTTGTCCGACGAGTTCGCCGACCTGACCGCCGACGACGAAGTTTCGGCCGAGCTGGCGGCGATGAAGGCGCGTTTGTCGCCTAAATCGGAGGGTTGAGATCATGGAAAACGTCATGGTCCCAATCGCCGTCGTCGGGATGCTGTTCATCGGGCTGCCGTGGATGATCCTGCACTATCTGACCCGGTGGAAGTCGGGCCGGGGCATCAGCCAGCAGGACGAAGCGCTGCTCGACGATCTGCACGAGATGGCGCGGCGGCTCGATAGCCGGCTCGATTCGATCGAACGGATCATCGCTGCCGACGATCCGCAGTGGAAGGACGGGCGCATTCCCGACCTGTCGACGCAAAAACACCAGCTTCGCTGAGCGAAGCAGACACAGGCTGCAAAGCAGAAGGATTGACGACGATGTTGACGATCAATGGCCCGTTCGGGCTCGACAAGACCAATGGCCGCATCATGGGCGTCTGCTCGGGGATCGCCGATTATACCGGGATCGAAGCGATATGGGTGCGGCTGGCTTTTGTGGTCGGCACGCTGCTCGGAGCGGGATCGCTGTTGCTGGTCTATCTCGCAATCGGGCTCATCGCCGACCGCAAACGCGTCCTCTAGCCCGCATCGCAAAAGGGGAGATCTGAGATGAGCGTTCGCCGCACCCGCTTTTACCTCGACAAGCGCAACAAGCGTCTGATGGGGGTTTGTTCGGGCATTGCCGATTATTTCGGCTGGGACGCCACCTGGGTTCGCGTCGGTGCCATCGCGCTGACAGTCTTCGGGGTTGGTTTCCTGCCGATCATCTATGTCGCAATGGGCCTGATCGCAGATCCCAAGCCCGGCATGCTGTATAACGAGAGCGCCGAGGACCAGCGTTTCTGGAAAAATGTGCGGGTGGCGCCGCAGCGCACGGTGCGCGACGTCAACGCCTCGTTCCGCGAGTCGGACCGCCGGTTGCGCGATATCGAAGCCTATGTGACGTCTTCCAACAGCCGCCTCGCGAATCAGATCGAAGAGCTGCGCTGAGGCGCGGGCCAGATCGAAGAGCTGCGCTGATGCGTTAAATCAAGGGGAACGACAATGGACCTCGGTGGACCGACTTTCGTTCTGCTGATCATCGCGATGAGCTTCATCGCCTGGATCATCACCACCGCCATCCGCGCCAGGCATGGCTATCCCGTTTCAAACGAATGGGGCGGCATGGTCGGCAAGGCGGACGACGGGATGAAGCGCCAGAACGAGATACTCGAGAACGAAAACGCGCTGCTGCGCGGCAAGGTTGGCCGGCTCGAGGAGCGGATGGCGGTGCTGGAACGCATCGCGACCGACGCGCCGTCGCGGCTTTCGGCGCAAATCGACAAGCTTTAGGGGGAGATCTTATCATGGACGACAATGTTCGATATTTGATCCCGATATTCGGCACGTTGATCCCCATCGTCGCGATCGTCGGCGCCTTTGCCACCGCGATCTTCAAGCGCTGGGCCAATCTGAAGGAAAAGCAGCTTTCGGTGACAGCGCATGCTTCGGCCGAGCAGGCGGCGCAATATGCCGCCAAGATCGCCACGCTGGAGGAGCGCGTCGCCGTTCTCAATCGCATCGTCACCGATCGCAACGAGGGGCTGACGGCGCAGATCGAAGGTTTGCGCGACGCGCCGGCGGTGCCCGGCACCACCCAGAACTGAAGGAATTACCATGTTGCTCGACGCATCCGACCTGTTTCCGTTCGTCGTGCTGGCGATCGTGCTGGCGGCGATCCTGGGCAGCGTTGCCAAGCGCTGGATGAAGCTGAAGGAAAAGCAGCTCGAACTTGCAGCGACCGTCGCGGGTGAGCAGGCGGCGCAATATGCCACCAAGATCGAACGGCTCGAAAGCCATGTCGCGACGTTGAACCGCATCGTTACCGACCGCAACGAAGGCTTGGCGGTGCAGATCGAGACACTGCGTGACGGGCCGGCAACCAAGCTGAACTGAGGAATTTGTCATGGCCCTGGACCCGAGTTATTTCCCGGCGGTTGCGCCGATCATGGTCAGCGCGGTGCTTATCGGCACGGTTGGCTGGGTGGTTACGACCTGGCTGCGGATCAAGAACGGTTATCCACTCGAGAGCAGTTGGGGCAAGCCACTGCTGCCGGCCGTCAGCAGCGAGGCGATGGAGCGGGTCAAATTGCTGACCCAGGAGAATGCCCGGCTGAGCGCCGAGATCGGCAGCGTCAAGGACCGGCTGCAGGTGCTCGAACGCATCGCCACCGATCCGGCCAAGCGGCTTTCGGCCGAGATCGACGACTTGGGCAAGGCACTGAATTAAGCCGTTTGCCTGCAACCCCTTACCTGCGAGAGACCCGATGAACCCGTTTGAAATGGTCGTCCTGATCATCCTGATCGTAACTATCGGCCGGGTGCTGGGCGGGCGATTTGGCAAGCGGGGCGGACGTGCGCAGGCCCTGTTCGATACCGGCGGCGACGGTGTGAGCGTTGCCGAAGCGGCGCGGTTGAAGGCCGAGGTGACGCGTTTGAACGAGCGCATCCAGGTGCTCGAGCGACTGGCGACCGACCCGGCCAAGCGGCTGTCGGACGAGATCGAATCCTTGAAGAACAAATAACGCTCGGAATTGGGAGGACTGAACATGCCACCGTTGGAATCTCTCATGGTCATCAGCACCGCCGGCCTGATGGGGCTGGGCCTGATCGGCGGCTTTGCGACCTGGGCCTGGGGCGGCTGGTTGCGATTGCGGGCGCGCGAGATCGAGCAGCATGGCGGCTATTCGGGCGTCAGTGATTTGCCGGCGATCGGGCAGCGGATCGATCTTGCCGACCTGAAGGAGCGGATTCGCAAACTGGAGGCGATTGCCTCGGGCGTCGATTTTTGACGGGTTGACCCTGCGGGCGGTGCGCCGCAAACGGGCGCGATGAGCATCGCGACTTTTGACGATGTCGAGGCCGAATTCGAAGCGCTCGACGATTGGGACGACCGGTACCGGTTGTTGATCGACCTGGGGCGCGGATTGCCCGAGATGCCGGCGGCGCTGAAGACCGAGGCGTCGCGGGTGCGCGGATGTGCGAGCCAGGTGTGGCTGCACCCCAGCCTTGCCGGCGGACGCTTGCATTTTGCCGCCGACAGCGACGCGGCGATCGTCAAGGGGCTGGTCGCGCTGGTGCTCATGCTGGCCGATGGGCGGGCGCCGGCGGCGATCGATACCGGCGAAATCCGGACGCGGCTCGAGGGGTTGGGCCTGTCGAAGCATTTGTCGTCGAACCGCACGCAGGGGCTGGCTTCGATGGTGGCGCGGATCGGCGAACTGGCGCGGGTCTCGACATGAGCGATCTGCCGCCCAGCGACTTGCCGAGGCCCGTGCTCGACCTGGCGGCGCGGCAGCGGCGGTTCGTGCAGCGCTTCCTCGACGGGGTGCCGCATCTCAATTTGCTCGGCATTACGTTCGACAGCTATGGTCCGGACTGGGCCCAGTTGCAGATGCCTTACGCACCGCAACAGGTTGCCGACCCGGACTATGGCATCATCGCGTCGGGAGCGATCTTCACCCTGATGGACTCGGCGGCGGGTTTTTCGATCAACCTGGCACTCGGAGAGTTCCTGCCGATTGCGACGATCGACCTGCGGATGGACTATTTACGCGCGCCGGCGCTGCGGGCGACGGTCTCGGGCCGGGCAACATGCTATCGGCTGACCCGGCAGATCGCCTTTGTGCGCGGCATTGCCCATGACGGCGATCCGGCCGACCCAATCGCCAACATGGCCGGGACGTTCATGCTCAACCGCCCCGAAAAGGCCGTCGCATGACCAGCCTTGCCCTTGCCCGGGCGCTGCGCGACGAGCGCCATGGCCGGCTCGACATGCTGCCTTATGCCAAGGCGCTCGACCTGCGTTTCGAACAGGACGACGACGAGGTGCGGGTAGTGATGCCGTTTGCGATCGGACTCGTCGGTGCGCCGGGGCGGCTGCATGGCGGGGCGCTGGCGGGCCTGCTCGAGATTGCCGGACTGGCGGCGGTGATCATCGCGCAGCCCGATGCCGACAGGATGCCGCGGATCCGGCCGATAACGGTGACGGTCGACTTCATGCGCGAGGGAACGCCGGTGGAGACGTTCGCTGCAGGGGAGGTGACGCGGCTGGGGCGGCGCATCGTCAACGTCGCGGCGCGGGCGTGGCAGTATGAGCGGGGACGGCCGATTGCGGCAGCTAATCTGAACTTCCTGCTGGATTGGCCGGAAGCGTAGACCGGGTGGCTACATTTTCAGGGGGGATTGGTAACCGGTGAGTTCGAGGTAGCCGCGGCCGCCGGGGACGGTTACGGCGCCTTCCCAATAGACCGGGCCGCCACCGCCGCGGCTGTCGAGCTCCTGGTTGTCGAATAGCGGCTTTATTCGTAATGTTAGTGGCTTGCCGCGCAGCATTACGGTTACGGTCGGGGCGACAGGGTAGCTGGCGCCGGTGGCTTTCGAGCGCCAGAGGCGACCGGGGGAGAAGCTGACGTCGCTAGGTGCGAGGGTGGTTTGCTGGCCGGTGCGAGTACGATGGGAGCCGCCGGCCCAGACGGCGGCGCCCTTTGCATCGCGGATGCGGAACAGGGTCAGCGCACTGCCGTCGTCCATGTTGAGGCCGAGCCAGTCCCAGCCGACGGCACGCGGGTTGAGATAGTTCGACGACCATTCGCGGTCGAGCCATGCCTGGCCGGTGACGGTGACCGGCGTCCCCGCACGGGTGAGTGTGCCGGCGAGTTTCAGATGGGGAAGGGTGTAGTAATAGCTTGCGTCGGCGGGGGCGGGGCCCTTCCGGCTGTAGCCGCGATCGCCCTGGAGAAGCTCGGGCTGGCTCGGCGTCAGCGTCAGCTCGAAGGCGAATTCGCTGCCGGCGATGCTGGTGCGGATGCGGCCGTCGGGGGTGCGCTTCATGCGCCAGTCGTCGAGGACGATGTCGGTGGTCCTGGCGCTGGTTTCGGCGAGGCCGAAGCCGGCGCGGGCGATGCGCTGGCTGTGTTGCAACTTGCCGAGGGCGGGGTCCGACAGCGCGGCATGGGCGAAGAGGATCTGGCCGGGAGCGAAGGCGCTGGGGTTGGCCGGGTCGGTCGGCGGGCGGGTCCTGAAGAACGTCACCTGGAAGCCGAGATCCTTGCCTTCGGGGGTCTTGAGCCAGCCGGTGACGTACCACCATTCGGTGCGGAAAGTCGGGTGCGCGCCGTGGTCGCGGGGGAAAGCGAAGGGCTTTCCCGGGGTGACGACGGGATAGGTCGGGGCGGCGGCGGGGAGTAGGAGGGCCAGTGCGAGGAGGAGTATGCGCATTACCAGTCCTCGCGAACGGCGCGGATGGCATCGGCCGAAACGGCGCGGCGGCCGGCGAGGGCGGCGGTACCGGCGGCGGCGGCGGTGAGCGCGGCGGCGAGGCCGGCGAACAGTGGCCAGGGAATGCGGGTGTCCATCGTCCAGTGGAAAGACTGCGGGTTGACGACGTGGATGAGAACCTGGCTCATCAGGACCCCGAGCGCGAGGCCGGCGATGACGCCGATGATGCCGAGTAGCGCGCCCTCGGCGGCGAGCATCGTCATGATCTGGCCGCGGCGGACGCCGATGTGGCGGAGCATGCCGAATTCGCGGGTGCGGGCGAGGGTTTGCGCGGAGAAAGTCGCGGCGACGCCGACGAGGCCGATGACGATGGCGATCGCCTCCAGCGCATAGGTGATGGCGAAGCTGCGGTCGAAGATCGACAGCGCCACGGCGCGCATCTGGCGAGGCTCGGCGAACATCGCCTGGGCGCCGATGACCGGGCCGAGGCGTTGGCGCAGCGCGGTGATGAGTTTGGCGGGATCGGTGCCGGGGGCGGTGTCTATCGCGGCTTCGGAGCGGGTGCGGTCTCCTGTGAGCGCGGTGAAATCCCGGTCGGCGAGGGTGATGGCGCCGAATTGCCGGGCATAGTCGCGCCAGACGCCGGCGATGAAAACCGGACGCGATTTGCCACCAAGGGGCAGGTTCATGCGGTCGCCGGGCTTGAGGTTGTAGAGCCAGACCATCGGTTCGGAGATGTAGGCGGCAACCTCGCCGGCGGGGACGGGGATAGTGCGGCCGATGAGGGGGATGCTGGCGGCGGGATCGGGTTGGCCGGTGAGGATGACGGGGGCCCGGTCGGCGGCGAGGCGGAGCGGGATCTGGCGGAGGAAGCGGATTTTCGCGACGCCGGGGGTGGCGGCGAGGCGGGCTTGGGCTGTGGGATCGAGGCCGGCGGTTTCGGCGCCCTCGATGTGGAGATAGACGTCGGACGGCAGGATCTGGACCAGCCAGTCGTCGACCGAGCCGCGAAAGCTGCTGACCATCACCGCCATCGCGACCATGAGGCTGGTGCTGGCGACGATGCCGCAGAGCGCGACGGCAGCTTGTTGGGGCGCGCCCCACAGGCGTTTGAGGGCGAGATCGAGCGGGGCGGGCAGCGAGAGGTTCTGCAACGGCGCGAGCAGGGCGCGGGCGAGGAAGGGCATGGCGGCGACGCCGCCGGCGAGGAGCAGCGCCATCGCTGCGTAGCCGAGCAGGGGCAGTTCCGCGATCGGCGGGCCGAGTGCGGCGAGACCGCCGAGGCCGAGGAGGACGAGGCCGGGCCAGCCGGCGGGGCGATGGCGCGGGTCGGTAGTGTCGCCGGCGTTCTTGAGGGCGATGGCGGGTTTGGCGCGGGCGGCCTCGAGCGCCGGAACGAGGCTGCTGGCGATGGCGACGGCGATGCCGATCATGGCGAAGACGAGTGCGGCGGGGGCCGAGAAATCGAGATGGACCTCGCCGCGACCGAGGAGACCGCCGCCGAGATCGCCGCCGAGCAGCGTGACGGCGAGGTCGGCGAGGCCATAGCCGATGGCGATGCCGAGGCCGGCGCCGATGAGGCCGACGATCGCGCCTTCGAGGACGATCTGGACGGTAAGCGCGCCGGGGCGCAGGCCGAGGACGCGGAGCAGCGCGAATTGCGGCCGGCGGCGGGCGACCGACAGCGATTGCGCCGAATAGACGAGAAAGCCGCCAGTGAGCAGCGCGACCATGGCGAGCATTTCGAGGTTGACGCGATAGGCGCGGGAGAGGCTGTCGCTGCTGGCCTGGGCGTTCTCGGGGGAGACCAAGCGGGCGTCGGCGGGGAGCCGGGCGTTGATGGCGGCCATTGCGGCGGCGCGGTTCATGCCTTGGGCGAGACGGATATCGATGCGCTGGAGCTTGCCGAGTTGGGCGAAGCGCCACTGGGCGTCGGCGATATCGATGACGGCGATGGCCTGGTCGTTGCCGGTGTTGGCGAGGATACCGGCGATGGTGAAGCTGCGGCTGGTGTTGGCGGCTGTGAGGGTGATGCGGTCGCCGAGGTTCTTTTTTGCAGCGGTGAGCGCGGCGCGCGAAAGGAAGATTGCGTCCGGGTCGAAGGGGCTGCTGCGATCGGGGGGCAGGCCGATGAGGCTGGGGGTCACGGCGGCGGCGCGGAGGACATCGAGGCCGAGCAGGGTCATGGGGGCGGGGTTGGCTGTGCCGGTTGTGCTCGCACTGGCGAAGGCGACGATCTCGACGACGGGGCTGGCGGCGGCGACGCCCGGCGTGCGGGCGATGCGGGGGTAGAGGGACTCGGCGAAGCCTGCCGGGGTGGCGGCGCGGATCTGCAGGTCGGCGGCGCCGTTGACGGTGCGGACGGCGCGATCGAAGCTGGCGAGCGCGGTCTGGTTGACGAGGTGGACGGCGAAACCGAGGGCGACGCCGACGGCGATGGCGAGGGCGCCGATGACGAGGCGGGCGGGATGGGCGCGCCACTCGCCGATGACCATCCAGCGGGCGGCGGTGGTGGGTGGGGGCTGCCAAGCTGCGGTCATCGGGGCGTGAGGCCGGTCGGGCCGAGGACGAGGACGCGGTCGGCGATGGCGGCGGCGCAGTCGCTGTGGGTGACGAGGACAAGGCCGGCGCTGGAGGCGCGGACTTGCGTGGTGAGCAGCGAAAGGATGCGCTCGGCGGTTTCGGGGTCGAGGTTGCCGGTGGGCTCGTCGGCGAGGATCAGCGCCGGGTCGTGGATGAGGGCGCGGGCTATGGCGATGCGCTGGAGCTCGCCGCCGGAGAGTTGTGCGGGATAGTCGCCGCCGCGGCCGGGGAGGCCGACATTGGCGAGCATGGTTATGGCGCGGGCGAGCGAGGCGGCAGTGTCGGCGCGGGCGAGGACGAGCGGGAGGGCGATGTTCTGCGCGAGGGTGAGGTGCGGCAGAATGTGGAAGGCCTGGAAGACGAAGCCGACATGGTCGCGGCGGATGATGGTGCGGGCGTCGTCCTGCCTGTCGTCGAGGGCCTGCCCGGCGATCGAGATGGTGCCGGCGTCGGCGCTGTCGAGGCCGGCGACGAGATTGAGCAGGGTGGATTTGCCGATGCCTGATTCGCCCATGATGGCGACGATCTCGCCCGGGGCGACGGTCAGGTCGAGGTTGTGGAAGAGGCGCCGGCCGCCGGGGACGGACTTGGCGAGCTGATGGACGGTGAGGGCTGGGGGGGATGTCACTGGGGGTAACTTAGGGGGGAATGGGGTGGGGGGATATCGGGCGTGTTGGCGCGGGGGTTTAGGGACCTTTGGCTAAAGCGTGCTTGTGTTGGCGGGGGACCACCCCCACCCGGGCCGCGTGAAGACGCGTCTCTCGCCTCCCCCGTTGAGGGGGAGGACAAGGTTTAATGGGCGGGGATGGCTTTGAGATAGGCGGCGATTGCGGCGTGGTCGGCCCGGGGGAGCATGGCGAGGTTGCGTTGGACGTCGGCCATCGAGCCGCCAACCGAGTCGTAGTCGGGGGTGAAGCCGGTTGCGAGATATTCGGCGATTTCGGCGGTGGACCAGCTGCCGATCGATTTCGAGCCGGGGGTGATGTTGAGGATTTGGCCTTTTCCCTCCGGACTGGGGGCGCCGGAGAGCCATTGGCTGGATTGCATGGCACCGGCGCCGCCGAAGCTGCGCGGGGTGTGGCATTGGCCGCAATGGCCGGGGCCTTCGACGAGGTATTGGCCGGCGCGGGCGGCGGGGCCGGCGCTGGCGGGGAGCGCGACGACCGGGGCTGCACCGGGCATGAAGGCGAGCTTCCACAGGCCGATGCCGCGGCGGATGTTGAAGGGGAACGACAGGGCGTTGGCAGGGGCGGTGCCAGGGACGGGCGGGAGGGTGCGGATATAGGCGAACAGGTCGGCGATGTCGGCGGCGGTCATGTGGACGTACGAGGTGTAGGGGAAGGCGGGGTACAGGTGCCGGCCGCGCGGGTCGACGCCGCGCTGCATGGCGTTGGCGAAATCGGCGAGGTTCCAGCGGCCGATGCCGTCGGGGTGGGGCGAGATGTTGGGGGCGTGGAAGGTGCCGAAGGGGGTTTCGATGGGCGCGCCGCCGGGGAGGTTGAGGCGGTCATTGCCGCGGGCGCCGGCGGGGGCGTGGCACGAGGCGCAGCCGCCGGCCCAGAAGATGCGGGCGCCTCGAGTTGGGCTGGCGGTGGCGAGGGTGGCGATCTGGGAGGGGGGGAGGCGGTCGGGGATGGTCAGGGCGTAGAAGAGCGCGGCGCCGATTGCGATTAGCCCGAGAGCGAGGATGGCGAGGCGTTTCACGGGGTGAGGGCCTGGTTGGAGAGGTTGTGCCGATTGCGTCCGGGTTTAGCGGCGTTGGGCGGGAGATGGGCCCCGGCCTTCGCCGGGGTGACGGGGAGAAAGGGCCGGGGTGACGGTTGAAGAAGAGGGTGATGCGGCGGGGCTATCCGGGTCAGCCCTTTTTGACGCGCAAACTTTCGTGGCAGGCTTTGCAGTTTGCGGTGACCTTGCCGAAGGCGGTGCCGAAGGCGGCTGTGGTCGACAGGTCGCCGGTAGCGGCGGCGGCAGTGTCGGCCTGGAACTTGGCGAGGGCGGCCTTGAAGTCGGCGGGCTTGGTCCAGATCGCCGGGGCGGCTTCGGTCTTGCCGCCGGTCTCGGTGCCTTTGGGGAACAGGCCGCCGAACTTGGCGGCGACGTCGTTCATACCCTGGAAGATGGCCTTGGCCTTGGCCGCGTCGTACGGCACCGCGCCCTTGAGCATGTCGGCGCCAGTCTTGGTGTCCTTGCCGTTCTGCTCCATCAGCGCCTGGCGTGCGGCGATCGGGTCGCTGGCCGGGGCGGTTTGGGCGATGGCCGGGGCCACGAATGCGGCGGTGCAGGCGGCGGCGAGCAGGGCCGTTTGCAGGGGGTGCTTCGACATTGTCTGTCTCCGTCTTGGACTGGCGATGATGCGGCAGTTGAAAGCAGAACCGCTTGGCATGCAACCGGGTATCGAGGGCGGGATGGTAACGTCGGGGATCGCCGACCGGTTTGAGGCTGTGAACTCTGTTCGGGTCAGGCCTGTTCCTCGCCCATGAGCGCCTTGAGGTCGGCGAGGAGATCGAGGGCTTCGCGGGGGGTGATGGCGTCGGGGTCGATGGCGGCGAGCTTGGCGCGCAGCGGGTCGGTTGCAGGTTCGGCGGGATGGGCGCCGAACAGGGGCAGGTCGGACAGGCCGGCAGCCAGCCCGCCGGTCTTGTCGCGGTTGGCCTCGAGGCGGGCGAGGACGCCGCGGGCGCGGGTTAGGACGGGGGCGGGGACACCGGCCAGGCGCGCGACGGCGAGGCCGTAGCTCTTGTCGGCGGCGCCGGGCTTGACCTCGTGGAGGAAGACGAGGTCGCCTTTCCATTCGCGGGCGGTGACATGGGCGGTGGCCAGGCTTTTGAGGCGCTCCTTTAGCTGGACGAGCTCGTGGTAGTGGGTGGCGAACAGGCAGCGGCACTGGAGGTCGTCGTGGACGGCCTCGAGTACCGCCCAGGCGATGGCGAGGCCGTCGTAGGTGCTGGTGCCGCGGCCGACTTCGTCGAGGATGACGAGGCTGCAGGACGTGGCACCCGACAGGATGGCGGCGGTTTCGACCATCTCGACCATGAAGGTACTGCGGCCCTGGGCGAGGTCGTCGGCGGCGCCGACGCGGCTGAACAAGCGGTCGACGACGCCGATGTGCGCGGCGCGGGCGGGGACGAAGCTGCCGGCCTGGGCGAGGACGGCGATGAGGGCGTTCTGGCGCAAAAAGGTCGATTTGCCCGCCATGTTGGGGCCGGTAACGAGCCATAGCCGCGCGTCGGCGGAGAGGTCGCAGTCATTGGCGACGAACGGGTTTCGCGCGGCCTTGACGGCGGCTTCGACGACGGGGTGCCGGCCGGATTCGATGTGGAAGGCGGTGGTCGCGTCGACTTTGGGCCGGGACCAGTTTTCCGTGGCGGCGAGGTCGGCGAGGGCGCTTGCCACGTCGAGGCGGGCGAGGGCCTGGGCGGTTTCGGCGATGGCGGCGGCTTCGGCGAGGATGAGGGAGCGGAGTTCCTCGAGGTGGGCGGCCTCGGCGGCAAGGGCATGGTCGCCGGCCTGGGCGATGGTGCTGGCGAGGGCGGCGAGATCGACGCTGCCGAAGCGGACGACGCCGGCGAGTGTCTGGCGGTGGATGAGGCCGGAGTCGGCGGCCATGAGCGGGTCGGCGAAGCGCGCGGCGACTTCGATGTGATAGCCGAGGACGCCGTTGTGACGGATCTTGAGCGCGGCGACGCCGGTTTGTTCGCGCAGGCGGGTTTCGAGGCCGAGGACGGCGGTGCGGCCGTCGCGGGCGGTTTCCCTTAGCGCGTCGAGCGCGGCGTCGTAGCCCGGAGCGATGCTGCCGCCGGCGCCGGGGTCGTGCGGAGGTTCGGGGACGAGGGCGCGGCGCAGCGCTTCGACGAGAGAGCCATGGGCGCCGAAGCGGGCGAGGGTGTCGGTCAGCAGGGTGGGGGTCGTCAGGCTGGGGGCGCTAAGCGCGGCTTTGAGGGCGAGGCTGAGGGCGAGGCCGTCACGCATCTGGGCGAGGTCGCGGGGGGTCCAGCGACCGACCGCAAGGCGCCCGAGCGCGCGGGCGATGTCGGGCATGGCGGCAAGGGCTTCGCGGGTGCGGATGCGGGTGACGGCGTTTTCGCAGAACCAGGCGACGAGATCGAGCCGGGCGGCGATTTGCGGGGCGTCGGTGAGCGGCGCGGCAAGGTCGGCGCCAAGTTGGCGGGCGCCGGCGGCGGTGACGGTGCGGTCGATGCAGGCTTCGAGGCTGCCGGCGCGGGTGCCGCCGGGTCCGCGGGTCAGTTCGAGGCTGGTACGGGTGGCGGCGTCGATGGCCATGGTGCTGCCGGGCAGTTCGGGGCGGGGTGGGCTGAGGAGGGGAATGCTGCCCTTGGCGGTGGCCTCGACATAGGCGAGCAGGGCGCCGGCGGCGGCGATCTCCGAAGGGGTGAAGGCGCCGAAGCCGTCGAGGGTGACTACGGCGAAGCGCGACTTGAGGCGGGCTTCGCCTTTTTGGGCGGAGAATTCGGGGAGCGGACGCGGCGTGGCGGGAGAGTCTTTCCAGCCTTCGGGGGCGATGAGTTCGGCGGGGGCGAGGCGGGCGAGTTCGGCGGTGGCTTCGTCGGGGGTGCAGGCGCGAGTGGCGAAGGCGCCGGTCGAGAGATCGCACCAGGCGAGGCCGGTTTGGGGTCCGGGGGCAATGGCGGCGAGCCAGTTGGCGCGTTTGGGTTCGAGCAGGCCGGCTTCGGTCAGGGTGCCGGGGGTGACGACGCGGGTGATGGCACGCGCGACGATCGATTTGCCGGGGCGGGCGCGGGCGACGGCGGGGTCCTCGACCTGTTCGGCGATGGCGACGCGGTGGCCGCCCTTTATGAGGCGGGCGAGGTAGTTGTCGGCGGCGTGGACGGGGACGCCGCACATCGGGATGGGCACGCCGTCGTGCTCGCCGCGCTTGGTGAGTGCGATGTCGAGGGTGGCGGCGGCGGCGACGGCGTCTTCGAAGAACAGCTCGTAGAAGTCGCCCATGCGGAAGAAGAGCAGGCAGTCGGGGGCTTCGGCCTTCAGCGTGAGAAATTGCGCGATCATCGGGGAGGCGGTGGAGGTCACGCGGGGTTTGGTAGCGGGGATGGTTCGGTGGGGGAAGGGCGGGAGGGCATTGCGGTAGAGAAGAAGAAACTAACCCGCCCCCGACCCCTCCCTTGAAGAAGGGAGGGGGGAAGGAAGAGGACGCTTGCCGCTTGGGCTTGCGAAGCCTTATCAGGGAGGCTTGCCAGGAGAATCCAGTGTCCGACGAAAACCCATCCGATTTCGGTGACCGCGAAGCTTTGGCGTTCCACCGCATGGGCGGCCGGCCCGGCAAGCTCGATATCATCGCGTCGAAGCCGATGGCGACGCAGCGCGACCTGTCGCTGGCCTATTCGCCCGGTGTTGCGGCGCCGGTGCGCGCGATCGCGGCCAATCCCGACGCGGCGTATGACTATACGATCAAGGGCAACCTTGTGGCGGTCATCTCCAACGGCACCGCGATCCTGGGGCTGGGAAACCTGGGTGCGCTGGCGTCGAAGCCGGTGATGGAGGGCAAGGCGGTGCTGTTCAAGCGCTTTGCCGATATCGATTCGATCGACATCGAACTGGCGACCGAGGACGTGACGCGATTTATCGATGCGGTCGAACTGATGGAGCCGAGCTTTGGCGGCATCAACCTTGAGGACATCAAGGCGCCCGAATGCTTCATCATCGAGACGACGCTGAAGGAGCGGATGAATATCCCGGTCTTTCACGATGACCAGCACGGCACCGCGATCGTCGCGGCGGCGGGGCTGATCAATGCGCTGCATCTGACCGGGCGCAAGGCCGAGGACGTCAAGATGGTGGTCAATGGCGCGGGGGCAGCGGCAATCGCGTGCACCGAGCTGATCAAGGCGTACGGTGTCCGAAACGTCATTATGTGCGACACCAACGGGGTGATCTGGCAGGGCCGCGAAAAGGGTATGAACCAGTGGAAGTCGGCGCATGCGGCGGTGACCGACGACCGCACGCTGGAAGAGGCGATGCGCGGCGCCGATGTCTTCATGGGCCTGTCGCAGAAGGGCGCGGTCAACGAGGCGATGGTGGCTTCGATGGCGCCGAACCCGATCATCTTTGCGATGGCCAACCCCGATCCGGAAGTGACGCCGGAGGAAGTCCACCGGGTGCGCAGCGATGCGATCGTGGCGACCGGGCGCAGCGATTATCCCAACCAGGTCAACAATGTCCTGTGTTTCCCGTATCTGTTCAGGGGTGCGCTCGATGTGCGGGCAACGCAGATCAACGAGGAAATGAAGCTGGCGGCGGCGAATGCGATCGCCGCGCTGGCACGGATGCAGGTGCCCGACGAGGTCGCGGCCGCGTACGGCGGCAAGGCGCGGACGTTCGGGCCCGAATATATCATCCCGGCGCCGTTCGATCCGCGGCTGATCGAGGAAATTCCGACCGCGGTGGCGAAGGCGGCGATGGCTTCGGGGGCGGCGAAGAAGCCGTTTTTTGACGAGGTCGCCTATCGGCAGGAACTGCGCTCGCGGCTCAATCCGACGACATCGATCCTGGCCAGTGCCGTGGAGGCGGCGCGGGTGCGGCCGCGGCGGTGCGTGTTCGCCGAGGCCGAGCAGGAGGTCGTGCTGCGCGCGGCGGTCAATTATCGCAGTTCGGGATATGGCGAGCCGGTGCTGGTCGGCCGCGAGGCGCCGGTGCGCGAGGCGCTGGCGCGGATCGGCGTGCCGGATGTCGACAGCTATGAAATCCACAATTCGAGCATCAGCCCGCTGGTGCCGCGCATGGTCGAGCATCTTTATGCGCGGTTGCAGCGGCGCGGGTTTCTGCTGCGCGACGTTCAGCGCATGGTCAACCACGAGCGCAACATCTTTGGTGCGATGCTCGTCGAACTGGGCGAGGCCGATGTGATGATCACCGGCGTGACGCGCAATTTCGCGACGACCTATCGCCAGGTCCGGCATGTCATCGACCCGTCGGAGGGGCATCGGCCCTTCGGCGTGCACATGGTGGTCGGCAAGTCGCAGACGATCTTCATCGCCGACACGACGGTCAACGAGCGCCCCGACGCGACGCAATTGGCCGATATCGCCGAACAGACCGCGGCAGTGGCGCGGCGGCTGGGCGAGGAACCGCGGGTGGCGTTCCTGTCCTATTCCAACTTCGGCAATCCGCCGGGCGATATCGTCGGCAATCTGCGCGGTGCGGTGAAGCTGCTCGACGAGCGCCGGGTCGGGTTCGAATATGAGGGCGAGATGTCGGCCGATGTCGCGTTGAATCCCGCCATGCGCGCGCAATATCCGTTCAGCCGACTGTCGGGCCCCGCCAATGTGCTGATCATGCCGGGGCTGCATTCGGCCAATATCGCTGCCAAGCTGTTGAAGGAACTGGCCGGCGCCCGCGTCATCGGGCCACTGCTGGTCAACATGGGCCGGCCGGTGCAGATTGCGCCGATGACAGCGACTGCTTCCGACCTGGTGACCATGGCTGTGCTGGCTTCGACAGGAGTTGTTGTTTGAAGCCCATCCTGTTCTGCATTCATGGAATGTGGGCGACACCGGCGACTTTTGCCCGGTTGAAGACACGGTTCGAGGCGTTGGGGCACGAGGTGGTGACACCGGCGCTGCCGTTTCACGATCGCGACCCGAAGCTGCCGCCGGCGCCGGGGATCGGCACGCTGACGGTCGAGGATTATGCGGCATTCCTGGTGGCGGAGATCGGCAAATTGCCGGCGACGCCGGTGATCGTCGGCCATTCGATGGGCGGCATGCTGGCGCAAATCGTGGCGGCGCGGGTGGCGCACCAGGGGCTCGTGCTGCTGTCGACGGCAGCGACGGCGACGACAGTTTCGCCGGGGCCGGCGACGCTGCGGACGATGGCGGGGATCGTGACCAAATGGGGCTGGTGGCATTCGCCGACGCGGATCGAATACCAGGCGGCGCGCTGGGGCATCTATAACGGCGTGCCCGATGCGACCGCGTTAAAGGAATTCGACCAGTTGGTGTGGGATTCGGGGCGGGTGGTCGCCGAGATGGCGATACCTCGTATGTCGGCGACGCGGGTGACGCGCGTGGACTATGGGCGGTTGTCGCAACCGGCGCTGATGATCGTCGGCACCGAGGACCGCATTACCGTGGCGGGGATCTCACGAGCGACGGCGCGGAAGCTGGCGGGGACGGTGGACTATCACGAGATCGCGGGGGCGGGGCATTGGCTGTTCTGGGGCGAGCTCGAGGTCAAGGTCGGGGACCTGATCGAGGGATGGCTGAAGCAGTTCGGGCCGGGCGAGCCGTTGCCGGTCGTGCCTGATTCCAGTGTGTTTTGATGGCATGTTCCGGGCTTTAGAAACTGGGTCCCGGGTCAAGCCCGGGATGACGGCGTTGTGGTAGATCGTTCGGCATTGGCGGCAGAGGCGGCGCGGCTGGGTTTTGCGGCGTTCGGCATTGCGCCCGCCGATGCGACGCCGCTGGCGCGGGTGCGCCTGCGCGAATGGCTCGAGGCCGGGCGGCATGGCGACATGATCTGGATGGCGGAGACCGAGGCGCGGCGAGGGTCGCCGGCGGGGCTTTGGCCCGAGGTGCGGTCGGTGATCATGCTGGGCACGAGCTATGCCCCCGCGCTCGATCCGCTGCGGCACGCGGGACGTCCCGAGACCGGCGTGGTGTCGGTTTATGCGCTCGGCAGCGATTATCACGATGTCGTCAAGAAGCGCCTGAAGGCGTTGGCGCGTTGGCTGGTGGCGGCGGCCCCGGGCAAGGAATTAAAGGTCTTCGTCGATACGGCGCCGGTGATGGAAAAACCGCTGGCAGCGGCGGCGGGGCTGGGCTGGCAGGGCAAGCACACCAATGTCGTGTCGCGCGAGCATGGCTCGTGGCTGTTTTTGGGGGCGATCTATACGACGCTTGAACTGCCCGTCGATGCGCCGCACGCCGACCGCTGCGGGTCGTGCGATCGCTGCCAGCGGGCGTGTCCGACGGCGGCATTTCCGAGGCCGTACCGGCTCGATGCGCGGCGCTGCATTTCGTATCTGACGATCGAGCACCGAGGGCCGGTGCCGACCGAGTTCCGTGCGGCGATGGGAAACCGCATCTATGGCTGCGACGATTGCCTGTCGGTGTGTCCGTGGAATCGCTTTGCGCAAGCGTCGCGCGAGATGGCGTTTGCCCCGCGTGCCGAACTGGCCGCGCCGGCGCTGGCGGACCTGTTGATGCTCGACGATGCAGGGTTCCGGCAGGTGTTTTCCGGGTCGCCGATCAAGCGGATCGGGCGCGACCGGATGGTGCGCAACTGCCTTTATGCGGCGGGAAACAGCGGCAATGCGGTGCTGATGCCAATCGTTGCCGGGTTGCTGGGTGATCCGGATGAAGGCGTGGCGGATGCGGCGGCCTGGGCGCTGGCTCGGTTGTCAGTGCGCATTGGGGTCCATGTCGACGAGGACGCGGTTTAGCCATTCGTCGTTGATCTTGGGCTGGGCATTGGCCTGCGGGGCCGGTGTTTCGGGCGGTGCGGCCGGCGGGGCCTGGACGTTGCCGGGCACCAGCGGCTCGCCGTCGGGGCCGTATTCGGTGGGCACGGCCGGGTCCTGTTGTTCGGGGCCATAGCCTTGCTCGATGCCGTAAACCTGGTCGTCGGGCTCGATGATCGGGAAGCCGGTGTCGATGTCGGTGACCAGCGGTGCGGGCGGCGTTCCCCCGACAGCGCGCGCCATATAGGCAGCGAAGGCACGGGCCGGAGCGCGGCCGCCGGCGAGGCCGGGAACGGCGCGGGCGTCGTCGCGGCCCATCCAGACGCCGGTGGTGAGTTCATTGGTGAACCCGAGGAACCAGCCGTCCTTGTTCGACGAGGTCGTGCCGGTCTTGCCCGCCAGCGGCCGGCCGATCTGGGCGGCGCGGCCGGTGCCGGTTTCGACCGCGGCCTGCATCAATTCGGTCATCTTGGCAGCAACAAAGGGCGCGACGATGACGCGCGATTGCCCCGATTCGCGTTCGTAGAGCACCTTGCCCGACCCCGAGGTGATGCGGGTGATGGCGTAGGGCCGCGCTTCCACCCCGCCATTGGCGACGGTGGCATAGGCCTGGGTCATTTCGAGTAGGGTGACGTCGGAGGCGCCCAATGCCATGGCCGGGCGGCGATCGATCGGGGTGGTGATGCCGAAGCGCCGCGCGGTATCGGCGACGGTGTCGAAGCCGACGCGGGCGGCGAGTTCGACGGCAACGGTATTGACCGATTGGGCAAAGGCGTCGCGGACGGTGATCGGGCCGACATAGCGGCCGTTGCTGTTGCGCGGCGACCAGCGGCCGATGGTCAGCGGCTTGTCCTGCATGACGTCATCGGGGCTGACGCCGTCCTCGATCGCGGCGGCGTATACGAAGAACTTGAACGCCGAGCCTGGCTGACGGCGGGCGGCGACGGCGCGGTTGTAGTTGGATTTGACATAATCGCGGCCGCCGACCATCGCCCTGACGGCGCCGTCGCGGGCGAGCGCGACCAGCGCTGCCTGCGCCCCGCCGGGCGTTTCGGCAGCGAGCGCAGCTTCGGCTGCGCGTTGACCGGCGATGTCGAGGGTCGTGGTGACCTGGAGTGGCTCGATGGTTTCGTCGGTGAGGTTTTCCACCTCGGACAGCACCCAGTCGGTGAAATAGCGGACGCTGGCGCGGCGGCTGGGGGCGCTGAAGCGAACCGTTGCGACATCGGCGGCGGCGGCCTCGCCGGGGGTGATGCTGCCCGAGCGAACCATGGTCCCGAGGACGATATTGGCGCGGCGGCGGGCGGCATCGGCGTCGGCGGAAGGGGCAAAGCGCGACGGCGCCTGGACAAGCCCGGCGACGATGGCGGCTTCCTCGAGGCCGAGGCGGGTGGCGCCATGGCCGAAGAACTTGCGCGACGCGGCATCGACGCCGTACGCGCCGCCGCCGAAATAGACGCGGTTGAGGTAGAGTTCGAGGATGGCTTCCTTGGTGAACTTGCGTTCGATGGCGAGCGCCAGGATAATCTCTCGGGCCTTGCGGGCATAGGTTTTGGAGGCGGTCAGGAAGACGTTGCGCGCCAGCTGCTGGGTGATCGTCGAAGCGCCCTGCGACTTGCGGCCCGACTGGAAATTGACCAGCAGGGAGCGCGCCGCGCTGATGGGGTCGAAGCCGGGGTGATAGCGAAAGCGCTTGTCTTCGACCGAGATCATGGCGTCGGTCATCACCTTGGGAATGCTGCCATAGGGCAGCCATTCTCCGTAGCTGGGCCCGACCGAGACAAGGACTTCGTTACCGGCGCCGCGGATTTCGACCGATTGCCCGTTGGGCGAACGCATCATCTGGTCAAAATCGGGGAGGGTCGAATAGGCGATGGCGACGGCGACAGCGACACCCAGGGTGCCGGCAACAGCGAGGATGGCGCCGGCCTTGACGACGAACAGAAATGCTCGCGCGATGGGCCCCCGCGCGGGTTGCGATCGGCGGGATTTGGAGCGGGCCACGGAGGCGGCAGATAATGGGCAATTGCGGCGGTTACAAGGAAGCTACTCCGCATCCGGGACAGTTGGGGTCCTTGGGCAGGCGGACGGTGCGCATTCTTGCGCCCAGCGCATCGTAGAGGAGGAGCCGACCGGCGAGAGGGTCGCCGAAACCGGTGATGTCGCGGATGACCTCGAGCGCCATCATTGCGCCGATGACGCCGGTCAGGGCGCCGAGAATGCCCGATTCGGCGCAGCTTTGCGCGTTCTGGTCATGGGCGTTGCCGACGAGGCAGCGGTAGCAGGGGAGGGCGGGGTCGTGGCCCTTGAAGGTGGCGACCTGGCCGTCGAAGGAGCCGACTGCGCCGGAGATCAGTGGGATTTTCAGGGCTTGAGCGGCGTCGGAGACGGCGAGGCGGGTGGCGAAGCTGTCGCAGCCGTCGGCGATATGGGTGTGGTTGGCGAGGAGGGCAATCGCGTTTTCGGGGGCGAGGCGTGTGGTTTGCGGGGAGATTTGGACGTGGGGGTTCAGGGCGGTGAGGTGCTCGGTGGCGGCTTCCGTTTTGGGGCGGCCGGTGTCGGCGGTGGTGAAGATCACCTGGCGCTGGAGGTTGCTGAGGGCGACGGTGTCGTCGTCGATGATGGTGAGGCGGCCAATGCCGGCGGCGGCGAGATAGAGCAGGCACGGCGAGCCGAGGCCACCGGCGCCGATGACGGCGACGTTGGCGGATTTAATGAGGGATTGGCCGCGGCCGCCGATTTCGCGGAGGACGAGGTGGCGGGCGTAGCGGTCGAGTTCTTCGTCTGAGAGCATTTTATGCTTTTCCGGGGAGGGGAGACACCCCCACCCGCCGCGCCGAAGGGGCGCGAGTCGCTTCCCCCCTTGAGGGGGAGGACAAGTCAGGCACCTGTGCTGCCGAAGCCGCCAGCGCCGCGGGTGGTGTCGTCCAAGGATTCTACGATGAGGAGGCGGGCGCGGGTTACGGCGGCGGGGACGAGTTGGGCGATGCGCATGCCGCGTGTGATGGTGACGGGATCGGGGCCGAGGTTGATCAGGATCACTTTCAATTCGCCGCGATAGTCGGAGTCGATGGTGCCCGGGGCGTTGGCAACGGTCAGGCCGTGCTTGAAGGCGAGGCCGGAGCGCGGGCGGACCTGGACCTCGTAATTGTCGGGGATGGCCATGGCGATGCCGGTGGGCACGGCGAAGCGGTCGCCGGGGGCGAGGATCAGGTCTTCGGTGAGGGCGGCGACGGCGTCCATGCCGGCGGCGCCGGGGGTGGCATAGGCGGGCAGGTCGAGGCCGGAGCCATGGGGCAGGATCTGGACGGCGATGGCAATTTCAGAGGGCATTGGCGATCCTTGTTGCGAGTCGTTCGGCGATGTCGGCCTTGCTGCCGGCGCCCCAGTCCTCGGTGCCGGCAGCGGTGACGAAGTAAACATGGTTGGCGTCGGTGCCGAAGACGCCTTCGCTGACATTATTGGCGATCATCCAGTCGGCGCCCTTCTTGGCCAGCTTGACCTTGGCGTTGGCGAGCAGGTCGCCGGTTTCGGCGGCGAAGCCGATCACCAGGCGGGGGCGGTTCGGCGCATGGCCGGTAAGGGCGAGAATGTCGGGGTTTTCGATGAGCGTCAGCACCGGCGGGCCGGCTGCGGATTTTTTCAGTTTCTGGCCGGCGGCCTCGACGTGCCAGTCGGCGACGGCGGCGACCATGACGGCGATGTCGGCGGGCAGCGCGGCGGCGACGGCTACGGCCATGTCGCGGGCGCTGGTGACATCGATGCGCCTGACCCCTTCCGGCGTGGCGAGCGCGACCGGGCCGGCGACAAGGGTAACGCTTGCCCCCTGCTCGGCGAGCGCGGCGGCGATGGCGAAGCCCTGCTTGCCCGACGAGCGATTGCCGAGGAAACGCACCGGGTCGATGGCCTCGTGGGTCGGGCCGGCGGTGACGATTGCGGTCTTGCCGGACAGACGCTTTGGCCCGAAATGCGCGGCGATCGTCGCCATGATGGCGGGGACCTGCGGCAGGCGGCCGGGGCCGAACTCGCCGCACGCCATCTCGCCGTCATCGGGCTCCATTACCTTGAGACCGTCGGCGCGGAGCCGGGCGATGTTGCGCTGCGTCGCCGGGTGGAGCCACATGCGGACGTTCATGGCGGGAACCATCAGGACCGGCGTGTCGGTGGCGAGCAGGAGGGTGCTGGCGAGGTCGTTCGCCTGGCCGGTGGCGGCGCGGGCCATGAGGTCGGCGGTGGCGGGGCAGACGACGATGAGATCGGCGCTGCGGCTGAGCTGGATATGGCCCATGCTGGCCCCATTCTCGGTGTCGTCCTCGAGATCCCACAACGATAGGCGAACCTTGGCCTCGGTAAGCGCGGCGAGGCTGAGCGGCGTGACGAAGCGCGCGCCGGCCTCGGTGAGGACGGGGGTGACGCTGGCGCCGGCGCGGCGGAGTTCGCGGACGAGTTCGAGCGACTTGAACGCAGCAATGCCACCGCCGACGATGAGGAGTATGGTCTTGCCTAACATGACCTACCCTTAGACGGGGTTAGAGCCGCTTGAAATAGACCGTCGTCGGGGCGAGGCCGCCGGCCGGCATCAGCGCATAGTCGGGGATCTCGCCGGCGCGGGTCCAGCCGCAGCGTTCATACAGGCGCGCGGCATCGCTGAAGCTGATGGTGTCGAGGACGAGCATCGTGCGGGTCTCGGTGCGGGCCTCGGCTTCGACCGCGGTGATCAGCGCGGTGCCGATGCCGCGGCGCCGGGCGGCCTCGGCGACGATCATCTTCTGCACATCGGCGCGATGCGGCTGGTTGGGCGGGGTGTCCATGGCGAGGGTCACGGTGCCGAGCAGCGCCGCGCCTTCAAGCGCGACAAGGACGATCATGCCGGGCGCGGCGACCTTGGCGGTCCAGAACGCCAACGCTTCATCAGGGGTGTAGCCGGCCATGAAGCTGATGGAAGCGCCGCCGGCGACGGCCTCGACGAGGAGGTCGGCGAGCGCTGGCAGCATCGCCGTGTCGCCGGCGGGGTCGAGGCGGCGAACGACGACCGCCGCGCCCTTAGCCAAGGTAATGCACGGCCCCGGCGCCGAGACCGGCCGCAAGCAGCAGCCACGGCGTCGACCAGCCGGCGCGGGCACCGCGGACGGGCAGCGGCGCCAGGGTCGGGCCCTCGGGAGCGGCGCCGGGGATCGGGTGCTCGGCGACCCATTGCCGGAAGATGCGCGGCAGTTGTGCCAGCGCGCGGTTGTTCTCGACGAGACGGTCGGCGATCACGGCCTCGGGCCCCATTTCATCGCGGACCCAGCCGCGCACATATGGCTCGGCGACTTCCCACATGTTGACCTGCGGATCGAGGGTGAGCGCGACGCCTTCGACCATCACCATGGTCTTTTGCAACAGCAGGAGGTGCGGCTGGACTTGCATGTCGAAGCTGCGGGTGATCGAGAACAGCCCCTCGAGCAGGTCGGTGATGTTGACGTCCTTGGCGCGCTTGCCGCGGATCGGCTCGCCGACCGAGCGCAGTGCCGTCGCGAACGCGCCGACACTGTGGTGCGGCGGCACATAGCCCGCCTCGAAATGGATCTCGGCGACGCGCTTGTAGTTGCCGGTGACGAGGCCGAACAGGATCTCGGCGAGATACATGCGGGCGCGGCGGTTGATGCGGCCCATGATGCCGAAATCGATGACCGCGATGCGGGCTTCATGGCCGTCGCGGGCGGGAACGACGAAGAGATTGCCCTGGTGAAGATCGGCGTGGAAAAAGCCTTGGCCGATGGCTTGGGCGAGGAAGGCGTTGACCAGCACCTCGGCGAGCCGGCGGCGGTCGAAATCGAGCGCGGCGAGGCCCTCGGTGTCGTTCATCTTGACGCCGTCGACCCAGTCGAGAACCAGCACCCGCCGCGACGACCGCGCCCAGTCGATGTCGGGAACGATGAAATCAGGCTCGCCGAGGAGGGTTTCGGCGAGTTCCGACGCCGACGCCGCCTCGCGCCTGAGGTCGAGCTCGGCCTCGGTCCAGCCCTTGAAGGTGGCGATCACGGCGCGCGGCCGCAGCCGGGCGAACTCGCCGCCGAGCAGCTCGATATGGCCGGCCGCCCAGCTGTACGTGTCGATGGCCCGCGCCAAATCGGCCTCGATCCCCGGCCGCAGCATCTTGATCGCGACCTTGCGGCCGTCGAGCGTGATGCCGGCATGGACCTGCGCCATCGACGCGGCGCCGATCGCCACCGGGTCGATCGATTTGAAATAATCGCGCCAGCTATTTTTGCCGTAGCTGGCGTTGAGGACCGTTTCCATCTGGGCGAACGGGAGGGGCGGCAGGGAATCCTGCAGGCGCACGAGATCGAGCGCCGCCTCGATGCCGATCAGGTCGGGACGCGTCGCCAGCGCCTGGCCGAACTTGACCGCGGCGGGACCGACCGCGCTGAGCCCGGCGGCGAAATCGGGGGTCTGGGGGGCGTTGGTGCCGAGGCGTGCGAGCCTGGCGACGAAACGGATGCTGCGCGGGGCGCGGGGATCCTCGAACGGGCGCAGGGCGCCGTGCCTGGCGAGGCGGCGGCCCCAGACCAGCATGCGCCAGAGGTGGGTTGGGGTGGAGGTCATGCGCGGGCCAAAGTGCCTCCGGCGGCTGGGGCCATTGGCCCCAGACCCCAGTCGATCTTCATATTTTCCAGCCGGTGTGGATAGCGACTGCGCCGCCCAAAATGGGGCGGTATTTTACGTTCTTGAAGCCGGCAGCTTCGATCATCCGGGCGAAATCGGGCATCTTGGGAAACCGGCGGATCGATTCGATCAAATAGCGATAGCTTTCGGAGTCGTTGGCGATCGCCTTGCCGATGCGGGGGACGATCTTTTCGGAATAAAGATCATAGGCTTCGCCGAAGCCGGGCCATTTTGTCGTCGAGAATTCGAGACAGAAAAAGCGACCGCCGAAGCCCAGGACCCGGTGGGCTTCCTTGAGGGCTGCGGGGATGTCGGTGACATTGCGGATGCCGAACGCGATCGTATAGGCGTCGAAACTCCGATCGGGGAAGCTGAGGACCTCGGCGTTTTCCTCGCGCCATACCATCGAAGTGACGTCCTTCCTGGCGGCGCGCTCCATGCCGACCGCGAGCATTTCGGGGTTGATGTCGGCAACGGTGACGCTGGCACCCGATTTTTCGATGCGAAAAGCGATGTCGCCGGTGCCGCCGGCCATGTCGAGGATGCGCTCATTCGGCTGCGGCTTGAGCGCGCGGACGAAATCATCCTTCCAGACGCGGTGCATGCCCGCCGACATCAGGTCGTTCATGATGTCGTAGCGCTTGGCGACCGAGGCAAAGACTTCACCGACGCGGCGGGTCTTTTCCTGGGGGGCGACGTCCTGGTAGCCAAAGCTGACGGTCTTGTCGGTCACGTGCGCGGGACTCCTTGGAAGCACGACGTCCTAGCTTGGCCTTGGCGGAACGGCAAACGGGCCGTATGTCGCGCCGATGCCCGAACTTCCCGAAGTCGAGATCGTCATGCGCGGGCTGGCGCCTGTCTGGACCGGACAGCGGTTCACGCGAATCACCCTCCACCGCGCCGACCTGCGGCGTCCGTTTCCGGATGGGCTCGGCCAAAGGCTGACCGGGGCGAAAGTGCTCGCCTGCCGGCGCCGGGCGAAATATGGGCTGGTCGATACCGATCGCGGCGACACGATGATCCTGCATCTCGGGATGTCGGGGCGGATGCGGCTCGATCCCGCCGAGATCGGCAAGCATGACCATGTCGTGTTCGAGACCGGCAATGGCCGAACGGTGGCGTTTAACGATGCGCGGCGGTTCGGGTCGCTCGACCTGACCGAGACGACCTTGATGGAGTCGCACCCGCTGCTGGCGGGGCTGGGGCCGGAGCCGCTGGGACCGGATTTCGGGGCGGCGATGCTGGTCGCGGCCTTCAAGGGGCGTGCGGCGCCTATCAAGGCGTTGCTGCTCGACCAGCGCATCGTTGCGGGCCTTGGCAACATCTATGTGTGCGAGGCGCTGTTCAAGGCGGGCATTCATCCGGCGCGCGCCGGGGGCAAGGTGACGAAGGCGCGGCTGGCGAAGCTTGCCGAGGCGGTGCCCGAGGTGTTGCTCGATGCGATCCGGGCGGGGGGCTCGAGCCTGCGCGATCATGCGGCGCCCGACGGGACGCTGGGGTATTTCCAGAAGAATTTTTGCGTCTATGGGCGGGAGGGACAGCCGTGCCCGCGGTGCGGGACGCCGATCGAGCGGATCGTCCAGTCGGGGCGGTCGAGCTTCTTTTGCAAGGTCGATCAACGGTAGTGATTGACCAAAAGCCGTGTCGCGGCTATGCGGCACGGCTTCCGTCGCGGGACAACTCGCGTCCGTTCCGGCTTTGCGCCGGGAATGCCCGAGCAACGAACAGATTTTTCAAGGACGACCATGGCCAATACGCCCCAGGCTGAAAAGCGCATCCGCCGCAACGACCGCCGCGCCGAGATCAACAAGGCGCGCGTCAGCCGCATCCGGACCTTCGTGAAGAAGTGCGAATCGTCGATTGCCGCCGGCGAACCGGTTGCAGCCGCAGCAGCGCTTGCCGCCGCCCAGCCCGAGATGATGCGCGGCGTCGCCAAGGGCGTGTTCCACAAGAACACCGTGTCGCGGAAGATTTCGCGCCTCGCCAAGCGCGCCAAGGCGTTGCAGACGGCCTGAGCCGTCGGCGCTAACGCGGGTAGCGTCGATGCTGCTTCGGCGGCAAGATTGAGTGAATATGCAGTCAATGGGCGTGGGTGAGAGCCTGCGCCCTTTGGCATTCGGGCATCGTTTCCTGTCTGGCGAGCAGGGGCATCGCCCCCAGCGGGGTGATTCGCGCCGCGATTCGCGCACAAGCTGGTCGGCCGCAGTTCGTAACGGACCTTAAACCATCTCGCTGGTTTCGGGGAGCGCCTGGTCCGGGACAACCCTGACCTACTGGCGCGCGAATCGCTGCGTCTTTGCATCTGCAGCAAAGCGCCACAAAGCAACGACTTGATGGGCCGGCTATCAGGCCTTGTCACTGAACGGTAACCGCGCTGTCATGTGAAAACAGCGGTTTGCATGGCGGAAACAGTGAATCGGCCGATCTGCGTGTCAACGGAATTATTTCAGTTCTGCGGTGATTCTGACGCTTGCTAGGCGGCCCTTGGGTTGCTTATCTGGGCGCTCTTTCGGGGCTTCGGCGCATGATCTGCGTCATCCGGTCCGGTCGACAGCTTGTTCAGGCTTGCGCGTGGCGATTGCCGCGTCGGGGAAGAATTTGCCTGTCGATGGGGACATTCCGGGCCTTTGGAGGAGCGTGTTTTTGCCGATGTTGTCGGTTGTGTATTGCCAGGCGGCACCGAACCGGTGCGGCCAAGGTGGATGCGACGGCACGTCGGCGAGGGGGAGCAGGTGCTGCGGTTGCAGCGCCATTGAAGGACGGTGTTGAGGCCGTTCGTAACGAGACACCGCGTGGCGGTGGGCCGACCGCAAGGGCGTGCTGAACAGGGAGGCAATGGTTCGTGTCAGTATCGGCAGTTTCGGCAACATCGGCTTCGTCGCAGCGAGCGGCAGGCTGGTCGACGCTGCCGGGGCGCGCGACTGTGAGCCACAATGGTGCCGGGCGGGTGTCGGATGCCGGGGCGGTCGGGGGCCCTGTGGCCGGAGCCGCTGGCGCCGGAGCCGCCGAGGACAACCTGGTGCGGTCGTGGGGCCGGGTGCGCGCGGCGCTGCGGGTCGAATCGGGAGAGCGCAACTTCGACACCTGGCTGGCGCCGCTGGCGCTGCTGGGGGCCGATGGTGACCAGGTCCGGCTGGCGGCGCCGACGGCGTTTCTCGCCGATTGGGTGGCGAGCCATTTCGCCGACAAGTTGCGCCAGCATTGGGCAGCGCAGCGGCCGGGGACGCGACACGTCGCGGTGGCCGTGCAGGCTGGCATGACGGCGACGCCGGTTGCTGCAACGCCTGCTGCGGTGCGGGCCGCGATCGCGACGGCCGCTGCGATCTCGCCGGCGGCAATGGCGATCAGCCTGCCGGTCGAAAGCCGGTACAGTTTCGATAATTTCATCGTCGGCAAGTCGAACGAGCTTGCCTACAACGCGGCGCAGGCCGTCGCCGAGCCGGGTCCGGTCGGGTTCAACCCCTTGTTTCTGCACGGCACGACCGGGCTGGGCAAGACTCATCTGATGCACGCCATCGGCAACGCATTCCTGGCGGAGAAGCCCGACGCCAAGGTCGCCTATATGTCGGCCGAGAAGTTCATGGTCGAATTTCTGGCGGCGCTGCGGGCGAAGGATACGATTGCCTTCAAGCAGAGGCTGCGGTCGGTCGATTTGCTCATGATCGACGATGTCCAGTTCATCGCCGGCAAGGAATCGACGCAGGAAGAATTCTTCCACACGATGAACGAAATCATCAGCGCGGGTAAGCGCCTGGTGATCACCGCCGATCGGTCGCCGCAAAATCTCGAGGGCATCCAGGAACGGATCCTGTCGAGGATGGCGTGGGGGTTGGTCGCCGATATCAACGCGGCGGACTATGAACTGCGGCTCAATATTCTGCATGCCAAGCTGGCGGGGATGAGCCAGAACGTCGTTGTTCCGGCTGAGGTGATTGAATTCCTTGCCAGGAAGATAACCGCAAATGTGCGTGAACTTGAGGGCGCGCTGAACCGGGTGGTGGCGTATGCGGCGCTGGTCAACCAGCCGGTGACGCTCGAGTTTACCCGCGAGACGTTGGCCGACCTGCTGCGCGCGCATGAGAAGAAGCTGACGATCGACGAGATCCAGCGCAAGGTTGCCGAATATTATCACCTCAAGATGACCGACCTCCTGTCGGCGCGGCGGGCGCGCGAAGTGGCGCGGCCGCGGCAAGTGGCGATGTATCTCGCCAAGCGGCTGACCCCGCGGTCGTTGCCCGAGATCGGGCGGCGATTTGGTGGGCGTGACCATACGACGGTGATGCATGCGGTGAAGCGCATCGAGGAGCTGCGGGTCGCGGATCGCGAGATCGATGCGGATGTCGCGCATTTGACGCGGTTGCTTGACGCTTAGAGTAGAGTCTCCGGCGGCTGTTTGGCCTCCGGCGGCTGGGGCCTTGGCCCCGGACCCAATTTTGGGTCTTTGTCGCAGGGTGGTGCGTCCCTCGACTTCGCTCGGGATGAGCGAGGTTTTGTTATCTTAGCGGAAATGCTGGGGTGCAGGGGCATTGGCCCCTGCCCGCCGGAGGCTCTTGTTCCGGGACGGGCAGGAGATGGGCCCCGGCCTTCGCCGGGGTGACGATGAAGAACTAGGCGATGAGTTTGGCGGCGGCTTTGGCGATGAGTTCGCCCTGGTGGCGGGCGCCGTCGAGTTCGGTCTTGCTCGGCTGGCGTTCGCCCTTGCCGCCGGCGATGGTGGTGGCGCCGTAGGGAGCCCCGCCGACGATCTCGTCGATGCCCATCTGGCCTTGGTGGCTGTAGGGCAGGCCGATGATGGTCAGGCCGAAGTGGAGCAGGTTGGTGATGATCGAGAACAGGGTGGTTTCGTTGCCGCCGTGTTGCGACGCCGACGAGGTGAAGGCGCCGCCGACCTTGCCGTTGAGGACGCCCGACTGCCACAGGCCGCCGGCCTGGTCGAGGAAGGCGGTGAGCTGCGACGGCATGCGGCCGAAGCGGGTGGGGGCGCCGATGATGATGGCGTCGTAGTTGGCGAGGTCGCCGATGACGGCGATGGGGGCCTGCTGGTTGAGCTTGAAATAGCTGGCCTTGGCGAGTTCCTCGGGGACGGTTTCGGGGACGCGCTTGATGTCGACAGTGGCGCCGGTGGCGCGAGCGCCCTCGGCGACGGCGTTGGCCATGGTTTCGATGTGGCCGTAGCTCGAATAATAAAGCACCAGGACTTTAGCCATTGTCGTTCTCCTCAACCGTGCGGGGCCATCATGGCCGCGGCGTCGAAGTCTTGATAGGCGGGCGTGGGCTAAGGAAGAATATGGATAATGTCGATGCGGTCGTTCAGCTATTTAGAAAAGCTGCGGTGTAGGTTTCTGGCTTGAAGCCGACGAGAAGGACACCAGGACCTTCGACGACGGGGCGCTTGATCATCGAGGGTTGGGCGAGCATCAGCGCGATGGCTTTTTCGGCGTCGATGTTGGTTTTGTCGGCATCGGGCAGGGTGCGGAAGGTGGTGCCGGCGCGGTTGAGCAGGATTTCCCAGCCGAGAACGTCGACCCAGGCGCGGAGTTTGTCAGGATCGGCGCCGCTGGCCTTGTAGTCGTGGAAGTCATGGGCGACGCCGTGGCTGTCGAGCCAGGTGCGGGCCTTTTTTACCGTGTCGCAGTTCTTGATGCCGTGGAGGATCATTCCCATTCGATCGTGCCGGGCGGTTTCGAGGTGTAGTCGTAGACGACGCGGTTGATGCCGGGGACTTCGTTGACGATGCGGGTGGCGCAGCGGCTGAGGAAGGCGCTTTCGAAGGGATAGACGTCGGCGGTCATGCCATCGACGCTGGTGACGGCACGAAGCCCGCAGACCTTGTCGTAGGTGCGGCCGTCGCCCATGACGCCGACGGTGCGGACGGGGAGGAGGACGGCGAAGGCTTGCCAGATCTCGTCATAGAGTCCGGCCTTGTGAATTTCCTCGAGGTAGATGGCGTCGGCCTTGCGGAGCGTGTCGCAGGCCTCCTTCGTCACTTCGCCGGGGATGCGGATGGCAAGGCCGGGGCCGGGGAAGGGGTGGCGACCGACGAAGGCTGGTGGAAGGCCTAGCTCGACGCCGAGACGGCGGACTTCGTCCTTGAAGAGTTCGCGCAGCGGTTCGACGAGCGCCATGTTCATGCGCGCCGGGAGCCCGCCGACATTGTGGTGGCTCTTGATGGTGACGCTGGGGCCACCGGTGAAGGAGACGCTTTCGATGACGTCGGGGTAGAGCGTACCTTGGGCGAGGAAGCGGGCGCCGCCGATCTTTTTCGCTTCGGCCTCGAAGACGTCGATGAAGGCGCCGCCGATGAACTTGCGCTTTTTCTCGGGGTCGGTGACGCCGGCGAGGCCGGCCATGAAGGCGTCGCTGGCGTCCACATGGACGAGCGGGATGTGGTAATGTTCACGGAACATGGTCACGACCTGCTCGGCTTCGCCGGCGCGGAGGAGGCCGTGGTCGACGAAGACGCAGGTCAGCTGGTCACCGATGGCTTCGTGGATGAGAAGTGCGGCGACCGAGGAATCGACGCCGCCCGACAGGCCGCAGAGGACGCGCTCGGTGCCGACCTGGGCGCGGATCTCGGCGATCTTGGCGGCGCGGAAGCCGGCCATCGTCCAGGTCGGGGCCATGCCTGCGACATTGAGGACGAAGTTGGCGAGGAGCCTGGCGCCGTCGGGGGTGTGGTAGACTTCGGGGTGGAATTGCACGCCGTAGCGGCGGGTGGTGTCGTTGGCGATGGCGGCAAACGGCGCGCCGGCGGAGACGGCGACGGGGCGGAAACCTGCGGGGATGGCGTCGATGCGGTCGCCGTGGCTCATCCAGACATGGGGCTTGTCGCCCTTTTTCCAGACGCCGTCGAAGAAGGCGCAATCATCGACGATCTCGATGTCGGCGCGGCCGAATTCGCGGTGGCCGGAGGGGCCGACCGCGCCGCCGGTCTGGGCGCAAAGGACTTGCTCGCCGTAGCAGATGCCGAGGATGGGGACGTCGGCGGCGAGGATGTTTTCGGGGATGCGCGGGCTGTCGGCGTCGGTGACCGAGGCGGGGCTGCCCGACAGGATGACGGCGCGGGGGGCGAGGCGGTCATAGGCCTCACCGCCTTTGGCGAATGGGACGATTTCGGAATAGACGCCGGCCTCGCGGACGCGGCGGGCGATGAGCTGGGTCACCTGGCTGCCGAAATCGAGGATCAGGACGGAGTCTGGGGGGGTCGTCATCGGTGGCGATTAAAGCGGTGGGGCGGTTGTGGCAAGCTTGGGGGTGGGTTTGGCGGGATGGGTCGGGCGGTCCCTCGACTTCGCTCGGGATGAGCGGGGGTGGTGTGGTTGCGCTTGGTTGGTGCGGTGGCTGCACGGCGAGTGGTGCGTTGGACGGGGAGCTTGGGCTTGGCGGGGCGGTGGATGCTGAAACGAGTTCAGCATGACGATTCCTTGTTTTTTATCTGGTGGTCAGTTCGGCGAGGCAAGTGCGCCACTCTTCCGGCAAGGGCGCGGGGCGGCGGGAGTCGCGGTCCACATAGACGTGGATGAAATGACCTTCGGCGCAGGGGCCTTCGTGGCCGGCGGTGAACAGGCCGACTTCCCAGCGGACGCTCGAGGTGCCGACATGGGCGATGCGGACGCCGGCTTCGACGACTTGCGGGAAGGCGACCGACCGGAAATAGCGGCAGCCGGTCTCGACGACCAGCCCGATGGTGCGGCCGTGCTGGATATCGAGCAGGCCCCATTCGACCAGCAGCGCGTTCACCGCCGTGTCGAACCAGCTGTAGTAGACGACGTTGTTGACGTGGCCATAGGCGTCGTTGTCCATCCAGCGCGTCGGCACGTCGCGAAAGGCATGGTAGTCGATGCGGCTCACCTGGGGGTCTTGCGCTGTTGCTCACGCACCGTGGCGCATCCGGTCCTGGCCCTGCGGCTGGTCGCCGCCGGGACGGTAGGCGGCCTGGAACCGGATATCGGTTTCAGGCTCGGCCTGTTCGGCGGCGCTGGTAACGGTGTCGGCCTGGTGCTGCTGGCGGACGAGGCCCATGATGCAGCCGAGCATGATGACGACGATCGGGAAGTTGATCTCGGTGCTGCTGACCAGCTTGATGATGATATAGTTTGTCAGCGCGACGGTCAGCGGCGCGAAGACCTTGGCGTCGGTGGTGCGCGACCGCGCAAAGCCCCAGAAACCGTGCCAGATGGCGACTAAGAAGATGCCGAGGAAGGCGAGCAGCCCGAGCGGGCCGTATTCGAGCAGCAAGGTCAGCATATAGCTGTCGACGGTCGGGTTGTCGGACCCCGGATTGTAGAAGCCCAGCGCTTCGCCGGAACGGCCGACGCCGTGGCCGATCGGATGGGTGGCGATCTTGGGCCAGCCCATCGCCCATTGGGTCGCGCGCGAATCGGTGCTGCCCTGGTGCTGGCCGCCGCCGATGATCATGACGTGGAGGCGGCGCCAGAAGACGACGAGCATGGCGAAGACGCCGGCGAGCATCGGATAGGCGAAGACGACGCCGCTGGCGGCCAGTGAAGTGACCTGCTGGGTCCGCGCCCGCCACGCCAGCATGAAGCAATAGCCGAGCGGGGTCAGCAGCATGGCAAGCGCTGCCGAGCGCGAATTGGTGAATATCATCGCCAGCGCGACAGCGAGCGTGGCGGCGACGAGCAGGAGGGTGTGAGAGACCTTGCGCGAGCTGGCGAGGCGATGGACGACGAACGGAAAGGCGATGGCGAGATATTCGGCGAAATAGAGCGCCCCCGAGAACGTCCCGCGGACGCGGTAGAGATTGGTGCCGGCGCGGCCGTTGAACTGCGCCATCTGGGCAAGAAGTTCCGAATCGGCCTTGAGGAAACCGGGCAGCCACGGCAGCCAGAACACCGATTGGCGGCTGTATTCGACAATGGCGACGCAGGCGACGAAAATGACGCTCCACGCCATTACGCGGCTGAAGGTTTCGGCAAAGCCCTTGCGGACCGACAGCCACGCCGACAGCGCGAACATCATCGTCCAGAAGATCTGGTTGTTGATGTATTTGTTGAACGACCAGAGCGGCGTTGCCGACATCACCAGCGAAATCGTGGTAATCGCCCAGAAGGCCCAGAACAGCTTGCCGAGCCAGGGGATGCTTTTCATCGATTCGGATATCTGCTGCCGCATTTCGGACGATGTGGAATAGTTGAACAGGAACACCGCGAGCGCGCCGAAGATGACGATTCGCGTCGGCGTGATCCACGGCAGGCCCGGGGCGTTTAGGGCGACGAAGCTGGGCCAGAGTACGCTGAACCCGGTGAACCAGATCAGGGCCTTGCCGAGCAACTCGGCCTTGGTGCCGCCGATATCGGGGAGCATCCAGAGGATGACGCCGAACAGTAGCAGGATCGGGGCGGCGGGGATGGCGAGGACGCGCATCGGCAGCACGCTGCTCATCAGGCCATAGAAAGCGGCAAGGGCGATAAGCGCGGCGCCGAGCACGAAACGCTGCAGCGCACTGGGCTTGCGGCCGCGGTGATAGGGCTTGAGGACTGATGTCTGGGCCACGCGCTACACTTTATCCGTTGTTGCCCTGCACCATTGCCCGATCGCGTCGCCCGCGTCCAACACCATGGCATCGTCCCGGTCGTTGGTATCGACAGGCCATGATGTTAGAACGCCCGTCATTGCAATGACTAGCAAGAAAAGTGCATAATTTACGCTGGTCGCCGGCGCTAAGTCTGGAAAAGAGCCCCGTCGATGACAAGATTCGGGATATTCCAAAGGATTTAGGATCTGATGTTCGCGGCCGCCTGAAGGCGCTGTGCGACGCGATCGCTGCCGGCGCCCGGATCGGCGCTGCGGCACCGGGTGCTGACGAAGGTCGTGGCGGGCGACTACGGCAGCGCGATGCGCGATGCGATCGACCCGGGCAGCGAATTTCGCGGGCACGACCTCGACGAGGCACTGATCGCGCTCGACCAGCGGATGCTGAGGCTGGACCGGGCGCGGGCGTCGGTTGCCGAAGCCGGCGAGGCTGTGGCGGCGGCGCTGACGGGCAATGTTCGCGGCAGCATCATCGCGGCGTCGGTGGTGCCGCCAGCGGAGGCGGCATTCGGCAGCTTGGACGCGATCGAGGCGGGGTCGGCGGCGACGACGGCATCGACGGCATCGCCATCGGGCAGGGATCGGCGAAGGTCGAGGCGTTCCATCATACTCTGGGTGCAGGGCGAAACCGATGCGCCGTACTGCTCCCGCCCGCCACCTTCATCGCCAGCTGCATGACTTCATCGCCCGCTCCGACGCCGACGGCAGCATCGACAAATCCGCCGCGCTTGGCGATCAGAGTGCCAGCGGGCCGTGCTGCAATTCGGGCAGGACGTGGCGGGCGAAAAGGTCGGCCTCGGCGGCGTGGGGGTAGCCCGACAGGATGAACGCCTCCATGCCGATGGCTTGATAGGACTGGAGCTTTCTAAGGACCTGGCCGGGGTCACCGACGATGGCGGCGCCGCAGCCCGAGCGGGCGCGGCCGATGCCGGTCCAGAGATTGTCTTCTACGTAGCCGTCACTGGCGGAATCGCGGAGTTCGGCCTGGCGCTTGACGCCCACCGACGTGGCGTCGAGCGACTTGGCGCGGATGGCGTCGCCGGTGGCGGCGTCGAGGTGCGACAACAGGCGGTCGGCGGCGGCGCGGGCTTCGGTTTCGGTTTCGCGGACGACGACATGGACGCGGTAGCCGAACTTGAGCGTGCGGCCATGGCGGGCGGCGCGGGCGGTCATGTCGTCGACGATGGCCTCGACTGCGGGCATGGTGTCGGGCCACATCAGATAGACGTCGGCAGCGCGGGCGGCAGCTTCGCGCGCGTCCTCGCTGAGGCCGCCGAAATAGAGCGGCGGGCATTTGCCAGAGACGGTGGTGACGCCGGGGGGATCGAGCTTGAGCTTGTAATGCTCGCCCTGATGATCGAGCGGCTGGCGGTTCAGGATGGTCTTGAGGATCTCCATGACCTCGACGGTGCGGGCGTAGCGGGGGGCGGAGGGCATTGTCTCGCCGGGCATGTCCGAGGAGATGATGTTGATGGTTAAACGACCTTCCAGGAGTCGGTCGAGTGTCGCGATCTGGCGGGCGAGTTGCGGCGGCCAGGTTTCGCCGACGCGGACGGCCATGAGCAGGCGGATGCGGCGGGTGATGGCGGCGATGGCAGCGGCGAAGACGGTGGTGTCGATGCCGAGCGCATAGCCAGAAGGCAGCAGGATGTTGTCGAAGCCCGACTTTTCGGCGGTGAGCACGATGTTGCGGCAATGCTCCCAGCTCGACTTGAGCGCCGGGTCGGGTTGACCGAGGAATTCATAGTCATCGTCGCAGAGCGCCGAAAACCAGCTGACTTCGCATTTTTTCATTTCAGGAACGCTCACGGCAGATTCTCCCCAAGTGCGGCGGTCAGGATCGCGTACCATTCGGTGCGGGTGAAGCGGACCTTGTAGGCGTCGGCGCTTTCGGCGATGCGGGCGCTGTTCTGACTGCCGACGATGGGGATGATGCCGGCGGGGTGAGCCATGATCCAGGCATAGGCGGTGGCAGCGATGCCGACGCCGTATTGCTCGCCATGGGCGAGGAGGGCGGACTGGACGCCCGCGATTTGGGTGTCGACGGCGACGCGGCGGCCGGGGCGGGGATCGCCGTCGCCGAGACGGCCCTGGCCGAGGGGGGACCAGGCCATGACGGCGACGCCGTGCTTCATGGCGCGGTCGAGGGTGCCGTCGAACAGCGGCGCGGTGGCGAGCAGGGAGAATTCGGGCTGGACCGAGACAATGCCGGCGCGGAGGTAGCGGGACAGCGCACTGGTCTGGGCGTTGGTGTGGTTGGAGACGCCGACTGCGGCGATCTTGCCTTCGCCGACGAGGGCATCGAGGACGCCGGCGGTTTCGGCGGGGTGGGAGAGCATGTCGGGGCGGTGGATCTGCCAAAGGTCGATCTGCTCGGTGCCGAGGCGGGTCAGCGATGCTTCGACGGCAGCGCGGATATAGGCGGGCGACGAATCATAGGGCACGCCCATGCGGATGCCGCCTTTCGACGCCAGCACGATTTGATCGCGCAGGGCGGGCGATTCGGCGAAGACCCGGCCGAGCAGCGCCTCCGCAGCGCCGAAGGGTTCGTCGTTGTCGGGGCCGTAGATGTCGGCGGTATCGAAAAAGTTTATGCCGGCGGCGAGTGCGGCTTCGACCTTGGCGCGGGCAGCGTTCACATCGTCGCCGGCGAAGCGCCACATGCCCCACGCCATCGGCGAGACCATCAGGTGGGACTTGCCGAGGGCACGGCGTTCGGGGGAAAGGGCGATGTGATCCATGATTCCTCCAATGCCCGGAGCGCGGCAAAATGAAAAGCGACACTATACGGTACGGCATCGTCGGTTCGGGGATGATGGCACTTGAGCATATCGCCAATATCGCGCTGACGCCGGGCGCGGTGGTGACGGCGCTGGCCGATCCGGTGGCGTCTTCGCTCGATCGTGCATCGGCGGCGGTCGGGGCCGAGGTGGCGCGATTCGGCGATGCGGCGGGGCTGGCGGCTTCGGGGCTGTGCGATGCGGTGGTGGTGGCGTCGCCCAACTTCACGCATGTGCAGGTGCTGCCGCCGTTGATGGACGCAGGGTTGCATATATTGTGCGAGAAGCCGCTCGCGACGACGATCGCCGATGCGCGCGCGGTGGCGGATGCGGCGGCAGGCTATGCACCGGTGTTCTGGACGGGGATGGAGTATCGCTTCATGCCGCCGGTGGCCGAATATGTGCGGCAGATCAATGACGGGCGCGTCGGCAAGCTGCAGATGCTGTCGATCCGCGAGCACCGGTTTCCGTTCCTGGTCAAGGTCGGCGACTGGAACCGGTTTTCGGCCAATACCGGCGGCACGATGACCGAGAAATGCTGTCACTTTTTCGATCTGATGCGGTTGATCGTCGGGGCCGAGCCGGTAAGGGTGTTCTGTTCGGGCGCCATGGACGTCAACCACCAGGACGAGCGGTACGGCGGCAGGAAGCCCGATATCATCGACAACAGCTTCACGACGGTCGAGTTCGCCAATGGCGTGCGGGCGATGCTCGATCTTTGCATGTTCGCCGATGGGGCGGAGCAGCAAGAGGAGATCGCGGCGACGGGTGATGCGGCGCGGCTGGAGTGTTTCATCCCGGCGGGCGAGATCGTCCATTCGCCGCGGACGGGGTTCATGAACCCCAAGCAGGTGACGCGGGCGCTGGTCCATACCGACGCGGCGGCGCTGGCGGCGGGGCATCACCATGGCTCGACATTCTACCAGCACCGGGCGTTCACCGCGGCGGTGCGCGGCGAGGGACCGGTGATCGTGACCGCGGACGATGGCTTGCGCGCGGCGGCGATGGGGCTGGCGGCGGAGATCAGCGCGCGCGAGCACCGGGTGGTGGAGATGAGCGAACTGGGCCTGTAGGGCGAAGTGTTGCGGCCGGGCAACACGGTGCGGGCGTTTCATTTCGGGCCGATTGACGACGGGACAGAAAGGCTTTCTTGCACGGGGTAACGATGCCGGGCCAATCCCCGGCGACAGGTGGCCGATCGGCCCCACCCCTTGGGAGAGACATGATGCGCACGGTGTTGCTTGGCTCGGTTGCCGCTTTTGTGATGCTCGCCGGGCCTGCCGCGGCCCAGACGGCCGATACTGCTGTGGACGTTGCCACCGATGCGGGAACCGAGAGCGCCGAGATCATCGTGACCGCGCAAAAGCGGTCGGAGCGGTTGCAGGATGTTCCCGTCGCCGTGTCGGTAGTGTCTGGCGACCGGCTGGCGGCGCAGGGCGCGGTCAACCTCGAGGGCGCGCAGTACCTCGTGCCGTCGCTGAATTTCCGCAAGTCGGGGACGACGATCAACCAGTCGCTGTATCTGCGCGGCGTCGGCACCGCGACCTTCTCGATCGCCGGCGAGCCTTCGGTGTCGACGGTGCTCGACGGCGTCGTGCTGAGCCGGGCGGGCGAGGCCTTCTCGGACCTGGTCGATATCGAGCGGATCGAAGTGCTGCGCGGGCCGCAGGGGACGCTGTTCGGCAAGAATTCGTCGGCGGGTGTCGTCAACATCGTGTCGAAGATGCCCGGGGAGGATTTCGGCGGCTTTGTCGAGGGTGGCTTCTTCTTCGACAACGGCAATGAATATCGCGTTCGTGGCGGCGTCGATGTGCCGATGGGCGACCGGCTGCGCGCGCGGGTGACGGGGTTCTACGGGGAATACGACGGCAATATCTTCAACGATGCGCCGGGCGTGAACCGCCGCGTCAACGGCTACCAGCGCTATGGTGTCCGCGGCATCCTGCTCGCCGATGTCAGCGATACGGTGCAGTTGAAGCTCATCGGCGACTGGCGCAAAGCGAACGACGATTGTTGCGCCGAAGTCATCGGCACGGCGCCGACGGGCGTCGGCTCGCTGGCACTGGCGGGCATCGGTTTTCAAGGCGACGAGACGCGGGTTATCCGCCAGAATTTGATCACCCGCACCGAGGAGGAAAGCTGGGGTATCTCGCTGCAGGCCGATATCGAACTTGGCGACAATACCGTGACCTCGATCACCGCGTATCGCGACTACAAGAACCGCGAGATCCGCGACGGCGACTGGACGGCGGGGGCCTATGCGGGGCTCAACCAGCTCCATGATGACGGGCCGCAGACCGGGACGACGTTTAGCCAGGAACTGCGGCTGACGTCGCCGGCGGACCAGTTCTTTGCCTATGTGCTGGGGGCGTTTTACTCGAAGGCCGACAGCGAGCGGACATTCACGCGCAATGTCGTGGTGTGCAACCCGGCGCCGACGCCGCTGGCGCTCGTGACGTGCGGATCGCCGGGCGCGCCGGCGACGACGTTCCCTTCGGCGACGGCGACGTTCGGCTCGGAACTGACCAACGTGGCGGTGTTCGGGCAGTCGACGCTGAACTTCTCGGACCGGCTGCGCGGGATTTTTGGGCTGCGCTATACGGTCGACCAGAACAGCGTTTTCCACAGTCGACGGACGGCGCTGACGGGGCCGGGCATCCAGCCCAACTTCGACCAGGGGGTGTTCTTTTCGGCGCGTCAGGGCTTGATCAACGGCGATCCAGCACGATCGAACGGCCAGCCCTATGCCACGCAGACGACGCAGGATAATCTGTCGGGCAAGGTCGGCGCGCAGTTCGACGTAACCGACGACGTGATGGCGTACGGCACTTATGCGCGCGGCTACAAGGGCCCGGCGTACAACGTGTTTTTCAACCTGACCGCCAGCGGCACCAACGTCATCGAGGCGGAAACCGTCGACAGTTTCGAACTGGGCTTGAAGAACAGCCTGTTCGGCAACACGCTGGTCGTCAACGTGGCCGCCTATTACGCCAAGTACAAGAATTTCCAGGCGAATAACCCCGACTTGGTGGCTGGCGTGGTGGTAACGCGGTTCACCAATGCCGGCGATGTATCAACGCGCGGCGCCGAGCTCGATCTCAACTGGCGGCCGTTGGCGGACCTCAACATCAGCGGCGGGGTCGCCTATACCGATGCCAAGGTCGATGAATTCCTGGCACCGCCTGGCGCTGCCGTCATTCCGGCCGGCACCCAGCTTGGTTATGCGCCGAAGTGGAAGGGCTCGCTTGGCGTCGATTACCGGATCCGCACCGGCGGTTTTGCCGACGTGACGCTCGGCGTGCAGGGTTCGACGCAATCGAGCCAGTTCTCGCTGTTCGATCCCAGCCCCGTCATCCGCGAGCAGGGCCGGATCGCGGCGTACAGCCTCGTCGACGCCCAGATCGGGCTGGTCGGCGAGGACGACCGCTACAAGCTGACCTTCGTCGTCAAGAACCTGTTCGATCAGAGCTTCGCGGCGGCGATCACCAACGGCGGGCCGGGCGGATCACTGCGCTACCTGATCCCGCGCGAGGCCGACCGTTATTTCGGAATCACTGGACGGGTCAACTTCTAGTCGCAGCGCCGCGAGCGCGTAGCGCAAATGCGCTGCGCGCCGACAGGCGCAAGACCGGCCGGCGAGGCGGCGCGACCTTCACGCGCCGAACTCGTCCGACGCCAGCGCGGGCTTTGCCCGTGCCTTTTGTCTGTTGCTGTTCTTCTTGCTCGCTTTTCCGGGAAGCACGGGACTGGACCCCAGCCTTCGCTGGGGTGACAGTTTGGGAGTTGGGGGGCATTTGTCAGCAGAGACGCAACTGGGTCCCGGGTCGAGCCCGGGATGACAGGGTTTGGTTAGCCAGCGGTGGGCTTTGTCCGGCTCTCACATCTTTTCGTCACCCCGGCGAAGGCCGGGACCCATCTCCGGGGCGTGCAGGAGATGGGCCCCGGCCTTCGCCGGGGTGACGGCAAGAGGGAGGGGTGACGAAAGAGGTAGCTCAATCCAGTTCGGCCTCGATCGCTTCCATCGCCTCGTCGCTCAACCCGAAATGATGGCCGACTTCATGCACCAGCACATGGCTGACGATGGCCTCCAGGCTGTCTTCGGTCTGGGACCATTCGTCGAGCAAGGGGCGGCGGTAGAGGAAAATCATGTCGGGAAGGGCGCCCGATGGCTCGTCGCCTTTCATGCCGACATGGCGGCCCTGGTAAAGGCCGAGGATGTCCCACTCGCTCTCGAGCTCCATCGCCGCCATGACGTCGGCGTCGGGGAAGTCCTCGACGCGGAGGAGGACGGGGCCGAGGTGGCGGCGGAACATTTCGGGCAGACGCTCGACGGCGGCCTGGGCGAGGGCCTCGATGTCGGCGATGCTGGGGGCTATTGTTTGACGGTTGTTCATTGCCGCTAGATAGGCGGGGCAGGGCATTAATGCGAGGATGTGCGATGACTGCGAAGTTGAGCGACGCCGAAATCGAAACGGCGCTGGCGGGCGTGCCGGGATGGACCCGCAACGGCGACGGCATCGACCGGCAGTATAAATTTGGCGATTTCACCCATGCCTTTGCGTTCATGACGCGGGTCGCGCTGCTGGCCGAAAAGGCCGACCATCATCCCGAATGGTCGAACGTCTGGAACAAGGTCGATGTGCGGCTGACGACGCATGACGCGGGCGGGCTGTCGAAGAAGGACTTCAGCCTGGCCCGCGCCATCGACGCCGACGAATAGGGTTCAGGCGACCGTGGTGTCGTCGATTTCGGCGTCGGGGCCGTTCTTCTTGATCGATTCGATGGCGCTTTTGGCAGAGGCTTTCGAAGTATAGCCTTCGGTCGAGAAGATCGTCTCGCTGTTGTATGCGAAGCGGACGCGGAATTCGCCGGCCTTGTCTTTGTGGATTTCGAACTTGTGCGCCACTTCCAGTCTCCCCGTTGGTTTCGGGAGCGATGTTATGGCGTTGGCGCTGGAAAGGAAAGCGGCGAGAGCGAGCGAAGTGACCCGCTTGCTCTCGCCGTATTGATCAACGCGGCGACATCCGGATGGCGCCGTCGATGCGGACGTCTTCACCGTTGAAATAGGAGTTGCGGCACATTTCGACAGCCAGCGACGCATATTCCGACGGATTGCCGAGGCGCTTGGGGAAGGGCACCGACGCGGCGAGGGCGTCCTTCACGTTCTGCGGGGCATTGTTCATCAGCGGCGTGTTGAAGATGCCGGGCAGGATGGTGTTGACGCGGATGCCTTCGCTCATCAGGTCGCGGGCGATCGGCAGGGTCATGCCGACGACGCCGCCCTTGGAGGCGGAATAGGCTGCCTGGCCCATCTGGCCGTCTTCGGCGGCAACCGACGCCGTGTTGACGATGGCACCGCGCTCGCCGTCTTCCAGGGGCTCGAGGGTGAGCATGCCGGCAGCCGACTTGGCGACGCAGCGAAAGGTGCCGACGAGATTGATCTGGATGATCATGTTGAAGGCATCGAGCGGGAAATGCTTGATCTCACCGGTTTCGCGCGAGCGGCCGGCGGTTTTTGCAGCGTTGCCGGTGCCGGCGCAGTTGATCAGGATACGCTCCTGGCCGATGGCGGCGCGCGCCTTGGCAAAGCCGGCGTCGACCGATTCGTCGCTGGTGACGTTGACGTTGCAGAACACGCCCCCGATGGATGCTGCGACGGCTTCGCCCTTTTCGGCGTTCATGTCGAAGATCGCGACCTTGACGCCTTCGGCAGCCAGCGCGCGCGCCGTTGCTTCACCCAGGCCGGACGCGCCGCCCGTGACCACTGCCGAACAACCCGAAAGCTTCATCTACCGTCTCCCTGAAAATCGCCCGGCTTATGCGGGCGGTATTGTGGCGCGGCAACTGACAAAGAAAGGGGTCTGCGCCTAGCCCGGATTTTCGGAGGCGGTACGTATCGCCCGGGCGACCTGCGCCTCGCGGACGGCGAGGTAGATCGTCGTCGCAAGAATGATCGCGCCGCCGGCGATGGTGAGGGCGTCCATGCGTTCGCCGAACAACAGGATGCCGGCACCGGTAATCAGCCCGAAGCGGACGAAGTCGTACGGCAGGATGGCGGATGCCTCGGCGAGCGAGAAGGCGCGCGACAGCGACAATTGGCCGATGGCGGCGGCTGTGCCGATGAGAGCCAGCAGCGGGTAGAGGTGCGCCGCCGGCCAGGTCCAGACGAACGACGCGACGATGAGGCTGGGGATGGTGGTAAGGATGAAGGTCCAGGCAGCGACGGCGCGGCTGTCGTCGGAGGCGACGAGAGCGCGGATGGCGACGATCGAGAAGGCGGTGGAGAGGGCGGACACGACCGCGGCGAGGACGCCGGGGGTGAGGGGCAGGGCACCAGGGCGGACGACGACGAGCATGCCGATGAAGCCGATGACCAGCGCAGCGACGCGGCGGAAGCGGATGCGTTCGCCGAGGAACAGCACCGCGCCGAGGGTGGCGAACAGCGGCGCAGTATAGTTGATCGACAGTGCCGTCGCGAGCGGGGCATGGGCGACGGCGTAGAAGGTGGCAAGGGTGGCGATGAAGCCCGAGGTGGCGCGCTTTACGTTGCGGCCGAGGCTGGAGAAGCGGATCAGGCCCTTGTTGGACAGGATCATGGGAAGCAGGACGAGGGTGCCGATGAAATTGCGGAAGAAGACGATCTGGAAGGCGTGCATTTCGCGCGAGGCGTAGCGGATCATCACCCACATCGACGCAAAGGCGACACAGGAGACGATCATCCAGAACGCGCCGCGGGATCGGAGGTTGGTCACGGTGCTGGGGGTAGAGAAAAGCGGCTATAGTGGGAAGGGTGCTTGCGCCCGAAGCCGGCGGCGGACATCAGGCTGATGCAAAAGGAGCGATGATGCACTGGTTGGTAAAGTCGGAGCCGTCGAAATATTCGTGGGACATGTTCGTGCGCGACGGGTCGACGACCTGGGACGGGGTGCGCAACAACCAGGCGGCGATCTATCTGCGGACGATGAAGATCGGCGAGGAGCTGTTTTTCTATCATTCGAACGAAGGGCTGGCGGTGGTCGGCATCGCCAGGGTCGTCGGCGAGCATTTCATCGATCCCAGCGATGCCAACGGGCGATTTCCAGCGGTGACGGTGGCGCCGGTGCGCGCGATGAAGTCGCCGGTAACGCTGGCGGCGATGAAGGGGGAGCCGGCGCTGGCGGGGATGGCGATGTTCCGGCAATTCCGGCTTTCGGTGCTGCCGGTCAGCGATGACGAATGGCAGGCCATCATGTCGATGGCCGGTTAAAAGGAGCAATTTACCGTACCATCTATATCTTCCAGCTTGACCCAAAAGAGCTAAAGCGCCAGACGCCGAACTTGCCTTGCGGCAAGGAAGTCCATGATTCGTCTGAATTTTCTGCAATCTTCCTTAACGGTGCATAAAGGCGCGTCGGCGACGTGACGCCGGCAATTCCTGTGCCGGACGGTGCGTCTACCATGTCGGCCGAGACAGCCGTCGCCCCGCGGCGACCGGTTTCGGCGGTGAAGCGACACCGTTTCGAGGTGCTCGACAGCTTGCGCGGCGTATGCGCCATCCTGGTCGTGCTGTACCATTATCCCAACGGCAGCCACCTGACATCGAGCGAGTTCATTCGCGGCGGCTACCTGTTCGTCGATTTCTTCTTCGTGCTGTCGGGGTTCGTCATCGCGTACAGCTATGCCAACCGGATCACCGATCGCGAAAGCCTGCTGGTCTTTGTTGCGCGGCGGTTTTTCCGGCTGTGGCCGCTGCACCTGTTCATCCTCGCGCTGTATTTCCTGGTCGAAGTGTCGATGAAGCCGGCGGGTGCCGAATTGGGCGCGGTGAGCGGGCGAAACCTGCCCGACCTGTGGCGCAGCCTGACGCTGACCAATGGCTTTGCGATGGACCATACTTCGCCTTGGAACATGCCTTCGTGGAGCATTTCGGCGGAATGGTGGACGTATATCGCATTTGCGCTGCTGGTCCTGGCCTTGCCGCGGCGGTTGTGGGCAGGGTTGGTGGCCATGGTCGCGGTCGCGCTGGCGGCGCTAATGGCGACGCACAGCTCGATGCGGATCACCTTCGACATGGGGCTGGTGCGATGCCTGGTCGGGTTCGGGCTGGGGGCGCTGATGGCGACCCAGTGGAAGTCGGTGTCGAACTGGCTCGGATCGGTCGGCACCCGTAAATTGGCCATCAGCGAAGTGCTGCTGGTCGTTGCCGTCACGGTTTTCGTGGCCAGCGCCCGCTTGTCGCACTGGTCGTTCCTGGCGCCCTTCCTGTTCAGCGCGGCGCTGGCGGTGTTCGCGATGGAAGCCGGGCCGGTATCGCGATTGATGCGCGGGCCGTTCTTCGTCCGCGCCGGTGTGCTGTCGTATTCGATCTATATGGTGCACCAGCTGATCATGGGGCGTTTGCGCAACGTCACCGACCTCGGGGGCAGGCTGGGATATACGCCTGACCCTGCGAACAAGTGGCATATGGATGCGATGGTGGTGTTGATGGTGGTGATGGTGTGGGTGGTGGCGGCGCTGACGTATCGTTTTGTCGAAATGCCGGGGCAGGCCATGGGATCGACTGTCATCGACCGATTCAGGCGGGTGTCGCGTAAGGCGTGAACTTCGGCCAGATGTCGGTTATGAGCGGGCCACGACACGGCGGCACGCGGCGCCGCCGTGCAATCTTGTAGATGGACCATGATCGTTGGATGGGGCCGTGCTCGAAGACCTGGTGCTGACTGCCGATAACGGCGCCGACTGGGCAAGGCGGTTGGACCGGCATGCCGACCGGACGGCGTTGCTGACGGCGGATGGTGCCGCGCTGACGTATGGTGAGCTGCTGGCGCGGGCGGATGCGATGATCGCTGCGGCGGCGCCGGATGGGGAGCGGCGGCTGACGGCGCTACTGGTGCGCAACGATGTCGCCAGCATTGCGGCGTATCTGGGATGTTTGCGGGCCGGGAACCCGGTGCTGTTGCTCGATGCCGATGGCGATGCCGGGCGGGTGCTGGCGACGTTTGCGCCGGGACTGACGATGTGGCCGTCGGATGGCCGGGTGGAGGTTGGCGGCGCGCCGGCGGCGCTGCATCCGGAACTGGCGCTGCTGCTGCCGACATCGGGATCGACGGGCAGCCCGAAGCTGGTGCGGCTTTCGGGGGCGGCGGTGGCGGCAAACGCAGCGGCGATCGTCCAGTATCTGGAGCTGGGGCCGGACGAGCGCGCGGTGACGACATTGCCGATCCACTACAGCTTTGGACTGTCTGTGCTCAACTCGCATCTGATGGCGGGCGCGTCGATCATCGTTACCGATGTGTCGATGACGCATCCCGATTTTGCCGGGATGATCGAGCGGTTGCGGCCGACGTCGCTATCGGGGGTGCCGTATAGTTTCGAGCTGCTCGAGCGCAGCGGGCTCGAGGCGCGGTTGCCCGATTCGATCCGCAGCCTGACGCAGGCGGGGGGGCGGTTGCCGGCGGACCGGGTGCGGGCGTTGGCGGCGCGCGGCGATACGCAGGGGTTCCGGTTTTTTGCGATGTACGGCCAGACCGAGGCGTCGCCGCGGATGGCGTGGCTGCCGCACGAACAGGCGGCGGAGTTTCCCGATTGCATCGGCCGGGCGATCCCGGGCGGGGCGTTTTCGCTGTTAGGGGACGATGGCGCGGTGATCGAGGCGGCGGAAACACCGGGCGAGCTCGTCTATCGCGGGCCGAACGTGATGATGGGCTATGCTTTGGAACGCGGCGACCTGGCGCTAGCCAGCGGACCGGGCGAGCTGCGGACGGGCGATATCGCGGTGCGCAATTCGGCGGGGCTTTACCGGATCGTTGGACGGGCGAGCCGGTTTGCCAAGATTGCGGGCCTCAGGATCGGGTTCGACGACATCGAGGCGTTGCTGCGGCAGGCCGGGCACGAGGCGGTCGTCAGCGGCGACGACACGCTGGTAACGGTTCATGTCGAGGCGGCTGTTACGGCCGAAGCGCGCGAGCGGATCGAGACGTTGACCGCCGAGCGCTGCCATATTCCCGAGGCGGCGATCGCCGTGGTGGCGGGGCCGGTGCCGCGGCTGGCGACGGGCAAGACCGATTATGCGGCGGTGCGGCGCGCCGGGACGGCGGCGGCGGCGGCGCGGCAGGCGGTAGCGGAGACGGGGGCGCATCCGATCCTGGTGGGTTATCGGCGGGCGTTCAACCGGTCGGCGCTGACCGGCGAGGCGAGTTTCCAGGCGCTTGGCGGCGACAGCATGTCGTATGTCAATGTCGCGGTGGCGATCGAGAAGTCGCTCGGCCAGTTGCCGGCGCAGTGGGAGGCGATGCCGATCAGCGCGCTGGTGGCGATGGCGCCCGAGCCGGGGACATCGCACGGCCGCCGGGGGACGCGGATCGGCACCGAGACGCTGGTGCGGCTGCTGGCGCTGGCGCTGGTCATCACCGGGCATGCGGCGCCGCTCGATTCGGAGTTCCTGCGCGGCGGCGCGGCGATCCTGTTCCTGATGGCGGGCTATAACCTGGCGCGGTTCCAGCGGTCGGCGTTCGAGGCCGGCCGGACGGGACCGGCGCTGACCGGATCGCTCGAGCGAATGATTTTGCCCTACATGGTGGTGATGATTCCGCTGCTGCTGGCAAGCGGCGCGGCATGGTCGTGGGGCTGGTTCACACTGGTCAGCGTGTTCACGGTGGACGATGCCCAGAGAGGGCCGTTGTTTGCGTTCTGGTTCATCGAGACGGTGTTCCACGCGTTGTTGCTGACCATATTGGTATTCAAGGTGCCGCCGCTGCGCCGATTGAGCCGGGCGCGGCCGTTCGTGTTTTCGCTGGCTCTGCTGGCAGGCGCGTTGGCGGCGGAAATCCTCGTGCCGAGGTATGTGTTCGACGATGCCAACCCGGTGTCGCTAACCATCGATGCGCAATATTATCTCTATGTGCTCGGCTGGATGGCGCTGATTGCGCGCGGACGCTGGCAGGTGATGACTGTGGTGGTCCTGGTCGTCGTGCTGTCGGGCTGGGATTATGGCCTTATGTCGGCGCGGCAGACCTGGCTGTCGCTGGCGATAGCGACGTTGCTGGCGGTGCCGTGGGTGCCTGTGCCCGACCGGGCGGCGGCGATCGTGCTGCGCATCGCGTCGGCGGGATATTTCATCTATATCAGCCACGTCATGATGGCACATTTGCTCAAATACCGGTTCGATCTCGCCGGGCAGACCGAGATCATGGTGCCGGCGCTGCTGGTGTTGAGCGTCGTTGCCGGGCTTGTCTTCGAACGCGCCTGGATGGCCGCCGGTGGGCTGATCTCGCGAAACTTTCGGCGATTGCGCCGCGAACGGGAACACAGTTGATGTCGACTACTTTCACGCTCGATACCGGTACCAGCCGGGCGCATCCCGTCCCGGAGCCGGTGCGGCGGTTGACGGTGCCGGGGATCGCCAAGCGCAAAGGTGGCGAGCCTGTCGTCATGCTCACCGCCTACACGGCGCGGATGGCGCAGTTGCTCGACAAGCATTGCGACATGTTGCTGGTCGGCGATTCGCTCGGGCAGGTCATCTATGGCCTCGATACGACGGTGAAGGTCACGCTCGAGATGATGATCGCCCACGGCGCGGCGGTGGTGCGCGGGTCGTATCATTCGGTCGTCGTCGTCGACATGCCGTTCGGCAGTTACGAAGCGTCGCCGCAGCAGGCGTTCGAGAATGCCGCACGGGTAATGAAGGAAACCGGCGCGGCGGGGGTGAAGCTGGAGGGCGGCACGGCGATGGCCGAGACGATCAACTTCCTGTCGCGGCGCGGAATTCCAGTCGTGGCGCACGTCGGCCTGACCCCGCAGGCGGTCAATGCGTTGGGCGGTTACGGGGCCCGTGGTCGCAGCGCCGAAGAGGCCGCGACCATCCTTGCCGATGCGGAAGCGGTGGCGGCGGCGGGGGCGTTCGCGCTGGTGGTCGAGGGCGTCGTCGAGCCGCTGGCACGGCGTATCACCGAGACGGTCAAATGCCCGACGATCGGCATCGGTGCGTCGGCGGCGTGCGATGGCCAGGTGCTGGTGGTCGACGACATGCTCGGCATGTTCGAGCGGGTGCCGCGCTTCGTCGAGCGCTTCGACGACCTCGCGGTGCGGATCGATACGGCGGCGGCGACCTTTGCAGCGGCGGTGCGCGAGCGGCGGTTCCCGACGGAGAAACAACTTTATCTCTGACCGCGCTTGGGGCATTCACGCCTGCGAAAGCCTTCGCCCGGCATTTGCGATGGGTTGGGCGCTGGGCAGGCGACGGCCCGATCCGTATTTTGACCTGCATTTTGGAGCGTTTTGATCTTGGCTGTGACCCCGCACGAACCCGACGAAGCGTTTCTGCGGGAAGTCGACGAAGGCGTGCGCCGCGACCAGGTGGCGACGCTTTGGGATCGCTACGGGATTGCCATCATCGCGGCTGTTGTGCTGTTCCTGGGAGCCGTCGGTGGCTGGCTGTGGTGGCAGGATTCGCAGGCCAAGGCGCGGGCGACAGCGGGCGAGGACCTGACCCAGGCGATGAGCAAGCTGGAAGTCGGCGATGCGGCGGCGGCGCGTCCGGTGCTCGATCGGCTCGCCAAGGACGGCCCCGGTGGCTATCGCGGGTTGGCGCAGATGATGCAGGCGGCCGATGCCGCCGGTGCCGGCGACAATGCCAAGGCGATGAAGCTGCTCGACGCGGTTGCGGTGGACGGCAAGCTGTCGCAGCCGCTGCGCGATGCGGCGCTGATCAAATCGGTGCGGCTGGGCTTTGACACGCTGCCGCCGGCGGCGGTGATCGAGCGGTTGAAGACGCTTAGCGTCCCGGGCAATGCCTGGTTCGGCATTGCCGGCGAGATGACGGCGCTGGCGCATCTGAAGGCGGGCAAACCCGATCTCGCCAAGCCGCTGCTGACCGCGATCGTGCGTGACCAAAGCCTGCCGACGAGCCTGCGTGGTCGCGCCGCCGAACTGGCGCTGTCGCTCGGCGTCGATGCGGCGAGCCTGAAGGTGCCGGGCGCGGCGTCCTCAGACAACACCAGTGCGCAAACCGCGCCGGCGCCTGCCGCCGCGCCTGCCGAGTAAGGGCCATAACTTTGCATAGCCAGATCTTGCGCAAGCAATCGGTGAGTTTCGTCGTGGTGGCGGCGCTGGCGCTTTCGGGCTGCGGCATATTCAAGGGCGGCAAGACCAAGACTCCGACGCTGGGCGAGCGCATTCCGGTGCTGAATTACGAGACCCGCGCCGTTGCCGAGCCCGAGCTGCAGGACCTGGCGATCGTCTTGCCACCCGCCGAAGCCAATGCCGATTGGGCGCAATCGGGCGGTTCGGCGTCGAAGGCGAACGGCCACCTGGCGTTGCCCGAGACGGTGGCTGCGGCCTGGTCGGTTTCGATCGGCGCGGGCAGCAGCGGCACGCGGCGGCTGAATTCCGGACCGATCGTGATGGACGGGCGGGTGTTCACCATGGACACCGGCGGCGATGTTCGCGCCTTCGATGCGACCACCGGGGCAGTAGTGTGGCAGTCGCGGATTTCGGTCGCCAAGAAGAACAGCAATGCGGCGTTCGGCGGCGGTGTCGGCGGCGGTGACGGGCGCATATTCGCGACGACCGGCTATGGCATCGTTGCGGCGTTCGATTCGAAAACCGGCGCCGAACTGTGGCGCAAGACGCTGGGTGCACCGCTGCGCGGGGCGCCCGCGGTGGCAAACAACCGGGTTTTCGTGGTCACCCAGGACAACCAGATATTTGCGCTGAACGCCGAAAAGGGCGACGAATTGTGGACGGTAGCGGGCACCGTCGAAGTCGCCGGGCTGCTTGGGGTGGGCGCGCCGGCGGTGGCCCAGGACACTGTCGTGGTCGGATTCTCGAGCGGGGAGCTCAATGCACTACGCGCTGAAAACGGTCGGACGGTATGGTCCGATGCGCTGGCACGGACCGGGCGCTCGACCGCGATGGCGGCCTTGTCGGACATCGACGCCTCGCCGGTGATCGATCGCGGTCGGGTCTATGCCATCGGCCATGGCGGGCGCATGGCGGCGCTGGAGTTGGCGACCGGGCAACGCGCCTGGGAGCGCAATTTTGCCGGGACGTCGATGCCGTGGGTTGCCGGCGAATTCGTGTTCGTGGTGACGCTCGAGGGCGAGCTCCTGTGCCTGACGCGCGGCGATGGCAAGGTGCGCTGGATGTTGCAGCTGCCCAATTTCGGCAACGTCAAGAAAAAGACCAAGCCGATCAGATGGGCAGGGCCGGTGCTGGCATCGGATCGTCTGATCGTGGCGGGTTCGAACAAGGAGATGGTGGTCGTCTCGCCGTATACCGGCAAGATCATTTCAACGATCAAATTGTCGGCCTCGGCATTCCAGCCGCCGATCGTCGCCGGCAATACCGCCTATGTGCTGACCGACGATGGCAAGCTGACCGCGTATCGATGATGGCCGGATGCGCGCTCCTCTGCTAGGTGCGCGCAATGTCCAACACTGATTCACTACCCCGCGTCGCGATCGTCGGGCGCCCCAACGTCGGCAAATCGACCCTGTTCAATCGTCTCGTCGGCCGCAAGCTGGCGCTTGTCGACGATATGCCGGGGGTCACGCGCGATCGCCGCGAGGGGCTCGCCAAGCTGTTCGATCTCGAGTTCACCGTCGTCGATACGGCGGGTTTCGAGGATGCCGATGCCGCCAGCCTGGCCGGCCGGATGCGCCAGCAAACCGATGCGGCGGTTGGCGATGCCGTCGTCGCGCTGCTGGTGTTCGATGCGCGCGCCGGGGTGACGCCGCTCGACAAGCATTTCGCCGACTGGCTGCGCAAGCGCGGCACGCCGCTAATTCTGGTCGCCAACAAGGCCGAAGGGCGCGCCGGCGAGCTTGGCGTTGCCGAGAGCTACGCGCTCGGGCTGGGCGATCCGATCCAGATTTCGGCCGAGCACGGCGAAGGCATGGCCGATTTGTTCGAAGCGCTGATGCCGCATATCGATGCCCCGGTCGAGGATGAGCCTGAGGAAGAGGCGCTCGGCGAAGGCCTGGAAGATGGCGAGATCGAGCTCGATGTCGAACCCACCGGGCCGCTGAAGCTGGCGATTGTCGGACGCCCGAATGCGGGCAAGTCGACGTTGATCAACACTTTGCTCGGCGAAGCGCGGCTGGTGGTCGGGCCCGAGGCCGGCATCACGCGCGATTCGATTGCGATTCCGTGGGATTACCACGGCATGCCGGTGCGGCTGGTCGATACCGCGGGCCTGCGCAAGCGTGCCAAGGTAAGCGACAAGCTCGAGCGGATGGCAGCGACGGATACCAAGCTGGCGATCGATTTCGCCGAAGTCGTGGTGCTGCTGCTCGATTCGACGCTGGGCCTGGAAAGTCAGGATTTGCGGATTGCCGACCTGGTGCTGTCCGAAGGCCGGGCGCTGGTGATTGCGCTGAACAAATGGGACGTAGCGCACGACCAGTCGTCGCTGTTCCAGGGAGTGCGCAAGGCGCTCGACGATGGCCTGTCGCAGATCCGCGGCGTGCCGCTGGTGGCGCTGTCGGGGCAAACCGGCAAGGGGCTCGATTTGATGATGAAGGCGGTCACCGAGGCGCGGACGAAATGGTCGCGCCGGGTCTCGACGTCGCAGCTCAATCGCTGGTTCGAGAATGCGCTCGATCGCAACCCGCCGCCGGCCGCCGGGGGGACGCGGATCAAGCTGCGTTATGTCACGCAGGTGGCGGCGCGGCCGCCGTCGTTCATCATTTTCGGCAATCGCACCGAGGATTTGCCGGCAAGCTATGGCCGCTATCTGGTCAACAGCCTGCGCGACGATCTCGATTTCGAAGGCGTGCCGATCCGGTTGAACTTCCGCGGCAGCAAGAACCCGTTCGCCGACAGCCCGCGCGGCAAGCCCGACAGCCCGCGGCCCAAGCCGGACAGTCATCGCCGCGGACCGCCGAAACGATGACGACCGCGCCGGAACTGACGCTTTTCAGTTACTGGCGGTCGTCGGCGGCGTATCGCGTGCGGCTGGCGCTGGCCTGGAAGGGGCTGGCGTATGATGTCGTGCCGATCGACTTGCGAACCGGGGCGCAATCGGCACCGGAATATACCGCGCTGAACCCGCAGGGGCTGGTGCCGCTGCTGCGTATTGGCGAGGTTTCGCTGACACAGAGCCTGGCGATTATCGAGTATCTCGACGAAGTATATCCCGAGCCGCCGCTGTTGCCGGGCGATGCCGTCGGGCGGGCGCGGGTACGTGCTGCCGCGCAGACGATCAGCAGCGATGTGCATCCGATCAACAACCTGCGGGTGCTGCGGTATCTCAAGGAAGAACTCGGGGCGTCGCAGCTGCAGGCCGATGCTTGGGCGCGGCACTGGATAAATGCTGGACTGGAGACTCTCGAACGGTTTGCCGAGCAGTTCGGTGGACGATTCTTGTTCGGCGAGTCAATGACAATTGCTGATGTGTGCTTGATGCCGCAACTTTATAACGCCCGTCGGGTAGAAACGGACCTTTCAAAATACGGTCGATTGCTCGCGATCGACGCAAAGCTACGCGAAAACGCCGAATTGGCGCTTGCCCATCCGGCAAACCAGACCTGAACCAAGTCTGAACGGCCCCATTCGAGCTTACAAAGTAAACGTTTCACCCTTGTGTTTACTCCGAATTCGGCTAAACCTCACAAAGTGTTAAGATGTGGGCACGTCTGATTGGGGTTGGTAATGATTGTTGCGGTCCAGAAACATCGGGCCTCCAGGCCGTCGTCCGTTCTGTACCGGCGCATCAAGGTCGGCCTGTCGGTCACCGGATTGATGCTGGCGGGAACGGCGCTGGCACCGGCAAGTGCCGAAGTCCTCAATTTGAACGGCATATCGCCGGCCCGCAGCACGGTCGCCGGCGCGACTGAAATCACGAACGGCATATTGCGGCTGACGCCAGCGGTCGGAGGCGTGACCATCGATGCCGCTTTGAACGACCGCCTCGGCGTGTTTGCGCTCACCAAACTCGGCCAGCATTCGCTTACGCTGAATGGATCGGGGCTTAATACCTATTCGGGCGCAACGACCATCAGCGATGGCGCGGTGTTTGCGGGCAATGTCAATGTCCTGTCACCGAACTCGGTCGTGACGCTGGCAGCCCCCGGCGTGCTCGATCTTCGCGGATACCGCCAGGCTGTTGCCGGATTGGCCGGCTTTGGCATCGTTCGCAGTAGCACGGCGACGACAAGCCTGCTGACGGTGGGGGCTGCCGGGACGTATAATTACCGCGGCGTCATCGAGGGCAATCTGCGCCTGGTCAAGACCGGTGCGGACCAGCAAAGTCTCGGAGGGTCCAATACCTATACCGGCGGTACCGAGCTTCGGTCAGGTATTCTTCGCTTCACGCGGGACGACTCGCTGGGCACCGGCGCGATCGACGTGACTGGGGCGGCGGTGTTGCTGCCGGCCATCATGGGTCGCCGCATTGCCAATGATTTCAGCCTTGGCGGCGATCTGGAGGTGTCAGGCGCGTCGATGGAGCTGGCCGGCCGAATTTCGGGAACCGGGCGCCTCATCAAGACTACGGTGAGCAACCTGACGCTTTCGAGCGGAGCGAACAGTTTTTCCGGCGGCGTCGATCTCCAGGACGGACAGCTTGTCATCGCGACGGGCTCATTGGGTAGTGGCGATCTCGTCGTCTCGGCAGGCCAGGCGTCGATGTCGACCGTGGGCAATCTGTCGGCAGTGCTGCGCAACCGGGTCGTGCTCCTCGGCGGTCTCAACTTCGAGCTGCTCGATGCGGCCAGCGTGCTCGAGCTCTCGGGCCCGATCTCGGGTGGCGGCTTCCTGTACATGAAGCAGGGTCCGGGTACTTTGCTCCTGACCGGCGACAACGGCTTTACCGGGCACTTTTCACTCGCAACCGGCACCCTTGGTCTCGGCACCAGTACGGCGGCCGGATTTGGAATTCTTAGCACTGGTGGCGGTGCAGGCATCGCAGCTTATGCTGACAACCTCGTTGTCGCGAACAGGATCCATCTTGGCCCGGCGTTGCGGATCGACACGCGCGGATATGACCTGACGTTGACGGGAGCCATCATCAACAACACCAATGTTGCCGGCGGCTTCCAGAAGCTCGGCGACGGCAATCTGACGCTGACCGGGGTAAGCAGCTTTACCGGACCGGCGACGATCATCACCGGCCAGTTGACCATGAATGGCAGCATAACCAGCGACGCCGCAATCGGCAGCGGCGCTATTCTCGCAGGCTCGGGCTCGATCGGCGGCGTCGTGACCGTTGCCGACGGCGCGAGGATTGCGCCGGGTACGAGTGCCGGGACGCTGACGCTTGGCAGCCTGGTGCTGGGTGCCGGCTCGGTGCTCGATTTCGAGTTGAAGACGGCCGGCGCGATCGGTGGCGGGATCAACGATTTGATCGCCGTGAACAATAGCCTGACGCTCGACGGCACGATCAATGTCGTCGGCTTGCCGGGTTTCGATGTCGGGACTTTTCGCGTCATCAACTATGGCGGCGCGCTGACCAACAATGGCCTTGATGCCGGCACGGTACCGGTCGGCTTCAACTTCACGATCGATACGTCTGTCCAGGGCCAGGTCAATCTGCTCGTCGGCTTCGCGGGCGTCCGGTATTGGGACGGTGCCGATGTCGTCGGCGATGGCGTCATCGACGGCGGCAACGGCACCTGGGCGTCGGGGGCGACCAACTGGACCAATGTCGATGGCTCGGCGAACCTGTCGTGGGGCAATACCACCGGGATCTTCGCAGGCGCGCCCGGCACGGTTGCCGTGGCTGGTGTTCAGGGTTTCACCGCATTGAGCTTCCAGACGGCTGGCTATGTCCTGAACGGCGGCGAGCTGGCGATCAATGGCGGTACGCTCGAGACAGCGAATACCGGCACGACGACGATTAACAGCGTGGTGTCCGGGAGCAACGGCCTGACCAAGACGGGTGCCGGGTCCCTCGTGCTGGACGGCGCCAACACATATGCTGGCGGAACGACACTTGCACAGGGCACTATTACCGCCGCGAGCAACACCGCGCTCGGCGCCGGCGCATTGACGATGGCATCGGGCACGACGCTGGCCTCGGCGGGCGCCAGCCGCAGCCTTGCAAACAACATCGTCGCTACGGGCAACGACATGGTCCGGGCCGGCACAGTTGCGACCGACGTGCTCACGCTGGCGGGAACGATTTCGGGGAGCGGTTCGATCACGCAGGTCGGGCCGGGCAATCTGGTGCTGACCGGCAACAACAGCTTCGGCCGGCTCGGTATTGCCGCCGGTATGGTGACTATCGGCACCAACACCTCGGCAGGCACTGGTCCGATCGCGATTGACAATGGCGGCACGCTTGCCGCCGGCGTTACAGGTTTGGCGCTCAACAATGCGATCCAGGTCGCCACCTCGGGCGTCGTCAACGTCGGCAGCGGCGCGTTGACCCTGGGCGGTACCATGGGCGGCGCAGGGAATATCACCAAAACCGGCACTGGCGTTCTCAACCTGACTGCGGTCAGCAGCTTGACGGGTGCCACGACGGTATCGGCGGGGCGGCTGAACATCATCGGGTCTATCGCGCAGTCGGCGACGACGGTGCAAAGCGGCGCAACCCTGGCCGGCACCGGCACGGTCGGCGCGCTGACGGCACAGTCGGGTTCGGCGATATCGCCCGGCGCGGCGGTCGGCAGCGTCGGCACGCTCAACGTCAACGGCGCGGTTTCACTGCTGGCGGGCTCGACCTTCATCGTCGACTATGGCCCGGCCTCGGTCGACCGTCTCACGGCGACGGGTCCCGCATCGATCGCCGGCAACATTTCGGTGGTGCCCGCGGCTGCGGGTCGCTTCGGCGAAACCATCATCTTGTCGTCGAGCGCACGAACCGGCACATTTGCCAATGACGCGTCGGTTGCCAGCTTGTTCGGCCCGGCGATCACCTCGAAGCTGCTTTATACCTCAACTTCGGTTGTGCTCAGCCTCACGCCGACGTCGCTCGCGTCGCTCGGCAATTTGACCGGCAACCCGTTGCAGGTCGCGCTGGCGTTCGATCGCGCTGTGACGACCGGATATAATCCGTCGCCCTACTTCGCGCTTTTCACCCAGGGTGCGAATTTTTCGACCGCGCTCAGCCAGCTGTCGGGCGAGCTTCATTCGGCCGAACGCCGGGTGCTGCTCGAGGATAGCCGCGTCGTTCGCGAGACGGCCTGGGATCGCATGAATGCCGGGTTGAGCGCCATCGCCGGGGCCCAGTCGGTAACCGCCGACGACGGCGACCTGGCAACGACGGTCTGGCTGCGTGCCGCGGGGTCCTGGGGCCAGGCCGATGCCGACGGCGTCGGCAGTGCGTTCGAGACCGAGCAGCGCGGCGTGCTGACCGGCATGGATTTCGCGACGAACGGCTTCAAGGCAGGCGCGATGTTCTATTATCTCGAGACCGACATAGAATTTGCCACGCTGGGCAAATCGACCGTCGAGTCGACGGGTGGCGCCATCTATGCCGGCTACCGCCAGCCAGGCGCGGGTTTCGCGGTCGGCCTTGGCGGATCGATGGCGGGCAACCGCGCCGAAGGTGTGCGTTCGATCACCATTCCGGGTCTGGCGCAAACGCTGACCAGCCGCGTCAGCGGCACGACCTACCAGATCTTCGGTGAAGTTGCCTTCGACCTGCTGGCAGCGGAAAACAGCCGGATCGAGCCGTTCGGCCGTGTCGCCCATGCCCAGGTTAAGTCGAATGCCTTGACCGAGGCTGGCGGTATGGCTGCCCGGCATATCCCCGGCCAGCGCAACGAGATGACATGGGTCGATGTGGGTCTGCGCGGCGGCATCACGGCGGGGGAGGTGGATTTCACCGGCTCTGCGGCGTGGCACCGCACTTCGGGCGATCGCAACGGCATCACCTACAGCTCGCTGGGTGGGCTGAACACCCAGTCGTTCATCCGCGCCGTTGAACTCGATCGCGATGCCGTGGCCCTCGAAGCCCAGGCCAATTACAGCATCACCCCGATGATCAAGATCGGCGCCGGCTATAGCGGCATCATCGGGTCCAACAACCAGGACCATGGTGCGCGGGCGACCCTGTCGTTCGGCTTCTAGGCTCCGATTTCGGCGTATGAAACGGCAGTGCCAAAGGGTGCTGCCGTTTTCGTTCGTGCGCGGTGCATGGCCGTTGACCGGCGCGGTGTGCGGCCCTAGCCGGGAGGCATGAATTTCCTGTCCGACAACAGCGCCGCGCCCTGTCCCGAAGTCCTCGCCGCGATCGGCGTGGCGGCACCTGCATCGGGCCCGGGGTACGACGGCGATGCCATCTCGCAGCAGCTCGATGCGGCATTCGGGGCGTTGTTTGGGTGCGAGTGCGTCGTGCTGCCGGTATCTACCGGGACCGCGGCGAATGCGCTGGCGCTGGCGGCAATGGTGCCGCCCTATGGCGCGGTGGTGTGCCACGAGGAAGCGCACATCCAGGTCGACGAATGCGGAGCGCCGGGTTTCTTCAGCGGCGGCGCCAGCCTGTTGCTGGTCAGGGGCGAGGCCGGCAAGCTGACCCCCGCCGGGATCGAGGCCGGGCTTTCGGCGTATCGCGGCGATGCCCATCAGGTCCAGGTGCGGGCGCTATCGCTGACGCAGGCGACCGAGGCCGGCACGGTCTATTCGCCGGCGGAACTGGCGGCGCTGGGCGAATATGCACGTGGGCGTGGGTGGAAAGTGCATCTCGATGGTGCGCGCTTTGCCAATTCGGTGGCACACCTTGGCTGTCATCCGGGCGATATTACCTGGCGTGCCGGGGTCGATGTGCTCAGTTTCGGGACCATCAAGAACGGCGGCATGACGGCGGAAGCGATCGTGCTGTTCGACCTGGCGCTAGCCGACGACCTGCGGTTTCGCCGCAAGCGCGCCGGGCAGATGCCGAGCAAGGGCAGGTTCCAGGCGGCGCAGTTGCTGGCGATGATCAAGGACGATGTCTGGCTGCGCAATGCCGGGCAAGCCAATGCCGGCGCGGCGCGGCTGGCGGCGGCGGCCGGCGACCGGGTGATGTATCCGGTGGAGGCAAACGAGGTGTTCGTCCGCCTGCGGGCCGGCGAGCCGGAGCGACTGCGCAGCCTCGGCTTTGCATTCTACGACTGGGGCGCGGCGGGATCGAACGAGGCGCGCTTCGTGGTGGCGTGGGACAGCAGCGCCGCGGACATCGCGGCATTAACGGCGGCGCTGGCCGGGTAAAGTTTCGGCGCGGGGCAGACAGTGGGGCGTGAAAGGCTCTAGGCATTGGTCATGCACGCACCTGTTTCTAATGTACGGCCTGACGCTACGGGGTTCACCCCGCGGATGCTGGTCTATTTCGCCATCGTGACGCTGATCTGGGGGTCGACCTGGCTGGTCATCAAGACCCAGCTCGGGGTGGTGCCGACGTCGTGGTCGGTGGCGTGGCGGTTCCTGCTCGGCGGCGGCGTGATGATGGTCATGTGCCTGGTGCGGGGCAAATCGCTGTGGCTCGATTGGCGCGGGCACGGCTTTGCGCTGATCGTCGCGGTGATGCAGTTTTCGCTCAATTTCAATCTCGTCTACCGCGCCGAAGAACATGTCACCTCGGGGCTTGTGGCGCTGAGCTTTGCACTGCTGATGGTGCCCAATGCGCTATTGGGATCGGTATTTCTCGGGATCAAGGTGACGCCGCGCTTCCTGCTCGGCGGCGCGATGGGCATCGCCGGCGTGGGGATGATGTTTGCGCGCGACGTGATGGCGCCGGGCCTCGACGGCAGCGAGGTCGTGCTCGGACTGGCGCTTGCCGTGGCCGGGGTGCTGTGCGCGAGCGTCGGCAATGTCATGCAGGCCAGCCCGGCGGGGCGCGCGTTGCCATTGGAGGGCGGGCTGGCGTGGTCGATGCTGTACGGCGGCATCATCAACACCGTGGCCGCGCTGGTGATTTCGGGGGCACCGGTGATCGACTGGTCGCCGGCGTACTTGGCCGGATTGGCCTATCTGGGAATCGTCGCTTCGGCAGTAGCCTTCAGCCTTTATTATGCGCTGATCCGTGCCGTCGGGCCTGGCAAGGCGGCCTATACCGGGGTCGTCGTGCCATTGGTGGCGATGGCGTTGTCGACGATGTTCGAAGGCTATGTGTGGAGCGGCATGGCGGTCGCCGGCGGCGCGCTGGCGATGGTGGGGCTGGTGGTCGCACTGCGGAGTCGTGGATAGGGGAGACGGTGATGGCCCGGACTTGCAGTGACTGCGGCGTACGCGACTCGGCGCTGTGCGGAACATTGAGCGACGAAGAACTGGTGGGGCTGGCCAAGCTTGGCGTGCAGCGGCGGCTGGTGCGCGGCGATGTGCTGGTGCGCGCCGGCGATCCGCCGCTGGCCTGCGCCAACGTCCAGGCCGGGGTGATGAAGATCGCCAGCGTCACCGCCGCCGGCGACGAGGCGATCGTCGGGCTGCTTTATTCCGGCGATTTCATCGGGGGACCGTTTGCGGCACCGGCGGAGCATGACGTGACTGCGCTGACCGATGTCGAACTGTGCATGTTCCCGAGGGCGGCGTTCGAGGCCAGCCTGGCCGACCACCAGCGGATGGAGCGACTGTTGCTCGAGCGGACGATGATCGAGCTGGCACGGGCGCGGCGCTGGCTGGTGCGGATCGGCCGGGCTTCGGCGCGGGCGCGGGTGGCGGGGTTCCTGGGCGATATGGGGCGGCGGCTGGCGGTGGTGAACGATTGCCGGCGCGATGCAGCCGCAGTGCCGGCGGCGAGTTTCGAGCTGCCGCTGAGCCGCAGCGAGATAGGCGATCTGCTCGGGCTGACCATCGAGACCGTCAGCCGGCAGTTGACGCTGTTGCGCGCCGCCGGGGTCATCGACCTGCCGGGCGGGCGGATGATTGTCGTTCGCGATGCGGCGGCGCTTGCGGCTGCGGCCGACGAAACGGTTTGATCGACATCAATGCAAGGCGCAGGATTTGCGCTCAAGCCATGCAGGGGTTGATTTCGCCCTGTGAAGGAGAGCGCGATGAAGACAATCTTGGTGCCCGTCAACAATGATGAAGGCCAGGGCGCGCGCCTGCAGGCGGCCTTCGACCTGGCACGGGCGTTCGGCGGGCACCTGACCTGCCTGCAGGTGACGCCCTATACCGCCTATGCGCTGGGGGAGCCGTCGATGGGGGCGTTTCCGGTGACGGCGATGATCGAGGCGATTGAGCAGGAAAAGCGCAACGAGCGCACTGCAGTCGAGGCGCAGTTGGCGCAGGAGGGGATCGGATGGGACTGGATTACCCGCGACGGCGATGCCGTGGAGCGGGTGCGCGAAGCGGCGCGGCTGGCCGATGTCGTGGTGATGAACAGCGGTCCGTTCGGCAAGATGGCGAGCATGCGGCTGGCGGTGACCGGCGATGTCGCGATCCATGCGCCGTCTCCGGTGGTGGCGGTTCCCACCGACAGCCATGGCCTGGCGGTGACCGGGGCGGCGCTGGTGGCATGGGATGGCTCGCAGGAAGCGGCCAAGGCGATGCGTTCCGCGCTGCCGATGCTGCGGCTGGCCGAATCGGTCGATATTCTGACGGTCGAGGAGAAGGAAACCGACTATCGGGCGCGCGATGCGGCGGCGTGGCTGTCGCGGCACGGTGTGGGCGCCGAAGTCATCGAGCGCGGGAGTGGCGGGCAGACCATCGAGTCGGTCATTCGCGACGTGCTGGCCGAGCGCCAGTCGGCGTGGCTGGTGCAGGGCGCCTATGGTCATTCGCGGTGGCGGCAGACACTGTTCGGGGGGGTGACGCGCGGGCTGCTCGCCGATGCGCCGGTGCCGCTGGTGCTCAGCCATTAGCGTTTGATCCAGATCAAGGCGGGCTCGATTCGCTGGCGGTAATGTCTCCCTGATCCGGCGCGGTGCCGGGGTAGGGAGTGAAGACAATGCGGATCGAGTTCGAGCTTCTGGATACGGGCGCGGCGGTTCGGGCACCTGTCGAGACTTTGGTCACACCCGCGCGTGCGGCACCGGTGCTGGAGTTCGACCTGCCGCAGTCGCTGCTGTTGCAGCTGGTGGCGACGGCGGCGGGTTTTCTGTTGGTCATGGGGCTGGCGTTTCGCGGCGGCACCGGGATCGGGTTGGTGCTCGCGGTGTCCGCAATGGTGTTCGCGGGCTACTACGGCTTGCCGGTAGTGATGGCGCGGGCGAGTCGCATGGGTCGGCCAGCCCAACGTGCGGTCAAGGCGAAGGGCTGGGGAATCGAGACGGCGAGCGGTCATTTGCCCGGCGGGGCAGCCTGGGCGCAGGTGATGACGGTGCCGTTGCTGATACTGGCCTGGGCGATCTTCATCGCCTTTCTGCAGTAGGACTGCGGAGATAAAATGGGTCCCGGGTCAAGCCCGGGATCACAGTCTTCAGTTGGTTAACATTTTCCGCATTTTCCGATTTCGGCAGTTTCCTGCTGGTCGTCGTTTTCGCGATGAAGCCTCTATTTTACGCGACAATTATGCGGGCTGTCGTGCTGACGATGTCAAAGAGCGCGCGCGTCGAAGGTGAACGGGCATGATAGTGCAAACCGGGCGTGTAGGACAGCCGCGCCTATTCGGCGGCGACCGCCAGTTCGAGCGAGCGGGCGACGCGCCAGAGTTTCTCGATGCTGGCGGGCATTTCGATCTGGGTGCCGTCCAGGGCGTCGATGATGGCGTTCATCACCGAGGGCATGGCGCCGATGGTGCCGGCTTCGCCGCAGCCCTTGACGCCCAGGGGATTGGTCGGGCTTGGGGTGCCGAGCGTGTCGAAGCCGATCGCCGACGGCATGTCGTCGGCGCGCGGCACGCCGTAATCCATGAAGCTGCCGGTCACCAGCTGGCCATCGTCCGTATAAACGATGTCCTCGAGCAGGATCTGGCCCAACCCTTGCGCGACGCCGCCGTGAATCTGGCCTTCGACAAGCATCGGGTTCACCAAATTGCCGAAATCGTCGACGAGCGAATAGCGGGTGATGGTGACCTTGCCGGTCTGCGGGTCGAGCTCGATTTCGGCGACGTGGCAGCCGTTCGGGAAGCTGGGGGCGGGCTTGCCGGTGGTGTATTTGCTGCGGCCGTCGAGGGCGCCGGGGTGGGCGGCGGCAAGCTCGGCGAGACTGCGGGTGGCGTTGGTGCCGCGGGCGCGGAAGACGCCGTCGGCATAATCGATGTCGTCGGCGCCGAGGTCGGTCCGCGACAATTCGATGCCGCGTTCGACAAGGGCATCGGCCGAGGCGAGGACGGCGCCGCCGCCGAACGCCATCGAGCGCGAGCCGCCGGTGCCGTTGCCGGCTTCGAGACGGACGGTGTCGCCCTGGACGATGCGGATGTCGTCCATGTCGATGCCGAGGCGTTCGCTGAGGACTTGCGCATAGGCGGTTTCATGGCCCTGGCCGTTGGACTGGGTGCCGACTGCCATCTCGACCTTGCCGTCGGGGGCGACGCGGACATCGGCGAATTCGTCGGTGCCGCCACCGCCGGCGATCTCGACATAATAGGCCATTCCGCGGCCGAGGCGCAGGCCCTTTGCCGCAGCGGCAGCCTTGCGCGCCGGGAAGCCGTTCCAGTCGGCCTGGCGCAGGGCTTTTTCGAGGACGGCGGGAAAATCGCCGATGTCGAAGGTCAGTCCGATGCCGTTGTCGTGCGGGAGTTCGGCGGGGATGAGCAAGTTGCGGCGGCGGATTTCGTCGACGCCGAGCCCGAGTTCGCGGGCGGCGGCTTCGATCAGGCGCTCCATGATATAGGCGGATTCGGGACGGCCGGCGCCGCGATAGGCGTCGACGGGGGCGGTGTTGGTGACGACGCCGTGGACGAGATTGTGGATCGACGGGATGCGATAGACGCCGCCCATGATGCGGCCGCCGGCCATGGTCTGGATGGCGGGGCCGAATTGCGATTGATAGGCGCCGAGGTCGGACCAGGTTTCGACCGCCATGGCGGTGATGCGGCCAGCCGCATCGAAGCCGAGGCGGGCATCGCTGACCATGGCGCGGCCGTGGGTGTCGGTCTGGAAGGCGTCGCCGCGGTCGCCGGTCCATTTGACCGGGCGGCCAAGGGCGCGGGCGGCGTGGAGGACGAGGCCGTATTCGGCGTAGAAGAAGCTTTTCATGCCGAAGCCGCCGCCGACGTCGCCGGTAACGATGCGGACGCGTTCGGGGTCGATCTTGAAGACGGGGCCGGCGACGATCTGGCGCATGCCGGCGACGCCCTGGCTGCCGACCGAGAGGGTGAAGCCGGTTTCCTCCTCGTATTCGCCGAGCGCAGCGCGGACTTCCATCGAGGTCGGGGCGATGCGGTTCTGGACGACACGGAGCCGGGTGACATGGACGGCGGAGGCCATGCCGGTTTCGGTTTTTTCGCTGTCGCCGACCGCCCAGTCGAACAGGGTGTTGGACTTGGCCAGGGGCCAGATCTGCGGGGCGCCGGGGGCGATGGCGGCGGCGAGCGAGGCGACGACGGGGAGTTCGGAATATTCGACTTCAACGGCTTCGGCGCCGGCGCGGGCGGCTTCGCGGGTTTCGCCGATGACGAAGGCGACGCCGTCGCCGACGAAGCGGACGCGGTCCTTGGCCAGCATGGGGCGGTCGGTCTTGATGTCGCCCGACAGTGGCACCATGCACGGCACCGGGCCATATTCGGCAATGTCTTCATGGGTATAGACGGCGACGACGCCGGGCAGGGCGAGCGCGGCGGCGGTGTCGATCGAGGTGATTTCGGCGTGGCCATAGGGCGAGCGCAGGGTGACGGCGTAGAGCATGCCGGGGCGTTGCAGGTCGTCGGTGAAGGCGCCCTTGCCGGTGAGGAGGCGCGCGTCTTCGACGCGCTTTACGGATTGGCCAGCACCGAATTTCATGGGGTTAGCTCCTTCAAGCAGGCGGTCAGGCCCTGTCGGTAGTCTGGATAGCGCAATTCATAGCGCAAATCGCGCGACATCTTGCCATTGGCGACACGGCGGCATTCGCCGTAAAAGGCACGGCCCATCGGGGATAGCGCGGCCTGGGCGAGGGTCTGGAGCGGCGGAATGGGAAGGTTCAGGAGCCGGGCGGCATAGGCGGTGACGGCTTCGCCGGGGGCGGGTTCGTCGTCAGTGAGGTTGTAGACGCCTGGGTCGCCGTGGTCGAGACTGGCGTCGATTGCGCCTTTGATATCAGCGACATGGATGCGGCTGAAGATGTGGCCGGGGAGGTCGATGCGGGCGACCGGCGCGGTGCGCAGGCGGTCGAGGGTGCTGCGGCCGGGGCCGTAGATGCCGGGCAGGCGGAAGATGCGCGCCTGAGGGTGGAGGGCTTGCCAGGCGAGGTCGGCAGCAAGACGCCCGGAGCGGCGGCCCTTCAATGGCGAGGCCTCGTCGACCCAGGCGCCGGCGGCGTCGCCGTAGACGCCGGTGGAGGAGAGATAGCCGACCCAACGGGCAGGGGCGGCGGCGATTTGCGGTCCCAGCCGGTCGATGACGGGGTCGTTGCCGGTATCGGACGGGGGCACCGAGGACAGGATGTGGCTGGTTTTGGCCAGCAAGGCGGGGATGGCGGGGTCGTTTAGGGACAGGACGCCGGCGGCGGCGCGCGAACGGACGGCGGTGACGGTGCCGCCGCGGGCGCGAAAGGCGTCGGCGATGTGTGCGGCGGTGTAGCCGAGGCCGAGGATGAGCATGTGCATCGGCGGCACCTTGGCAAAGAGCGGGGCCGCGTGGAAACGAAAAAGCCGTCCCGTTCGGCGAGGAACGGGGCGGCAGGTTTCGAACTGCGGTCTATTGTTGCAGAGAAGGAACTGGGTCCCGGGTCAAGCCCGGGATGACAGGCGTCCTCAATAGCGGTCGGTGGTCTGGTTGCCGTTGGCATCGGTGCGGGTGCCGCGCGCGACATCGGGTTCGGGAGCGCCGGGGAAGTTGGAGCGGCGGGCGATCTCGACGCCGTAGTAATTGTCGATGACGCCGCCGTGGCTGTCATAGTCGAACTCGTCGATGGCGTTGCGTTCGTAGGACGGGGCACCTTCGAGGGTGCTGCGATCGAGGGCGACGCGGTAGCCGCCGATCTCGGGGTCGTAATCGAGGACGTCCCAGGGCAGCGGGTGATATTGCTCGCCGATGCCGAGGAAACCGCCGAACGACATGACGGCATAGGCGACTTTGCCGCTGCGCTTGTCGATCATGATGGAATCGATGCTGCCGAGCTTTTCATCATTGGCGTTATAGACGGGGGTGCCCTTGACGCGGTCGGCGGCGATCAGCGCCGATGGCGCCCGGCTGGTGTCGTAGCTGCTTGCGGTGGGTGTTTCGCTGGACATGATCTTGCTCCCAAGTGCGCCCGCGTGGGGCGGCTGTGCCTAACAGCCCGCCGGCCGAACCGGCAGACGTTTGCGAAAACCGGCGGCATTATCTTTAGTTCCGCACCGTCCGAGATGTTGCTCGAATGCGCGAAGGAATTTCCGTCATTTCTTACGCTGCGATGCAACCAGCCCCGAAACCATGCGTAATCATCGGCAAGGCAGCGCGATCAGTCCCCCCGCTTTCGCTGCCCGTACCGGACCCGGCTATGAACGCCCCCCGATTATGGCCGGGTCCACCCAATATTCGATTTGTCGCCGATTTGATGGCGTTCGTCGCGCAGTTGAAATGTTCTGCGGACGTTTCGGAACCTAGCGGCGGCAAGGCCGTTTTGCAGTCCGGACCCAACAGGAGAGCCGAAATGAAGACTTTGACCCCAACCATGATGATCCTTGCCGCCGGCCTGACGCTCGCCGCCTGCAACAAGTCGCCAGCCGACAAGGCCGCCGATGTGGCACGTGCCGAAACCGAAGGCGCTGCAGCGCAGATCGAAACGACTGCCGACACCATAGAGAACAAGGGTGAGGCCGTTGGCGGTGTCGTCGAAGACAATGCCGAAGTGAAGGCTGATGCCATTCGCGATCAGGCCGATGCAGTCAAGGATGCCGGCGAAGCCAAGGCCGACAAGATCGAAGAGGGCGCGACCGGCACCGCGACCGAAACGAAGTAAGGGTTACACCCTGCTGCGCCGGAGTATGGGCGCAATTGCGTAGCAACGCCGGGTCCCAGTGGCCCGGCGTTGTGCTGTCCGGTCCCGGTCATGCCGCTGGCGCTGCCTGTTTGGGGTAGTTTGGACATTGGCGGGGTGAACTGGCAAAACAAGGTCATGAAGATGCTCGATGCCCAGTCAATTCCGCAACTGCCCGGCGCCATACGCCTTGCCGACTATGCCCCGCCGGACTGGCTGGTGCCCGAGGTAAGCCTGGATTTCCGGCTGTCGGCCGGATCGACGCGGGTAACGTCGCGGCTGGTGGTCCGGCGCAATGGCAACCACGACCGGCCGCTGGTGCTCGATGGCCAGAATCTGAAGACGTCGTTTGCGATGCTGGACGGCGAGCCGATCGACGTGGTGCCGGTCGGCGAGCGGCTCGAGATTGCGATTGTCGGCGATGCGGCGATTGTGGAGTTCGAGGTCGAGATCTCGCCGGCGCTCAACACCCGGCTGATGGGGCTGTACGAAAGCGAAGGCCGGTTGGTGACGCAGTGCGAGGCCGAGGGTTTTCGCGCCATCACCTGGTTTCCCGATCGGCCCGATGTGCTGTCGGTCTATACGGTGCGGATCGAGGGCGACGCGGCCCTGTACCCGGTGCTGTTGTCGAACGGCGATCGCGGCGCGGTCGAGACGGGGCTGGCGGGCGGCCGCCATGCGGTGACCTGGACCGATCCCTGGCCCAAGCCCTGTTATTTGTTCGCGCTGGTTGCCGGCGACCTGTCGGCGCTGCGGGATGGTTTCACGACCATGAGCGGGCGCCAGGTCGAGTTGGCGATCTGGACGTCGGCGGCAGACGTGCCGCGCTGCGCCCATGCGATGGCGGCGTTGAAGGCGTCGATGGCATGGGACGAGGCGATCTATGGCCGGGAGTATGACCTGGGCGCGTTCAACATCGTCGCGGTCAATGATTTCAACGCCGGGGCGATGGAGAACAAGGGACTGAATATCTTCAATTCGAAGTATATTCTGGCCGATCCGGAGACCGCGACCGACAGCGATTTCGATGGTGTCGCGGGGGTTGTCGCGCACGAGTATTTCCACAATTGGACCGGCAACCGGGTGACCTGCCGCGACTGGTTCCAGCTGAGCTTGAAGGAGGGCCTGACGGTCTTTCGCGACCAGCAGTTTTCGGCGGACCAGGGCAGCGCGGCGGTGCGGCGGATCGAGGATGTGCGGGGCTTGCGGGCGGTGCAGTTTCCCGAGGATGCGGGGCCGCTGGCGCACTCGATCCGGCCGGATCATTATGTCGAGATCGCCAATTTCTATACGGCGACGATCTATAACAAGGGCGCTGAGGTTATCCGGATGCTCCATACCTTGGTGGGCGCGGCGGGGTTTCGCGCCGGTACGGATTTGTATTTCGAGCGGCATGATGGCCAGGCGGTGACGTGCGAGGATTGGGTGGCCGCGATGGAGGCGGCGACCGGCAGCGACCTGGGGCAGTTCCGGCGTTGGTACGAGCAGGCGGGGACGCCGCGGGTGGCGGTGCACGAGCGGCGCGAGGCCGGCAAGGTGATCGTCGAGCTGGTGCAGAGCCAGTCGCCGACGCCTGGGCAGGCGGTGAAGCTGCCGGTGCACATGCCGTTCCGGATGGCGTTGATCGGGCGGGACAGCGGCAGGCGGATCGGCGAGGAGCGGGTCGTCGAGATGCGCGAGGCGGTGACGCGGGTGGAGTTCGATGCGGTGGATGAGCCGGTGTTGCTGTCGCTCAACAGGGGGTTTTCGGCGCCGGTGATCATCGAGGCGGAAGCGTCGCGGACCGAACTGGCGTTCCTTGCGGGGCATGACGACGATCCGTCCGCGCGCTGGGAGGCGATGCAGCGGCTGGCGCTGAGTGTGCTGGCGACCGACGACGATCCGGCGGCGCTGGTGAGTGCGGTGGCGGCGACGCTGATGGATGGCACGGCTGGCAAGCTTGATGCGGCGTTCGTCGGCGAGGCAATGTTGTTGCCGACCGAGAGCTTTATCGGTGACCAGGCGGCGATGGTCGATGTCGAGGGGATTCACCGGCGGCGGGAGGCGGCGCGGCTGGCGATTGCAACCGGGCTTGAGGCTGAGTGGTGGGCGGCGCTGAGGACGTATTCGGGGAGCGGGACGGCTTTGACGCCGGCGGCGAAGGGCGCGCGCCGGCTGGCCAATGTGGCACTGGCGTATCTCGTTGGCGCGGGATCGGCCGAGGCGTTGGCGGCGGCGCGGATCCAGTATGAAACGGCGGCGACAATGACGGACCGGATGGGGGCGCTTTCGGCGCTGGTGGGGACCGATACGCCCGAGCGCGATGCGTGCCTGGCGGATTTCCATGCGCGCTTTGCCGGAAATAACGACGTTATCGATAAGTGGTTCACGGTGCAGGCGTTGAGCGGGCGGCCGGATACTTTGGCGCGGGTCGAGGCATTGGCGCGGCATCCGGATTTCTCGATTACCAATCCTAATCGGCTGCGGTCGCTGGTGGGGGCGTTTGCGGCGAACCAGCGCTGGTTTCATGCGGCGGATGGGGCGGGGTATCGGTTGCTGGGCGACCAGCTGCTCGCGGTCGACCGGATCAATCCGCAGAGCGCGGCGCGGCTGGCGGTGCCGCTGGGGCGGTGGCGGCGGTTCGATGCGGCGCGGGGGGCGCTCATGCGGGCGCAGCTGGAGCGGGTTACGGCGACGCCGCGGGTGAGCCGGGATGTGCTGGAGATGGCTTCGCGGGCTTTGGTTTAGGGGGCGTTGCCGGTGATGTGGGCGTGTGTCGGTTGGTGTGGGCCTGGCGGCGCGGCTGGATACCAGCCTTCGCTGGTATGACAGGTTTGAATTGGTGACCTTGCTGCCCCCGTTGCCGCTGTTTCATCATGCGGATTATGTGGCGGCGTTGCCGGTCGGGCATAGTTTTCCGATGGGCAAATATTCGTTGTTGCTCGATGCGCTGGCGGAGGCGGGGCAGGCGATCGAGGTGTTTGCGCCGGAGCCGATGGCGCTTGAATGGGTCGAGGCGGTGCATGATCCGGATTATGTGGCGGCGGTGATGGCGGCGCGGGTGCCGGCCGAGCGCGAGCGGCGGATCGGGTTTCCAGTAACGGCGGCGGTGGCGCGGCGGACGCTGGCGGTGGCTGGGGGGACGTATGGGGCGGCATTGTACGCGCTGGAGCATGGGTTTGCGGCGAATGGGGCGGGAGGTAGTCATCATGCGCTGCCCGATGGCGGGGCGGGGTATTGCGTGACGAATGATCTGGCGATTGCGGCCAATCTACTGGTGGTCGAAGGGCCGGTTCGGCGGGTGCTGATCGTTGATCTCGATGTGCATCAGGGCGACGGGACGGCGGTGATCTTTGCCGGGCGGGACGATGTGCTGACGTTTTCGATGCATGCGGGGCGGAATTTTCCGGTGCGGAAGGCGCGGAGTTTTCGCGATGTCGAACTGGCGGATGGCTGCGGCGATGCGGAGTATCTGGCGATACTGGAGCGCGAATTGGCCGGCTTGCTGGCGGAGGTGAAGCCGGACCTGGTGCTGTTTCAGGCGGGAGTCGATCCGCATGTGGATGACAGGCTGGGACGGCTGGCGTTGAGTGATGCGGGGCTGGCGGCGCGGGATGCCATGGTTGTCGGGATGTGCCGGGCGGCGGGGGTGCCGCTGGCCTCGACATTGGGGGGTGGCTATGCCGCCGACCGGATGACGGTGGCGCGGCGGCATGCGGCGGGGTTGATCGCGCAGTGGGGCGCGGCAAGGGATTTTCCGAAGGTGGCGCGTATGCCGGGTGAAAATGACGATGCATGTCATCCCCGTGCTCAAGGTGCCTGATCGGGAAACCGGGGACTCGTCGCCGCTGGCGCTGTTGATGGCGCGGGTGGCCGATGGCGATCGCGCGGCTGGTTGCGGCGCTCGAGGGACAGGGGCTGCGGCTGGCGGACCGGACGCTGAACGATCGCGTCGGCGCCGAGGATGTCGTGCAGGTCGCGCTGACCCGGATGTGGACGATGGCGGCGCGGTTCGATCCGGCGCGGGGGTCGGTCGAGGGCTGGTTCCGGCGGATTGTCGTCAATCTTTGCCTCGACCGGCGGCGGTCGCTGAAGCTGGTGGCGCCGTTGGCCGAGGCCGATGACGTGGCGAGCAGCGCGCCCGATCCTTATGAAGCGGCGGCGGCGAACGACCAGCGCGCGCGGATGAGCGCCGGCATGGCGCGGTTGGCGCCCCGGCAACGCGCGGCGCTGGCGATGTTCCACGGCGAGGGCATGACGATGGCCGAGATCGCCGCTGCGCTGGAGACCAGCCCCAAGGCCGTCGAGGGATTGCTGGGCCGGGCACGTATGGAATTACGAAACCTGATCGGAGTGGACACCCCAAGTGAACAGCGAACGCGCCCTTGAGATCATCGCGGCCTATGGCGCCGATGCGCGGCGCTGGCCCGATGCCGAGCGCGGCGGTGTGCTGGCGCTGGTGGCGGCCGATGCGGGTGTCGCGGCGGCGCTGGCCGAGGCGCGCGGGCTGGATGGGTGGTTGGCGGGCTGGGCCGGCGACGTGGCGCCGCGGCGGTTCGATGCCGAGGCGATCATGGCGACGGCGCAGGTGCCGGTGATGCCGCGAACGTCGCCGGTGCGGCGCTGGTTCGCCAGCAGTGCGCTGGCGGTGGCGGTGGCGGTGGGGCTGGCGCTGGTGGTGCCGAGGCCGGTGACGACAGAGATTGCAACGAATTCTCCCGTGCCGTCGGCCACGGTTGAGGGCGATGTGTCGGGCAGCGATGCCGACGACTTCGCCTTGGTGTTTACGCCGACGATCGATGAGGACGAATTGATATGATGACTTTGAAATTGCGCGGCGCGGCTGTGTTGCTGATGCTTGGCACGGCAGCGCCGGTGCTGGCCCAGGTGGCTGTGCCGGCGGCTCCGGCAGCGCCTGCTGCGGGCGTGCACGCCGGGCCGGACGGGCATGGGATGCGGGGCGGTATGCGGGGTATGCGCGGCCACAAGCGTTTTGCATCGATGAGCGAGGCCGGGCGGATTGTGATGCGCGAGGCGATGCAGGCCGGCGGCGAGCGGGCTGCGGACCGCGAGGCGATCAAGGCGGCGCGTGACCGGATGCTGACGCTGCTCGAGGCCGACCGGCTCGATACCGGGGCGCTGAAGCGGGCGATGGACGAGGAGCGCAAGGTCGCCAGTGCCGGGCGCGAACGCCACCAGGCGTCGATGCTGGCCGGGTTCACCAAGCTGTCGGTGGCGGATCGCAAGGCGTTCGTGGCGGATTCGCGGGCGATGAAGACGCGGATGGAGGGGCGGATGAAGGATTGGCGCGGCAAGGGTGGTCCGGGGGATCGCCGGGGTCCGCCGGCGCCGGCGCCTGCTGTCTGAGGGTTCGGGGCTCGGGGTTTGGTTGGTTCTGCAGAGAAGTAACTGGGTCCCGGGTCGAGCCCGGGATGACAGCTGAGGAGGAATAGGGTTTGGCGGCTCGGGGTTCTGTTCTGGCTGGAGTGGCCGCGCGGATAGGCTGGATACCAGCCTTCGCTGGTATGACAGGGCGAAATTAAGGGCGCCAGCCGGTTTGGGCGGTGATTTCGGCGCTGACCAATGCTGCGAGACGTGACGCCATCGGGCCGGGGGAACCGGTTCCGATGGCGTTTTCGTCTATGCGGACGACCGGGAGGAGGGGGGCGGTGGTGGAGGTCAGCAGGGCCTCGTCGGCGGCGAGGGCCTCGGCGAGCGAGAAGGGGCGTTCGTCGATGGGGATCTGGGCTTCGCGGGCGAGGCGGAGGAGGGTGGCGCGGGCGATGCCGGGGAGGATCGATTCGGACAGCGGGTGGGTGATGAGGCGGCCGGCCTTGACGATATAGGCGTTGGTCGAGCCGCCTTCGCGGACGGTGTTGTCGGGGGCGACGAGCCAGGCTTCGAAGGCACCGGCGGCGCGGGCGTCCTGCTTGGCGAGGACGTTTGCCAGAAGCCCGGTGGTCTTCATATCGACGCGGCGCCAGCGCATGTCGTTGACGGTGATGACTTTTACGCCGGTTTTCTGCTGTGCGGTGCGCTGGTGGAAGTCGAAGCGGCGGACGGTCATCACGAGAGTCGGGCGGGGGTTGGCGGGGAAGCCATGGTCGCGTTTGGCGGTGCCGCGGCTGAGTTGCAGGTATAAAAGCGCGTCGGCCTGGCCGTTAACCGCGATGAGACGGCGGGCCTGGAGGGTGAGGGCGGCGTCCGACATGGCGAAATCGATGAACAGCGCGGCGCAGTTGCGGCGCAGGCGGGCGATGTGGTGGGGCCAGTCGAGCATTTTGCCATTGAGGACGGCGGTGACTTCGTAGAGCGCGTCGGCGAACTGGAGTCCGCGGTCCTCGACATGGACATGGGCATCGCGCAGCGGGGTCAGGCGTCCGTCGACATAGGCCAGTTGCGGCATTTGAGCGCTTTCCTTGGGCTTTGGTGAGGCGGCTTTAGACGGTATGCAGGGGGCATGTCAGCACCGCATCTCATCTGGTTCCGAAACGATTTGCGATTGGCCGATCATGCGGCGGTCGCGGCGGCGGCGAAGGCCGGCCCGGTGGTGTGCCTGTATGTGCTCGACGATGTGACGCCGGGGCATTGGAAGATGGGCGCGGCGCAGCGGTGGTGGCTGCATCACAGCCTGGCGGCTTTGGCGAAATCGCTGGGTGGCCGGTTGGTGTTGCGGCGGGGCGAGGCGGGGGTCGTGGTGCCCGAGGTGGCGGCGGCGATCGGGGCGGCGGCGGTGCATACGCTGACGCATTACGAGCCCTGGGCGAAACTGCAGGATGCGGCGGTGGCGAAGGCGACCGAATTGAAGCGCTATCATGGGGCGTTGCTGGCGGCGCCGGGGAGCGTGACGGCGGGTGGCGGCGGGCGGTATCGGATCTTTACGCCGTGGTGGAACAAGCTGCGGGCGGAACTGCCGCCGCCGTTGCCGATGAAGGCGCCGGAGCTGGTGTTCGGCGATGTGCCGGCGGGGGATGATCTGGCGGATTGGGAATTGTTGCCGACGAAGCCGGACTGGGCGGGCGGGTTTGATGTTTGGGAACCGGGCGAGGCGGGGGCGGCGAAGCGGTTGGCAGCGTTTTTGGATGTGGCGCGGGATTATGCTGCGGGGCGGAACTTGCCGTCGCAGGAGGGGTCTTCGCGGCTGTCGCCGCATTTGTCGCTGGGGGAGATTTCGGTGCGGACGGTGTGGCATGCGGTGGCCGACGCAGTGCCGGCGGATGCGGCCGAGCCGTATCTGCGCGAGCTGGGGTGGCGGGATTTTGCAGCGAATATCCTCGACCAGTTTCCCGAGCATGGCGATGTGCCGGGACGGGTGCAGTTCGATGACCTGGCGTTTCGGAGCGCGCCGGACGAGTTGGCGGCTTGGCAGCGGGGGATGACGGGCTATCCGATCGTCGATGCGGGGATGCGGCAGCTGTGGACGATCGGATGGATGCACAACCGGGTGCGGATGATTGCTTCGTCGTTTTTGGTGAAGCATTTGCTGATCGATTGGCGGACCGGGGAGCAGTTTTTCTGGGATTGCCTGGTGGATGCTGATCTGGGGTCGAATTCGCTGGGGTGGCAGTGGGTTATGGGGTCCGGGGTGGATTCGTCGCCGTTCAACCGGGTGTTTGCGCCGGTGTCGCAGAGCGCCAAGTTCGATGCGGCGGGGTATATTCGGGAATGGGTGCCGGAGTTGCGCGGGCTGTCGGATGCGGCGATCCATGCGCCCTGGGAGGTCGGCGGGGTGGCTGGGTATCCGGCGCCGATCGTCGGGCATGCCGAGGGGCGGGCGCGGGCGTTGGCGGCTTATGCGGCGGTCAAGGGAACGGGTTAAGAGTCACCCACCCCCGACCCCTCCCTTGAAGAAGGGAGGGGAGCAGAGCGGCGCGCCCAATAGAGCAAGCTGGCGGCGGCGATGAAGAGGGCGATCCCGATGGCTTCGGGGGCGGTGCTCTGGAAGGCGACCCAGAGCATGGCGGCATTGCCGGCGAGGGCGACCGGGAGGAGCGCGGGGATGCGGACGGGCGGGCCGGCGTGGGCGATGTTGTCGCGGCGCAGTTTGAGGGCGGCGGCGCTGCCGAGGAAATAGATCAGCACGCAGAACAAAGTCGCGAGGATGGCGAGCGAAGTGAAGGTGCCCGAGACGGCGATGGTCGCGGCGATGGCGGCGTGGACGAGGCTGGCGATCCACGGGGCGTGGGTGCGGCGGTGGGTGCGGCCGAGCGCAGTGGGCAGGATGCCGTCGCGGGACATGGCGAACAACATGCGCGGCGAGGATAGCGAGTCCGACGCATTCCAGCCGAGCATCGAGATGGCGGCGCCGGCGCCGAGGATGATGCCGAGCAGGGGCGACAGGCGGGCGGCGGCTTCGGCGAGGGGCGCGGGGGAGGCGCCGAGAGCGTCGCCGAGCAGGCCTTGCGCGATGAGCTGGACGATGACGCACATGACGGCATAGCCGAGCATCGAGGCGATGATGGCGTGCGGGATGGTGCGCGCCGGGTTGCGGACTTCGCCCGAGACGGCGAGCGAGGCCTCGATGCCGGTGAACAGGAAGATGCCGAGGATGGCGGCGCGGCCGATATCGGCACCGCCGGCGGGCATGGCGAGGGCGAGCTGTGCCGGGACGATGAACCAGACGCCGATGGCGATGAACAGCGCCAGCGGGACGATCTTGATGCTGGTGGCGATGGTGACGAAGCGGGCCGCGATGCCGACGCCGGCGATGTTGATGAGGGCTAGGCCGAAGAACCAGATGGTGATGGCGATGGCACGGATCGGACCTGTAGCAAGGGCGGGAAGGGCAGTGCCGATGACGTCGGCGGCAGCAGCGGCGATGGCGCCGGAGGCGAGTACGGCGCTGGCATAGTTGAACATGCCGGTCAGGAAGCCCCAATAGGGCCCGAAGGCGATGCCGACGAAGCCCGAGACACCGCCGCTGGTGGGCACGCGGCTGGCGCCTTCGGCGAAGCACAGCATGACGGCGCCGACGGCGAGGCCGCACGCGACATAGGCGAGCGGGGCGTAGCTGCCGACGGCGGCGGCCATCGCGGCGGGGACGGTGAAGATGCCGCTGCCGACGAGCATGCCGACAAAGGCGGCAGTGAGGGCGACGGGGCCGACGCCGCGGATGAGGCCGGCGTCGCGGGATGCGGTTGGGGACGCTGGGCTGGCGGCGGCGGGTTCCGGCATTGCGACATGGTTAAGCGGTGGGTTGGGACGGTGCAAGACAAGCGGCGAAACCCATCGGCGCGGCGGGAATTAAGAGGGGAGTGGATTTGGATGGAGATGATGATGAAGACGCCGTTTGGACATAAGCATGCGGGACGCAAGGAACGCGGGCTGGGCAAGTTGCTCGGGGTTGTGCTGGCGGGCGCAGCGGCTGTGGCGTGGTTTGCGCAGAAGCGCGCGGCCGCCGATGCGGGCGGGGATGCGGGCGGGAGTGCAGGCGGCGAGCCGAAGGCGCACCGGGCGGATGGGAGCGATGACTCGGCTTCGTTCGGGGCTGGGATTGCTGATGAGGGGACGATTCCGGAGGCTGGGGCGACGCCTTCGGTTTGAGGGTGCGGGATGAGACGCTGGGTCCCGGGTCGAGCCCGGGATGACAGTTTTCTTCAGGGCGCGATTTCGGTGCCTTGCCAGTCGTAGATGCGGCCTGACATCGCCGGGGTCGCCGAGGCAATGACGGCAAGGAGGTGGGCGGCGCTTTCGGCCGGGGTGAACAGTTTCGCGACGCCGCGCTGGAAGGGCTTCGACAGGCCGGTGTCGACGGTGCCGGGGTGGAGGCCGAGGACGATGTTTTCGGGGTTGGTGCGCGCCTGCTCGATGGCGATGGTGCACAGGATCTGGTTGAGGGCGGATTTCGAGGCGCGATAGGCGTGCCAGCCGCCGAGGCGGTTGTCCGATATCGAGCCGACGCGGGCGGAAAGCGCGGCGAAGACGGTGCGGCGGTTCCTGGGCATCAGCGGGAGGAAAGCCTGGGCGATGAGCGCCGGACCGATGGCGTTGATGGCGAAGGCCTGGGTGAAGGCGGCGGCGGAGAGTTGGCGGAGGGCGCGTTCGGGGGCGAGGCTTTCGGCGTGGAGGAGGCCGGTGGCGACGATGACCAGGTCGGGCGGGGTGGAAAGGGCTGCGGCTGCGGCGGTTATGCTGGCGGGGCTGGTGAGGTCTAGGCCGGTGCTGCGGGAGAGGCGGGTTATTCGGGTGTTGGGGTTTGTGGACAGGAGGTCGGCGAGGGCGGTGCCCAGGCCGCCGGTGGCGCCGATGATGACGGCATGGCGGGGTGGAGTTGGGATCATTGCGCCTGATTAGCGCGACGGAGATGGGGGTGCGAGGCGCTTTGTGGCGCAGGCGGGTTTGGCGGGGCGGAGTCACCCACCCCCGACCCCTCCCTTGAAGAATGGAGGGGGGAAGGACAGCGCTAGTCTTTTTCCATGGTGCACTGGAGGGGGTGCTGGTGTTCGCGGGCGAAATCGATGACCTGGTTGACCTTGGTTTCGGCGACTTCATAGGTGAAAATGCCGCAGACGCCGACGCCGCGCTGATGGACGGCGAGCATGACGCGGGTGGCGTCCTCGATGGTCATCTTGAAGAAGCGTTGCAGCGTGAGGACGACGAACTCCATCGGCGTATAGTCGTCGTTGAGCATCAGCACCTTGTAGAGCGCCGGCTTGGCGGTCTTGGGCTTGGTCTTGGTGGCGACACCGACACCGGTGCCGTTGTTGCCGCCGGGCGTATCGGAATCACGATCGCCATCGCTGGCGGTTGGCATCAGGATCATCGGTGGGTGGCCTGTCCGGGCTGGGAGCGAACCTATAATATAGGTTGGAAAGCGCGCAACGAAAAGGGCGGGTGCGTGACCGCACCCGCCCTTTTGACGTCCGCAGATGAAAACGACTTACTTGTTGAAGGTCGTCTTGATCTTGTCGGTGGCGATCGCAACGCGGTTCTGGACCGGTTCGAAGACTTCGCCGGCAAGCTTCATCATCATTTCGGTGAGCTTGGACATTTCGGCGACCGAAGCGTCGAACTGCGCCTTGGCGAATTCGCCCTGCAGCTGGAGCATTTCGTTCGGGGTCTTGGCGGCGGTGATCGCCTTGACCGCGACCGAGGTGGTTTCGAAATTCTTCTTCGAGACTTCACCGACATGGGCAGCGATCGATTCGATGCCGGCGGTTGCAGCGCGGGCTGCAGCGAGCAGGGCCTCGACGTTGCCGCGGGCCATTTCGGTCATCTCGTCGAGCGACTTCATGCTGTTCTCGACGGCTTCCTTCGACTTGGCGGTGATCTGCTCCATCGCAGCCTTGCCGCTGGTCATGGCCGATTCAGCAGCGGTGGTGAGCTGGGCAACGCCAGACTTCATCGAATCGGCGATCTTTTCGGGGTTCGTATCGAATGCAGTTGCCATGGGATTCTCCTGAGGTTTTTTTTGGGTTGGGACAGCAGCCAGAACAGGGCGGGACAGGTCCGTCGCAACGGGGGCCGGCGCACTGGGTGTCGGCGCTACCGGCGCCGCTTCGGTCTTCGGCGTGTTGGGTGCCGAGGTTGGTCGGGGCGCGATCGGCGCCGGGGGTTCTTGCGCGATTGGCGCTGGCGTCGGCTTCGGCGCGGTAGGTGCTGGCGTCGGCTTCGGCGCGGTAAATGCTGGCGTCGGCTTCGACGCGGTAAAAGCCGGCTTCGCCGCGGCGGATGCCGGGACCGGGGCCGGTGCAACGGTTGGTATAGTGTCGACGGGCGTCGGCGGGGCCGGCGGCGTGGTCGTCAAGACAGGCGTGGCCGGTACGGTGGCCTTCAGTTCGGCGAGCGTCGGTGCAGGCACGGCGGGCTTGAGGATCAGGGGCGCCTGCTTGGTTGCCGCAGCCTTTTTCGCTTTTGCCGGGGGCGACAGAACGGGTGCCGCCGCGATTGCCTTGGCCACGGCATCGACAGATTTCGACACTGGTGCGGCGACGCCTGGCTTTTGATCGGACTTGGCGGACATTGCGGGCTCCACATTCATGGTGCGGTGCAACATAGCGAAAAATCATATCGGCGCAAGCGCAATGTTGCACTGCAACATGGCGCTTTATAGGTAGTTCACGCGATTTTCGCGCAATTAGTTGGTGCAGAACGACGATTTGTTACGCGAACCGGCTCAATTCATGCAGAAATCGAACCCGATCCGGGTCGTGCCCGAAATGATGGGATAACTTTAATGACCGACGATTGTAGGAGCAACGCCTGATTCCGCCAGGGCCGAATCGAGGTCATGCTGCAGCCGGGCGAGTGCCTCGGTGCTGCGCGCCTCGACACGGGCGACGAGCACGTCCTGGGTGTTGGAAGCGCGCAGCAGCCACCAGCCGTCCGGGGTGGTGACGCGGGCGCCATCGGTTTCATCGACGGTGGCGCCTGCGGCCTTGAGGCGGGCAAGGACTTCCTCGACGACCTTGAACTTGCGGTCCTCGGACGACTGGAAGCGCAGCTCGGGGGTGTTGACCATGGGGGGCATGGCGTCCTTGAGGTCGGTCAGCGAGCCGCCCAGCTGGGCAACGGCGCGGATCAGGCGGACGGCGGCGTAGATGCCGTCGTCGAAGCCGTACCATTCATGCTTGAAGAAGATGTGCCCGCTCATCTCGCCGGCCAGCGGCGCGCCGGTTTCCTGCATCTTGGCCTTGATCAGGCTGTGGCCGGTCTTCCACATCAGCGGCTTTCCGCCAAGTTCGGCGATGCGGTCGTAGAGCGCCTGGCTGGCCTTCACGTCGGCGATGATCGTGGCGCCGGGGAGGTCCTTGAGGACGGGTTCGGCGAGGATGCCGAGCAGCTGGTCGCCCCAGACGACGCGGCCCTGGCCATCGACGGCGCCGAGACGGTCGGCATCGCCGTCGAAGGCGACGCCGAAGTCGCAGTCCTTTTCGGCGACGGCGCGCTTGAGGTCGACAAGGTTCTTTTCATCGGTGGGGTCGGGATGATGGTTGGGAAAGGTCCCGTCGACGTCGGTGAACAGCAGGTGATGGGTGCCGGGCAAGCGTCTCACCAGGCGCTCGACGACCGGCCCGGCGACGCCGTTGCCGCAATCCCAGGCGATGGTGAAATCTTGGGTCGCGTCGAAGCCCTGGAGCAGGCGATCGACATAGCGGTCCATGATGTCGATGGCTTCGTTGGTCGCGGTGCCGGTCTCCCAGTCGCCGGCGGCGGCCATCTTGCCCAGGCCGTGAATGTCGGCGCCGAAGAAAGGCCGCGACTTGAGCATCATCTTGAAGCCGTTCCAGGCCGGCGGATTATGACTGCCGGTGATCATGATGCCGCCGTCGCAGGCGAGTTCGTAGACGGCGTAGTAAAGCATTGGCGTGGGGCCGAGCCCGATGCGGACAGCCTCGATGCCGGCGGCGTTGAGCCCGGCGACAAGCGCGGTCTCAAAGCCGGTCGAGGAGGTGCGGCCGTCGTAGCCGACGGCGACGCGGGAGCCGCCGGAGCGGCGAATGATGGTGCCGAAGCTGCGGCCAATGGCGTTGGCGTCGGCGTCCTTGAGGGTTTCACCGACGATGCCGCGGATGTCGTATTCGCGCAGGGTGGTGGGGTCGAAATTGTGATTTGCAGCTGGTGTCACGATGGTCTCCGGGAATGGTCGGCAACTGCGCTTAGCGGGTAATTACCAAGATCTTGTTACGCGCGGTGCGCTACTTTCGTTGCTTGTTGAGCAGCAGGTCGCGCGCGGCGGTGGCGGCGTGGGCGGCGTCGTTGCTGCCGCCGGCGTCGGGGTGGGCGGCCTGCATGCGGGCGCGCCAGGCGGCGTTGATGAGATCGGCATCGGCGCCGGGCTGGAGGCCGAGCAGGGCGAGCGCGGAGGCTTCGTCGGTGATGGCGGGGGTTTTCGCCGGTTTGCGTTTCTGGGTGAGCCACCAGCCATAGGCGAGGCCGGCGGCGACGAGCGCCAGCACGGGTTGGCCGGTTGTCAGCAGGCGGACCGCCAGCAGCCCGGCGGCAGCGGTGCCGCCGAGGCGCCAGAGGTTGGGCACGAGCTTGCCATCCTTGTGCAGCCACCACGCCAGCGCCGCCGCGAGGATGAGCGACAAGCCCATCAGGCGAGCTTGCTCGGGTCCCAATCGGGGAGGTTGAGGCCGGCCAGTAGCGCGCGGAGCTCGGTGCGGGCGCCGACATGGCTGAGGCTGAAATCCTCGAGGGCGTTGCGATCGAGCAGGGTCAGGCCGCGCGGGAAGAATTCGCGGAAGATGACGCGCTCCGACAGGCCGCCGACGACGCGGAAGCCGACGCGCTTCGACAGTTCCTCGAGGGCGGCGCCGACGCGCTTGCGGTTCTTCGCCTCGAGGGTGGAGAGGCGGTTGCGGAGCACGATCCAGTCGACCTGGGTGCCGTCGGCCTTGGCGCGGGCGCGGCGGGCGTCCCAGATCAGCTCGGCGTAGAAGCTGGGGCGGCGGACGGCGAAGGTCTCGGGGTCGACCTGGCCGATGAGGTCGAAATCGACGAAGCTGTCGTTGATCGGGGTGACGATGGTGTCGGCGCGGGCGAGGGCGGCGCGGGCGAGTTCTGAATCGCGGCCGGGGGTGTCGACGACGATGAAGTCGAAGCCCGACGCCTGATCGAGGCGCAGCGCCAGTTCGGCGGCGGCGTCGGGGCCGTCGGCGATGACAGCGACATCGGGGGTGGGCAGGACGAGGTCGCGCTTGGTGCCGAAGGCGACGCGGTTTTCGAGATAGCGCGCGACGGTGCGCTGCCGCGAATCGAGATCGATCATGGCTGTGCGAAAGCCGGCGTGCGCCAGCCCGACGCCGATGTGGACGGCGGTGGTGGATTTGCCCGATCCGCCCTTTTCGTTGCCGAGCACGATGACGTGTGCGGATCTGGCCGCGGATTGTGCCGCGGATTTTGTCATTGATCCCATAATGCCCCGAAACTTGCCTAATGCGTCCGTTTCCGACACAGCCGCCGGCCTGTGTCAACCGAAAGGCCGGCCTTTGCCTGCAGAGTTTCGTATCGTTCGCACTCCGGGTGCACTGACCACGGCCATGGAGGCGTGGAAGCGATCGGGGTATCGAGTCGCGCTGGTGCCCACCATGGGTGCGCTCCATGCCGGGCATCTGGCGCTGGTCGCGGAAGGGTTGAAGCATGCCGACAAGGTGGCGGCGTCGATCTTCGTCAATCCCAAGCAGTTCGGGCCTTTAGAAGACCTCGACAAATATCCGCGCGACGAGGCCGGGGACGCGGCCAAGCTGCAGGCGGCGGGGTGCGAGTTGCTGTATGCGCCGTCGCTGGCCGACATGTATCCGCCGGGATTCGCCAGCTATGTGAAGGTGGCGGGCTTGCCCGACCGGCTGTGCGGGGCGGTGCGGCCGGGGCATTTCGATGGCGTCGCGACGGTAGTGTCGAAACTGCTGGCGGCGTCGCGTGCCGACGTTGGGGTGTTCGGCGAGAAGGACTGGCAGCAGCTGGCGATCATCCGGCGGATGGCGGCCGATCTCGACCTGGGGACGCGGATCATCGGGGCGGGGATCGTGCGGGATGACGATGGCTTGGCGCTGTCGTCGCGGAACATGTATTTGAGCGTCGGTGAGCGGGCGCAGGCTTTGGCATTGCCCAAGGCACTGGCTGCGGCGCGCGAGGCGCTGAATGGCGGGGCGGCGGTGGCGCCGGTGCTGGCGGCGGCGCATCTGGCGTTGGCGCAGGCGGGGTTTAATCGCGTGGATTATGTCGAGCTGGTGGATGGCGAGACGTTGATGCCGCTCGATGCGGTGGCGGTGGGCGCGCGGTTGATGGCGGCGGGGGTGGTGGGGACGACGCGGTTGATTGATAACGCTGCGGTTTAGGGGGCTGGCTTCATTCTGGGCGGGGGGACAGCCCCACCCGGGCCGCGAAGGCGCGTCTCTCGCCTCCCCCCTCCAGGGGGAGGACAAGGGAGGTTAGCGGCGTTGTTGTTGCCAGCGGTAGGGTTGGTAGTCGTTGTAGTAGCGGGGGTAGCGGCTGTTGTTGAACGAGAATTGCGCGAAGCCCGATTCGCCGATCGGCATGCCGACCGTGCCGGCGATGCCGCGGGCGCCGCCGGTGCCGATGAACATCGACATTTCACCGTGGACCTTGCGATCGCGGGGTTCGTCCTCGGCGTAGAGGCTGTTGTTCAGGACGCGGTCGCGCTCGGGGTCGGGGAGGAGTGCGGTGGATTCGGGCTGGCGCGAGGCGTTGGCGATGGCGGCGTCGCGCTCGGCGGGGGTCAGGCTGTAGACCTTGGGCTCGGTGGCGAGCGCCGGGGCGGCAGCGAGAGCGGCGACAGTCAACGCGCGCAGAAACATCGATATCCCTCTTCGCGGCGCATAAGCGCCTGTGCTGTCTTAGCCTTTCCTGAACGGGGTGGCCATGTCCAAGGCTTCGATATCGGCCTCGACCATCTCGCCCTCGCGGGCGACGAAGTCGGCGACGGCGCTGCGGAAGCTGGAGTTGGGGATGAAATGCGCCGAGACGGTGGCGACCGGGCGATAGCCGCGCGCCAGCTTGTGCGAGCCTTGCGCGCCGGCTTCGACGCGGGCGAGGCCATGGGCGATGGCCCAGTCGATGGCCTGGTAGTAGCAGAGCTCGAAATGCAGGAAGGGGATGTCTTCGGTCGATCCCCAGTAGCGGCCATAGAGGCAGTCGCCGCCGATGAGGTTGAGCGCACCGGCGACGGGTCGGCCGTCTCGCAGCGCCAGCATGAGCAGGACGCGGTCGGGCATGGTTTCGCCGAGCAGCGAGAAAAAGGCGCGGGTGAGGTAGGGCCGGCCCCATTTGCGCATGCCGGTATCCTGGTAGAATTCCCAGAAGGCATCCCAATGCGCCTCGGTGAGTTCGGCGCCGGTGATGTGGACGATCTCCACGCCGCTGGCGAGGGCGCCTTCGCGTTCCTTGCGGATGGCCTTGCGCTTGCGTGACGACAGCGCGGCGAGGAAATCGGCGAAGGTCGCATAGCCGTCGTTCGACCAATGGAATTGTTCGCCGATGCGCATCAGCCAGCCTTGCGCCTCGAACGCCGGCTGTTGTTCGGGGGTGATGAAGGTGGCGTGGACCGACGACAGCTTGTTCTGGACTGCCAGTGCCTGTGCCGCGGCGAGCAGCGCCGGCGCGGCGGCGGGATCGCGCAGCAGCAAGCGGGGGCCGGTGGCGGGGGTGAAGGGCACGGCGCACTGGAGCTTGGGATAATATTCGCCGCCGGCGCGTTCCCAGGCCTCCGCCCAGCCGTGGTCGAAGACATATTCGCCCTGGCTGTGGGATTTCAGATAGGCGGGCAGGATGCCGATCGGGGTGCCGGCGGCGTCGTCGACGACGATATGGGCGGGTTGCCAGCCGGTACGGGCGCAGGCGCTGCCCGACGCCTCGAGGGCGTGGAAGAATTCATGAGAGACGAAGGGGTTGTCGGCGCCGGCGCAGGCGTTCCAGTCCGCAGTGGAGATGTCGGCGGCGGCGGAGAGGATGCGGGCGCGGATTTCGGGCATCAGGAGCGAGGTGCGGCGCAAGCAAAGAAACTGGGTCCCGGGTCAAGCCCGGGATGACAGCAGGGGAAGCGCCGCACCTGGGCCTAATCCCGGATGGCGATGATGGCGTCGATTTCGACGGCGACGCCGCGGGGCAGGGCGTAGACGCCGACGGCCGAGCGGGCGTGGCGGCCGGCTTCGCCGAAGATCTCGACCATCAGGTTGGAGGCGCCGTTGCCGACTTCGGGCTGGTCGGTGAAATCGGGGGCCGAGGCGACGAAGACACCGAGCTTGACGATGCGGCGGACGCGGCCGAGGTCGCCGAGCGCGGCCTGCATCTGGGCGATGAGGCCGATGGCGCAGCGCCGCGCGGCCTCGGCGCCTTCGGCAACGCTGACGCCATCGCCGAGGCGGCCCTTGATGAGCGCGCCGGCGTCGTCGAACGGGATCTGGCCGGAGATGTGGAGTAGGCCATCGATGGCGACCGCAGGCACATAGTTGGCGGCGGGGGGGGCGGCGACCGGCAGGGTGATTCCAAGAGCGGCGAGGCGGGTGGCGGGGGTGTCGGTCATTTCAGCCTTTCAGGACGGTCTGGATATGGGCGAGCGCCTGGTGCCAGTCGTCGATGCGGACATGGGCGTCGGCGGCGGGCGGGATCAGCGTGCGCAGCGATTCCTCGGCGACCATGTGGAGGCGGTGGACATGCGGGACAAGCGCCTTGGCCGAACTGTGATGCGGCGGCAGGTCGTCGATGAATACCGCGGCCGAGGGCTGGAATTCGTCGAGCAGCGCCAATATGGGGCCACCCTTGGGACCATGGTTGCCGATGACGCGGTACGGCATGCCGAATTGCGCCAGTTCGAGCGTGCGCGAGACGGCGTGGTGATCGGCGATGTTGGTCAGGATGATGACGTCGCAGTCCTGTGCCAGGGTGGCGAGGCCGTGGGCGGCACCGTCGATCGGCGTCTGGGTCGGCATGTGGGTGGTGAAGAACCCGTCGAGCAGCGCCGGGAAACGCTCCGCGGCGACCGGCTGGTCGTCCTTGTCGCGGATATTGCCGACCAGCGCGAACGAGGTCAACTTGAGCGTCAGGTCGTGGACTTCATCGAGATAGGCGACGAACGGATCGATGAACTCGAGCAGGACGCCGTCGCAGTCGGAGATGATGAGGGGGCGGGTCATGCTTCGCCCTGCGACAGCACAGTGCCGGCATGGACGAGTTGCTCGGGCTTGATGCCGATGGCGGTGGCGCAGGCGATGAGATCCGATTCGCGGGCCTGGAGAAAGTCGATGACTGCCGCCAGCAAGGACGGGTCGCCGGCGCTGGCGCGCAGCTCGGCGGCGTCGAGGCCCGACAAGGCGAGGAAGCGCGGCCCGAGATCGGGATCGCCGGCGACATGCGCCAGCGCCTGGAGCGCAATCACGGCCGGCGGTGCGGCGTTAAGACTTTTGTGGTGCAACACGGCTATGGTGTTCCTGTAACCCGATCTGTCCTCAGTAGGGGGCTTGGCGGCAATTTGCCAAGCCTCGCTGGGAGGGCAGATCGCTGCAGGGCGAGGGCTTGTGCAGGTCATTACGGTGGGGGTTGCGGTGGCGAGGCAAGAGTTTTAACTGAAATCCGGGCGAATGCCGGCCTGGAGCGTTTTTCCAGGGCTGTGACGATATGGGATCGATAGCCAGGGGCATGACGGATCGTATCGGATTTGTAGGCAGCGACGGGGCATTGAGCATCGGCGAAGCCGTGCGCGGACTGATCCCGGCCGATGCGACGTTCGAGATGCTGACCGTCGGGGCCGCTAAGGAACTGATCGTCTCGCACCGGTTGACCGTGCTGATTGTCGCGTTGACCGGGTTGCCGTGGCATGAGCCGTTGCAGCGTTTGCTCGAATTGCAGGTGGCCGGCGAAGAACATCCGATCGCGGTGCTCGCGCTGGTGCCGCGCGCCGACCCTGAAGCCCTCGTAAGAGCATTTTCGCTGGGCGCCGCCGACGTCGCCTGTCTGCCGATGGACGCCAACGAGGTTCGCGCCCGGATGGCGATCCTGGTGCGGCGTCGGCACGCGGCGTTCGCCAAGGCCGCCGAGACCCGCGCGGCGTGGCGGATGGCGGTGCTCGACCCGGTTACCGGGCTGCACAATCGGCATCATCTCGACACCGTCCTGCCGCTGGCGATCGACGTGGCCCGCGATGCCAGGCGGCCGCTGGCGGTGCTGATGATCGACCTCGATGCGCTGAAGCCGTTCAACGATCGCTGGGGACACGCGGCGGGTGACCGGGTGTTGCGGACCGTCGCCGAGGCGCTGCAATCGAGCGTGCGGCCGACCGATACGATCGCGCGCTATGGCGGCGACGAGATCGTCGTGGTGATGCCCGATACCGACCATGCAACGGCGCGGGCGATCGCGGCGCGGCTGGTCGATGTGGTCGCGCAGACCCGAATCGGGCGGGCGGGGGACGGGCCGGGCGGGATTACGGTGAGTATCGGGCTGGCGACGCTGGGCGAGCAGGATGGCGATTCGCGGGCGCTGTTGTGCCGGGCGGACGATGCGCTTTATGCGGCGAAGCGGGCCGGGCGGAACCGGGTGGCTGAGGCTGCTTGAGGCTGGGGTCGGCTACGGCGACCGGAAGATAAGGAAAGAGCCGCGGCAAAGCCGCGGCTGACGTCGGACGAGTTTGGTGCGTGAAGATCGCACCGCCACGCCGTCCGAGTTTGCGCCTGTCGGCGCGCTACGCTGCGCTAGGCGCGAGCGCGGCGCTTCACTTAATCTTAGCTTCCTTGAACTCGACGTGCTTGCGCACAACCGGATCGTACTTGCGGAAGTTGAGCTTTTCCGTCTGCGTGCGCGGGTTCTTCTTGGTGACGTAGTAATAGCCGGTGTCGGCGCTCGAAACGAGCTTGATCTTGATGGTTGTCGGCTTGGCCATGACAGGTCCCGAAAAAAGTATAGATGACGCACGCGGGTTTGCCCGGCACGGGAAGCGGCGTCCAATGGCGGCGCGGGGGGCGAAAGTCAAGCCGCGCGGTGGCAAGCCGTGCATTTCGCGCCGATTTGGCAAGCCGGGCGCAAACCCCTATTCGGGGGCGATGACCATCGTCCAGCTTGAAGATCGCGCCGTGCTGCGCATTGCCGGCGCCGACACGCGGCCGTTCCTGCAGGGGTTGCTGACCGCCGATGTCGATACGCTGGCGCCGGACCGGCCCTTGTATGCGGGCCTGCTGTCGCCGCAGGGCAAGGCGTTGTTCGACATGTTGTTGTTTGCCGATGGCGATGACGTGTTCGTCGATGTCGCTGCGGCGCGGGTGGCGGCGCTGGCGAAACGGCTGGCGATGTACCGGATGCGCAAGGCGGTGACGATCGAAACGAGCCTGCTGGCGGTGTTTGCCGGTTGGGACGGCGGCGAAGCCGGGCAGGCGCCGGACGCGCGTTTCGCCGGGCTCGGCGCGCGTTGGCTGGCGGAAGACGCCGGGGAGGCGGGTGCGGCGGTGTACGACGTGCATCGGCTGGCGGTGGGCGTGCCGGGAAGCGCCGATATCGGCGAGGACCAGTTGCTGTGGCTGGAGACCGGCGCCGATTTGCTGAACGGGGTGAGCTTCACCAAGGGCTGTTATGTCGGACAGGAGAACACCGCGCGCATGCATTACCGCGACAAGGTGCGGCGGCGTCTGGTGCCGGTGCGATTCGCCGGCGACCCCGGTGACGGTATCGTCCGCGACGGCGCGGGGCGGATTGCCGGGACGCTGCGCAGCCACCGTGGCGGGGCGGGGATCGCGCATTTGCGGTTGGAGGCAGCCGGCGGCCCGCTCAGCCTTGGCGGGGCGCCGATGAGCGCGGAACGGCCGGCGTGGCTGGAAGCGGCGCTGCTGGCTGCGGTCGGGCCGGCCGTGATCGGGGACGTTTAATGGGCGTGACCCCCGCGCCATCGCCGGTGGAGAAGTCCTTTTCGATCGACGGCTTTGGACACCAGGTCGAGACACTGGCGGCCGACACATATTCATGGGTGGCCCATGACAGCGGGCTGGCGCTGACCGCGATCGGCTTCGCGTTCGGGCTGTATGCCATATTCTACGGTATCCGTTGGGCCATCGGGCGGGTGCTTAGTGATTCGCACGAGGTAACGACCTGGCGGGGCTTTGTCGGCAGGATCGTGCGGCGAACGCGCAGTGTCTTCATCGCCATCGCGTCGATCTACTTGGTCACGCGCGTCATCCCGATGCCGGGGCTGCTGCAGCGCGTGGTCAACACCGCATTCACGATCTCGTTCGCCGTCCAGGGTGCGCTGTGGGTGCGCGAGTTGTTGCTGGCGCTCGTTGAACGGCGGGCGGCCGACAGCGAAGCGAGCCACGAGCTGGCGAGCGCCATCGGCATCATCAAGGTGATGGTCAATGTCGTCGTCTGGGTGGTGGCAACGATCCTGATTCTCGACAATCTGGGCGTCAATGTCACGGCACTGGTGGCGGGTCTCGGCGTCGGCGGCATCGCCATCGGTTTTGCAGCACAGGGAATATTCGGCGATCTTTTCGCGGCACTGGCGATCCTGTTCGACCGGCCGTTCAAGGTGGGTGACGTCATCAGCTATGGCGGCAACACCGGCACTGTCGAGGCGATCGGGCTGAAGACGACGCGGGTGCGGGCGATTTCGGGCGAGCAGCTGGTCATCTCCAACGCCAAGCTGCTCGACCAGCAGATCTCCAATCTGCGGCGCATCGAGGAGCGGCGGGTCGCCTTCATCATCAGCGTGATCTATCAGACCAGCCCTGACCTCCTCGAGGCGATCCCGCGCGAGATCGAGGCGATGATCCGGGCGCGCGAGCTGTGCCGGTTCGATCGGGTGCACTTCATCCAGTTCAGCCCGTCATCACTCGATTTCGAGATCGCCTATCATGTCGTGGTGCCCGACCTGGTGACGATGATGGACGAGCGCCAGCTGATCGCGCTGGGGATCATCCGGCGCTTTGCCGGGCTGGGCATCAGCTTTGCGCATCCGACGCAGACGAGCTTTGCCGCATTGGCGGATGGCACGATTATCGATCCGCGGCCCATCCCGGAGAAGCGCCGGGATCAGCCGGAACCGGGAGCACAGGCGCGGCCGGCCTAGCCCTTGGGAACGGCGTCGCCGCGGAACTGCACCGGGATCGACTCGTAGATCGGCGATGGGGTCAGGCCGAGACGGGCGCGGACGTCCTCGATGGGCAGCGGCAGCAGCGCCATCCAGTCCTGTGCCGGCATCCAGCGCGCGGCCTTGCCGCGGCGATAGCCTTCGCGGATGGCGGCGACATAGGGCTGGCGGACGGGGGCCTTGCGGCTTTTGAAGGCGGCGCCGACGGCGATGAAGGCCCAGCCGAGCGAGCGCGTCTGGGCATAGGAGAAGGAGACGAGGCAGGCTTCGCCGAGCGAATCGAGGCCATAGCCGGTGGTGACGTGCCACAGGTCATGGGCGTCGCGGATGCGGCGGCCATACCAGGCGACGGGGTGTTCGAGGCCGATCATGGTCTGGCCGGAGACTTCGACGAGGCCCATCGGGGTAACGCCGCCGTCATCAGTGAAATCACGGTAGACGGCGCCGAGGCTGCCGGCGGGGAGGGTCGCCAGCCAGGCGCGGTCGGACAGGCGTTCGGCGAGTTCCTCGCGCTGGTACGCCATGCGGCCGCCCTGGGTGGTGCGCAGCAGCTTGTAATAGCCCTTGCGAGTCGATTTGCCGTTGAGGGCGCGCATGATCTCGAAGACTTCGGCGGTGTCGTCCTTGTCGCGCAACAGCCGCTGGAGGGCGCGCCAGGCGGCGCCCCATTCCAGCCGGGGTATCGGCAGGAATTCAGGCTCGGGAGCGGCGACGATGCGGGTCTGTGCGGTCATACGGAGTAGTTATACGCAAAACACGGAGCGTGTAAATGGAGTGTAGCTCAATTCAATCCTGCGGTTGAACCCTGCGGGGCGTCGGTGTCGCCTGGATGGCCTGTTCCTGGATTGGTCCATAGACGGTGCTGGTGAAGCTGGACACGCAGCCCGCAGTCAGGATGCACTCCTGCCCCCTCTACTGTTAAGGCTAGTGCAGGATCGCGGCGGCGGCGATGCGGCGGTCAGATGCCGGCGACATCCTCGATGCTGAGCAGGCTGGCGTTGCCGCCGGCGCTGGTGGTGTCGGTGCTGACGGTGCGCTCGTGGACGAAGCGTAGCAGGTAATGCGGCCCGCCGGCCTTGAAGCCGGTGCCGGACCGGCCCTCGCCGCCGAACGGCTGGCTGCCGACGACGGCGCCGATCATCGAACGGTTGATATAGAGGTTGCCGACGTGCGCACCATGGGTGACGACAGCGGCGACCGAGGCGATGCGGCTGTGGAGGCCCATGGTCAGGCCGTAGCCGAGGGCGTTGACGGCGGCGATGGTAGCGGGGAGCTCGCCGGCTTTCCAGCGGACGACGTGGAGGAGGGGCCCGAACCATTCCTCCTTGAGGTCGGCGATCGCGTCGAGGGCGATGACGGTGGGGGCAACGAAATCGCCCGTTGCGGGCGCGGGCAGGGCGTGGAGCCAGCGGGGTTGCTGGGCCTGGCGGTAGGTTTCGAGGCGCGTGAAGGCAGCGTCGTCGATCACCGGGCCGACATCGGTGGCGGGGTCGGCGGGGTTGCCGATGACCAGCGTGTCCATGGCGCCGCCCAGCATTTCGAGGGTGCGGTCGGCGACATCGTCCTGGACCAGCAGCAGGCGGAGCGCCGAGCAGCGTTGCCCGGCGGAGCGAAAGGCGCTGGTGATGACGTCCTGGACGACCTGTTCGGTGAGCGCGGTCGAATCGACAATCATGGCGTTAATGCCGCCGGTTTCGGCGATGAACGGCACGAGGGGGCGCGATTCGTCATCGAGGAGCGCGCGGGCGATGCGGCGGGCGGTGGGGGTGCTGCCGGTGAAGGCGACGCCCATGATGCGCGGATCGCGGACGAGGGCTTCGCCGATCTCGCCGCCGCCGGTGACGAGTTGCAGCGCGCCGGCGGGGATGCCGGCTTCGTGGGCGAGGGCGACGGCGGCGGCGGCGATGAGAGGGGTTTGCGGGGCGGGCTTGGCGACGACGGTGTTGCCGGCGACGAGCGCCGCGCCGACCTGGCCGAGGAAGATGGCGAGCGGGAAGTTCCACGGCGCGATGCAGGCGAAGACGCCGCGGCCTTCGAGGCGAAGCTCGTTGCGTTCGCCGGTCGGCCCGGGGAGCTGGAGAGGCAAAAACTGGGTGCGGGCTTCGGCGGCGTAGTAGCGGCAGAAATCGACGGCTTCGCGGACTTCGGCAAGGGCGTCGGGGATGGTCTTGCGGGCTTCGTGGACGCAGATCGCCATGAGGGATTCGCGGTCGCGTTCCAGGAGGTCGGCGAGGCGCTCCAGAGCGTCGGCGCGGGATTCCGGGGGGGTGGTGGACCAGGTGGGGAAAGCGGCTTGGGCGGCGGTTACGGCTGCTGCGACGTCGGAGGGCCCCCTCTCCCGGCTCGGCGAAGGGGCCGAGTCCGACCTCTCCCGCGAGGGGAGAGGTGAGGCGATCTTGGTGGCGAGCGTGCCCAGCACCTGTTCGTCGGCGAGGTCGATGCCGCTGCTGTTGTCGCGGCTGTTGCCGTAGAGGCGGATCGGCAGGGGAATCGACGGGTGGGGGCTGCCGGCGACGCTGGCGACCTTGGCGGCGGGGTCGGCGAGCAGTGTGTCGTCGCTGATGTTGGCGTCGGCGAGCTGGTGGACGAAGCTGCTGTTGGCGCCGTTTTCGAGCAGGCGGCGAACGAGATAGGCGAGCAGGTCGCGGTGGCCGCCGACAGGGGCGTAGGTGCGGCATTTATAGCCGTGCTCGCGGACGAGGCGCTCGAACAGGCCCTCGCCCATGCCGTGAAGACGCTGGAACTCGAAATCGCGCGTTTCGCCGGCCCATTCGAGGATGGTGGCGACGGTCAGCGCGTTGTGGCTGGCGAAGGCGGGATAGATGTTGGGCGCGGCGAGCATGTCGTGGGCGCAAGCGAGGTACGACACGTCGGTGGCGGCCTTGCGGGTGAACAGCGGATAGCCGGCGAGGCCTTCGACCTGGGTGCGCTTGATCTCGCTGTCCCAATAGGCGCCCTTGACGAGGCGGACGGTCAGGCGCTGCGCGGTGTCGCGGCCGAGTTCGTTGGCCCAGGCGACGACCGGACGCGCGCGCTTGCCATAGCCCTGGATGGCCATGCCGAAACCGTCCCAGCCTTTGAGCTCGGGACGGCGGGCGGTTGCTTCGATGATGTCGAGGCTCATCACCAGCCGTTCGGATTCCTCGGCGTCGACGGTCAGCCCGATGCCGCTGTTGGCAGCTTCGGCAGCCAGTTGCCGGACCATGTCGGTGAGTTCGGGGACGCAGGTCGCGGCGTGGGCGGTTTCGTAGCGTGGGTGGAGTGCCGACAGCTTGACCGAGACCGAGTGGCGGTCGGTGATGTGGTTGGCTTTGGCGGCCTTGGCGGTGTCGCGGATGGCCGCCATGTAGCTGGCGAAATAGCGTTCGCCGTCGGCGCGGGTGCGCGCCGCTTCGCCGAGCATGTCGAAGCTGGCGGTGAAGCCGCGATTGTCCTTGTCGGCGGCGCGTTCCAGAGCTTCGTCGATGGTGCGGCCCATGACGAAGACCTGCCCCATCATGCGCATCGCGGCGCCGACGGCCTGGCGGACGAAGGGCTCGCCGGAGCGGGCGACGAGACGGCGCAGGACCGAGGGTTGCGCATCGTTGCCCATCAGCGCGCGGGTCATGACCAGGCCCCAGGTGGCGCTGTTGACGAGCAGCGAGTCGGACTGGCCCTTGTGGGCGCTCCAGTCGGCGGTGCCGATCTTGTCGCGGATGAGGGCGTCGGCGGTCTCGGCATCGGGGACGCGCAGGAACGCCTCGGCGAGCGACAGCAGCGCGACGCCTTCGGCGGTGTTGAGGCGGTATTGCTGGAGGAAGCGGTTGACCCAGCCCTCGTTTTGCGCAGCGCGCAGGTCGGCCAGCAACCCGAGGGCGCGGCCGACGACGGCATCGCGGACGGTCGGCGCAAGGGTCGCGGCAGGCAGCAGATGCGCGAGAACGTCGGGCTCGGGCGCACGGTGGAGGTCGCGCATGTGGGCGCGGGAAGCGGACAGGCTGGTCATGACCAGTCCTTAATGCGGGGGCGGCGGCGAAGAAAGCGCTGTGACGCCGCGATCAGCGGGCCGGGGTCATGATCGCCCGTCCGGCGAGTTCGTCGTCGAGCGCCTCGGCGCGTTGGCGGGCGGGGCGGTCGTCCATGCGCGCCAGGTAGCGGCCGAACACCGGCCGCTCGGCGATTGTGCCGAAGCGGATCGCCCAATCGAGCAAGGCGCCGAGATAGAGATCGGCGGCGCTGAAGCGACCGCCCGCGAGCCAATCGCGCTGCGACAGCACCGTGTCCAGCATGTCGACGACGCGGTCGAGGCTGCCCCAGCCGGCGCGCTGGTCGGCCAGCGGCGGCGCGGCGAACTCCATCGAGGACAGCGTTGTCGCGGTTTCGAGCGGCCCGGCGGCAAAGAACAGCCAGCGGTAATAGTCGCCGCGTGCCGCCGTGCCGGATGCGGGTGCAAGGCCGGCGAGCGGAAAGGCGTCACCCAGATAGGCGCAGATCGCGGCGCATTCGCTGACGACGGCGTTGCCATGGACGAGCACGGGCATCTTGCCGATCGGGTTAAGGGCGAGGAACGCGGACGTGCGCCGGGCCTCGATATCGACGACTTCGGTGCGGTAGCGTGCGCCGACCTCCTCGAGCATCCAGCGCGCGATGCGGCCGTAGGTGAGGGGATGGGTGTAGAAGACAAGCTCGGTCATCGTTGCCGGTTCCGAATTGCGTCGCGGCGCCTAGATAACGAAATTTTCGGGAGCCGCCCAATCCATATTGACGACTACGCGTGTAATCCATTACGACTACGCTTGTAATCCAGAATGAGTCGAAATGGCTGAACAGGCGAGCGAACGGATCAGCGAAGCGGAACTTGCCGTCATGGAAGTGCTGTGGGCCGATGCGCCGTTGACTGCGATGGATGTTGCCGAGCGTATCGATCCGGCGCGGGGCTGGAGCGACCGGACGGTCAAGACCATGCTCGGGCGGTTGCTCGCTAAGGGCGTGCTGGCGTTCGAGGAGGATGGCCGGCGGTATCTGTATCGGCCGCTGGTCGAGCGCGCGGCGCATGTGGCGGGGTCGACACGGCAGCTTGTCGACCGGCTGTTCGGTGGGCGGGCGGCGCCGCTGGTGGCGCACCTCGCCGAAAACCATGCGTTGTCGGACGACGATATTGCCGAACTTGAAGCACTGGTGCGGGAGTTGCGGAAATGAGTTTCTGGCTGGTCGAGACGCTGGTCGCGTCGACGGTGTTGATGCTCGCGGTGCTGGCGGTGCGGCGGCCGGTGGCGCAACTGTTCGGGCCGCGGATTACCTATGCATTATGGGCGCTGCCGGTGCTGCGGCTGGTGTTGCCGCCGATCCCGGGCTGGACGGCTTTCTATCCACCGGTGGCGCGGGGCCATGGTCCGGTGATGACCGGGCTCACCGACACCGCTTACGCTGCGACGCTGCCGCCGCTGCCGATCACGGCCGCGACGATCGACTGGGTGCTGGTGACGCTGCTGGTGTGGGCGGCCGGTGCTGCCGTGTGGATCGGCTGGCAGGCGCTGCGCTATCATGTCTTCCTGCGCGGCGCCCTTGCGGCGGGACGCCTGCTGACCCGGCAGGGCGGCACCGAAATCTGGATCACGCCGGCAGTCGATGGTCCGATGGCGGCGGGGGTGATGCGGCCGCGGATCTTCCTGCCCGCCGATTTCCAGACGCGCTATTCGCCCGGTGAACGCCGGCTGGCGCTGCTCCACGAGGGGGCGCACCATGATCGCGGCGACCTGCTGGCCAATTTCATCGGGCTGGCAGCGGTGGCACTCCACTGGTGGAACCCGATTGCGCACAAGGCGTGGCGGGCGTTTCGGGCCGACCAGGAGCTGGCCTGCGATGCGACGGTGCTGGCGGGGGCAGCGCCCGACCTGCGGATTGCCTATGGCTCGGCAGTGCTCAAATCGGCGTGCAGCCGGACGCCGGCGGCGGCGTGCGCGATGAACCACAAGTCGCAGTTGAAGCAGCGGATCGTGATGATGAAGGACCGGCCGATGGGCGTGCTGCGCCATCTGCTCGGCGGCTTGTGTGCGCTGTTGCTGGTCGGCGGCGGCTTGCTGGTGACGGCAAGTGCGGCACCGCCGGTGGCGCCTGTTGCACCTGCGGCGCCGGTTGCGCCGGTTGCGCCTGCCTTGATCGCACCGCCCGTCGCGCCGGTCGCCGTGCCGCCGGCTGCTCCGGTACGCGTCCGGCCCGTGCGGAGCGTGACGACCAGCACGGCGCCGGGCCACGATTGGGCGACGGTGCATGATAGCGGCGCGGCGCACCGGTCGGCGGTCCGGGCGGAGGTCGCCGCATCGCTGGCGGCAGCCCGGGCGCAGATGTCGGCGGACTGCGCGGCGGCGGGAACGCCGGTTGCCGCGGGCGCCGACATGCGGACGCTGGCGACCTGCGGCCCGCAATTCAAGGCGCGGATCCATGCGTCGGTGCGCAAATCCCTGGCCGCGGCGCGGTGGTCGGTCGAAGCATCGGAGGGGCTCGACGAGGACAGGCGAGACCACGCGCTGGACAGGATCGATAAAGCCATGGCGAAGCCCGACCCCGAGTTGGCAAGTCTCGACACAAACTATGGGAGCTGTCCATCGTCCCGGTTGACGTTCACGTTAGCCAGCGCCTAGGTTGCCGCAAAATCAACCTTGGGAAGCTGACACGATGGCCAAAGCTCTACCGCTCGACGATTATCGCGCGCTTGTCGGGACCGAAGTCGGCGTGTCCGACTGGATCCTGGTCGACCAGGCCAAAATCGACGCCTTCGCCGAAGTGACCGGCGATCACCAGTTCATCCATGTGAACCCGGAACTGGCCAAACAGACGCCGTTCGGCACGACGATCGCCCATGGCTATTTGACGCTCAGCCTGTGCTCGGTGTTCGCCTATAGCGCGATGCCCGGCATCCAGGGCACCAAGATGGGGGTCAATTATGGCCTCAACAAAGTGCGTTTCATGGCGCCGGTGAAGAGCGGCAGCAAGGTCCGCGGCCGTTTCACGCTCGCCGATGTGACGCAGCGTCCCGATGGTGCGTGGCAGACGACGACCAATGTGATGGTCGAGATCGACGGCGAGACCAAGCCGGCGCTGGCCGCCGAGTGGATCACGTTGCAATATCTGTGATCAGGTCAGTATCTTTAAGGGATTAGAATCATGAGCCGTATTGGTCTTTTGCAAAAGCCCTGGCCCGAAGCGTTCGAGGCGGTTGCCGCCAAGGTCGCGGCGCCGGGCAGCGAGCCGCTGACGCTGTTTACCTCGATCGGGCAGAGCCAGAAGGCGCTCGATCGCTTCCTCGGCGGCGCGGTTGCCGGCAAGGGCGCGCTCGATTTCCATACCCGCGAGATCGTCATCGATCGCACCGCGGCGCAGACCGGTTGCGAGTATGAATGGGGCATCCATACCAAGATGCTCGCCGGCAAGGCCGGGCTGTCGGAGGCGCAGGTGCGCTCGACGTTCGACGGCCATGCCGATGACGGCAATTGGGAGCCGGCCGATGCGGCGGCGATCGCCAGTGTCGATGCGCTGCTGGTTCGCAAGAAGCTGAGCGATGCCGAATTCGCGCGGTTGTCTGGGCATTTCGATACGGCGCAGATCCTGGAGATCGTGCAGTTGGTGGCGTTTTATCATGGGGTTGCGCTGATTACCGGCGCGATTGCCTTGCCGAGCGAGCCTGGCATGGGGCGGTTTCCGACGGCCTGATTTACCAACCTTCCCTTCTCCAAGAGAGGGGGCAGAACAAGGATTATACGATGCGTGAAGCAGTTATCGTTTCGACGGCGCGGACCCCGATTGGCCGGGCTTATCGCGGCGCGTTCAATGCGACGCCGTCGCCGACGCTGGGTGGCCATGCCATCAAGCATGCCGTGTCGCGGGCCAAGATCGAGGGCGGCGAGGTCGACGACGTCGTCATGGGCGCAGCGCTCCAGCAGGGTGTGCAGGGCGGCAATATCGCGCGCACGTCCCTGTTGCGCGCCGGACTGCCGGTGACCGTGTCGGGCCAGTCGATGGACCGCCAGTGCTCGTCGGGCGTCATGGCGATCGCTACCGCGGCCAAGCAGATCATCGTCGACGGCATGCAGATCACCATCGGTGCCGGCATCGATTCGATCTCGATGGTGCAGAACGACAAGATGCGCGTCGAGGGCGATCCCTCGCTGGTGGCGATGGTGCCGACCATCTATATGCCGATGCTGCAAACCGCTGAAATCGTTGCCAAGCGCTATAACATCAGCCGCGATCGCCAGGACGAATATGGCTATCAGTCGCAGATGCGGACTGCCGCTGCCCAGCAGGCCGGCAAGTTCGATGACGAGATCGTGGCGATGACCTCCACCATGGTCATGGTCAACAAGGAGACCAAGGAAGTCACCAAGCACGAAGTGACGACTTCGAAGGACGAGGGCAATCGGCCCGAGACGACGCTCGAAGGCCTGAAGGGGCTGAAGCCCGTCATCGAGGGCGGGGTCATTACCGCCGGTAACGCTTCGCAGCTTTCGGACGGTGCGTCGGCGAGCGTGCTGATGGAAGCCGGTGAGGCTTCGCGGCGCGGGTTGACGCCGCTGGGTGCGTATCGCGGCATGGCCGTCGCTGGCCTCGAGCCTGACGAAATGGGCATCGGGCCGGTCTATGCGATCCCCAAGCTGTTGAAAGCCAACGGCCTGACGATGAACGACATCGGACTGTGGGAGCTCAACGAAGCCTTTGCCGTGCAGGTGCTGTATTGCGCCGATACGCTCGGGATCGATCCCGAGCTGCTCAACGTCAACGGCGGGGCGATCTCGATCGGGCATCCGTATGGGATGACCGGGGCGCGCTGCACGGGCCATGCGTTGATCGAAGGCAAGCGCCGCGGGGCCAAATATGTGGTCGTGACGATGTGTGTCGGCGGTGGGATGGGTGCTGCCGGGTTGTTTGAGGTCTATTAAGGGCCTCCGGCGGCTGGGGCCTTGGCCCCAGACCCCATTTTTAAAAAAAATGGCGTCGGGGGTTTTTGAGAAAAGCGTTTGATAACAGGGGGTTGACCCCTTCAAGTTCACTGGGACGCGAATGGTCATTCGCGTGCCGGTGTTTTTTTGGCGGACTGCTGCCTGTGGGACGGTGGATGCTGAAACAAGTTCAGCATGACGAGCGCCGCATTTAACCGTTTTGGTTCTAAGTGTCAAGAACCGGGGTGCAGGGGGCGCGGCCCCCTGCTTGCCGAAGGCGCTTACTTCTTCGCCCGCGCTGCCGTCACTTCGATCTCGATGAGGAAGTTGGGGCCAGCGAGCCCGGCGACCTGAACCGTCGAGCGGGCGACCTTGTTGGGGTTTTCGGCGGCGCCGAAGAATTCGCCATAGCCGGCGTTGAAGCCGGCGAAGTCCATCTTGCCGTCCATGCCGGGGGCGGCGGTGACGAAGACGGTCATCTTGAAGATGTCCGACATCGTATAGCCTTGCGCCGCCAGGATGGTCTTGATCTTGTTGAAGATGCTGATTGTCTGGGTTTTGGTGTCGCCAAAGGCTTCGACGGTGGTGGCGGGTTTTGACGGGTCGATCGGGGAGGCGAGCTGGCCGGAAAGGTGGAAGATCTCGGCACCGGGGGCGACGATGGCGCCGGTGAGGATGCGTGCCTGGGGTGTGTTGCCGATGCGGTTGACGACCTGGGCGTTGGCGGCGGCCGGTAGCGCGGCGACGAGCAGCGCGGCGATGGCGAGTGACTTCATGCGGGGGTCCCCTTTGTGATCGAACAGCAAGATGGGCGACAGGATAGTCCTGCCGCCCACCCTTGCAACTGGAACGTCCTAGAATTTGGCCGAAGCGCGGAGGTACCAGAAGCCGCCCATGTAGCTGAGGGGGGAGGCGTCGTTGTAGATCCGGCCGTTCGCTGCTGCTCCGGTTTGGGAGAACAGGTTGCGGACGTCGCGGTCCGGGTAGCGGTTGAACAGGTTTTCGGCACCGGCGGCGACGCGGAAGCGTTCGTCGAAGGTGACGCCGACTTCGAGATCGAAGCTCCAGTCGGCACCGAACTCCTGGATGCTGGCAGGGTTGATGACCCAGGCAGCGTTGGGATTGTCGTTGTAGGAGGTGATCGAGCCGTAATAGTTGAGCCGGGCGGTGGCATCGAACATGCCCGACGTCCAGGATTCAGCCAGGACACCGCGCCATTTCGGTGACAGCCCCTCGATATTGAGGCTGCGGCGCACGTCGATCGCTGCCGGGATGGTGCGCTCGGTCACGTCGGTACTGTTGTAGTTGACTGCCAGCGAGGTGTTGAAGACCCCGGCGCTGACGCTGGCACGATGCGAGAGCACCGCGTCGACACCCTGCGTCTTGGTCTTGAAGCCGTTGGTGAAGTAATTCACCTGGCCCAGGTCGGCGGCATTGACGACCCCCAGCGCCGCCAGCGCGACACGGTCGGCAGGGGTGACGTTGAACGACGAGGTGATGGCGATCCGGCTGCGCACGGCGATGTTGTAATAGTCGAACGTGCCGGTGAAGCCGCTGCCCGGGGTGAGCACGAAGCCGCCCGAGAAGCTGAGCGACTTTTCCGGATCGAGCGGCTGCGAGCCGAAGTAGATGCCGGTAACGCTGTCGGCGCGCACCGTGGCGACGGCGACGGGAACGACGCTGCCGTTGGGGAACGCCGTCTGGACGTTGGCGGTCGCCGATTGGCCGGGTGTCGGTGCCCGGAAGCCGGTGCTCACGGCGCCGCGCACCGCAATCGCCGGGTCGATCGCCCAGCGCGCACTGACCTTGCCGTTCACGGTGCCGCCGAAATCGCTGAAATGATCGTAGCGGCCGGCGATGCCGATGGTGAAGTCTTGGGCGACATCGGCCTCGAGATCGACATAGGCCGAGTAGCTGGTCCGTGAGTTCTCGGTGGCGGCATCGGGGCTGTAGCCCGGAAAGCCGTTGGCGCCGAGTGCGGCATTGACCACGAAGCGCGTGCCGTCGGTCCGTTGCACGGTTTGCGAGGCGTACGGCCCGATGGCGTAGGAGGCCGGGTCGCCGATGCCGACGGCATAGGTTTCACGCCGGAACTCGAGACCGCCGGCGATGTTGAGCGGGCTGAAGAAGCCGACTTCGACCGGATAGCTGAGATCGAGGTTGATGTTGGTTTCACGCTGTTCGAGCCGTCCGAGGAAGAAGCTGGTCGGCGATTGCGGCCCGAGCGACGGGTTGAGCGTGTTGGTCATGTCGTACGAGATGCGATTGCGGCCCGTGCCGGCGCTGAAATCGAAGTTCATGCCGAACGCGGTTTCGCCGCGATAGCCGATGACGCCCGAATAATCCTCGTTGTCGCTCTTGAACAACGGCGTGAAACCGTTGGGAAAGAAGGTGCTGCCGCGGAAGATGCGCCCGTTGGCGTTGTAGACGGGTGCACCCGAAGCGGTGCGCAGGCCGGGGATGGTATCGAGGTATATCGGCCCGATCGATTCGCCGAGCGTGAACGACGCCGCGGGCACGGCGCCCGGGACCGCCGCCGCGCCGGGCGTGACGGAGACCGCGAATGGCCGCCGATAGTTGAAGTCGACTTCCTGCTTGGCAAAGCCGTAGTTGCCGAAGAAATAGACTTCGTCCTTGTCGCCGACCGGGATCGCCGAATTGATGACGAAGCGGTAGCTGCGGCTTTCGGGCTGGCCATAGCGGGTGCTCGGGCTCGGCACGTCGATGCCGGCGGCGCGCAACGGTGCGGCGTCGGGTCGATCGAGGGCGCGGTTGAACAGCCCCTGGTCGTTGAACTCGGCGCTGAGGTTGACGAAGCCTTCGCCCAGCTTGAAGCCGGCATTGGCCGAGACCTGGATGTCCTTGCCGTCGCCTTCATAGGTCTGGCCATAGCGGGCGTTGACTTCATAGCCGCTGTCGTTGGTGCGCAGCCCGAGGTTGATGACGCCGGCGATGGCATCCGACCCGTATTGGGCGGCGGCGCCGTCGCGCAGGACTTCGATACGGCCGAGTGCGACGGCGGGAATCTGCGACAGGTCGGGGCCTTGCGAGCCGGCCGAGAGCGAATCCCCCGCGACCTGGACGAGCGCCGAACGGTGCATGCGCTTGCCGTTAATGAGGACGAGGATCTGGTCAGGCGGGAGGCCGCGAAGGGTTGGCGGGCGGACGAATGCCGAGCCGTCCGCGCCGGCGTTGCGTTGCTGGTTGAACGAGGGAACGAGGTTCTTGAGGATGGTCTGCAGGCTGGGGCTGGCCTGTACCGACAGGTCCTTGGCGGTGAAGACATCGACCGGGACGGCGGATTCGGTGACGGTGCGATCGGTTCGGCGGGTGCCGGTGACGATGATTTCGCTGGTGGGATCGACCGCGGCGCTATCGTCGGGGGCGTCGGCGGCGGCGGCAATGACCTGCGCACTGGCTGTGGCCGACAAACTGGCTATTGCGAAAACAGATAATGAGATAGCGGCGCCATGTCGCAAAGTAATTCGGTATCTTGTATTCATCGTGAACGACCCCTTGCAAGAAAAGCGTCGAACCTCCCCAGTAAAACCGCACTTTGCAGCTCTGTGGCCGCAAAAAAAGCGCAGTTCCCTGAACGTCGGCACAAGGCCGACGCAAAACCAAACTATATGTTCCCCCGAAATCGGTGCCGCCACGCCTCATGGCTTGTGTGCAGCATTTCCTCGAAACCTAATCTGGATGGATTTGCAGACTTTTTACAATAGGGTTTTTGCGATTACTGCAAATCAAGGCTGGCCTGTGACAAATATGTAACAAGGAGCGCGGCCAAGGAGCTGAAAATTCTGGCTGATCATGGGCTTTGGTCGCCGGCCCAAGCCCCGCGGCAACACGGGCGGCGCGATTCGCGAGGCATGGTTGACCCGGCGGCGTCGGCGTTCGACAAGCGGCATAGATGGCCAAGCTGTATTTCTATTATGCGTCGATGAATGCCGGGAAATCGACGATCCTGCTGCAATCGAGCTTCAACTATCGCGAGCGCGGCATGCACACGATGCTGTTCACGGCTGCGATCGACGACCGTGCCGGGAAGGGACTGGGTACGATCGCCTCGCGAATCGGGCTGACGGCGGATGCGGCGGCGTTCGATGCCGGGACCGACCTGTATCGGATCGTGGTCGCCGAACACGCGGCGCAAACGGTGCATTGCGTGCTGGTCGACGAGGCGCAGTTCCTGACGAAGGCGCAGGTCTGGCAATTGGCGCGGGTTTGCGACGAGCTCGGTATCCCGGTGCTGACCTATGGCCTGCGCACCGATTTCCAGGCCAATCTGTTCGAGGGCAGCCAGTGGTTGCTGGCGCTCGCCGACGTACTGACCGAGATCAAGGCGGTGTGCATGTGCGGACGCAAGGCGATCATGAACCTGCGGATCGATGCGCAAGGCCTTGCAGTGGCGGCGGGAGCGCAGACCGAGATCGGCGGCAACGACCGCTATGTGGCGCTGTGCCGGCGGCATTTCACGGCGGCGCTGATGGGCGCGAAAGTTCAACAGGGGAGAGTGTGATGAGCGGCATCTACGATATCGAGGCGATGAAGATCGACGGGTCGACGGTGTCGATGGCCGAATGGCAGGGCAAGGTGCTGCTGGTGGTCAACACCGCGAGCAAATGCGGGTTCACGCCGCAGTACGAAGGGCTGGAAAAGCTGCAGAAGGATTTCGGCGCACGCGGCTTTGCCGTGCTGGGTTTTCCAAGCAATCAGTTCGGGTCGCAGGAGCCGGGCGACGAGGCGGAGATCGCCAGCTTTTGCAAGCTGACCTACGATGTGGATTTTCCGATGTTCGCCAAGGTCGATGTGAATGGCGACAATGCGCATCCGTTGTTCCGCGCGCTCAAGAAGGCCGCGCCCGGGTTGCTGGGCAGCGAAGGCATCAAGTGGAACTTCACCAAGTTCCTGATCGACCGGGCGGGCAATGTCGTCGATCGATATGCGCCGACGACCAAGCCTGCGGACATCGCAGCCGATATCGAGAAACTCCTATAGGTGATTGCCCCTCCCTGCAGGGAGGGGCATTCGGGCTTACGCGGCCTTCTTGCGGCCGCGGGGGTTGGCGGCGGCTTCGGTGTCGACTTCCTCGTCGCCCTGGGCTTCGCCGGCGTCGCTGAGTGCCGAGCCGAGCTGTGTCAGCTTTTCGCCGTTGGTTTCGGCGCGGCCGGCGATCTTGGTGACGGCGTCCCCGAGGCGGGCGACGATGGCCGAGACGCGGGCGCCATCGGGCTCCTTGCTCTCGAGCTGCTTGCGCAAGGCGGTGAGATCGCGGGCGATGCCCTTGGTGCCGGGAACGTCGATATCGGCGAGTGCGGTTTCCCAGTCTTCGATCATCGAAACGGCGCTGGCAGGCTTGGTATCCTCGATGCCTCGATTGAAGGCGTTAAAGGTGGCGGCGAAACGAACGGCCATGATTTAACTCTGTGGGAACAAACTGCGACGGCTGTGCAGGCGATTATGAAAAGCCGTTTGCCGGAGGCGGGTTCCGGCGGTGCCATCATGTCACACCCGGGGGTTATGGTGGTGTCGGAGCGTAGCAGGTGAACGTTGCGCGGTGCCCATCCGCGTGCTTTGAGGGAGGCGTCCTCGTTCGCAATCCAAGGTCAGACCGATGTTGCAGTCACCGCCGAACGACCTCGATGCATTCTGGATGCCGTTCACCGACAACCGTTATTTCAAGGCCAATCCGCGCCTGTTGGCTTCGGCCCGGGGCATGTATTACCAGACGCCGGAAGGCCGCGAAATCCTGGACGGCACGGCTGGCCTGTGGTGCGTCAACGCCGGGCACGGCCGCGAATCGATCGTCGAGGCGATCCGCGAACAGGCCGGGCGGCTCGATTTCGCGCCGACGTTCCAGCTTGGCCATCCGCTGGCATTCCAGCTGGCGGCACGCGTCGGCGGCATGATGCCGGGCGATCTCGACCGGGTGTTTTTCGCCAATTCGGGGTCGGAGGCGGTCGATACCGCGCTCAAGATCGCGCTGGCGTATCACCGGGTGCGCGGCGAGGGCACGCGGACGCGACTGATCGGGCGCGAGCGGGGCTATCACGGGACCGGGTTCGGCGGCATCGCGGTGGGGGGGATCGGCCCGAACCGGCGGACATTCGGCCCGGGGCTGCCAGGATCGGACCATCTGCCGCACACGCATGACCTGGCGCGCAATGCCTTTACGCGGGGGCAGGCGGCGCACGGCGCGCATCTTGCCGATGCGCTGGAGGGGCTGGTTGCGCTCCATGGCGGCGACACGATTGCGGCGGTGATCGTAGAGCCGATGGCGGGGTCGACGGGGGTGCTGGTGCCGCCAATCGGGTATCTCGAACGGCTGCGCGAGATTTGTACGAAGCATGGCATATTGTTGATATTCGATGAGGTCATCACGGCGTTCGGGCGGATCGGCGCGGCGACGGCGGCCGAGCGGCTGGGCGTGACGCCGGACATCATCACCATGGCCAAGGGCATCACCAACGCCGCGGTGCCGATGGGGGCGGTGGCGTGCAGGCGGGGCATCTATGACGCCGTGACCGGCGCGATGGCGCAGGCGGCGGGGATCGAGCTGTTCCACGGCTATACTTATTCGGCGCATCCGCTGGCGTGTGCGGCGGCTTTGGCGACGCTCGATTTGTACCGCGACGAGGCGCTGTTCGAGCGGTCGCGGGGGCTGGAGGCGTATTGGGAGGCGGCGGTGCATGGGTTGGCCGAGGGCCGGCATGTCATCGATATCCGCAATATGGGGCTGGTCGCGGGTATTGAAATGGCGCCGCGCGAGGGGGCACCGGGGGCGCGGGGGATGGAGGTGTTCCGGCGGCTTTTCGACACCGGGCTGCTGGTGCGGGCGACGGGTGATATCATCGCGCTGTCGCCGCCGCTCATCGTGGAGGAAGCGCAGATCGATACGATGGTGGCGGCGCTGGCGGGCGTGCTGGCGGAGACCGTATGATGCGGTTGTTGACTGTTGCGCTTGTGCTTGCCGCGATGCCGGTGGCTGCGGCCGAGCGGGCGCTTGTTGCCACCCCGAGCACGCTGGCGGCGGTGATTGCAGGCGCACGCGGCGGCGAGACGATCACGCTGGTCGCGGGCGATTATCCGCTGCTGGCGGTGAAGGAGCGGGTGTTTTCGTCGCCGATCACCATCGATGCACGGGCGGCGCGGGTTGGGGGGCTCAAGCTGGAGGGAGTCGAGGGGCTGGTGTGGCGGGGTGGCACGATCAAGTCGCCCGCCGTCGACGGCCGTGGGCGCGCGGGTTATGCGGTGTTTATTGCCCAGTCGAAAGGCATCACCATCCGCGATACGCTGATCACCGACACCGTACGCGCCATGGTGATCGGCGAATCGAGCGACGTGCTGATCTCGAAAAACCGCATGATCGGCATGACCATCGACGGGCTCAATATCGGCAGCGGCAGCCATCATGTGACGATCGACGGCAATTACTGCGAGACCTATAATACCGGCGAGGCGCACCCCGATTGCTACCAGGGCTGGAGCCGGCCCGGGCGGCCGGTGTCCGATATCGTCGTCACCAATAACATCGCCAAGGGCCGCGCGCAGGGCATCTATTTCGGCAATGTCCCGACTCGCAAGCCTGTCGGCGACCCCGGCTTCGACCGCGTCCGGATCGAGAACAACACTGTGGAAACGCTGTTCCCCAACGGCGTCGTCGCTATCGATTGCCGCGATTGCATCATTCGCTACAACAAGGTGACGTCGCTGCCGGGCGCGCGGTTCCGGGCCAAAGTGCTCGCCCGGCGCGGCACCGGCATTTCGTGCGGGAACACCGTGCCAGATCTGCCGCGGATGAAGGCGTCGCAGCGGTGTTGATCGGGCAGTTCAAGTGCCGCGATCTGCGCTATGATGGCGGAATGCTTATAGGAAAGTGTGTACGATGACCGACGACGCAAATGCTCGCCCGAAACGCCTGATGCATCACCAGGCGCGCAGCATCGGTAACCGCAAGCTGAAGCCGGCGACGATGATGATGGGCCATGGTTATGATCCGCGGCTGTCGGAAGGCGCGCTTAAGCCGCCGATTTTCCTGACCTCGACGTTCGTTTTCGAGAGTGCGGCGGACGGGAAGCGGTTCTTCGAGGGCGTTACCGGGGTGCGGCCGGGCGGGGCGGAGGGGCTGGTTTATGGGCGGTTCAATGGGCCCGACCAGGAGATTCTCGAGGATCGGCTGGCGCTTTGGGAGGATGCCGAGGAGGCGCTGACGTTTTCGAGCGGCATGTCGGCGATTGCGACGACGTTCCTGGCGCTGGTCAAGCCTGGCGATGTGATTGTGCATTCGGCGCCGTTGTATGCGGCGACGGAGACGCTGATCGGGCGGATCCTGGGCAAGCTGGGGGTGACATGGCTCGATTTCCCGGCTGGGGCGACGCAGCCCGAGATCGAGAAGGTCATCGAGGCGGCCAAGGCCAAGGGGCGGATTGCGGCGATTTACCTGGAGAGTCCGGCCAATCCGACGAATGCGCTGGTCGATGTCGAGGCGGTGTTCGCGGCGCGCGCGGCGGTGCTCGGCGGAGCGGATGAATTGCCGCCGATCGTCATCGATAATACATTTTTGGGGCCATTGTGGGCGCAGCCGTTGGCGCAGGGTGCCGATGTGACGATCTATTCGCTGACGAAATACGTCGGCGGGCATTCCGATCTTGTCGCCGGCGCCTGCATCGGGGCGAAATCGGTGCTGACGCCGATCCGGATGATGCGCAACACGATCGGCACGATTACCGATCCGCATACGGCGTGGATGCTGTTGCGGTCGTTGGAGACGCTCGAGCTGCGGATGAGCCGGGCGGGAGAGAATGCCGCCAAGGTCTGTGCGTTCTTGCGCGATCATTCGAAGGTCGAGCGGGTCGGGTATCTGGGGTTTCTGGAGGCCGGGTCGCGGCAGGCGGATATTTATGCGCGGCATTGCTCGGGGGCGGGGTCGACGTTCTCGGTGATCGTGAAGGGGGGTGAGCCGGAGGCGTTCCGGTTGCTCGATAATCTGCGGTTGGTGAAACTGGCGGTGAGTTTGGGTGGGACGGAGAGCCTGGCGTCGCATCCGGCGGCGATGACGCATTTGTCGGTGGCACCGGCGCGGAAGCTGGAGCTGGGGATTACGGATAATCTGGTTCGGGTTTCGATTGGGGTCGAGGATGCGGATGATTTGATTGCTGATTTTGAGCAGGCTTTGGACGCGGTTTAGGTTTGTTTACCTCCCTCTTGAGGGGGGAGGCGACTCGCGCGTTTGCGCGGCGGGTGGGGGTGGGCTTTTGTGCCGACGGGGGGACACCCCCACCCGGGCCGCGAAGTCGCGTCTCTCGCCTCCCCCCTTGAGGGGGAGGACAAGATTTTTAGGCTTTCAGCTGTGCTGCTTCGAAGGGGAGTTGGCGGAGGCGGATGCCGGTTGCAGCGAAGATGGCGCCGGCCAGGGCGGGGGCGACCGAGGGGTAGGCGGGTTCGCCGAGGCCGGTGGGGTTGTTGTCCGAGGTGATGAAGGCGACTTCTACCGGGGGTGCGTCGGCCATGCGCATGATCGGGTATTCGCCGAAGTTCTGCTGGACGATGGCGCCGTCCTTGATCGTGATGGCGAGACCGAGCGCCGCACCGATGGCGTCGAGGACCGAGCCCTGGACCTGGTTGAGGGCGCCCGAGGGGTTGACGATCTGACGGCCGACGTCGCCGGCGACCCAGACTTTGGCGACGCGGACGCCGCCGTCCTTGTCGACATTGGCCTCGATGACGTTGGCGAAATAGCCGAGGTGGCTGAAGTGGAAGGCGATGCCGAGCCCCGAACGCGGCGACAGCTTGCGGCCCCATCTGGCCATCGCCGCGGCCTTGTCGAGGACAGCGCGCATCCGGCCGGCGTCGTAGCTGTCGCGCTTGCCGGCTTCGCCGACGAGGCGGGCATCGCCGAGCAAGGCCTGGCGGAAGGCGAGCGGATCGGCGTTGGCGGCCTCTGCGAGTTCGTCGATGAAGCCCTGCATGACGAAGCCGAAGGCGTTGTTGGCGGGGGCGCGGAGGAAGCCGGTCGGGACCTTCAACGGTAGCAGCGAGGCATCGAGGCGGAAGTTGGGGATGAAGCGCGCCGGGAACTGGGTGGCGTCGATGCCGGCGGCGCGGACGAATTCGCCATCGGCGCCGTAGCTGACGAAATGGTCGGTCCAGGCGGTGACCTTACCGGCGGCATCGAGCCCGGCTTCGAAATGGTGGAAGCCGCCGGGGCGGAGGTTGCCCTGGGTCATGTCGTCTTCGCGGGTCCAGACCAGCTTGACCGGAACGCCGGCGGCGCGGGCGATCCATGCGGCCTCGGCCATGTATTCATTCTGCAGGCGCCGGCCGAAACCGCCGCCGCAGCGCATCATGTGGACGGTGATGTCGGTTTCGGGGATGCCGAGCGACTTGGCGACAAGCTGCCGGCCATTCTCGGGATTCTGTGTCGGCGCCCAGATCTCGACCTTGTTGCCGGTGACGCGCGCGGTGCAGTTCATCGGTTCGAGCGGGGCGTGGGCGAGGAAGGGATAGGCGTAATCGGCCTTCACGGTTTTTGCCGCGGCCTTGAGTGCGGCGGCGGAGTCGCCTTCGTTGGTGATGACCTTCTGGGCGGGCGATTTGGCGCGGGCGGCGGCTTCGGCGGCGAAGCCGGGGCTTGATTGGGTGGCGCCGGAGCCGGGGGTCCATTCGACCGCCAGCGCTTCGCGAGCGCGGTTGGCGGCCCAGAAGCTGTCGGCGACGATGGCGACGCCGGCGACAAGGCCTTCGATGCCGCCGGTGCCGGGCACGATGAAGGCGTCGCGGACGCCGGACAATGATTTGGCGGCATTCAGGTCGGCCTTGGCGACGGTGCCGCCGAAGACCGGGCATTTGTGGAAGACAGCGAATTTCATGCCGGGCAGGACGGTGTCGATGCCGAACAGCGGCTTGCCGGTGACGATGGCGCGGTTGTCGACGCCGGCGATCGGCTTGCCGACGAGCTTGAAGGTTTTGGGGTCCTTGAGGACGAGCGATTCGGCGGCGGGGGCGGGCAGCGTGGCGGCGAGCGCGACGAGGCTGCCATAGGAGGCGGTGCGGCCCGACGCGGCGTGACGAACGCTGCCGCTGGCGGTGGTGAGGTCGGCGGCGGGCACGCTCCATTGCTGGGCGGCGGCGGCGACGAGCATGGCGCGCGCCCCGGCGCCGACGCGGCGCAGGGCGTCGTATTGCAGGGTGGTGGCCATGCTGCCGCCGGCGACCTGGCGGCCGTAGATCTTGCTGTCGGCGATGGCCTGTTCGATGCGCACCTGGGTCCAGTCGACGTCGAGTTCCTCGGCGACAAGCATCGGGATCGAGGTCTTGATGCCCTGGCCGATCTCGGGATTGTGGGCGAGGATGGTGACGATGCCATCCGGCGCGATGCGGACCCAGGGGTTGAGGCCGCCGGTCGTTGCGGCTTCGGCGGGGGCATAGCCGAGCCAGAGGCCGCCGGTGGTGAGGGCGCCGGCGACGAGGAGGTTGCGGCGGCTGAGGGTGATCATGCTGTGACCCCGGCAGCCTGTTTGATGGCGGCGCGGATGCGGATGTAGGTGGCGCAGCGGCAGAGGTTGCCGTTCATCGCGGCGTCGATGTCGGCGTCGGTTGGTTTTGGGGTTTCCTTGAGCAGCGCGGCCGCGCTCATGAGTTGGCCGGCCTGGCAATAGCCGCATTGGGGGACATCGAGGGTGACCCAGGCGTCCTGCAGCTTGCGGCCGATGGGGGAGGCGGACAGGCCCTCGATGGTGGTGACGGCGGCGGTGCCAACGGCGGAGAGCGGGGTCTGGCAGCTGCGGACGGGCGCGCCATCCAGATGGACGGTGCAGGCGCCGCAGAGCGCCGCGCCGCAGCCGAACTTGGTGCCGGTCATGCCGACCACGTCGCGCAGGACCCAGAGCAGGGGCATTTCGGGATCGGCGGTGACGTTGATCGTCTTGCCGTTGATGTTGAGCCTGGTCATGCCGCTTTTCCCCGCTGTCCGCGGGGCTACCTTAGCGGGATTGTTGCGGGGCGGGAGTGGGTGATGTGCGTAGGGGCACGATTTTTGACGTTTGCTTGGTTTTGCGGGCAGGTGTTTTCCGGCGAATACGCGAGATGGGCCCCCGCCTTCGCGGGGGTGACGGAAGGGGCGGGGGTGACGGGAGGGGGTGGCGTACCGGCGCGAATTTCGCCGGCGGGCTTAGCGGGCGATCGTTGCCTTGTGGAGCAGGAATTCGGGCGTGCCTTCTGGGCCGAAGCCGATGAAGGTTTCGCCGTCTTCCCGGTCGCGGCGATCGTCGCGCCGGCCGTTGCGGCCACGTTCGTCGCGGGTGCCGCGATAGTCGCGGATCGGGTCGCGCGAGGCTTCACGCGGCGCGGCGCGGAAATCGTCGCGGCGGGGTTCTTCGCGGCGAGGTTCAGCCCGGCGGGAGTCATCGCGGCGTGGTTCGTCACGGCGAGGTTCATCGCGGCGTGATTCCTCACGGCGCGGTTCGTCACGGCGGGGCTCGTCGCGACGTGATTCCTCGCGGCGGGGCTCGTCGCGGCGCGGTTCATCCCGACGCGATTCTTCGCGGCGCGGCTGGGGTGCGCGAGCGGGCTGCGCGATTTCGGCCTCGGGTGCGGTTTCTGCGTCGGCACGGACTTCGCTGCCTTCGCGCTTGCGGCCACGGCCGCCGCGGCGGCGCTTGCGGGGGCGATCGCCGGCCGGTTCGAGGACGGCTTCGCTGTCGCCGGCCTCGAGCGCATCGTCTTCGTCGTCTTCGGTTGCTGCAACCGGCAGCGTGACTGCGGCGGGCTTGAGCACGACTTCTTCGAGGACTTCGGCGCCGAAGCGCTTGATCTTCTGCTGGATGAGCTTTTCGACTTCGGCGAGGTTTTCGGACTCGGCCTCGGTCATCAGCGTGTAGGCGATGCCGGTCTTGCCGGCGCGTCCGGTGCGGCCGATGCGGTGGACGTAATCCTCGGCGTGGTGGGGCACGTCGTAGTTGACGACATGGCTGACGCCGGGAATGTCGAGCCCGCGCGCCGCGACGTCCGACGCGACGATGATGGTGATGTCGCCCGACTTGAAGCGATCGAGCTCGCGGATCCGGTCGGACTGCTCCATGTCGCCGTGGATCTGGCTGACGGCGAAGCCGGCGCGCTTCAAAGCTTCGACGAGCTCCTTGATGTCGCGCTTGCGGTTGCAGAAGACGATGGCGTTCTTGACTTCGGGATCGCGCAATATGGTGCGCAGTGCCTCGCGCTTGCCGCGCGGGGTCGTCTCGACGACATATTGCGTGATCGAGGTGTTGGTCGACGCCGGGCGCGCGACCTGGATCATGCGCGGCTCGTTCATGAACTTGTCGGCCAGCTTCTTGATCGGCGGCGGCATGGTTGCCGAGAACAGCAGGGTCTGGCGCGGGCTCGGCAGCTTGGTGCAGATTTCCTCGATATCGGGGATGAAGCCCATGTCGAGCATGCGATCGGCCTCGTCGATGACCAGCAGGCTGCACTGGTTGAGCATGATCTTGCCGCGGCCGAACAGGTCCATCAGGCGGCCCGGCGTGGCGATCAGGACGTCGACGCCCTTTTCGAGCGCGGCGAGCTGGTCGCCCATCGAGACGCCGCCGATGAGCAGCGCCATGCTGAGCTTGTGATATTTGCCGTATTTGTCGAAATTCTCGGAAACCTGCTGCGCCAGTTCGCGCGTCGGCTCGAGGATCAGCGAGCGCGGCATCCGGGCGCGGCTGCGCCCTTCGGCGAGAATGTCGATCATCGGCAGCACGAAGGATGCCGTCTTGCCGGTGCCCGTCTGGGCGACACCGATGATGTCGCGCCCCATCAGCACCGGCGGGATGGCCTGGCGCTGGATCGGCGTCGGATCGTTATAGCCACTGTCGGCAACCGCGCGGAGCAGTTCCTCCGACAGGCCCAGATTAGCAAAGGTCATGCGGTTCCTTGGACGCGCCTGTCCGAAATTCCGGATAGGCTTCGCCGTGTGCGCCATGCGCGACTTTGGCGGTAAAAGTCAATCCATGCGCAATGTGTCGGACGACCGAATTTAACAAATGCAAAGGGGCGGGAGTTGCCTCCCGCCCCTCCGGCAGTTCGATTTCCGCCGGCTTCAGAATTTGAAGCCGATGGCGCCGCCGTAACGGCGCGGTTCGAGGGTGAAGATGTTGGTGAACAGGCCCGACGACTGGTCGGTGACATAAAGGCCCGTGGTGGCGTTGCTGTTGGTCAGGTTCTGCACATAGGCGCGGGCGTACCAGCGGTCATCCCGGCCGTTGACCTGGATCTGCGCGTTGACGATCGAGTAGCTCTGGATGCGGTTGACGAAGCCACCGAAGATGTTGCCGGTCTGGGTTCCCGTCACGGCGAGATCGGCGCGCGGCACGACCGATATGCCGTTGTCGAACTCGAGCGTGTACTGGGCACCAGCAGAGAATTTGAAGTCCGGTGCCTGTGGCAGCGAGTTGCCCTTGATGTTGACCTCGACCCCGGCGAACAGCACGTCGAGACCGGCAGCGGCAGCGGAAGCCCCGTTGGTGCCTGCGAGCACGCTGCAGATGCCGAAGGCGCCGGTCGATGTCAGGCCAGCGTCCGACGGGAACGCCGTGGGTGCCCGCAAGCCAAGGGCGGCGTTGACGGCCGCGACATAGCCATTGGCGGCAGCGGCATTGCCGGCCGTGCGGGGCACGACGGCGCAGTTGGAGCCGTTGGTGATGTCCTTGATGATGACGGTGTCGCTGCGGCCGCCCGAGGGATCACGCGGGTTGGACAGGAACTTGTCCTGCGAAACCTTGGTGTGGAGATAGCTGGCGCCGAAGTTGATCGCCAGTTCGCGGGTTGGCTGGATGATGAATTCGCCTTCCACGCCGTAGACTTCGGCGTCGACGTTATCATTGACCGATGTGCGGGCGACGATACGGCTGAGCTGAAGCGCCGAATATTTGTAATAGAACGCGGTCAGGTTGGCGCGCAACGTGCCGTCGAGGAAGGTGTTCTTGGTACCGACCTCGAACGAGTCGATAAATTCCGGCTTGAAGGATTCTGGCACCGCGAAGATCGGCTGCAGCGGCGGGTTGACGCCGCCCGATTTGTAGCCGCGCGAGTAGGATGCGTAGATCAGGTTTTCGTCGGTGATCTTCCAATCGATGACGAAGCGCCCGGTGAACTCACCGAAGCCTACGTTGCGTTCTTGGAACGCTTCGCAACCGGCTACCGAACCGATGGTGCCCGGTACGGTCGTGCCCGGACGGGCGCAGACCGAGCCTGGATCGGCGTCAAAGCCGGCGGCATAGGGCGATGCGAACGGGTCAGCGACACCGAACGGCACGTAGAAGCTGGCAAGCGTCGATCGCGCCCTTACCGTCTTCTTGTCGTTGTTGTAGCGCAGGCCCGCGGTGATCTTGATGCTGTCGTTTATGTCCCAATAGGCCTCGCCGAAGATGCCATAGGATTTCAGCGTCGTTTCATCGGTGTTGTTGCGGAAGAAGGGCGTGCCGAGATAGCCGGGTGGCAGGCCGCCGCCAAGCCCAGTGGCGCCGCCAAGGACGCCCGCAACATAGTCGATGCCGAAGCCGTTCACGAAATAGCTGTTCTCGGGCAGCTTCGAGTCAAGATAGATGCCGCCGAGCAGGAAGTTGAGCGGCCCGTCGAACTGGGTCGAAAAAATGCCTTCGACCGACCAGGTGCGGCGTTCCTCGTTCGAACGATCGAAGTTGATTGGCACGGCGCTGCAGATCTTGCTGCCGTCAAAGGCACCATTGCCGGCCAGGTCGGTGTCCGATGTGCAATAGGGACCGTTGACGCCGTTGGGATAGAGCGCCGCCGGGATGCGGTTGAAATACGCACCGATGCCGGGTGCAGCAGCCAGACCCTGAAGGCCAGTGAGGCCCGGCTTGAAAACGTCGGGGTTCTGGATGCCGAGGTTGTAATCGACCCGCGAATCGACCGCGGTCTTTTGATAGAGCCCGGTGACCTGCGCTTTGACAGCGCCGAAATCATGCTCGATACGCGCCTGATATTGTTGTTCTTGTGCGGCATATTCGGGTGTGAATGCCGTGCGGACCTGGCGGACGTCGTTGGGTTCCTGGAAACCAGCATAGGAATCGGGACCGTAAAGGCTGCCCAGTCCGGCCGATGACAGCGGCCCGCCGAATGCAGCGCCGCCCGAGATGCGAAGCAGTTCGCGCGACGTCAGGACGCCAACGAAGGTCGAGTTGCCGTTGAGCTTGCCGAAGTCGAGGCGGCCGGGAAGGCAGCCCAGAACGCCGGTCGGATCACGCTGGCACAGCTGCTTCTGGATGCGCGAGCGGTTGTCGTCCTCCTTGAAATAATAGCCCATCAGGTCGATGCGGGTATTATCGGTGGGTTCCCAGCGCACCGAACCGCGGATGGCGTACATGTCGCGGCCATCGATCTCGGTATCGTTGTAGAGATTCTGGGTATAGCCGTCACGCTTGAGGTAGAAGCCTGCCAGCCGGACACCGAGCGTTTCGGTGATTGGCAGGTTGAACATGCCGCGAACGCGCAGCGAATTATAGTTGCCGTAATCGACTTCGCCAGCGGCACCGATCTTGGTGAGGTCAGGCTTGGCGGTGATGAAGTTGATGACGCCCGAGGTGGCGTTGCGGCCGAACAATGTTCCCTGCGGGCCGCGCAGCACTTCGACGCGCTCGAGATCGAAGAATTCGGCTTCGAACAGGCGGGTGGCGATCAGCGGGCTGCCGTTGACGTGGATGGCGGTGGCACTGTCGCAGGTAACGCCGACGCAAAGATCGCCGATACCGCGGATGGTGAAGCTGGAACCGGTGAAATTGCCCTTGGTGAAGGTGATGTTGGGCAGGGTCAGCTGAAGATCGGTGCTGTTCTGGATCTGCTGGCGCTGGAGCGCTTCGGAGCTGAATGCCGAAACCGCGATCGGCACGTCCTGCAGGCTTTGCGCCGACCGCTGGGCAGTGACGACGATTTCCTCGATGCCGCCATCCTGCGAGGCAGGTGCGGCCTGGGCCGTTGCGGCCGGTGCCGTTGCGGCCTGGCCGAACGCCGGTGCCGCGATGAAGCCGAGCAGCGATACGCTGCCCACGAGAGCGTTACGAATGCCGCGCGTGCGGATTGCAGAAATATTGGACATGTGATCCTCCCCAGGTGACTTTCCCCGGTCGCCCTGTGCCGGGAGATCGCGAGGTCATGGGCGGGTCTGTCCCGAGCCATGTTCAAAGTGACCTTGCGTCGCTTGCCGCGGCTTTGTCCAGTCTCCGGACAGATTTACAGACAATTTATGCAAGCTGTTGCCGACCGTGGTAAATACGTCACTATTCGAGGGGCTAAGCGCCAGTATTTGCCCTGATAAAAGTGCTAGTCAGCCATTATCTGCGCGTTTTTGGCATCGCGATAATGCTCGCAATCGCACATTCGCCGCCCGATCGTGCGCCGATGGCGTCGCGGCCCGCACACAACTGCCCGGCCTTCGACCGGCGGTAATAAAAGCCTTGGTAGAAGCTGAGCGCCGGGCATTCGCTGGAGAAGAACAAGCGGAATCGACCGCCGTTGCGCATCGTCAGCTCCATGGCGCGGTCCCCGAACATCTGGGCACCGGCGATGCCGTTCATGGCGATGCAACGGTCGCGGCCCTTGCGCGGCGGTACCGGGCGCATGTCGACAGGTCCGCCGGGCAGCACCGTCATCCGGCCCCAGGCGCCGCCCAGACTCTCGCTGGCCGCCCTCTCGCTTGCCTGTTTGTCGCCCGCTGCCCGCTCGCCCGCCGGCGAGCGCGGTTCGCCGGGCTGGGCGGCGGCAGCGGCTGCAAGCGGCAGCGCGCCGGCAATTGCCAGGACACCGCACGCGGCAAGACCGAAAATCTGACGGACAACGAAGGTCACCCTGTCAACGAACGTCCAAAGCCGGCAACCCCGTCACTGTTATCTGTCCCGGTTTCCACCGCGTCCGGTTGCCCTGCGCAGGTTGAACGAACCCTGAACTTATCACCAACCTTAACGGGACATAAGCCGCCGTCAATATGATGGCATCGACAGTCTGCTTCCGGACGACGCCGCGCTCGGCTAGTGATCGTCGATGGCGAATCCTGTCCCCCGATCGGCGCTCGCGGCGCTCAAGCTTGCGGCCGGGTCCGGCAACTGGAGTGACGATGCCGCCGTGCTGGCGCCGCGCCTCGTCGACTGGCGCGGCAAGTTCCACGGCGCTTCGCCGCTGCTGCTGCTGCCGCGCGATACGGCAACCACCGCCGCCATCGTCCGCGCCGCTGCCGAGCACGGCGTGCCGCTGGTCCCGCAAGGCGGCAATACCGGGCTGGTCGGCGGTGGCATCCCGCCCGCCGACGCCAGCGCGGTGCTCGTCTCGATGGCGCGCATGGACCGCATTCGCGCCATCGATCCGGCCGGGCTGGTGCTGACCGCCGAGGCGGGGGTCATCCTCGAAAACGTCCACAACGCAGCGCGCGAGGTGGACTGCGAATTTCCGTTGTCGCTCGGCGCCAAGGGCAGCGCCACCATCGGCGGGTTGGTTTCGACCAACGCCGGCGGCGTCCAGGTGCTGCGCCACGGCACCATGCGCGCGCTGGTCGCCGGGATCGAGGCGGTGTTGCCCGATGGCCAGGTCCTCCACCAGCTGACCGGGCTGGCCAAGGACAATAGCGGCTATGACATCAAGCAGCTGTTGATCGGCGGCGAGGGCACGCTCGGCATCGTCACCGCCGCTGCACTGCGGCTGGTGCCAGCGCCGGCGTTTCGCGCCATCGGCTGGGCCGGGGTGCCGGGGCCACAGGCGGCGCTGGCGCTGCTGGCGCGGTTGCGGCGCGCGTCGGGCGGCCAGGTCGAAAGTTTCGAGCTGATCCCCGACATCGGGCTGCAACTGGTGCTGCGCCATCTGCCCGGCCACCGTGCACCGCTGGGGGGTAGGCACCCTTGGCATGTGCTGGTCGAGCTCGCCGGGCCGGCCAGCCTCGACGCGCTGCTGGCCGATTGCTTGGCCGATGCGGCGGCGGCGGGCGATGTCGTCGATGCGGTGGTCGCTGCTTCGGTGGCACAGGCGGCGGCGCTGTGGCGTATCCGCGAGGAACTGCCCGAGGCCGAGCGCCGCGAGGGCCCGGCGGTGCACCATGATATCGCCGTGCCGGTGGCCGCGATGCCCGGTTTCACGCTGGCGGCGACCGCCCGTGTCGAAACCGAATTTCCCGGCGCGCGGGTGATCGCGTTCGGGCATCTGGGCGACGGCAATCTCCATTTCAACGTGCGCGCGCGCGAGGGCGAGACCGACCCGCGCTGGATCGGCGATCGTGCGGCGGCGATTTCGGCGCTGGTCCATGACCTGGTGACGGCGGCCGGCGGCTCGATTTCGGCCGAACACGGCATCGGTGTGCTCAAGCGCGCCGAACTGGCGCGGCTCGGCGACCCCGCCAAGCTTTCGGCGATTCGCGCCATCAAGGCAGCGCTCGATCCGCAGGGGCTGATGAACCCGGGCAAGATGATATAGTGACTGGCGCGCGCGGCCCGGCTCGATACGCACCCGGCTTGCGCGATGCCGCGGCGGACCCTAGACAGCCCCGTTCCGCGAACCGGACCCGCCCACAGGAAAGATGCGACGACATGGCCAGTATCCCCGCCAACACCCCTGAACAGACGCTGCCGCTGTTCTATAAATCGGTGGTGCCGTTGTCGTCGCAGTTCCATCCCAACCACGGCCTCAAGCAGCGCGACAACCTTGCCTTCACCCGCAAGACCCACGCCATTCCGATCACGGTCGACGAATTCGTCATTGCCCAGCGCCATTATCCGATCGTCTTCGGCCTCGGCGAAAATCCGGCCCCGCTCGCCCTTGTCGGGCTCGAGGAAGGCAACAACCTTTACCTCGGCGCCGACGACCAGTGGGAAGCCGGGCAATATGTGCCGGCGTTCGTGCGCCGTTACCCGTTCATGCTGGCGCGGCTGTCGCCGACCAGCGAGGAACTGTCGTTGTGCTTCGACGATTCTTCGGACCAGATCGTCGCCGACGAAGGGGACCGGCTGTTCGACGGCACCGATGCCAGCGAGACGACCAAGAACATCCTGACCTTTTGCGAGCAGTTCGAGCAGGCGGTGTTCCGCACCCGCAGCTTCATGGAGGAACTGACCAAGCTCGACCTGCTGATGGACGGCGAAGTCACCATCCAGCGTCCCGGCGTCGCCGATCCGGCGATCTATCGCGGCTTTCGCATGGTTGCCGAGGACAAGCTGCAGGGCCTGCGCGGCGACCAGTCGCGCAAGATGGTCCAGTCGGGGATGATGGGCCTCGTCTATGCCCATCTGTTCTCGCTGTCGCTGATCTCGGGCCTGTTCGAAAAGCAGGTTGCCGCGACGACCGTGCCGGGCTGATCCCGGCCGGATCGAGATGCCAGCCGGGCGCAGCCGCTATTCGACCGTCGCCATCGGGCTGCACTGGCTGACCGCGCTGATCGTGCTCGGCAACCTTGTGGCCGGGTTGCTGGTCGGCGACATGCTCGACAGCGGCGATCCGGCACAGGCGGCGCTCGGGGGCAACGTCATCATGCTTCACCGCAGTTTCGGGCTGACGGTGCTGGCACTGACGCTGTTCCGGATCGGCTGGCGCATCGCCAACCCGCCGCCGCCGCTGCCGGCGCACATGACGCGGCTCGAGATCATCGTCGCCCGCGCCAGCCACCATGGCTTCTATTTGCTGCTGCTGGCGCTGCCGCTGAGCGGCTGGGCGATGTCGTCGGCGCGACTGCCGCTGCGCCCGATGTCGTGGTTCGGCATCGCCGAGATCCCGCCGTTGCCGCTGGCGCCGGCATTCGGCAGCGTCTTTCGCCAGGGCCATGGGGTGCTCGGCTGGCTGGCGATCGCGATGATCGCGCTGCACGTGCTGGCGGCGGTCAAGCACCATGTCTTCGACCGTGACGACCTCCTGGCGCGGATGCTGCCGCCCCGGCGGGACTGACTTTGGCAGATCGGTGCATGAAATCACCGTCATGCGCCAAACACCCCGTTGACACGATATAGTATCACATCTAGCCCGGTCGCTTGCATAAGAACGACAAAGGCCTTCCATCGATGCGCAACCGCCTGTCCGCTATCGCCCTGCTGCTTGCCGGTGCCGCAACCCCCGCTTTCGCCGTCGATGCCGTGACCGATGCACCCGACACCGAGCTGCACGCCCCCCCGTCCACCGAGATCATCGTCACCGCGCCCTTCGCCCGTGACCGCGCCACCGTCCTGTCGGGCATCACCATCCTCCAGGGGACCGAGCTCACCCGTCAGCTCCGCTCGACCCTCGGCGATACGCTGTCGCGCCAAGCCGGCGTCAGCTCGACCAGCTTCGGCCCCAACGCCTCGCGCCCCATCCTGCGCGGTTTCCAGGGCGAGCGCGTCCGCATTCTCACCGACGGCATCGGCAGCTTCGATGTGTCGAACACCTCGGTCGATCACGCCGTTGTCATCAATCCACTGTTTGCCGAACGCATCGAGATCCTGCGCGGCCCGGCCTCGCTGCTTTATGGCTCGTCGGCGATCGGCGGTGTCGTCAACGTCATCGACAAGCGTATTCCGCGCGAAGTGCCACAGGAGGCCGTCCATCTCGACGTTCTGGGTACCTATGCGTCGGCGGCGAACGAGCGCAACATCGCCGGTGTCGCCGAAGTGCCGCTGGGGGATCGCTTCGTCGTCCATGTCGACGGCAGCTATAACAAGACCGACGACCTGCGCATCGGCGGCTTCGTCCTGTCCGGCCCGGCGCGCGCCGCCGCCCTCGCCAGCCCCGAACCCGAAGGCCGCGCGCTGGCATCGCTGGCGGACCGCCTGCCAAACACGGCCGGCGAAACCTGGAACGCCGGCGCCGGCGTCGCCTTCATCGATGCCGGCGGCGAGCTCGGCATCGGCTATGGCCATTACGACAGCCTCTACGGCGTGCCCGCCCGCTACGACACCACCACCGGCGAGGGCGAATTCGTCCGGTTGAAGGTCAAGCAGGACCGCCTCGACATCCGCGGGCAGGTCAACGTCGGCGGCGACATCATCGACACCATCAAGGTCCGCGCCGGCTTCGCCGACTACCAGCATTCCGAACTCGCGCCGTCGGGCGAGATCGGCACCACTTTCTACAACCGCGGCCTCGAGGGTCGCCTCGAAGTCAGCCAGGCCAGGCGCAGCATCGGCGGCGGCACCTGGAAGGGCGGCAGCGGCGTGCAGGTGTTCACGCGCGACTTCAACGTCATCGGCGAGGAAGCCTTTATCCCGCGCAACCAGTCGTCGCAGCTTGGCGTGTTCACCCTGCAGGAGCTCGATTTCGGGGCACTTAAGGCCGAATTTGCTGGCCGCTACGAAAACGCCAAGGTGAGTGCCGCCGTCGGCGATTTCCGCGGTGCGCCGGTCTTCGTCGATCGCAGCTTCGACCTGTTCTCGGGGTCGGCGGGCGCCAGTGTCGGGCTGTTCCAGGTCTGGCGCATTGGCGTCAACCTGTCGCACACCGAACGCGGGCCGGCGGCCGAGGAACTGCTCGCCAACGGACCCCATGCCGGAACCCAGGCCTATGAGATCGGCAACCCCGACTTTGCCAAGGAACGCTCGAACGGCGCCGAAATCGTGCTGCGCGGGCGCGGTGAAGGCTACAGCTTCGAAACCTCGGTCTATTACAACCGCTTCGCCAACTATATCTACGAAAGCCAGACCGGCGCTGTCGAGGATGGCTTGCCGGTATTTCAGTTCAACCAGGCCTCGGCGCGCTATCTGGGCGTCGAGGCGCAGGGCGAGATCACCGTGGCGCGGTTCGGCGACCAGGATCTCAAGCTCGACGCACTTGCCGACTATACCGATGCGAAACTGCTCGGCGGCCTCGGCCCGGTGCCGCGCATCCCGCCGTTCCGCGTGCTCGCGGGCATCGGCGCCACCGGGCCGGTCTGGGACGCCCGCGCCGAGATCGAGCACAGCAGCAGCCAGAAAAAGGTCGCCGCCTTCGAGACCGAGACCGCCGGCTATACGATGGTCAATGCCTCGGTCAGCGTGCGGCCGTTCGCCGACCGGCCGAACACCTCGCTGGTGCTGTCGGCGAACAATATCTTCGACGTCGACGCCCGCCGCCACGCCTCGTTCCTCAAGGATTTCGCGCCCTTGCCGGGCCGCGACATCCGCCTCTCGCTGCGCTTCACGATCTGAGAAAATAGTCTCCGAAACGACCTTGCACTGCGGCAAAACGATCCTATCTCAAGGGCTGGCGCTGGTGCTTCCCCCCTTTGCACCAGCCGCCCTTTGACCGGGTCCGCCCGGTCAACCTCCCTGAACTCCCGCCGTCCCCTGCCTTGCACGGGACGGCGGAATTTTATGGGGCGGGGGCCAACTAAAGTTGTCATCCCGGATCAAGCCCGGGATGACAAATATCGTGTAGTTACTCAGCAGCTTCCTGCAACGGTGGTTCCAACCCCAGCGACGCCGCCTCGGCCACCAGCAGCGCTGCCAGCCCGGTCATCGCGCTCGCCACCGCCGCGAAGCCGGCAGTCGGCGTCATCCGCCCTGTATCGACGTACAGCCCGCGGTCGATCTCGACCTGCACCGCGTGGATCCCCGCCCCCGGCGCACCGTGGAACGCCGTCGTATGCCCACCGGCATAGGGAATATTGCGTCCCACCCGCCAGCCCGCCGCCTGGAAATGCCCCTCGATCATGCTCATCAGCGCCGGCGAGGCGCTCCCCCCGTAACGATCACCGAGCACGATCTGCGGTGGCAGCACGCCGCTGGGCTGCGGCATCGAATGACAATCGATCAATATGGCAAAGCCGTGCCGTGCCCGCGCCCGCGCCAGCAACTCGGCGATGCGGGCGTGCCAGGGCCGGTGCAGCGCCGCCAGCCGCGCCTCCGCCTCCCCCGGCGGCATCCGGCGGCGATAGATGTCGAGGCCTTGTGCGGCGACGCGCGGCACCACGCCGAGTCCCGCCCCGACGCGTTCCGTCTGCCGCGCCGTGATCGGCAATGGCGCGTCGTACATAGCCGGGTCGAGCTCGTCCTCGGCGCGGTTGAGATCGAGAAACGCCCGCCCGTGGCGCGCCGTCAGCACCGGCACGTCGCCGATCCCCTCGAGCAGCGCATCGACCAGCGGGTCCTCCGCTCGCCGCAGCTGCGCCATCGACAGCCGCGACGCCGCGAGGAACGCCGGCGGATAGTCGCGGCCCGAATGCGGCGACGCCATGACCACCGGCCAGCGGCCGTCGCTGTCGCCACTGACACTGAAGCCGGGAAGCATCGAATCGTTCATATTGCAACGTTAGGGGAGGCAAACGCGCCTCGCCAGTGGGCCTCGTGTCACAAAGACCTGCTTTCCGGGTTGCAACCGCGCGCGTGTCCGACTAACAGCCTGCCAACGTGGGCGCGTAGCTCAGTGGTAGAGCACTGTGTTGACATCGCAGGGGTCGTAAGTTCAATTCTTACCGTGCCCACCATTATTCAAGGCCCGCGAAGTCCGACGACTTCGCGGGCTTTTTAATGTCGTCGGTCGATGGCCTGCCAGGGTTGCGGCGCTCGACCTGACAATAGCGGCAATTGCCCTCGGCCGCGCCGCCCGGCAAGGATGCGCCATGAGCAAGCCATATCTCCACGAACACCCGCTTTCGCCCTATGCGCAGAAGAACAAGATCGCCCTTCGGGAAAAGGGCGTCGCCTTCGATTGCGGCGTCCCGAGCGGCTTGGGCGCCGGCGGGGCAGGGGGTGACTTTGTCGCCGCCAACCCGCGCGCCGAGGTGCCGACGTTGATCGACGGCGACGTCCGCGTCTTCGATTCGACGATCATCCAGGACTATATCGAGGACCGCTGGCCCATCCCGGCGCTGCTGCCGGCCGGCGCCGCCGCCCGCGCCCGCGTCCGCATGATCGAGGAGGTCATGGATACCCAGTACGAGGCCACCACTTGGGGCATGATGGAGGTCAAGGTTTTCGGGCGCGCGACGGGCCCGGTCGGCGAGGCGCTGGTGGCGACGGCGATCGCGCAGGTGGCGGGGCTCAACGATTGGCTCGAACGACAGTTGGGCGACGCCGACTGGTTCAACGGCGATGCCTTTGGCTGGGGCGACATCGCCGTGGTGCCGTTCGTCCTCGGCGCGGTCGGGTTCGGCGCGCCGCCGCAGGGCGAGAACCTCAAGGCCTGGCTGGCGCGCTGCATGAAGCGCGACAGCGTCGCGCAAACCGCCGCCGAGGCGCATGCCGCCGCAGCGGTGGTGGCGAAAACCGTCCCCGGCGCCATCGCTTCCGGGGCCTTCAAGCGCGAATACCGCGACCACCGCCTCGAATGGATGATGCGATCGGGTGGGGTCGATGTCGTGCTCGCCGGGCTGGCCGCCGGCAACATCCGCTTCGGCGCTGAAATCAAGTGACCTTCGGCGGGCCCGTCTCGGGCAGTTTCATCTCGCAGCGCTTGCGGCTCCATTATGTCGACTGGGGCAACCCCGAGGCGCCGCCGCTGCTGCTCCTCCACGGCGGCCGCGACCATTGCCGCAACTGGGACTGGGTCGCCGCCGACCTGGCGCGTGACTGGCATGTCATCGCGCCCGACCTGCGCGGCCACGGTGACAGCGGCTGGTCGCCCGACGGCAACTACGCCATGGCGGCCTTCGTCTATGACCTGGCGCAGCTGATCCACCAGAAGGACATGGCGCCGCTGTCGATCATCGCCCATTCGCTCGGCGGCAATATCGCGCTGCGCTACGCCGGGCTGTATCCCGACAAGGTGGCGAAACTCATCGCCATCGAAGGACTCGGGCCATCCCCCAAGATGCTCGCCGAGCGCGGCGTCCGCGACCCCGCCGAACGGATGCGCAACTGGATCACCGAGCAGCGCGACCTGTCCCGCCGCCTGCCCAAGCGCTATGCCGTCATCGGCGAGGCGCTGGCCCGCATGCAGGCCGAGAACAAGCACCTCAATGCCGAACAGGCGCGCCACCTGACGGTCCACGGCATGCTGCAGAACGAGGACGGCAGCTGGAGCTGGAAGTTCGACAATTACGTGCGGTCGTTTTCGGGCGTCGATATTCCTTACGCCGATCTCGAGAAGCTGTGGAGCGCGATTACGTGTCCGACGCTGTTGGTTTATGGGGCTGAGAGTTGGGCTTCGAATCCGGAGACGGATGGGCGGCTGAAGCACTTCAATACGGCGACGGTGTCGTCGTATGAGCGGGCCGGGCATTGGGTGCACCATGACCGGACGGCGGATTTTATCGCGGAGGCGAGGGGGTTTCTGACTTCCTGACTTGCCCTCCCCCTTGAGGGGGGAGGCGACTCGCGCTTCTTGGCGCGGCGGGTGGGGGTGTGCTCTTGCGCCGACAGGGGACCACCCCCACCCGGGCCGCGAAGACGCGTCTCTCGCCTCCCCCCTTGAGGGGGAGGACAAGGTTAATGCCCCGCCAGTTCCTGCCCGGTCAGCCGCACCACATGGACGACATTCGTCGTCCCCGGTGTCGAAAACGGCACCCCGGCAATCAGCACGATCGCATCGCCGCCTTTCGCCAGCCGCGTTCGCAGCGCCATGCGCTTGGCCTTTTCGACCATCTCCTCGAACCCGGCGACATCGCGTGTCACCACCGCGTTGACACCCCAGACCAGCCCCATCCGCCGCGCCGTGGCGATCCGCGGCGTCAGGCACAGCACCGGCACAGCCGCACGGTGGCGCGCTGCCCGCCGCGCCGTCGAACCGCTGATGGTGAAGCAGACGATCGCCTTGGCCCCGATGGTCCGGCTGATCGATGCCGCCGCCTCCGACATGGCATCGGCCGTCGTCTCGCCGGCCGCCAGCCCGGTATAATGCACCCGCCCGAAATAGCCCGGATCGGCCTCCACCTCGCGCGCGATGGCGTCCATCATCGACACCGCCTCGACCGGGAACTTGCCCGCGGCGCTTTCGGCCGAGAGCATAACCGCATCGGCGCCGTCATAGATCGCCGTCGCCACGTCGGACACTTCGGCACGCGTCGGTGACGGGCTGAGGATCATCGATTCGAGCATCTGCGTCGCCACCACCACCGGCTTGCCGAGTGCGCGCGCCATCGCGACGATGCGCTTTTGCGCCGGCGGCACCTGCTGCGGCGGCAATTCGACCCCCAGGTCGCCGCGCGCCACCATGACCGCATCGGCCAGCTCGAGGATCTCCGCCAGTCGCTCGAGCGCTGCCGGCTTTTCGATCTTGGCGAGCAAAGCCGCCTTGCCGCCGATCAACTGCCGCGCCTCGGCGACATCCTCGGGCCGCTGGACAAAGCTCAGCCCGATCCAGTCGACGCCGTGTTCGAGCGCAAAGGTCAGGTCGGCGCGGTCCTTTGGCGTCAGCGCCGGCAACGGCACCACCACGTCGGGAACGTTGACGCCCTTGTTGTCCGAAATCTTGCCGCCGACCTCGACGATGCAGTCGATCGCGTCGGGTGCGACAGACTTCACCCGCAACACCAGCTTGCCGTCGTCGACCAGCAGCCGCGCGCCGGGCTGCAACGCTGCGAACAATTCCTTGTGGGGCAGGACGACCCGCGTCCCGTCGCCCGGTGTTTCGCTACGGTCGAACCGAAAGCGCGCGCCATTCTCCAGCATCGCCGAGCCGCCGGCAAAGCGCCCGACGCGCAGCTTGGGCCCCTGCAGATCGGCGAGGATCGTCAATGGCTTGCCGTGCGATTTCTCGACGGCACGGATGGCGGCGATGAACGCCCCGCGGCTTTCCGGCGTGCCGTGGCTCATGTTGACGCGAAACGCGTCGGCACCGGCTTCGAGCAGCGCGCCGATCATCGCTTCGCTGTCCGAAGCCGGCCCCAGTGTCGCCAACACCTTGACGCGCCGGCCGCGCGGTTGGAGATGGTGGGTCATGAATTGATCCTGCGCTTCGGTACGGTGGCTTGCCCCTTAGCCGCTCGTTGAAGCCAGCGCCACGGGAGAACCCAATGTCCGATGCCTTTACCGACGATTCGGTGCGCGACCGTATCGAAGCCGCTGCTTTTCGCCGTTTGATGGCGCATCTGCGCGCCCGTACCGACGTGCAGAATGTCGATTTGATGGGGGTTGGCGGTTTTTGCCGCAACTGCCTGGGCGACTGGCTTCACGAGGCCGCGGCCGAGGCCGGCGTGTCGCTAGAGCATTCCGCGGCGCGCAGCCATGTCTATGGGATGCACCAGTCCGACTGGAAAACGCAGCATCAGACCGAAGCGACGCCGAAGCAGCTGGCACGCATGGCGGGGTCGCTGGAGCGGAACAAGCTGGCGGGGCTGTAACTTTTTTTCGTCACCCCGCTTTTTCCCCGTCACCCCGGCGAAGGCCGGGGCCCATCTCCTGCACGTTCCGGAGATGGGCCCCGGCCTTCGCCGGGGTGACGCTCCCGGAAACAACCACCCCCTTTGCAACCACCCCCGTCCGCGCTAACCCCGCCCGACCAATCCACGGAGCAACCATGAACGAAAATGCTTCCGCCGAGCAGCTGCGGCTGTTCATCGAGCGGATCGAGACCCTTGAAGAAGAGAAAAAGGGCATCGCCGACGACATCAAGGACGTTTACGCCGAAGCCAAGGGCACCGGATTCGACGCCAAGACGATGAAAGCCATCGTCCGCCTGCGCAAGATGGAAGCCGCCGCCCGCCAGGAAGCCGAAGCCCTGCTCGACACCTACAAGACCGCACTCGGCCTGATCGACTAACGATCCTTGCTTCCCCCCTCCCTATTTCTAGGGAGGGGTCGGGGGCGGGTCCTTACTTACTTTTCCGTATCGCTGCGCTAAGACTCGCAAAACGCCCCGGGGATTTCGCCATGCAGACGCGCCTCACCATCAACGGCACCGACCATAGCCGCGACGTCGCCCCGGCGACCTTGCTGGTCGACCTGCTCCGCGACGAACTCGGCCTGACCGGCACCCATATCGGCTGCGACACCAGCCAGTGCGGCGCCTGCAACGTCCTTGTGGGCGGCGAGGCGGTCAAGAGTTGCACCATCCTGGCGGCACAAGTCGACGGCAAGGCGATCACCACCATCGAAGGCATCGCGTCAGGCGAAACCCTCCACCCGATGCAGGCCGCCTTCCGCGAGCATCACGGCCTGCAATGCGGTTTCTGCACGCCGGGCATGGTCATCGCCGGTCTCGAGATCGTCCGCCGCCACGGAACGGACGTGAGCGCCGAGACGATCACCCATGATCTCGAGGGCAACCTCTGCCGCTGCACCGGCTATGTAAACATCGTGAAGGCCATTCAGGCCGGCGCCCGCGCCATGGGGGAACAAGCTCATGCGTGATTTCGACTACTCCCGCCCAACGTCGCTTGCCGACGCAGCCGCCGCCTTCGCCAACGGAGGCGAAGCCGCCTTCATCGCCGGCGGCCACACGCTGCTCCCGGCGATCAAGTCCCGCCTGCGCATGCCCGACACGATCATCGACCTGTCGGCAATCCCCGGCCTGACCGGCGTAAGCCGCGAAGCCGACACCCTCTGGGTCGGCGCGATGACCACCCACGCCGTCGTCGCGCTCGAAGCCGGCGTCATTTCCGGCCTTGCCCAGATGGCCGCGCTTATCGGTGATCCGCAGGTTCGCAATCGCGGCACCATTGGCGGCGTCATCGCCAACAACGACCCGTCGGCCGACTATCCCGCCGCGCTGGTTGCGCTGGATGCCACTGTCGAAACCGACCGCGCCAGCTATGCCGCCGACGATTTCTTCCAGGGCATGTTCAGCACCGCGCTCGCCGACGGCGAGATCGTCACCCGCATCGGCTTCAAGATTCCGCAAGCCTCGGCCTATGCCAAGTTCCGCAACCCTGCCTCGCGCTACGCCGTCGCCGGCGTGTTTGTCGCGCGCTTCGGTTCGGCCGTCCGCGTCGCCGTTACCGGAGCCGGCCCCGCCGTCTTTCGCTGGCCCGAAGCCGAAGCCGCACTATCTGCCGATTTCAAGCCCGCCGCCGTCGCCGGGCTCAGGCTGGACGACAGCGACCTCAACACCGACATCCACGCCAGCGCCGAATTCCGCGCGCACCTCGTCGGCGTCATGCTGGCAAAGGCCATAACGGACGCGCGCTAATCTTGCGCCCGCCCCCAATGCTGGCCTAGAGCCTGCCACATGGCTGGTCATTCCAAATTCAAGAACATCATGCACCGCAAGGGTGCGCAGGACAAAAAGCGCTCGTCGCTGTTCTCCAAACTGTCGCGCGAAATTACTGTCGCCGCGAAAATGGGCCTGCCCGATCCGGCAATGAACGCCCGGCTGCGCGCCGCGGTCGTCACGGCGCGGCAGGGCGGCATGCCCAAGGACAATATCGAGCGTGCCATCAAGAAGGCCGAAGGCGCCGACGGCGAGAATTACGAGGAAGTCCGCTATGAAGGCTTCGGCCCCGGCGGCGTCTCGCTGATCATCGAGACCCTGACCGACAACCGCAACCGCACCGCCACCAATGTCCGCACCGCGGTCGCCAAGAACGGCGGCAACCTGGGCGCTTCGGGCTCGGTAAGCCATGGTTTCGAGCGGCTCGGGCTGATCTCTTATCCGGTGAAGGCCGGCGATCCCGAAAAGATTTTCGAAGCCGCCCTCGACGCCGGCGCCGACGATGTCCAGTCCTCCGAGGACGGCCACGAGATCTGGACCGCCGTCGACGGCATGCACGACGTCGCCAAGGCGCTCGAAAAGGCGCTTGGGGAGCCGGAAGGCATCAAGCTGGCGTGGAAGCCCGGTGTGATGGTGACCGTTGGTGAGGGCGACGCGGCGACGCTGATGAAGCTCATCGACGCGCTGGATGACGACGACGACGTGCAGACCGTCTGGGGCAATTACGACGTGCCGGAAGACGTGCTGGCGAAACTTTAGGAGCGGACTTGCCACCGCGCATCCTGCCCCGCCTGCGCGAATACGCCGAAACCATGCGGCACGAGCCGACGCCGTTCGAACGCAAGCTCTGGCATGAACTCAGCGCCAGCCGTCTCGACGGCCTCAAGTTCCGCCGCCAGTCGGTTTTCGGCAACGTGATCGTGGATTTTTACTGCCCGATGGCATCGCTCATCGTCGAGATCGACGGTGGCACGCACGATACCACGCGGGACGCGGTGCGAGACGCCAACTTCGCCAGCAAGGGCTTGAAAGTGCTCCGCTTCAGCAATCAGCAAGTCGGCGAAAACCTGCCCGGCGTCCTCCAAACTATCCTCACTGAAGCCGAACCCCGCCGCAAGGACCGCAATACTCCCCTCCCTTCTTCAAGGGAGGGGCTGGGGGTGGGTGACTCTGCGGAAAACGCCAGCGCGCCAAAAGACTCACCCACCCCCAACCCCTCCCTTGAAGAAGGGAGGGGAGTTTGAGAATGATCATCCTCGGCCTCGACCCCGGCCTCGCCGCCACCGGCTGGGGCATCATTCACTCCGAAGGCAACCGCCTCCGCCACATCGCCCACGGCACCGTGAAAACCCACGCCTCCGAGCCGCTGGCCGACCGCCTGCTCACCCTCTACGCTGGCCTCGAAACCGTCATCGCCGCGCACCACTGCGTCGAAGCCGCCATCGAGGAAGTCTTCGTCAACGTGAACCCGCAATCGACCCTCAAGCTCGGCCAGGCGCGCGGCGTCGTCATGCTCGCCGCCGCGCGCGCCGGGCTGCCGGTCGCCGAATACGCCACCCGCCTGATCAAGAAGGCCATCGTCGGCACCGGCGCCGCCGACAAGGCGCAGGTCCACGCCATGGTCGAGCGGCTATTGCCGGGCACCAAGGTTACCGGCGCCGACGCCGCCGACGCCCTCGCTGTTGCGATTTCGCACGCCCACCTGCGTGCGCATCTGGCGCTGACCGCGCGCATCAAGGCGACCGCATGATTGCGAAACTCCGCGGCCTGCTCGACAGCGCCGGCGCCGACACCTGCATCATCGACGTGGGCGGCGTCGGCTACCTCGTCAGCGCCTCGACCAAGACGCTGGGTGCGCTTGCCCCTGGGCCGGTGACGCTGCACATCGAAACCCAGGTCCGCGAGGACGCCATTCAGCTTTTCGGCTTCGTCTCGGTGTCGGAGCGCGACAGTTTCCGCCTGCTCACAACCGTGCAAGGTGTTGGCGGCCGTGTTGCCCTGGCCATCCTCTCGGTGCTCGGGCCGGATGAACTTGCCCACGCCATTGCTGCTTCGGATACTGCCAGCATTGCGCGCGCCAATGGGGTTGGGCCCAAGCTCGCCGCGCGGATCGCCAATGAGTTGAAGGGCAAGTTCGGCGCCGTCGCGCTGGGGACCTCCGCGCCGCTCCCGGTCGGCAGCAAGCGCGGCGACATAGCCGACGCGCTGACGGCGCTGGCGGGACTGGGATTCAAGCCGATGGATGCTAGCCGGGCTGTTGCTGAAGCCCAGGCCGAACTCGGGGACGGCGCAGGGGTGAGCGAACTTATCCGCGTCGCGCTCAGGAAATCAGCGCGGTAAGCTACAAAACCTCCGGGCTTCCCCCACCCCGATCTCTTCCCCGCCACCTCAGCCTGTTCTCTCCTCGTCACCCCATTTCTTCCCCGTCACCCCGGCGAAGGCCGGGGCCCATCTCCTGCATGTCCCGGAGATGGGCCCCGGCCTTCGCCGGGGTGACGGGCAGAAAAGCGTGCGCGAGCGTCAACCCGCAATTGTCGAATGCGAGCACCCAACCCTCAACCGCTAACCCCCCCCCAAACATCCCCATAAAGCCGCAACAAATTCCCCCCCAGCACCTTCTCGATCCGCCCCGCCGGCCATCGGTCCTTCTCCAGCGCCGCAACCAGCAACCCAAATCGCCGATGCGTGTCCAGATCCGGAATAATCGTGAACACATCCGGCCCTTCGCCCGGCGCCGCTATCCCCCGTGCCACCCGGTCCCGGTTCTCCGCCGCCTGTTTGCGCCGCCGCTCCGCATCGATCACCGTCTTCGGCAACACCCCATCGGTGCCGATCCCGACATGATCTTCCCCGCACACATCGACCGCGTGCCGCATGTGCCGCACCAGGTCGGCCGCGAACGGCTTGCTGTTCGCCACCAGGAACGGCATCCAGTAGATCCCGACGACGCCGCCCTTGTTGGCCACCGCCTTTAATTCCGCATCCCACACGTTGCGCGGATTGTCGTGGAGCGACCGGCACCCCGTATGGCTGATCGTCATCGGCCGGGTCGTTGCCGCGATTGCCTCCGCGATCGTCCGCTGCCCGCCGTGCGACAGGTCGAGCAGCAGCTTCTCCTTCTCGATCCGCGCGATCGTCGCCCGCCCCAGCTTCGACAGCCCGGCGTTCGCGGGCTCCAGCGAGCCGTCCCCCGACAGGTTCCGCAGATTATACGTCAGCTGCACGACCCGTACGCCGAGCCCCTGCATGATTCCGAGCCGATCGAGGTCAAGCCCGACCATCGAGGTATCCTGCGTCCCCATCACGATGGCGATCTTGCCCGCAACCTTCGCGGCGCGAATATCCGCCGCCGTCCGCCCGGTTACAAACGTTCCCGGACTGGCGTCGATGATCCGGTTGTGGATCGACACGCCCTCCTGCACCGCGTCCCACCCCGTCCGCGCATTGCCGACCTCGCCGATCGTCACCTGGATTGCCGACAGGCCGCTTTCGCGATAATCGCGCACGGCTCGCGGCGACAGCGCGAAATCGCCCTCCTTGCCGTCGGGGTCGGCGATCCCGGTCAGGCCGTCGATGATGATCCCCGGGTTGGCCGCCCGCGCCATTCCCGGCAACACCGCCGCCAACGCCGCAGCACCCAGTATCCCGCGTCTTGTCAGCATTATTCCCCCATTTTGTGCAACGATAGCTACAACCGCCATCACCCGCTAGACAGGGCCATAATGACCGACACGCCTCTCAGCCCGCAGCGCAAGCCCGACGATATCGACGCGGCGCTGCGCCCGAAAACCCTCCATGAATTCATCGGGCAGGAGGCCCTGCGCGCCAATCTCGCGGTCTTCGTCGCCGCCGCGAAACAGCGCGGCGAACCCCTCGACCATGTCCTGCTCCACGGCCCGCCCGGCCTCGGCAAGACGACGCTGGCGCAGATCGTCGCCCGCGAACTCGGCGTCGGCTTCCGCGCCACCTCGGGGCCGGTGATCGCCAAGGCGGGCGACCTAGCCGCGCTGTTGACCAATCTCGATCACCACGACGTCCTGTTCATCGACGAGATCCACCGCCTGGCGCCAGCCGTCGAGGAAATCCTCTACCCGGCGATGGAGGACCGCGTCCTCGACCTGATGATCGGCGAGGGTCCGTCCGCCCGCTCGGTCCGCATCGACCTGCCGCATTTCACCCTCGTCGGCGCCACCACCCGCGCCGGGCTGCTCACCACACCGCTGCGCGACCGCTTCGGCATCCCGCTGCGGCTGGTGTTTTACACTACCGAGGAGCTGACTCGCGTCGTCACCCGCGCCGCTGCATTGCTCGGCCTGGACCTCACCCCGGACGGCGCCCGCGAGATAGCCGGCCGCGCCCGGGGCACGCCGCGCATCGCCGGTCGCCTGCTGCGCCGGGTCCGCGATTTCGCCTCCGCCGCCGGCACCAGCACCGTCGACCGCACCGCCGCCGACCGCGCCCTCAACCGCCTCGAAGTCGACAATCTCGGCCTCGACGCGATGGACCGCCGTTACCTGATGATGATCGCCGACATTTATCGCGGCGGGCCGGTCGGGGTCGAAACCCTCGCCGCCGGGCTGTCGGAGGCCCGCGACACGATCGAGGAAGTCATCGAGCCCTTCCTCATCCAGTCCGGCCTCGTCGCCCGCACGGCGCGCGGCCGCATGCTCAACCCCGGCGCCTGGAAGCACCTTGGCCTGACCCCGCCTGCCGGCGTGCCGGTGCAACTGCCGCTGCTCGACGAAGATATCCTCTGACGCCTAAGGACATCTTCCAACCTGTCATCCCGGGCTTGGCCCGGGACCCAGTTGCTTCTCCGCGCAGATAGAAACTGGGTCCCGGGCCAAGCCCGGGATGACAGCATGGCTCTACCTCCGCAGCCCACCCGGCGCCGCTCATCGCCTTCCCCGCTTGATGGCACCGCCATTTCGCGGCTACACGGCACCATGACCAATCCGCGCACGCTTTATGCAAAGATCTGGGACGATCACATCGTCCGCCGCCTCGACGACGGCACCGCGCTGATCTTCATCGATCGCCATCTCATCCACGAAGTTACGACGCCCCAGGCTTTTGAGAGCCTGCGGCTGGCTGGCCGCCGCCTGCGCCGCCCCGACCTCACCCTCGCCGTGCCCGATCACAATGTCCCGACGACGGCGCGCAACCTGCCGATCCTCGACCCGATGTCGAAGGCGCAGCTCGATGCGCTGACGCAGAATTGCGCCGATTTCGGCGTCGAGATGATCGCCGTCGACGCCCCCGAACAGGGCATCGTCCACGTCATCGGCCCCGAACAGGGCTTCACCCTGCCGGGCACCACGATCGTCTGCGGCGACAGCCACACCGCCACGCATGGGGCGTTCGGAGCCTTGGCATTCGGCATTGGCACCTCCGAAGTCGAGCATGTCTTCGCCACGCAAACGCTGCTGCTGCGCCAGTCGAAGGCGATGGAAGTCCGCATCACCGGCAAACTGGGTTTCTCGATCTCGCCCAAGGACGTCGCCATGGCGGTCATCGGCCGCCTCGGTACCGGCGGCGGCACCGGCTATGTCATCGAATATACGGGCGAAATCATCCGCAACATGAGCATGGAAGGCCGCATGACGGTCTGCAACATGGCCATCGAAGCCGGCGCGCGGGCAGGGCTGGTGGCGCCCGACCAGAAGACCTTCGACTATGTCACCGGGCGCCCGCGCGCGCCAAAGGGCGCGGAACTCGAAGCCGCCATCGCCTGGTGGTCGCAGCTGCCCAGCGACGAAGGCGCCGTCTATGACGAGACCATCATCATCGACGGCAGCGCCATCGCACCCTTGGTGACATGGGGTACCAGCCCCGAGGACGTCATCGCCATCGGCGACAGCGTGCCCGCCCCCGACAGCTTCGCCGACCCCGGCAAGCGCGCCGCCGCCGCGAAAAGCCTCGAATATATGGGGTTGGCGGCGGGCACCCGCATGGCCGATGTCATGGTCGAAAACGTCTTCATCGGCAGCTGCACCAACAGCCGCATCGAGGACCTGCGCGTCGCCGCCGCCGTTGCAAAAGGCCGGCATGTGGCTGCCCATATCAAGCAAGCCCTCGTCGTCCCCGGCTCGGGCCTCGTCAAACGCCAGGCCGAGGCCGAGGGCCTCGACCGCATCTTCATCGACGCCGGCTTCGACTGGCGCGAACCCGGCTGCTCGATGTGCCTAGGCATGAACCCCGACCAGGTCCCCGCCGGCGAACGCTGCGCCAGCACCAGCAACCGCAACTTCGTCGGCCGGCAAGGGGTGGGGGCGAGAACGCACCTCGTTTCACCGGCCATGGCCGCCGCCGCTGCGATTACCGGACACCTGACGGATGTGCGGGATTTTATGAGGTGAAGAGTTCGTCATGCTGAACTTGTTTCAGCATCCATCGTCCCGCAAAGCCAAATCAACGCACTTACGGACCACTCCACCCGCCAAGCGCATTAAAGGGACCAAAATGCGCCAGCCGGTCACCTACATCATGGCCAGCCAACCCCGCGGCACCCTCTACATCGGCGTTACCTCGAACCTGGCCCAGCGCCTCCAACAACATCGCAACGACCTCATCCAAGGCTTCACGTCGCGATATGGTGTCCACCGCCTCGTCCTCGCCGAAAATCAGGCCACCATGCCGATTGCGATTGCCCGTGAAAAACAGCCCAAGAACTGGCACCGCGATTGGAAGATCAACCTGATCGAAGCGAGCAACCCCCATTGGATCGACCTCGCAGAAGCCTGGAACCTTGCGCCGCCGTTAAAGTAACGCTCCGCCACCAATCGTTCGTCATGCCGAACTTGTTTCGGCATCCATCGCGGTACCAAGCCTGCACTATCCCGCCTCGCCCCACACTGGATGCCGAAACAAGTTCGGCATGACGATCGTTTTAGCGAACAGCGCCACCACCCGACCGCGTCCCGCGTTCCACCGACGCCATGAAAATCGCCACCTTCAACGTCAACGGTATCAACGGCCGCCTGCCCATCCTCCTCGAATGGCTCGCCGCCCGAAAACCCGATGCTGTCATCCTCCAGGAACTCAAGGCCCAACAGCACAACTTCCCCCGCGCCGCGCTCGAGGCCGCCGGCTATGGCGCCATCTGGCACGGCCAGAAAAGCTGGAACGGCGTCGCCATCCTCGCCCGGGGCAGCCACCCCGTCGAGACCCGCCGCGGCCTACCGGACGACCCCGATCCGACCCAAAGCCGCTACCTCGAAGCCGCAGTAAACGGCATCCTCATCGCCGGGCTCTACCTGCCCAACGGCAACCCCCGTCCCGGCCCGAAATTCGAATACAAGATGGCGTGGTTCGCCGCCCTTCACGCCCACGCCGCATCGCTACTTGGATCCGGCGCCCCCGTCGTCCTCGCCGGCGATTTCAACGTCATGCCGACCGAAAACGACGTCTACAAACCCGAACGCTGGCACGAGGACGCGCTGTTTGCCCCCGAAGTCCGCGCCGCCTGGTTCAAGCTGGTGGATCAAGGCTGGACCGACGCCATCCGCGCCCTCCACCCGGACGAAACCATCTACACTTTCTGGGATTATTTCCGCAACGCCTACACCCGCAACGCCGGGCTCCGGCTGGACCATTTCCTGCTGACCCCCGACCTCGCCAAGCGCCTTACCGCCGCCGAAGTCGACAGAGACGTCCGGGGTCAGCCGCACGCCAGCGATCACGCCCCCGTCTGGATCGAACTGGACTAAAGCCGTCCCACCACCGGATCGAGCACCGTATCCTTCGCCTTCGCCAGCGTCTTTGGATAATCCGTAGTATAATGCAGCCCGCGGCTTTCCTTACGCGCCCGCGCCGACCGCACGATCAGATCCGCCACCGTCACCAGGTTGCGCAGCTCGATCAAATCCGGCGTAACCCGGAAATTGCCGTAATAATCCTGCACTTCCTTGCGCAACAGCTTCACCCGGTGCGCCGCCCGCTGCAGCCTTTTGTCGGTCCGCACGATGCCGACATAATCCCACATGAAGCGCCGCAACTCGTCCCAATTATGCGCGACGACGATCTCCTCGTCCGAATCCGTCACCCGCGACTCGTCCCAGGCCCGGATTACCGGCACCGGCGCATCGTCCCAGCGCGCCGCAATGTCGTCCGCCACCGCCTGCCCGAAAACCAGGCATTCCAGGATCGAGTTCGACGCCAGCCGGTTCGCCCCGTGCAGCCCCGATTGCGTCACCTCGCCCGCCGCCCACAGCCCCGCCAGGTCGGTCCGCCCGGCCAGATCGACCATCACCCCGCCGCACGAATAATGTGCCGCCGGCACCACCGGGATCGGCTCCACCGTGCAATCGATACCCAGCTCGAGCAGCCGCGCATGAATCATGGGAAAATGATGCCGGACGAAATCCGCCCCCAGGCGCGAAATATCGAGCAGCACATGGTCGAGCCCCAGCCGCTTCATCTCGGCATCGATCGCCCGCGCCACCACATCGCGCGGCGCCAGTTCGAGCCGGGCATCGTACCGGTCCATGAAGCGCGTCCCATCCGGCAGCTTCAGATGTCCGCCTTCACCCCGCGCCGCCTCGGTAATCAGGAAGTTCTTGACCGTCGGATGGAACAGGCACGTTGGATGGAACTGGTTGAATTCCATGTTCGAAACCCGGCACCCGGCGCGCCAGCCCATCGCCACGCCATCCCCCGTCGAGCCATCGGGGTTCGTCGAATATTGATAGACCCGGCTCGCCCCGCCGGTCGCCAGAACCACCGCCTTGCCGACGAACGCCTGCACATGGCGCGTCCCCGTGTCGAACGCATAGACGCCGTGGCAGCCCCGCGGCGCAAACCGCTCGCCCTCGACATTGCGCTCGGTAATCAGGTCCAGCGCCACCATCCCCGGCACCAGCGTGATGTTCGGATGCGCCGTCGCCGCCGCCTGCAACGCCTGCTGCACCGCCCAACCCGTCGCATCATCGACATGGACGATCCGCCGGTGCGAATGGCCGCCCTCGCGCGTCAGATGCCAACGCTCGCTCAAAGTATCGCCCGGATTGAAAGGCACCCCCAGTTCGGCCAGGCGGTCGATCGCCGCCGCCGCATTCTCGACCACGAACTCCACCGCCGCCCGGTCGTTGAGCCCCGCGCCCGCCACCATCGTATCCTCGATATGGCTCTCGATCGTGTCGCCGGCCTCGAGCACCGCGGCAATCCCACCCTGCGCCCAAGCCGTCGATCCCGCCGCGACATCGCCCTTGGCCAGCACCGCGACCTTGAACCGCGCCGCCAGGTTGAGCGCCGTCGTCAACCCGGCCGCACCCGACCCGATCACCACCACATCGAAAGCCCGCGGTTCGGGCGCCGGACGCCTAGCCATGGGAACGCGTCAGCTCCAAAAACACGTCCTCCAGATCGGCTTCCTCGGTCGCCACATCGATAACGCCCAGCCCTGCCGCCGCGATCCCTGCCAGCACCTGCCCGGCATTCCGCGCGCGCTTGTCATAGGTGACCGTCAATATCCGGTCGCCCTTCAACTCGGTCCGCGCCTCCAGCCCCGCCGGCACTTCAGTCAAATCCCGATCGACCGTGACGATCAATTTCTTGTCCCCCGCCGTCGCCAGCAGCACCGATGTCAGGTCGTTCGCCACCACCGCGCCATCGTTGACGATTGCGATCCGGTCGCACAGCGCCTCGGCTTCCTCGAGATAATGCGTCGTCAGCACCACCGTCGTCCCGGCACCGTGGAGCGTCCGCACATATTCCCAAAGCTGTTGGCGCAACTCGATATCGACCCCCGCCGTCGGCTCGTCGAGCACCAGTACTGGCGGGTTATGCACCAGCGCCTTCGCTACCAGCAGGCGGCGTTTCATGCCGCCGGACAGCGTCCGCGAATAAACATGGGCCTTGTCCGCGAGGTGCACGGCGCGCAGCAGCTCCATTGTGCGCCGCCTGGCCTTGGGCACGCCGAACAGTCCGGCCTGCAATTCCAGCGTTTCGAACGGCGTGAAGAAGGCATCGAACACCAGTTCCTGCGGCACGATGCCGATGCTCGCCTTGGCGTTCCGCGGGTGCGCGTCGATATCGAACCCCCAGACATTCGCCGTTCCCGCGGTCTTGTTGACCAGCCCCGCGAGGATATTGATCATCGTCGACTTGCCGGCGCCGTTCGGCCCCAGCAGCCCGAACATGCTGCCCCGCGGAATTTCGAGATCGATCCCGCGCAGCGCCTGTTTCCCCCCGGCATAGGTCTTTTCAAGGCCGCAGATCGAAATGGCGGATTGTGTCATGCAGCGGAGATAGGCCCGGTCACAATCCCAGGCAACCCTCCGACTCCCTCCCCCTTGCGGGCAGGGCGACTCGGCCCCAGCCGAGCGGGGTGGGGGTTCCCATCAACCTCGCAAACGCCCTTCCAATGCCGCCCGCAACGCATCCCCCGCCACCCGCATCGCCGTCACCGCCTCGGCATGGGCGATCTCGAGCGCCTCCAGGTCCGCCCCGCAAAAATCACAGTCCGCATTCTCGATCCGCACGAACTGCCGACAAGCCCGGCACAGCCGCAGCGGCACGGGTATGCGTCCCGGCTCGCGATTGGCATGCTCAGCCATGCACCCGCTCCGGCACCCGCTCCACCACGATCTCGAACTCGCCATGATCGAACGACCGCCCCTCGGCGTCCTTGACCTTGACCAGCCGCTCCCGCAGCCCGCGCGCATCGAAATCCAGCGCCCGGTGGTGGCACATCGGGTTGTTCCCCGCCCGCCCCATCAGCGCGTGCGCCGTCCAGGTGCACCCCGCCAGGCACGTCTCGGCGTAATAACACCCTCGGCAATAGCCCCACAAATCATCGACCGTCCGCCGCCGGTTGAACGCCAACGGCTCGGCATTCTCCCATATATCACGCAGCCGCCGCTCGCGGATATTCCCCCCGGCATAGGGGCTCGGCAGCCCCGGGCACGACTTGATCGTCCCGTCCGCCTCGATGCCCAGCACGGTGTCGCCGGCGTTGCAGCCGTGGAAATGAATCTCCTCGTTCATGACGTTGCGCAACCGCGATTCATGCGGGCCGAAATAACCGATATTGCTCGCCGGCTGGAGGAACAGCCCCTGCGCGCGGCCCTTCTCGGCAAGCTCGGCCAGCAGCGGCATCACCTCCATCATCTGCCACGGCTGCAGCAGCAAATCCGGATGGTCGGCCGCATTGCCCATCGCCGTGGTGATCGCCAGCTGCCAGTTCCGGCACCCCTCGGCGATGATGATGTCCATCAATTCGGGCAGCTGGTGCAGCGTCGCCGAATTAATCTGGCTGTTCACCCCGACCTCGAGCCCCGCCGCTCGCACGTTGCGCATCGCCGCCAGCGCCAGCTCATACGAGCCGATCACCCCGCGCAGCCGGTCGTGCGTCGCCCCGATCCCGTCGATCGAGATGCCCACCGCGTTCAGCCCGGCATCGGCCGCCGCCTGCGCTCTCGCCGCGGTCAGATTCCGGCCGCCGGTTTGCAGGTCGCACTCCATCCCCGCCGCGCGCACCGCCGCGATGATCTGCAGCCAGTCCTTGCGCAAATACGCCTCGCCGCCGATCAGCCCGACGCTGCGCGCGCCCAGTTCGGCAATCTGCCCCACCAGGTCGAGCGCCTCCGCCGTCGACAATTCGTCACGCCGCCGCCGCCCAGCACGCGATCCGCAATGCTGGCACGCCAGGTCACACGCCAGCGTGATCTCCCAGACCACGCTGACGGGTATCCGCTTCATGATGTCGTCGATGCCGGAATAACGAACGGGCAGGGATACATCCGCCCGTAGGGTGGTCACGTCGCGCTGGCCTTGCGCGACGCCTGCTCCGCCGCCTTGATCAACCCATCGAAATCGCCGAATTCTTCCTTCAACTCGCGGGCGCCGACGACCAGCGCCTGCAACTCCGACAATTCACCGCGCTGGAAGATGTCGAATACAACAGGCCGGTAATAAACCCGGCCCGGATCGAGCAAACGGTGGAGTCGCTCCAAAGAAAGCGCTTCAAGTCTCATCTTGGGAACTGCCATGCAAATTCTCCCCTGCGACCTGAGTGAGTAGCAGGCGTAATATACATGATCTTCACCGTTACGGCATCACTGCAATAAAGGGGTATGAGATCTTGATGATGGCTTAACGGTTTTGGTGGTGCCGGTGAAAGGGCGTTCCATCCAGAATGATGTCATCCCGGGCTCGACCCGGGACCTAGCTTCTAATCCCGCCCCATGAAAATGAAGCGAACCCTGGTCCCACTGTCATGCCAGCGAAGGCTGGCATCCAGCTTTACCGCGCGGGCCGTCGCTGCAGTAAAAGGACGAGAGCGCAAGCAAGGAGCACGGGCAAAGCCCGCGCCGTCGTCAGACGGGTTCGGCGCGCTTCGCCCGCGCCGCCCCGCTGGCCGTGCTTGCGCCTGTCGGCGCGTAGCGGAAGCGCTACGCGCGCGCGGCGCTGCTCAAAACCGCACAACACCCTCAACCCCGAACAACCGTGGCAACCCCCGGATAAACGTCGGAATCGCGAAGCCACCCCCCGTATTCCCCGCATCGAGCACATATTCGTTATCCAGCAGGTTCGAGGCGAACCCCAGCACCTGCCACTTGCCGCCCGGGTCCTGCACACCCGCACGCAAATTCACCAGCGTCACCGGCCCCTGCGACGTCACCGGGTTGTTCGGCAGCTCGAAGAACACCCCGGAGCGATACGTTACCGTCGGCGTCGCGACCAGCTCGATCCTGTCGTTGATAGGCACGGTCAACGTGCCGCCTGCCGCGGCCTGCCACTCCGACTGCAAGCGGAAACGATCGCCCGAGAATGTCGGATACGCCGGGTTCTTATCGACACGCGCGTCGATATAGGCGCCGTTGGCGAACAGGCTCAGGTTGTTGCCGACCCGCGCCGAAACCTCGGCCTCGACGCCCTTGTTGGTCGCGCTGCCGGCACTCACCGTCAGGTTCGGCAACCCCGGCCGTACCAAGCTGACCTGGAAGTCCTGGTACTTGATATAGAAGGCCCCGACGCTGCCGCTGACATTGCCGGCAAAGAACTTCACGCCGCCTTCGTAGTTGGTCAGCGTTTCGGCGCCCACGTTGGTGCGGTTCGGCAACCCGCCCGCCCGCACGCCGAGCTGTACCACCGGGGATCGGCGCCCGCGCGAATAGGTCAGGTACAAATTCGCCCAGTCGGTCGCTTTCCAAAGCAGGTTGGCGCGCGGCAGGAACGCCTGGAAATCACCCTGCGCCTTAAAGGTCTGGCCCTTGGTATCGACCTGCCCCGGGATCAGCGGCGCGCCGGTGATCACCGAATTCGGTACCCGCGCAAAGAAGCCGCTGGTCCGGTCCTCGATCAGCAATCGCGCGCCGACGGTCAGTTCAAGGCTAGGCACCGGGATCCACGTCACGTCGGCGAACGCCGAATAGGTGTTGGTCGTCGCCGAATTGCTGAACACCGAGCTGTACGGGATCACCGTCGCCCGCCCGCCGGTCAGGATGCGCGTCGCCTGCGCCGCCGTCACCACGCCCGCCGCATTGATGCACGGCAACCCCGGTACCAGCCGCGCCGCGCATTGCAGGTACGTGCCTTCCTCGGTCGAAAACGGCACCGTCTGCGAACCCGTTTCGTGGAAGAAGTTGAACCCGGCAAACGCCCGCACCGTGTCGCTGTCGTAGTTCAGCCGCGTCTCGCTGCTGAACTGCTCGCCGCGGGCGTCCTCGGCGAATTCGAGGAACCAGGCCTGCGTCCCGTCGGCATCGAAGACCTCGTTCGAATCGAAGCGGCGATAGCCCAGGATCTGCGTCACCGAGAGCGAGTCCGTCATCGAATAACGCGCCGTCAGATTGACGTCATAGACGTTGCGGACCAGCTCGGGCTGCGATCCGCCGAGCACCTGCTCACTGAGTGGCGAGCCTGCAACTTCGGCATAGGTGAACGGCGACGTGGTGCCGCCGGTCGGTGCATAGGTGCCCGACTTGAACGCCGTCCCCGGTGCGCGCTGGCCGTCATAGGTGCCGACGAGGTCGACCAGCAGGTCGTCCTTTTCATAGCGCAGCGACAGCCGCGCCCCATATTGGCCCTGGCCGTTGAGATCGTCGATCTCGGGGCCGTTCGGCGTCTGCGAGCCCGGCCGTCCCGCGATGTTCGGGACGACGCCGTCGCGCAGCTTGACCGCGAACGCCAGCCGCGCCGTCAGCACGTCGCCGCCTGAATTGATGAAACCATCGGCCCGCATCTGGTTGAAATTGCCATAGGCGACGCGCAGCTCGGCGCCGGCGTCCTTCGTCGGCTTGTTGGTGATGATGCTGACCGCGCCGATTGCCGCTGCCGTCCCGAACAGCGTCGCCTGCGGACCCTTGACCGCCTCGATGCGCTCGAGATCGTACAGGTCGAAATACGACCCGCGTGACCGGCTGACATCGACGCCGTTCAGATAGACCGTCACCGCCGGCGAACCCTGCGACGAGCCCGAATCCGACGTGACGCCGCGAATGACGAAGCCCGGGTTGTTGGGGCTCTGCTCCTGGATGTTGAGGCCGGGGATGAACGCCGCCAGCTGATCGAACTGCGACACGCCGAGTTCGCGCAGCCGGGAACCGGTGAACGCGGTAATCGTGATCGGAACATTGGAGATCTTCTCCGAACGTTTCTGCGCCGTCACGACGATCTCGTCGAAACCGGCATCGGCGGTATCGGCGGCAGCGATTTCCTGCGCCGGCAACTGCTGCGCGGCGAGCGCGATGAAGGCGGCGGTGCCGAAAAGACGATAGCGCATGACGATGGTCCCCGATTGTCCGGCAGCGGCGTTGCTGCGTTGCAACAGGGCGGATGACGCATGCTGATGACACGGCGGTTGCGCTTCGATGACGTTTTGGTTTCGATCCACAGGCATTTCGCCACAGTTGCCCGGCGGCCACAACGCGCCGTGTCATCACGGCAGCGTGACACTGGCCGGTGCGCGCGATAGGAAGTGGCATGCAGACCCCTCCTCCACCCGAAATCTTCGTAACCGACGCGGCGCGCGTTTTCTGCGACGGGGACGAGCCCGGCGCGATCGCAGCAATCCTGACTGGCCCGCCGACCGGCAACGCCGCCGTCCACGCGCCGTCGGGTGCCGATGGCCACCCGCGCGTCTGGCTCCAGATCGGTAGCGAAGGTGTCGCCGATTGCGGTTATTGCGACCGCCGCTTCATCCTGGCGGGCAGCCCAGCAGATACGCGGTGAGGCCTTCTCGGGTCGTTGTTCCGCAAACCTGCCTGGGACTGGCCGTCGCGATACTCGCCATGCCCGCTTTCGGGGCGCAAACCGCCCCGCAGCCACCCTTCGTCATCACCGCCGCGCCCGGCAAACAGCCCCATATTCCCGTCCGCCTCAAGCAATCGACGCTCGATATCCGGCTGGCGCTCAGCTTTGATTCGGCGCTCATCCTCAACACCGAGCCGGCCCAGCGCGCCGGCCTCAAGCCGTTTCCGCTGATCGGCAAGCGCACGTTCAAAAGCGCGCTGATCCCCGGCGGCGAGGCCACCTTCCGCGGCAATCTGTTCGGCGTCACCCCGCAAGGCCTTAAAAAGTCGACACTTCCGGTGATCTGGGTCGATCGCCCCATCGCCGCCGATGCCGAAGGCGTGCTCGCGCTGTCGGTGCTCAAGGCCGACCGCATCATCGTCGAACTTGGACCGCAAGCTGCAAATTCAAAGGTTTACACCCTCACCCGCAAGGGCAAGGGCGACGCCGGCCTCAAAGCCCGCATCGGCGACGAGAACATCGACGTCGCCCTCGAACTCAACAGCCCCGACACCGTGATGAATGGCCGCGCCGCCGCTGCCCTTGTCGCCGCCGGCCTCATGAAGCGCAACGGCCTGGTTGGATTCTGGAAGCCTTTTCCGGGAGTTGCGCTGCCCTTTGAGCGCATGACGCCCGCACCCGGCGCCACCCTGCTAGGACTGCCGATGTCGAAACCCGGCGTCCGCATCACCGAAATCCAGGCCCAGGCCCTCGACGCCCAGGCCAAGGCCGGCACCAGCACCGTCGAGGACGACGATGACACCATTACCGTCACCGCCAGCCGCAAGAAGGGCCGCAACCCCTGGATTTTGCTGGGCGGCGATGTGCTAAGCCATTGCTCGCGGATCGAATTCGACCGGCCGGGCAAGGCCTGGCATCTCACCTGCGCCTTCGGGACTTGACAAAGAAACCAAACAGGTTATAATCGGGGGATTATGCACTTGACATACCACGCCATGAGCGTAGGTAGAATGCATGACCACGAACCTCACCGCCGCGATCTACCATGACGAAGACGCGGCGCGTGCGCACTTCGAGGCAATCCGTTGGGCCGATGGTCGCGTCTGTCCCCATTGCGGCGTCATCGGCAATTCGACCTTGATGCAGGGCAAGACGACCCGCCCAGGCCTCTACAAGTGCAAGGATTGCCGCAAGCCGTTCACCGCCACGATGGGCACGATCTACGAACGCTCGCACATTCCGCTGCACAAGTGGTTGCTGGCGACACAGTTGATGGTGTCAAGCAAGAAGGGCATTTCGGCCCACCGGTTGTTCCGCACGCTTGGCTTCGGCTCGTACCGCACGGCATGGTTCATGGCCCACCGCATCCGCGAAGCAATGATGGCTGGCGACACCGGCCCGCTTGGCGGCGCTGGCGGCTTTGTCGAAGTCGATGAAACCTACATCGGTCGCCGCAAGGGCGTTGACGCTCCAAAGGGCGGCTTCCGTCACAAGATGCGTGTAGTGTCGCTGGTTTGCCGCGACACCGGCGAAGTCCGTTCGATCAACTCGGAAGCCATCACCGGCGGCGAGGTCGCCACCATCGTCCGCAACAACGTTGCCCGCGAAGCTACCTTGATGACCGACGAAGCCCGCCTCTATTGGGCAGTTGGCCGCGAGTTCGCATCGCACCAGCGCGTGACGCATGCACGCGGCGAGTATGTCCGCGATCTGGCGCACACAAACACGATTGAAGGCTTCTTCTCAATTTTCAAGCGTGGGATGCGCGGCATCTACCAGCATTGCGGCGAACAGCATCTGCATCGCTATCTGGCGGAGTTCGACTTCCGTTATACCAACCGCATCGCCAACGGCGTGAACGATAACGAGCGGGCCGTGATTGCCCTACGCGGCGTTGTCGGCAAGCGGTTGACCTACCAACAAGCTAACCGACTCGCCGCCTGAAAAGCCCGCTGGCAAGCGGCCTCGTAATCAACGGTGGAAATAGAATTAGGCTTCGGCGGTGAGAACGAGACTTGCGACGCAAAAGGTCTTATCCGCTAACGCTTGCAGTACATCGTTCAAACCCGTTGAAGGGGGAACCAAGTCAAAGACCCTGTCGCCGCCAATGCATTGGCTAAATATTTCGGGTGTCGAATATCCAAACTGGGATGCCACTAAGACGATTCCAGCGCTGGGCGCGAGCGATCCAATCTCAAGCATTCTTCAGCTCCTAAAATGCAGAAACGGTGTGGGTAACACCGAGTTCCGCCAACACCCCCAAAATCGTCGTGGAATGAACGCCCCATCCCACGTTTAGAAACTGATGCTCAGTTTCGCCGTTCTTCCCACCAGGAATTGGCGGATTAAAGCCCAGATGTAAATGATGCGTCTGAGATTGAATCGCCCAGATGGCGCCATGGACATCAAATGTAGGCCCTCCACTTTGCCCTCTCAAACCCGGCGATGAGGTTTCCAAGTAAATCAACGGGTACGGTGAAGGCGGTCCGCCTGGTACCACATAATTCACACCACGTGTAAAAATCCCCTCCATAGGGAAAAGCGGAAGCGGGTCTCCTTCGACTGTAAAGCTCCCTGCGGCATCATCAAAAGAGGGCACAACTGTATGAAATGGATAGCCATATTTGCAAAGGCTTGCGCCAGGCTCAAAATCTTTCTGAGGATCTTTGATGACCGGGTAGGTCGTGACCCAGCTCGGATCGAAAGGTTCAAGTTTGCCCACAGCGATATCTACGACACCATGACGCTTGGCTTGAGTGAGAACAGCCCCAGGGAAATGCCAATTTGCCGCAGCCCGCTCCGTGGCGTCGGGCATTATTTTACCTAGCGCTTTGATTAGATCGTACTTGTCTTTCTTACTGAGCGTGCTGTCTGATTTTATTGCCGCCAATCGAGTCGGGTGGTCGCGAGTGGCCTTCTCTTCGGCCACGAGCTTGTCCAACTGGTCGATGATGTGCCCTGCCGTCAGAATCCAGCCTTCGTTATTTAGAACGATGAAAGACCCTATGCTGCTTGAGCAGACCCCGGAGACTGTCTTGCGGCACAGGATTACAGGACGGGTGAACTCGCGAGCAATCGCGCATGCATTTCTGAACATGTGCAGCGCATGAATTACTGATCGTTACGATGCAAGTTCATCACTTCGGTTTTGGAGATTTGGCTTTTGGCTTCGGCGGCGTAGCCAGCATCCGCTTGATTACCTCGTCGCGTAGGCGCGCCGCCTCTTCCTCTGATAGAGGCTCGTCGGGCTGGTCTTGCTCAGGCATTTGCCAGATTCGTCCTGCTATGTTAAACAATCAGCTCTAGCCGGCCCCTCGTAAGTAAGGCCGACTAGAGGTTGAGGTTGATAAGACGGCTCATCACCGTTGCGAGTGCTCCCCTACGGGGCTGCGAACGTCAGAACGCTCGAACGTCCTGACACCCGGAAGCGCCTAGGTCACAGACGTATTATCTGTTGTTGCAACAGGACCACCCCCTTCCTGGTTAGAGAATGGAAGCGACGCGACGGGTTCGATCACAAGATCATAACCCGTCGCTTCGACCCAAGCCTTCGGCAGTTCCACCCCGGCGAACCACCACAAATATTGACCGTCGAACTTCAGCGAATAGAAGCGGCGGTCCCGTGAAATGTTCGACCGGAAGTTCGCCACCTTGTCGCCTGTGAGCACAAGGCCCTGCTCCTCTACGCCCGCCAAGAGGTCGCCCAGGCGCAGGGGCATGTCGGTCGTCCGCAACACGATCTCGGCAGCATCGCCCTGCGAGAGCGGCTTTGGCGGCTTACCGCTCAATATCTCTTTCTGAAGTTCTGAGCGATTGCGCGCTCGTTCCACAAGCACGGCGCCGAGCGAATTGGCCTGAAAGGCCCGACCATCGAGCGTTGCGCGCTCAGCGCCAAGCGACACGGCTGCTGCATCTAAAGCGACGAACGCATCGAACGCCGGGGACTCGCGTAATTCCCGCAGGGCATCAGCCCGCAAGGCAATCACGTCTTCTAGATATCTGCCTGCCATTGTTGCGCCTCCGAGTCGCGCTGGTATAACAGCAAGCCTCGACAATGCAAACCCTACAACCCTATCCACAAACCCCCGGTTTGTTCTCAAGACAGTTTCAAACGTGGTATCTCAAGTGCATAATCCCCTATAATCGTCTTAATCGATCACGCGTTCTAAAACCATTTCGTCGCGCCTGTTTGCCTCCCGCCTGCGTCTCCCTATATTGCTGATATGAGCAATCTCGACCCCGCCACGATCTTCTACGCCGACACCGGCCTGGACCCCGCCCGCACCGAGCGCCTCGTCGCCGAGGCCCTCAACGGCTGCGACGACGGCGAACTCTACATGCAGTACGCCGTCTCGGAGAGCTTCTCCTTCGACGACGGGCGCCTCAAGGCCGCCACCTTCGACACGCAAAAAGGCTTCGGCCTGCGCGGCGTCGCGGGTGAAATGACCGCCTTCGCCCACGCCAACGAACTGTCGGACGCCGCCATTACCCGCGCCGCCGACACCATCCGCGTCGTCCGCGACGGCCATGGCGGCACGATGGCGCTCGCCCCTCAGCGCACCAACGCCCGCCGCTACACCGACGCCAACCCATTGGACGGCATCAGCTTTGCGCAAAAAGTCGCGCTGATGCAGACCATCGACGCCGCCGCCCGCGCCCGCGATCCGCGCGTCGTCCAGGTCAGCGCCAGCCTGCTCGGCAGCTGGAGCGTCGTCGAGATCATCCGCGCCGACGGGCACCGCGTCCGCGATGTCCGGCCGCTGGTTCGTCTCAACGTCCAGATCGTCGCCGAAAAGGATGGCCGCCGCGAAACCGGCTTCCACGGCCTCGGCGGCCGCTACCTGTATGATGGCCTGATCACGCCCGAAAACTGGAACGGCGCCATCGACATCGCCCTCGCCAACGCCCTGACCAACCTCGATGCCGTCGCTGCACCGGCCGGCGAGATGACCGTCGTGCTCGGGCCCGGCTGGCCCGGCATCCTGCTCCACGAAGCCATCGGCCACGGCCTCGAGGGCGATTTCAACCGCAAGGGCACCAGCGCCTTCTCGGGTCGCATCGGCGAGCGCGTTGCCGCCAAGGGTGTCACGGTCGTCGATGACGGCAGCCTCGACAACCGTCGCGGCTCGTTGACCGTCGACGATGAAGGCACCCCCACCGAACGCACCGTGCTTATCGAGGACGGCATCCTCAAGGGCTATATGCAGGACCGTCTGAACGCCCGCCTGATGGGCGTCGCCGCCACCGGCAACGGTCGCCGCGAAAGCTTCGCCCATGCGCCGATGCCGCGCATGACCAATACGTTCATGGAGAATGGCACCGAGGACCCCGGCGAGATCCTGCGCTCGGCCAAGTCGGGGATCTACGCCAAGAGCTTCGGTGGCGGTCAGGTCGACATCACCAGCGGGAAGTTCGTCTTCAGCTGCACCGAGGCCTACCGCATCGAGAACGGTCGGCTTGGCGCACCGATCAAGGGCGCCACGTTGATCGGCAACGGCCCAGACGTGCTGACTCGCGTGAGGGCGATCGGCAATGATTTCGCGCTCGATGAAGGCGTCGGCATCTGCGGCAAGGGCGGGCAAAGCGTCCCCGCCGGCGTCGGCCAGCCGACGTTGCTCATCGAAGGCCTGACGGTCGGCGGCACGGCGGCGTAAACACTATTGGGGGCGGCGGATGGACTTCTACGACCACATTACCGACAACCAGGCGGCGTTCATCGCTCGCCAGCCGGTGTTCTTCGTTGCCACCGCCGCTCCCGACGCCCGTATCAATCTCAGCCCCAAGGGCATGGATGCCTTCCGCGTCCTTGGCCCCAACCGCGTCGCCTGGCTCGATTTCGGCGGATCGGGAAATGAAACCAACGCGCATCTGCTCGCCGACGGCCGCATGACGATCATGTTCTGCGCCTTCGACCAGCCGGCGCTGATCCTGCGCCTTTACGGCCGCGGTGTCCCTGTCCTGCCGCAGGACCCGGCTTGGGGGGAACTCGCGGCGCACTTCACCATCGAGACCGGCGTCCGCCAGATCTTCGATATAGCCGTCGAGTCCACCCAGGATTCCTGCGGCTGGGCGGTGCCCTTCATGACCTTCGACAAGGAACGCCAGACGCTGCGCAAATATTACGCCGCCAAGACGCCCGAGGCGATGGTCAAGAGCTTCGAGCGGCGTACCCGCAGCATCGACGGATTGCCGACTCGGCCGGCGACGAAGGTTCCCGCCTGATCAATCCCGCTCACGCCGCCGACCTGGTGGTGGCGGCGCACTTCGCCTTCATCCTGTTCGCGCTGCTCGGCGCCGGGCTACTGGTACGCTGGCCGGCGCTCATCTGGCTTCACCTTCCTGCGCTTGCCTGGGGCATCTGGATCGAGTTGTCGGGCCGCATCTGCCCGCTGACGCCCATCGAAATGCACTACCGCGAAGCGGCAGGGCAGGGCGGCTACACCGGCGGCTTCATCGACCATTATCTGACCCCGATCATCTACCCGCAGGGCCTGACCCGCGGCACCCAGGCACTGTTCGCCGCCATTTTGATCGGCATCAACGCGCTGTTCTACGCGCGCTTTTTCTGGAAACGCCGCCAATGCCGCTGATCACCCTGCAGACCATCTTCGATCCCGTCGAGGCCGAGATCATGCGCATGCGCCTCGAAGCCGGCGGCATTGACGCCGTCATCTTCGACGCCGGCATCGTCTCGCTGATCGGCAGCGGGTTGTCCGGGGTGCGGCTCATGGTCCTCGATGAAGACGAAGACGCAGCGCGCGCACTCCTGTCACAAATCTAGGCAATAGGTGTCACATGAAGATTGCCCTGGCGCTCGGCGGCGGCGCCGGCCTCGGCTGGGCACACATCGGCGTCCTCCACGCGCTTCATGAACGCGGCGTCCAGGTCGATGCCGTCAGCGGTACTTCGATCGGCGCCGTGGCGGCGGTCTGCCTCGCCGCCGATCGCCTCAACGTGCTCGAGGACATCGCCCGTGCCATCAACGCTCGCCAGGTCGTCCGCTTCATCGATATCGATCCCCGCCGCGGCTCGGTCCTTGGCGGCCGCGCCGTCACCGCGCAACTCCGCCAGCACTTCGGCCATGGTAACCTCCAGGACCTGTTCCTGCCCGTGGCCATCGTCGCCGCCGACCTTGTCAGTGGCGCGGAAATCGCGCTCAGCCGCGGCTCGATCGTCGACGCCATTCGCGCCTCGATCGCCATTCCCGGCGTCTTTCCGCCGGTCCATACGGGCGGCATGATCCTCGTCGACGGCGGCGTCATCACCCCCGTGCCGGTCCGCGCCGTTCGCGCGCTGTCGAAGGCGCCGGTGCTCGCGATCAACCTCCAGGGCGACTATTTGCGCCGCGCCGAAGCCGGAATGCCGCCCGGCAAGCGCCTGGTGACGCCGTTCCGCGTCGGCCGTGCCGGCATCTCGCTGTTGATGACCCATCTGGCGCGGCAAAGCCTGTTGCTCGACCCGCCGGACCTCGAGATCGCCCCGGCCATCGGGCACATCGATGTCCGCAATTTTACGCGCGCGCACGAGCTTATCGCGCTAGGCGCCGCTTCGATCGCCGACAATTGGGATGCGATCCGCAAGCTGCTATAAAGTTCCCGAAACGGCTCGTGCGCCTGCTTAAAAGTTGCACCACCTTTAGGACAATGCCGCAGAATCGGGCAGTTTCGAAGGTATTAACACGCCGCAATGAATGGTTCATGCTGCATCGCAACACTTGGCACGATCCATGCATAACGATCCGTAGCGCGGTTTTTCGCGTCGGGAGGGGCCATGAAACTCATCATCGCAGTGATCAAGCCTTTCAAGCTCGATGAAGTGCGCGAAGCACTCTCGGCTGCAGGGGTGCAGGGCATGACGGTCAGCGAGGTCAAGGGCTTCGGACGGCAAAAGGGCCAGACCGAAATTTACCGCGGCGCCGAATACACCACCAACATGGTGCCCAAGATCAAGATCGAAGTCGTCGTCGACGATGCCGAAGCCGCGAAGGTCGTCGAGACCATTCAGCAGACGGCGCACACCGGATCGATCGGTGACGGCAAGATCTTCGTCGCCGACATCGGTCAGGCCGTGCGCATCCGCACCGGCGAAACCAACGAAACGGCGCTCTGATGACTTTCGCGATGACGGGAGGGGGAAGCATGAAATTCGATCTGAACAAGCTCGGTCTGGCAGCCGCGGGCATTGGCCTGCTGGTCGCCGCGCCGGCATTTGCACAGGAAGCCGCGGCCGTTGCCGATGCGGTCACGACTGCTGCGCCGGCCGTAGCAACGCCGGTCACGACAGTCGTCGTCGCCGTGCCGGCCGAAGTCGTGCCCGTCCCCAACAAGGGTGACACCGGCTTCATGATGATCGCCACGGTACTTGTCCTGCTGATGATCCTGCCCGGCTTGCAGCTGTTCTACGGCGGTCTCACCCGCACCAAGAACATGCTGTCGACGATGACGCAGATCGGCGCCGCGACCTGCTTCGCGATGCTGATCTGGGTGATCTACGGCTACACGATGGCGTTCGGCCCCGACGCTTCGGACGGCCTCAAGCCGTACATCTCGGGCTTCGGCAAGATGTTCCTCGCAGGCATCACGCCCGACTCGACCGCGGCCACCTTCACCGATGGGGTCGTCATCCCCGAATATGTCTTCGTCGCCTTCCAGATGACCTTCGCCGCGATCACCGTCTCGCTGGTCCTCGGTTCGGTCGTCGAGCGCATCAAGTTCTCGGCGGTCATGGTCTTTACCCTGGTGTGGCTGACCATCGTCTATTTCCCGATCGCTCACATGGTCTGGGCTGCAGGCGGGCTGTTCTTCGAAATGGGTGCGCTTGATTTTGCCGGCGGTACCGTCGTTCACATCAACGCCGGCGTCTCGGCGCTGGTCGCGGCGATCATCCTCGGCAAGCGTATCGGCTACCAGAAGGACTCGATGGCCCCGCACTCGCTGACGCTGACCATGGTCGGCGCCGGCTTGCTCTGGGTCGGCTGGTTCGGCTTCAACGCCGGCTCGGCACTCGAGGCCAATGGTTCGGCGGCACTCGCGATGATCAACACGTTCGTCGCCACCGCTGCTGCAGCGCTGGTCTGGATGCTTTCCGAGCGCATCGCCGGCCACAAGCCTTCGGCACTCGGCCTGGCTTCGGGCATCATCGCCGGCCTGGTCGCCGTCACCCCGGCTGCCGGCAACAGCGGGCCGTTCGGTGCCATCGTCCTCGGCGGTGTCGCAGCGGTCGTCTGCTACATCTTCGTCGCCGTCGTGAAGCCGCGGCTCGGCTATGACGACTCGCTCGACGCCTTCGGCATCCACGGTGTCGGCGGGATCGTCGGCGCCATCGGTACCGGCATCGTCTATGCGCCCGGCTTCGGCGGGCCCGGCGGCGCCGATTTCGACATGGGCAAGCAACTGGTTACCCAGTTCCTTGCGGTCGGCACCACCATCGTCTGGGCCGCCATCGGCACCGCGATCGCCATCTACGCCGCCAAGGCGCTGACCGGCCTGCGGGTATCGCCCGAAGTCGAGCGTGAAGGGCTCGATCTCGGCGAGCACGGCGAGCGCGCCTACAACAATTGATGAACGGCCCGCGACAGGGCCAGCATCTCAACAGGTTCCTCCCCAAGGAAACCTACTGGCCCGGCGAGCAATCGCCGGGCCTTTTTTACGTTCCAGCACCATTGAAGCGTTGGGCGTCCGCTAGTGCTGTGGCGGGGCAATCATGGTTTTGTTTCGGCGTCTCCACGCCGCCAGCGCGACTAATGCCAACGTCAGTGACATGCTCAGCCAGGCAAATACATCGCCAGTTGCCCGGTACAGCGTCACGACTCCCCGCGTCGGTACGTCCGCGATCAACATGTGCACGCCGCGGCCTGTCGTGTCCTGCATCGCCAGCACGCGGCCTTGGTGGTCGATGGCTGCCGACACGCCGTTATAGTCCTGCCGAAATATCGAATAGCCGTTTTCGATGGCGCGCAGGCTTGCCATTTTCAGTGTGTGGACGCGGCCGATCTGCGGCCAGTCCCCAGCCGGAATAAGCATGATGTCGGCCGATGCATGCATCATGGCGGGGAAATCGGCGTCGTAGCAGATGACGTTGGCGATCCGGCCCCACGGCGTCCGGGCCTCGGCTGGACGGCCCGGTCCCGGTGCGTAATTTTCCATGCCCGGAATGGGGTGCGATTTGTCATAGGTCCACAAGACTTTGCCGCTTGGCGCAATCAGGTGCGTGCGATCGCGGGCGAACGGGACGTTGACTGCAACATTGATGTAGACCTGCTCCTGCCGAGCGACATCGGACGCCAGGGCGAGCAGTTCGGACTCGTCCTCGGCGCGCACCACCGCCGCATTTTCCGACCATGTAATGATTTTCGCACCGGCCCGCGTCGCGGCACGCGTACTGCCGAGAAGTTCGGCCCATACCAGTCCATACGCCGGCCTGAATCTCGACGGGTCGATTTTCGCATGATCTGCTTCACTGATGGGGCGGCTCGCCCCCAGGACATCCTTGCCGAGGACGCGGTTGGCTGCGGCCAGGACCTCCATGCTGGGCGTGATGCCGCCAATCCGCACAGAATTGGCTTGGGGTGGGAACAGGATCAGGCGCAAGGCGCCGCCCAGGGTGATCGCCGCGAGGAGCGTGCCGTAGACCATGACCGGGCGCCGTGTTTTTCGCCACGCACCGCCGTTTTGCCAGACCAGATTGACGACCGTTGCGAACCAGCCAATCAAGAAACCGACAAGATAGGGACCGGCAACGGAAACGACCTGCAACAGTGCAAGGTTGCTGTCCTGGGTGACGGCCAACAGGCCGTAAGACGTGCCCAGCGGGCTGAACGACCCTGTGATGAACTCGCAGCTCGCCACTGCGGCGGGGAAAAGCAGCAGTGCGCCGGCCTGCGGCAGTTGCCGCCAGAACAGCCGGTCGAGCATGAACGGCACGGCGAACAACGTGCCATAGGCGAAGGCGCCGACGATGCTGGCCGGCACGACCGGGATCGCGACCTGCCAGAACCAGAACATCGCCGCCGCGGTCGAAGCCAGCCAGGTCAGCCCGATAGCGACCATTGCCGAGCTGTCTCGTGAGAAACGAAGCAGGAAAACCGAGAACAGCCAGGGCGCCAAGGCGATATCCCATGGCCCGCCGACGGCGAACAACCACAAGCCGGCGCCGATGCACAGCCACAGGAACCGAAGTCGGTCCGGCCCCGGTCGAACTATCTCTATATGCCGCGTTGCGAGCGATGCCATGGGGTTCCCCGACCGGGCGATGTCGCCCCCGTATCGACACCTAGACGAGGCGGTATACTTTTGGAATAAAGCACCTGATCGATCGATAGTGACCTAAAGGATACTTATATGGCGCATGCGTTGTCGCTGGCGCAAAACGAAATAGCCGATGACGACGCATTGGCGCGTGACGTCCTGGGGCAAGTGGCCGGGCGCTGGTCGCTTGGCGTGTTGTGCGTTCTCGCCGAGGCCAAGGGCCCGATCCGGTTCAGCCGGGTCCTGGACGGGGTCGACGGCATTACCGCCAAGGTGTTGACCCAGGCGCTGCGCCAGCTGGAGCGGGACGGTTTCGCGACGCGGACGATTTATGCCCAGGTACCGCCCCGGGTCGAATATGCGCTGACCGAACTGGGGCTCGAACTCATCGAGCATGTCGATCCGCTGACCAGATGGGCGACACGCCGAGCCAAGGATTTCAGGGCGGCGCGTGCGCGGTTTGTCCGGTGAGAACGGTCCTGGTCGAGACGTCTGGCGTCGCCGCGCTATTCCGGACTAGTCTCCTGCCGATGCGCCTCGCCTCCCTGCTCATCGCCTTTGCCATTCCGGTGGAATCGTCCGCAGCCGGCGCCGCCGCCGCCGCCGCGGAGCGTGATCGCGCCGCGCCATTGCTGGCCGCCATCGAGGCGCTGCTGGCACAGGGGCCGGCCGGCACGCGCTATGGTCTCGTCGTCAAGACGCTCGAGGGCGAAGAGCTGCTCGCCATCGCCGCCGATCAACGCTTCATTCCCGCCTCGAACACCAAGATGTTCACCACCGCGGCCGCCTATGCCGACCTCCCGGCGCTCCAGCTGGCGGCGATGGGGACCGGCGTACGGATGGAACCAAGCGGTCGGGGCTCGTTCGATGTCGTCCTTCACGGCCGCGGCGACGCCTTGCTGGCAAGCGCGCCGGAGTGTGTCGCCGATTGCCTGCAGACCCTCGCCGACGCTGTCGCGGCAAGGACGCGGCAGGTCCGCGATGTCGTCGGGGACGATAGCTGGTTTCCCGCCGAGCGCTGGGGACCGGGCATGAGCTGGAATAACATCCAGTCCCGCTATGGCACCGGTATCTCGGCACTGACGCTGGACAACAACGAGATCGCGGCGACCTTCACGCCCGGAGCCATCGGCGCCACGCCGACTGCCATAGCGTCCGCCTATTACCAGATCGACAACCGCATCGTGACGATTGCCGGCGCGGCGGAAGCGATCGTTGCCGAGCGCGCGCCCAATACGCGCCTCGTCCGGCTGACCGGGACGATCGGCGCCGAGGCCAAGCCGGCGATCCGGTATTTCAGCATCGATGATCCGGCGCATTATGCAGCATGGCGAATGCGCGACCTGCTGCGCGAACGCGGCGTCAGGGTGACGGGCGATATCGGAACGCGGCACCGGCCGCTGGCTCCGTCCGACGATCCCGCCATTCGGGACGGCGCGCCGGCGCCGCGGCCGCCGCTGCCCGTGATGCTGGCGGCACTGCCCGCCCCGCTGCTGGCGGCGGACATGACGATCATCAACAAGCAGAGCCAGAATCTCCACGCCGATCTGATGCTGCACCGCATTGCCCGGCAGGCCGGCAACGGGTCGATCGCCGACGGGCAGGCGGCGTTGCAGCAGGTGATGGCGCAGGCGCAGGTCCCGGCCCAGAGCTTCACCTTTGCCGATGGTTCGGGAATGTCGTCGTACAACCGCATCACGCCGCGTGCGGCGACCACCCTGCTTGCCTGGATCGCTCGCCAGCCCTGGGGCACGGCCTGGCGGGAGACGCTGCCGATCGCCGGGCAGGACGGGACATTGCGCAACCGCTTCAAGGGCACCAGCCTCGAGGGCAAGCTGTTCGCCAAGACCGGTTCGCTCAACGCCGCGCGCGCGCTGTCCGGCTATCTGACGACCAGAAGCGGCCGCACGCTGGTATTTTCGGTGCTGGCCAACGACATGCCCGACGGCACCGATGGCAGGCCAGCGCTGCCGTCGATCGGGCGCTCGTCGTCATCGCCGAGGGACTTTAGCGCCGCCGGATCGCTGCACGATCAGATGGCGGTATACCGAAAATCGCGAAAGCGCGCCGTTCCCTGCCCGGCCGAATACAGGCCCGGTCGCAGCATCAGGAACCCGCCGCGGACGTTGTGATGATAGCCCGAGACATCCATGCCGCGGTCGAAGCGCGCCCAGGTCTTGCCGGCATCGGCGCTGGTGTGGACGGACACGATGTTGCGCGTGTTGACGACGCGCATCCGCATCCGGCGGCCATTGGGATTGGCCGGGCGGCCGCGTTCCACGCCGTATTGGTGGGTGACGAAGCGCTTCTCGTCGAAGCCCAGCCCGGCGTAGAGCTTGTCGTCGTAGAACAGGATCAAGCCGGCGGTCCCGCCCGGGGCGAGTTCGATATCGCATTCGAACTGGTACGACGGGTCGCCGGCGATGAGCAGGAGCGGCGACGAATCCGACGGCGCCTTGCCGCGCGCATCCATCAGCAAGGCGCCGCTTTCGGTGCGGACGCGGCCGCGTTCGCCGGGACCGGGCCGGAAGAAATTCCAGCGGGTGCCCAAAGCCATGGTCTCGAACGGGTCGCTCAGGGGTTGGCCATGCGGGACGGCGGTGCCGCCCCGGGGCTTGGCGATGGGTTGCGAAAGGTCGCCGCCGCCCATGGTGAACCAGCCATCGGCGGTCCATTCGACCGGGTCGAGCAGGGTCTGGCGGCCGAGTGTGACCAAGCCGTTTTCATAGCCGTGATAGACCGACCACCAGCTGCCGTCCGGTCCTTCGACCATCGTGGCGTGGCCGCGCGACCACCATTTCTGGTCGATCGAAGTGGTGCGCACGATGGGATTGCCGGGGTGATGCTGCCACGGTCCGGCCAGGCTTTTCGAGCGGGCGGCGATGACCATGTGGCCTGTCGGGGGTCCGGCGGTGCCGCCGACAGCGGTGACGAGATAGTAATAGTCGCCGCGGCGCATGACCTTGGGACCTTCGGGGCTGAAGCCCTCGACGTCCCAGGTGTCGGGGTAGCGCCATGGATCATAGACATGCTCGACGTCGCCGATGGTCGACAGGCCGTCGTCGGCGAGGCGGATGCGGTCGCCGCCGGACAGGAACAGCCAGCGCGAGCCGTCCTCGGCAACGGCGTGGCCAGGGTCGATATGGCCGTGCAGCTTGAGGTCGACGGGTTCGCTCCACGGACCCTCGATGCGGTCGGCCCAGATCACCCAGTTGGTCGCCGGGTTCTTGGTCGGGATGTAGAGGTAAAAACGCCCATCGTGCTTGCACAGCTCGGGTGCCCACACCGCGCCGATATTGGTCTGCAGCGCCGCGGCGAGGGGGCGCCAGTTGATCAGGTCGCGCGAGTGCCAGATGAGCAATCCGGGATAGGAATCGAACGTCGAAAACGTCATGTAATAGTCGCGGCCGTCCTTGAGGATGGTTGGGTCGGGATGGTCGCCGGCCATCACCGGGTTGAGGAAGCGGCCATCGCCAAGATCGGCGATGCGCTGGTTGTCGAAGCCGCCGCGCCGCGCCGGGATGCTGGCGGGCGGCGGCCAGGGGGCCGCGGCCCGTGCGCCGGAGGCCAGCAGCGCGGCTCCGGCGGCGGTCAGCGTTTCACGGCGGGTAATGGTCACATCGATAATCCTGTTCGTGGAAACATAACCCGCCGTTGCCGGCCGGTCAGAAACGCAAGCGCGCGCCGATGCGATAGATCGGGCCCGAGCTGGCGTATTGGGTGACGACGTTCGCGGCCTGATAGGCATAACGCTCGCTGGCCTGGTTGGTCAGGTTCAGGCCTTCCGCGGTTACCGACAGGTTTTCGGTGATCATGTAGCTCATCGAAGCGTCGACGTTGGTGGTGCTTTCGCTGAAGGTGAAGTCGTTGACCAAGGGGCTGTCACAGGGCGTGCCGGCGACCGACGGGTTGGCGGGGCTGTTCTGCAGGCCGGGCGCGCACGAGCCGGCGGCGATCGGATAAGTGGCTGAATAGCCCTTGCGATAGGCGACCGAGACACGCGCGCGGAACTTGGGTGTTTCATAAGAGATGGTGCCGTTGACCGCGTGCGGCGACACCCCGAGGAACGGACCCTTGCCGGTGGTCCGGGCGACAGTCGCGGACCCCGGGTCGAGGATATAGTTCAGCTCCGACTTGATGTAGGTGTAGTTGAGCTGGAGGCCGAGGTCCTTGAAGATCCACGGCAGGAAATCGAGCTCCTGCTGATAGCTCAGCTCGATACCGCGCAGATAGCCGCCGGGTGCATCGCGGAACTGGCGCGCGACAAAGGGCAGATTGGCGTCGATATAGGCGAGCTGGAACGGGTTGGTGAAGCCTGCCCGGATGGCGGTCACGGTTTCAGGGTCCGCAAAGGCGGAGAGCGGCGCGGCGAAGGAGATCGTCTGGGGAAAACTCGAGATGTTCTTGCTGAAGGCCGCGACGCTGAGCAGGCCGCCCGGGGCAAAATACCATTCGAGGCTGGCGTCGTAGTTGGTCGAGCGGAACGGCTTCAACTGCGGGTTGCCGATGGTCAGCGTGGCGCCGGTGGTGTCGCCGGTATTGGGCACCGAGATTGCGGTGATCGACGGCGACAGATTGCCGAGCAGGGGGCGCGACATGACTTCGGACGCACCGAAGCGGACAAGCACGTCGTCGATCGGTTCGTAGACGATGTTGAGCGACGGCAGATAGTCGGTGTAGTTGTTGGTGCCGACGATGGCGCGGCCGCCCGAGGTGGTGCCGTTCGAGGTGACATCGGTGACGGCGATGCGGGTGCCGAAATTGCCGCGGAATGGACGCCCGAACAGCTCGCCGTTCCAGTCGAACTGGAGATAGACGCCGGTGTCCTTTTCGAGCACTTCGAAATTCTCGCGGCCACCGTTGCGCCGGTTGGTCAGCTGCCAGTCGCCCCATTTATTGACGCAGTTGCAGGTGAAATCGTACAGTTCGTTGAACTTTTCGATGCTGGGGGCATAAAAGCTGGCCAGCGTGCCTTCGGGGACCGTCAGGCCCTGGCCGAAATCGACGACGCGGCCGACCGACGCGGCACTGGTGCCGGCTTCCGCAAGGGTCGGATTGAGCAGGTCGTTGTTGCGTTCGAACAGCTCGGTCTGGAACGAATATTCGCGGTAATTGCCGCCGAACTTGACGTTGAAGCTTTCGTTGACCGCCCAGTCGAAATCGATCTTGCCCTGCTTGTAGCTATTCTTGACATAGCGCTGGTAGTTGCGGATCGCCGAGAAGCCCTTCACCGTCTGCCAGTTGGCGGGGTCGGCGGCGTCGAAGCCGAAGTCGACGCGCGGCATGTTGCCGGCCTCGCGTTCGTCATAGATAAAGCGGCCCGGCGAATCCATTCGGTTGAACTCGACCAGCAAACCCTGTGTGACGTTGCTCGATTCCGACATGCCGCCGATGAAACTGGTGCGGAAATTGTCGGCGAATTCGTGATCGAGCTGGATCGAGCCCTGTTTGAACGTCGTCGTATATTCGGAGCGATCGGCAGCGGAGCGCAGGTCGACATTGGTGGCAACGAGATAATCGACATTGCCGTTGGTGACGTTGACATCCTCGATCTTGACCGCCGGCCGACCGATCAGGGCGCCGCGAAAGGCCAGCCGGTTGCTGGTCCGGATATAGCCGACCGAAGCCGGGTTGTTGTAATAGTCATAGGGATCGAGGTTGAACGGATTGGTGCTGAAGATGTTCGATGTCGCCGGATTGGCAGCGGCGAGGGCGCCCGGCACGATTGCCGATGGTGCAAGCACCGCGCCGACCAGCTGGTTCTGGGCATTGAGCGCGGTGGCGAACGCCGGCGTCGTGCCGAACAGCGTTTGGCCGCAATCCTGCGCCGGCAGCAAGTCGGAAGCAGCGGCAGGCACGCAGGTTCCGGGATAGAGCGCGCGCGCTGCCTGCGGGGTGAGGCTGTTATTGGCGGTGTTGAAGGCGGCGTTGGTGTTGTTGCGATTCAGCCCGACGGCCTGGACCTGGTAATAAGTGCTGCGGTTCTTGAAACGCGAATACAGCCCGTCGATGCTGAGGCGCGTTTTCTCGGCAATCTGCCATTGATATGACCCGGTCAGGCCGAGGCGTTCGGTCTGGATTTCCTGCTGCTCGATCGATGGCAGCGACGGAAAACGGACAGTGGTGTCGTCGAAGCGGCCGGGCGTGTTGTACGGCGCACCGGGGAACAGCTTGGCATAGGCGGCAGGGTTCGAGCCCGACAGCTGCGCGATGGCTTCGGGGTTGGTGATCGCAGTCCCGAAGTTGGTACCGGTAGGGGCCGCAAATCCGGCGCGCTGGGGATTTTCATTGCCCGCCCAGGTGCTGCCGCGATAGACGAAATCCGATTGGCCGGCCTGGCGCCGGTACTGGTCGATCTCGTTTTCGGACTTGCTGTACGCCGCCGAGAACAACAGCCCCATGGCGCCATCGGCAAAGTTGCGCGAGACCAGCCCGGCGAGGCGCGGCGACCATTTACCGCTGTTCTTCTGGTAGTTGCCATCGGCGGACAGGGCAAAGGCGCCCTTGGCATAGTCGAACTGAGGTGGTCCCGTCTGTTTGGACAGTTTGGCGGCGAAGTTAAGCTAATCCCGGGTTTCGATCATGCCGCCAGTAGGAGTGTTTCCGATGGCGGGGCTAGCCCC
>NZ_BMJM01000006.1 GCF_014643455.1 Sandarakinorhabdus glacialis
GGGGCTAGCCCCGCCATCGGAAACACTCCTACTGGCGGCATGATCGAAACCCGGGATTAGCTTAACTTCGCCGCCAAACTGTCCAAACAGACGGGACCACCTCAAACCATCCGCGGACTTTGCGCCCCAGGTTCTGTATGAATTGTATAACGCGGCTCATGCGGCAGGCTTTTCGGCCAGCTCCATCATTCGTAACAAGGGCCGAACATCGCCCATGCCGACCGACTTCGCCAACGCTAGGCAAACGCCTTCCTCGGCATCGCTAATGATCTCCATGCTGGCGAGGCTAAACGTCACCGCAGCATGATTTTGGTTGGGTTCCTCGCGGTAAGGATGAAGACGGGCAAGGAATTCATTCACAGCGAGCGATGAGCCGAACATGTTGACGCTAATCACGGCCGGGCGGCGCCCTTGAAAGCCATGGATATAGCCCTCCTTGACCTGCCGCTCATGGGCCGCTGGGTCGTTTCGAGCCAGTCCGGCCGCGGCGACTTGCGCCATCGTGAAGAGGCCTCTGCTCATAAGGCTTGATCGGCCTGGCCGGATATAATTGACCGTGCCGCATACCTCCCGGATTAGTCCTTTGTCGGCGACAAGCCTGATGCCGATGTCGAAGTACGGAATGTTGTAGAAGGTCGAGATGGCGTTAAGAAGGAAACGGCCGTCGATTGTGTCCATGCAACCAAACACCACGTCGCACTGAGCCACCGCCCGAACCACATCGGGATGCCAGAGATTCTTTTTGATTGCGATCAGCCGAGTGCCGAGGCCAATGCGCTTCGCAGCATCCGCCGCAACGTCGACCTTGGGGCGTTTCGCCTCTGCATCCGCCATGGTCGAATTGACGATCCGATTGACATTGCGCTCCTCCATCACGTCGTCATCGACGCTGAGTATCTCGCCCACGCCAAGGCGAATGAGCTGCTCGATTGTTGGGGCGCCGGTGCCTGAGGCACCGATCACCGCGACCGACAGGCGCTGCAAGCGCTCGATAGTGCCTTCGTCGAATGCCTGGGCGTGGGAGGCGACGAAGCTTGGCATCTCAAGCGACCCAGCATCTGCGTACCAGAACTGCAGGTCGTCGCCTGCGACGCTGATGCAGTCGATGGGTGCGAACTCTCCGTTTCGCATAACCCTGCCGAACATCTGGCCATCGGGAAGCATCACCACACTCCCGTGTGTAAGTTCCCCTTCGACCCATCCCCGGATCATGGGTAGTAATTTGCCATCGCTCTCATCGTCGGCGCTCGAAAAAGCACCATATCCATTCGGGTGGCTGTGGACCTTGATGACCGATAGCCTTTCAGAGGCAGCACGCTCGAGGATCCCGTCGATGTAGTCGGGGGACCATGTCACGCGTGTTGCTGTGCGCTTGAGGCAAAGATCGTAGGGGATCTCGTGAATCTCCCGGACCGTTAGTCGCTCTCGGCGATTCCCCTCCCGCCTTCCGCACAGTAAGAAGGCGACCGCTGGCCGAACTCCCACGGCAGGCTGAGCAACAGCGCGAAGATCGCGACGTTGAACGTGGGATGGTCGACCATCGCTTTCACAGCTCGGCGCTTCTGAGGCGTAGCGCGTTGCCGACGACCGATATCGACGACAGCGCCATGGCCGCGGCAGCGATCGCCGGCGAGAGCAACAGGCCGAACGAGGGATAGAGGACGCCGGCAGCGACCGGAACGCCGATGGCGTTGTAGACGAAGGCAAGAAACAGGTTCTGGCGGATGTTGCGCATGGTTGCGTGACTGAGGCGGCGCGCACGAACGATGCCGTTGAGGTCGCCCTTGACCAGTGTCACGCCAGCGCTCTCGATGGCAACATCGGTGCCAGTGCCCATCGCGATGCCGACATCCGCGGCGGCGAGGGCAGGGGCGTCGTTGACGCCATCGCCGGCCATGGCGACGACACGCCCTTCGGCCTTGAGCCTGGCAACCACCGCGCTTTTGGCATCAGGGAGCACGTCGGCCTCGACCTCATGGAGCCCAAGGCGCCGCGCAACGGCCTCGGCCGTGACGCGATTGTCGCCGGTGACCATGATGACGCGAATGCCCTCGGCCTTGAGTGCCGCCAGGGCGCTCGGCGTGGACTGTTTCACTGGATCGGCGATGGCGATCACGCCGGCGGCCTTGCCATCGACAGCGACAAGGATGGCAGTCGCGCCTTCGCGGCGATGGCGGTCGGCGGCTTCGCTCAGAGCGCCGGTATCGACACCGAGTTCGGAAAGATACGCTGGGTTGCCAATAGCGACACGGCGGCCAGCGACCGTGCCAATGACACCCTTGCCGGTCGGCGCATCGAACTCGGTTGCAGTTTCGACTGCAAGTTCGCGGGCGGCGGCTTCAGAGACGATCGCAGCCGCAAGCGGGTGCTGACTGGGCCGTTCGACAGCGGCAGCAAAGCGCAGCACTTCCGTTTCGGTGATGCCGCTGAACGGCTCGATGGCGACGACCTTGGGTTTGCCTTCGGTGAGTGTGCCGGTCTTGTCGACCAGCAGCGTATCGACTTTTTCCATGCGCTCGAGCGCTTCCGCGTTTTTGACGAGAACGCCGGCAGCGGCACCGCGGCCAACGCCGACCATGATCGACATCGGTGTGGCGAGGCCGAGTGCGCATGGGCAAGCGATGATGAGCACGGTGACGGCGGCAACGAAGCCGAAGGTGAAGCGCGGCTCGGGACCAAAAGTCGCCCACACGATGAAGGCCAGCACAGCAACCGCGATCACGGCCGGGACGAACCAACCGGCGACCTGGTCAGCAAGCCGTTGGATTGGCGCGCGGCTGCGCTGGGCATCGGCGACCATCTGGACGATCCGCGCCAGCATCGTGTCGCTGCCGACCTTGTCGGCGCGCATGGCGAGGGCGCCGGTCTGGTTGATGGTGCCGGCAATAACGGTATCGCCGACGCTCTTGGTCACAGGCATGGATTCGCCGGTGACCATCGATTCATCGATCGTCGAGTGTCCGTCGGTGACCGTGCCATCGACGGGCACGGCTTCTCCCGGGCGAACGCGCAAGGCGTCGCCAGCAACAACAAGGCCGAGCGAGACTTCCTCGTCGGAGCCGTCGGGCTTCAGGCGCCGCGCCGTCTTGGGTGCAAGGTCGAGAAGCGCGCGAATGGCGCCGCCGGTCGCTTCGCGGGCGCGAAGTTCGAGGAGCTGGCCGAGCAAAACTAGGACGACAATGATAGCGGCGGCTTCAAAATAAACCGCGACCGCGCCGTCCATGCGGCGGAACGCTGGCGGGAACACATCTGGGGCAACCGTAGCGACGACGCTGTATGCCCAGGCGACACCTGTCCCCATGGCAACCAGCGTGAACATGTTGAGACTGCGGTTGACGATGGACCGCCACCCGCGCTCGAAGAATGGCCAGCCAGCCCAAAGGACCACGGGTGTTGCGAGCAGCAATTGGATCCAGTTCGAAATCTGCGGCGCGATGAGATGGCCGATGTCGAACAGATGTCCGCCCATCTCGAGGATGAACACCGGGATCGTCAGCGCGAGACCGATCCAGAAGCGGCGGGTGAAATCTGCGAGCTCCGGATTTGGCGGCGTCTCGGCGGTAATTACTGCCGGCTCGAGTGCCATGCCGCAGATGGGACATGCACCTGGCCCAACTTGCCGGATTTGGGGGTGCATCGGGCAGGTGTAGATCGTGCCTTCAGGCACCGGCTCGTGTGACTGCAATTCGGCGGGGGTCAGATATTTGGCCGGGTCGGCGACGAACTTCGTGCGGCATCCGGCCGAGCAGAAATAATAGGGATGGCCGTCGTGGTCAGCGCGATGCGCGGCGGTATGCGGGTCGACAGACATGCCGCAGACCGGGTCTTTCACGGTTGTCCCGGGGGCATTCCCATTGTCGCTGCCGCTGCCTGCATGGGACTTGGCATCGGGTTCGATGGAGTGCGTGTGCTGGTGATCGGCCATGGCCTGCGTCCTTGTAATTCAAGCGTCGCGGCGCAATGTCGGGGTTGACATCGTGTCAAGGTCAAGAGGTATCTGATGAACATCGGAGAGGCAGCAGCCGCGGCGGGTCTCAGCCCGCGGATGGTGCGCCACTATGAAAAGATCGGGCTGACGCCAAAGGCGCTGCGAACGGATTCGCAGTACCGGGATTATTCGACCAATGACGTGCATCGATTGCGGTTCATCGCCCGGGCTCGTGACCTTGGCTTTCCGATCGATGAAATTGGCGAGTTGCTGGCGCTCTGGAGCGACCAGACGCGTGCAAGCGCCGACGTCAAAGCGCTGGCGACGGCCAGAATTGCCGACCTGCGGAACCGCGAAAGGGCGTTGCATGCGATGCGGCGTTCGCTGGAGCACCTTGTTGCGACATGTAGCGGCGACGATCGTCCGGACTGTCCGATCATCGAGGAACTCGCCGGGAACGTCGGGTAAGCTGTCCGATGGTCGCGTCGGGCTTGCAAGCGCCTCCGTCATCAAGCGGCCGGCTGCGGCGGCATCGGGCCCGTGTCTGCGAGCCCGATGTGCCATGGCCATTACTGCGCCTTCTTGCCGTTCCGCTTCAGCCACGACTGGAGGCTTGCGACTTCCTTCTCCTGCATCGTGACGACCTTCTGCGCCATCGAGCGAACTTCCTTGTCGGCAGCCTGGGTAACGGCGATCTTCGACATCGCAATCGCACCGCGATGATGCTCGATCATCTGGCGGATCCAAGTTTCAGATGCGTCGGTGCCAACGACCATCATCTTGTGGTGCATCGCCATGCCGACCTCGGCGTAGGGGTTGGCCGGCGTGTTTCTCATCATCTCGCCCATTCCGCCCATCTTGGAATGATCCATGCCGGCCATCTTGCCGTGGTCCATGCCCTGCATCTTGCTATGGTCCATCGGCGGCATGGGTTCTCCCGGCTTGGCCGGCGCGTCATGCTTCATGCCGGCCATGTTGTCGTGGTTCATGCCCTGCATCTTGCTGTGATCAACGGGTGGGGGCGTTTGGGCAGCAACAGGCATCGCGACGAGTAAGGCTGCGAGCGTCAGATATTTATGCATGAGAGCACCTTTCCGTGTGTCTGCTAACAGGTGATACGCAAGCGGCGCGATCAGCCCTTAGACCAAAACGGGTCAGGCACACAGTCTACAACGATGCTGGCGGCACCAGTGTTCCCAGCCAAGCGACGATTGCCAGCACCGAAGCAGCAAGTCCGGCTTCGATAGCAATCGAGCGGCGTAGCGCCCTATGCGCTTCCAGCGGCACAACTCCAGCGTCCAGATCGCGTGAGAACGCCGGGGTAAGTCTGAAGCGATTTATCGCCGCCAGCCCCACCATCGCCGCAAATAGCGCCAGTTTGAGTGCAAGTAACTGGACGTACTGATCACTGCCGATCAGACCGATACCCGCGGGACCCACGAGGATCCAGGTGTTGACCGAACCGGTGACAATCAGCAGGGCAACGAACACCGTCCCCGCTTTCGAAAAGCCGTCAAGTGTGCAGTGCATTGAAATGAAGTCGGCCGATTTCAGCCGCGAGGCATTGCGCGCCACCATCAAGCCCAGCGCTACGAGCGCGCCGATCCAAGCTCCCGCGGCAAGAAGGTGGACGATATCGGCGACGAGTTTGACCAACCCCTTCGTCGCCTCGCCGGCGGCGCCATGCCCCGTCCAGGCCAGCGACGCCAACGCCGCGCCGGCAACAGCGACTTGTGCAACCCTAGCAGCGGGATTTCGCACGAAGGCCAGCACCGCGATTGCTGCCAACGCCGCCATTCGCACCTGCCACGCCACCCCCATGGGGGTCTCGAACACCATGGCCTTGGTCGAGCCGCGATCGACGTCGATGATCGCAACCCCGGACATCGACGCCGTCATCGCAAGCATCCCAGCAACTGACAGGAACACTGCGAGCAGGATCAGTGAAGCCAACGAGCGCGGCGATAGTCCCCTGGCTTTGTCTCGGGTGCCGTAAAGCGCGAACAGCGGCCACCCGAACAGCACCATCAGGTTGGCATAAAGTGCAAACCTGATGGTAATCGCGAGCATGCTATTTCACGGTGAACGGAAAGCTGCCTTCCATTCGATGGGCATCTGCGCCGGCGGCAAACCACTTCAATTCGTAGCTGCCGCTAGGCAGCGCACGCTTCATCAGCAGCGTCAGCGTCTTGCCATCGGCGCCCAGTGCCGTGGTGAAACCGGTCACTTTCATCGGCTGATGATCGGTCATGCCGGGCATACCGGTCATTGTCAGCTCTGCGCCCGCAAACTTGGCCATCAGCTTTTCGTTGAAAACGAGCACGATCTTGCCCGGCTTGTCGACAGTGGCATTTGCAGCCGGGGTCGATGACACGAGCTTGGTATGGGCGAGTGCAGCGGTGCCGGTGCCGAGCGTAGCAATCAGGGCAGCAGCGAAAACAGCGCGAAAATTGAACGTCATTGATGGCTCCTCGGTGGACTGGGGAGGTATACGCAGCCCGTCACCGTGCCCCTCAAGGAGTCTTGTTGAGGGGTGGGCGAGGCGCGTGCGTAATGTCGGTTGGATTTGAGAAGGAACCTTTCATGGACGACCTTGACCGGGCGTTGCAGCAGCTACGGACCATGCCGGTTCCGATAAGCTTGGAGTCGCTTGAGAGCGATGTGCTGATGCAGATCGATGCGGAACGCAGCGCTTCGGCCGTGACGGCCGGACCGGCGCTTGGCCTGGCCGCGATTCTCGCGCTGGGGATCGGCATTGGTGCCGCGATCTTGCCGGGCGGTTCGGCTGAGGCAGCGCAAACCTCGCCATTTGCAGCAGGAGCCAATCTTGCGCCTTCGACGCTGCTTGCGAATATCGGATGAACAATTTCCGGCGGTTCGCGGTCGTCGCGCTGGTGGCCTTCATCGCAGCGCTGGGTGGTGTGTTTGTCGGCCGCGCGCTCGTGACGCGCCTTGATCCGCCCGAGACCGAACTTCACGCTATCCTGCACGACAAGCTCGCGCTCGACGCCGCCCAGAGGGCGCAGATCGAGGGGCTCGAACAGCAGTTTGCGGTCAGGAAGCGCGCCCTCGAACAGCAAATGCGATCCGACAACGCGCGCCTGGCCGAAGCGATCACAGCGGAGCATGGCTATGGGCCCGGGGTGCAGGCAGCGGTAGATCGTTCGCACGTGGTGATGGGCGAGCTCCAGAAGGAGACGCTGCAACATGTTTTCCGGCTGCGCGGTGTCTTGCGCCCCGATCAGGCGCGAACGTTCGACGAGGCGGCGGTCAAGGCGCTGACAGAACCGGGGGAGTGACGCGCCCGGACGCCCCTGCGGTGACGATGCCGCTCACTGGCTGCACCGATGGCGAGCTCGCGGCGCTGGCGCTCACAGGTCGCCAGGCGGCGTATGGCGAGTTGATGCAGCGATACCGCGAGCCGGTCTTCCGTCTTGTTCGCAGCCATGTTGGCGATGCGGATGAGGCCCTCGATGTTGTGCAGGAGACCTTCGTCGCAGCCTTTGCATCGATCGAACGCTATGACGGCAGTCGCCCGTTTCGCCACTGGATCAATCGCATTGCGCTGAACAAGTGCCGCGACTGTGGGCGCCGGCGTGCCGTCCGGCGCCTGTTTCGTTTTGCGTTGCCGTTGGACGCTGCAAGCGAGATTGTCGACACGGCGGTTACGGGCGAAGCAGCGATCGATGATGCCCGCGCGCTGGCGCGCGCGACGAAGGCGATCGCGGCGCTGCCGGCGAACCTCAAGGAGCCTCTCATCCTGACCGCGGTGGACGGTCTCTCGCAGGCGGAAGCTGCCACAGTGCTCGGGATCAGCGAGAAGGCTGTTGAAGTCCGGATCTATCGAGCCCGCAAGGCGCTGACCGGTTAGAGCGAAGAAGCGATAATGCCGCAGGCGGACCTTGAGGGGCGATTCAAAACCGTGCGTATCTCCATGCGAACCCGTCGCGCTTCGATGAATTTCCAGGGACAGACATGATTTTGCCGACTTCTCGCCGCGGCTTTCTGCACGCCGCCTCGTTTGCCGCAGGCGCCATCGCCGTGCCCGGTTGGGCGCGAAGCGGAAGTGGCGGCCTGGCGACGGGCGGCGATGTGTTGTCGGGCGAAGACATCAAGCTCAGCATCGGCCACGCGATGCACAGTGTTGGCGGCCGCACCGGCCATGCAATCGCGATCAACGGCACTGTTCCCGGGCCGCTGATCAGGCTGAAGGAAGGCCAGAACGTCCGCTTGTCGGTGACCAACACGCTGTCCGAGGACACGTCGATCCACTGGCACGGCCTGTTACTGCCGTTTCAATATGATGGCGTGCCGGGGATCAGCTTTCCGGGCATCAAGCCCGGCGAGACCTTCGTCTATGACTTCCCGATCCGCCAGGCCGGCACCTATTGGTATCACAGCCATTCGGGCCTGCAGGAGGCGATGGGGCATTTCGGGTCGATCGTCATCGATCCGGCCGGCACCGACCCGGTGACGTCCGACCGCGAACATGTGCTGGTGCTCAGCGACTGGAGCTTCATGCACCCCCACAAGATCTACACGCGGCTGAAGCAGAACGGCGGCAATTTCAATTTCCAGAAGCAGACGCTGGCCGGGCTGCTCGCCGGCAAGGACCAGTCCGCTGCCGAGCGGCGAATGTGGGGCCAGATGCGCATGGACCCGACCGACATTTCCGACGCGACGGGAGCGATCTACACCTATCTCGTCAACGGCCATGGCCCGGCGGAAAACTGGATCGGGTTGTTCGTGCCCGGCGAAAAGGTGCGGCTGCGCATCGTGAACGCCTCGGCGATGACCAACTTCAACGTGCGGATCCCCGGGCTGGCGATGACCGTCGTCGCCGCCGACGGCAACAATGTGCAGCCGGTGGAAACCGACGAGTTCCAGATCGGCGTTGCCGAAACCTATGACGTCATCGTCCAGCCAGGCGAGGACCGTGCCTATGGCTTCATCGCCGAAGGCATCGACCGGTCTGGGCTGGTGCGCGCCACGCTGGCGCCGCGGATGGGCATGGTTGCCGATGTGCCGCCGCTTCGCAAGCGCCCGCTGTTGACCATGAAGGACATGGGCATGGGCGACATGGACATGAGCGGCGGCACAATGGCGGGCATGGACCACAGCAAGATGCCCGGCATGGACCACAGCAAGATGCCCGGCATGGATCATGGCGCGATGCCGGGCATGAGCCACGACATGGAGTCGATGAAGATGCTCGATCCGTCGGTGGCCCCGCAGGTGAAGATGGGCCCAGGGGTGGCGATGCTGTCCTCGATGCCGATGGATCGCACCGCCGAGCGACCGACCGGCCTCGAGAACGAACCGCACCGGGTGCTGACCTATAGCCAGCTGCGTTCGCTGGCGCCCAACCCCGACACCCGCACGCCATCGCGCGAGATCGACATCCACCTGACCGCCAATATGGAACGCTATATGTGGTCGTTCGACGGGGTGAAGTTCAGCGAGGGGGCCGAGCCGCTGGCGTTCCGCCACAACGAGCGCGTTCGCGTCAACTTGGTCAACGACACGATGATGCCTCACCCAATCCATCTTCATGGCCACTTCTTCGAGGTGGTAACCGGCGAAAAGGGCAACCGTCCGGTCAAGCATACCGTCAACGTCCTGCCCGGCGGCAAGGTGTCGTTCGACCTGACCGCCGATGCGCTCGGCGACTGGGCGTTCCACTGCCACATGATGCTGCACATGCATGCCGGCATGTTCCGCGTTGTCACGGTGCGCCATGACGAGGAAGCGGCATGATCCGCACCGCTACCGCGTTGCTGCTGGCTCTGCAGGCTGTCGCCGGACAGGCGCAAATCGCCGTTGATCCGCACGCGGGCCACACCATGCCGATGGCGACAGCCCCCGTCGCCGCCGATCCCCGTGCCGGGCACACGATGCCTGCCGCGCCCGATCCGCACGCCGGCCATGACATGAGTGTGGCAAAGCCGGCCGACGACCCGCACGCCGGGCACAACATGGCCGCGCCGGCGACCGTCGAGGTCATCGGCACCGCGCCCGCCCCGTCGCCCCCGACCGATCACGCTGCTGACGCCGTCTGGGGCGCCGCAGCCGTTGCGCCGTCACGCGCCGCACTGCGCCGTGAACATGGCGGCTTTACCGGCACGATGATCCTGTTCAACCTTGCCGAATATCAGGCCCGCAAGGGCAGTGATGGCTATCGCTGGGAAGGCGAAGGCTGGTTCGGCAGCGACATCAACCGCTTCGTCGTCAAGACCGAAGGCGAGGGCGACCTGCGGGGGCCGCTGGACGCAGCGGAGGTGCAGGCGCTGTATTCGCGTGCCATCGGCCCGTGGTGGAACCTTCAGGCGGGGGTGCGCCATGACATTCGGCCGGAACCGCAGAGGACCTATGCAACGCTCGGCATCGAAGGGCTGGCGCCCTATTGGTTCAAGGCCAGCGGTGCGCTGTTCCTCTCGAACAAGGGCGAAGTGCTTGGCCGGCTGGAAGGATTTTATGATCAGCGCATCACCCAGCGGCTGATCCTGCAGCCGCGCGGCGAAATCAACCTTGCGGCGCAGGACATTGCCGAGATCGGCGTCGGTGCCGGGTTGAGCGACATCGAAGTCGGGCTGCGGCTGCGTTATGAACTCGCCCGTGAGTTTGCGCCCTATGTCGGGGTCGAATGGGCCGGCAAGATCGGCGAGACGGCGCGCCTGGCGCGTGCCGCCGGCGACCAGCCAAGCGCAGTCAACTATGTTGCCGGTATCCGGTTCTGGTTTTAGGACGCAGGGCATGAGTTCACGACGCCACCGCCTTCACCTTGGCGCAAGCCGGCTGCACAAATGGCTGGCGCTGATCATCGGTGCGCAGTTGCTGATCTGGTTCGCCAGTGGCGCGCTGATGAGTTTCTGGCCGATCGACGAAATCCATGGCGATCATCTTGTCGACCGCAAGACCGTCGAGATGATTCCGGACGGGACGGCACTGGCTGATCCGGCAATTTATCTGCGCGGGGAGGGCGCCGAACGTGTGACGCTGCGCATGCTGCACGGCCACGCGGTGGCGGAAGTCAGTCGCGGTGGAAGCATAGAGCTTTATGATGCTGCCAGCGGCACGCCTTTGCCCGCTGTCGATGCAAGTCTCGCCGCTGCCATCGCGCAAAAGGCCTGGATCGGCGCCAAGGTCGCAGCGCCGACAACGAGCAAGGTCACCACCGCCAGCCCGGAATATCGCGGCCCGTTGCCGGCCTGGCGTGTGGCCTTCCCCGATCCCGATCACACCAGCGTCTTCGTCGCCGTCGACACCGGACAGATCGCGGCAGTCCGCACCGCCAACTGGCGGCTGTTCGATTTCTTCTGGGGTCTGCACATCATGAACTGGACGGAGCGCGACAATTTCAACACCTGGTGGTTGCTGGCATTTGCTGTCGGCGGGCTGGTATTGGGGCTGGCGGGAACGGTGCTGCTAGTCATTCGCTGGCCTATCAAGCGGGGGCTGTTCCGCCGTCGCTCCACAATGTCATGATGCCCTGAACTGGAAAGGTTGTTCACCATGCGCAAATATCTGCTCGCCCTTGCACTTGTGGCCGCACCTGCGATGGCGGCAGGTGACATCGTCATGCACCGCGATCCGGGCTGCGGCTGCTGCGAAGCCTGGGCAGCGCAGGTCGCTAAGGCCTTCGGGCAATCCGTGAAGATCGTCGACCAACCCGATCGCGCCGGCCTTCACAAGCGCTTCGGCATGCAGCCGGCGCTGGCGTCGTGCCACACCGCCCTGATCGACGGCATTGCCTTTGAAGGCCATGTGCCGATCGCAGACATGAAGCGTGTGCTGGCGACGCGGCCGGCAGGTGTCACAGGGCTTGCTGTTCCTGGCATGCCGATCGGCTCGCTCGGGATGGAAGTGCCGGGCCGCGGTTCCGATAAATATGCGGTTATCGCCTTCGGCCCTGCGAAGACCTCGGTCTTCGCGCGACGCTAAGCGGCGTTCAACCGGCAAGCCGAGGCACTGAGTTCGCCATGGCACCGGCAGTCAGGTCGGCCAGACCTGGTGCAGGTCGTCGATACGATAAGCGTGGGCATGGATGCGGTTGCCGTCTGCTCCGCCGTCGCTGAGATGTGGATGTCCGGGCGGCAGATCATGCTCATGCGGCACGATCTCGGGATCTTGGCGTGGCCAGCAGACAAGGGCGACCAAGGTGCCGAGTGCCGCCAGCGCGGCCATGGCGATAAAGGCCGCCATCATGCCGCTGCCGGCGCCGAGCCATCCCGCCAGCGGATAGGCGACCAGCCAGCAGGCATGGCTGAGTGCGAACTGTGCCGCAAAAACCGCAGGCCGGTCGGCGGCATCGGCGGAGCGACGCAGCAGCAGCCCCGACGGCGTCACGGCAGCCGAATAGGCGGAACCCATCGCGAACCAGCCAATGAGCAAGATCGGCCAATAGCGTGCAGCATCGCCAACCAGTTGCGTCACCATGCCGAGCCCAGCCAGAAGGACCGCCAGAGCGGCCGCAGCGGCGATCATCACGGGACGATCGCCGAATCTCTTGAGGATGCGCGGCAGCGACAGTGCTGCGAGGATCGACCCACCGCCATAGGCGGCCAAGGCAAAAGCGACATCGGTGGCGGACAACCCGAGTTGTCCGCGCACGATGACGACGGTGTTTACGATGACCATCGCGCTCGCCGCGGCCGCAGCCAGGGTGACCGCGAGGAGGCCGCGCAAACGCGGTGTGGCGAGGTAGATGCGCATGCCGCGCGTGGTGCGGGCATAGATGCCGCCGGTGCGGGGAGCCGGGACGGCGCGCGGCAGCGTCACCGAGACAACCAGCAGCGCCGAAATGACGAAGCCGACCGACGTCCCCGAGAACAGCCAGTGAAAGCTGATGACGGTCAGCAGCGCTGCCGCCAGCATCGGACTGAGCAGGTTTTCGAGGTCATAGGCGAGCCGCGATAGCGACAAGGCATTGGTGTAATCCTTTTCGTCAGGCAGCACGTCGGGGATGGTCGCCTGGAAGGACGGCGTGAACGCCGCCGATGCCGACTGCAGCACGAAGATGAGGACGTAGATCTGCCAGATCTGATCGACGAATGGCAGCAGGAGCGCCACGGCGGTGCGGGTGAGGTCCATCGCTACGAGAAAGGCTCGGCGCGGCAGCCGGTCGGCAAAGGCACCAACCACCGGCGCAACGCCGATATAGGCGACCATCTTGATGGCCAGCGCTGTGCCGAGGACCGCGCCGGCGTTGGCGCCGGCAAGGTCAAAGGCAAGCAGGCCAAGCGCGACAGTGGCGAGCCCGGTGCCGATCAGCGCAACCACTTGGGCCGCCAGCAGATGGCGGTAAGTGCGGTTGGCGAGAACACTCAGCATTGCACTATGCTCCCGCCATTTTCGTGGTGGCTGGCGAACGTCTGGGCGCCCGATTGACGAGGCGATAGAGCGCCGGCAGCACGAACAGCGTCAGGATGGTCGAGGAGATCACACCGCCGATGACAACCGTGGCAAGCGGACGCTGCACCTCGGATCCGGCGCCGACATTGAACGCCATAGGCACGAAGCCAAGGCTCGCCACCAGCGCGGTCATCAGCACCGGGCGCAGCCGGGTCAGCGCGCCTTCCTGAATAGCATCATCGAGCCCCATGCCGTCGTCCCGGAGCTGGCGGATGAAGCTGAGCATGACGACGCCGTTGAGCACGGCAATCCCCGACAGAGCGATGAAGCCGACGCCCGCCGAAATCGACAGCGGGATGCCGCGCAGCAGCAGCGCAAACACCCCGCCGGTCAGCGCCAGCGGTACGCCCGAAAACACCACAGCCGCGTCGCGGACCGAGCCGAACAGCATGAACAACAGGGTGAAGATCAGCAGCAGCGCGAGCGGCACGACGATCTGCAGGCGCGTCGCGGCCGATTGTAGCTGTTCAAAGGTGCCGCCATATTCAACCCAATAGCCGGCCGGCAGCTTGACATCGCGTTCGACGGTGGTGCGCAATTCGCTGATGAACGAACCAAGGTCGCGATTCCGGACGTTGGTGGTGACGACGGCGCGGCGCTTACCGTCTTCGCGGCTGATCTGATTGGGAGCGACAGTTCGCTCGATCTTGGCAAGCTCGGCCAGCGGCGGCTCCTCGGAATAGCTTTCGTAGGTGCGGCCCCAGCGGTCATCCTGGACGACCGCCAACGTGGGCGCGAAACTCCAGTCGATGCCGGTCGCGGCGGTTTCGGCCGCAGTTGCCTGACCAATGCGGCGGACGAGCGCCGGATCGCGCATCGCGCCAAGCCCGATATTGTGCGGGAACAGCGTACCGCCCACGATATTGTTGGCGCCGTGGACCGCGTCGGTCCCCCAGATCACCGGAACCGCGGGCCGTCCGTCCGAGCGCTTCATCGACGCATCATAGAATGCGTCAGCCAGCTTCAGCCATTCGGCGGCAGGCGCGCGCTCGTCGTTTCGGAGCCGAATTTCCACCGTTCAGGACCGAGCCGACCTTGTAGGTCTCGACATCCTTCGGCGTGATGCTGGCGATATCCACTTGCAGCATCTGCCCGACCTTGTCCTCGATCGACATGCGCGCCAGCAGCGCGGCGATGCGGCGCTCGATCGCGGGATCGCGCTGCAGCTTCGATGTAACCCTCGGCCAATTCGCCGGGTTCGCGACAGGCGACAGGTCACTCTGTCCCGCACTGGGCACCCCGGCGGCCAGCAAGGTGACGACCAGCACGTTCCGCATTACCAGATAAGACGACATAGACCCCTCCCACGGCGTCGTGATACGCGCTCGTTGTAGCGGTACCAGACCGCTCGGCGCTGCACGTGTCAACACTCGATCGCCTTGCGTCCTGATCCGCACTTGTCAGGCACGCGGTTCGCGCCGCGTGCTGCGCCTCGATGGCTCTGGTGTTAGCGCTAACGTTCAGAAGGGTAGGGCCGTTGGGGCCGATCATGGCCGCAGGTATCGGTCTACAGCTTCTCCGAGGCGTGCGCGCTGATCGCTACTTCGGTTTACCGTCGAAACCAGGGGCATCGACCTAGAGGCCATGAAGGGCTGAACCTTTGGTCGCTGGCGGCTTACGCCGCGGTGGCGCCCTCACGATCGCTGGCGCTCCGGCGCGGGGCGACTGGCGCGCGGCCGTTGCCGCGGCGCGGCGTCCGACTGCCGACGGATCAGCGTGAAATCGAACAGGCGATGCGGATTGATCGGCTCCGCGTCCTTCGATCGCCGGATCTGCGATACCAGCAGTTCGATCGCGCCGCGCGCCATGTCGGCGATCGGCTGGTGGATGGTGGTCAATTCAGGCCAGATCGCGGTCGACAAGGTCGTATCGTCGAAGCCGCACACCGTAAGGTCGCCCGGCACGTCCATGCCGCGCCGGTGCGCCACCGCGACGGTCGCCGCCGCCATGTCGTCGTTCGACGCGAAGATCGCCGACGGTGGATCGGCCAGCCCGAGCAATTGCTCGGCCGCATCCAGCCCCGATCGATAGGTGTACAGGCCCTGCGCGATCAGCGTTTCGTCGGGGGCGACCCCGGCCTCGGCCAGCGCCGCGCGGTAGCCCTCCAGCCGGTCCGCGCTGGCGGTAACGTTGGGGTTGCCCGAGATGAACCCGATCCGCCGGTGGCCGAGCGCCATCACATGGCGCATCATGGTCAGCGCCGCATCGCGGTCGTCGATGCGGATCGTCAGAATCTTGTCCAGCGAGCGGCTCGTCGCCACCGCCACCGTCGGCACCCCGGCCGCCACAAGCAGTTCGATGATCGCGTCCGATTCGCACAATGGCGACGGCAGCACGACGCCGTCGATGCCGCCATCGATCAGCCGTTGCGTCACTTCCATCTCGTGATCGCCCAGTTCGCATTTCTCGATGATGATCTGGACGTCGCTGCGGCTCGCCCCGTCCAGACTGCCGACGAGTAACTCCGAAAGAAAGCCCGCGCTGGGATTGCTGTACAACAACCCGATCCGCGCCCGCCCCGCCCCCGCCAGGCTGCGCGCGGCGGGGTTGGGTGCGTAATTGAGCGCGGCGATCGCCAGATTTACCGCATCGCGCGTCGCCGCACGCACGTTGGTATGGCCGTTGATGACGCGCGAGACGGTCATGGGGGACACGCCCGCACTGGCCGCGACGTCGCTGATCGTGGGCGCGGTGCGCCATCCTCGGGCAGGCCTATGTTTCATGCGACAACCCGCTTCCATAATTTTACCACCGGCGCAACGCCGCCGCGTCCGAGGATCGTCCCACCCCCCGGCGCCGCTCCCGCTAAAAGGCAGGAGCGGCCATTTTTTGGCCAGCCTGGAGAAGACGACCGGGCGCAGCCCTTATTTGGGGGGCGCCTGTATAATCGGTCGGCGGCCAGCGCGAGGAACATGTAATTGGTCGCGCCGCCGCCCATCACATATTCGGTCTGCTGCCAGAAATAGGGCCAGACCTTGAGTTCAGGCAGGTCGGGCCGGATCAGGTTGGTGCCCGAGATGACGCCGCCCGGAATATAGCTCCAGTCCGCGCGGTTCAGGCCGTAGGCGGTGGTCGCCGAACGCGCGCCGACCCCCGATACGAAGCTGGACGTATTTTCCCCCGGATGCACCCCCAGCACGAAGTTCAGCGCGTTGATGTAGCTGTCGGTGCTCGTCACCCTCGGCCAGCCCTTGTGGAAGAAATACTGCCGCACGCCGCGTTCCTGGGTCTGCCAGCCGGCGCCCCAGATTTCCGGCTTGTACGGCACGCCGTAGGGCGAATCGGTGAGCGCATCGCTGGCGATCTTGGCCTGATGGGTCGCGACCGCCTGCGCCAGCCGGTCGCGGAACCCGGCCGGGAGCCGGCGCTGCACCGAATGCAGGAGCCAGCCCGATTTCTCGACGTCGGCGAGGATCGCGGGTTCGAGTGCGGCGAGCTGATCGGCATAGCTGCGCTCGCCCGTGGTCTCGAGCAGCTCCGCGAGCGCGAAAACCCGCGGCGCCAGCGTCTTGCCGCGCCCTGTCGCTTTCGCCGTCAGGTCGCGCGCGGCCGCAAGTGCCTCGGCGGCGAGCGCAGCATTGCTCGCCCGCAGCACACGCGCCGCCGCCGCCAGCCCCGCCGCCGTTTCCAGCTCGCGGTCGGGGTTGTCCTCGGTGAACACCCAGCGGTCGTCGGCGGTGACGAGCGCGCCGTTCGCATCGACGCCTAACTCCTCGCCGCCGCGACCGGGCACATTGTCGGTCACGTTCACCGTGTCGCCCAGCAACACATATTGCCGCAGCGAGGGCGTGATGACGCCGCGGTACAGCCGCCCCATCGAGCGATAGCCGCCCAGAACACTGAGCAGCCCATGCTCGATCTGCTGGATCGCATCGTTCTTGCCGTCGGGATCGCGGATCTCGACCAGTTTGCGCGCCCGCCGCGCGTGGCATGGGACGACATCAACGGCGCGGGCACGCTGTTCAACGCGATGATCGCCCCGCTCGGGCGGACGCCCGTTGCCGGCATCGCCTGGTATCAGGGCGAATCGGACACTGGCCTTCCCGGTTACGACCGGCGGCTGACGGCAATGGTTGCCGACTGGCGGCGACGGCTCGGCAGTCCCGACGCGGCGTTCGGCGTCGTCCAGCTCGCCAATTATGGTGCACCCGCGACCGCACCTGTGGAAAGCGGTTGGGCGACCGTCCGCGATGCGCAGCGCCGCGTCACCGCCGCCGACCCGCGCGGTGGCATGGCCGTCAGCCTGGATCTCGGTGATCCGCGCGACATCCATCCGGCGCAAAAGCACGAAGTGGGCGAACGGCTTGCCCGCGTCATGCGCGCGCGTGTTTACGGCGCGGCAGTGCCCCCCGCCGGCCCGGCGATCGCCACCGCCACGCTCCGTCCGGACGGTGGCGTCACCCTGCGCTTCAGCGGCGTCGACGGCGCCCTGCACGCGCAGGGTTCGGCGACGGCGATCGGCTTCGAAATGTGTGGCCCCGCGCCGGAAGCGTGCCGCTACTCGGCGGCGCAGGTCGCGGGGAGCGAGATCGTCCTTGCCGGCGACGGACGGCCGGTAACGCGTGTTCGCTATGCCTGGTCCGACGCGCCCGCGACCAACCTCGCGGACGACGCCCGCCTGCCCGTCGGCACGTTCGAGATCGCGGTTTCGCCGACGGCCGGTGCCGCACGGTGATGGTGCTCCGCCGCCGACCAGCCGACCCTCACCAACGAATGGAGTGCGAACCAGAAAGGCCACGCGCCCGTGCCGCGGATGGGCTGGAATTCGCGGCACGCCTTCAACCGCGATGTGGACGAGACCAAGGTTCTCGCCTCGGCGCAGGCGCTGGTCGATACCGGGCTCGCGCGGCTCGGCTATACGATGGCACTGACGGCGCCGTTCCTCGGAACGGGCCCGTTCAAGCACGATTTGGAGACCAGTTCGCAGCAGACTGCGTCCCGCACCGTCCTACAGGTCGAGCGAGAGCAACGTCCCAAGCTCGGCGAGCGCCTGGTCTTCGCCGGTTACCTTGATCGCCGTCATGCCGAGCGCTGCCGCCGGTTTGCAGTTGATGCCCAGATCATCGAGATAGACACAGTCGTTCGCGGCGATGCCGATCGTGTCGCACATCAGCTGGTAGATGCGCGGATCGGGCTTGCGTAGGCCGGCCTTGGAGCTTTCGATGACATGGTCGAAACGCGCCAGGATCTCGGTGATCTGCACCGACTGCGCCTCGGACCCGGCCATGCCGCTGCCGTGGCCGACACGGGCGTTGTTGGTGATGCAGCCGAGCGCGTATCCCGCCGCGCGGCAGGCAGCGAGCGCCGCGACCATGCGCGGGCGGACATCACCCGACAGCAGGGGCAATACCTCGCCGCCGCGCAGGTCGAAACCGAGCGCGCTGGCCTCGGCGGCAAAGGCTTCGTCGAAACCTTCGGCGTCGAGCTCGCTGCGTTCGAGGCGCGCCCAGGCGTTGGTGTCGGGATCGATCGAATTGATGCGGCGGATCAGCCCAATGGGCAGGCCGCGAGTCGCCTCATAACGATTGAAGGCATCGAACGGCGAGGTCGTGATAACGCCGCCGAAATCCCACAGAATCGCCTTGAAAGCGGTCATGCGGACACCCCGGCATTGCTTGAATTAGCGGGAAGGGGGGGCGTGAGATTCAACATCGAATCGACGCTACACGAGCTTCCGGGCGAAGCAACACGGTTGCGCGGTCCGGCTGCTACAGGCACAAGCCGCGGCATGAACCTCGCCCGCTTTCCCCGCCGCCGCTACACCCCCGGCTTTACGCCGATCGAGTTCCTGCCGCACCTCACGGCACTTCTCGGCGGTCCTGAAATCTGGATCAAGCGCGACGATCTGCTCGGGCTGGCCGGTGGCGGCAACAAGACTCGCAAGCTCGAGTTCCTCGTTGCCGATGCGCTCGCCAAGGGCGCCGATACGCTGGTCACGGTCGGCGCGCCGCAATCGAACCATTGCCGGCTGACGCTGGCGGCGGCGGCGAAGGAGGGCCTCGCCTGCCGCCTGGTCATCGAGGAGCGCGTGCCGGGAACATACAGTCCCGACGCGCTCGGCAATAACCTGCTTTTCGACCTGATGGGTGCGCAATCGATACGCACCGTGCCCCTGGGCGCCGACTTTGCCGCGGAAATGGCGATCGAGGCCGACGTTGTCCGCGCTGCCGGCGGCGTCCCCTATCTCATCGCCGGTGGCGGCTCCACCCCGCTCGGCGCGCTCGGCTACGCCGCCTGCGCCCAGGAAATCATGGCGCAATCGTTCGATCTCGGCGTCGCCTTCGACCATCTCGTCGTCGCCAGCGGCAGCGCCGGCACACATTCGGGCTTGCTTGCCGGGCTGACCGCGCTCAACGCCGGCTTGCCGATCACCGGCATCAACGTCCGCCGGCCCCGCGCCGAGCAGGAAACCAATGTCCACAAGCTCGCCGAGACGACGGCCCAGCTGCTCGGTACACCCGTGCCGGCTCGCGAAACGGTCGTCGCCCTCGATGACTGGGTGGGCCCCGGATACTCGCTCCCGACACCCGAGATGGTCGAGGCCGTGCGCCTGCTCGCCAGCCGCGAAGGCGTCCTTCTCGATCCGGTCTACAGCGGCAAGGCGATGGCCGGCCTGATCGGCCTCGTCCGCCGCGGCCACTTCAAGACCGGCGAGCGGGTGCTGTTCCTCCACACCGGCGGCAGCCCGTCGCTCCACGCTTATGCACGCGACCTGCGGGATCCCGCGCTGAACGCATGACCGGCTGGCGGACCATCGGCGTCATCGGCGGCATGGGGCCGGCGGCAACGGCGGACTTCGTCCAACGAATAGCGGTCGCGGCCGGTGCAGCGCGCGACAGCGATCACCCCCGGGTGCTGGTCGACAGCAACCCGCATGTTCCCGATCGCAACGCCGCCCGCGCCGGCAACGGGCCTTCGCCCGGCCCCGTGCTCGCCGAAATGGCGCGCGGCCTTACCGGGCTGGGCGCGCAGATACTCGCGATGCCGTGCAACGCCGCGCACGGCTGGGCCGGCGATATCGTCGCCGCCAGCGGCGCGACCTTTGTCGACATGATCGACGCAGCCGTGACCGAAGCAGTCGCCACTGGAGCGCGGACAATCGGCATCATCGCCATCGGCGCGACGCTCGACGCGAACCTTTATCAACACCGCCTGGACGCTGCCGGCATGCAGGTCATCGCCAGCGATCGCGGTATCGTGCAGCCGCTCGTCACCGCCATCAAGGCCGGCGACACCAGCTCCGCGATCCGCACCGGCATGGCAGCCGAAGCCAGTCGCCTCGTTTCCGCCGGTGCCGGCGCCATCATCGCCGCCTGCACCGAGGTGCCGCTGGTGCTGTCACAGGCCGATGTCGCCGTGCCGCTGGTCGACGCCACATCGGCACTGGTGCGCGCCGTCATGCAGGCCGCTGCCCTTTAACTCATCCCTTCAAACGTCGACACCTCGGTCAAAATCGGGAACTCAAGCCGCGCTTCGGTGCCACCCGTTTCCCGCCCGCCGACGCGCGATGTTCCGCGCAGTTGCGATGCCAGCGCCCTGATCAGCCGCAAGCCTTGCCCGCCACCTGCCGCCGGGCCGAAGCCGCCACTGTCCAGCCCGACGCCATTGTCGGAAACGGTCAGCACAGCCTGCTCGCCATCGCTGCGCATCACCAGATCGACACGCCCCGTCGCCGGTGGCGGAAAGCCGTGATGCAGGGCATTGCTGACGGTTTCGACCAGCCAGAGAGTCAGCGGCACCGCGGTGTCGATGTTGAGCGGTACATCGTCGATGTCGCAATGGAGTTCAACCGCCGCATCGCCGACATAGGCCTTTGGTGTAAACTGCTCGCACAGCGCGCCAAGCAGCATCCGTGATGACACGGTGGTCAGTTCGCCGCTCTCGTATAGCTGCCGGTGGACAAGCGCGAGCGCGCTGATCCGGCGCCGTGCATGGTCGATGGCGTTGCGTGCGGTGCCATCGGCCAGCCGGCTCGATTGCAGGCTGAGCAGGCTCATCACGACCTGGAAATTGTTCTTGACGCGGTGATGGACTTCGCGCGCCAGCACGCGCTGCTTGGCGAGCGCCTCGCGCAGTGTCCGGTCGCGCTCGGAAACCGCACCTGACATCCGGTACAAGGCCGCCGCCACGCTGCGGATCTCGCTCGGCGCCTCGATGAAATTCACCGATCGCCGGAGATAATCGCCGCCGGCATATTGCATGGCCAGCCGCTGCAAGTCGCGCAGCCAGCACAGCACCAGCCATTCGGCGCCGACCCAGATGGCGATCGATGCCATCAGGATCGCCAGCACCGGCAACACGAAATCGATCAATGTCTGCCACCATGGCAACCCAAAGCGCTCGGGCTCGGCATCCGCGTAAACCACGTACAAGCCATTCTGGTCGGTTCCGGCAGCGACGAGCGGCACGACCGTGTACGACCAGGCAGTGCCGCCTGCATCGCGCACGCGGTTGACCTCGCCCGATACCGTCGTGACATCGAAGCTTGGCAATGTCTTGCTGGCCATCAGGACCTGCCCGCTGTCGCTGACGATGGCGACCCCGGTGCGGCTGTCCCCGACCCGGATGCGCAGCTGCTCGCCAAGCCATGCGAGATCGACCGACGCTGCCATGGAGCCGTCGAAACGACCATCGGCGGCGAAAAGCGGCACCGTCATCGTCATCACCCGCCGCAGCGACCACATACCCCAGGTGGCATCGCTGACCAGCGCGGTCCGGTGCCGTGCAACGCGGGCCCACCAGTCGCGATCGGCAATCGCATAAGCGGTGGCAGGACCCGAGGCCGCGCATACCATGCGGCCCTGCGCATCATAGCGGCTCAGGTTGGCCAGCGCGTCCGATGTCGCGCTGGCCTGGCGAAGCACGTCGATGCACGCCGGCCCGCCCAATGTCACCAGCGGATTGAGCGCCACGATGCGGAGCGTCGCCTCGGTGCCCGAAAGCAGCGCCTGGTTGCTATCCGCCAGCGACAGTGCGCTGCGCGACAACTGGCCGACCATCGCCGCGCGGCGATGGTCCAGCCGTACCAGCCCTTGCACGATCGACAGCGCGGTAATCGGCAGCAGCGCTGCGACCAGCAGCAGCAGCATCCCCTGCCGCAGCGATATGCGCTTGCGACCCCTGGGCAGCCACCGGCGATACCATGGCAGCCCCCGGGTCCTTCGCGCATTCATGGTGCCGTCCGGAATCAGGCAATTCCGGGCCGGGCCGCCAGTGCTGCCGCACTCGGAGGATCGGCGGTGACACCATTCATATAGGTATTGAGGGCGGCGCGACCGCGGGAGACACGACTTTTGACCGTGCCGACGGCGCAGCCCATGACTTCGGCGGCCTGCTCGACCGACAATCCGCTGGCGCTGACCAACAAAAGCGCTTCACGCTGCTCCGCGGGCAGGGTCGACAGGCCGCGCTGCACATCGGCGATGTCGATGCCCGAGCCCTGGGTCGCCTGGGTGACCAGCACCCTGTCGGCGAGCGCTTCGTCCCATGGCGCAAAACGATGCGCTCGCCGACCGAGCGAAAAATAGTGATTGCGCAGGATCCGGAACAACCAGGCCCGAAAATGTGTACCCGGCATATAGCTGTCCCGCGCCGCCCAGGCCTTGGCGAGGGCATCCTGCGCCAGGTCGTCGGCAAGATCGCGGTTGCCGCAAAGGCCGCGCGCAAATCCGCGCAGCGCCGGTCCGCGCAGCGCCGGGATCGCCGCCAGCAGGTCGCGGCGGAAATCTTCGGGCGACGCCGGCACGACCGGCACCAGTGCCTGCTCACCGGACTCTTCGTCCTCCGGCGGTGTTGCCCGGTTGGCGGTGGTACTCATGCCAGATTGCCGCCCGGCACCTTCTTCACCCGCTCGTCGATCTCGTCGAGCAGGCGCAGGAAGTCATCGGGAATAGGCTCGTCGGCAATCGCCGCAAACATTTTCTGCAGGCCGCGCGTTACGGTATCGCCAGCGCCCGTGCCGGCGCCCATATCGGGTCCGCGTCGAAAACCCTGGCCGGTTGAAGCGGCGTCCATAGACAAGTCCTGTGTCTTCTTTCGCATCGTGCCCCCCGGTTGATGCCGTTGTTGCGATATGACACCGGTTGGAATGGTGGTGTTGTTGCTGCTGATAACACGGCGCTCCGAAGGGAGTTCCGAAGCAACGATATTTTTTTCGGAACCGATACGAACGTGCGGCGTAAACCTTGAGATAAGCTGATCGCAAGTGTCGAAGCATGAGGGACATTGAATGACTGACGGCACCGCCAACAATGGCCGGGTTTCGCTGCGCGATTCCCTTGGGCCTTATCTTCCCTATCTGCGGCGCTACGGACGGGCATTGACGGGATCACAGCGCACTGGCGATGCCTTTGTTCGCGCCGCGCTCGAGGCCCTGTTGCAGGCTCCCGACCAGTTCGACCCGGCGCGCCCGGCGCGCATCGAGCTGTTCCGCATCTTCCATGCCTTCTGGTCTCCGGTCTCGGCGCAGGTCGATGGCGACGGACCGAACTGGTCGTCGGTCTCGCAGGCCGTCGGCGAGACCCTGCTGGCGCGGCTGGCATCGCATCGACGTGAGGCACTTTTGCTGACCGCCGTCGAGGGCTTTTCGATCGCCGACACCGCAACCATCCTGTCGCGCACGCCTGATGAAGTCCGCGCCGACATCAGCACCGCCAACGCCGAGATCGCGGCCCAGATGGCCGGCCGCGTGCTGATCATCGAGGACGAGCCGATAATCGCCATGGACCTGCAGAATATCGTCGAAGGCCTTGGCCATACCGTCGTCGGCATCGCCGCGACCCGCACCGAGGCGCTGGCGCTGTCCGATGCCAACGAGACCGACCTGGTGCTCGCCGATATCCAGCTCGCCGACGGCTCGTCGGGCATCGACGCGGTCAAGGACATCCTCGCCGGCCACGATGTGCCGGTCGTGTTCGTCACCGCTTTCCCCGAGCGACTGCTAACCGGCGAACGCCCCGAGCCGACCTATCTCATCACCAAGCCGTTCGAAGTCGAGATGCTGGTGGCGACGATCGGGCAGGCATTGATGCTCCAGCGCCAGCCCGAGCTGGCCTGATCGGCGTCCTGCCAAGGCTACCGTGGCAAGCGAAGGATATGAATATGGCCGCCACCCCGGGCGTCAACGTCGATACCAATGATTTCGAGCAGGTCGTTGCCGATCCGGCGGCGTTCTACCTCGATCCCGAGGCCATCCTCGCCGATTCGAACCTTAGTCGCGCAGAGCGGCTGCGGCTATTGCGGGAATGGGCGCAGGACATCGCCGATCGCCAGAATGCCGATAACGAAGGCATGGCCGCAGAAGCCCCGGCGAAAGTCGACGAAACCGGGCTGCTGCGCCGCGTCAACGCCGCCATCGAACGCGTCGAAGGCGAAACGGACGCTTCGATCGGCATCATCGAACGTGTCTGGCGTCGCCTTACACGCTAGCCGCCAAAGGAATCGTCATGCTGAATTCGTTTCAGCATCCATCGCGCTGCCAGCCAAGGCTGACCTCGACCTGTCACCCAACGCCGCGCCAGGCGACCAAACCCATCAAGCCCCGTCGGTCGTCGGATCGAGTGTCTCGGCGACCTTCTCGGTCTTGTGCGCCGGCAGCAAGATCAGCACGAAGATAAACGCCGCGAGCGCCAGGCACGCGGCGTTCGGGATGATCATCGTCCATTCGCCCTTCAGGATCCCGAATGTCAGCCACATCGCGAACGACAGGCAGGTCAGCCCGTACATGCCGGCCGACAGGTCATCGGTGCTTCGCGTCTTGATGGTCTTCCACGCCTGCGGGGTAAAGCTTGCCACCGATGCAATCGCACCGATCGTGCCGACGATGGTGATGGTGTCCATCCCGGTCAAACTCGCTTGACCTGGCAGCGTTCCGCGGGTTTTGACTTGCCCGCCGCGGCGTGCCGCCAAACGAAGCGTCGCCAGAGGGAGAGATACATGAAGATCACCGCCGCCGTCCTCGATGCCTGCGGCGCCGTGCGGCCGTTCGCTGAAAGTCTGCCACTGCGCCTCGCCGAACTCGACCTTGCACCTCCCGGCCCCGGCGAACTCCTTGTCCGCATCGAAGCCGCCGGCCTCTGCCATTCCGATCTCTCGGTCGTCAACGGCGACCGCAACCGCCCGGTGCCGATGGCGCTCGGCCATGAAGCCTGTGCCACCGTCGTCGAAACCGGCCCCGGCGCGCGGCTGGCGGTCGGCGACCGCGTCGTGCTCGCCTTCCTGCCGGCGTGTGGCCATTGCCGCCACTGCGTCTCCGGCACGCCGTGGCTGTGCGTCGAAGCCGCCGGCGCCAACGGCCGCGGCGAACTCATCGGCGGCGGCCGCCGGTTGAGCGAGGCCGGCCACCCCGTCCACCATCACCTCGGCGTCTCGGCCTTTGCCGGCCACGCCGTCATCGACCAGCGCTCGGCGATCAGGATCGACGCCGACATCCCGCCCCACATCGCCGCGCTGTTCGGCTGTGCGGTTCTCACCGGCGTCGGTGCCGTCTTCAATTCCGCAGCGGTCCGCCCCGGCGAAAGCGTCGCCGTCTGGGGCCTCGGCGGTGTCGGCCTCGCTGCGCTGATCGGCGCCATCGCCGCCGGTGCCGAACCCGTCATCGCCATCGACCCCGTCGCCGAAAAACGCGCCTTGGCGCTCGAACTCGGCGCCCGCGTCGCCGTCCACCCCGACGAAGCCGAAGCCGCCATCGCCGCCGACAGCCCCGGTGGCTGCGATGTCGCCATCGAAAGCGTCGGCTCGGGCCGCGTCCTCGCCGAAGCCTATCGCCTGACCGCCCGCGGGGGCCGCGTCGTCACCGTCGGCCTGCCCAACCCCGCCGACCCGTTCACCATCCCCGCCGTCAGCCTCGTCGCCGAAGCCAAGACAATCATCGGCAGCTACATGGGCTCGGCCATCCCCGCCCGCGATATCCCGCGCTACATTGCCCTGTGGCGCGCCGGCCGCCTGCCGGTCGAGCGGCTGCTCTCGGGCACCCGGCCCCTCGCCGAAATCAACATCGCCCTCGACGACCTCGCAGCAGGCAAGGCGATCCGCCAGATCCTGCTGCCGGCATAAATCGGGATCTCCAAGAACTGTCATCCCAGGCTTGACCCGGGACCCAGCTACCTTCCACAAGCACCCCATTTTCCGTCCTGTCATACCAGCGAAGGCTGGTATCCAGCCCATCCGCGCGGCTAATCGAACCAGAACAGAGCCTCCAGCAGCGGGGGGCCACACCCTTACCTATTCCCCCTCCCTTGACATATACCGGCGAAACGAACATATGCCCCTCGGCTTCAGCGCAGTTATCCCTGCCGCCCACGCCGGGTGCGTGATCGAGCATGCTGCTCCAGACCCGGACGTTCAGAGGCCAGCCCCAAGGGCCACCCCATCACGCGGGTTGTCGAAACCCGCTCGACCTGCACGCTCCGAAGCCTGCAGGCGACCACGCGAATCCATTGCGTGACCAAAACCGAAAAGATCCAAATGACGTATTTCGCTGACTTCGGCCTTGCCGAACCCATCTCGCGTGCCTTGTCCGACAAGGGCTATACCGAGCCGACCCCCATCCAGACCCAGTCGATCCCGCCCGTCCTCGACGGCCGCGACATCTGCGGCATCGCCCAGACCGGCACCGGCAAGACCGCGGCATTCGCGCTGCCGATGCTGCATCGCCTGGCTGCCAACCCCAAGCACCGCCTCAAATACGCAACCCGCGCACTGGTGCTGGCGCCGACGCGCGAGCTCGTCTCGCAGATTGCCCAGTCGTTCACCGACTATGGCAAGTACATGAAGCTGTCGGTGACGACGGTGTTCGGCGGCGTGCCGATCCCGCGCCAGGAACGCGCCATGTCACAGGGTGTCGATGTCGTCGTCGCCACGCCGGGCCGCCTGCTCGATCTCGTCGAGCGCGGCAGCCTCGACCTCAAATATGTCGAGATCCTCGTCCTTGACGAAGCCGACCAGATGCTCGATCTCGGGTTCATCCATGATCTCAAGCGCATCGTCGGCCTGCTGCCCCGTCAGCGCCAGACCCTGTTCTTCTCGGCAACGATGCCCAAGGCGATCGAAGACCTTGCCGCGCGTTACCTGACCAACCCGGTCAAGGTCGCCGTCAAGCCCGCCGCCACCACCGCCGAGCGCGTCGAACAGGCCGTCATCCACGTCAACCAGGCCGAAAAGCCGGCGTTGCTTCAGCTTGTCCTGCGCGACCAGTCGATCGACCGCGCGCTGGTGTTCAGCCGCACCAAGCACGGCGCCGACCGCATCGTCCGCCAGCTCGGCAATGCCGGCATCGTCGCCGAGGCGATCCACGGCAACAAGAGCCAACCGCAGCGCGAACGTGCGCTGGCGGCGTTCAAGGCCGGCACCTGCAAGGTGCTGGTGGCAACCGATATCGCCGCGCGCGGTATCGACGTGACCGGCGTCTCGCACGTCATCAACTATGAACTGCCCAACGTGCCGGAATCATACGTCCACCGCATCGGCCGTACCGCACGCGCCGGCCGCGAAGGCCAGGCCATCGCGTTCTGCGCCGAGGACGAACGGCCGTTCCTGCGCGATATCGAAAAGCTGATTCGCCAGAAGATCACCGTGCTGGCACTGCCCGCCGACTTCCGCGCTGCCGTCGTGGCTGCGCAAAAGGTCGAGCGCGCCGCACCGCCGGCACCCCGCGAGGAAGAACGCCGCGACTTCGGCGCGCGTCGTCCTTCGGGTGGTGGTCGTCCGGGCCGCGATCCGCGCGCCCAGGTCACCCCGCACCGTGGTTCGGGCGGCGGTCGCCAGGACCAGGGCCGCTCGAGCGCCGGCACCGGCGGCAAGGGCGGTGGCGGCTATCGCGGTCGCTAAGGTCTCGTAATCGAACGACAAAAAAGGCGCCGTCCGCAAGGGTGGCGCCTTTTTCTTTGGTTGTTCTGTCCTACATCGACAAAATCCGCTATCACTTTTGTACCAGATCGGATCGACCCACCGGCGAGAAAGGAAACTGCCGAAAGCGGAAAGTGTGGAAAATGTTAACCTATGAAGGAGATCAAAGGGCTTCGCCGCCCTCTTCCTCCTCGAAGGTGATCGCCACATCGGCATTGGCCGACAGCCGCACGACGTCGTCGACATTGGCGACCAGGCCGAGCGAAATATAGTGATGATGGCCCTTGTGCGAGCCCGACCCGCTATCGGCCTTGGTCAACTTGATGCGGTCGCCCTTAACATGGTCGACCGTCCCGACATGGACGCCATCGGCACCGATGACGTCCATGTGCTCGCGGATATTGTCATGCATGAGTGTTGCTCCGGTTGAAACGCGTCTCGGTTCAACGCGGAGGCAACGGCATGGCTGCCTATCAGGCAGCGCGGGCCTTGAGGATCTTGCCGGGCGTCTTCGGCGGCTGGCCAACGGGAAGGGCATCGACATGTTCCATGCCTTCGCTGACTTCGCCCCAGACCGTGTACTGGCCATCGAGGAAGCTCGAATCAGCGTTGCAGATAAAGAACTGGCTGTTGGCGCTATCGGGGTTCGACGACCGCGCCATCGAAGCGACGCCGCGCTTGTGCGGCGCGTTAGAGAACTCGGCCTTCAGGTCGGGCTTTTTCGATCCGCCCATGCCGGTCCCGGTCGGGCAACCGCCCTGTGCCATGAAGCCGGGGATGACACGGTGAAAGGTCAGGCCGTCGTAGAAACCATCGTTCGCCAGCTCGGCGATACGGGCAACATGGCCCGGCGCGATGTCGGGACGCAGCTTGATAACGACGTCGCCGCCATCAAGGGTCAGCGTCAGTGTCGTCGGGGAATCAGTCATCTTAAAGTCTCCAAGGGGTCGCGCGTCCTAGCCCCTAAGCGGAAAAGCCTCAAGCCGTGTCCGCAGTTCCGCCGGCAACGGTGCCGGCCCAATCTCGCCGCGGTGAACAAGGACCGAATCGCAGAGCGCGATGCAGGCGCCGTCCTGGAACATGCCCATCAGGCTGCGAAAGCTGGTTCGTCCAATATCGCCAACGGCATAGGTCATCGTCACCGGCGCCGGATACGCACCCTCGCCAAGGAAATCGACCGACACATGCGCCACGAGGTAGTGCGGCCGCGGCATTGGCTTGGCGGCCGCGATCATCTGCCAGTTGAAGCGAATCCGCGCTTCCTCGAAAAAGCGGGTGATGGCGACGTTGTTCAGGTGGCGATTGACGTCCATGTCGGCAAAGCGCGTCTCCATCGTCACCGTCCATGGGTACGCCTCCATGGCCCGGCGGCGCGGGTCGTTCCTCATCGCATTTTATACTTTATCGGCAGTGTCTTGAGCCCCGAGACGAAATTGGCGATCGAGTTCTTCGGCTCGCCAGCAAGTGCGATACTCTCGAGACGTGGCAGCAATTCGGCAAACAGCAGCCGGATCTCGAGACGCGCGAGATGAAGTCCCAGGCACATATGGACGCCGTTGCCGAACGCCGTCTGGGCATTCGGCGAGCGATCGACCTTGAACGAAAACGGATCGGCAAAGGCCCGTTCGTCGCGGTTTCCCGACCAGTAGAAGATGCCGAGCCCGTCGCCGGCGCGGATCATTTTCCCGTTGAGTTCCGTGTCTTCGCTTGCGGTTCGCATGAAATGCTTCACCGGGGTCACCCAGCGGATCATCTCCTCGACAGCGCTCGGGATCAGCGACGGATCGGCCTTGAGCTTGGCAAGCTGCTCGGGATTGCGGATCAACTGTTCGAGGCCGCCGGACGCCGTCGAGCTTGTCGTGTCATGCCCGGCGGTGGCGGTAATGACGTAATAGCTCATCGCCTCGCGGTCGCCGATCGGCGCACCGTCGACCATGCCGTTGGCGATGATCGTCGACAGATCGTCACGCGGATTGGCGCGGCGATCGGCAGTAATTGCGCCGAAATAAGCGAAATATTCCTGCGCAAGCTGGAAGAGATCGACCTGGGGGTTGCCGCTGCCGGCCTGCATGCCGGCGCCCGTGGTAATCAGCTTGGACCGGGCAACGACGTCGGGATCCTGTGCGCCGAACAGCTCCTGCGTCATTCGCAGCATCATCGGTTCGTCGGATTCGGGAATGCCGAGGATGCGCATGATGACCCGCAGCGGGTAGAACAGCGCGACTTCATTGACGAAATCGCACTCGCCGCCCATCGCCGCCATGCGATCGACATGGTCCTTGGCGACGGCGCTGATCATCGGTTCGAGCTTGCGCAGGTTAGCCGGCAGGAACCAGTCATGGGTGAGGCGGCGCAGCTTCATGTGAAGGGGGTCGTCGAGATCGACCAAGCTGCGGAACAAATGGGTGTCGCCCACGGTGTCGAGGGTCCATTTTTCGGCTTCGGCGGGGGCGAGGTAGGTGCGCTTGCTGTTGATGAAGCGGCTGTTGGCCTTGCTGACGGTGGTGATATCGGCGTGACGGGTGATCGCCCAGAACGGCCGATAGCCGGTCGGTTCGCACCAATGGACCGGGTCTTCGTCGCGCAAGCGGTTGTAAACGTTATGGACGCTGCCATCGGCGGTTGCTTGCGGGTTGACGAGGATATTGTCTTCCGAGGCGCGGTCGAAGCCGGGAAAGGGCATGACGGGATCGGCGAAGGCGGTGGCCATGGCGGTGGTCCCTTACTGGCTGCGGCCGCGGGCCTGAACGGCGGCGCGGGCGGTTTCGACGGCGTCGGCGGAGACTTTGGAATTGGCTGCGATCGAACGTTGGGCTTCGAGCGCCATGCCGTCCAAAAACGTCATGCCATATCCGTCGTTTATCAGCGATTTGTAGGAAGCGCTGAAGGCGGGATCGATGGTGGCCATGTCGGCTGCGAGGCGCTGGGCGATTGGCAGGAGTTCGTGGGGGGCGACGACGCGGTTGACGAGACCCCAGGCGCAAGCTGTTGCAGCGTCGAGAAAATTCCCGGTGAGCGAGAGTTCGCGGGCGCGGTATGGCCCGATCAGGCGGGAGAGTTTCTGGCTGAGGCCCCAACCCGGCATGATGCCGACCCGGGCGTGTGTGTCGGCGAAACGGGCGCGGTCGCTGGCGATGAGCACGTCGCAGGCCAGGGCGAGTTCGAAACCGCCGGTGATGGCGACGCCGTTGATGGCGCCGACGCACGGTTTTGTCAGCAATTCTATGGCCTTGACCGGGTTGTCGTCGGGGCCGGCGGCGTTTGCGGCACCTAGGCCCTCGCTGCCGAGTTCCTTCAGGTCGAGACCGGCGGTGAAGGCGCGGTCGCCGGACCCGGTGAGGACGACGACCCGAATGTTTTCATCGGCTTCGAGGTCGCGCATGGCGGCGGCAAGGGCGCTGCGCATGGCGCGGGACAGGGCGTTCATGGCGTCGGGGCGATTGAGCGTCACGGTGGCGACCGGGCCATCGCGTTCAATGATTACAACGTCTTGTGACATGATAGAGTCCCTCTTTTTGGCACCCTAGCGGAATTGCGAAACCTTTGTCCTGTCGTTGCAGCTAGGGACGGCGCCTGAGGATCAGGTAGAAGGCGCCGCCGCCGCCGTGGCGGGGGTGGGCGGGGCGCAGCGCGGCGATGCGGCTGCGGTGGTTTCCGGTTTCAAGCCAGTGGCTTAGCTCGGCTCGGATGCGGCCCGGGCGATCGGCGCGGCCCTTGCCGGTAACGATGAGGATGATGCGTTCGCCGTCGCTGCTGGCGATTTCGAGCGCCATTTCGAGGAGTTCGTGGGCGGTGGCGAGGGTATGGCCGTGGAGGTCGATGACGCGGTCGGGGCGGATGTCGCCCTGGCGCAAACGGCGGTCCCAGCCGCCATCGAGGGTGGCGGTGGTGACGGGGATTTGTGGTGTCTTGGGGACTGTCGCGGGACGTTCGGCGGGTGGTTTTGCCCTCGGGATGGGACGCGGCGGGGTCTTGGCCGGTATTTTTGCGGCGGGTTCAGGGATAGTTTCGGGAGCTGGCGCTTTTGGGTGGAGCGGGCGCACGGTTGCGGCGACCCGCGACCAGAGCGCGTGTTCGTGCGCCGACAGGCGGCGCCGCATTCTAGCGGCCGGTCTGGCCCAGTCGCGCCGCGGCGGCGACCGGGATCAGGACGAGGACGCGGGCCTCCGCCGATTGGGCACCGGCTTCGGCGCGGGCGGCGGCGCCGGCGCCGCGGAACAGGTCGATGCGGTTGGCGCCCTTGATCGCGCCGCCGGTGTCCTGCGCGACCATTATCGCCGCCAACGGGATATTGCCGGGCAGGGTGGTGGTGACCAGCAGCGGCGCGCCCAATGGGATGAACAACGTGTCGGCGGCGACAGAGACTTGCGGGGTGACGGCGATGCCCATCGCGCCGATCGGGCCGTCGCCGATGACTTCGCGGAAGAACACGACGCTGGGATTGGCCGCGAGCAGGGCAGGGGCCTTGGCGGGGTTGGCGCGCAGCCAGGCGAGGATCGAGTCCATGCTGACGCCGCCCTTTTGCAGGTCGCCGCGATCGAGCAGCACCTTGCCGATGGCGACATAGTCGCGGCCGTTCTGAGTGTCGTAGCCGATCCGCATGATCTTGCCGCCCGGCAGCTTCAGGCGGCCCGAACCCTGGATTTCGAGGAAGAACGCCTCGTAGGGGTCGGCGGCCCAGGCGAGTTCGAGCGACTTGTCGGCAAGGGCGCCTGCCATGACGTCGGCGCGGGTGTGATAGGGGACCAGCGCCCTGCCGTCGACACGCCCGCGCAGCTTGCGGCCCTTGAGGTCCTTGGCGAAGTCACCGAGGTCGACTTCGACGAGATCGGGCGGGCGGCGGTAGAAGGGCGTGTAGCCCGGCTGGGCGGTGCGCGAGCCGGCGATCTCGGGCTCGTAATAGCCGGTCGAGAAGCCCTTGCCGGGTTCGGCGCCGATCGCGACGGCGCGGAAATTGTCGGTGAAGAAGCGTGCCGGATCGGTGGCGGTGGCGGCCGCGGCGCAGGCGGCGTCCCAGTCGCCGGGCGATGTCAGTCCGGTGCGGTCCTCGCGCTTTTTCAGCGAGGCGCAGCTTTTGCGAAAGGCGGGCAAGGCGGTGGCAGCAGCGGGAGCCGCGGTGAACGGCACGACTGTAACGGGCAGGTCAATGGCGCGGATGGTCTTGATCGGCGAGCCGGGCGGCGGGGGCGCCGGGGCGGTCGGCCGGGCCGGCGCGGCGGGGATCGTTGCCGGCTGCGGCGCGCAGGCGGCGGCCAGCAGCAGCGCGGCCAGCGCGAATCGGCTGCTGTAGGAAATGCGTGGCTTCACTGCGGTGGTTGGTCGACCCTGCCCCCGCAAGGGGGCAGACGGTCAGTTGCCGGGGATGTTGTCGTCGTCGTCGGTGGCGATCAGCAACCACGCCGGATCGCCGCTGCCGATGTGGCGGCTGAAGGTCCAGACGTCGTTAGTAGCCTCGGGCTCGCCATTGCCGGCAGCGACGCGGGCGTCGAAGCGGACGGTGACTTCGGCCATCTGGCCGATCATCTCGGCGCGGGTGATGGCTGCGCTGTCGACCGAGACCAGCTTGTTGTCGAGGCGGGCGCCTTCGCGTTCCTCGATGGCGGTGCCGAAGTTTTCGAGGATCTCGTCGGAAACCAGGCCCTCCATCGTGCCGGCGTTGCCCGACCAGAAACCTTCGAGAATCAAGCGGTAAGCCGCCTTGGCACCGCCGACGAAGCGTTCAGGATCAAAGCCTGAATCGACATCGGCGACTGCCTGGAGGGCCGGCGCGAGATCCTTGTCGGTGCCGGGGGGGACGGCGACGACGGCACTTTGCGGCAGGTCGAGGCCGCGCGTGACGGGCGCCGAGACGACCTCGGGCGCGCCGGGGCGAAAACTGTCGCCGACGGGGCGTTCATGGCCGGTGCGCTTGCCGAGCACACTGACGAGGCGAAGGCCGATAAAACCGGCGAGCATGGCCAGCAATATGATTTCGATCCACGAGCTCCCGTCAGACATGTTCTCGTACCTTCACTCAATAACAACTTCATAGCAGGGAAGCCGTGCCATGGTCCACCTTCACGATACACGCGCGACAAAGGTGCGCGAGGGGCAGGCAATCGGGCGGGCCATCTTCTCGCGCGGCCTGCCGCATTGCAAGACCGTGATGAGGGAACGGCGGGGTGGGAGGGAGGTTGCGTCGGGAGCAGGCTTTTGTTTCGGCAGGGAGACACCTTGGTTCAGCTTTTCACGGGGAGGGCGGGCTACCCTCACCCGCTCGCCCGAGGGGCGAGTCGCCTCTCCCTTAAAGGGAGAGGCAAGAAAGAATGTCCCGGTGTCAGCGTTTGCGAAGGTGGGCGTACATCGAGACAGTCATGTATTTGCGGAATGGTGGCAGGTCGGCGATCGGGCCGAAAATGCTGGCGACGGTCTGTTTCCAGCCGCCGGTGACGATGTTGCGGCGGAGCGAGACGATGTCGGCGGGGAGCGTCTTGAACATCGCTTCGAAATCGTCGGGCGTTGCCTTGTTGAAGCCGGCGTCGAAAGCGTCGGCATAGCGTTTGCCCGAGGTGGCTTCCATGGCATCGAGGACGGCCTTGTCGCCGAAGATCAGATGATGCCAGGGCAGGCGGGTGATCGGATAGCCGTGGTGGCCGAACGGCGAATACCAGAGCGGGCTGAAGCCGAAATACATGTCGGCGCCGGGCTTGGCGCGGTCGGCGACGGCGCGGGTGACTTCGCCCAAGGGCATGACATGCTCGAGGGTGTTCTGCGAGACGATGACATCGAAGCTGCCGACGTCGAGGGTGCGGATGTCGGCGGCGTACATCTTGACGCGGTCGCCATAGGGGGCGAGGCGCTCGGCGCCATAGGCGACGGCATATTCGGAGATATCGACGCCGACGACCTCGGCGGCGCCATTGTCGATCAGCCGCTGGACCATGCCGCCCGTGCCGCAGCCGAAATCGAGGACGCGCTTGCCCTTGAGGGGTGGCACACCGCCGAAACGGCGCCAGTATTCGAAGGTCGAATCGAGGTGGTTTTCAAAGACGATCGACCGGTCTTTGGTGCGGACGGTCTTGGTGGCGGCCATGCAAAACCCTCGTCAGGATGGACGGGCGGTTCGTCGACACCATGGGGCGACTGCCCGAACGCCCGGAATTCATAAAGCAATTGCAACTGTTTCAACGCGATTGGGTGCAACGCAGCATGGAGTGCCAAGCCTGACCGTGGGTGTCAAGCAAAGGCGACCACCGGGTCGTGGTTCCCGGATCGAAGATGGTGCGGACGGCGGGACTCGAACCCGCACTCCCTATCGGAAAGCAGATTTTAAGTCTGCTGCGTCTACCGGTTTCGCCACGTCCGCTTGTTGGGGTTTTGTCGGGAAGGGCAGGCTGCCCTCTCCCCGCTCGCCTCAGGGGCGAGTCGCCCTCTCCCCAAGAGGTGAGGGTAGATAGCCCCTGCCGCTGCAAAGCGGGATACGGACGCTTACGCTACGTTGAGGCGTTCGCGCAATTCCTTGCCGGGCTTGAAATACGGCACGCGCTTGGCTTCGACGGCGACGGCGTTGCCGGTGCGCGGGTTGCGGCCGGTGCGGGCATCGCGGCCGCGGGTCGAGAAGGCGCCGAAGCCGCGCAGCTCGACGCGGCGACCTTCGGCGAGGGCGTTGCTAATTTCCTCGAAGACCGTCGCGACGATGCGTTCGACGTCGCGCATGGTCAGATGCGGATTGGTTTCGGCGACGATAGTAACAAGTTCGGACCTGATCATTTTTTCATCCTGTCCCGGCCCACAAAAAGAAGATTTTGGGCCACCCCTGGTACCGGGGACTCTAGCCCCACCGAACCGGCGGTCAAGACTGAATGAAGAATTCCAGTAACTAATATGGAGGGATATGAACGATTTCGCCCCCGCCTGTCTCCAGGCGAGGGCGAATTGTACGTTAGCGAGCCGTTATCTTACGATTTGTCTGCGTCTTCCTTGGCCTTGTTGAAGGCGGCGCCAAGGATGTTTCCGAGCGTCGCGCCCGAGTCGGACGTGCCGTATTGGGCAACAGCGGCCTTTTCTTCGCTGATCTGCATGACCTTGATGCTCAGCATAGGCTTGCGACCCTTTTCGAAGCCGATGATCATCGCATCGACCTTCTGGCCGGGCTGGAAACGCTCGGCCTTCTGTTCGTCGCGATCGCGGCTGAGATCGCCGCGCTTGATGAAGACGATCGGGCCGTCGTCGCCGACCTGGACATCGATGCCGCCATCGCGCGATGCGACGACCGTCGTCGTGATGATGTCGTTCTTCTTGAGGTTGTCGGCAGCGGCAGGACCTTCGGTGCTGGCGATGACGCGCGGACCCTGGCTTTCGTCGAGCTGCTTGATGCCGAGGCTGATGCGTTCCTTTTCGACATCGACTTCGAGCACGACAGCGGTGACGCGCTCACCCTTGTGGTGACGGGCCAGTGCCTGTTCGCCGGTGAGGCCCCAGGCGATGTCGGACATGTGGACCATGCCGTCGACTTCGCCGTCGAGGCCGATGAACAGGCCGAACTCGGTGCTGTTCTTGACTTCGCCTTCGACCTTGGAGCCGACAGCATGTTCTTCGGCAAAGACTTCCCACGGATTGCGCTGGGCCTGCTTGAGGCCGAGCGAAATGCGGCGCTTTTCTTCGTCGACTTCGAGAACGATGACTTCGACTTCCTGGCTCGTCGAGACGATCTTGCCGGGATGGACGTTCTTCTTGACCCACGACATTTCGGAAACGTGGACCAGGCCTTCGATGCCGGCTTCGAGTTCGACGAATGCACCATATTCGGTGATGTTGGTGACGCGGCCCTTGTGCTTGGAATCAACAGCATATTTGGCGGCTGCGGTCGTCCAGGGATCGGCCTCGAGCTGCTTCATGCCGAGCGAGATGCGCTGGGTTTCGCGATTGATGCGGACGATCTGGACGCGGAGCACGTCGCCGATGTTGAGCACTTCGGACGGATGGTTGACGCGCTTGTAGCTCATGTCGGTGACATGGAGCAGGCCGTCGATGCCGCCGAGATCGACGAATGCGCCGTAATCGGTGATGTTCTTGACGGTACCGTCGACGATCTGGCCTTCGGCGAGCGACAGGATCAGGCCCGAACGCTGCTCGGCGCGCGATTCTTCGAGGATCGAGCGGCGCGAGACGACGATGTTGCCGCGCTTGCGATCCATCTTGAGGATCTGGAAGGGCTGCGGCAGGTTCATCAGCGGGGTGACGTCGCGGACGGGGCGGATATCGACCTGCGAGCCGGGCAGGAAGGCCACGGCGCCGGACAGATCGACGGTGAAGCCGCCCTTGACGCGGCCGAAGATGACGCCTTCGACGCGTTCGCCGGCGGCGTACTGCGTTTCGAGGGCATCCCACGATGCTTCGCGGCGGGCACGGTCGCGCGACAGCATGGCTTCGCCATTGGCATTTTCGACGCGGTCTACGAAGACTTCGACTTCGTCGCCGACGGTCAGGCCGTGCTGGCCATCGAGGCCGGCGAATTCACGAAGCGGGATACGGCCTTCGGACTTGAGACCCACGTCGATGACGGCGAGGTCGTTCTCGATGCCGGTGACGATGCCTTTGACGACACGTCCTTCAAAACTCTGGTTCTTGCCGAGGCTGGATTCGAGCATCGCTGCGAAATCGTCGCGCGTCGGCTGGGTGGCAGTTGCCATAAAGTCAGTTCAACCTTCATATCGAGGCAGTTACGCCTCGCGGTCGGCACAATTGCCAACCGTTCGTCGTCGTCGCGGTGGCACCATGCCGGCCGCTCCTTTCGATCCCGCGCCATGCCGGACGATGGGGCTGCCCCCGAAATCGTCAGACCTGTTGCTGGCCGTCCCGCGATATCGCTGCTTGGACAAGCGCGATAGCCCGCTGGACGGCCGCGTCTATACTCAATTCGCTGGTGTCGAGCAAGGCAGCACCCGCCGCTCTTACGAGGGGTGCGGTCGAACGCCCGGAATCGCGGGCGTCACGAGCCTCGATGTCGGCAAGGACGCTGGCGAGACTGGCGAAATCGCCCTTTGCCGACAACTCGCGGTGGCGGCGATCGGCGCGGATTTCCGGCAACGCGGTCACGAACAGCTTGGCGGATGCATCGGGCGCGATGACGGTGCCGATGTCGCGGCCATCGAGGACGGCGCCGCCGGGCTGGGCCGCGAAGGCGCGCTGGACGGCGAGGAGCGCGGCGCGGACCGGCGGGTGGGCGGAGACGATCGAGGCGTGCTGGGCGTTGTCGCCGCTCATCAGGTCGGGATCGTCGAGCAATTCGGGATCGAGGGCGAGCGCGGCGGCGGTGGCGGCGTCGCTGTCGTTTGGGTCTTGCCCGGCGAGGCGGACGGCGAGGCCGACGGCGCGGTAGAGCTTGCCGGTATCGAGGTGGGGCAGGCCGTAGTGGCGGGCGAGGGCGCGGGCGATGGTGCCCTTGCCGCTGGCGGCGGGGCCGTCGACGGCAATGACGAGATGGGGAGGGGTGGGCACGGGTTGGCCATAGTCCGGAGTCGGGGCGTGGATACAGCCTTAATCAGCACTTGCCGGTGCCGGGGGCGTGAAATAGGCTGATAACATGGCAAATGGGGGTTCGCCGGCGGAGATTTTTCTGTTGGTGGCCGGGACCCGGCCCGAGGCGGTCAAGCTCGCGCCGGTCATTTTGGCGTTGAGGGCGCGGCGGCGGGCGACGTACCTGGTTGCGACCGGACAGCATCGCGAACTGTTCCATGCGGCGCTGGCGGCGTTCGGGGTGCGCGCAGATGCCGACCTGGCGGTGATGCGGACGGGGCAGTCGCCGGCGGAGGTCGTCGGGGCGCTACTGCCGGCGCTGGTGGCGGTGTGCGACGTCGTGCGGCCGGCGGTGGTGATCGTGCAGGGCGATACGGCGACGGCGTTCGCGGGGGCGCAGGCTGCGGTCTATGCGCGGCGGCCGCTGGCGCATGTCGAGGCGGGGCTGCGATCGGGGAGCTCGGAGCCGTTTCCCGAGGAGATGCACCGGCGGGCGATCGCGCAGATGGCCGATGTGCATTTTGCGCCGACATCGGCGGCGCGGGAGGCGTTGATCCGCGAGGGGGTGGCGCCAGAGGCGGTGCATTTCACGGGGAACAGCGGGATCGATGCGCTGCGGCTGGTGCAGGCGCGGTTGGCGGGGGATGTCTTGCTGCAGGCGGAATTGGCGGTGCGGTTCGCCGGGATCGACTGGCGGCGGCCGGTGATCCTGGTGACGGTGCACCGGCGCGAGAATCACGGGAGCCGGCTGGCGGCGGTAGTGGCGGCATTGCGGGAATTGAGCGCCGAGGCGGAGATCGTCGTGCCGGTGCATCCGCATCCGTTGGTGGCGGGGCCGATGAAGGCGCTGGCCGGGGTGCCGGGAGTGCACCTGCTGCCGCCGCTCGATTATGCGGCGTTCATCTGGTTGCTGGGAAGGGCGACGCTGGCGCTCACCGATTCGGGGGGCGTGCAGGAGGAGGCGCCGGCGCTGGGGGTGCCGGTGCTGGTGCTGCGCGCGGTGACCGAGCGGCGTGAAGGGCTGGACAGCGGCAATGCGCGGCTGGTGGGGACCGATGCGGGGGCGATCGTGGCGGCGGTGCGGGGGTTGCTTGGGGATGCGCGCGCCATTGGCCGGATGGGGGAGGCGGCGCTCCCCTATGGGGCGGAGGATGCGGCGGGGCGGATCGGGGATGTGTTGTGCGGGTTATTTCCGTCTGGTCGCGCCGAGGGATTCCATCATGGCGACGAAGGTCGGGAAGCTGGTGGCGATGGGGCGGGCGTCGTCGATGGTGACGGGCGCGCGGGCGTTGAGGCCGAGGATGGCGAAGCTCATGGCGATGCGGTGATCGAGATGGGCGTCGACGGTGGCGCCGCCGGGCAGGGGATCACCGCCGGTGCCGGTGATGGCGAGGCCGTCGGGGAGCTCCTTTAGGGTCACGCCGCACGCCGCCAGCCCGGCGGCCATGACGGCGATGCGATCCGATTCCTTGACGCGGAGTTCGTCGAGGCCGGTCATTATCGTGGTGCCCTGCGCGAACGCGGCGGCGACGAACAGGATGGGGAATTCGTCGATCATGCTGGGGGCGATGTCGGGGGGGACCTCGATGCCGGTCAGGGCCCCGTGGCGGACGACGAGATCGGCGACGGGTTCGCCGCCGACGGTGCGGGGATGCATGACCGAGATGTCGGCGCCCATTGCCTGGAGGATGGTGACAAGGCCGGCGCGGGTGGGGTTCATGCCGACGTTGGCGATGGTGACGTCCGAGCCGGGGACGATCAGCGCGGCGACGAGCGGGAAGGCGGCCGACGAGGGGTCGCCGGGGACGGTAATGATTTGCGGGCGAAGCTCGGGTTCGCCGTGGAGGGTGATGATGCGACCTTCCGGGGACGGTTCGACCGTGAGCGTTGCGCCGAAGCCGGCGAGCATGCGTTCGCTATGGTCGCGGGTGGCGACGGGTTCAATGACCACGGTACGCCCGGGGGTGTTGAGACCGGCGAGCAGGACCGCGGACTTGACCTGCGCCGAGGCGACGGGGAGCGTGTAGCGCAGCGGCACCGCGGGGCAGAGGCCCTGCATGGTGAGCGGCAGGCGGCCGCCGGGGCTGGCGGTAAAGCTGGCGCCCATCAGCGAGAGCGGGTCGATGACGCGGCCCATCGGGCGGCGCGACAGCGAGGCGTCGCCGATGAAGGTCGCGGTGATCGGGTGGCTGGCGACAAGACCCATCAGCAGGCGGGTGGAGGTGCCGCTGTTGCCCATGTCGAGCGCGGTCTGCGGCTGGAGGAGGCCGCCGACGCCGACGCCGTGGACGTGCCAGGTCTGGTCCTTCTTCTGGATCGACGCGCCCATCGCGGTCATTGCGGCGGCGGTGGCGAGGACGTCCTCGCCCTCTAGAAGCCCGGTGATGACCGTTTCGCCGACTGCGAGCGCCCCGAGCATCAGCGAACGGTGGCTGATCGACTTGTCGCCGGGGACGGTGACGATGCCGGTCAAGGGTCCGGCGGCGGCCAGCGAAAGGGGAATCGGGGGGTGGTCCATCGGGCTGCGCTTTGACAGGGGCGGCGGCGTGTGGCAATGCGCCCGGCTTTCCGGGGGGCTTCACGTCCGCACTCCCGGTCACGGAGAATCACCAGTGGTCAAGGCTGAATGGGGCACCAAGCGTGCCTGCCCGAAGTGCAACACCCGCTTCTACGATCTGACGAAGGACGAGCCCGTCACCTGCATCGCCTGTGGCTATGCCTGGGCGCCCGAGCCGATGCTCAAATCCAAGCAGACGACGCCGTTTGAACAGGCCAAGCCGACGACGGCCGCTGAAGGTGCCGATGGCGCCGACACGACCGACGAGGAACTGGATATCGAAGCCGCCGAGGCCGAGGATGCCGAAGTCCCCGGCGACGACCTGGGCGACGACGACGATCTGAGCACCGTCGTCACCAGCGGCGACGACGAGGAAAGCTAAAAAGGACTTGCGCCGGATGGGCCTGTGTCCTATCCGGCGCCCTCTTCATCCGACCCGCCGGATGGAGAATACGGTGTTGGGGCGTTAGCTCAGCTGGGAGAGCGCTACGATGGCATTGTAGAGGTCAACGGTTCGATCCCGTTACGCTCCACCAACCGAACAAAGGGCGCTTCCGAAAGGAAGCGCCCTTTTTCGTTTTCCTCCCCCTGGAGGGGGGAGGCGACTCGCGCTGCTTGGCGCGGCGGGTGGGGGTGTCCATCTATCGGCGCAGGGGGACACCCCCACCCGGGCCGCGAAGACGCGTCTCTCGCCTCCCCCCTTGAGGGGGAGGACAAGTTTAGCTTGCCCTTGCGGCGGCGCCTTCGCTGAGGGCGCGGACGAGGTCGCGGCCCCAGGTGCTGGCGGACCAGCCGGTGGCGGTTTTCAGGCGGGCGGTATCGACCGGGGTCTCGGGCGGCGCTTCGGGGCGCGGGACGATGGTGACGTAGGGACCTGGGTCGAGGCGGAAGAAGGCAAAAGCGTCGCGGACGAAATCGGCGGTGGTGAGCGGGTGGCCGCTGCCGATGGCGAGATCGAGCGGGCGCGGCATGGCCGTCAGCCGGGCGATGGCGTCGACATATTCGGGGGTCCAGCCCCAATCCCTCGGCCCGGTTTCGAGAAGCTCGAGCGGCGGGACTGCCTCGCCCTTCGAGGCGCGCCAGGCGGCGTCGGTGATGATCGCCGGCAGGGTATCACGCGGGCCGAGGCGCGAATCATGCGCGTGGAGGACGGCGTTGACGGCGTTGCGGCCATCGTCGCGGCGCCAGTCGCCGACCTGCCTGGCCTGCGCCAGCAAGGCGGGGGAATGGCGCAGCACGGCGGCATCGACGACATGCGCGAGGCGGGTCGTCGGCGTTGCGGCGAGGACTTCGGCGACCAGTGCGGCCTGATCGGGGTTGCCGTCGTTGATCGCATAGATGGTGACCTGCGGCAGTTCGCCCGCAACACGCACGGCATCGAAGGCCGGGACGATGTTGACGTCGCCGAGGCTGCCGAGTGCCGCCAGTGCGCCGCTGCCGTTTTCGAGCGTGCCGAACACTGCCGTGCCGCGCGCCTGCAGGAGCCGGGAGAGATAGGCGCCGACGGGGCCGTCGGCGCCGAGGACGAGCGCATTGGTCATTTCAGGCTCACTGGTTCTTGTAGTTGGCCAACCGCAGCTTAGCGGTTCTTGTAAACAGGCATCCGCTTTTCGCGGTAGCTGCCAAACGCTTCGCGGAAATCGTCGGTGCCGGTGGCGATGTCCTGTTCCTTGTCGGCAGCGGCGAATCCGGTGTCGTAGCTGTCGTCGATCGCCGTCCAGATCTGCGCCTTCATCGCGGCGACGGCGCGCGGTGCCGAATAGGCCGCGATGTTGCGAGCATATTCAGTGACGTGCGGAATCAGCGCGTCGTCGTCCAACACGGCGTTGACGATGCCCAGCCGCTCGGCCTCGGCGCCGTCGAAGCGGCGTGCGGTGTAGAGAAGGTCGGCGGCGCGGGCGGTGCCGATCAGCCGCGACAACAGCCACGCCGAGCCTTTTTCGCCCGGCACGCCGATGCGCGCGAAGGTGGCGTTGAAAAGCGCCGAGCGGCTGGCGAAACGGATATCGCAGTGAAGCGCGAGGATGAAGCCCCAACCGAAGGCGGCGCCGTTGACGGCGGCGATCGTCGGCTTGCGGCAGGTGATCAGCGTGTTCCAGCCGCCCGAGAAGAAGCGCGCCATGTCGGGGCCGACGTCGTCACCCCATTGCGGTGCGATGCCGGGATCGGCCTGCACCTGGCCGCCGGCACCGGCGCCGATCAGGTTCATGTCGAGCCCGGCCGAAAAGCCGCGGCCGGCGCCGGTGAGGACGATGACCTTCACCTCGGGGTCCGCAGCAGCGGTCGCGACGTGCCGGAAGACGGCGCTGAGCATCTCGGGGGTCAGCGCGTTGAGTTTGTCGGGGCGGTTGAAGGTCAGCGTCGCGACGCCAGCCTGTACCCCGTACAGGACATCGCTCATAGCAGGCCCATCAGCCGGTCGCGGATGATGGTTTCGGCTTCAGCCATGATGTTGTCGATCAGGTCCTGGCAAGTCGGGATATCGTGGATCAGCCCGACGACCATGCCGCACGACCACGCACCGGCTTCCATGGCGCCTTCGGTCATCACCTTGGGATAGACGCCGGCGACTTCGGGCAGGATGTCCTGGATGGTGATACTGGCGCCGAGCTCCTTTTCCTTGGCGAGCAGGCGCTCGACCGCGACATTGTTGAGCACGCGCTCGGTATTGCGCAGTGGCCGCATGACGAGGCGGGTGTCGAGCTCGGTGGCGGCGACGATGGCGTCCTTGACGTTCTGGTGGACCGGCGCCTCGGTGGTGGCGATGAAGCGGGTGCCCATGTTGATGCCGTCGGCGCCCATCGCCAGCGCGGCGACGAGCGAGCGGCCATCGGCCATGCCGCCCGAGGCGACGAAGGGAATCTTGAGCTTGTCGGCGGCGGCCGGGAGCAGGATGAAGTTGGGGACGTCGTCCTCGCCGGGGTGGCCGCCGCACTCGAACCCGTCGACGCTGACGGCGTCGCAGCCGATTGCCTCGGCCTTGAGCGAGTGGCGCACCGAGGTGCATTTGTGGATGACCTTGATGCCGTTTTCCTTGAGGATCGGCAGCCATTTGACCGGGTTGTTGCCGGCGGTCTCGACGATCTTGACGCCGCCGTCGATGATCGCCTGGATGTAGCCGGGGTAATCGGGGGTCGCGAGGCCGGGCAGGAAGGTCAGGTTCACGCCGAACGGCTTGTCGGTCATGGTGCGGCAGCGGGCGATCTCGGCGGCAAGTTTTTCGGGTGTGCTTTGGGTCAGGCCGGTGATGATGCCGAGGCCGCCGGCGTTGGAAACCGCCGCCGCCATCTCGGCGAAACCGACATAGTGCATGCCGCCCTGGAGGATCGGATGTTCGATGCCGAACAATTCGGTGATGCGAGTCTTCATGACGATCTCCCCAAGGTGGCTTCGGGGTTTGCTAGCCGAGCGCGGGGGTGGCGGCAATCGGAGGAATGGAGTGGGTGCTTGGGCTGCGATAGGATGGCCGGTGATGCGGGGCGATCACCCCCAGGTCCGCGCAAGCGCGCGTCTCTCGCCTCCCCCCTCAAGAGGGAGGAAAACGAGGGCTGGAGCGGGTGAAGGGAATCGAACCCGCTAGCGCAGCGTCACAAGGGGCGGGGGTTCGCGGCACTGTCCGGCGGCGTTGGAGCGGGTGAAGGGAATCGAACCCGCTAGCGCAGCGTTACAAGGGACGGGGGTTCACGGCACTGTCCGGCGGCGTTGGAGCGGGTGAAGGGAATCGAACCCGCTAGCGCAGCGTTACAAGGGGCGGGGGTTCGCGGCACTGTCCGGCGGCGTTGGAGCGGGTGAAGGGAATCGAACCCTCGTCACTTGCTTGGGAAGCAAAAGCTCTACCATTGAGCTACACCCGCATATCAAGCACTTGGTGCTCGATAGGCCTGTTGTTTTACAGCGAGTTTTACAGCGCTGTCGGCCAGACGTTCGCCCATTGCCACGACGGTGGTGGCCTGGTCAACACAAAGACTAGGACCGCCGTGCCAGCGCTGCTCGTGCCGCTTCCGCCAGAAACCCCGATCGGTTGGCTGCGACGCGGTCGATTGCCCCGATCAGGGCCTCGTCCATCGTGATACTCAATCGGATACTTTTGCCCGGCCTTTCGGTTGCGACGAGGATGCGGCCGATTTCACTGCTCTCGATGTCCCGCTCGATGGCATCAAGGGGCGTGGGTTCAGGCACAGTGTCGCCATCCTCGGTCATTCCCGCCAGATGGAATGCAAGGGCGTCGCCGGCATTTGCCGCCGCCGCCTGCACTGTATCGCCGGCAGATGTGCAGCCGGGCAGATCGGGGAAATAAACACTGAATCCATCCGACGCTCGTTCGATGATTGCGGCAAAATGCACTTCCATTTCTCGTCTCCTGTCCGGCACCATCTATCGAAGCAATACGCCGCTTTGCTTTTCGATGCTTTTGATCGTGCCGATGGCCAGATCCGACTTGGGATGCGGTACCGTCACACGTCCGGCCTTGACCGGGTGCCGGAACTGACGATGGCTGCCCTTTTGTGCAACTTGCTGCCACCCATCGGCTTCGATCCTGACGATCACATCCTTGCTACGCATCGTCATCCTGATTTTCTGTACATATCAATATGTATGGCAAGCTGTCAAGTCTGATGCATACTAGTCCATATGACTGATTTTAGGGAGTGTCGCTCGCTTCGGTAAACAGCGCGGCGAGAACTTCGATGCCGGTCTGGTCGATGGCCTGGAAGCGATCGGGGAGCGGGCTGTCGAGGTCGAGAACGCCGATGACCTGGCCGTCCTTGATCAGCGGGACGACGAGTTCGGAGCGCGAATCGGCGTCGCAGGCGATGTGCCCGGGGAAGGCGTGGACGTCGGCGATGCACTGGGTCGTGCGGGTGGCCGCCGCCGTGCCGCAGACGCCCTTGCCGATGGGGATGCGGATGCAGGCGGGCTTGCCCTGGAAGGGACCGAGGACGAGCTCACCGCCCCGCACGAAGTAGAAGCCGGTCCAGTTGAGGCCGGGGAGCTGGGTGAAGATCAGCGCGGCGGTGTTGGCGGCGTTGGCGATCATGTCGCGTTCGCCGTGGAGCAGCCCTGCGAGTTGCCCGGCGAGGTCGCGGTATTGCTCGTCGGGGGAGCCGGATAGCGGGGTTGCGGTGAAGGACATCAGCCCAGCCTGGCCAAGGCTGCGCCGAGGCGTTCGGCTTCGGCGGAGCGGGCGGCGTGGTCGTCGCGGGCCTTTTCGACGGCTTCGGGCTTGGCCTTTTCGGTGAAGCCGGGCGAGGCGAGGCGGCCGGCGAGGGCGTCGCGCTCCTTCGAGGCGGTGGCGATGGCCTTTTCGAGGCGGGCCTTTTCGGCGGCGAGGTCGACGACGCCTTCGAGGGGCAGTGCGTAGGTCGCGTCGGCGTGGACGAGTTGCAGCTTGCCGCCGGTAGCCGTGGTGGTGGCGGGCACGATGCGGGCGAGGCGCTCGATGGCGGCGGCGTTGGCCGACAGGCGCGCGGTGGTGGCGGCGCCGGCGCCTTCGACCGAATAGCCGAGCTTGGCGCCGGGGGGGACGTTGAGTTCGGTGCGCGCCGAGCGGACTTCCGACACGAGCCCGATCAGCCATTCGATGTCGGCGCTGGCGGCGGGGTCGGCGGGAATGGCGTCCGTCCGCACCCATTCGGAGACAATCAGGTCGCGGCTGCGGGCGCCGAGCTTGTGCCAGAGCTCCTCGGTGAGGAACGGCATGACCGGGTGGAGCATGACGAGGATCTGGTCGAGCGCCCAGCCGCTGACGGCGCGGGTTTCGGCGGCGACGACGGGGTCGGCGCCCTCGGCGAGCAGCGGCTTGGTGAGTTCGAGGTACCAGTCGCAGAAGCGGTTCCAGGCAAAGCCGTAGATGGCGTCGGCATAGGCGTCGAAGCGATAGGTCGCCATCGCGGTTTCGAGGGCGCGCGCGGTGGTGGCGACCTCGCCGATGATCCAGCGGTTGACGGCATTTTCGGCCTTGGGGGGTTCGACGGTGGTCGACGCGCCGATGCCGTTCGACTGGCAGAAACGCGCGGCATTCCAGAGCTTTGTCGCGAAGTTGCGATAGCCTTCGACGCGCTTTTCATCGAGCTTGATGTCGCGGCCCTGCGATTCCATCGCGGTCAGCGTGAAGCGCAGCGCGTCGGCGCCGTATTTGTCGACCAGGGTCAGCGGATCGACGGTGTTGCCCTTGGACTTGGACATCTTGGCGCCCTTGGCGTCGCGGACGAGGCCGTGGCAATAGACGGTCTTGAACGGCGGCACGTCGTCCATGAAATGCAGGCCTTGCATGACCATGCGGGCGACCCAGAAGAAGATGATGTCGAAGCCGGTGACGAGCACGTCGCCGGGATAATGGCGGGCGAGTTCGTCGGTTTTCTCAGGCCAGCCGAGAGTGGCGAATGGCCAGAGCGCGGAGGAGAACCAGGTGTCGAGGACGTCCTCGTCGCGGGTCAGCACGGCGGCGCTGCCGGCCTGCGCCTGGGCGGCTTCCTCGGTTTCGGCGACATAGCATTTGCCGCCCTCGTCGTACCAGGCCGGGATCTGATGGCCCCACCAGAGCTGGCGGCTCACGCACCATGGCTGGATGTTTTCCATCCAGTTGTAATAGGTCTTTTCCCAGGTTTTCGGCACGAACTGGGTGGCGCCGGACTTGACGACTTCGAGCGCCGGCTTGGCCAGTTCGGCGGCGTTCACATACCATTGATCGGTCAGGTAGGGCTCGATGATCACGCCCGAGCGGTCGCCGTATGGCACCTGATGGCGGTGGGGTTCGACCTTGTCGAGCAGGCCGAGCGCGTCGAAATCGGCGATGACTTTCTTGCGGGCCTCCTCGCGGGTGAGCCCGCGATACTCGGGGGGGCAGGCGTCGGACATCGTCGCATCGTCGTTCATCAGATTGATGACCGGGATGTTGGCCTCCGGGTGGCGCTTGTAGACCTCGAAATCGTTGAAATCATGTGCGGCGGTGATCTTGACGGCGCCGGTGCCGAAATCGGCCTCGACGTAGCTATCGGTGATGATCGGGATGAGGCGATCGACCAGCGGTAGCCGGCAGCGCTTGCCGACGAAGTGCGCCATCTTGGGGTCGTCGGGATTCACCGCGACGGCGCCATCGCCGAGGATGGTTTCGGGGCGCGTCGTGGCGATGGCGATGAAGCCGGAACCGTCCTCCATCGGGTAGCGGAAGTGCCAGAGATTGCCGTCGACCTCGCGGAATTCGACTTCGAGGTCGGAAATCGCGGTCTTCAGCTTGGGGTCCCAGTTGACGAGACGCTTGTCCCGATACAGAAGTTTTTGCTCGAACAGCGTGACGAAGACTTTGGTGACGGCCTTGTTGAAGCCTTCGTCCATCGTAAAGCGCTCGTTCGACCAGTCGCAGCTGGCACCGAGGCGGCGGAGTTGCTGGGTAATGGCGCCGCCGCTGGTGCGTTTCCAGTCCCAGACGGTTTCGAGGAACGCTGTGCGGCCCATCGCCTGGCGGGTGGTGGCCTGGGTGCTTTCGGCGAGCTGGCGTTCGACGACCATCTGCGTCGCGATGCCGGCGTGATCGGTGCCGACGACCCAGCGCGCATCGCGGCCGAGCAGGCGGTGATAGCGGATCAATATGTCCTGCAGCGTATTGTCGAGGGCGTGGCCGAGGTGCAGCGAGCCGGTAACGTTGGGCGGCGGGATGATGATTGTGTACGGCTTGGCGTCGGGGCGCTCGGGGCGGAAGGCGTTTACCGCCTCCCAATGCGCGTACCAGCGCTGCTCGAAGTCGGCGGGGCTGAAAGTCTTTTCGATAAGCGTGTCGGGAAGAGTCATGCAGCGTCTTTTGCCTAACGCTCGGCGGATGGCAATTTTTTCAAGCGGGCAGGCGCGCGGCGGCGGCGTTTTTGCGCTGGTTCCGCCGCAGGAACGGGCGTTTCGGCGGCGGTAATCACGCCGGCGGCGATCAGGTCGCTGCGCAGCGTCTTGCCCGGGCGCTGCAGCCAGACCATATCGGCGCCGCGGCGCTTGGTGGCGCGCAGGATCGGTTCGCCGAAGCTGTTGTCGAACACCGCCAGCCAGTCGACCTCCGCTGCGAACCACGCCAGTTGCTCGAACGAGCGCGTCCGCCGCGATCGTATCTTGCCCTCGGGAACATCGTGGCCGCCGCCGACGACGCGCAGCCGGACCCGTTCGATCTGCATCGCGGCGCTTTGCAACAGGACATAGATCATGCGGACTTCGAAGCCGAGCGCCTGCGCCCGCGTCACCAGCGCGCGATATTTGGGCGACGACAACACGGTTTCGACGCCGATCGTCTGGTAGATGGCGAGCGAGGCGTCGAGCCAGGTTTCGATGCGCTGCACGGCGGCGAGGTTGGCCGCGAGTAGATCGAGATTTTCGCTTTCGGTGATATGCTGGGTCAGCAGATCGGGGTTGATGATCCACACCGAACCACCCCAGCCCTCGATGTCGCTGCGATTATAAAGCGAACTCTTGCCGCTGCCGTTGGGGCCGGCAATAATCCAGAGAATCGGGCGTTCGGGTTTACGCGGAGATTTTGGCGGCACGGTCGCGCTTGCGCTGATCGGCCCGGATGCTGCGGACGTTCGAGCGGAAGGCGGCGAGCAGATCGAGTTCCAGCGTATCGCTGTCGGATTGCACGACCTTCATTCGCACGATGGTGCCATCGGCGGAACGGACGATCTTGGTCGGCAAGTCGCTGGGGGTGATTTCGGGCCTGATCGCCATGTCGTCTCCTTGGCCCAGATATAGCAGGTCGCAGCCGGGGTTCAATCGGCTTCGCCGGCGTTGTCGAGCTTCGGTCAGCGCGGCGCGGCGATGATGATGGCCGCACCGAGCAGGCAGATGCCGCCGCCGATCAGGTCCCAGCGATCGGGGCGCAGGCCTTCGGCGGCCCACATCCAGATGAGCGACGCGGTGATGTAGATGCCGCCATAAGCGGCAAAGGTGCGGCCCGCGGCGCCCGAGTCGACGCGGGTGAGCAGCCAGGCGAACAGCAGCAGCGCAGCGCTGCCGGGGACAAGCCACCATATCGATTTGCCGAGGCGCAGCCACGCCCAGAAGGCGAAGCAGCCGGCGATCTCGGCAGCGGCGGCGCCGGCATAGATCGCCAGGGTGGCGGGGTTGGGCACTGAAGGCGCCGGGCGTCAGTCCTTGCCGGTCAGCCGTTTGATTTCGGCCTGGGCGATGCGCTCGACGATTTCGGGCATGTTGGCGTCAAGCCAGTCCTTGAGCATCGGTTCGAGCATCGAGCGCATCAGCGTATCGAGCGTCATGCCGCCTGGAATGGCAACCGCCCCCAGGTCCGCCGGCGGGACCGGCGCGGCAGTTTGCACCAGCACCGGCAGGGTTTCCTCGTGCACCGGCTGAAAGTCGCCCTCGTCGTTCATCCGCGACCGGATGGAGGCGAGGATGGCGTCGATATTGGGTGGAAGATCGCTCATGCGGTTCAATCTAGAACAGGAATGCCGGTTAAGAAAGCCGTAGCACGGCGACTGTCGAAATGATGTTACGGCTGCGGCGGACCGACCAGCGCCGAACGACTGGCACGGGCGTCTTCGGGCAGCGGCAGCGCGGGCGGTCCGGCGCCGGTGTCGTCGACGATGCGGTGGCGGACGTAGCGCGCATTGCTGACCGCGTCGAATTCCTGCACCGGCACGCCGAGCGCCACGGCTTCGGCGGCGCCGACCGAGGCGAGCAGCGAATAGGCGGCAACCTGCTCCTCGCGCCGCGCCGTGACGAGGTTGACCTCGGCATTGAGGCGCTCCTGTTCGGCGTTGAGGACTTCGATGATGGTGCGCGTGCCGACCTGGTTTTCCTGCTGAACGCCTTCGGCCGCCAGCGTGTTGGCGTCGACGGCGACCTGGTTGGCCTCGATGACGGCGCGCGCGGCGCGCAGCTGGTTAAAGCTGTTGGTGACGTTTTCCTCGACCTGGCGGCCGGTGACCGAGATGGTTTCGAGCAACTGGCTTTGCCGCGCCTGGGCTTCGCGGACCTGCGAGCCGACCAGCCCGGCCTGGTAGAGCGGCACCGTCGCGGTCAGGCCGCCGGTCTGGGTGAAGAAACCGCCCTGGCGAACGAAGCTGTTACCGCCGCCGCCGGCTTCCTGATAGACATAGGCCGCGCCGAGCTGTGCATCGACGGTCGGCAAACGCTGCTTTTGCAGTGTCTTGACGTCGTAGCGCGCGGCGGCTTCGTCGAAGCGCGCGGCGAGGACGTTGGCGTTGTTGTCCCGTGCAAAATCGACGGCCTGTCCCGACGTGCCCGGCAGCAACGGCAGCGGCGGCATCGGTTCGAGATTGTCGGGCAGCCGGCCGACAACGCGCAGGAAGGCCTGGCGCGCGGCGGCGAATTGGTTTTCAGCGACCACGAGGTTCGCCACGGCATTGGCCCGCCGCGCCTGCGACTGGGCGACATCGGTGCGGGTCAGGTCGCCGACCTCGAACCGGTCCTTGGACTGTTGCTGCTCGCGTTCGAGGACGTTGACCTGGCTATTGTTGAGCTCCACGACGCGGGCGAAGCGGATGACGTCGGCATAGGCGGTGACGACGTTCAGGATGATCTGGTTCTCGACGGCGCGCAGCCGCGAGCGCGCCGCCAGAATGCGATTTTCGGCCGCCGAGGTGGCGGTGCCGACGCGGCCGCCGCGGTACAGCGACTGGTTGATCTGCAGGCCGGCAATATAGGTGCGGCCGTTGTCGGCGAACGACAGCGCCGCCTGTTCGGCGCTGAGCTGGCTGCCCACCGTCGGGCGCCCGGCGACGAGCGCCTGGGGCACGAGTTCGTCGGCCTGTCGAACGGCGGCGCGCTGGGCCCCGAGCTCCGGGTTGGTCGCATAGGCGGCCTCGATCGCGGTGGCGAGCGTTTCGGCCGTCGCGGGCGCGGCGGACAGCAGGGCCGCGCCGAGGAGCAGCAGGGTTCTGGCTAGCATTCAGTGCGACTTTCGGATCAAAATACGAATTCGCGGGCGGTGGCGAATCCGGGCAGCGGCTTGGCTGCGACTTCGAGGAACGGCAGCCCGGCGATGCGGCCATCGGCGAGGACGATGCCGGCAAAGGCGCGGCCGACGATGTTGCTGCCGCCCCCACCAAGGCCGCCGCCCGTGCTGCGCATGACCGCCGCGGCGCGTCCGGTGACGGGGGCGATCTGCGCGGCGATCGCGGCGGGCACGCTTTCGATGGCGCCTTCGAACAGCACCACGTCATAGGGCGCAGCGCCGGGCCAGCCGGCCACCAGCGACCCGGAAACGACCGTGACACCCGATGCGCGAGCCTGGGCGAGCAGCGCTTCGTCGCTTTCGAGCGCGGTCACTTCGGCGCCCACGGCGGTCAGCACGGCGGCCGAATAGCCGGTGGCGGCACCGATAACGAGGACCCGGTCGCCGGCACGGACGCGGGCGTTCTGCAGCAACAGCGCCAGCACCATCGGTTCGAGCAGCCAGCGCTGCTCGCCGACTTCGAGCGCCGCATCGGCATAGGCGAGGCCCTTGAGCCGGGACGGCACGAAGTTTTCGCGGGGCACGGCGGCGATGGCGGACAGGACGATGTCGTCGCTGACGCCGACGGTGCGAAGCTGGCTGTCGATCATGGTCTGGCGCTGCGCGCCGGGCATCATCTGGCGCTGGACGCTGGCTTGCAACGCCGCAGCATCGGCAGGAATGTCAGCGACATGGGGAGCGGAGCTGGTCAACGGCGGATCTCGCAATAAACTAGGTGTCGTGTACATATAATACAGCTGAGTCGCAATCGAATTCGTTGCGACAGCGCTTTCTCTAGACGCCGCTGTTGCTCTCGCCAAGCTCCATTGCTAGGGGGAGCGCCCGCCCGGCGAATAGCCGGGTGCCGGCCCGATGGCGGAGTGGTGACGTAACGGACTGCAAATCCGTGAACCCGGGTTCGATTCCCGGTCGGGCCTCCAGATTTTTTGCACGCGTGCGATGTGGTGTCGAACGGGTTCGGCACCGCGTGCCCGCTCGGCGCCCGCAGGCTGCTTTGCCCCGCGATGGATGCCGAAACAAGTTCGGCATGACGAAAGGCTTGTTAGGTCGGGTTGTCCTTAACATGCGCTTCGAGCTCGTCGAAGAAGCGCTCGAGATTGTGCAGCACGTTGACCTTGAACTCATAGTTCACTTCGGGCGAATTCGATTCGATGATCGGCGAGGCGTCGACCTTCTCGGCATAGGCGGCGGCGACGCTCTTGATATATTCGGGGGTCAGCTTGATCTCGCCCATGCGATCGAGAATCCGCAGCTGGACGATCATCATCTGGCGGACCAGCATCTCGAGTGCCGTGATGCGGGCGACCGCGGCGACTGCGTCGAGTTCGATGTCTTCGTCGTCGTTCATGGCCGGCAGTCTAGCGCTTCCGGAGCGCTTGGAAACCCGGCGGCGATACGGCAAGGAACCGCGATGGTCCGTAACCTTGTCGCCCGCGTCGAACGATTTCCGGTGCGCGGGGTGTTCACTATCGCGCGCGGGGCCAAGACCCATGTCGACGTCGTGGTTGCCGAGGTAACCGGCGGCGCCCACCTTGGGCGCGGCGAGGGCACCGCGATCTACTACCACGGCGAGACCGCCACAACGGTCGTCGGCCAGATTCTGGCGCAGGGCGATGCTGTCGCGGCGGGAGCAACGCGTGCCGACCTGCTGACGCTGATGGGGCCGGGGGCGGCGCGCAACGCGCTCGACGCGGCGCTGTGGGATCTCGAGGCCAAGCTGGCCGGCCGGCGGGTGTGGCAGCTGCTCGGCCTGCCCGCGCCGCGGCCGATGCTGACCGCCTATACCATCAGCCTGGCGGATCCCGGTGCGATGGCGGCGGCGGCCGGGGTGGCCAAGGCGCGCGAGTTGTTGAAGATCAAGCTGGGCGGCGATGGCGGCCCCGACGGCGATATCGAGCGGGTGGCGGCGGTGCGCGCGGCGGCGCCCGATGCGCGGCTGATCGTCGACGCCAACGAGGCCTGGGGCGGCACCGATATCGCGCGGACGGCGGCGGCGCTGGCGTTGCTGGGGGTCGAACTGATCGAGCAACCGGTGCCGGCGGGGCAGGATGCGCTGCTCGATGGCGTGCGGTCAGCGGTGCCGCTGGCGGCCGACGAATCCTGCCATGACCGGGCGACCCTGGGCGAGATCATCGGCCGGTACAGCCATATCAACATCAAGCTCGACAAGGCCGGCGGGCTGACCGAGGCGATGGCGCTGGTCCATGCAGCACGGACGCGCGGGCTGGGCATCATGACCGGGTGCATGCTGTCGACGTCGCTGGGCATCGCGCCGGCGTTCTATGTGGCGATGCAAGGGCAATATGCCGACCTGGATGGGCCGTTGCTGATCGAGGACCGGGCAGGGGGCTTGCGGTTCGAGGATTCGGACGTCTGGCCGCCGGAAGCGGAACTGTGGGGATAGGGGGGAGGCGACTCGCGGCTTCGCGAGCGGGTGGGGGTGTCCCCCCTCTGGCGCAGGGGACACCCCCACCCGGGCCGCGAAGACGCGTCTCTCGCCTCCCCCCTCGAGGGGGAGGACAAGTTGGCTCAGGCCGGTAGCCCGGGCCGCTCGAAATGGAAATCGGCCATCGTCGTGCGGAACAGGCACAGCCGCGAGCGCTCTTCAAGCGTTGCCTGCAAGCGCGTCTGCAAGGCCCAATCATAGGCCAGCCGCTCGCCGTATTTGCGGACGCTGAACTTGCGCGATCGCCGCCGGCCTTGCGCGTCGTGCCACCGCGCGATCCAATAGCCGTTGTTGTCGTCGGGCGCGGTCGGCACCCGGTTGACGCCTGGAACATCGCCCGGCGAGTTGGCGCGGCGATGATACCGCCGCTTCAACGAGAGGTAGAGGCGCTGGTCTTCGATACTACCCTCGATGACTTCGAGTGCCGCATCATGGGCTTTCTCGGCACTGCCATAACGCAGGTCGCTGAAGTACGTCCTTGTAAATCGACCATCTATAGTCGCATACGCATAATATCCGAACATTCTTTTCGTCGCATCCGCAACGCGCACCATATGATTTGGCATTAACAGTCCCGCACGACTACCAAGCAGCCTCTGCTATAGACAGGGATTGATTAGCAAATCGTTACTCACAACGAAGTATTGTGACCATTTCGGATTAGTGCAGGATTTTACTATCGGCGGTCTGGGCTGGGCCGGGGTTGGTATTCGCTTCAGTGCGATGTCGCCTCGAACATGGCGCGCAATGCCTGGCGTTCACCATCGTCGAGCTCGGGACGCCAGATTTCGAACAGCAGGATCGCGCGTGGTGCATCGCTGTCGTTCCAAGCTTCATGCTCGATGCTGTCGTCGAAAATCAACATCTTGCCGGCGTCGACGGTGCGCACCGTGTTGCCCACGCGGAGTCGGCAATTGTCGGGCACGACCAAGGGCAGATGACAGATCAGCCGGGTGTTGAGCATGCCGTTGTGCGGCTGGATATGCGTGCCCGGTGCCAGGATCGAGAACAGCACCATCGGCGAAGCGCCGGCGATGACCGGGATCGGCAGGCCGGCGATCGCCGCCATCGTCGCCGGGCAGCGCGCCGCGTGTTCGGCGACCGGGACGCCGTCCCGGACCAGGTGATAGGCACTCCAGCGCGGGTCATCGAGCAGGCTGTGCGCCTTTGCCGGGCGATCTTTCGGGCGTTCGACATAGGGCTGCAACCCGGCGCGATCGGCGAGGATTGCCGCCACTTCGGCAGTAATCGCCGAAGTGGCCTCCTCCAGCGCCGCGGTCCAGGCGAAATCGGCGGGGTCGTAAAAGGCGCGCTGCGGCAGGCCGGGGAAATAGAAACTGGTCGGCTCCTGCAGGAACGGCCGAGCTTGCCCGGAAACAATCGCCAGCGCCTCGGCAAAGCGCGGCCCGGCGGTGTTGTCATCGACTCCGGCGGCGGCCAGCGAATCCTGCAACTTTGCCATGAAGCGCCCCGATGCGGCGGCGTGCTCGGCTTCGGCGCGGCGCAGGCGTTCGAGCAGGTCCTGCGGCAAGCCCTGGGCGCCCGAGGCCCCCGATAGCGCCCGCGCGTACCAGCTGACCGCGGCACGGTCGTCGCCGTCGCGGGTCAGCAGCTCGCCGTGCATGACCAGCGCGTAAAGATTGGCAGGATCGGCGGCGAGCACCTGCGCCAGTGCCGAGCGCGCTGCCGGGCGGTCATCCTCGAGGTCGCACGCTTGCGCCAGCATCAGCCAGATCTGCGGGCTGGCGCGGCCGCTGGCGACGATCTCGTCGAACGCCGGCCGCGCCGCCGCGCCGTCGCGGCGGCGCAGGGCGGCGATGCCGGCATGGGCGATGGCTTCGAGCCGGGCTTTGGCAGGGTCGTTCATGGTGCCGTGATAGCGAGGGATGACGACGCCGCCAATCGGGTGCGCTTCACTGTCCAAACTGCCGCTTTGAACCTGTGCCGGGCGCGCCTATCTAGACAGCATGGCCTCTCGCCCCGACACTGTCCCCAATCGCCGCGCCATCATCGACCGGCGCGCATTGTCCGATGCGCTAGCGGCGGGCATGGCGACGACGCAGGGCTTCGAGTTGCGCCGGGCCTTGCTTGCGGCGACGTTGCGCAGTGCGCTCGCGGATGGCCGGGCCGAATTGCAGCGGCGGCTGCGCGAGACGCCGTCGAAGGGCCTGGAGCTGGCCGGGGCGCAGGCGTTCCTCGTCGACCAGCTGCTGCGAATCCTGTTCGATGTCGTCGTCACCGATCTATACCCGGCGACCAACCGCACCTCGTCGGAGCGGCTGACCCTGGTCGCGGTGGGGGGCTATGGCCGCGGCCAGATGGCGCCGTATTCGGACATCGACCTGTTGTTCCTGACGCCGTGGAAACAGACCGCCTGGGGCGAGCAGGTCATCGAGACGATGCTGTATTTGTTGTGGGACCTGGGGCTCAAGGTCGGTCATGCGACGCGCTCGCTCGACGACATGATGCGCATGGCCAAGGCCGACATCACCATCCGCACGGCGCTGCTCGAATCGCGTTTCGTCTGGGGCGACCAGCCTTTGTACGAGGAAGCGACGACGCGCTTTCGCCGCGAAATCGTCGCTGGTACGGCGAAAGCGTTTACCGCCGAAAAGCTCGCCGAACGCGACGCCCGACACAAGAAAATGGGCGACAGCCGCTATGTCGTCGAACCCAACCTCAAGGAAGGCAAAGGCGGGCTGCGCGACCTCCACACGCTGTTCTGGATCGGCAAATACGCCTATCAGGTCGAGACCGTCGCCGAGCTTGTCGACAAGGGCCTGTTGTCGTCGAGCGAGCTGCGCCAGTTTCGCCGCGCCGAGAGTTTTCTATGGGCGGTGCGGATCAACCTCCACGATATCGCCGGGCGCGCTGAAGAACGCCTGACCTTTGATGTGCAGCGCGAACTGGCGGCGCGGCTGCGCTATGCCGAGCGCGGCGGCATGTCGGCGGTCGAGCGTTTCATGCGGCATTATTTCCTGATGGCGAAGACTGTCGGCGACCTGACCGGGTTGTTCCTGGCGCATCTGGACGAGAGTTTTGCCAAGTCGAGCTGGTTGCCGGTGCTGACCCGGCGGCCGTCGCGGCTCAACGGCTTTACACTGCGCCGCGGCCAGATCGGCGTGCCGAGCGATGGCTTTTTCCGCGAGGACCCGGTGCGGTTGCTCGAAATCTTTGCGCTGGCCGACCGGCAGAAGCTGACCATCCATCCGCAGGCGATGCGCCAGGCGGCGCGCGATGCGACGCTGATCGACGACCGGGTGCGGCGCGATACTACGGCAAATGCGCTGTTTTTGCAGGTACTGACCAGCCGCAACGACCCGGAAAGCGTGCTGCGCTGGATGAACGAAGCCGGCGTTTTTGGACGTTTCATTCCCGACTTCGGGCGCGTCGTCGCCCAAATGCAGTACGACATGTACCATCACTACACCGTCGACGAGCACACCATCCGCGCCATCGGGCTGGTCGCGCTGATCGAATCGGGGATCCTCAAGGCCGAGCATCCGGTGTCGGCGCGGGTCGTCCAGCAGCTCGTGTCGCGGCGGGTGCTCCATGTCGCGGTGCTGCTCCACGACATCGCCAAGGGGCGCGGCGGCGACCATAGCGAACTCGGGTCGGACATCGCCGAAAAGCTGTGCCCGCGGCTGGGGCTGACCGCGGCCGAAACCGAGACGGTGGCGTGGCTGGTGCGGCATCATTTGCTGATGTCGCGGACGGCCTTCAAGCGCGATCTCGCCGATTTCAAGACGATCCTCGATTTCGCCGAGACCGTCGCCAGCCCCGAACGGCTGCGGCTGCTGCTGGTGCTGACCGTCGTCGATATTCGCGCCGTCGGGCCGGGGGTGTGGAACAACTGGAAGGGCCAGCTGCTTCGGGATTTGTACGATTCGGCAGAAGAAGTGCTGCGGCTCGGCCACAAGCACAAGGGCCGCAGCGAGCGCATCGAGGCCAAGCAGCAGGGGCTGGCGGCGACGCTCGGCTGGGACAAGGCGCGTTTCGCCAGATATGCGGCGCGCTTCGCCGACAGCTACTGGATCGCCGAGACCTGCGAGGCGCTGGCGGGTAATGCCGCGATGATCGCGGCGGCGGACGAATCGGGGCGGCAATTGTCGATCACCGCGGTGCCCGATGCCGCTTCGGGGACGACGCTGGTGTCGATCTATGCCGCCGATCACCCGGGGCTGTTCTATCGCATCGCCGGGGCGATTTCGCTGGGCGGCGCCAATATTCTCGACGCGCGCATCCATACGACGCGCGACGGCCAGGCCATCGACAATTTCGTCATCGCCGACCCGATCGGGCGGCCGTTCGCCGAGGATGCGCAGCTTAACCGGATGCGGCGGATGATCGAGGACGTGCTGACCGGCAAGATCCGCCTCGCCGACCGCCTCGCTGCGCGCCCGTTGGCGCGCCGGCGCGCCGAAGTTTTCAAGGTCGAGCCCAATGTGCTGATCGATAACAAGGCGTCGAATCGCTACACGGTGGTCGAGGTCAACGCCGCCGATCGGCCGGCGTTGCTCTATTCGCTGACCCATGCGCTGTTCCAGAGCCGGGTGACGATCCACAGCGCCCACATCGCCACCTATGGCGAGCGCGCGACGGATACATTCTATTTGACCGACCTGACCGGACAGAAGATCGACAGCGTGGCTCGACTGAAGACGCTTGAAAAGCGGCTGCTCGATCTCGCCGGGGGAAGCATCGGCCGGAACGAGACGCTGGAAGCAGCAGAGTAGCCCTTTTCCTCCCCCTCAGCCGTAGGCGACGCCTTCGCGTCAACGGGGGATGCGAGAGACGCGGCTTCGCGGCCCGGGTGGGGGTGGTCCCCTGTCGGCGCAGGGAGACACCCCCACCCGCCGCGCCAAGTAGCGCGAGTCGCCTCCCCCCTCCAGGGGGAGGACAAAATCTATTGCGAATTCCCCGTCGTCGTCGCCCCGTCGACGGGCCCTGTCGAAGTCGCCCCCTGCTGCTCACCCTTGGGCGACAGCACGAACGTCCACACCATCGCGCCGATGGCAAGCAGCACCGAGATGAACAGCACGTAGCGCACGACGTTGTTACCAGTGCCGCCGCGCGCTTCGGTGGTCGTCAGCACTTCGGGATCTTCGGCCATGATCGTTCTCCGTCAAATCGTTGCGAGTCCCAAACGCCCCGCGCTGCAAAGCTGTTCCCGCCCTGCCATAGTTGGCGGGTGGCGCGCCCCATCGGTTGACGCCCTGCCCCCGTCCGCGCGTATAGGGCCGGTGGGAGATCGGTAATGACGAAACCAAGCCTCGATGACTGGCGGAAGATGGCGGCAAAGGAGGTCAAGGGCGCCGACCTGACCTGGCCGACGCCCGAGGGCATCGACGTCAAGCCGCTCTATACCGCCGCCGATGTCGAGGGCATCGATCCCGGCCTGCCGGGTTTTGCGCCCTTCACCCGCGGCGTCCGCGCCAGCATGTACGCCGGCCGGCCATGGACGGTGCGCCAATACGCCGGCTTTTCCACCGCCGAGGAATCGAATGCCTTCTACCGCCGCAACCTCGCCGCCGGGCAAAAGGGCCTTAGCGTCGCCTTCGACCTCGCCACCCACCGCGGCTATGACAGCGACCATCCGCGCGTCGCCGGCGACGTCGGCAAGGCCGGGGTGGCGATCGACAGCGTCGAGGACATGAAGATCCTGTTCGACCAGATTCCGCTCGACCAGATGTCGGTCAGCATGACGATGAACGGCGCGGTGATTCCGTGCCTGGCGTTCTTTATCGTCGCCGCCGAGGAAGCCGGCGTCAGCCAGGACAAGCTCGACGGCACCATCCAGAACGACGTGCTCAAGGAGTTCATGGTCCGCAACACCTATATCTACCCGCCCGAGCCGAGCATGCGGATCGTTGCCGACATCATCGAATACACGTCGAAAAACATGCCCAAGTTCAACAGCATCAGCATTTCCGGCTATCATATGCAGGAAGCCGGCGCGACCAACCTCCAGGAGCTGGCGTTCACGCTTGCCGACGGCATGGAATATGTGAAGGCAGCGCAGGCCAAGGGGCTCGATGTCGACGCCTTCGCCGGGCGGCTGAGCTTCTTTTTCGCCATTGGCATGAATTTCTTCATGGAGATCGCCAAGCTGCGCGCCGCACGGACGCTCTGGGCCAAGATCATGACCGATTTCGGCGCCAAGGACCCGCGCTCGCTGATGCTGCGTACCCATTGCCAGACGTCGGGCGTCTCGCTGCAGGAGCAGGATCCGTACAACAACGTCATCCGCACCACCGTCGAGGCGATGGCGGCAGCGCTCGGCGGCACCCAGTCTCTCCACACCAACGCGCTCGACGAGGCCATCGCGCTGCCGACCGATTTTTCGGCGCGCATCGCCCGCAACACGCAGTTGGTGCTGCAGGAAGAAACCGGCATCACCAAGGTCGTCGATCCCTTGGGTGGCAGCTATTATATCGAGGCGCTGACCGACCAGCTGGTCAAGGGCGCCGAAAAGATCATGGCCGAAGTCGCCGCACTCGGCGGCATGACCAAGGCGGTGGCGTCGGGAATGCCCAAGCTCGAGATCGAGGCCGCCGCTGCCGGCCGCCAGGCGCGCGTCGACATGGGCCAGGAGGTCATCGTCGGCGTCAACAAGTACAAGCCGGCCACCATCGAGAAACTCGAGATCCTCAGCGTCGACACAGTGGCGGTGAGGGCCGGGCAGGTCGCCCGGCTGGCCTCGGTGCGCGCCAACCGCGACACCGCCGCCGCCGAAGCCGCGCTCGACGCCTTGCGAAAGGGCGCCGCCGCCAAGGGCAACCTCCTCGAATTCGCCGTCGTCGCCGCCCGCGCCCGCGCCACTCTGGGCGAAATCAGCAGCGCCATGGAAGACGTTTTCGGCCGCCACACCGCCGTCGTGAAGATGGTCAGCGGCGTCTATGCCGAAGCCTACAAGGCCGATCCGGCGTACATCCGCGTCGCCGAGGGCGTCGAGGCATTCGAGCGCCGCAAGGGTCGCAAGCCGCGTGTCCTGATCGTCAAGATGGGCCAGGACGGCCATGATCGCGGCGCCAAGGTCGTCGGCACGGCGCTCGCCGATCTTGGCTTCGACGCCACCGTCGGCCCGTTGTTCCAGACCCCCGACGAAGCCCGCGACCTTGCCCTTTCGCTCGATGTCGACATCGTCGCCGCATCGTCGCTCGCCGCCGGCCACAAGACGCTGGTGCCCGAGCTGATCGCCGCGCTGCGCGAGTCCAAACGTCCTGACATCCGCGTCATCGCCGGCGGCGTCATCCCGGCGCAGGATTATGAATTCCTGCGCGAAATCGGCACTGCGGCAATCTTCGGCCCCGGTACCAACATCGTCGAAAGCGCCGCCGAACTGCTGCGGCTGCTTGGTCACAACCTGCCGCCCGTCGGCGAATCATTGGCTGCCGAATGACATTCGACATCGAACGTATCGAGACCCTGCTGCGCGCCGCCGCCGGCCGCCGCCGGGCAATGAGTTATTCCGAACTGCTCGAAGCGATGGACATGCGCTTCACCCGCCCACGGATGCGCGCGCTTTGCGTCGTCCTCGACGAAGTCGACAAGCGCGCCGAGGCCGCCGGCCAGCCCGCACTCGCCTCGCTCGTCGTCCGGGAGCTCGATCGCCTGCCGGGGCAGGGCTGGTGGACCTCGCGCCACGATTACGTCGGCCCATGGGAAGGCCCGGTGGCGGGAGCCTATTTGCGTTCGGTGCAGCGCGTCGCATTCGATTATTGGAAGACTAGCGAAGACCCCGAACCCGCGTTATAACGGCCGTACTACCACGGGAGCCAGGCAATGCAGCACCTCAAGATTACCGCCATCGGCAACAGTGCCGGGATCATTCTGTCTAAGGATATCCTGGCGCAGCTCGGCGTCGAGAAGGGCGATAGCCTGTCGGTGGTGCGGACACCCAACGGCATCGAACTCAGCCCCTATGACCCGACGTTCGACGAGCAGATGGAAGTCGCTCGCGGAGTTATGGCACGCTACCGCGACGCCCTGCGCGAACTCGCGAAATAGCACCCGATGGATTGGTTCTGGATCAGCGAGCCTTTGGCGCGCGCGTTGCACAGCGAGCAACTGGCAGCGCATGGCGGAAGTGCAGGCATACGCGATGCCAACCTGCTCGACTCGGCGCTGCAAAGGCCGCGAAACCTGGTTGCCTATGGCGATCCGGATGCCGCAGCGCTGGCCGCCAGCTTGGCTTATGGTATCGCGCGGAACCACCCGTTCGTCGATGGCAACAAGCGCACCGCGTTCGTCGCCTCGGCGACGTTCCTCGAGCTTAACGGCTGGTCGTTCGACGCGACCCAGGCCGACGTCGTTGTCACGACGCTGGCCCTCGCTGCAGGAGAGCTTACCGAAGATGCCTTGGCCGACTGGTTCCGTGCCAACATCCAGCCGCGCTAGCATATTGAAATAGCTGTCATCCCGGGCTTGACCCGGGACCCAGTTACTTCTCTGCGCCAGCGAGCAACTGGGTCCCGGGATAGCACCCCCCCTAACCCTCGCTCACATCCGCCTGCGGCCGGTCATCTCCGCGCGCGACTTCCTCATGCCACTTGCCGTCCGCATCCTGCCAACTGATCGGCACCGTCTCGCCGCCGAGCTGCTGTTCCTCGGCGACCACCCGCGCGGCGGCGACGGCCTCGTCATGCGTGCGGAACGTCTCGGCAAAGACATCGCCCAATTTATACGTCCAGCCGCCGTCATGCTCGACGATCTTGTAATGGATTTCAGTCATGGAGATCCTCCCGCTAAGATGGCTCGCGCATAGAAACGCGTGTCCCGCGCAACCGGAGCCTACGCCATGTCCATCGCCCAATCCATCGCCGGCCGCTCGCGTGACCTCGGCGGCTTCTCGGTCTCGCGTGTTTTGCCCGCGCCGCAGCGCCGCAGCCTGGGGCCGTTCGTGTTCTTCGACGAGATGGGCCCCGCCGACTTCCCCGCCGGTGCCGGCATCGATGTCCGCCCGCACCCGCACATCGGCCTGTCGACCGTCACCTATTTGTTCCACGGCGGCCTGACTCACCGCGACAGCCTCGGCACGGTCATCGATATTGCGCCGGGCGCCGTCAACTGGATGACCGCCGGCCATGGCATCAGCCATTCCGAACGCTCGCCCGACGCCCTGCGCGAGGCCGGCCACCACATGCACGGCATCCAGTCGTGGGTGGCGCTGCCCGTCGCCTTCGCCGAGATCGACCCGGCCTTCGTCCATCACCCCGAGGCATCCTTGCCGGTCGTCGACCTGCCCGGCGGGCATGCCGTCATCATCGCCGGCACCATGTTCGGCCAGACCTCGCCGGTCGATTTCCCGCATCCGATCATCTATGCTGAAGTCCGCCTCGATGCCGGTGCGGTGATCGAGCTGCCGGCGGAATGGGGTGAACGCGGCGTCTATCCGGTCTCCGGCAACGCGCGCATCGACGGCGAAGCCCTTGTCGCCGGCGCGCTGGCCGTCGTCGGCGAAGGCGCCGCCACGCTTACGGCCGATACCGCCTTCCACGGCATGATCCTCGGCGGCGCGCCCTATCCCGAACCGCGTCACATCGAATGGAACTTCGTCAGCCATTCGCAGGACCGCATCGAACAAGCCAAGGCCGACTGGCGCGACGGCAAGTTCGCGCAGGTGCCGGGCGAAAGCGAGTTCATCCCGTTGCCCGAGACCCCGGCGCCGGTGCCGGTCACCAGCTATCCTTGAACGGCCACTGGCGGCTGGCCGTGATCGGCCGCCAGCATCCGGCGAACGGCGGGGCGCAACGCCAGCAACAGCAACGCCCCGCCGGCGATGATCCCGGCGTGGAGCAGCCAGAAACGCCCCGGCGTCCACACTTCGTACAGCCCGCCGATTCGGCCGCTGATGGTCGATCCGACGAACACCGCCATCGAATTGACCCCGATCATCATCGCGTTGAGCGATTTCGGCGCCGCTCGCGCATAAAGTCCGACCGCGATCGGGGTGAAAAACACCCAGCCCCAGTTGGCGATCATGTGGAACCCCACCGCCCACAGCAACGGCACGCGACCGCTAAATACAGAAGATGATGCCGCCAGCCAGACCAGCGCGCTGCCGAAGATCAGGCATCCGATCGCCATCTTGGTGATCGCGTCGGGCTCGATACCGCGCCGCGCCTGCGCCCGCCAGATCCACAGTGTCAGCGGCAGCAACAGCCCTGGCGCGATGGCATCGAGCGCCTGCAGCCACGGAATTGGCATCTGCCAGCCGAGCACCGACATTTCGACATGGTCGCGCACCCACAGATTATAGACGTTCCACACCTGCGACTGGGCGACCCAGAACGCCGCCTGGACCAGCATGAGCAGCAGTAACAGCTGCACCGCGTGGCGTTCGGGCTTGGTCAACGGCGCGCGTGCCGCGGCGGCCACGCGCGGCGGATCGGGCGGCAGATGCGCGCCGCCGAGCCAATAGACCAGCAGCCCGGCCAGCATGCCGAACCCCGCCAGCCCGAACGCCTGATGCCAGCCGAGCTCCTGCCCCATCCAGCCGCAGATGATCGGCGCGACGAACGCCCCGCAATTGAGCGCGAAATAATAAAGCTGGATGCCGTCGTCGCGGCGGCGATCGTCTGGCCCGTAAAGCCCGCCGACCTGCGAAAACAGGTTGGAATTGGCGCAGCCGGTGCCAAGCATCAGCAGCAGCAGCGCGAGCAGGAAACTCGCATCGAACGCCATGCAGAAATGCCCCGCCGTCATCAGCAGACAGCCGAGCATGATCGTCCGCCGCCGCCCGAGCAGCCGGTCGCCGATGTAACCGCCGAACACCGGGGTAAACCGCACCAGCCCGGCCCATAGCCCGAACAGCTGGACGGCGAAGGCCTGGTCCGAGATCGGCCCGGTGACGCTCTCGATACCGCGCCGCACCCCGCCCATCCCGACGACATTCTCGACATGGCCCGGCAAAAGCAACTGCCCGACCATGTACAGCGTCAGCAGCGCCTGCATGCCGTACAGCGAGAACGCTTCCCAGAATTGCGTCCCCGACAGCCACGCCAGCCCGCGCGGCTGGCCGAGAAGATCGCGCGCTGACGCGGTCGTTGCTGTCATGCGGCGTACGCCGCCGTCGCTGTATCGTTCATCCGCAGGCCCCGCTTTCGCAGCCATGAAATCCACAAAGTCCGGCAGACGCAAGTGACACGATGCCCACCCAAAAACCGTTCGTCATGCCGAACTTGTTTCGGCATCCGTCGCGGTGCCAAGTATGCACGATCCCGCCTCGCCCGACACTGGATGCCGAAACAGGTTCGGCATGACGATCGCGTGGAAGGGCAGTAGCGCCGCGCCGCATCCGGGTTTAATGGGGACGCATGTTCATTCGCCTCACCGACAGCATCTCCGTCGCGCCGCAGCTGGCGCCCGCGGATATCGCCCTTGCCGCGTCGCAGGGCTTCACCTCGATCGTCAACAATCGTCCCGACAGCGAGGCGCCCGACCAGCCGACATCGGCAACCATCGCCGCCGCCGCCGAAGCCGCCGGGCTGCGTTACGCCCATATTCCCATCGACCAGTCCGGCTATGGCCAGCCGCAGATCGACGCGATGGGCGAGGAACTCGGCGCCACCACCGGGCCGCTGCTGGCCTTTTGCCGCTCGGGAACGCGGTCGACCAGCCTCTGGGCACTGGCCTTTGCTGCCCGCGATGGCGATCCCGAATCGATCGTCGCCACCGCCGCTGCCGGCGGTTATGACCTGTCCGCGATGCTGCCGGCGCTGCGGCGTCTCGCCGGCCAGGACTGAGTCTGCATGGTCTGGACCTCGCTGTTCGGCATCGTCACGCTGGTGTTCCTGGCGCGCGCGCTCGGCTTCACCAAGATGCCGGTGATCGCCGACGCGGCCGAGGCCCGGCGCATCGTCGCCGACGCGCTCCATGATTTCACCGGCGAAGACACCGCGCTCGCCAGCGACCGCCGCGGCGCGCTCGTCGCCGCCGCCGATGGCCGGGTCGCGCTGGTCCGCCCGTTCGGTGATCGCTGGGTCGTCCGCGTCGTCAACGGCGCTGCCGCGACGGTGAAGGACGGTCGCCTGCGCCTCCAGCCCGCCGAAGCGATGTTCCCCGCCGCCGACCTCGATCTCGGCCCCGCCGCGGCAAGCTGGGCAGCCCGGCTATGACCTTCCCCGATCCCGTCCAGATCGCCATCCCGGCGTTCATCATCGCCATCATCCTCGAAATGTTCGCGATCCGCGCCGGCGCCCGCGGCGATTACGACTGGCGGGACACCGCGACCTCGCTGGCGATGGGCATCGGCAACACCTTTGCCGCGATTTTGTTCGGCACCGCCCTCGTCGGCGTCGGCATTGCAGTTCATTCCGTCCGGCTGTTCGACATTCCCGTCACCTGGTGGGCGCTGGTGCTCGCCTTCATCGGCGAAGATTTCACCTATTACTGGTTTCACCGCACCGCGCACCGCATCCGCTGGTTCTGGGCGAGCCACGTCATCCACCACAGCTCGCAGCACTACAATTTGTCCACCGCCCTCCGGCAGACCTGGACCGGGCAGATTTCGCTCGGCTTCGTCTTCCGCCTGCCGCTGTTCCTCATCGGCTTCCCGCCCAAAATGATCCTGTTCTGCGCCGGGCTCAACCTCGTCTATCAATTCTTCATCCACACCGAGATGGTTCGCCGCCTGCCGCTCGGCCTCGAATGGGTGCTCAACACCCCGTCGCACCACCGCGTCCACCACGGCACCAACGCCCGCTATCTCGATCGCAATTTCGGCGGCGTCTTCATCGTCTGGGACCGCTTGTTCGGCACCTATGAAGGCGAGCGCGACGACGAGCCGGCGCGCTACGGCATCGTCCGCAATCTCTCGACCTTCAATCCATTATGGGTCGCCTTCCACGAATGGGTCGCCATCGGCCGCGACGTCATCCATGCCCCCGACTGGCGCCACCGCTGGATGGCCATCGCCGGCTCGCCGGGCTGGGCACAAGGCACCACCGCCGACACGCTCCGCGCCCGCTGGGAAGCCGCCAACCCTCCCGCGCACGCGCCGCATTCCCCATCGACAACGCAGGTTCCCGCCGAGTGATAAATCGCCGCACGGCGCTGCGCATCGGTGGCGGAACGGGCGCGGTCCTCGCCGCAGCGACGCTCCCCCGCGCCATCGACCAGGGGCTCATATTCGACCGCGCCCAGCCCGGCCTCAAGGCCTGGGACGACTGGAACAGCCGCCGCTACGACGGCGCGCTGTCGCTGGTCTCGGCCGGCATCCTCGCCGCCAGCCCGCACAACACCCAGCCATGGATCTTCGGCGTCAGTCGCTACGGTGTCGACATTTTCGAAGTCCCCGGCCGTAATCTCGGCGCGATGGACCCGTTCGGCCGCGAGCGCCTCGCCGGCCTCGGCGCCGCCATCCACAACATGGGCCTCGCCTCGACCGCAATCGACCCCGGCGCCGTCGTCCGCCTGCTCCCCGATCCCGGCGACCCCGGCCATGTCGCGCGCATCGAGCTCGGCCCCGAAGGCGGCACGCCGCGCCCGCACCCGCTGCTGCCGATGATCGGCCGCCGCCACACCGACCGCGGCGCCTACCAGGGCGGCCCCACCACCGCCGCGCAGCAGATCGCGCTGCGCTCCGCCGCCGGCACGCCGCTGCTCCGCATCGCGCTGATCGACCCGGCCTCGCCCGCCGGCAAACGCTTTGCCGAACTGACCATCGCCTCGACCCAGGCCATCGCCGCCGACACCGAGATGATGGCCGCCAGCCACGCCTGGTTCCGTCACAGTCGCCGTGACCGCGACAGATACAAGGACGGCCTCGGCATTCCCACCGCGGGCCTGTCGCCATTCACCGCCACGATGGGCGCCATCCTCCTCGACTCCTCACCGGCGACGGAGGGCCGCTACTGGATCGAAGCCACCCGCGAAACCGCGCTGCCGACCGCCTCGCTTTTCGGGCTGATCGTTGCGGGCGACCCCCACGACCGCCGCACCGCCATCCTCGCCGGCGCCGCCTGGCAGCGCCTCCATCTGACCGCGATCGCCCTCGGTCTCGCCGCGCAACCGCTCAACCAGCTCCCCGAGATGATCGACCGCGACCGCCAGCTCGGCCGCCCGCCGCGCTTCGCGACCGCCGCCAACGCGATCCTCGAGGACCCGCTCTGGCGCCCCACCTTCGCTTTCCGCATCGGCCATCCCGCAACACCCGCGCTGCCCAGCCCACGCCGCCCGGTCTCGCAGGTCATTGGCCAATCGGCGCGCGAGGACTTCGAAATCGAGCGATCGCGTACCGAGACCAGCGCACAGGACGCCGCGATGGCGCGCAAGCTGAAGGCCGGGCAGCAGCCATAGCCCCGCCTCATTCGTATCTCCCGCACCTTCCCCCAGACAGAGCATCCCAAATGGTCCCCACCCGGCGCTGGCTGATCACAATCGGCGTCCTCGCGGCACTCGCCGGCTGTTCGTCGCTCGGCACGCTCAACACCGTCAACGCCATCACCCCCGGCGACGGCGGCGTCCGCCAGGTCGGCGCCGATATCGCCTTCGGCCCCGACCCGCGCCAGAAACTCGACATCTACGCCCCCGACAACGCCAAGGCCGCCCCCGTCCTGGTGTTCTTCTACGGCGGCAGCTGGAGCTCGGGCCGCCGCCAGGACTATGCCTTTGCCGCCAAGGCCCTCGCCGCGCGCGGCTTCATCGTCGTCGTCCCCGACTACCGCCTCGTACCGCAAGTCCGCTATCCCGCCTTCATCGAGGACGGTGCCGCCGCCGTCGCCTGGACGTCCGAATACATTGCCCGATATCAAGGCGACCCCGCCCGCATCGGCGTCATCGGCCACAGCGCCGGTGCCTATATCGCCCTCATGCTGGCGCTCGATCGCCGCTGGCTCATCGCCGCCGGAGCCCCCGACGCGATAAAAGCCGCCGTTGGCTTGGCGGGGCCTTACGACTTCGCCCCGTTCGAACCCGGCGGCGCCGCACAGGCCGCCTTCGGCCGCGAGCCCGACCCCCGCGTTACGCAACCAGTCAATTCCGCGCGCAAGGACGCGCCCCCCGTCCTGCTGCTCTCCGGCAGCGACGACACCACCGTGAGGCCCCGCAACGCTACGGCCCTCGCCGCAGCGCTGGGCCGACCCGGGGCGGTCAAGCTATACCCCGGCATCGGCCATATCGGCATCATCCTCGCGGTATCGAAGCCGTTCCGCGGCAAGGCCCCCGTCCTTGCCGACGCAACCGGCTTCTTCCACCGCGAACTTTAGGCCGCCGCCATCGTCTGCAGCCGCCGCCGCCGCCGCGTCGCCGCGCCAACGAGGCCGAAGCCGGCGATCAACTGCGCCCAGACGCCCGGCTCGGGAACCGCCGCCAGCGCCAGCCCCAGCCCCAGCTTGGCCTGCTCGAGCCCGACATAATCCGCCGTCTCGTACGACTTGTCGGCAAAATCGCCGGTGAAGTCCCAGCCATCCTCGAAGGCGAGGAAATCTTCGTACTCGGCCAGCTCGAACGCCGACATCGTATCGAACGACGCCGCTGCCACGAGCGACACCGCTGAATCGAACGTCGACATCGAGGTCATCGCCAGCAAATCATCCGGCGTCGAATTTGGGCGGGCGCCCTGGGTATTGCCCCGGATGATATTGTTGCTGCCACCGATGATGTTCATCCGGGTCATGTGATTGGCGCCCGGCGCGGTAATCATCAAATTGTCGGTAAAGATGCTGTCGACGCAGCGGTAGCAGGCGACGCCCTGCGGCATCGTCGTTTCGACCCTATTGCGCGACATCTCGATCCGGATGCCGCCACCGCGGTTCAGCGGGTCGAACGAGGTAAAGCCCTGCGTGTGGCCATAGGCCTGGTTGTCGACGAGGCTGATGTCCGACTGCAGGGGGTTGCCCGCAAGGCTCCACAGCTGGATGCAATCGGGGTGCGAGCCCGCCGACATGTTGGTGGCCCGGCAGACGTTCTGGCTGGCGGTAACTCCATGGCTGCCGGCGATGTTGAAGCCGTCGCTGGTCGAGCCGGTTACGCTGTTGTTGTACAGCCTGCCGTTGGTCACCGTATTCATGCCGACGCCCATCCGCAGCCCGCTGAAGCTGCCGTTCTCGACCGAAGCGCCGTTGACGCCGCGAAACCCCAATCCCCGCGCCCGGCCGGCCCCATTGCCGATAACGGTCGGGTTGATGAAGCTGACGTTGCTGCCCCCCAGCACGCTTGCCGATCCGCCGACCTGCCAGGTCGCCGTCGCCGACCCGAACGTGCCGCCGACAACCCGCAGATTGTCGACGTCGCTGATGGTCAGCTTGCCGTTGAACGTCGCCGCGCTGGCATTGATCGTTACTGCACTGGTAAAGCTCCGATTGCGCAACTGCTGGGCGCTGAATTGCCCGCGCAGCACGATGGTGTCGCCGGACCTCACCTTGGCAAAAACCGATTTCAAGGTCGCACTGGTCGCTGAATGCGTTGCCGCAGACGCCGGTACGGAGGCCAAAAGAACAGCCCCCGCGAAAATAACATTATAACGATTTGACATGTGGTCCCCTCGACAGAATCAATATCTGCAAAACAGCAAAAACACCCGTCCACATTTGGACGGGCTGTTAATAACAAAGTATTAAAATTTCTCCGTATGCCGGATGTTGTTTATTTGATTTGTGAATATTGAACGTGGTGCGGGCTGCGCCAGCATCTGGCAAGTGGTTATGCGTGATCACCAATGGCGTTTCTGGCTATTTGCGACAAACGCCCCGATCAGGGCGACAAGGCGAACGGGAACTTTCGTCGCCGCCATCGGTTCACCTGCCACGCACGCGCGGCCTTGCCGTTTGATACGCGCCGCCCAACCAGCGCTCCGGCGCCTCGCCGACAGGATTCATGTCATGATCAAATGGGCCATCATCTTCTTCGTCGCCGCGCTCATCCTCGGCGCGCTCGGTTTCGGCGGCCTCGCGGGTGCCGCCATGGGCATCGCCAAATTGCTGTTTTGGGTCGTCGTCATCATCGCGGTCGTGCTGCTGGTGCTCGGCGTCACGGTGTATCGCAAGATCACCTGAACGGTTGACAGTGGCAGGGCGCACACCCTGCCACTGTCGAGACATCGACGACTGTCAAAACCTGTCGGCGCGGATTATACTCGGCATATGCAAAACACCCTCCAGATCGTCGAAGTCAGCCCGCGTGATGGCCTCCAGAACGAGAAGGGCTTTGTCGAGACCGCCGACAAGCTGGCGCTGATCGATCGCCTGATCGGCATGGGTGCGACCCGGATCGAGGTCGCCAGCTTCGTCAATCCGCGCCGCGTCCCGCAGATGGCCGACGCCGAGGCCGTCGTCGCCGGCCTCCCCGACGCCCCCGGCGTGCGCTTCATCGGGCTTTGCCTCAACGAACGCGGCGTCGACCGCGCCATCGCCAGCCGCGATGCACCCGGGCGGAGCCTCGACGAAGCCGGCTGCGTCCTCGTCGCCACCGATGGTTTCGGCATCATCAACCAGGGCCAGACCGTCGCCGAAGGCATCGCCGCCAACACCCTGATGCTCGCCAAGGCGAAAGCCGCCGGGCTGTTCGCGCAGGTCACCATCTCCGCCGCCTTCGGCTGCCCCTACGAGGGCCATGTCGACCCGGCGCACGTTGTCGAACTCGCCGCGCGCATGGCCGATGCCGGCGCGCAGGAGATCGCGCTGGCCGACACCATCGGCGTCGGCGTGCCGAACCAGGTCGGCGACCTGACCGGCGCGGTCATCGAAAAGATCGCCGGCGTCCCCGTCCGCCTCCACCTCCACGACACCCGCGGCCTCGCCCCCGCCAACGCCTGGGCCGGTTACCAGGCCGGCTGCCGGACCTTCGACAGCGCGCTCGGCGGCCTTGGCGGCTGCCCGTTCGCTCCCGGCGCCGCCGGCAACGTCGGCACAGAGGAACTGCTTTACCTGTTCGGCCGCTCGGGGCTGTCGACAGGCCTCGACATCGACGCCGCCGTCGCCGCCAACCACTGGTTCGCCGCCATCATGGGCCGCCCGCTACCCAGCCGCGTCGGCAAGGCCGGCGACTTCATCATCAACGGCGAACGCGTAGCCTGAGCCTTTGTCCTCCCCCTCGATGGGGGGAGGCGACTCGCCCTTCGGCGAGCGGGTGGGGGTGTCGCCCCAACCGATTAAAGTTGCAAAACCCCCGCCATCCCCCACAACCCCCCCGGGGGACGAACAAGCAATGACCGGCAGCCAGGTCGCGGCATTAATCCTGACCGCCGACGCCATCGGCTGGCTGATGCTCGCGCTCCTGACTGCAAACGCCGTCATCGCCGCAATCGCCATCGCCCTTCGCTTTTTGCCCGCTGCGCCCGCCGGCGCCATGCCCGCCCCAACCGCCCGCGCCGAACCCGCATCAGAGTTCGGCCCGACCCCGATGGTCTCGGTCCACCTGCCGGTCCACGACGAACCCGCCGCGATGGTCATCGCCACCCTCGATGCCTTGGCGCGCCTCGACTATCCGGCGTTCGAGGTCATCGTCATCGACAACAACACCCCCGACCGCGAAAGCTGGCTGCCCGTCGAGCGCCACTGCGCCGCCCTCGGCCCGCGCTTCCGCTTCGTCCACCGCGATGGCGTGACCGGCGCCAAGGCCGGGGCGCTCAACATCGCCGCCGCGATGATGCACCCGGCGGCGCGCTACATCGCCGTCGTCGATGCCGATTATAACGTGCTTCCCGGCTTTCTCGCCCGTGCCGTCGCCGCCGCGCACCACCACCGCGCCGATTACGTGCAATTTCCCCAGCGCTACTGGTTCGCCCCGGCTGCGGCACCCGTCGCCGACGAACTCGGCGATTATTTCACCGCCGTCGCCCGCCCCGCCAGCGACCGCGGCGGCATCCTGCTCACCGGCACGCTGTCGCTCGTCGCCGCCGAATGGCTGCACAGGATCGGCGGCTGGCCAACGGCGCACCTGACCGAAGATGCCGAGCTTGGCCTGCGCCTGCGCGGTGCCGGCGCGCGCGGGGTTTTCGTCGACGAAACCGCCGGGCATGGCCAGCTGCCGCGCGACCTGACCGGGCTCATCATGCAACGCGATCGCTGGGCCGCCGGCAATATCCAGGCGCTGATCGGCACGGTGCCGCGCTGGGGGCGGGGTCATGTGGGTGCGGGCGCTGCCATCGCCATCGCGGCGCAACTCCTCGCCTGGCCGGCCTTCATCGCCATCCCGCTCGCCGCGCTGACCTTCGGCCTCGCGGCAAACATCACCGATGGCGCCTCGCCGATCTGGTCGCGGGTCATCGCTTTCGCCGCTTCGAGCGTCCTCGCCGAAATCGCCGCGCTGTTCGTCCAGCAGGCCCAGCTGCGCCGGCTCGGCCGCGATCCGCGCGCCGCCATCGTCAAATTCGCCATGCTCATCCCCGCCAGCCTGGCCTGGCTGCCCGCCGTGTGGGGCCAGCGCCTGCGTTTCCGCCGCACGCCGAAGCACGAGACTGCTTCCGCCGCCGTCCCCGCCTCGCTGCTGGCTTGCGGCCTTTGGGCAGCGACGATGGCATTCCTCTATACCGCCCAGGGTGCGCCGCTGCCCGCCCTCGCGCTGGTCGCCGTCGCCCTGACACTTCCCGCTGCCTTGGCCACCGGGCGGATGCTGCACCGGCCGGCGCCAAGGCTACGGGCGGCGGCGCAACTGCCGGTCTGACGGCACCGCGATCGCGCCGCGCTGCAGCATCGTTTCGATCTTGCCGCGCCACTGGCCCTGGCGCAAACCAGCCGCAATGACATTGCTCGCCCTCCTCGCAGCCGGTTTGATGGCGGTTGCGCAATCATCCCCGCCTTCGCCAGCTTCGGTGCCATCCGAACAGGTCCCGACAATCCCGCCGGCCAGCATCGACGAAAGCCTCGAGATCACCGGCGAAAGCCTGGCGGTCGATTCGCTGCGCAGCCGGATGTTCCTCGATGTCCAGGTCAACGGCAAAGGCCCGTTCCGCTTCCTCGTCGACAGCGGCGCCGATCGTTCGGTCATCGGCGCGCTGCTCGCCGCCCAACTTGGGCTGCCGGCGGAAGACCCCGTCATCCTGCGCTCAATGGCCGGCACCAGCACCGCCCGCACCGTGCTCATCGAAACCATGACGCTGGGCAGCAGCGTCATCGAAACCATCACCGCGCCGGTCCTTTCGGAACGCGATATGGGCGCCCGCGGCATCATCGGCATCGATGCGCTCGCCGATCAGCGCATGATGCTCGATTTCCAGAACAAGCGGGTGACCATCCAGGATTCGCGCCAGCCGGTCTATTCCGAACCCGGCGAGATCGTCGTCACCGCGCGCCGCCGCAAGGGCCAGCTCATCCTGACCCAGGTCAACGTCGACGGCGACCGCAGCTACGCCGTCATCGATACCGGCTCCGAACTCACCATCGGCAACTCCCCGATGCTCAAGCGCCTGTCGCGCGGCCGCCGGCTGGGGGAGGCGCGCACCGTCGAGATGGTCAGCGTCACCGGCGAGATCGTCGTCGCCCGGCTGCTTTACCTGCCCGAACTCCGCATCGGCGGCGTCATCATGCGCAACGTCCCCGTCGCCTTCACCGACGCACCGCCGTTCGCGCTGTTCGGCCTCGACAAGCAGCCGGCGTTATTGCTCGGCACCGACCTGCTCGAAAACTTCCGCCGCGTCTCGCTCGACTTCCGCAACCGCAAAGTCAGGTTCGTCCTGAAATAACCTCCCCCTCAAGGGGGGAGGCGAGAGACGCGCCCTTGCGCGGCCCGGGTGGGGGTGTCTCCCCTCCCCAAATAATCACCGACCAACCCGAAACACCACCCCATCCTCGTCATCGGTCGTAACCCAAACCGCCCCGTCCGGCGCCACCCGCACATCCCGAATCCGCGCCTTGATTCCCGGAAACACCGACGCCTGCCCGACGACCTTGCCCGCCGCATCGAGATCGACCCGCCGCACATCCTGGTCGACCAGCGCGCCCACCAGCAGGTCGCCGTTCCATTCGGGGAACATCGCGCCGCGGTACACCGCCAGCCCCGACGGCGCGATCGACGGCACCCAGACCTTGATGGCGTCGATCATGCCCTTGTAGGTCTTGAACGGCGAAATCGTCGCGCCGGAATAATCGACGCCGCGCGTCGCCACCGGCCAGCCATAATTGCCGCCGCGCACGACAACATTGATCTCGTCGCCGCCCTGCGGGCCATGTTCATGCTCGTACAGGCGTCCACTCACCGCATCGAAGGCGAGCCCCTGCTCGTTGCGGTGGCCATAGGACCAGATGCTCGCCTGCGCCCCCTTGCGGCCGACAAAAGGGTTATTGGCCGGGATCGAGCCGTCGTCGTTGATTCGCACGATCTTGCCCAGCCCCGACCCGAGGTTCTGCGCCTGCTCGCGGAAATCGAAGCCATCGCCGACCGTCATAGCCAGCGTGCCATCACCCAGGAACGCCATTCGCCCGCCATAATGCACCGGCGTGTTCTTCGCCGGCCCGACCTGGAAAATCACCTTCTTCTGGGTCAGCACATTGCCGACCAGCTTGGCCCGCATGATCCGGGTAAAATTGGCCTTGGGCGTGCCGGCGGCATAGCTCAGATACAAAAGTCCGTTTTCGGCGAACCGGGGATGAAGCACGACATCGAACAGCCCGCCCTGGCTTTCGGCAAAAACCGCCGGCACGCCGCTGATCGACCCCGGCTTCTGGCCGGCCGGCGCCTTGGCCGCGATCACCCGCAAGCGGCCGGCACGCTCGGTCACCAAAACCCGCCCGTCGGGCAGGAAAGCGACGCTCCACGGGTGGTCGAGACCGGTCGCAACCGTCGTGATCTGCGGCTCCGCCCCGGCACGTACCGGCGAAACACCCGCCGCACCCGCTCCCGAGGCGAGAACATTCCCGCAAACAACCGCCACCAAACCCGCCACGATCCGCCGAACCACTGTATTTCTCCCGTTTTGCCCCGGACCTGCTAGGCTGGCGGCAATCGGATAAAGGAATGGTCTATGCGCTGGCTCAACACAATCCTGCGCTGGCTTGCCGCCGTCGTCGTCACCGTAATCGCCGCCAGTCTCGTCCATAGCTGGACCATCCAGCGCGGGCTCAGCAACCTCGGCATCGACATTTCCGCCGGTCTCGGCCTGCGCACCGCGGCCGCCGATTTCGCCGGCCTCGCGCCCGCACTTTTCGTCGTTCTAGGCACAGCGCTGGCCGTCGGTTTTATCGTCGCGGCGGTCCTCAATCGCTACCTGAATTTGCCGCGCTGGGTCGCATTTCCGCTCGCCGGCGGCGTCGCGGTCGGCGTCACATTGGCCCTGATGTATCTCAGGATGCAGATCACACCGATTGCCAGCGCCCGCGAGCCGCTTGGTTTCATTATGCTTTGTCTCGCCGGCGCACTCGGCGGATGGGTGTTTGTGATCACCAAGCGCCGCTGATACTTGTGTTGCTCCAAAGCCACACCATATCCGCCGGGACTGGAGGCAATCACCAATGAACATCGAAAAATTCACCGACCGCGCCAAGGGTTTCCTGCAATCGGCGCAAACCGTCGCCATCCGCAACAACCACCAGCGTGTCGCCCCCGAACACGTCCTCAAGGCGCTCCTCGAGGATGAGGAAGGCATGGCCTCCAACCTCATACGCGCCGCCGGCGGCCGCCCCGAAACCGCGATACAGCAGACCGATCAGGCCCTCGCCAGGATCGCACAGGTCTCCGGCGCAGGTGCCCAGCAGCTCAGCTGGGACAGCGACACCGTCCGCGTCATCGACAGCGCCGAACAGATCGCCACCAAGGCCAAGGACAGCTTCGTGACTGTCGAACGCCTGCTGGTTGCACTGACGCTGGCGACCACCACAGCCGCCGGAAAGGCGCTCGCCGCCGCCGGCGTAACCGCGCAAGCCCTTAACACGGCGATCGAATCTGTCCGCAAGGGCCGCAGCGCCGACAGCGCCGGCGCCGAGGCGAACTTCGACGCGCTGAACAAATACGCCCGCGATCTCACCCAGGCGGCGCGCGACGGCAAGCTCGATCCGGTCATCGGCCGAGACGAAGAAATCCGCCGCACCATCCAGGTCCTGGCGCGCCGCACCAAGAACAACCCGGTCCTCATCGGCGAACCCGGCGTCGGCAAGACCGCCGTCGTCGAAGGCCTGGCGCTGCGCATCGCCAACGGCGACGTTCCCGATGGCTTGAAGGACAAGCGCCTGATGTCACTGGACATGGGCGCGCTGATCGCCGGCGCAAAATACCGCGGCGAATTCGAGGAACGCCTCAAGGGCGTGCTCGACGAAGTCCGCGCCGAAGGATCGGACGTCGTGCTGTTCATCGACGAGATGCACACATTGGTCGGGGCAGGGGCCTCCGAAGGCTCGATGGACGCCTCGAACCTGTTGAAGCCGGCGCTCGCCCGCGGTGAACTCCACTGCATCGGCGCGACGACGCTCAACGAATATCGCAAATATGTCGAAAAGGACGCTGCACTCGAACGGCGCTTCCAGCCGGTCTTGGTTGGCGAACCGACCGTCGAGGACACCATCTCGATCCTGCGCGGGCTCAAGGAGAAATACGAACTTCACCACGGCGTCCGCATCACGGACGGCGCCATCGTCGCTGCGGCAACCCTCTCGAGTCGCTACATTTCCGATCGTTTCCTGCCCGACAAGGCGATCGACCTGATGGACGAGGCCGCCTCGCGGTTGCGTATGGAAGTCGAATCCAAGCCCGAGGAAATCGAGAACCTCGACCGCCGGATCGTCCAGCTGAAGATCGAGGAAGGCGCGCTGCAACGCGAATCCGATACGGCTTCGAAGGATCGGCTGGTCGCGCTCCAGACCGAACTGTCGGACCTTGACGAACAATCGCGCGCCCTGACGATGCGGTGGCAGGCGGAAAAGGACAAGCTCGACGCCGCGACCAAGATCAAGGAGCAGCTTGACGCCGCGCGCCTCGAAGTCGAGCAGGCGCAGCGCGGCGGCGACTATGCCAAGGCCGGCGAACTGACCTATGGCCGCATCCCCGACCTCGAGCGCCAGCTTGCCGAGGCCGAGATCGCCACCGCCAATGCCATGACCCGCGAGGAAGTCACCGGCGACGATATCGCCGCCGTCGTGTCGCGCTGGACCGGCATTCCTGTCGACCGCATGCTTGAGGGTGAGCGCGACAAGCTGTTGAAGATGGAAGACCTTTTGTCGGCACAGGTCATCGGCCAGGCCGCCGCCGTGCACGCCGTATCATCGGCGGTCCGCCGCTCGCGCGCCGGGTTGCAGGACCCCAATCGCCCGCTCGGCAGCTTCCTGTTCCTCGGGCCGACGGGAGTCGGCAAGACCGAATTGACCAAGTCGCTCGCCAATTTCCTGTTCGACGATCCGCGCGCGATGGTCCGCATCGACATGTCGGAATATATGGAAAAGCACGCGGTTGCCCGGCTGATCGGGGCGCCTCCGGGCTATGTCGGCTATGAGGAGGGCGGGATATTGACCGAAGCCGTCCGGCGGCGGCCCTACCAGGTCGTGCTGTTCGACGAGGTCGAGAAGGCGCACGGCGATGTCTTCAACATCCTGCTCCAGGTGCTTGATGACGGCCGGCTGACCGACGGGCAGGGGCGGACGGTCGATTTTACCAACACGATCATCATCCTGACGTCGAACCTCGGCAGCCAGTATATCGCCGCGCTACGCGACGACCAGCAGGTGGCCGATGCCGAGGCGCAGGTGATGGAAGTGGTTCGCGGTCACTTCCGGCCCGAGTTCCTCAATCGCCTGGACGAAATCGTGCTGTTCCAACGGCTTGGTGAAAGCGCGATGGCGCCGATCGTCGACCTTCAGGTGGCGCGGGTCCAGGACCTGCTCAAGGATCGCAAGGTGACGCTCGACCTGACCGACGCGGCGCGGCGCTGGCTGGCGCGGGTCGGCTATGACCCGGTCTATGGTGCCCGGCCATTGAAGCGCACCGTCCAGAAGCATCTGCAGGATCCGCTGGCCGACCTGATCCTGGCTGGCAAGGTCTCAGACGGCAGCACGATTCATGTCGACGAAGGCGATGGCAAGCTGGCGCTGACCCCGCAATAGGGGTCAGTTGCCGCCGGGCTTGGTCCGTGTCGTGTCGACCAGGTCGCGACTGAACGCTTGGTTGGTGTCGTCGATATAGGCCCATTGCGCCCGAGTGTGGCAGGTTTTCCTAGACTTCACCAAGCTGCCGGTTTCCTTGTCGCGGCGGCAGATTGTTTCCTGCATCCGGTCGGCGGGCGCCACCGCGGCGGCGGTTTCGACGACTGCGACGGGTGCCGCGGCTATCGTCCAGAAAGCAACCGCTGCCGCAATGATGCTGATCGATCGCACGTCGCTCTCCTGTCATGGGTGTAATGATCGCAAAGATAGACCAAGCCAAACCTGCTGCAAGTGCGAATAGGGTTGCGGGATGGGGGAGCGCTGGCCAAATGGTGGGATGACGCAAGCCATAGCCAATATCGGCGCCATCGTGCGCGATCCCCTCTGGTATCCGCATCGCTATGATCCGGGCCATGATGCGTTTCAGTTCAGGCCGCTCTCCCGCGATCAGCACCGCAGCGCGACGTTCCTGACCGACGAGTATCTGGGTGCCGCCGCGCCGACGGCGATCCGGCGCAGCGATATCGAGACGGTGCCATACGATCAGGCACCTCTGCATTTCATCTTTCATTCGGCGTTCTGTTGTTCGACGGTGCTGGCGCGGGCCTTCGATATAGATGGCGTTTCGATGGGGTTGAAGGAGCCCGTGCTGCTCAACGACATCATCGGCTGGCAGCACCGGGGCGGCACCGCGGCACAGATCGCGCCGGTGCTCGATGACGGACTGGCGCTGCTGTCGCGGCCATTTGCCAGCGGCGAGGCAGTGGTCATCAAGCCTTCGAACGTCGTCAACGGGCTGGCGCCGGGAATGTTGTCGATGCGTCCCGAAGCCCGGGCGTTGCTGCTGCATTGTCCGCTGCGGACGTACCTGGGCTCGATCGCCAAGAAGGGCATGACCGGGCGCTTGTGGGCACGCGAGCTGCTGGTCAAGCAATTGGCCGAGGGGCTGCATGGCTTTGGCTATTCGGCGCAGGATTATATCGGACAAACCGATTTGCAGGCGGCGGCGATCGGCTGGTTGGCGCAACATGCGTTGTTCCTCAAGATGATCGGGCATTTTCCGGGCCGGATCCGGACGATCGACTCTGCAACGCTGATGGCGAACCCGGCAAGGTCGATGGCGGCGCTGGCGGCGTTTTACGGGCTCGATGTCGACGTCCAGGCTGTCATCGCGGGCCCGGCATTCACCCGGCACAGCAAGTTCGGCAATGATTTCAGCAGCGAGACGCGCGATGCCGAGGTCGAGCAGTCGGTGACCGCGCACCATGACGAGATCGAGAAGGTCGTGGCCTGGTCGGACGCGGTGGCGAAATCCGTGGGGATTCCAATGGTCTTGCCGGCACCGCTGCTCTAAGGCCTGCTCGCGACCGCTGTCACATGTGTTAACATGTTCCACATTTTCCGCTTTCGCACGTTTTCGTGTGAAGCGCATTTCCGGCGCGCGAACGCAGCGATCCGGCCGGGTGTCGCTGTGTGATCTGGCTGCCAGACGCATATCGCCGCCGTAGCGGAAACGGGGCGTGTAGGACAGGTGACGACAGGCAAAGAAAAGGGCGGGTCTTTCGACCCGCCCCTTCAGTCGCTTTCGATGTCTTGCAGACTAGAACTTGAGGTTCACCTGCATTGCGTAACGGCGGCCCAGCGCGTCGTAGGTCGACGGATAGGTGTTGCCGCTGTTGAAGGTCGTCGAACCGGCGTTCGAACCCACGACCGGAGGCTGCTTGTTGAGCAGGTTGGTCACGGTGAGAACCAGCGAGAGGTTCTCCATGACGCTGACGCGGCCGCTCAGATCGAAGTAATCGTACGCCTTGATCTTCGAGTATGCCGGCAGATACGAACCCTGCTCGACGACATCAAGGGGCTCCTGCTCGAGACCGTCGATGTGACGCCACAACAGCGAGATGTCAAAGTCGTTGAAGCCAAGCGTTGTGCGCAGCGACGACTGCCACTTGGGCTGCAGCGAGCCGGTAAATGAGCAGTTGACCGAGTAGAAGCCAACGCACTCACGGCTCACGCCGCCGCCTGCTGCCGTTACATCGGCATTGAACATCGAGTGGAACGTGTAGTTGAAGTTACCCGTAATGCCCAGCTTGGCGAAGCCGATATCGTTCGAATAGTTCAAAGTCACGTCGATACCGTCGGTTTCGATGCGGCCGAGGTTCGACGAAGCCAGGAACAGGCCCGGTGTCGTCGAAGGATCGCCGTCGAGACCACCAGTTGCCGGATTGCGCCGGATGGCAAGGCAAGCAGGGCTCGCAGCGCTGGCTGCTGACAGGTTACCAAAGCAGGCGGCAACAGCATCACCAGGAAGCGGGTTCGACACCGCGTCCTTGACGGTGATGTTGTAGTAATCGACCGTCAATGCCAGGCCAGGAGCGAAGGTTGGCTGGAACACAGCGCCGACAGTCCAGGTGTTGGCCGTTTCCGGCTGCAGTTCGAGGTTGCCACCAGCCGTGGCGTTTGCCTGGCCCGCGGTCGGGTTCAGGATGCCGCCGATCGAAGTGCTTGGCGCACCCTGTGCAAGGCAGACCGCACGCAGGTTGGCGTTCGCCACTGGGGCGGCGCCGGCGCAAGGATCGTTCGACAGGTTGGTCAGGCCGGTGTTCTGCGGCGAAAACAGTTCGCCGATGTTCGGAGCGCGAACAGCGCGGCTATAGTTACCGCGAAGCTTGAGACCCTGAACCATTTCCCAGGTACCGCCGGCCTTCCAGGTGAAGGTGTTGTAGGCAGGCTCGGTCGGTGCATCGACCTTGTAGTCGGAGTAGCGCGCGCCGCCTTCCAGGGTCAGGTTTTCGAAGAATGGCTTGTCCTGGATGAGCGGAACGATAAGCTCGCCATAGACTTCCTTGACTTCATAGCCGCCGGTGATGTCCGGAGCTGCGCCGCCGGCACCGCCAAGTTCGCCAGCCGTCTTGGCAAGCGAATCGGAACGCTGCTGTGCCTTGTACTTGCGATATTCGCCGCCGATGGCGAAGCCGATGGCATCGGTAGCGCCGGGAATGGCGACGCCCACATCACCCGAAACGATACCACGCACCTGGGCGAGCGACGTCTTGACGGTCGTCGTGCTCTCGCCGTTGATATAGGCTGCGCCGGCCTGGCTGATCGAACCCGCTGGGCCGAAGTAGTTGATCGGAACGCAGGTCTTGTCGGCGGTCTGGCAGACCGGGTTAGCGGCGGTGCCGTTGACCAGAAGCGTGTTGCGAACCTTCGAGGCCAGCACATAACCCTGAAGGGTCTGGCGGTTCTCGCTTTCACCGTAAGAACCGGACAGATCCCAATCGACGGAGTCGGTGACCTTGCCCTTCAGGCCGGCACGATAATCGAACAACGTGGTCGAATAGTCGCTGATCCGCGGACCGACTTCGGTGGTGCGACGGGCCAGAGCCGTATCGACCGTGCGATAGTTTGGATCCGTTGGTCCCGTGGCAACCGCGGCTGCAGCGCACTGAGCAGGCGTGAAGCGCGCCTGGTAAGTGCCGGCAGCACCGACGTTGGCAGCGCAGAACTGGTTGCGCAGGCCGGCTGGCAGGAACGGGTTGTTGAGGTTGATCGTTACCGGGGTGCCGAATGCGCCCGATGGCGCAATGATGGTCTTGACGTTGTTCTTCGAGAACAGGCCGCGGGTATAGAATTGCAGCGAGTCCGAAACGTCGTACTTGGCGGCGCCATAGATGTTGAAACGTTCGAATGGCGTCTGGAAGATGTTGTAAGGGTTGAAGTTGAACGGCGCGTACAGCCCGCGCGCCGTGCCCGTGGCGGGGTCAAGCTGAAGGTTGCCGTTGGCAACCGCAGGGTTGGTGCTTGGCAAACCGGTGACGGGGTCGATCGGACGAAGGCCGGTGAAACGCGACGGAATAGCCGTTCCCGAACCGCTTGGAGCGCCAGTATAGGTGCTACGGCCGAAGATCGAGAAGTCGCGGGCGCCCTGATAGACAGGATCGGCCTTCTGGTAGCCGACCGACAGGACGGCGTTGCCGCGGCCTTCGTCGAAGTTGCCACCGACGGTCAGATCGGCGCGATAGGTTGCGCCATCGCCGGCTTCGGTCAGGCCGGTGCCGAGCTGAAGATCGACACCCGAGAAGTCCTGCTTGGTGACGAAGTTGACGACGCCGGAGATGGCATCGGCACCATAGGTCGTCACGGCGGCGCCGGTCAGGGCGTCAACGCGCTCGACGAGAGCCAGCGGGATGTTGTTGAGATCGACGCGGCCGGCGATGCCGGCAGGTGCGATGCGGTTGCCGTCGAGAAGGACGATGTTGCGGGTCGAACCGATACCGCGAAGATCGACGAACGAGGCGCCGCCGTTGCCGTTGTTGACGGCCGAACCGATCGAAGGAACGACGCCCGGGATGTCGCGAAGGACTTCTTCGGCGACGTTCGAAGCGCGCAGCTGGATGGTGTCGGCGGTGGTCACGGTGACCGGAGCAGCCGAAATCAGGTTCGGGTTGCGGATCAGCGAGCCGGTGACGACGATCGTGCCTTCGTCAGTCGTCGTGGCGACGGTTTCCGGCGTCGGCACGGCCTGGGCCAGTGCGGCGCCAGGAATGGCGAGAATGGCGATGACGAACGTTGCGACGCCGCCCTTCAGTGCTGCTCGGTTGAGCGAAGATTTCGCAGAGATCACAGGCAAATCCTTTACCTAAAATGTTGCGCGATGATCACCACGTTGTGTCGCCATCAAGATTGATGGCCCCCTTCGCGACGATGGACCCTGCCCCACAGCAGCGCACCGCTCCAGCCCTTATGGCCTGTGCTGCCTTCTCCCCAAAGCGCGTCCGCGTGTAAAGCCGCCGCCTTGTCGCGAGGCGATTAGGAAAAACAGTGTTGCGCTGCGGCAACAGGATGATGACCGTCCGGCGACTCTGTAATTAAGATTGTGTAAAGTTTTCGACCTCGATCAGCCGGCGCCGAAATCCTCGAGAGCCTGTCCCGACGCCGCGATTGTCGCGACATAGTCGCGGACCAGCTCGCGCTCCGAAAGTGTCAGGTGCGGATTCCAGGTGTCGATGATCAGCACCGCGCGCAGCGTGTCGGAATTGTTCCAGGCTTCGTGCTCGATGGTATCGTCGAAGGCGAATGCCTCGCCTTCGATCCAGGGCCGCGTCTCGTTGCCGACGCGGAAGCTGCAGCCGTCGGGCACGATCAGCGGCAGGTGGATGATCGTCCGGATGTTGGTGGCACCGGTGTGCGGCGGGATATGGGTGCGCGGTTTCAACAGCGAAAAGAACGCCACCGGGCCGCGTGTCTCCAGGTCGAACAGCGGCAACCGGTCGAGCAGGGCGGCGGTTTGCGGGCAATGCGCACGCACCGCGTCCTGCGGGATGCCGTGCTGGATGAGGAACTGCGCCGCCCAGGCATCATTATGGTTAAGCGCCGCCCATTGGTTGACCGGCGTGCCCGGGGCATAGGCCACATAGGGAGCAAAGCCGTTGTTTGCCCCGGCCATCAGCGCCTGGAGTTCGGCGCGGATGACGGGGGTCGCGGCCTCGAGCTCGGCGAGCCAGGGGAAATGCGCGCGCGGCACGAACTGTTCGGCGGGCAGATAGGGATAGTGGAGAACCAGCGGCGCTTGCTGGAAGACCCGCCGCCGGCCGAGCGCGACGTCGACGAAGTGGCGGAAGCGCTCGCTGTCCTCGGCCGGCAGCGATTGCAGGGCAGGGGCCAGCGCCGTGTCGAGCCGGGCCGAGACCTGCGCTTCGGCCTTGGCGACAAAGGCCCGCGCATGGGCGAGGCCGGCGGCAAAACCCGGCCCATGCGGCGCGGCGGGATCGACCGCCGCCAGCAGCCGCTGGTAATGTTCGAGCGCTGCGACAGGCTCGCCAGCGTCCTCGAGCAACCGCGCCTTGCCGAGCAGCGCATGATCGAAATAGGGTGCCAGATCGAGCGCGCTGTCGAGCGCCCGGCCCTGCGCGGCGGTATCCCTCGCCGCGCCATGCGCGTTGGCGAGATTGTACCAGAGCAGCGGCGAATCCGGGTCGGCGGCAACGGCGCGCGTTAACAGCGCGGCTGCTGTCGGTGCATCGCCCTGGCCGAGCGCGCGCAGCCCGGCGGCATTCAGCGCGGCTGGGTCATCGGTCATTGCTGCCTCCATCGATGAGTCGCGCGGGATCGACGCGGACGTCGGTCCAGGTCACGCCCCAGTGCAGGTGCGGGCCTGTTGCACGCCCGGTGCGGCCGACGGTGCCGATCTGCTGGCCCCGTTCGACAAGCGCGCCCGGCACGACGTCGATCCGCGACAGGTGGAGGAACGCCGAGACCAGCCCGAAGCCGTGGTCGATCATGACCAGATTGCCCTCGAGCGTGAAGGGACCATCGGCGAGGCGCACGATGCCGGCGGCGGGAGCGAGCACCGGGGCGCCCGCGCCGGCGGCGATGTCGAGGCCCGAATGCGGCGCGGCGGGGGTGCCGGAGAAGATGCGTTGCGAGCCATAGACACCCGATATCGGTCCCTTGGCGGGTTTCCGGAAGCGGCCGTCCCACGCCATGCTGTCGCCGATGTCGGCGCGGGCGGCGGCGATCCTGGCGATCTCGGCGGGGCGGCGGGCTTCGAATTCGGCATCGGGCACAGGGCGCGGCGGCAACGTCGGCAGCGACTGGATCCGCCATTGGCGCGGCGCGACGTCGATGACGCGGGTGACGGGCTGGCCGCCTTTCGTCCACACCAGCAATGCCTTGGGCTCGGCGTCGCGGCCGAAGCCGATGAGGAAACGGCCGCCAAGGCTGGTCTTGACCGGCTTGCCATCGAGGGTGAGCAACGTCGTGCCGGCGGGCACGGTCCCGCGCATGACGCCGCCCTGTTCCGGGGTGCCTTCGATTTTCAGGCCGTCTTCCGGGGCGGCGGCAATCAGGGCGACCGCCAACAGCCCTGCGACCAGCCTCACAGGCGGCCCTTTTCCTTCATTTCCTGGTAGCGCGCCGTGGCCGCCGCCGCATCGGCATAGGGTTCCTGCAGCTCGTGGCTCCAGTAGCGCAGCGCCGGCAGGGCGATGCGCTTGCCGGTCACGGCGCAGGTGACGAACTCGCCCGGCGCCAGCACATGGTAGGAGCCGGAGAGGTAGCGCAGGCGGGCAGGGCGTCCCAGTGTGTCGAGCATCATAACAGTCTCCCTTGCGCGGTGGCGCCGGCGGGCGGCGTCCTTGGCGCGGTTGGTGGCGCCGCGCCGGTGGCGACGGGCATGTCGCCGTCGGCGAAGCGGATCGTCAGGCGCGATTCGGACTTGGCGGCGGCGGCACTGGGGACGAGCTTGCCGCCCGGCGCGATGACCAGCGCATAGCCGCGGGCGAGGACCTGGTCGGGGCCGAGCGAGCCGAGCAGGCGGGCGGCGGCGGCAAGGCGGGCCTGTGCCTTGGCGGTCGCGTTGGTGACGAGGAACAGGCGCAGCCGCGCGCTGCGGCGCTCGAGCTGGGCGCGGTCGCGGATTGCAACGCCGCGGGCTCCGCGGTCGAGGCCGGCGCTTGCCGCGGTGAGGGCGGCGGCGGCGCGGTCGCGGCGGCCGGCGATGAGGGCGGGGCGGAGGGCAGCACCGGCGCGCTCGGCCCGGCCGCGCCAGAAGCCGGCGCTGGCGCGCAGGCCGCGGGGCAGGCGGTCGAAGAGTTCGTCGGCGCGCTGGCTGGGAAGGGCCAATAATGTGCGGGCCTGGGGCAGGCGGCCGGCGACGGATTGCGTGCGGTCGCGGCGCTGGACGAGGGCGCGCGCGGCGGCACGGTCGAGGCGGGCGGCCTGCATGGCGAGCGCGGCCTTGAGTTCGGCAAGGACCGGCACGGCGCGCTCGGCGGCGGCGGTGGGGGTCGGGGCGCGCCAGTCCGACGCGAAATCGACCAGCGTGGTGTCGGTCTCGTGGCCGACGGCGCTGATCACCGGGATCAGGCTTTCGGCGACGGCGCGGACGACGATTTCCTCGTTGAAGGCGGCGAGGTCCTCGATCGAGCCGCCGCCGCGGGCGACGATAAGGAGGTCGGGGCGGGGGATACGGCCGCCGGGCGCGATGGCGTTGAAGCCGCGGACGGCGGCCGCGACCTGGCCGGCGGCGGCGTCGCCCTGGACGGCGACCGGCCAGACAAGGACGTGGCGCGGAAAGCGGTCGGCGAGGCGGTGGAGGATGTCGCGGATGACGGCGCCGGTCGGCGAGGTGATGACGCCGATGACGCGCGGGATGCTCGGCAATGGTTTCTTGCGCGCCGCGTCGAACAGGCCCTCGGCGGCGAGCTTGAGGCGGCGGGCTTCGATCTGCGCCAGCAGCGCGCCGACGCCGGCGGGCTCCATACGCTCGACGATGATCTGGTATTTGGAGCGGCCGGGGAAGGTCGTCAGCTTGCCGGTGACGATGACCTCGAGGCCGTCTTCTGGGCGAAAGCCGAGCGTTGCGGCGCTGGCCTTGAACATGACGAGGTCGATGACGGCGCGTTCATCCTTGATGGCGCCGTAGCAATGGCCCGAGACGTGGCGCTTGAACCCCGACAATTCGCCGCGGACGCGGACTTGCCCGAAAGCGGTCTCGACGGTGCGCTTGAGCGCGCCTGCGATCTCGCTGACCGAATATTCGGGGGTGTTGCCGACGGGGGCGTCCAGGACTTCGATATCGCTCACGGTGCAGACATAAGCCCAGTCCGCCCGCGCGTGAAGGCCTTAGCGTCAGCCCCGGAGCAGGCGCCGCACGGCCTCGGTGGTGAAACCGAACACGAGGTGCGAGACGATGGCGTAGACATGGAGTGCCGGGGGCGTTTCGGCGGGCGATGGGGCGAGGTCCAGCGCGGGGACGACAACATCGTCCATGCCGAGCGCGGTCACGATGCCAAAGGCACTGCCGCCGCCGAAGGTCACCACCCGTTCGCGTTCCGCCACCATGCCGTACAGCGCGCCGAGCCCCATGCCGAAGGCGTAGTGCACCGCTTCCCCGGCAACCGCCTTGCTGTTCTCGGGAACGGGCGATCCGGTCACCGCCTCTGCGGTCTTGTCGGCGGCGATCTCGGTTGCGGGCGGATCGTCGGACTTGGGCAGGAGGTCGGACACCATCGCCTGGAAAACACTCATCGCCGCCGACGCGAAAAGGCCGGCGATCGCGCCCGCCGCAAGACCCCGAAGGTCGTCGGTGGCGGCAAAACGGCGGTGGGGCAGGGGCATGGGGTTCATCCCTGCTCAACTATCGCTGCCCGCGCAGGTTCCGGTAGCGGTTGCCGTCAGTGACGCACCTGTTAAGAACCGCGCCATGAGCAAGTTCGACATACTGGTCCTGGGCAGCGGTGGCCGCGAGCACGCCTTGTGCTGGAAACTGCGCCAGAGCCCGTCCGTGGCCCGCCTCGTCTGCGCGCCGGGCAATGCCGGTATCGCGCAGGTCGCCGAATGTATAGCGCTCGACATCGCCGACCCGGCTGCCGTGCTGGCCTTCGCCCGCGACGGTGGCTTCGGCCTCGTCGTCGTCGGTCCCGAAGGCCCGCTGGTGGCCGGCGTCGTCGATGCCCTGCGCGCTGCCGGCATCCCGGTATTCGGGCCGACCGCCGCCGCGGCGCGTCTCGAAGGCTCGAAGGGCTTTACCAAGGACCTGTGCATCGCTGCAGGCATCCCGACCGCCGCCTATCGGCGTTTCGCGAGCGGCGCCGAGGCTGTCGAGTATACTGCCGCCCATGCGCTGCCGGTCGTCGTCAAGGCCGATGGCCTCGCCGCCGGCAAGGGTGTCGTCGTCGCCGCGACTCATGCCGAGGCGCTGGCGGCGCTCGCCGACCTGCCCGGGCCGGTGGTCATCGAGGAATGCATGACCGGTCCCGAGGCGAGCCTGTTCGTGCTTGCCGATGGCGAGACCTATTCGGTGTGGCCGTCGGCACAGGACTATAAGCGCGTCGGCGATGGCGACAAAGGCCCCAATACCGGCGGCATGGGGGCGATTTCGCCGGCGCCGCTGCTCAGCGACGCGCTGTGCGATCGCGCCGTCGCCGAGATCATCGAGCCGACTTTGGCGGCGATGGCCAGCGCCGGAACGCCCTTTACCGGCGTATTATATGCCGGGCTGATGCTGACCCCGACTGGCCCCAGGCTGATCGAATACAACGTCCGCTTCGGCGATCCCGAATGCCAGGTGCTGATGGCGCGGCTCGACGGCGACCTCGCCGAGATCCTGCTGGCCTGTGCGCAGGGCCGGCTGCGCCAAGTTGCGGCCAACTGGTTGCCCGACCCCGCCGTGACCATCGTCATGGCGGCCAACGGCTATCCCGGCACGCCTTTGAGCGGCACCGTCATCGCCGGCATCGACGCCGCCGAAGCCGAAGGCGCCATCGTCTTTCACGCCGGAACCGCACGCGACGGCGCCGACCATATCATCGCCACCGGGGGCCGCGTGCTGGCAGTGACGGCCATCGGAAGCGATAGTGGCGCCGCGCGCGCACGCGCCTATGTTGCGGCTGGCCGGATCGATTGGCCCGGCGGTTTCTACCGGCGCGACATCGGCGTCTAAATCCGTAACTTGCAGGACAAAACCGTGGAAATGAGCGAACGCCAGCAGCAGTTTTCCGGCACCGGCGAGGTGCGTACCGGACAGGAGATCGATCCTGCGCGGCTCGAAGCCTGGATGACGGAGAACGTCGAGGGCTATGCCGGGCCGCTGACCATTCGCCAGTTCAACGGCGGCCAGTCGAACCCGACCTACAAGCTGGTCACGCCGAAACAGAATTACGTCCTGCGCCGCAAGCCGCCCGGCGTGTTGCTGCCCAGCGCGCACGCTGTGGACCGCGAATACCGCGTCATCACCGCTTTGCACGCGCAAGGCTTTCCGGCACCGCGGACCTTCGGCCTGTGCAAGGACGACGCCGTCATCGGCACCTGGTTCTACATCATGGATTGCGTCGATGGCCGGGTGATCTGGGACGCGACCTTCCCCGATGCGACGCCGGACACCCGCGCCGCCTATTTCGACGCGATGAACCAGACCATCGCCGACCTCCACATGATCGACGTCGACAAGGCCGGCCTGACTGATTTCGGCAAGCCCGGCAATTATTTCGCCCGCCAGATCGCGCGCTGGTCTCGCCAATATATCGAGGATCCCGATGCCGGCCGCGTGCCGTCGATGGACAAGCTCGTCGAATGGCTGCCGAACAATATCCCGGTCGGCGACGAAATTTCGGTCGTCCACGGCGATTATCGCTGCGACAACATGATCTTCCACCCCAGCGAGCCCAAGGTTCTTGCCGTACTCGACTGGGAATTGTCGACGATCGGTCATCCGCTCGCCGATTTCAGCTATCACCTGATGATGTACCGGATGCCGCCAACGGGGACCACCGGCCTGGTTGGCAATGACTTGAAGGCGCTCGGCATCCCGTCCGAGGACGAATATGTCGCGGCCTATTGCCGGCGCACCGGCCGCACCGGCATCCCCGACCTCGATTTTTACGTCGCCTACAACATGTTCCGGCTGGCCGGCATCATCCACGGCATTCGCGGCCGTGTCGTGCGCGGCACCGCCGCCAATGCCCATGCCCGCAAGACCGCCGAGGGCGTCGAGATGCTCGCCGATCTCGCCTGGGCGCAGGCGCAAAAAGTCGGCGCATAAAAAACGGGCGGCACCCGAGGGTACCGCCCGCTTTTTATCCTGGTCGGGCGTCTAGCCCTGCGGCGGCGTCACACCGGTCGGCGGGGTTGTCGTATCAGCCGCCGGCGGTGCCGTCATATCGGCTGGCGCCGCATCGGCCGGCGGTGTCACGGGTTCGGCCGTTGCCGATGGTGCCGCCATCGAAGGCGACGCGCCCATGCTGCCCTGCGACTGGCCCATCGCGCCGGCACTAGCACCGGCACTACCGCTCAGCGACGCCAGCTGCTGGCGGTTCAGTTCCGCCGTCGCTGCGGCCTGCGCCTTGGCTTCGGCCTTGGTAGGACGCGCATCCGCCGTTGCTGACACCATTCCGGCCATCATGGCAGTCGCGATAAGGGTCTTGGTGAACATCGGAAAGTCTCCTGTAATTCTCGTCCCCTGCCCATCAACAACGCACATCCCCGCGCCCGGGTTTCAGCCGTACCATCGCTTCGTCCCACACCTGTTGCACTTGGCCGCGTCTGCCTTCATGCATGTCGGCATCGAAACGGTCGGGGGACAAGATGGCAAGATGGCTGGCTCTGGTGGTGACGCTCGTTGCCGCCGCATTCCTGGGTTTTGCCGCTGCCCGGCCGCCCCTTCCCGTCCCTGCCAGCGCGCCCGCCGACCAGTTTTCCGCCATCCGCGCCATGGGCGATGTGCGTGTCATTGCCCGCGCACCGCACCCCACCGGCTCCGCCGCCAATGACGCCGTACGCGCGCATCTTGTCGCCCGCCTGCAGGATCTCGGCTTCACCGTCCGCGAGACCAGCTTCCCGATGCCCGACAAGGCCCGCCGGGGGCTCGTCAAGCGCGGCACCGCCGATGCCGCGACCGGCGTCAATATCACCGCGCTGCGCCCGGGCCGCGATCCCGCAGCGCCCGCGGTCGCCCTGATGGCGCATTATGACAGCGTGCCCGGCTCGCCCGGCGCCGCCGACGATGCCGCCGGCGTTGCCGCCGCGCTCGAGATCGCCCGCGCCATCCCGCGTTCGACCCAGGCGCGCGATCTCGTCGTGCTGCTGACCGATGCCGAGGAAGCCGGGCTGGTCGGCGCGCGCGCCTTCTTCGCACCGGGAATTGCTGGCGACCCGCTGGCCGATCGCATCGGCGTGCTGGTCAACATGGAGACCCGCGGCGGCGGCGGCCGTGCCTTCATGTTCGAAACCGGCGCTGACAATGGCGCGATGATGGCGCTGTACCGCCGCGTCGTCGCCAATCCGACGACCACCGCGATGGCGGTCAAGATCTATGCCCTGCTGCCCAATTCGACCGATTTCACCCCGGTCCGCAAGCGCGGCATTCCGGGCTTCAACTTCGCTTTTACCGGCGATGCCCGGCTGTACCACTCGCCGCTGGCAACCCCCGACGCCGTCGACCAGGGCTCGATCCAGCACATGGGCGGGCAGGCATTGGGCATCACCCGCGCGCTGGTGACCGCCGGCGCGTTGCCACCGGCCGCCCCCGACGCGATCTTCGCCGATGTCTTCGGGCTGTTCACTTTGTCGTACCCCGTCGCCATGGGCTGGCTGCTGCTCGGCGTTGCCGCCGTCCTGCTCGTCGCCGCCGCGCGTCGCCGCCGTGCCGACTGGACCGGGTGGGGCCTTGCCGCCGCCGGCCTCGATGCCGTCACCGTCACGCTGACCGCCGGCGTGCTGCTCTATCTCGGCAATCTGCTGTCGGGCGCCGACGCACCGGTCAATTATTATGATCGCCTCGCCGCGCTGCCGCGCCTCGAGACGCAGGCGCTGCTGCTGATGCTCGCGTCACTGGCGATCACTGTCGCCATGTTGCCGCGCCGGCATTCGCGGCGGCATCCGCGCCGGCTATGGAGTGGATGGATCGGGCTTGCCGGGCTGAACCTGGTCATCGCCGCCGCGGCGCAGGTCTGGCTGCCCGCCGCGGGGCCGATCCTGGCCTGGCCGTTGCTCGTCGCGCTTGTCGCCATGACGATCGCCGCACGCGCGCCCGATACCGTGGGCACGATCGCCGCCATGGTGGCCGCCATCCTCGGCCTCGCCTGGCTGGGCAGCCTTGCCCATGGCGTCTTGCTCGGCATCGGCACCGGCATGCCGTCGGTCACGGCGGTGTTCGCGCCGCTCGGGCTCATGCTGCTCTGGCCGCTACTGCCGCACACCGCGGCCCGGCGACCGCTGCTGATCGCCGCGCTGTTGCTCGTCGTCGCTGCCGGCAGCCTGGCGCTCTGGGTTCGCGTCGACGCGCCGGCGCCATTGATCCCGGCTTATACCGACAGCAAATAGCTCAGGCGAGGAGCGGGCTCGTCGGCGTCCGCACCGGGCTGGCGAGCACCTTGTCGACCTTGCGTCCGTCCATGTCGGCGATCTCGAACTTCCAGCGGTCGAGGGTGAAGGTCTCGCCGGTCTCGGGCAGATGGCGGAAATGCTCGAGGACGAACCCCGCGACGGTCTCGTAATCCCGGTCGGGCGCGAGATCGAAGCCGAGCCGGTCGGCCATCTCGTCGGCGGGCAGCGCGCCCGAGAACAGCCATGAACCGTCGTCGCGCTCGACCGCCGGCGGGTCGTTGTGGTCATCGACATCGGAACGGAATTCGCCGGCGATTGCCGCGAGCAGGTCGGCGGGGGTGACGATGCCCTCGAAATGGCCGTATTCGTCGTGGACCAGCGCCATCGTTATCGACGCCTCGCGCAGCACCGACAGCGCCTCGACGGCGTCGACGACGTCGGGGATGAAGGGAGCCGGCCTTGCCATCGCCGCGAGATCGAGCGGCCGGCCTTCGATCAACGCCTGGACGACGTCGCGCGCCTGGAGCACGCCGATGATGTTGTCGACGGTGCCGCGCGCCACCGGCAGCCTCGTGTGCGGGGTGGTGGCGAGATGCGCGCGGATGTCGGCATCGCTCATGTCGGCGTCGATCCAGTCGACATCGCCGCGAGGGGTCATCACGCCGCGCACGCGCCGGTCGGCAAGCCGCATGATGCCCGAGATCATCTGGCGCTCGCTCTCCTCGATGACGCCGGCGGTCTCGGCCTCCTGCACCACCGAGCGCAGTTCCTCCTCGGTGACGCGGTTGTCGCCGTGCTGGGCCTGGCCGAGCAATTTGAAGACCGCGGCGCTCGATTTGTCGAGCGCCCACACCGCCGGGGTGGCGACCCGCGCCACCACCGCCATGATCGGCGCCACGAACGACGCCAGCTTTTCAGGCGAGCGCAGCGCGAACTGCTTGGGAACCAGCTCGCCGACGATCAGCGAAAGATAGGTGGTGAAGACGATGACGACGGCGAAACCGACCTCCTCGGCCATCGCCGGGCGCAACCCGAACCACGCCGTGAGGCGCTGCCCCATCGGTACTGCCAGCGTCGCGCCCGAATAAGCGCCGTTGATGATGCCGACGAGGGTGATGCCGATCTGGACCGTCGACAGGAAGCTGCCCGGGTTCTCCGCCAGTTGCAGCGCCGCGCGCGCGCCGTGGTGACCGCTGGTCGCCATACCGCGCAGGCGTGGGCGCCGCGACGAGACAATGGCCATCTCCGACATGGCGAAGAAGCCATTGAGCAGGATCAACGCCGCGATGATGGCGACATCCAACCAGGGGAAAGTCTGCATTTGCTCCGAAGGATGACGCGGGGCCGGCCTGCCCGCATTGCGGCACCCTATAGGCAAATCGGGCCGGCGCGAAGAGGCTGTTCATCAAACGCTCACCGGCAGGCGCTAACGGAGCCATGCGCAAAGCGTATTAATGGTTTAACAGGTTGCGCGATCAACAAGGGAAGTCACGCATGGCAATCAACAAGTTTCTCATCATCGGCGCCCTGGCATCGTCGCTGGCGGTTTCGGGCTGCGTAACGGATCCGGAAACCGGCCAGCGGACGATTTCGCGCGCCGGCGGCGGGGCGGCGGCTGGTGCCGGTGCCGGCGCGTTGCTGGGGGCTTTGCTCGGCGGTCGCAACAACCGCGCCGAAGTGCTGATCGGAACCGGCATCGGCGCCATCGCCGGCGGTTCGATCGGCGGCTACATGGACAGGCAGGAGCGTGAATTGCGGGCGCGCACCGCCGGCACCGGCATCGAGGTCGAGCGCCAAGGCGACGACATCAACCTGAAATTGCCGTCGGGGATCAGCTTCGATTTCAACTCGTCGGCGGTAAAGCCTGAATTCCGCCCGGTCCTCGACCAGGTCGCGCAGACGCTGGCGTCGTACCAGTCGACCTTCATCGATGTTTCGGGTCACACCGATTCGGTCGGCACCGTCGCCATCAACCAGCGCCTGTCCGAGCAGCGCGCGCAGGCGGTCGCCGATTATCTGAGCTACCAGGGCGTCAACCGCGCCCGCGTCGCGACCAGCGGCTATGGCAAGTCGTACCCGATCGCGTCGAACGACACCGACGCCGGCCGCGCCCAGAACCGCCGCGTCGAGATCAAGCTGTCGCCGGTGACCGAGCAGGACATGGGAAATCAGGGCGGCGTCCAGAACCAGCGGCCGGGGCAGCCGGTCCAGCAGCCACGCCCGGGCTATTCGAACTAGGGTCGGCGCGCCGGGCGAGGGGCCAAACCTCTCGCCCGGCGGCGGCTAGCCGCGAAGGACAGCCCCCAGCTTTGCCGCTGCCGCGATGACCTTGGCCGATACGGCTTCGATCTCGGCGTCGGTCAGTGACTTGTCGATCGGCTGGATGGTGACTTCGATCGCCAGGCTGACCTTGCCGATGCCGAGGGACTGGCCGGCGAAGCGGTCGAACAGGCGAACGCCCGCGATCAGCGCCTTGTCGGCACCGGTTGCGGCGCGCACCAGCGCATCGGCGGCCAGCGTGTCGTCGGCGACGAAGGCGAAGTCGCGGGTCACCGGTTGCAATGTCGCGGGGGCATAGACACCGCGCGACTTGCGGCCGCGAGCGGGGGGCAGGGCGTCCAAATAGATTTCGACCGCCGCCACGATGCCCTTGACGTCGAAGGCCGCCAGCGTCGCCGGATGCACGATGCCGAAATCGGCGAGCACGGCCTTGCCCAGCACCAGCCGGCCGCTGCGGCCCGGGTGCCACCAGGCGTTTGCAGGCGGAGCGACGATCAGGCGATCGACGGGCGCACCGGCTGCGGCCAGCACCGCGAGCGCCTCGGCCTTGGCGTCATAGGCGTCGAAGCCGGTGGCGCCGCCGGTCTGCCAGCCGCGCGCCTGCGCCTCGCCGGCGAGCACCAGCGCTGCCGACGCATGCTCGCCGTCGGCCAGGTAGCGCTGGCCGAGTTCGAACAGCCGCACCGACGACTGGCCGCGATCGGCGTTGCGCTTTACCGCTGCGAGCAAGCCGGGCAGCAGCGACGGGCGCATCGCCGCCATGTCGGTCGAAATCGGGTTTTCGAGCGTCCACGCCGCGCCGCCAAAGGCATCGGCCTGTGCCGGCGGCAGAAAACTCCACGTCACCGCTTCATGATTGCCGCGCGCGGCGAGGACGCGGCGCACCCGGCGCTCGAGCTTTTGCGCCGGGGTCGCGGTCGGCAAGGCGACGCCCTCGGCGCGTGCCAAGGGGGTCGAGACGACGCGGTCGAGGCCATGGATGCGCACCACTTCCTCGACGAGATCGGCCTCGCCGTCCCAGCTTTCGGTCGCGCCGGCAACGCCGACATCGCGGCGCCATGTCGGCACCGTCACCGACCAGGGCGAGCCGCGCGTCACGCCGAAGCCTAGCCGGGTGAGGATCGCCTCCTGCTCGTCTTCCGCGACATCGATGCCGACGAGACCGAGGACGCGCGCCGGGCGGTATTGCACCGTCCTCATTTCCACGGGTGCCTGCCCGGCGCGGCTGATTTCACTGGCGGTACCGCCGCACAAGGCGAGGACGAGATGCGTCGCGATCGCCAGTCCATCATCGAGGAACGCCGGATCGACGCCGCGCTCGAAGCGCGTGCGCGCGTCGCTGGTCAGCAACAATTTCTGGCCGGTCCGGGCGATGCTTTCCGGGTCGAAATAGGCGCATTCGATGAGCACGTCGGTGGTCGTCTCGGAGCAGCCCGAATGCGCCCCGCCCATGATGCCGCCGATGTCGTGCACGTCATCGTCGTCGGCGATCACCGTCATGGTTTCGTCGACGGCATAGGTCTTGCCGTTGAGCGCGAGCACCTGCTCGCCGGCCTTCGCCTTGCGCGCGACGAGGGCGCCGCTCAGCTTGGCCCGGTCATAGACGTGGAGCGGGCGCCCGAGGTCGAACATGATGAAGTTGGTGATGTCGACCAGCGCCGAGATCGGTTTCTGGCCGATCGCGCGCAGCTTTTGCTGCAACCACGGGTGCGAGGGGCCATTGCTTACGCCATTGACACTGCACGCGAGAAAGGCCGGGCAGCCGGCCGGATCGTCGGTACGGATATCCGGGCCAGCCCCAGCGCGCGCCACCGCCAGCGTCTCGATGCGATAGGCTTCGGCCAACGACTTCAGCCGCCCGAGACCTCCCGCCGCAAGGTCGCGGGCAATACCGCGGACACCCATGCAATCCTGCCGGTTCGGGGTGATCGCCACGTCGAACACCGGGTCCGACAGCCCGGCCCAATCGACATAGCGCCCGCCGACCGGCGCATCCGCCGGCAGCTCGATGACGCCGTCATGCTCCTCCGACAGTTCGAGTTCGCGCATCGAGCACATCATGCCGCGCGATTCGACGCCGCGGATCGCCGCGACCTTGAGCGTGATCCCGGATCCCGGCACGAACGTCCCCGGCGCGCCGAAAACGCCCTTCATCCCGGCGCGCGCGTTGGGCGCACCGCAGACGACCTGCATCGGCTCGCCGCTGCCGGTGCTGACCGACAGGACCTGCAACTTGTCGGCCTGCGGGTGGCGCTCGGCGGTCAGCACTTCGGCGATAGTGAACGCCGAGAGCTTCGCCGCCGGGTCCTCGATGCCCTCGACCTCGAGCCCCAGGGAAACCAGTTTCGCCGAGATTTCCTCGATCGAGGCGGACGTCTCAAGATGCTCCTTGAGCCAGGAAAGCGAAAACTTCATGCCCCGACTCCACCACTTAGCGTGGGCACGTCGAACGCCGAGAAGCCGTGATGCTTCAACCAGCGCAAGTCCGCGTCGAAGAACGCCCGCAAATCGTTCATTCCGTATTTGAGCATCGCCAGCCGGTCGATGCCGCAGCCGAAGGCAAAGCCCTGGTACACCTCGGGATCGAGCCCGCACGACGCGATCACCCGCGGATGCACCATGCCGCTGCCCAGGATCTCGAGCCAGCTCGACGTGCCGCCGATCTTCAACCGGCCGCCCTCCCATGAACAGCCGACATCGACTTCGACCGAGGGCTCGGTGAAGGGAAAATAGCTCGGCCGCAGCCGCAACGTCACGTCGTCGACCTCGAAGAACGCCTTCACGAACGTCTCGAGCGTCCATTTCAGATTGGCCAGCGTGATGCCCTTGTCGATGACCAGCCCCTCGACCTGGTGGAACATCGGCGTGTGCGTCGCGTCGCTGTCCGAACGATACGTCCGCCCCGGCGCGATGATGCGGATCGGCGGCGCCTGCGTCATCATCGTGCGGATCTGTACCGGCGAAGTATGCGTCCGCAGCAACATGCGTTTGTCGCTGCCGGGCTCTTGCGGGAAGTAAAACGTGTCGTGCATCGCCCGCGCCGGATGCGTCTCGGGAATGTTGAGCGCGCTGAAATTATGACAGTCGTCCTCGATCTCGGGACCCGTCGCGACGGCGAACCCCAGGTCGGCGAAAATCTCCGCCAGTTCGTCCATCACCTGCGAAACCGGATGGATCGAGCCGGTCACCGCCGCCGCCACGGGCAATGTCATGTCGAGGCGTTCGCTCGCCAGCCGGGCATTAAGCGCCTCGGCCTCAAGCGCGATCTTGCGCGCCGAAAGCGCCCCGGCGACAGCTTCGCGCAGGCCGTTGAGCAGCGGCCCACGCACCTGGCGGTCGTCGGGCGACATGCCGCCCAATGTCTTCAGCAGCGCGGTGACGCTGCCCGACTTGCCCATCGCGGCGACGCGCACCGCCTCCAGCGCCTCGGGGCTGGCGGCAGCGGCGATCTGGTCCAGCAGGTCGGTCTTCAGCGTGTCGATATCCATCGGCGGGGTCTAGCGGGCCGAGCTCTGAAACAAAAGGGCCGCTGTTCGACTTGCCTCCGCCACCGTGGGGAGGCCGAGCAAACAAAAAGGGCGCGGAAGGTGTCCCCTCCGCGCCCCTTTTTCGTTCGTCCGATTATACTGCTTAAGCAGCCATCGCCGGCTTTGCATCGAGCGCGGTCTGGACCTGCGCGATGATCGCCTTGAAGATGTCGGGCTCGTGCATGGCGAGATCGGCCATGACCTTGCGATCGATCTCGATGCCGGCAAGCTTGGTGCCGTGCATGAAGACGCCATAGGTCAGGCCCTGCTCACGCACGGCTGCATTGATGCGCTGGATCCAGAGCGCCCGGAACGACCGCTTTTTGACCTTGCGATCGCGGTACGCATATTGTCCGGCCTTCTCCACCGCCTGGCGGGCGATGCGGATCGTGTTCTTGCGACGGCCGAAATAGCCCTTCGCCTGTTCAAGTACCCGCTTATGGCGAGCCTTGGTCGTTGTACCACGTTTGACGCGTGCCATTTTCCGGCCTCCTTACTTCAGGCCGTACGGAGCCCAGAGCTTCACCCGTGGCGTATCCGCCTCGGAGAGAACGCTGGTCCCGCGATTCTGGCGGATATACTTGGCATTGTGGCTGATCAAACGGTGACGCTTACCAGCGACGCCGTGCTTGATCTTGCCGGAAGCGGTGAATTTGAAGCGCTTCTTCACACCGCTCTTGGTCTTGAGCTTGGGCATTTTCGTCTCCATTGGACGCATCTTTGAACAGCCACGGCAGCCCATTCAGCCGGGCAGTTCGGTCATGCGAAGCGGCAGGCCATAGCGGCGCCTACCCGGCAATGCAACACATCATGCGCCCGACCGTTTCGGGAACACATGGGGACGATGCGGGTTACCGAGCCAATGGATGTTGCCGCGCCCCCGAGCACCGAAGCTGTCCCGGAGCGCGCCCGGCGCCGCCGCCGCATATGGCAGGTGCTCGCCGCAATCGCCATCATACTCATCGGATTGTATATCTATCAGTATGTTACCAAGGGCACGTTCTGGAAATCGACCTTTGAATCTTTTGTATCCAAAAAAGCCGGCCGCCCCGTAAAAGTCGCCGGCGACTTCGAACTCTACCTCGATCCCGACATTCGTTTCCGCGCCGATGGGCTGACCGTCGCCAACCCCGACTGGGCCGAGGCCGACCAGTTTTTTGCGGCGCGATCGATTCGCCTCGATGCGTCGCTGTGGAAGGCGATCTTCGGCAGGCTGACCGTCAACGATCTCGTCGTCGACGGCGGCCGCCTCGCACTGCAACGCCGCGCCGACAGGACCAACACCTGGACCTTTGGCGGCGGCGAGCTCGAAATTCCCGACGTCATCCGCGCCGCCATCACCGATAGCCGGATCGCGCTGGTCGATGCACCCACCGCCACCCGCCTCGACATGGTCTTCGGCGACATCGCCGGCACCGCGGCCAAGGGCAGCCAGAGCATCGCCGGCCCGCTGACCTTCACCGGCAAGGGCAGCACGCGCGGCGCCCCCTTCAGTCTCGAGGGCCGGCTGACAACACCCAACGAGGCCGCACTCGGCGGTCGCCTGGGCCTCGACGTGGCGGGTACCATCGCGCGCACCCGGATCACGCTCGCCGGCACCTTGCCGGGCGCCACCCGCATCGACGGCGCCAACCTGCGCGTCACCGCCGCCGGCCGCAATTTCCAGGATCCCGGCCGCCTGTTCGGCATCATCCTGCCGGCCACGCGCCCATATCGGCTCGCCGCCAACCTGACCAAAATCGACCGCGAATTTCGCTTCAGCAACCTCACCGGCCGCATCGGCGATTCGGACCTGGCCGGCAATCTCGTCGCCAAAATGGCGGCGAACGAGAACGAGCGTTTCCGCATCGACGGCACGCTCAATTCCAGAACGCTCGACATCAAGGATGTCGGCCCGCTGATCGGCTACGATCCTGAACGCCTCGAAGCCGGCAAGGGCGTCGTCACCCAGGTGGCGGGACGGCCGCGCGTGTTGCCCGACGCGCCGCTGGCGGTCGACGCCCTCGGCAAGTTCGACGCACGCATCGATTACCGTGCCAAGGCGGTTCGCACCGGCAAGCTGCCGTTCGACAACCTTCACCTGGTGCTGGGCCTCGACAACAGGGTCTTGACGCTGTCGCCGTTCGCCTTCGACATCGCCGGCGGGCGGCTGATCGCCAAGATCGGCATCAATGCGCGCAACCTGCCGGTGCTGACCGACTATGACATCCGCCTGACGCAAATACCGCTCGGGCGCGTGCTGACAGGTTTCAATGTCGAGGACGCCGGCACGACCGCATCGATTCGCGGCCGACTCCAGCTGAAGGGGCAGGGCGACACCATCCGCAAGTCGCTGGCGTCCTCGACCGGACGGATCGCGCTGGTGGTGCCCACGGGCATGCTGTGGGTACGCAATATCGAGCTTGCCGAGCTCGACCTGCAGAATTTCCTCACCGCGATGATCGGCAAGAAACTGAAGGAAAAGCGTCAGATCAACTGCGGCGTGGTGGCCTTTACCGTCACCGATGGCCAGGCGGTCGCCGACCCCATCCTGATCGACACCAACAAGGCGGTATTCCGCGGCCGCGGCGGTTTCAGCTTCAAGGACGAGGCGCTGGCGATGTCGCTTGAGGCCGATTCCAAGCAGTTCAGCCTGTTCTCGGGGCAATCGCCGATCGGCGTCGGCGGCTATTTTGCCGACCCGTCGATCAACCCGATCTCGGGCGAGTTGCTGGCGCGCGGCGCTGCTGCGGTCGGGCTCGGGCTAGTCGCGACGCCGGTCGCCGCGATCGCCGCGTTCATCGACCTCGGCGATGCCAAGGACGTCAACTGCACACCGATCCTCGCCGCAAAGCGCGACACCGCCAGAAGCCGCGCCGAAAACGCCAAAGCCAAGAACTGATCTTTCCCTCCCCCTAGAGGGGGGAGACGAGAGACGGCCCTTGCCGTCCCGGGTGGGGGTGTCCCCTGTGCCAAAAAAAAGCCCCTAAGCCCGCCCCGCCGTCGAACTCAAATTCCCCACATCGATCCCCAGCCCGCGATAAGCCGCCGGCCAGCGGCTGCCCACCGCAGTATCGAACAACAGCTCGGCATCCCCCGGCGCCGTCAGCCAGCCATGCCGGGTCAGCTCCCCATCGAGCTGCCCCGCGCCCCAGCCGGTATAGCCCAGCGCCGCCAGCCAGCGCGCCGGCCCCTTGTCGGCAGCAATGTCCTTCAGGATATCGAGCGTCGAGGTCAGGCCCCATTGGCCGCCGACCGAGATCGTGCTCTGCCCCTCGTATTCGGCGCTGTGGAGGACGAACCCCCGCGATGGCTCGACCGGGCCACCGTTCATCACCAGCGCCTGCGCCGGGGTCGCGCCCGGATCGATATCGAGCTGCTCCATCAGCGCCCGCACCGTCAGCGCGCCTGCGACATTATTGACCACCAGCCCGAGCGCGCCGTCGTCGTCGTGGAGGCACATGGCGATGACAACCCGCTCGAAACGCGGGTCGCCGATGCCGGGCATGGACAGCAAAAGCTGGCCGGATAGAAAGGGAGCGTCTGCCATAAGGCGGCGGACGATAGCCGCGTGCTGGACGATGGCCAAGGGGGCGTCTATGCGCGTGCAATCCCAATCCCGAACAACGAATGCAAAGGACCTGCCATGACCATCAAAGTCGGTGACACCATCCCGTCCGCCACGCTGATCAAGGCCAGCGAAGCCGGCCCGGCGCCGATCACCACCGCGGAGCTGTTCGATGGCCGCACCGTGGCGCTGTTCTCGGTCCCGGGCGCCTTCACCCCGACCTGCTCGGCCAAGCATCTGCCCGGCTTCGTCAATAATTCGGGCGCCTTCAAGTCGCAGGGCGTCGATGAAATCGTCTGCATCTCGGTCAACGACGCTTTTGTCATGGGCGCCTGGGGCAAGTCCGCCAGCGCCGACGACAAGGTCACCATGATCGCCGACGGCAATGCCGAATTCACGAAAGCCCTCGGCCTCGAGATGGACGCCAGCAAGTTCGGCATGGGCATCCGCGGGCAGCGTTTCTCGATGCTGGTCAAGAACGGCGTCGTCGCCCAGCTCAACGTCGAGGAGCCTGGCGCTTTCGCGGTTTCGTCGGCCGAACACATGATGGGCCAGCTGGCCTGATCTGAAACATTCCTCCATGGCCGTTACCCGCCGCTCGCTGCTGATCGCCACCGGCGCCGGGGCGGCGGTGGCGATCGGCTGGGCGGTATGGCCGCGCCAGCGTACCGGCAACTGGAGCGCCGGTGACGGCGAGCACCTCGTCAACGCCTGGGTCAAGATTGGCGCCGATGGCCGTGTCATTGTCGCCGTGCCGCAGGCCGAAATGGGGCAGGGCATCTGGTCGGGCCTCGCCCAGATCGTCGCCGACGAACTCGGTGCCGATTGGGAGGCGGTGGGCGTCGAACCCGCACCGCTGGGGCCGGACTATGCCAATCGCGGCATGCTGAACGACCAGTTGGCGTCGATGCCCGCCGCGATCCGCGGCATCGCCGACTGGGCCGGCGCGCGGCTTGTCGAATATTTCGATCTCCAGATCACCGGCGGCAGCACCTCGGTCCGCGCCTTCGAAACGCCGCTGCGCCACGCCGGGGCCTCGGCGCGCGCCATGCTGGTCGCCGCCGCCGCCCGTCGCTGGCAGGTCGCGCCCGAGGACTGCGACACCGCGGCGGGCTTCGTCATCCACAAGGCCAACCGCCTCAGCTTTGCCGATGTCGCCGGCGATGTGTCGGCGGATGACGCCCCAGATCCGCCGGTGCTGCGCAGCAAGCCTGTCTTAATCGGCAAGCCGGTGCTGCGGCTCGATATTCCATCGAAGACCGACGGCAGCGCCCGTTTCGGCGCCGATGTCCGCCTGCCCGGCATGATGTACGCCGCCATCCGCCAGGACCCCATCGGCGCGGTCCGCACCGCTGTCGACGCCAAGGCCTTGCCCCGGACAGCGCGGCTGGTCGAAGGGCCGGGCTTTATCGCCGTCGTCGCCGATGGCTGGTACGCCGCGAAAACCGCGCTCGACACGGTAAACACCAGCCACCGCGCCGCCGCGACGCCCGCCGGGCCGTGGCTCGAAGCCGGGCTGAAGGCAGCGCTCGACAGCCCCGGCGACCCGCTGCGCAGCGATGGCGATCTGTCCGCGGCGTCGGCAGCGGACGCCATCACCGCCGACTACACCCTGCCGTTTCTTGCCCATGCCTGCCTCGAGCCGATGACCGCGACCGCCTCGCTCAACGGCGGCAAGTGCGAAATCTGGGCGCCGACCCAGTCCGCCAGCCTCGCCCAATGGGCCACCGCCAGGGCGCTCGGCATCCCCGACGCCGACGTCACCGTCTACCCGACCTTTCTCGGCGGCGGCTTCGGCCGCAAGGCGGAGACCGACGCCGTCGTCCAGGCCGCGCTCATCGCCCGCGCCGCCGGCCGTCCTGTCCAATTGATCTGGAGCCGCGAGGAAGACTTCGGCCACGACATGTGGCGACCCGCGGCTGCCGCCCGGATGCGCGGCGCCTCGACCCCGGCCGGGATCGTCGCCTGGAACGCCATTATCGCCGTCCCCGATGTCGCCGTCAGCTTTCTCGGCCGCAACCTGCCGGCGATGGCGAGCGAGCCCAGTTCCAGCGCCGCCGCGATCGATGGCGCCGCCGAACTTCCCTATGCCATCGACAATTTTCGCATCACTCATACGCTCGCCGCCTGCCCGGTGCCGCTGGGGTTCTGGCGCTCGGTCGGGCACAGTTTCACCGGCTTCATCACCGAAAGCTTCATCGACGAACTGGCCCATGCCGCCGGCGAAAGCATCGATCCCGGCGCATTTCGCCTCGCCATGCTCAAGGACAAGCCCCGCCACGCCGCCGTATTGCGCGCGGTCCTGAAAGCCGGCGGCCCCCTCGGCCAAGTCAGCCCGGGCGTCGGGCGCGGCGTCGCCATGGTCGAATCGTTCGGCAGCATCGTCGCGCAGGTCGCCGAGGTCGAGCTCGTCAAGGGCGCCCCGCCGCGCGTCACTCAGGTCTGGGCCGCGATCGATTGCGGCCGCACCATCAACCCCGACAGCGTCCGCGCCCAGGTCGAAAGCGGCATCATCTACGGCCTGACCGCGGCGCTCCATGGCCGCGTCACATTCGCCGGCGGGGTGGCGCAGCAGGCCAATTTCGATACTCATCCCCTCGTATCGCTTGCCGATTCGCCGCTGATCGAGGTCATCATCATCGCATCCAACGAACCCCCCGGCGGCGTCGGCGAACCCGGCACCCCGCCGATCGCCCCCGCCGTGGCCAACGCCATCTTCGCCGCCGGCGGTGGCCGCCGGCGCAACCTGCCGCTCGTCTCGGCATGACGGCCGCACCGCTCCGGCTGCCCCCCGATCACCCGCAAGTCCGCGCCGGCCGCGTCGGCGTGCTGCTCGTCAACCTGGGCTCGCCCGACGCCCCCGACACCGCCTCGGTCCGGCGTTTCCTCGGCGAATTCCTGTCCGACCCGCGCGTCATCGAGATCCCCGGCATCATCTGGAAGCCGATCCTAAACCTGTTCATCCTCACCACCCGGCCGCAAAAGACCGCGAAAAACTACGCCAAGGTGTGGACGCCCGGCGGCTCGCCGATCACCGCTTATACCCGCGCCCAATCCGACGCCCTGCAAGGCGCCTTCGGCCCCGATGTCGTCGTCGACTGGGCGATGCGCTACGGCACTCGCTCGATTGCGGAACGGATGCAGGCGATGAAGGACCAGGGCTGCGACCGCATCCTGCTGGCGCCGCTCTACCCGCAATATTCGGCCGCCACCAACGCCACCGTTGTCGACGCCGCCAACGCCGCACTGGCCGGCTGGCGCTGGCAACCGGCATTGCGCACGCTGCCGCCCTATTACGACAGCGCCGACCATATCGACGCGCTCGCCGCCAGCATCCGCGAAGGCGTCGCTGGGCTCGATTTCGAGCCGCAGCTCATCGTCACCAGTTTCCACGGCATGCCCCGGCGCACGCTCGAGCAAGGCGATCCCTATCATTGCCATTGCCAGAAAACCGGGCGCTTGTTGCAGGAGGCGCTGCAGATACCATTGAAGGTCACCTTTCAATCGCGCTTCGGCCGCGCCGAATGGCTGCAACCCTATACCGATGGCACGCTTCGCACGCTGCCCGGCGAGGGCATTCGCCGCATCGCCGTGGCCTGCCCCGGATTCGCCGCCGATTGCCTCGAAACCCTCGAGGAAATCTCCATGGAGGGCCGCGAAACCTTCATGGCGGCGGGCGGCACGCACTTCGGTTACATCCCCTGCCTCAACGCCGCGCCAGGATCTGTCGAAATGCTCAAGACTTTACTCGCGACGGAACTTGCGGGCTGGATTTAAGCCGGTAATGTGAGACCCGAACCCGATAAAGGGGCAGGGGAGATTAGTTCATGCCACGCGTAGCGATCGTAACCGGCGGCACTCGCGGAATAGGCGAGGCGATCTGCCTCGCCCTCAAGGCAAACGGCATCACCGTCGCAGCAAATTACGGCGGCGACGATGCCAAGGCGCAATCCTTCACCCAGCGCCATGGTATCCCGGCTTTCAAATGGGACGTCGGCAATCACCAGTCGTGCCTCGACGGCGTCGCCGCTGTCGAAGCGGCGCTCGGCCCGGTCGACATCGTCGTCAACAACGCCGGTATCACCCGCGACGGCACGCTGATGAAGATGAGCTATGAAGCCTGGGACGAAGTCATCCGCGTCAATCTGGGCGGCTGCTTCAACATGGCCAAGGCAACCTTCACCGGCATGAAATCGCGCGGCTTCGGCCGCATCGTCAATATCGGCAGCATCAACGGCCAGGCCGGCCAATACGGCCAGGTCAATTACGCTGCCGCCAAGTCGGGCATCCACGGCTTTACCAAGGCGCTGGCCCAGGAAGGCGCGCGCTTCGGCATCACCGTCAACGCCATCGCGCCAGGCTATATCGACACCGACATGGTCGCCGCCGTCCCCGCCGACGTGCTGGAAAAGATCGTCGCGAAGATCCCCGCCGGCCGCCTGGGGCAGGCCAGCGAGATCGCGCGGGGCGTGGCATTCCTGACGGGCGAGGATGCCGGCTTCGTGACGGGCAGCACGCTGAGCATCAATGGCGGGCAACATATGTATTAAATACCTCCCCCCGTCGGGGGGAGGTCGGACTCGCGCCTTCGCGAGCCGGGAGCGGGGGCGGAGCGCAAAATTGACTGGTAAACACTCCCTCACCATCGCCGGCCACGCCACCTCGCTGACTGTCGAACCCATCTTCTGGGAAGCCCTGAAAGCCGCCGCCGAAACCGAAAACAAGCCGCTCGCCGCCCTTGTCGCCGAAATCGACGAGGCCCGAACCACCAACCTCAGCAGCGCCATCCGCGTCTGGCTATACGAACGCGCTACCGCCCCCCGGCACTAGGTTCGACTTTCCAACCAGACATTCGTCATGCTGAACTTGTTTCAGCATCCATCGTCCAGCTGGGCAGACCTTCGCCAACGGCGGGATGGATGCTGAAACAAGTTCAGTATGACGAGGTGCGTTGAACGAGCCAGCATCACTTCGAGAGAGCCGCCCAAGTCAGCTCACCCGGCCCTCTCCCCCAGCTTCCGGATATTCTCCGCATGGTCCGCCCGATTGATCGGGTAAAACGCCAGGCAGATGATCGCCACCGTCGATGTCACCATGATCGCCGCGATATAGGTGATAGCCAGCGAGCTCAGCACCTCGGGTGCCACCTGACCCGGCCGCGCCTGCGCCGGGAACGCCACCAGCGCCAGCAACAGCCCCGACAGGAACACCCCCATTCCCGACACCGCCTTGTTGACGAGGATCACCGCCGAAAACAGCAGCCCTTCCGATCGCTGCCCGGTTTCGAGCTGGATCTGGTCGGTGACGTCGGCGACCATCGACACCGCGAGGATGGCGCCGGCGAACACGCACGTCACCGAGAACGCATATTGCACCATCAGGATCGGCAACAGCAGCGGATCGCCGTTGGGTGGAAACAGGTCGATCGAGCGCAGGAACAGCGGCGTCACCCCCGAAAACATCGACAGCACGAACAGCGCCATCGCCGATCGTTTCTTGCCGAAGCGCGCCGACAGCGGCAGCACGACGACCATCGCGAGCACGATGCCGGCGATGCCGCTCGACGCCAGGCCGGCGATCTGGCTCGGGCTCAGCTCCCAGAAATAGGTCGAGAAATAGACTGCCAGCGCCGTGTTGAGCCCCGAGGCAATGGCAAAGAACAGGCTGGCGAGCAGGATCGACACATACGACCGGTGCACGAAGATGCTCAGGATCTCGCGCAGCATCACTCTCAGCGAGAACCGCGGCGCCGGCGGCAGGACGGGCAGGGTCAGCATGTGCTTCTGCGTGCCCAGCGACGACACCAGCACCGACACCAGCATCACCGCCGCCGCCACCCAGGCATAGGTGACATAGCCGTCGGGGTTGAGCTGCCCCACGGGGTGCGTCGGGGTCGCCTTCAGGAAAAACTGGAAGGTGAGGATCGTCATGGTCAGGCCGCCGAGGACACCGAAAAAGTATCGCGCCGCGACCAGCTTGGTGCGCTCGTCATAATCGCTGGTAAATTCCGCCAGCAGCGCCGTCGACGGGATTTCGTACAGGCTGATCGAAAACCGCACGATGATGGCGACCGTGACCAGCCAGGCGAACTGCCCGCCCTGCGACATCTCGGGCGGCGACCACAGGAACAGATAGGATATGGCGATCGGCAGCGCGGCCGCATACATGAACGGATGCCGGCGCCCGAGCCGCGAGCGAAAATTATCCGAATATTGCCCGAGCAACGGGTCGAACAGCGCATCGGCGACCATGGCGATCATGATCGCCGCCCCCACCCACGCCGCCGGCAGGCCGACGACCTGGTTGTAGAACAGCATCAGCAGGGCGTTGAAGCCCTGGTCCTTGACCCCGAAGGCGACCGTCCCGGACCCGTACAACATACGGGTCGCGAACGGCACGGGCACCGCTGGCGGCGGTAATGATACAAGCGGCGGCGGCGAGATTACCGACATGAAAACACGGTTTGCGCCGCCGCAGCCCCAGTCCACAGGATCGTTCGACAGGTCATTGCGTCCCCCCCGCCGGCCAGGACCGGCAAACGCTTGTCCGGAACGCCCGTTTTTACGGGTCGCACCTTTCTTGCCGGGCAAGCCCGGCAACGAACCGGCAAGGTGGCATGTTTGCTCCCGCCGGAATACAGCCGGGGGGCCGAAAACGCGCCGACCCCCGACTAATGGCAGGCGGCGTCACCCGCCCGGAAAACGCCTGCCGAGCCAGTCGAGCAGTGCCTTGGAAACTTCCTCGGGCTTCTCCTGCTGGGTCCAATGCCCCGATTCCCTGACCAGATAGCGTTCGAGGTCGGGCACATAGGCCTCCATGCCCTCGGTCATCGCCGGGCTGAGCACGATGTCGTTCTCCGCCATGATCATCAGCGACGGCACCGCGACGTGCTCGCTGCGGCCCGCGGATTGCTCCCAGTTGCGGGTGAAGTTGCGGTACCAGTTGATGCCGCCGGTGAACCCCGTCGCGGCGAAGGTCTCGGCAAAGGCCGCGATCTCGTCGTCGCTGAGGAACTGGAAGGCGTCACCGGCCTGGTCATAGACTTTCAGCGCCTCGCCGAGCGCGAGCGTGCGCTCCGCGGACGGGCGCTTTGCATATTGCTCGAGCGTTTCCATCGGCTTGCGCATGAAAAACCGGATCGTGCGCTCGGGGTCTTCGGCGAGTACCGCATCGGCGCGGCCGGGCTGCTGGAACCAGACGATGTACATGTCCTCGCCGAACACCGCGCGCATGCCGGCGATCGGATCGACCGGCCCGCGCGGCATGAAGGGCGTGTTGACCCCGATAACGCCGGCAACGCGATCGGGATGGCGCAGCGCCATTTCCCAAACCACCATGCCGCCCCAGTCATGGCCGCAAAAGATCGCCTTCTCGATGCCAAGGCTGTCGAGCAGCCCGACAAGGTCGCCGGTCAAATGCTCGAGGTCATAATTGGCGGCGCCATCGGGGCCGCCCGTTAGCCCATAGCCGCGCTGGTCCGGCGCAATCGCCCAGCGCCCCGCCGCTTCGAACGCCCGCAGCTGGTGCCGCCACGAAAACGCCAGCTCGGGAAAGCCGTGGCAGAAGACGACCGGCACGCCTTCGCGCGGCCCGACTTCGTAATAGGCCATGCGCAGGCCGTTGCTGTCGGCGTACTGAACCGGCGGCATCTGCCGCGCCAGTGCCCCGGACACGGGCTTGCTTTCGCCCGCGGTCATGCGCCGGGCCTCACGACGATCTTGCACTGCGCCTCGGGGTCGGCGAGCGCTGCAAACGCCGCCGCGACGCCGGCCAGCCCGACTTCGCTCGTCACCGCCGGCAGCACGTCAATCTTGCCCTCGGCGATATTGTGCAGCGTGGCCGCGAATTCGATCGGCGAATAGCCAAGCACGAAACGGAAATCGAGCTGCTTGCTGATGCACAGGAACGGCTCGATGCGGTCGGTTTCCATACACACGCCGGCGACGATGACCTGCGATCCCGTCGGCGCCGCCTCGATGATGCCCTGCAACACCCCGGGCACCCCGACGCATTCGAAGATCACCGCGCGCTTGCCGGTCTTGCCGGTCATCATCTGTAGCGTCCGTTCCGCCCCGGTCACCGGGACGCCGAGCGCCGACCAGCGGCCGTGCGGTGACTCCTTCGTCGGATCGACGATGACGTCGGCGCCCACCCTTTCCGCCACGGCGCGGCGCGCCGGCGAGAAGTCCGACGCGATCACCGGCCCCAGCCCGCGCGACTTCAGCGCCGCGATCACCGCCAGCCCGACAGGACCGCAGCCGATCACCAGATACGCCGAATCAGGCCCTATGTCCGACAGCGCCACGGCATGCTCGCCGACGGCGAACGGCTCCGTCATCGCCGCCTGCACATCAGAAAGCCCGTTCGGCACCGCCAGCAGCATCGCTTCGGTCAACACCATGCGTTCGGCGAACCCGCCCGGATAATTATTGGAATAGCCGATCGCATCGAAGCCATCGGCGCGCAGCGCGATCGGCATGCTGACGACCCGCGTGCCCGATTTCAGCGATTTGGCGGTGTCGGGACCGTGATCGAGGATCTCGGCACAGAATTCATGGCCGAAGACGATGTCGCCGGCCGGATCGACCGTCGACGGCGTCCCGGCGCGGGCACCCAGTTCGAGCATGTTCTCGAACGAGTGCAGCGCGTGCAGGTCCGACCCGCAGATGCCGCAGCACAGGGTCCGCACCAGCACCTGCCCGGCGGCGGGCACCGGCTCGGCGATTTCATCGCAGACAAGCTGCTTGTTCCTGCGCACGACGGCCAACATCTGCGTCTCCCCAACGTCCTTGCGGCCGGTGCCGCTTGCCGCGAATTCTGGACCTACGGAGCCTCGAGGTAAAGCCAAAAAACATAACACGTTAGGAATCTCTTTTATGTTTGCCTCAAGATGCGCTATGCCGGTGACACAAGGCGAAGATCGGGACCGGGCGATGGCAGACGAAAACGCGAGCACGGTATTCGTGGTGGGGGCCGGGATCGCCGGCCTGTGCACGGCGCTGTCGCTGGCGCCGATGGGGCGCCGGGTCGTCATCCTCGAACGCGACGCCGGGCCGCCCGAAGGCACCGCCGACGAAGCATTTCGCGACTGGCAGCGCCCCGGCGTCAGCCACCTCCGCCAAAGCCACGCCTTTCTCGCCCGCCTGCGCAACATCATCCGCGACAACCACCCGGAATTGCTCGCCGAACTTACGCCGCCGGCTGCCGCGACATCGTGTTCAAGGACTTCCTGCCCGCAGCGCAGATGGCGAGCTACGCGCCGCTGCCCGCCGACGACGATTTGACGATCATCACCAGCCGCCGCATCACCCTCGAACTGATCATCCGCCGCCACGTCGAGCGCCAGCCCAACACCGAGATCCGCTCGGGCACCGTTGTCCGCGAACTGCTCACGTCCCGCGAACCCGACGGCACCATCCGCGTCACCGGACTGACCATCGAGGACGCCGATGGCCGGCGCGACATCGCCACCGGCCTCGTCGTCGACGCCGGCGGCAAGGGCGCCCGCCTGCTCGAAAAACTGATCAAGATCGGCGTGCCCATCACCGAGGAATTGGAATCGGCCGGCGTGCTCTATTTCACCCGCCACTACCGCCTGCTCCCCGGCGTCACCGAGCCGCCGCGGCAGGAAGTCCCCGCCTCGGGCGACCTCGGCTATCTCAAGTTCGGGGTCTTCCCGGCCGATGGCGGCTGCTTCTCGATCACGCTCTGCGTTCCCGAAATCGAGCTCGAACTGCGCAAGGCGGTCAAGGAACAGGCCAGCTTCCACGCCATCTGCCTCGAGCTTCCCGGCCTGGTGCCGTGGCTCCGACCGGACGTCTCCGAGCCGGTGTCCAAGGTCATCGGCATGGGCGACCTCAGCAGCCGCTGGCGCGCCTTGATGGCGGACGGCAAGCCCTGCGTGCTCGGCTATATCCCGCTCGGCGACGCGCTGATCCGCACCAATCCGCTCTATGGCCGCGGCTGTTCGTTCGCCGCCGTCAGCGCCGGCATCCTGGGCGATGCGCTTGCGGCCAGCGACGATCCGGCGACGCAGTTCAGGCTGTTCGCCACCGGCATCGACACCGGGCTACGGCCGTTCTTCGATCATATGCGCGAGCAGGACCGCACCGCCATCCGCCGCGCCCAGGCCGTCCTCACTCTCGATTATCGCCCCCGCCTCAAGGCCCGGCTGGCCAAAAGCTTCGTCGACGACGGCATCACCATCGCGCTGCGCTCGGACATCGGCCTGATGCGCCAGGCGCTGCGCGGCTTCCACATGCTCGAACACCCGTCGGCGTGGCTGAACAAGCCCGGCAACATGCTGCGGGTCCTCGGCTATTGGGCGCGCGGCAAGAAAGCCAACGCCGCCGCCTACTCACCCAAGCCCGGCCCCGATCGCGCCGAGATGATGCACGCCATCGGCATCTCGCCCGACACCGACATGCGGACCGACTGGAAACAGGCCGCCTGACGCGCCTTCCCAAAGCGCCGACGCGGCGCCGGCGATCAGCCGGCGTCGCGCCCCTCGGTCTCGAGAAACGCCAGAATCCCCCCGCTCGCCAAGCTGTCCCGGGTCTTCTCCGGCTCCAGCGTCGCCATCCGGTCAAGCGCCGCGATTTCGGGCGGCACATACCAGTGCAGCTTGTCCGAATGATACGCCTCCCAGACCGCCTGCGCGACTTCGATCGGCGGGATCGGCCGGAACATGCCCTCCTTCGACGCCGCGCCGATCGCCTCGCGCGGGATGATCGGCGTGTCGATCAACCCCGGCAACACGTCGGCAACCCGAATGCCGAGCGCCTTGAACTCGATCGACAGCGCCTCGCTCAACCCCTTTACCGCATGCTTGGTCGCCGAATAGACCGCGATCCCCGGCATGCCGAAGGTCGCCGACGACGACGATGTCGTGAAGCACATCGAGTTTTCCGTCGCCTTCAAAAGCGGCACCGCGAGATGGATGCCGTTCAATACCCCGACGAAATTGACCTGCACCAACGCCAGCACATCCTCGAACGGCTGGTCGGCGAACGGCCCGCCCTTGCCGATGCCGGCGTTGTTGTGGAGCATGTCCATCCGGCCGCCCGTCGCCGCCGAAAACGCCGCGATCGCCGCCGCATAATCAACCCGGTCGGTGACATCGAGCCGGCGCACCAGGCAATTCTCGGCGCCGATCTCGCCCGCCAGCTTGGCTAGCAGATCCTCCTGCACATCGAAGCCCCCGACGAACCAGCCTTTGCCGGCGAACAACAGCGCCACCTGCCGCCCGATGCCCGACGCGGCGCCGGTGATGAATATCGATTTACGCCCGTTTGCAGTACTCATTCGGCTGCCTTTGCCTTCCCGATGCCCATCGCCTCGAGGATCTCGGGCCGGATATTCTCGGTGCCCTCAGCCTGGATATGCTGCGCGATCCGCACCCCCACCGCCGTCCGCGCCTCGCCGATGAAGCGGTCGCGATTGCCCGCCGCCCATTCCAGCGACGACTTGCGACCGGCGTTGAGCTGCTGGAACTGCGGCGCCACATACCGCGCGATCAGCTCATAGGATTTCTTCTTGTTGTCCCATTCGGCCCAGTTGGTGTCCATCGACAGGAACGCCCCGAATCCGCCCGATTCGTGCTGCAACCGCTCGATCTGCGCAATCGCATCGTCGGGCGTGCCGATCACCGCCATCCCCGAAGCAATCAGCGATTTAACCGGGTCGCTGCCGTCCTCGGGCGCGAGCGGCAATGCCGCCACCTCGCGGAAATAATAGAGCCATTTCTCCAGCCCAAAGCGCACCTGCGCCCGCGCTTCCTCGCGCGTCGCCGCGATGTGCATCGGCCCCACCAGCCGCCACTGGCTGCGGTCCATCACATGCCCATTGGTCGCCGCATTCTTCTCGGCAATCGCCCAGTTCGACGCCAGCGCGTTGAACCCGCCCGCCGAGGTCGCCCCGATCGACAACAGCCCCAGCCCATGCTTGCCGGCCGCGGTCGCGCCGCTCGGCGACACCTGGCTGGCGACCGAGAACTGCACCGATGGCCGGCTGAACGGCATCATCTGCAGCCGCGCTTCATTCAGCTCGAACCAGTCGGTCTTCTTCGTCACCACCTCGCCGCGCAGCAGCGGGATCAGCACCTCCAGCGCCTGGTCCATCCGGTCGCGCTGCGCCGAAACCGGGATGCCCATCATGAACGCATCGGAGGGCAGGGCGCCCGGCCCGACGCCGAGCATGACCCGCCCGCGCGTGATATGATCGAGCTGGTTGATCCGCCCCGCCAGCATCAGCGGATGGTGATACGGCAGCGAGCTCACCCCGGTGCCGAAGCGGATCGTCCGCGTCCGCTCGGCGGCGGTCGCGATGAACAGCTCGGGGCTCGATATCAGCTCGTAACCCGCCGAATGATGCTCGCCGATCCAGGCTTCCTCGAACCCCAGCCGGTCCATGTGCTGGACCAGCTCGAGATCACGCTCGAGCGCCTGCGTCGGATTCTCCTCGAGCGGGTGGAACGGCGCAATGAACGCCCCGAAACGCAATTTCTCGACTGCCACGGACTCGACTCCCCAGAAACCTGTCTCTTCGCTTGGCGGAAAGTCTATGCGAGGTTGCACGCCTGTTCCACACATTATTCATACGTGTTATGATTATAGGGAGGATGGCGACCAACCGCGCCAGCCTTGCTTTTGCCCGATATTACCTCGATGCGAAGCCGGCGAACCAACCACCGAAAGCCCTGAATGAGCCAGCGCGAAGATGCCAAGGCCGAACGCAGACGACGCATCGTCGCCGCCGCCCGCGACCTGATCCGCGAAACCGGCGACGCCGGCCTGTCGATGCGCGCCATCGCCGCCCGCGCCCATGTCTCGCTGACGACGCCCTACAATTTGTTCGGCTCCAAGCGCGCCATCGTCATCGCGGTGCTCGAGGACGTCCGCGAGTTCCACGACCGCTTCTCGAACCTGCGCCACACCGACCCCATCGACCGCATCTTCCACGCGCTGCGCCTGTCGCTCGGCTATTATGCCGAGGATCCCGATTTCTACCGCACCCTGTGGAGCGAGGCGCTCAATCCCGGCGGCAAGGAGTTGCGCAGCGAACTCATCACGCCGCAGCGCTATGCCTTCTGGTGGGCGTTGCTGGTCGAGGCGCAGCGCGACGGTGCCCTGCTCGCCGACCTCGATCTCGACCTGCTGCTGCGCAGTCTCGATCTCGTCTTCGGCGCCACCATGCTCGCCTGGGTCTTGGGCGGCCTGCAGGTCGACGAGCTCGAGGCGTCGGTCGGCTTCGGCTATGCGCTGGCGCTGCGCGGTGCCGCCAACCCCGATAGCCAGCCCGGCATCGAAAAGCGTTTGAAGACCTACCAGCGCCAACTCGTCCGCTCGCGCAAAAAGGCCCAGGCCGCCTGAACCCCGCGCCAACCCCGCATAAAAAGAGGGCGGGGGACACGCCCCCGCCCTCAGGTATCGCTCCTGGTGCGACCTAGAACCGGAAACCGATGGCGCCGCCATAGCGCCGCGGTTCAAGCGTGAAAATGTTGGAGAACAGTCCCGACGACTGGTCGGTCACGTACAGTCCGGTGATCGCGTTGTTGGCGAACAGGTTCTGCACGAAGGCCCGGGCGTACCAGCGGTCGTTGTTGCCGTTGACCTGGATCTGGCCGTTGACGACGGTATAGCTCGGCACCCGGTTGATGAAGGTGTTGTGGATGCTGCCATAGCTTTCGCCGGTAAAGGCGAGGTCGAGCCGCGGCGTGACCGACAGGCCGCTGGCCAGCTCGATGACATATTGCGCACCCGCCGAGAATTTGTACGTCGGCGCCTGCGGTACGTTGTTGTCCTTAACGTTCGTCCGGACGCCGTTATAGGCGACCGATACCCCGGCTGCCGCCGCAGAGGCGGCTAGCGAATTACAGATGCTGTAGGCACCGGTAACGCCGGTCGGGATGCCGTGGCCCGACGGGAAAGCGACGGGTGACCGCAGGTCGGTGCCGGTCGCGGCATTGATGCCGGAATTGACCGCGGCGACATAGCCGTTGGCGAGCGCCGAATTGCCCCGGACGTTTGGTACCACGGCGCAGTTGGCGGCGTTGGTGATATCCTTGATGATCACCACATCGTCGCGGCCGCCCGATGGATCGGCGGGGTTGATCAGGAAAGTGTCGTCGGCGACCGCGGTGTGAAGGTAGCTGGCGTTCAGGTTGACGGTGAACTCCCTGGTCGGCTGGATGATGAACTCGCCTTCGACGCCGTAGATGGTGGCGTTGATGTTCTGGTTGACCGAGGTCCGCTCCTGGATGCTGCTCAGCTGCAAGCCTTTGTACTTGTAATAGAATGCCGTGAGGTTGGCGCGGAAAGTACCATCGAGGAAGGTGTTTTTGCTGCCGACTTCAAAGGCATCGACGAATTCGGGCGAAAAGTTTGTCGGGATCGACGAGTTCGGGCTGAGCGGCGGGTTGATGCCGCCCGATTTATAGCCGCGCGAGTAGAAGGCATAGAGAAGGTTCTCGTCGGTGATCTTGTAGTCGACGACAAAACGCCCGGTGAACTCGCTGAACTTCACTTTCTGGCGGGCAAAGTCCTGCTTGCCGGGGGTGTTCTGGTCGAAATCGGCGCAGCCGAGATTGGCGACCGCGGTTCCGATGGCGTTGGGGCAATTGAACAGCGTGGTCCGCGCCGTCACCGACTTGTCGTCGTTGTTGTAGCGCAGCCCGGCGGTGAACTTGAGCCTGTCGTTGACCTCGAAATAGGCCTCACCGAAGAGGCCGTAGGACTTGAGGCGGTATTCCGGCGTATTGCTGCGGAAGAACGGTGCGGCGAGGAAGGCCGGGGTTCCGCCAATCGAGCCGAGCACGCCGGCGGCATAATCGAGCGCGAAGGTGTTGACGTAGTAAGCGACGTCATTGGCCTTGGTGTCGATGTAGATACCACCCAGCAGGAAGTTGAACTTGCTGTCGAAGTTGCTGGTGATGATGCCTTCACCTGTAAACGACCGGCTGCCGCCGCTCGAACGATCGAAGCCGAGTGGCACGGAGGCGCAGATGCCGTTGCCGGCGGCGCCAAAGATGCCGCTGTTATTCGGCTCGGGCTGCGAGCTGCAATAGGGACCATTGGGGCCGTTCGGGATCAACAGGTTGGCGACCGGCTTGAGCGATGGAACGCCATTGTTGGCGAGGAACTGCAGGCCGGTCAGACCGGCGACATAGGCCTTGGGGTTCGACGCCTGGCTGTTATAGTCCTGCTGCGAACGGGTCGAGTTTTTCTGATACATTCCAGAAACTTGCGCGGTTATTGAGCCGAAATCATGCCGCACGCGCGCCATGTATTGCTGCTCTTCGGACTGAAACTGCGGTTCGTAACCGGTGTTGACCGTCCGCAGGTCGGCCGGGTTGACCTCGCCGGTGAACATGTTGCTCGTGCCGTTTAGATTGTTCAGTGCGAGGAGACCGGCAGCCGGACCAAAGCCGTTGAGAGCGAGGAACTGCTTCGAGGTCAGGATGGAGCCCAATGTCGAGTTGCCGTTGGTGATGCCGTTTCGCAACTGGCCGGGAAGGCAGCCGAGGACGCCGGTCGGATCGGTGTCGCAAAGCTGCTTCTGGATACGGGCGCGATTGTCCTTCTCATGGAAATAATAGCCCATGAGGTCGACGGTCGTATTATCGGTAGGTTCCCACCGGACCGAGCCGCGGAACGAATACAGGTTGCGGTTATCGAAGCTGGTGTCGTCGTAGGTGTTGTTGGTGAAGCCGTCGCGGTTGAGATAGACGCCGGCCAACCGCACGGCGAGCGTATCGGTCAGCGGCATGTTGATCATGCCCTTGACCTTGATCGAGTTGTAATTGCCGTATTCGCCTTCGCCGGCCGCGTGGATGCCACTGGAATCGGGCTTGGCGGTAATGAAGTTGATGACACCCGAGGTGGCGTTGCGGCCATATAGCGTACCCTGCGGCCCGCGCAGGACTTCGACGCGCTCGAGATCGTAGAACTCGGTTTCAAACAGCCGGGTGCCCAACAGCGGCATCTCGTTGAGCGCGATGCCGGTGGCGGCATCGCAGGTCGTGCCGACGCACAGATTGCCGATGCCTCGGATGGTAAAGCTCGGCGACCCGAAATTGGTCTGGGTAAAGGTGATGTTGGGCAGGGTCAGCTGCAGGTCCGAGGTGTTGTTGATCTGCTGCTTCTGCAGCGCCTCGGCGGAAAATGCCGTCAGCGCGATCGGCACGTCCTGCAGGCTCTGCGCGGTGCGCTGCGCCGTGACGACGATTTCCTCGAGGCTGCCGCCGGTCGATGCAACCGGTACCGGGCCCGTATTCGCCGGCCCGGCGAGTGCGGCCGAAGGCGCTCCGGCCGGCGCGGGCGTCGATCCGGCGGTCTGTGCGGACAACGGCGCTGCAAACAGGCCGAGCAACGAGACGCCGCCGATCAAGCCCGCACGGTATTGTGACATGGTGTTCATTGTAGCCCTCCCCACATATCCGCCGCGCTCCTCTTGTTCGGGGAGTCAAGGCAGTCACAAAGGCATATTGCCCGGGTGATTTGTGCAGTTGGACGTAGTTTTTCCGACTTGTCTAGCTCCCAACATGCCCGTAACGGGCCGCCGCCGGACCTCTCCCCTTGTGATTATTCCACAACACTATCAAAACTATGGTGTCGGTCACACATTCGCAGCCAGGCTGCTTGAGTCTTCTACTAATCAACTCGCTAGGGTGCCCGCCACCCGCGGCGATACCGTCGTTGTCGCACGCAACGATGTCCGGCGTTGCCTGGGCGTGGATCGAACCGACTCGCCTCACGCTCTTTCCCGTCACCCCCTTTTTCCCCGTCACCCCGGCGAAGGCCGGGGCCCATCTCGCACTCTCTCAAAACAAAACCACCACGCAACCACCCGAGCTCACCCCCCCCGCACCCACCCCTCAAGGCCGCACAAAAATCACCCGCCCCCCGCGCATCACCAGCTGCACATCCGCCAAATTCTCCACCCCCACCGCCGGGTCACCACCCACTACAACCAGATCAGCGACATATCCCCTGGCCACCCGCCCGCGCCGATCCGCCTCGCCGAATGTCGCCGCCGGCGCCGTCGTCATCGCCGCCAGCACCCCGCGCCAATCCAGCGCCTTGCCCATCAGCCGCAACTCAGGCGCCGTATCGAACAATTCGGTAAAACCCGCATCGGTGCCGAACAAAATCGTCCCGCCCGCCTTGTGCAGCGCCGCCGTCTGCTGGACCGCCGCGCTGGTCGGCGTGCGCGCGTCCGGCGACGCATCGAACAGCGACAGCGTCGGCACCATCGCCACCTTTCGCGCCGCGATCGACGCCGCGTATTCCGCCGTCCAGTCCTCCATCAACGGCGCCGAATGCGCCAGGATATCGACGCCATTGGCCACCGCCAGGTCGGTCCCCTCGCGGTCGGTGCCATGCGCAAACACCGGCTTGCCGAGCCTGTGCGCCGCGTCCGCCAGCGCGCGGATCGTCGCTGCCGGCATGTGCACCACGCCTTGCGGCCCGCCGACGATCGATCCGGTGAACAGCTTGATCCCCGCCGCCCCCGCCGCCACCTGCGCCCGCACCCGCCGCTCGGCATCCGCCACCAAGACGATCTCCGCCGACGGCAGCTTGAAGACGCTGTAGAATTCCCGCGCATATATCGGCGTCGCGCCGGTCGGATAAAACGGCTCGCCGACGCTCAACACGCGCGGCCCGGCGATTTTGCCGGTCGACACCCGCCCGCGAACATTCGCCGAAACCGCCGTCGTCGACGCAAGATCGAAGATCGTCGTGAACCCCCAGCGGGTAAAATTCTTCTCGAGCTCGGCCCCAAGCGCCGCATCGGTCGTGGTCACGGCATTCAGCAGCACCGGCGTCGTCAGATGGACATGGTTGTTCCAGAATCCCGCCACCAGGTACCGCCCCGCCTGGTCGATCACCCGATAGCCCTTGGGCACCGGCGTCGACGCGCGCGTCCCGACGCGCGTTACCCGGCCATCGACGACCAGCACCACCGCATCGCGGATCACCGCCGCATCGGGCGACGCATAAACCGCCGCCCCGATGATCGCCGTATTTTCGGCCGCAGCCGGTCCCGCCGCCAACGCCAGCGCAGCGACAACCGCGCGTGCTATCCCGATCATCGGCAAGCTCCCCAATCGTCTCAGCCCCTGATCCGCGTCCACACCTGGTTACGGCAGATCACCTGCGCCGCACAGCCTTCGACCCGGATGCTGTTGCCATCCTCGAGCAATCGCGCCGTCCCCGTCACCCGCCGGTTCATGTCGGGCACGAACACCCGCCCCCGCCACTCGCGCGGCCCACGCGCCGTGAATTCCTCGAACAATTGCGTACCGACCAGCGGATCGGTGCCGCCCCGCCGCGCATCGCCCCGCGCCTTTTCATCGGCATATACGATCGTGCCGCAGACCAGCTTGCCGCACCTTGCCGCCCGGATATGCACCGATCCCGACGGGTTCTGCCACGTCCCCAGATACGCGCCATCGGGCAATCTCGCCACCGCCGCCGCCGGATCGGGGCTGTTCGCCGGGCTGTTTGCGGGGCTCTGGGCCATCGCCGAACCCGCCAGCAACCCCAGCGCGATAATCCCCAGTCGCATCTTCATCCCAACCCCCATATCGACCCTAGCGCCGCCGCACCCCCACCGTCAGCCGCGCCAACGGATGACTTGCCCCGGCATTCGGCACCCAGCCATCGACGTTACGCCCCACCAGCGTCCATTGCACCGGCGTTATCAGCGGGATCATCGGCGGCGCCGTCATCATCCGCGCCTCGACCGCCGCCAGCATCGGCGCGCGCCCCGCTGCCGGTGCCCTGCGGGCGGCTGCCAGCATCGTATCGGCTTCCGGGTTGCAATAGGCGCCCGCCCCGCACCGCCACCGCATCAGCAACGCCGCGCTGTCGGGCACCGGCACGCTCGCCTCGGTCACCGCCAGGTCGAAATCGCCCCGCGCCAGCAGCTTGTCGCGCTCCACCGCGCTCACCTCGGTCACCGCCAGCAACACCCCGACCTGCGCCCAGTCGTCGGCAACCCGCTCGGCGATACTGCGATGCTCGCGCCCCGGCGGTAGCAACAGCACCAGCCGCAGCGGCTGGTCCAATGTCCACCCCGCGCCCGCCAGCAGCCGCCGCGCCTCTGCCACCCGCGCCGCCGCACCCAGCCGGCGCCAGTCGCCTTCCTCCAGCACCGCACCACCCGCCAGCAGCGGCGGCAACAGCCCGTCGGCAGCGACGATCGCCCCGATGCCCATCGCCGCCGCCAGCCGCCCCCGGTCGACCGCCATCGCCAGCGCCCGCCGTATCGCCGGATCCGCCACCGGCCCGCGCAAGCCATTGGCGACATAGCCATAAATGCCCCACAGCGGATCGACTTGCAGCATTTCGGGCCGCACCGAGGCCCGCACCTCGCCCAGCCCCGCCAGCCCGTCGCCGAACACCAGATTGGCTTCGCCCCGCATGAACCCGGCGATCGCCGCGCGCAGATCCGGGCTCGTCGCCACGCTGATCTGCGCCGGCCGCGCCGCCGGGCTCGCCGCCATGCTCTTGCGCTGCAAAACCCGCCGCTCGGCGGTCCCACCGACGCGATACCGGGCCAGCGACACGTCCGCCTTGTCCGAAACCAGCCCCAGCGCCGGCTCCGCCAGCCACCCGAGCAACAGCGGCGACGGGCTCTCCAGCCGCAACTCCACCACCCGTGCGATCGGCGCCGACACCCCCAGCTTGCTCGCCGGCGCGCGCTTCGCCGTCACCGCTTCGGACCCTACAATGCCCGCCATCACAAGCACCGGGTCGCGCCGACTACCAGCGCGGCGAAAGGCTGCCACCACGTCGCGCGCCACCAGCGTCTCGCCATTGCTCCACTGCGCCGGCCGCAACCGCAGTATAAGACTGCGCCCGTCATCGACGAACCGCCAGCTCGATGCCAGCCCCGCCACCGTCTGCCCGGCCTCGTCACGCGCCACCAGCCCCGGCTGCACCGCCTCTGCCACCAGCCGCTGCGCCAGTCCCTCCGGCTGCTCGGAATCGCCGATCACCACCACCGACAGCTTCGCCCCCTCGGGCGCGTCCGGAGAGCAGGCCGCCGCCGCCAGCGCCAACAGGCACACCAGGTTTCGCCATATCACCGCCAACCTCTAACCCGGCTTCCCCTCCACAAACCAGAGCTTCCTTGCCCACGCCCCCGCACATCGGTAAGTCCGCCCCATGGCAATCGCCCCCGACATCATCGCCCTGATCGGCAACACGCCCCTGGTAAAGCTGCGCGGCCCCAGCGCCGAAACCGGCTGCACCATCCTCGGCAAGGCCGAATTCCTCAATCCCGGCGGCAGCGTCAAGGATCGCGCCGCGCTGTTCATCATCGACGATGCGGAGGCGCAAGGCTTGCTCAAGCCCGGCGGCACCATCGTCGAGGGCACCGCCGGCAACACCGGCATCGGCCTCGCCGTCGTCGGCGCCGCGCGCGGCTACAAGACCATCATCGTCATGCCCGACACCCAAAGCCGCGAAAAACAGGACACATTGCGCGCGCTCGGCGCCGAACTCGTCCTCGTCCCCGCCGCGCCCTATTCGAATCCCTGCCACTATGTCCATAATTCGCGCCGCATCGCCGGCGAGACTCCCGGCGCCGTCTGGGCCAACCAGTTCGACAACATCGCCAACCGCCGCGCCCATATCCAGACGACGGCACCCGAAATCTGGGCGCAAACGGACGGCAAGGTCACCGGCTTCACCTGCGCCGTCGGCACCGGCGGCACGCTGGCCGGCGTCGCCATGGGCCTTCGCGCCGAAAACCCCGCCATCCGCATCGCGCTCAGCGACCCCGAAGGCGCCGCGCTCTACAACTGGTTCGCGCACGGCGAGCTCAGCAGCGAGGGATCGAGCGTCTCCGAAGGCATCGGCCAAAGCCGAATCACCGCCAACCTCGAAGGCCTCGCTGTCGATGCGCAGTTCCGCATTCCGGACACCGAAGGGCTCGGCTGGGTCCGCCGGCTCAATGCCGAGGAGGGCCTGTGCCTTGGCCTGTCGTCGGGAATAAATGTCGCAGGTGCCGTCCGCCTGGCCCGTGAAATGGGCCCTGGCAACACCATCGTCACCATCCTCTGCGACAGCGGCCTGCGTTATCTTTCAACGATTTACAACGACGACTGGCTTGCCGCCAAGGGCCTCTGACCGGGTAAAATGACACCGGCTGCGCAACTATGTCGACACGGACGCTGTTAACGATTATATCGTTCCCCTTACGCGCAAACGTCACGCGCCGTGTGTAGCCCAGTGTCCCGGGCCGCATCGGCGCACCACCCCGGCAACGACCGGCGGCGGAACAACGGAAAAGCGAGGGTCAATGTTATTGCTGAGACAGACGTTCGGCAAACAGGATGACGGCACGGCTGCGGAAGCGTCCCGCTGCGAGGGCCTTCTGCGCCAGTCCGCGGCGCATCGCATCCGGCTCGGTCTGACCGGGCTCGCGGCAATCTTCCTGGTTGTCATGATCGCCGCTGCCGGCTTGCGTCCGACCGCATCGGTCGCCGCCACCGGCCCCCAGGCCGAACCGCTCGCCGTTCTCGGCGTCGCGCCCGGCGCGCCCGCCAGCATGGCGGTATCGAGCAGCCAGCCCCGGCCAGCCGAGCTGCCACGCCAGCGCGCCCGCATCTAGGCGCGTGCTCTTACCGGAGCGCAACTCCGAGTCATTTTTTAACGAATCGCAAATCGCGCCCGGCAATCAGCGCCGCGCGCGGCAGCTCGATTCGGCTGATATGCCCGAACTGGTTCTTTCTCCAGCGCCCTGCCAAATTTGGCCCAACCCCCGCAACGCATTAACCTTTGTTTGATTTGGCAACCCAGGCAGGCCCGATCCATCGCCTTCCAGGCCCTCGAAACAGCAAATATCCCGTCCGCCACGCAAGTTCATCACAGACTTATCCACAGGCAAGTAACAATAGAACAAGCCAAGAACACATTAAGTTGTCCGGTTGTTTTACCATGGATATCCCCATGAATTGGACCCTTCGACCATGATTACCCATTGAGGCCCATGATATCCCATGGTAGATACTGTCCACAACATGGGCGGTAACGTCGCTGCATGGTCAGGTCGAAGCGTCCATCCGGATTAGCCGGTAACGTTGCAGCCAGGCCACCGCCCGCGTTGAGGGGACAGCACGGGTGGCCGACGATTTTTTCCATGGCTATGCGCTGAATGCGGTCGACGCCAAGAGCCGGCTGTCGATCCCCGCCGAATTTCGCGATGCCATCATGGCCCGCTCGGGCACCAAGGACGTCTTCATCGGCCCGGCGCCCGGCATCGATTGCCTGCTCGGCTATGACAAGTCGCACGCCGCCAAGCTCCAAGCCCGCCTCGATCGCCTCGATCATGACGAGGACACCGCCGAAGGCGCCTTCAAGTCGACCTTCCTGTTCGGCTCGGCGACGCCGCTCAAAATCGACGAAGCCGGCCGCATCGTGCTCACCGCCGGCTTGCGCGATCTCGGCGACATCACCTCGCACGTCTGGTTCGTCGCCGGCGGCAACTGGTTCCAGATGTGGAACCCCTACCGCTACCTCGAACAGACCGGCATCGACGCCCGCATGTTCCGCATCCTGCGCCGCGAAATGGAAGCCAAGGGTCTTCCTGTCACGGAGGCAGCACGATGAACGCCGCCCCGCATAACCCCGTCCTTCTCGCCGAAGTCCTCGCCGCGCTGCGTCTCGCGCCCGGCGACATCTACGTCGACGCCACGCTGGGGGCAGGGGGCTATCTCCGCGCCGCCCGCACCGCAGCGCGGCTCGGCCACGCCTATGGCTTCGACCGCGACGGCACCGCCATCGCGCTCAATTCCGACATCGCCGGCGCCGACGACGTCACCCTGATTGCCCGGCCCTTCGCCGAAATGGAGGCCGGGCTCGCCGATCACGACTGCAGCCCAGTACTCGGCGGCGTCGATGCCATCGCCTTCGACATCGGCGTCTCCTCGATGCAGATCGACCAGCCCGAGCGCGGCTTTTCCTTTCAGTCCGACGGCCCGCTCGACATGCGAATGGGCCAGGACGGCATGACCGCCGCCGATTTCATCAATTCGGCATCGGAAGCTGAAATCGCCGACGTGCTGTTCCAGCTCGGCGACGAGCCCGGCGCGCGCCGCATCGCCCGCGCCATCGTCAACGACCGCCCGCTGACCCGCACTTCGGAACTGGCCCGCCTCGTCCGCTCGGTGCTCGGCCACCAGCCCGCCAAGAAAAGCGACCCCGCCACCCGCAGCTTCCAGGCGCTGCGCATCCACGTCAACGACGAACTCGGCCAGCTCGATGCCGGGCTCGAAGCCGCCGAACGCCTGCTGCGTCCCGGCGGGCGTCTCGCCGTGGTCAGCTTCCATTCGGCCGAGGACCGCCGGGTCAAGACCTTCCTGCGCGACCGTGCCGGCGGTGCCCCTGCCGGCTCGCGCCACATGCCCGCCATCGCCCGCCCGCGCGATCCCAGCTTCGAACGCCCGGCGCGCGCCATCCGCGCCTCCGAAGCCGAGATCGCCGCCAACCCGCGCGCCCGCTCGGCAACGCTGCGCGCCGCTGTCCGCACCGCCGCAACGGCATGGGCAGCAACCCCCTCCTTTTCCACCGCCCCCTCCTTTTCCACCACGAGGTCCGCATGAGGAACTATTCCAGCTCGGCGCTGATGCTGTTCGTCACCATGGCGGCGGTCATCGGCAGCTATACCGTCAACCTCAAGGTGTCGGGCGAACGCGCCGCCGTCCGCAAGCTCGAGCGCCAGCTCGTCGCCGACGCCCATGACATGCGGATGCTCGAGGTCGAGCTCCGCACCCGCGCCCGCCTGCCCGAAATGCAGCGCTGGAACGACAGCGTCCTGCAGATGTCGGCCCCCGCCGCCGGCCAGTATCTCAATTCCGCCGTCCAGCTCGTCGCCTATGCCGCTGTCCCGGCCGGCGAAGCTGCCGCACTGCCCGGCGCGATTGTCGCTGCCAATCCCGCCGTGCGTTTCGCCGTCGCCGGCGACGCTGCCCAGCCGGCCCCCGCCGCCGCCCGTATCGTGCAGGTAACCTACAGCGAGCCGGCACGAGCCCTGGTTCGCGCCGCCCAGCCGGTGGAGCATATCGTGCGCGCCGCCCGGCCGGAGCGGGCCATTTCCGCACCCCCGGCGCCGATGACCGCCCGCATTATCCGCGCCGGTTATTCGCCTGGCGCAATGTCCTCGTCGTCCGGGGCGTCGCAGCGCCGCATTGTCGACGCCATCCGCCGTCCCGCGCCGCAAGTCGCGATGCGGTCGATCGTCGACACCCTCGTCATCCCGGTCGGCGTGCCGTCATCCGGCGCCGCGCCGATCGACCTTCTGCCCGAAGGCGGACAGTAAAACACAAAAATGGCAGGGCCGCTGATCCTTCCCACCGCCGCCGCCGCTGCCGCGGCGCGTCCGTCGGCAACCGTGGTAAACCGGCCGCCGGCCCTTGAAGGCCAGCGCCTGACCGCGCAAAGTGTCGCGCGCCAACGCCTCGTCGTCCTGTTGCTGCTGTTCCTCGCCGTGCCGCCGCTGCTGGCGCTGCGGCTGACCGATCTGGCGATTTTCGAAGCCCGGCCCGAAGCCAGCCGCACCGTCACCGGTTCAGCGCCGCCGCGCGCCGACATCGTCGATCGCAACGGCGTCGAACTCGCCCGAACCATCGAGGCCTATGCGGTCTCGGTCGAACCGCGCAAGCTTGCCTCCAATCCCGCCGTCCTGGCGCACCGCATCGCCGCCGTGCTGCCCGAAACGACCGAGGCCGAAATCCTCGCCGAACTGACCCACAAGGGCCAGTTCCGCTACATCTCGCGCCGCGTGCTGCCGTCCGAAGCGAAACGCATCAACGATATCGGCGAACCCGCCATCTACCTGCGCCGCGAAGCCGAACGACTTTATCCCAATATCAGCCTCGCCGCTCACGCCATCGGCTATGCCGACGACAAGGGCATCGGCAAGGTCGGCATGGAAAAGGCCTTCGACACCCGCCTCGGCGGCAAGGACACCCGCGAGCAGCCGCTGCAACTGGCGCTCGATGTCCGCGTCCAGCAGGCACTCGAACATGAATTGCGGGCGCTTTATCTCGATCAGAGCGCCAAGGGCGCCGCGGGTGTTGTCCTCGACGTCGACACCGGCGAAATCGTCGCGATGACGTCGCTGCCCGATTTCAACCCCAACCGTCCGGGCCAATCCGACGACGACAGCCGCTACAACAAGGTCACGTTCGCCGGCTACGAGCTGGGCAGCACCTTCAAGGCGCTGACCATCGCCAGCGCGCTCAACGCCGGCACCATCAAGTCGATGCAGCAGAAATACGACGCCACCCGGCCGATCTACATGGGCGGTTTCCGGATCCGCGACGACCATGCCAAGAATCGCTGGCTGACCGTGCCCGAGATCTTCATCCACTCGTCGAACATCGGCACGGCGCGCATCGCCATGGAGGCCGGCCGCGACACCCAGCGCGCCATGCTCGAATCGCTGGGCTTCTTCAAGCAGGTCGAAGTCGAGCTGCCCGAACGTGCCCGCCCGCAATACCCGCCGCTGTCGAACTGGGGCGACCTCGCCACCATGACCATCGCCTATGGCCATGGCATCACCGTCACGCCGCTCCACCTTGCCAACGCCTATGCCACCGTCGTCAACGGCGGCATCTACCGCGCCCCGACACTGCTCAAGCGCGCCCCCGGCGACGTGCCCGAAGGCCGGCGCGTGTTCACCTCGGCAACGTCGGACACGATGCGCGCGCTGCTCCGCCTCGTCGTCACCAACGGCACCGGCCGCAAGGCGAATGCGCCGGGCTACCGCGTCGGCGGCAAGACCGGCACCGCCGAAAAGATCGCCAACGGCCGCTACGTCCGCGGCGCCAACGTCTCGACCTTCGCCGCTGCCTTCCCGATGGACAAGCCGCGCTACGTCATCGTCGCCATGGTCGACGATCCGCGCGGCTCCAAATCGACCTATGGTTTCAAGACCGCCGGCATGGTCGTCGCCCCCGCCATTTCCCGCCTCGTGCAGCGCATCGGACCGATACTCGGCGTGCAGCCCGATGCGTCGAAGGACATCGACGTCGCCAGCCTGCTGGCGAACGCCAACGACGCTCCGACGGAATAGCGGCGTGCGCCTGGGGGACCTTGTGGACGGCGGAAGCGCCGAAACCGTGACCGGATTCGCACTCGATCACCGCAAGGTCGCCCCCGGCACGATCTTCGGCGCCTTCCGCGGCGCCCGCGTCAACGGCGAGGACTATATCCCGCAAGCCATCGCTAACGGCGCGATCGCAATCGTCACCCGCGCCGGCGTCCCCGTGACGGGCGCGCAGGCGATCACCGCCGACGAACCCCGCGCCGTCTTCGCCCACCTCGCCGCCCGCTATTTCGCGCCGTTCCCATCGACCGTCGTCGCCATTACCGGCACCAACGGCAAGACTTCGACCGCGGAACTGACCCGGCAGCTCTGGCACCAGGCCGGCCACGTCGCCGCCAGCATCGGCACGCTCGGCGTCACCACCGCCCACGATCAGGTCAGCACGGGCCTTACCACCCCCGACGTCGTCACCTTCCTCGCCAACATGGCCGGGCTGCAGCGCGAGGGCGTCACCCACGCCAGTTTCGAAGCCAGCAGCCACGGTCTCGACCAATTCCGCACCGAGGGCCTGCCCGTCGCCGCCGCCGCCTTCACCAACCTGTCCCGCGACCACCTCGATTACCACAGCACGATGGAGGCCTATTTCGCCGCCAAGCTGCGCCTGTTCACCGAAGTCGTCGACCCGGCCGGAACCGCGGTAATCTGGGCCGACGACGAATGGTCGGACCTGGTCATCGCCGCCTGCCAGGAACGCCATCTCCGCACATATACCGTCGGCACCCGCGGCGAGGGTTTGAAACTCCTCTCGCGCACCCCCACCATGCTCGGCCAGACCCTGCGCCTGACCGCCGGCGGGTCCGAAATCACCGTGAATCTCCCGCTCATCGGCGCCTATCAAGCCGCCAACGCGCTTTTGGCGGCCGGCCTCGTCATCGCCGTCGGCGGCGACGTCGCCACCACGATTTCGAACCTGTCCCGCCTGCAACCCGTCCGCGGCCGCCTCGAACGCGCTGTAATCGCTCGCTCCGGCGCCGCCGTCTATGTCGACTACGCCCACACCCCCGACGCCCTCGAGGCCGCTGCCGCCGCCCTCCGCCCCCACACAAAGGGCCGCCTCATCCTGGTCTTCGGCGCCGGCGGCGACCGCGACCAGGGCAAGCGCCCCCTGATGGGCCAAGCCGCTGCAAACATTGCGGATTACGTCATCGTCACCGACGACAACCCGCGCTCCGAAGACCCCGCCACCATCCGCGCCGCCATCGCATCCCCCGGCGCCACCGAAATCGCCGACCGCCGCCAGGCCATCGCCGCCGCCATCGCCGCCAGCGGTCCCCAAGACATTGTTCTGATTGCCGGAAAGGGCCATGAACAAGGCCAGATCGTCGGCGACCAGGTCCTGCCTTTCGACGACGTCCAGGTCGCCCGCGAGTCCGCGCAATGACTCCGCTATGGACCGCCGCCGAAATCGCAACCGCCTGTAACGGCACGCAGAATGGCGACTTCAGCGTCGCCAACGTAACCTTCGACAGCCGCGAAGTCATCGGCGGCGAACTCTTCATCGCCCTCAAAGGCGAGGCCATGGACGGCCACCGCTTCCTCCCCCAGGCTATCGAACGCGGCGCCGCCGGGCTGCTCGTCTCGCAACCCACTGAAATCCCGCACGTCCTCGTCGCCGACACCACCGCCGCCCTGACCGCCCTCGCCATGGCCGCCCGCGACCGCGCCCCCGCGCTCCGCATCGGCGTCACCGGCTCGGTCGGAAAAACCGGCGTAAAAGAAGCCCTTCGCCTCGCCCTGACGCGCTTCGCCCCCGACGCCGTCCATGCGTCGGTAAAAAGCTACAACAACCACACCGGCGTCCCCCTCAGCCTCGCCCGCATGCCCCGCGAAACCCGCTTCGGCGTGTTCGAGATGGGCATGAACCACAGCGGTGAGCTCAACGCCCTGACATCGTTCGTCAAACCCGACATCGCCATCGTCACCTGGGTCGCCTCCGCCCACCGCGAATTCTTCGCCGCCGAAACCGACATCGCCGACGCCAAGGGCGAGATCTTCGCCGGCCTTCAAACCGGCGGCACCGCGATCATCCCCCACGACAGCCGGCACCGCGACCGCCTCCTGTCGCACGCGAAAAACGCCAGTAACATCATCACCTTCGGCCTCGAACCCGGCGCCGATGTCCACGCCGAAACCTTCGTCCTCCATCCCGATTGCTCGTGCGTCACCGCCCGCATCGGCGACCACCGCCTGACCTTCAAGATCGGCATGGCGGGCCGCCACTGGGTCAACAACGCCCTCGCCGTCCTCGCCGCCGTCCACGCCGCCGGCGCCGACCTTGCCCTCGCCGGTCTCGCCCTCGCCGAACTCTCCGACCTCCCCGGTCGCGGGCAACGGTTGCGCGTCGAAGCCGGCAAGGGCCACGCCATCGTCATCGACGAAAGCTACAACGCCAACCCCGCCTCGATGGCCGCCGCGCTCGCCGTCCTCGGTGAAATCGCCCCGGCAGGGCAGGGGCGCCGCGTCGCCATGCTCGGCGCCATGCGCGAACTGGGCAGGCTTTCGGACCAGTTCCACGCCGAACTGGCACCACATATAGTGGCCGCCGGCATCGAAAGCATAATTCTTGTGGGTAACGAGATGAAACCGCTGGCGGCGGCCCTGTCGCGGCGGCTAGATGTCCGCCACGTCGCAGACGCGCCTGCCGCCGAGTCCGAGATCGCTCGATTGCTCGCTCCGAACGATGTCTTGCTGGTCAAGGGCTCGAACAGCCTGCGGCTCGGCGATGTTGTATCGGCGCTACGCGGCGGGGAGGGCTCGAGTTGATCAACGCTTTGGCCAATCTGGCCGGTTTCGAAGGCATTTTCAATGTCTTCCGCTACATCACCTTCCGCTCGATGGGCGCATTGGTAACCGCGCTGATCATCGCCTTGCTCATCGGGCCACGCTTCATCGGCTTCCTTCGCTCGCGCCAGGGCAAGGGCCAGCCGATCCGCGAGGACGGCCCCGCCTCGCACCTGCTCACCAAAAAGGGCACCCCGACAATGGGTGGCCTGATGATCCTGATCGCGCTGACGATTTCAACGCTGATCTGGATGGACATGGGCAACGGCTTCGTCTGGGCCAGCCTGTTCGTGACGCTGGGTTTCGGCGCGATCGGCTTCATGGACGACTATGACAAGGTCACCAAAAGCAGCCACAAGGGCGTCTCCGGCCGCACCCGCCTGCTCATCGAGTTCCTCATCGCCGGCCTCGCCTGCACCTGGATCGCCAGCCAGACCGGCACCCTCCTGTATTTCCCCTTCCTCAAGGACGTCGGCGTCGATCTCGGCTATGTCTATATCCTGTTCGCCGCCTTCATCATCACCGGCTTCGGCAACGCGGTAAACCTCACCGACGGCCTCGACGGCCTCGCTTCGATGCCCGTCGCCATCGCCGCCGCCTCGTTCGCCGTCATCGCCTATCTCGTTGGCAACATTCGCTTTGCCGATTACCTCGGCGTCCACCACGTCCCCGGTTCGGGCGAACTCGCGGTCTTCGCCTCTGCCCTCATCGGCGCCTGCCTCGGCTTCCTCTGGTACAACGCCCCGCCCGCTGCGGTGTTCATGGGCGACACCGGCAGCCTGGCGCTCGGCGGCGCCCTCGGCAGCATCGCCGTCATCACCAACCACGAGATCGTGCTCCTCGTGGTCGGCGGGCTATTCGTGCTCGAAACCGTCAGCGTCATCGTCCAGGTCGCAAGCTTCAAGACGACGGGCAAACGCGTCTTCCGAATGGCCCCCCTCCACCATCATTTCGAGCAAAAAGGCTGGGCCGAATCCACCGTCGTCATCCGCTTCTGGATCGTCTCCATCGTCCTGGCCCTGGCCGGCCTAGCCACCCTAAAACTGAGATGAGCACAACCCCCTTTTCCTCCCCCTCAAGGGGGGAGGCGAGAGGCGCCGCTCTTGCGGTGCCCCGGGTGGGGGTGTCTCCCTGCGCCAAAAACAGCGCCCAAAAATGATCACCTCCCCCACCTTCGCCAACAAAACCTACGGCGTCTTCGGCCTCGCCCGCAGCGGCAAAGCCACAGTCGCAGCCCTGACCACATCCGGCGCCGCCACCCTCAACTGGGACGACAGCGAACCCGCGCGCACCGCCTTCACCGGCCCCGTCACCAACCTCCACCAGACGGACCTCACCACCCTCGACGCCATAATCGTCTCCCCCGGCGTCCCCCATTCCGCGCCGCTGTTCGTCGCCGCCGTCGCCGCCAACATCCCGGTAATCGGCGACATCGAACTCTTCGCCCAGGCCCGCCCCAGCCTCCCATCCCACAAGGTGGTCGGCATCACCGGCACCAACGGCAAATCGACCACCACCGCCCTCATCCACCACATCCTCATCCACGCCGGCCGCCCCGCCACCATGGCCGGCAACATCGGCCTCCCCATCCTCTCGCAGGACCCCCTCCCCGAAAACGGCGTCTATGTCCTCGAGCTCAGCAGCTACCAGCTCGACCTGACCTTCAGCCTCGATTGCGACATCGCCATCCTGCTCAACATCACCCCCGACCATCTCGAGCGCCACGGCACCGTCGAAGCCTATGCCGCTGCAAAAGCGCGGCTCTTCGCCATGCAGTCGTCCGGCCAGATCGCCATCATCGGCACCGCCGCCCAGACCGAATTCGCCATGGTCACCGACCCCCAGCTCATCGAGGACACCGACGCCGGCGACCAGTCCGCCTGGCCCGCCCTCCAGGGCCCCCACAACCTCCAGAACGCCCGCGCCGCCGTCGCCGCCTGCGCCGCGCTCGGCCTCACCCCCGCAGAAATCGCCACAGGCCTCGCCACCTACGCGGGCCTCCCGCACCGCATGGAGCGCATCGCCGAAAAATCCGGCGTGCTCTGGGTCAACGATTCCAAGGCCACCAACCCCGACAGCAGCGCCCCCGCGCTCGCCGCCTTCCCGCGCACCCACTGGATCGCCGGTGGCCGCGCAAAGGGCGACGACCTGTCCGCGGTGCTGCCCTATCTTTCCGGCGTCCGCGCCGCCTACCTCATCGGCGAGGCCGCCCCCATCTTCGCCCCCATCCTCGCGCCCCATATTCCCGTCACCCAATCCGGCACCCTCCAACAGGCCGTCGCCGCCGCCGCCGCCGCTGCCATCCCGGGCGACACCGTGCTCCTTTCCCCCGCCTGCGCCAGCTTCGATCAGTTCCGTGATTTCGAAGCCCGCGGCGACGCATTCCGTACCCTTGTCGAGGCGCTGGCATGACCGACACCATCCGCGCCCGCCCCTGGGTTTCCGCCACCAGCGCGCCGTTCTCGCGCGGCGACAAATCGTGGCTCGGCCGCTGGTTCTGGACCATCGACAAGCTGCTGCTGACCTTCGTCTTCGCGCTCATCGGTTGCGGCATCATCGCCGTCGCCGCCGCATCCCCCGCCGCGGCCCAGCGGCTGTCGGGCGCCGCCTTCAAATACGGCGACCTGTATTTCCTCAAGCGCCAGGTCTTCTGGGTCGCCATCGGCCTGCCGGTGATGTTCGGCGTCTCGATGCTGCCGGTGTCCTGGGCCAAGCGCGCCGCCCTGATCGGCACCGCGGTCTTCCTCGCCGCGCTCATCCTCGTGCCCTCCTTCGGTGCCGCCAAGAATGGCGCCGAGCGCTGGCTGTCGATCGCCGGCTTCGAGGTCCAGCCTTCGGAATTCCTCAAACCGATGTTCGTCGTCACCACCGCCTGGCTGCTGGCGCTGCGTTTCGAGGACCGCAGCCTGCCGACGATGCAGCTCAGCTTCGGCGTGCTGGTCCTGATCGCCTTCCTGCTCGTCAAGCAACCCGATTTCGGCCAGACCGCGCTCATCATGACGGTCTGGCTCGTCCAGGCCGTCCTCGCCGGCATGTCGCTGTGGATGCTCGGTATTCTCGCCGGCATCGCGACTTTGGGCCTCGGCCTCGCCTATCTCACCGTCGATCACGTCAGCCAGCGCATCGACAAGTTCCTGACCGGCGGCGGCGACACCTACCAGATCGACAAGGCGCTCGACTGTTTCCGCGCCGGCGGCCTCTTCGGCGTCGGCCCCGGCGAAGGCCAGATGAAATTCCGCCTGCCGGAACCGCACACCGACTATATCTTCTCGGTCATCGGCGAGGAATTCGGCATGATCGCCTGCCTTGTCATCGCCGGGCTGTATATCGCCATCGTCGTCCGCGTCTTCCTGATGATGCTCGATGAAGACGACCCCTTCATCATGCTCGCCAGCGTCGGCCTCGCCACCCAGTTCGGCCTCCAGGCGACGATCAACATGGCGGTCAATATCAAGCTGTTGCCCTCCAAAGGCATGACCCTGCCGTTCATCAGCCACGGCGGTTCGTCGTTCCTCGCGCTGTGCCTCGGCATGGGGCTGCTGCTGTCGCTGACCCGGCGCAATCCGTTCCTCAAGGCCTCGCCCTACGTCGAACGCTGGCGCGCCGGATGACGGCAAATCGGCCTTATATCCTCGCGGCAGGCGGCACCGGCGGCCACATGGTCCCGGCGCACGTCCTCGCGCTCGAGCTCAAGGCGCGCGGCCACGCTGTCCACCTCGTCACCGACACCCGCGGGCTGCGTTTTCCCGGCCTGTTCGAAGGCGTCCCGCGCACCGTCGTCGACAGCGGTTCTCCCGGCCGCTCCGGCTGGAAATCCGCGCCCGGCGTCGCGCTCAGCATCTGGCGCGGGCGCTCGGCAGCGCGGAAACTGTTCCGTGATCTCAAACCCCGCGCCGTCATCGGCTTCGGCGGCTATCCGGCGCTGCCCTCGCTGCTCGCCGCCGTGTCATTGAAGCTGCCGACGCTCATCCACGAACAGAACGCCGTCCTCGGCCGGGTCAACCGCTTCCTCGCGCCGCGCGTCCGCGCCATCGGCACCAGCTACGCCAGCGTCCGCCGTTTGATCCCCGGCTGGGCTGCAAAGACCACCCTGACCGGCAACCCGGTCCGCGCCGAAATCATCGCCGCTCGCGCTATCGCCTTCGACGCCGACGCCCCGCGCCTGCTCCTGCTCGTCACCGGCGGCAGCCAGGGCGCCGCCATCCTCAACACGGTCGTTCCCGCCGCCGTGGCGCTGCTCCCCGAAACCCTGCGCGCCCGGCTCTCGGTCGTCCACCAGGGCCGCGACGAGGATGCCGCGCACATCGGCGAGACCTACCGCGCTGCCGGAGTCGCCGCCCAGACCCAGGCCTATTTCACCGATCTCCCCGCCCAGATCGCCGCCGCACACATCGTCGTCGCCCGCTCCGGCGCCTCGACCGTCGCGGAGCTCGCCGTCGCCGGCCGCCCGGCGATTCTGGTGCCGCTGCCGATCGCGACCGACGACCACCAGACCGATAATGCGCAAGGTTTGGCGGCCGCTGGCGGTGCTATCGTCATCCCGCAACCACGATTTAACGCAGAGGTCGTCGCACAGGCCTTGACCGCGTGGCTATCCGACCCGAAAGCGCTCGCAGCAGCGGCGGCAGGCGCCCGCAGCGCCGGCCACCCCGACGCAGCAGCCCGCCTCGCCGACCTCGTAATCTCGACCGGATACCCCTCATGAGTCCCGCCACCCGCACGTCCGGTTTCCGCACCGATATCGGCGTCATCCACTTCATCGGCATCGGCGGCATCGGCATGTCGGGCATCGCCGAAGTCATGGCCAACCTCGGATTCACCGTCCAGGGCAGCGACAGCGCCGAGGGCTATGTCATTGCCGGCCTTCGCGAAAAAGGCATCAAGGTCTTCATCGGCCAGGATGCGGCGAACGTCGCCGATGCCGCCGTCGTCGTCACCTCGACCGCCATCAAGCGCGACAATCCCGAAGTCGTCGCCGCCAAGGCCAAGCGCATCCCCATCGTCCGCCGCGCCGAAATGCTCGCCGAGCTGATGCGTCTCAAGTCCTGCGTCGCCGTCGCCGGCACCCACGGCAAGACCACCACCACCTCGATGGTCGCCGCATTGCTCGACGCCGGCGGGCTCGACCCGACGGTCATCAACGGCGGCATCATCAACACCTATGGCTCGAACGCCCGGCTCGGCGAAGGCGAATGGATGGTCGTCGAGGCCGACGAATCGGACGGCAGCTTCCTGCGCCTCGGCGGCACCATCGGCATCGTCACCAACATCGACCCCGAGCATCTCGATCACTGGGGCGACTTCGAAAAAGTCCGCGACGCCTTCGCCCAGTTCATCCACCACATCCCGTTCTACGGCGCCGGCGTGCTCTGCATCGACCACCCCGAAGTCCAGGCGCTGCTGCCCAAGGTCCAGGATCGCCGGATCATCACCTACGGCTTTTCGGCAACCGCCGACATCCGCGGCGAAAACGTGCGGCCCGTACCCGGCGGCAATAACTTTTCGGTCATCGTCCGCACCCGTGACGGCGAACGCACGATCGAAAACCTGACCCTGCCGATGCCCGGCCGCCACAACGTCCTCAACGCCCTTGCCGCCGTCGCCGTCGCCGTCGAACTCGGCATGGCCGACGACGAAATCCGCACCGGCTTCGCCCGCTTCGGCGGGGTAAAACGCCGCTTCACAAAAGTCGGCGAAGTCGACGGCATCACCATCATCGACGACTACGGCCACCATCCCGTCGAGATCAAAGCCGTCCTCGCCGCCGCCCGCGAAGGCATTGCCACGAGTTCTGGGGCCCGCGTCCTCGCCGTCGTCCAGCCCCACCGCTTCACCCGCCTCCGCGACCTGATGCCCGAGTTCCAGGCCGCCTTCAACGACGCCGACGCCGTCTATGTCGCGCCCGTCTACGCCGCCGGCGAATCCCCCATCCCCGGCACCGACGCCGAAGCCCTCGTCACCGGCCTCCGCAACGCCGGCCACCGCGTCGCCCAATCGGTCACCGGCCCCGAAGACCTCGCCCAGCAACTCGCCGCCGACGCAAAACCCGGCGACATGGTCGTCTGCCTCGGCGCCGGCGACATCACCAAATGGGCTGCCGGTTTGGCGGACGCGATCGCAAAGATCCGCGCCGAATGATGCCGGCTCACGCCTCGACACCTGCTGCACTTCCCCCCCTCGCCGGCAGCCTCGAAACAAACGCGTCCTACGCCGATTTCATCTGGTTCCGCACCGGCGGCGCCGCCCAATACCTCGCCCGCCCCAAAGACCCCGCCGACCTGGCCCAGTTCCTCGCCGCACTCCCCCCCAAAACCCCGGTTTTCCCCGTCGGCGTCGGCTCGAACCTCATCGTCCGCGACGGCGGCCTCCCCGGCGTCACCATCCGCCTCCCCAAATCCTTCGCCCGCGTCACCACTGAGGGCAACCTGATCCGCGCCGGCGCCGCCGCCATGGGCATCACCGTCGCCTCCGCCGCCCGCGACGCCTCGCTTTCCGGCCTCGAATTCCTGCGCGGCATCCCCGGCACCACCGGCGGCGCCGTCCGCATGAACGCCGGCGCCTATGGCCGGGACATCGCCGACATCCTCGTCGAAGCGACCGTCATCCGCCGCAACGGCACCACCGAAACCCTCCCCGCCGCGGCCTTCGGCTTCAGCTACCGCCACTCCGCGCTCCCCCAAGGCGACATCGTCATCGAAGCCGTCTTCCGTGCAACCCCCGGCGACAAGACCGTCATCACCGCCGAAATGGACCGCATCGCCGCCGAACGTGAAGCCTCGCAGCCGCTCCGCTCACGCACCGGCGGCTCGACCTTCAAGAACCCCCCCGGCCACAAGGCCTGGCAACTCGTCGACCAGGCCGGCTGCCGCGGCCTGACCATCGGCGGTGCCCAGGTCAGCGAAAAACACACCAACTTCCTCATCAACACCGGCACCGCCACCAGCGCCGACATCGAGGCGCTCGGCGACGAAGTCCGGTCCCGCGTCCTCGCCCACAGCGGCATTGCGCTCGAATGGGAGATCGAAAGGGTGGGCCACAAGTGACTCTGCACGTCGTCGTCCTGATGGGCGGCTGGTCCGCCGAGCGCGAAGTCTCGCTAACCTCGGGCAAGGGCATCGCAGCCGCGTGCCGCGCACTCGGCCACCGCGTCACCGAAATCGACATGGACCGCGACATCGCCGCGCGCCTCGCCGAAGCCGCGCCGGACGTGGTCTTCAACGCCCTCCACGGCACCCCCGGCGAAGACGGCAGCGTCCAGGGCCTGCTCGACCTGATGGGCCTCAAATACACCCATTCCGGCGTCAGCACCTCGGCGATCGCCATCGACAAGGAACTGACCAAGCTCGTCCTCGCCCCGCACGGCATCCGCATGCCCGCCGGCACTATCGTCGCCTCCGAAACCCTCTACGCCGGCGACCCCCTGCCGCGCCCCTACGTCCTCAAGCCCGTCAACGAAGGCTCCTCGGTCGGCGTCGCCATCGTCACCGACGCCTCCAACTACGGCAACCCGATCTCGGCACAGGCCAGCGGTCCGTGGCAAGTGTTCCCGTCATTGCTCGCCGAACCGTTCATCGCCGGCAAGGAACTCACCGTCGCCGTTCTCGATGACGAAGCCCTGGCTGTGACCGAACTTCAGACAGACACCGGCTTCTATGACTATGAGGCCAAATATACCGAAGGCCGCACGCTCCACATCTGCCCCGCCGACCTGCCGCCCGAAATCACCGCAGCCTGCCTCAAAATGGCCCTCGACGCCCACCGCGCCCTCGGCTGCAAGGGCACGTCGCGCTCCGATTTCCGCTATGACCCGGCGCAAGGGGAGGGCGGTCTCTATCTTCTCGAAGTCAACACCCAGCCCGGCATGACCCCGCTCAGCCTCGTCCCCGAACAGGCCCGCTACCGCGGCATCGACTATGAATCCCTTGTCCAACGCCTCATCGATGCAGCCCTGAAATGACCACCTCGACCCTCAAGCGCGGCGCCGCCCCCCCCAAACGCAAACCCACCCCCGCGCGCAAGCGCGAACCCGCGACCGTCGCCCTGCCGGTCAATGCCGCCGTCCTGCGCCGCAACGTCATCCGCATCAGCCTCGTTGCCGCGGTCAGCCTCGTCGCCCTCACCCTCGCCGGCATCCCGCAGCGCCTATGGACGCAGTTCATCCATAACACCGCCGACGCCGGCTTCGAAATCCGCCACGTCGAAGTCACCGGCGCCAAGGAAAGCGATCGCCTGCCGATATACGAAGCCGTCCTCTCGGGCGACACCAACGCCATGCTGACCGCCGATCTCGGGGCCATCCGCGCCCGCCTGCTGGCGCTGCCCTGGGTCGCCGACGTCAGCGTCGCCCGCCGCCTGCCCGATACCCTCGCCATCCAAGTTACCGAGCGCCGTCCCGTCGCCCTCTGGCAGCATCGCCGCCGCTTCACCGCCATCGACATCACCGGGCAATCGCTGACCGGCACCGATCTCAAGCGCTTCGCCAGCCTGCCCGTCGTCGTCGGCGCCGGCGCCAACACCCGCGTCCGCGAAGTCCTCGCGCTCACCGCCTCGGCCCCCACGCTGGCGCCCCAGGTCGATGCCGCCGTCCTCGTCGGCGGGCGCCGCTGGGACCTGAAATTCAAGACCGGCGAGACCCTGGCGCTGCCCGACACACCCGCCGCCGCCCGCGCCGCCTATCGCAAGTTCGCCCGCATGGAGGCAGCGCTCGCCGACGACCAGAAACTCCTCGGTGGCCGTTTCGAGCGCTTCGACATGCGTCTCCCCGGCCAGATGACGGTGCGTGGCCCGGCCGTTGCACAGGCCCTTGAATCCGCTGCCAAGGCTGCTGCAACCGCCGCCGCCGCCGCCGCCAAAGCGCAGAAGCCGACGACAATCTGATGGTCAACAAGATCCCCCTCACCCCCAAGGGCGCCGAGCGCATCATCGCCGTGCTCGATGTCGGCACCTCCAAGGTCGCCGCGCTCATCGCCCTTGTCGGCGCCGACGGCGAACCCCGCGTCATCGGCACCGGCCAGAAACCCTGCGCCGGGCTCCGGCGGGGCCTCGTCACCGATTTCGAAAAGACCGAGGCCGCCATCCGCGGTGCCATGGACCAGGCCGAACGCGCCGCCGGCACCCAGGTCGAATTCGTCCACGCCTCGATCTCGGCGGGCAACCTCGGCTCCGACGTCGCCACCGCCGAAATCGATATCGCCGGCGCCAGCATCACCGGCGCCGACATGACGCTGCTGCGCGAGGCCGGCCGCACCCGCATCGATCCGCGCGGCCGCACCGTCGTCCACGCCCAGCCGGCGCTCTACGCCCTCGATGGCCAGCCCGGCGTCGAAAGCCCGGTCGGCTTCCACGCCGATCGCCTCGGCATGGATATCCATGTCGTCACCGCCGATACGCCGCCATTGAAGAATCTCGATCGCGCCATCAAGCAGGCGCATATCGGCCTGCGCAGCCTCGTCGCCTCGCCGCTCGCCGCCAGCCTGTCGACGCTCGAACGCGAGGAACGCGAACTCGGCGTCGCCCTCATCGAGATCGGCGCCGGCGTCACCACCATCGCCGTCCACAGCATGGGCATGCTGGTCGGTGTCGCCGCGATCCCGATGGGTGCCGACGACATCACCTATGATCTCGCCGCTGCCTTTGCCACCCGCCGCAGCCATGCCGAACGGCTCAAGGCGCTCGACGGCGCGGCGGTCGCCGTTCCCAAGGACAATCACGAAGCCGTCGAGATCCCGCCGATGAGCGACGACGGCCTCGCCGAACCCTTGCGCGTGCCAAAGGCGCAGATCATCGGCGTCATCCGCCACCGCCTCGACCTCCTGTTCCGCGAAATCGCCCTCAAGCTCGATTCGCTGGGCTTCACCGGCCCGCAGGCGCGACAGGTCGTTTTGACCGGCGGCGGCGCCGAATTGCGCTCGATTGCCGATTTTGCACAGGGGTCGCTGGGCCGCAATGTCCGCATCGGCCGGCCTCGCGGTCTGACCGGCTTGCCGCCTGCACAGTCTGGCCCGGCCTTTGCCACACTCGCCGGTTTGGTGCTGTTCGCGGCGCACGAAGTGCCCGATATCTGGCACATGACGGCGCCGGCCAAGAAACACGGCGGAAATGGTGGTCGCCTCGCCACCATGATCGAAAAACTTCGAGGTAGTCTGTGATGCGACTTGCGGCGTCGCATAGCTTATATAGTATGAATCCTTGAAGGGGAGACACGAAATGCTGGAATTCGAACGTCCCGAACTGACCGAGCTGAAGCCCCGCATCACGGTCATCGGAGTCGGTGGTGCGGGCTGCAACGCCGTCACCAACATGATCAACGCCGATCTCCAGGGCGTCGAGTTCATCGTCGCCAATACCGACGCGCAATCGCTTGCCTCGAGCAAGGCGGAAACCCGCATTCAGCTCGGCATGAAGATCACCCAGGGGCTCGGCGCCGGCGCCCGTCCCGAGATCGGCCGCGCTGCCGCCGAAGAAACCCTCGACCAGCTCGAAGCCAGCCTCGAAGGCGCCCACATGTGCTTCATCGCCGCCGGCATGGGCGGCGGCACCGGCACCGGGGCAGCCCCCGTCGTTGCCCGCGCCGCGCGTGAAAAGGGCATCCTGACCGTCGGTGTCGTCACCAAGCCGTTCACCTTCGAAGGCAACAAGCGCATGCGCGCCGCCGAGGAAGGCATCGCCGAGTTGCAGAAGGTCGTCGACACCCTCATCATCATTCCGAACCAGAATCTGTTCCTCATCGCCAACGCCAACACCACGTTCAAGGAAGCGTTCGCGATGGCCGACCAGGTCCTCCACCAGGGCGTCCGCGGCATCACCGATCTCATGATCATGCCTGGCCTGATCAACCTCGATTTCGCCGATATCCGCACCGTCATGTCCGAAATGGGCAAGGCGATGATGGGCACCGGCGAAGCGACGGGCGAGCGCCGCGCCATCGAGGCCGCCGAAAAGGCCATCGCCAACCCGCTGCTCGACGAAGTCTCGATGCGCGGTGCCAAGGGCGTCATCATCAACATCACCGGCGGCGACGATCTCCGCCTGATGGAAGTCGATGAAGCCGCGACGCACATCCGCGACATGGTCGATCCCGACGCCAACATCATCGTCGGCTCGGCCTTCAACAAGGACCTCGACGGCGTCATGCGCGTCTCGGTCGTCGCCACCGGCATCGATGCCGCGACGCGTCCGTCCGCCGCCGCGCCGCGCCCACGCCCAAGCAACAGCTTCGCCAGCCAGCCGAGCATCTTCACGACCGCACCGATCACTGCGCCGCAGCCGGTCCCCGAAGCCGCGGCAACCGTGCCGATCCTCGAGGACCTGCCGGTAGCCGCGATGGTTGCCGCCGATGCCGACCTGCCCGAAATCGAGCCCGAAGCCGAAGACATCGACCTCGCCATCGCAGCGGAACGCATCCCCGACATGTCGCCGGCCGAAACCTTCCGCTTTACCCCGAGCGAGACGCCGGCCGCAGCTGTTCACGTGCCCGCACCCGCCCCCGTCGCCGCGCCGCCGGTCGAGGAAGAGCGCCCGATGACACTGTTCGAAAAGATGATGAACCTGTCGCGCGGCCCCCGCAACAAGCCCAGCGCCCCGAACCCGACCAACCTGGCGCCCGAGCCCCAACCCGGCTCCCCCGAAGTCGACATCCCGCCGTTCTTCAAGCGGCAGGTCAACAACTAGAACTTGACTAAAGCAACCAAACAGGTTAACAAGGCGCGCCTCCCTCCCCCCTGCGGGGAGGGCGACTCGCGCCCTTGCGCGAGCGGGGCGGGGGTCCCGCCCAACCCGATGAAGCCTCCACAAAAACCTACAAAATTCGCGTCCCAGTGAACTTGACGGGGTCAACCCACCGCAATCACTCAACTATTCCGCAAACCACCCGACGCCACTTTTTTTCGCGCGCCGAGATCGCCCAATAACAAGCTAACCGACTGACAACACCCACAAACTACCCGGAAACCGGCACCCCGCCGCCCAAAACAGCCACCACCGTCTCCGCCGGCCGCGCCAGCACAATCCCCCCCGGCGCAATCACCACCGGCCGCTCGATCAACCCCGGGTCCGCCGCCATAGCCGCCAAGATCGCCCCATCCTCCGCCCCAACCAACCCCAGCGCCTCGGCCCGCGTCCCGCGCACCCGCAGCAGCTTCGCCGCGCCGACCGCCGCCGCGACCCGCGCCAGCACCGCCGCATCCGGCGGCGTCTTCAGATACTCAATCACCACCGGCTCGATCCCCGCCGCCCGGATCATCGCCAGCACAGTCCGCGATGTCCCACAGGCGGGATTGTGCCAGATCGTCGTTTCGGCTGTTTGCATCGCACCACCATATCGCCGTGACCCTCCCGTCTGCAACAGCTTGACGCTCGCCGCCAAGCTGGCAGGGATGGCGAAACATACATCGCAACGGGGATCATCATCATGGCCGGACCACTCGCGGGCCTTCGCATCATCGAGCTCGCCGGCATCGGCCCCGGCCCGTTCGCCGCCATGATGCTCGCCGACCACGGCGCCGAAGTCATCCGCGTCGACCGCCCCGGCGCGCGTATCGATGCACGCGATCCGCTGCTCCGCTCGCGCCGCCTGATCGGCGTCGATCTCAAGTCCGACGAAGGCAAGGCCAGGGTCCGCGAGCTGGTCAAATCCGCCGACGGCCTCATCGAAGGCTTCCGCCCCGGCGTCACCGAACGCCTCGGTCTCGGACCCGAAGTGCTGCTCGCTGACAACCCCAAGCTGGTCTATGGCCGCATGACCGGCTGGGGCCAGACCGGGCCGTACGCTGCCGCGGCAGGCCATGATATCAACTACATCGCCCTTGCCGGCGCCCTCCACGCCTATGGCCGCGCCGGCGAAAAACCGACGCCGCCGATCAACATGGTCGGCGACTTCGGCGGCGGCGGCATGATGCTGGCTTTCGGCATGGTCGCGGCGCTCCTCCACGCCCAGAAAACCGGCCAGGGCCAGGTCATCGACACCGCCATGACCGACGGCGCCGCCGTCCTCATGAGCATGATCTGGGGCTTTCGCGCCAACGGCATCTGGACCGACGAGCGCGGCACCAACATGCTCGATACCGGCGCGCATTTCTACGACACGTATGAAACCTCCGACGGCAAATGGATCTCGATCGGCAGCATCGAGCCGCAGTTCTATGCCGAACTCCGCCGCCTCGCCGGGCTGGCCGACGACAAGGATTTCGACGCCCAGATGGACCGCGCCGCCTGGGGCCCGTTGAAGGACAAGCTGACGGGCTTGTTCCTGTCGAAAACCCGCAACCAGTGGTGCGCGCTGATGGAAATGACCGACGTCTGCTTCGCCCCGGTCCTCAGCATGGCCGAGGCGCCATCGCACCCCCACAACGCCGCCCGCCAGACCTACATCGAAATCGGCGGCGTCATGCAACCCGCCCCCGCACCGCGCTACTCGGTCACCACCACCGACACCCCCCGCATGACCACCGCCTTCGACAAGGACCTATAATGCCCTTGTCCTCCCCCTCGAGGGGGGAGGCGAGAGACGCGCATCTTCGCGCGGCCCGGGTGGGGGTGTTCGCCCCACAAGCAAAACCATGCCATTGAATCGCAAATGACCCCCTACGCCACCAACCCCGCCCAATCCCGCGGCCGCCGCCACCAAGAATCCCCCTCCGCCACGCGCACCGCCTTCCAGCGCGACCGCGACCGCATCGTCCACAGCAGCGCCTTCCGCCGCCTGCGCTACAAGACCCAGGTCTTCGTAGCCCCCGATGGCGACCATTTCCGCGTCCGCCTCACCCACAGCCTCGAAGTCGCGCAGATCGCCCGCACCCTCGCCCGCGCCCTCGGCCTGAATGACGACCTGACCGAAGCCCTGGCCCTCGCCCACGACCTCGGCCACCCGCCCTTCGGCCACTCCGGCGAGGACGCTCTCGAAGCGGCGCTCGCCCCCTATGGCGGCTTCGACCACAATGCCCAGACGCTGCGCATCGTCACCAAACTTGAAACCCGCTACCCCGGCTGGGACGGCCTAAACCTGTCATGGGAGACCCTCGAAGGCCTCGCCAAGCACAACGGCCCGATCCACCTGCCGACCTGGGCCATGGCCCAGGCCGACGCCGACTACCCCCTCGATCTCGCCAGCCACGCCGGCCTCGAGGCGCAGGTCGCCGCGCTCGCTGACGACATCGCCTATGACAACCACGATCTCGACGACGGCATCCGCGCCGGGCTTTTCACCCCGGAGGACGTCGCCGCCGCCGTCCCCTTCACCGCGCAAAGCTGGAGCGCCGTCATCGCCCGTTGGCCCGCGATCACCGCGCGCCGGCGATTGGTGCCCGAACTCATCCGCGACCAGATCGGCCGCATGACGGACGACCTGCTCACCGAAACCCGCCGCCGCCTCGCCGAGGCAACTCCGCAATCGGTCGCCGATATCCGCGCCGCCGGTCGACCTCTCGCCGGCTTCTCCCCCGAAATGGCCGCGCAAACCGCCGCCCTCAAAACCTTCCTGCGCAACAGCATGTACCGCCACCCCCACGTCGCCGCACTCCGGGATCCCTCCAAGCTCGTCGTCGCCGGGCTGTTCGCCGCGCTCCAGGCAGACCCCGCCGCGATGCCCGCCGACTGGGCCGCCGCCACGCCCGCCGAACAACCAGGCCGCGCCCGGCATATCGCCGATTTCATCGCCGGCATGACCGATCGCTTCGCCCTGAACACCTACCAGCGCCTCGTCGGCGCATCGCCATTACCCGCTGAAATCATCATCTAAGGAACATTCGATGACCGAAATCCATGGCACCACCCACCCCCGCTTCGCCGCCGTTCGCGACGCCTTCGCCGCGAACTTCACCAATGGCTCCGACATCGGCGCCAGCTTCGCCGCCACCCTCGAAGGCGAACCCATCGTCGACCTCTGGGCCGGCCACGCCGACGAAGCCCGGACCCGCCCCTGGGAAAAGGACACCATCGTCAACGTCTATTCGACCACCAAGACGATGACCGCGCTCACCGCCCTCCTGCTCGCCGACCGCGGCGAACTCGATTTCGCCCAGAAGGTTGCGCATTACTGGCCCGAATTCGCTGCCGCCGGCAAACAGGACGTCACCGTCGCCCACCTCATGGCGCACAGCGCCGGCCTGTCGGGCTTCCACGAAAAAATGACCAAATCCGACCTCTACGACTGGGAAAAGGTGACCACCTTGCTCGCCGCGCAGGCGCCGTTCTGGACCCCCGGCACCGCGCCCGGCTATCACGGCATCACCCAGGGCTATCTCGTCGGCGAAGTCATCCGCCGCATCACCGGCCAAAGCCTCGGCACGGTCTTCAAGACCGAAATTGCCGAGCCCTTGGGAGCCGATTTCCATATCGGCCTCGATGCCAGCGAGGATCACCGCGTCGCGGATCTCATTCCGCCGCCGCCCGGTGGCGGCATCACCGATTCCGCCACGTCCGAGTTGGCGAAAAACATGTCGACCAACCCCGCCATCAATCCGCTCGAGACCCGCACCCGCGAATGGCGCGCCGCCGAAATCCCCGCCGCCAACGGCCATGGCAATGCCCGTTCGGTCGCCCGGATCCAGACCCTCGTCGCCAACGGCGGTTTCGCCAATGGCAAGCAGATCCTTTCCGAAGCCGGCGTCCGCCGCGCTCTCGAACCCCAGATCAAGGGCGACGATCTCGTCCTCGGCATGCCGATCAGCTACGGCCTCGGCTATGGCCTGCCCGGCGCCGCCCTGCCGCTGCCCAACGCCGACAGCGTCTATTGGGGCGGCTATGGCGGCTCGCTGGTCATCGCCGACATGAAATCCCGCCTCTGCCTGTCCTATGTGATGAACAAGATGGCGCCCACCACCGTCGGCGACACCCGCGCCGGCGGCATCGCCGCTGCCCTGTGGCAGGCCCTCGCCGCATGAAGGCGCTGCTGGTTGCGCTGCTACTTGCGGCAGTCCCCGCTGCTGCGGCGGATACGCAGCGCGATCGCGCCTTAGCGGCGGGCTACAAGGCCGCCTTTCTCTGCTCGGGCATCTTCAACGCCGGGCAGACCGAGGCGCAAGTCACCGCCGACGACCTCAACGGCATCTACCCCGAATACCAGTCGCTCATCGCCGCGCTTCCCGCCAAGATCGACCGAACCGCCCGCACCGTCAGCGTCACCTTCGACCCAGCGCTGCCGCCGCGCATCGCCGCCTGGCGCCCGCTCCTCGGCTGCGCCAGCCTGCCCATCGGCGGCACGAACACCGAGGTCATTCCGCGTCTAACTCCCGATTTCCGCAAGCCCGACCTCGCCGCCGTCGACGCCGCGCGCTGGCCGCTCGGCGACCGGGGCGCCGCCGTCCGCCCACCTCGCGCGGCGGCCAAGGCCCTTGCCGCCGTCGTCGCCCGCGCCTTCGACCCGGCAGCCTTTGGCGGCAAGAACAACGACACCAGCGCCACCACCGCCGTCATCATCCTCCACAATGGCAAGATCGTCGCCGAACGCTACCGCCCGGGCTTCGATAGCCACACCCCGCAGCGCACCTGGAGCGTCGCCAAAAGCTTGACCGCCGCCCTCATCGGCCGCGCCGCCGAACTCGGCCGCATCGACATCGCCGCGCCCGCCGCCATCCCCACCTGGTCCGCCTCCGGCGACCCGCGCGCCGCCATCACCACCGAGCAACTGCTGCGCATGAACTCAGGCCTGTGGACCGCCGGCCCCGGCAACCGAACCGACGCCATTTACATCGGCGGCGCCACCGTCCCGCAAGCCGCCGCAACCATGCCGCTCGAATACGCCCCCGGCGCCCATTTCAACTATTCGAACAACGACATCATGCTCGCCGCCCTCGGCCTCGAAGCCCGCGTCGCCGATCCGCTCGGCTTCCCGTTCACCGAACTCCTGTGGCCGCTCGGCATGACACGCACGACGCCCGAAACCGATTGGCAGGGCCATTTCATCCTATCGAGCCAGGTCTGGATGACCGGCCGCGACCTCGCCCGCCTCGCGCTCCTCTACAGCCGTGACGGCATCGCCCCCGACGGCCGCCGCCTGCTCCCCGCCGGCTGGATCGCCAGAAGCACCACCCCCAGCGGCATCCAGCCACCCCCGGGACGCGGCGGCTACGGCCTCGGCATCTGGCTATACGGTCCCGCCGACGGCTTGCCCGCCGGCACCTATGGCTTCATCGGCAACCGCGGCCAGTTCGCCATCATCGTCCCCGCCCGCGACCTGATCATAATCCGCCGCGGCTTCGACGCCAGCGGCGCAGCGTTCAACCCGTTGGCGTTCACAAAGGAAGTTCTAAACCTGCCCCTCTAACCTCCTGCCCCTCTCCCGCTTGCGGGAGAGGCGAGAGACGCCGAAGGCGGCCCGGGTGAGGGTGACCGGCCTACACTGTCTCGAGCAAATCCCGGGCCGTCAACCCCAGCCGCTCGATCCGCGCTTGCACCCGCGGCCATTCCTCATCGAGAAACCGCGACCGCTCGGCCTTGAGCAACGCCCGCGCCGCGCCCTCGGCAGCAAACAGCCCGACGCCCTTCTTGGCGACCACCAGCCCGCTCGCCTGCAACTCGTGATACGCCTTGGCCACCGTCAACGGGTTGACGCCCGCCTCGGCAGCCAGCGCGCGCACCGAAGGCAGCAGCGCGCCATCGCCGGACCCAAGGATCCGTTCGACGATCACATCGCGAATCTGGCGATAAATGGGGCGTTCGGTCGAAAACATGACTGTCTTATGGCGATGGGACACCGGCAGGTCAACTGTACGTTAGAACGCTGTCCCGCCGATCGTCGTCCGGTGCAGCAACCGCGCCTCGCCATCATAACCGCCGGTCGCCTTGTGCAACACGGCGCGGTTGTCCCACATCACCAGCATCCGCGGGCGCCATTGGTGTCGATAGACGAAGCGCTCCTGCGTCTGCCATGCATATAATTCCATCATCAGCCCCTGCGGGTCGTCGACTCCTTCAAGCGCCACGATATAGCCCGGCGCGCCATAGATCGCCGGCACGCCGGTCTCCGGATGCCGCCGGATCAGCGGATGCCGCTGCAATGCCAGTGCCGATTCGGACGGCCGGATGTCCATCGTCCGGCCCTTGTCGTTCGCCCCGTACATCCCGTCCGGCGCATAGCCCGCCCGCGCCGAATGCACGGCGACCGCGTCCCTGACCCGGTCGAGCAGGGCAGGGGGCATCGCCGCCAGCGCCGCCTGCTGGTTGGCGAACAGCGTGTCACCGCCGCGCCCCGGTATCGTGATCCCGTACAGGCAGGTCCCATCCGGCGGCACCACCTGGAAACTCCAGTCGGTATGCCAGGCCTCGGCAAAGATCGGCGCCGTCTCATCCGCCCCGCGCGCCACCGCGATCACATGCTCGCGCCCGGCAATCGGCGCGATGAACGGGTCCTCGCCGAACGCCCCGAATGCCAGCGTAAACCGCTCGAGCGCGTCGTCGTCCAGGTCCTGGTCCGGGAATGCCAGCACCAGGTGCCGCGTCCATGCCGCCCGCAGCGCCGCGACGTCCCCGGGCGCCAACGGCTGCGCCAGGTCGATCCCCGTCACCTCGGCCCCGCAGGCCATGCCGCTCGGCTCGATCCGCATCGCGATACTCCCCGACCTGTTCGCTAGCCCGGTCGCAAATTTGCGACAAGCTGGTCTTTCTGCGTCTGCGAACGACTTGCATTAGCTTCGCGGATGCGCGATAGCGATTCGCGATAACAGTCCGTGCCGTGGGGTGAATCTCTTGATCGTCTGCGTTTGCAATGCCCTTCGCGAAAACCAGGTTCGCGAGGCCGTGCGCGTCACGCGCAGTGATTGCCCGGTCACGGCCTTTGCCCAGCTCGGCTGCAAGCCAAAATGCGGGCAATGCCTGCCCTTCGCCCGTGAAGTCGCGCGCAGCGAATCGGTTTTCGCCTAGCCCGTCCAAAGCCGCAACTGATAGCCATACTCAATTTCAACAGACTGTTTTCATTCGGCTTTTCTTGCCCGGCCATTGACCGCGGGCGATTCCCGGTGCATCCGCCCCTGGCAAGTTTCAGGAGGCCCTTATGCGCGGCGACACCAAGGTCATCGAATTTCTCAACGCCGTGCTCAAGGGCGAACTGACTGCAGTCAATCAATATTGGCTGCACTACCGCCTTCTCGACAACCTCGGCATCAAGAAGCTTGCCGCCTATGAGCGCAAGGAATCGATCGAGGAGATGCAGCATGCCGACCGGCTGATGGAGCGCATCTTCTTCCTCGATGGCCTGCCCGGCATGCAGGCGCTCAACCGCCTTCGCATCGGCGAAAACGTCCCCGAAATTCTTGACGCCGACCTGGCCCTCGAATACGAGGCGACCGGCTTGCTCCGCGATGCCATCGCATATTGCGAAACCGTCCGCGACTATCCCAGCCGCGATCTGTTCGCCGAAATCCTCCGCGCCGAGGAGGAGCATATCGACTTCATCGAAACCCAGAAAACCATGATCGCCCAGATGGGCCTGCAGAACTACATCCAGCTCCAGTCCGAACCAGCCGGCAGCTGACCAATCCTTGTCCTCCCCCTGTAGGGGGGAGGCGAGAGACGCGTCTTCGCGGCCCGGGTGGGGGTGTCTCCCTTGCCAAATGAAGCCCACCCCGCGGCATAATGCCCAACGCGCCCCCGGAACCCACCCCCGCTCCATAGGTTGACCTCAAAGGCCAATAGGGGTGCCCCATGTCCGAAGACCCCGAGACCCCCTCCGACGACAATGTGTTGGGCGTGCGCAAGGGTTCTGGGCCAGACCAGTACGGCGGCAGTTTCGCCGGCGGTCAGTCCGGCGGCGGCGCCTACGCCAACCCTCACATACCCGGCGAAAAATCCGACAAACCCTCCCCCGGCGGCCAAAGCCAACAAGGCTATTATGGCGGCGGCCAGGCCGGCGAAGACGGCGCTGCCGAATACGACCACCATGCCGCCAGCGTCCGCAACTCGCCCAGCGACGACACCGGCAAATACACCGATCACCCCAGCCAGAAATCCGGCTCCGACCGCGCCGACTTTGACAAGGCCGTCACCCGCAAACCGGGCAACCCTGATCATGGCCCGGACCATGCCGAAGAAGCCGCCGCCCCCGGCGATCTCGTCCAGGGCAGCGACGGCGAGCAGGTCACCGGAAAACCCTAGCAGAGCGGCACCACATACCCCTTCCGGGAACCGCCGGCCCCGTAACGCATTCACCAATATAGTTTCTGCCAAATCGCTGTAACCTGCCCTCCAACTGAGGAAACGCCATGAGCGTAATGCCGAGGCACGACCACATTCCGGCTGCCAGGCCATTACTTATTGTTTTTTCGCATTTGCGTTGGGATTTTGTCTATCAGCGTCCGCAGCATTTGCTTGGCCGCGCAGCCCGAGACTTCGACATCTGCTTCATCGAAGAGCCCTTGTTCGACAGCAATGCCAGCGGCTTCCGCGAAATCGGCACGCCCGAAGGCGTTTGCGTCATTCAGCCATTGCTCGCCGACGGCGTCGACCACCAAGCTGCGATCGAGCACCAGTGCATGGTCGCGAGGACCATCGCCGCGCGCGCCGGCACGCGGCCGCTTTACCTGTGGTTCTACACCCCGATGGCGCTCGCCTTCGCCCGCGATATTTCCGCCGACCTCATCCTGTTCGACAAGATGGACGAGCTTTCGGCCTTCGATTTCGCACCGCCCGAACTCCACGCCGCCGAGGCCGATCTCATGGCCCGCGCCGACCTCGTCTTCACCGGCGGCGCCTCGCTCCAGCGTGTTGCCGAAGGCCGCAATCCCGAAGTCCATTGCTTCCCCTCGAGCATCGACGCCGCCCATTTCGGCCAAGCTCGTACCGCCGGTCCAGCCGACCCTCATCTCGAAAATATCCCTCATCCGCGCATCGGCTTCTTCGGCGTCATCGACGAGCGCATCGACCAGCCGCTGATCGCCGCCGTCGCCGCGCTGCGTCCGGACTGGCAGTTCATCATGATCGGCCCAACCGCGAAGATCGATCCGGCGCAACTGCCGAACGCTCCCAACATTCATTGGCTCGGCATGCGGGGCTATGCCGAACTGCCGTCGTACATGGCGCATTGGGACCTCGGCTGGATGCCCTTTGCCCGTAATAGCGCGACGCGCTTCATCTCGCCGACCAAGACCCCTGAGTTCCTCGCCGCCGGCCTGCCGCTGATGTCGACCTCGATCACCGATGTCGTCGAACCCTATGGCCGTCTCGGCCTCGTCCAGATCGCCGACGAAGCCGCTGCCATGGTCGCCGCCGGCGACCGCCTGCTTGCTGCAAATGATCGCACCGCGCGCCTCGCTGCCGTCGATGCACGGCTCGAAGGCAATAGCTGGGACACCACCTGGGCCGCGATGCGCGCCCTTATCCACAACGCCGCGGCGCCTTCGGCGCGAAGCGCCGCCGCGCCTGCCACCAGGGAGGTCATGAATGCCAACTAGTCCCAAGAAGTTCGACTGGCTGATCGTCGGTGCCGGGTTCGCCGGCGCAGTCCTCGCCGAGCGCCTCGCCAGCCAGCGCGGCGACCGCGTCCTCGTCGTCGATCGCCGCAATCACATCGGCGGCAATGCCTATGACCGCCACGACGACGCCGGTGTCCTCATCCACCAATACGGCCCGCACATCTTCCACACCAATTCCGACATGGTCTTCGATCACCTGTCGAACTTCACCGATTGGCGGCCCTATGAACATCGCGTCCTCGGCATGGTCGACGACATGCTGGTGCCGATCCCGATCAACCTCGATACCGTCAACAAGCTCTATGACCTGTCTTTGACCAGCGAGGAGTTGACCGAGTGGTTCGCCGCGCGCGCCGAGCCCGTCGAGACCATCCGCACCTCCGAGGACGTCGTCGTCTCGGTCGTCGGCCGCGAGCTGTATGAGAAATTCTTTCAGGGCTATACCCGCAAGCAATGGGGCCTCGACCCGTCGCAGCTCGACAAGTCGATCACCGCGCGGGTGCCGATCCGCACCGACCGCGACGACCGATATTTCACCGACAAGCACCAGGCCATGCCGGCGCAGGGCTACACCCGCATGTTCGAGGCGATGCTCGACCACCCCAACATCTCGGTCATGCTCGGCACCGACTTCCGCGACATCCGCGAGCTGATCCCGCACGACCGCGTTATCTACACCGGCCCCATCGATGAATATTTCGATTATCGCTTCGGCGAGCTGCCCTATCGCTCGCTGCGTTTCGAACACGAGACCATCGACAAGGAATTTGCCTTGCCGACCGGAACGGTCAATTATCCGCAGACCGAGGCCTTCACGCGGATAAGCGAATACAAGCACATGACCGGCCAACTCCATTCGCGCACGGCGATCACCCGCGAATATCCGTCGGCGGAGGGGGACCCCTATTACCCCATCCTCAATCCTGACAGCGCCGAGCTCTTCAAGCGCTACGAGGCACTTGCCATGCAGACTCCCGATGTCTGGTTCGTCGGCCGGCTGGCAACCTTTCGCTACTACAACATGGACCAGGTCACCGGCCAGGCGCTCGCCACCTTCCGCCGCATCGACGAGATGCTGCCGCGCGCGATGCCGACCCTGGCAACTGCGGCCGTCGCTGCCGAATGACGATTGCCGGGCATCCGGACGCGAGTGCACAAGCCGAGCAGGGGGCGTTTCGCCCCCTGCTCGGTTCGATGCTGCTCGGCGGCTTCGAATGTTCGGCGCATAAACTGCGCAGCGGTCGCCGGCTCGATCTCATCGCCTCCACCGGCCACGACCTGCGCGCCGCCGACGATTATGCGCTTCTGCAACATCACGGCATGGCCGGCGGCCGCGATGGCCTGCGCTGGCACCGCATCGAGCAACGCCCCGGCCGCTACGACTGGTCGAGCTTCCTGCCGATGCTCCACGCCGCGCGCGACAGCGGCTTCACCGTGGCTTGGGATCTTCTTCACTACGGCCTGCCCAACGGCCTCGACGTCTTCTCGCCGGCGTTCATCACGCGCTTTGCCGCCTTCGCCCGCGTCGCCGCCGTGCTGGTCCGCGCCGAAACCGACGAACCCCCGACCTGGACGCCGATCAACGAAATCAGCTTCTGGGCGTTTGCCGGCGGCGAAAAAGGCGGCCTCAACCCCTTCGCCCGCAATCGTGGCCCCGCCCTCAAAAAACAGCTCGCCCGCGCCGCGCTGGCCGCCATCGACGCCGTGCGCAGCGTCGATCCCCGCGCGCGAATCGCCGTCGCCGAACCCCTCATCCACATCTTCCCCGCCGACGATACGCCCCGGTCGGCGGAGCTGGTCCGCATCCACAACGCCAGCCAGTTCGAGGCGCTCGACATGCTGCTCGGCCGGCGGGCGCCCGAACTCGGCGGCTTCGCCGGCGCCGTCGATATCATCGGGCTCAACTATTACAACAACAACCAATGGGTCGATCACGGCCGCCCGGTCCACCTCGGCGACCATCTCTACCTCCCGCTACGCACCCTCCTTGCCGGCGTCGCCGCCCGCTACGACCAACCGCTCTACATCGCCGAAACCGGCACCGAGGGCATCTTCCGGCCCTATTGGTTGCGCTATGTCTGCGACGAAGTCCGCGCCGCCATCGCCGCCGTCGCCAATATCGGCGGCATCTGCCTTTACCCCATCGTCAGCCACCTCGGCTGGGACGACGACCGCCATTGCCACAACGGCCTGTTCGAAGGCCATGGCCCCGATTGCGCCCGCAGCGTCGACGCCGCCCTTGCCGCCGAACTCGCGCTCCAGGTCGCCGCCTTCGGCGGTGTCCAGCCGGCCGCCGCCCCGGCGCACATTCCCCTGTCGCCGCGCGCGCCCTGGCCCCGTTACGCACCCGCGCTGACCTTGTCGGCATGACCGGTCCGGTCTTCGCCGTCGCCATCCCCGCGCACGACGAGGCCGAGCGCATCGCCGCCTGCATCGCCGCTCTCGCCGCCCAGCCGCGCGCCGCCGACCGCATCGCCGGGGTGATCGTCTATGCCAACAACTGCCGCGACGACACCGCCGCCATCGCCCGCGCCTGCCCGGCGCCATTTCCGCTGATCGTCGTCGAAGCCGAGCACCCCCCCGAACGCGCCCATATCGGCTGGGCCCGGCGCGGCGCCACCGATGCCGCCATCGCCCGCCTGACCGAAATCGGCCGCCCCGATGGCATCGTCGCCGGTACCGACGCCGACTCGCGCGTCGCTACCGGCTGGCTTGCCGCAATGCACGCCGCCTTCGCGGCCGGCGCCGACGCCGTCGCCGGCGCCATCGACATCGATCCCGACGATGACGCCTCGCTCGGAGGCGTCGCCCGCCGCCGCGACGAGGCCGCCTATGCCAACGCCGTCGCCCGCGTCGCCGCCCACCTCGATCCGCTCCCCCATGATCCCTACCCCAACCATATCTGGGCATGGGGCGCCAATCTGGCCGTCCGCGCCCCAGTCCTCGCTGCCGTCGGCGGCATACCCCTCGTCGATCTCGCCGAGGACCACGCCCTCCACCGTGCCTTGCTCCACCACGATGCCCGCATCCGTCACACTCTCGATGCCCGCGTCTGGACGTCGGGCCGCAGCGACGGTCGCGCCCCCGGCGGCTTTGCCGACCTGCTGACCAGCTACGCCGTCGAACCCGGCGCCCTCGCCGATTTCGAGCTCGAACCCGCCGCCATCGCCTGGCGCCGCGCCCGCCTCCGCGGCACCGCCCGCCGACTATGGCAGGGCGGTGAACTCGCGCCCCTTGCCGCCCGCCTCGGTGCCGAAGCCGCCACCACCTTCGGCGCCGCCTGGGATTCCTTCTGCGAAACCTGCACCTTGCTGCAAAAATCGCGTGTCCCGGTAACCGCGCTCGCCGCCCAGACTAGCCTGCTGAACAGCCGCCTTACCGCAATCAAACCCGCCGCAGGCGATCGATCCGATACTGCGGCGTCGCTGCATGAAATTCCGGTTCGGCAATTCCATTCAGCGCAGCCATGAAGCCTTCCGCCGCCTCGTTGCCATTGAGCGGATAATCCGGCGTCTCGCCCAGCCAATGCACCAGCACGATATCCGCGCCCGGCCGCGCCATCCCGACCGTGACGGCCGCCGCCTGCTCCAGCGTCGGCGCATCGAGATAATACAGCACTTCGGAAAACACCATCAGGTCGAAATCGCCCCTCAAACCGTCGCCCGACACCTCGCAGGGAAACTGCCGCAGTTCGAACCGCACCTGCGGCTGGTCGGCATTCAGCGCCCGCGCTTCGTCCAGCGCCGCCGCCGCCACATCGGTCGCCAGCAAGTCGTCGCACCGCGCCGCCAGCATCCGCGTCAACATCCCGATCGAGCAGCCGATCTCCAGCCCGGCCGCATACCGGCCCCGGGGTATCGCATCCAGGGTCGCTGCATATTTTGCCGCTTCATATTCGCTGCCGCGAAACTTCCACGGGTCGATGTCCTGCTTATACAAATCGTCGAAGTAGGCCGGCGGCAGGCTGTCCATCAATAATCTCCTATGTCGGTATGCATGTCGCCACCCGCAGCCATCGACCACCCCGACGCCGCATCGAGCGCCGCATCCGGAAACGGCTGCCGCAGGTACGTCGACAGGTCGCGCACGATCCGCTCCACCGGCGACGGCCGCAGCATCGCCGACAGGCCGATGCCCCGCTGCACCCGCTCGATCACCTCCAGCGCCGCGCGCTCGAATCCATGCCGCGCCAGATTGACGAACGCATCGACCGCGGCCGCATCGCGCGCCGGGTCCTCGGCGATCGCTGCCGCCCGCGCCGTCCACAACCGCGCCGCCTCGCAGCGCGCCAGCGCCTCGCCGAATCGCGCCCGCTGCACCGGGTCGCCGCTCCGCCCGCGAACATTCATCGCCTCGCGGTGCAGCCCGACCAGCCGCTCGACGGCACCCAACTGCACCGCCAGCACCCGCCACGCACCACCGGCAAACAACGGCGTCCGGTAATAATCGCCCGGTGCCCCGACGATCTCGCTCGCCGCCACCACGATCCCGGTCATCTCGGTGCCGCCCGTCGCCGACGCCGCGATCCCCGTCGGCAACCATTCCGACAAATCGCCCACCGCGCCGCTGATGTCGGGAATCGCCATCACCATGCCCGCGGGCGTCATCGCCGTTACCAGCGGCCGCCGCACCATCCCGGTCCCCGACGTGTAGCGTTTCGCCCCGACCAGCCGGCCGCCGGTCAGCACCAGTCCCGGTGGACTCTCGGCATTCCACACCGCCGAGATCCGCCCGGCGTTGCACTCGGCCGCGAGCAGCGCCATCTGCGCCGCAGCGCCGCATCGCCGCATCGCCGCATCGCCGCATCGCCGCATCGCCGCATCGCCGCATCGCCGCATCGCCGCATCGCCGTATCGCGCCGTCAGCCGCACCGCATTGACATGCCCCTCGTACAGCCGCCCCAGCGGCAGCGACGCCCCGCCGATGATCCGCAGCACATCGCGCAGCACCGGCGCCGTCGCCGCGTTCAGCCCCGTCGCGGCACCGCCCAGCCGCAGCGGCAGCGGCGCGTGCAGCAATCCGTACCGGTGCAACGCGGCGACCTCGGTGTTCGGCAGGCTGGCATCGTGATCGCGCCGCGCCGCCAGCCGGTCGGCAACACGCGCCGCCCGCCGCGCCGCTGCGGGAACCAGATGCGGAACGGGCAGGTTGCGCATCCATGACAAACTCGCCAGCCGCGCCGCTGTTCCAACCCCGCAACAGTCCGTCGCCGCATGCAGAAACGCTGTCCCGCTGGCACGCCGCCGCCGCGCCCGTCACCATCGACGCACTACTCGGCAACGCTCGCTCGCTGGGTGTCGTGGTGCCCCATGCCGATGATGAAACCCTTGGTTGTGGCGGGCTGATCGCCGCCGCCGCCGATCGCGGCCTCGCCGTCCATGTCACGGTCCTGACCGACGGCGCCGCTTCGCACCCCGGCTCGGTGCAATGGCCGCCGGCCCGCCTCCGTGCGCACCGCCGCACCGAAGCGGCCGCCGTCGCCATCCTGACGCGCGGCCGCGGCACCATGGGTTTCGCCGACGCCCCGGACGGCGCGCTCGCCGACTATCCCGAAACCGCCGACAAGATCCTTGGTGCCGACCTGCTGGTGACCCGCTGGCAGGGCGATCCACACCCCGACCACCAGGCCGCCTTTCGCATCGCGCGCGCCGCCGCCGAGCGCCTCGGCGCCCAGCTCATCGCCTTTCCCTTATGGGTTCTCACCACCGTTGACGGTCCGCCGGCCCATCGACTTGTAGCTTGCGACGTCGATGCCGCGCTGGCGCTCAAGCGCGCTGCGCTTGCTGCTCATCGCAGTCAGCTCGGAAACCTCGTCGAGGATTGTCGCGGCTTCGTCCTCGACGACGAGCTTCAGGCGCTGTTCGTCCGCGCCGAAGAGCTTTATCTGGTCATTCGCTGACGCCATCGCGGCGATCCGCGTCCGCTCCCACGCCAGGGCATGGCCGACGATCGTCTCGAGGTCATCGTATTGCGGCGTCCAGCCCAGCGATTTCGCCGCATCGGCATTGGCCACCAGCCGTGCCGGATCGCCCGCCCGCCGTGGTCCCATGACCCGCGGCACCGCGCCGCCCGACACCCGCTCGAGCGCATCGATGACCTCGATGACGCTGTTGCCCTGCCCATAACCAAGGTTGAACAACCGGCTGCACCCGCGCTCTTCCAGGCACGCCCGCAGCAGCAGCACATGCGCCTCGGCGATATCGCTGACATGCACATAGTCCCGCACCCCGGTGCCGTCGTGCGTCGCATAATCGTCGCCATAGACGGTAAAGCTGCCGCGCTTGCCGGTGACAACCTGCGTCGCGATCTCGATGAGGTGATGCGCGTGGCGGCTGTTCTGCCCTGAACGCCCCTTGGGATCCGCCCCGGCAACGTTGAAATAACGCAATATGCCCAGCGACAACCGGCCGTCCGCTGCCGCCAGGTCGCGCAGCATCTGTTCCGCCATCATCTTCGACCAGCCATAGGGGTTGATCGGCTGCAGCGGCGCTTTTTCCTCCAGCGCCGCGCCGTCGTTCTCGGCATAAACCGCCGCGGTCGATGAAAACACCATCGCCGACACACCCGATGAAATCGCCGTTTCGGCCAATGCCAGCGTCTCGACGAAATTGTTCCGGTAATAGTCGCCCGGCTGGGTCACCGAATCGCCAACGCTGATCGACGCGGCAAAATGCATGATTGCCTCGATGCCGTGGCTGGCGATCACCCGGGCGACCAGCGCCCGGTCGCCGGCGCGGCCCCGAACGAATATCGCGCCCTTGGGGATGAGCAGTTCCGATCCGGTCGACAGATCGTCGATGATAACCACCTTGCATCCGCGATCGAGCAGCGCGAGCGCCGCGTGACTGCCGATATAACCAGCGCCGCCGGTTACGAGGACGGGAGGTAGGTCAGTCTCGCGCATGATCGGCTCCTGATGTTGCCGACTGCAAACGACGCCGCGCGCCGATCCGTTCCTGCACCATCGCGGCAGCGACGATTTGCCCTCATCTCCCGTTCATGTTGAAACCCCGGCTGCGCCATTTCGCGCAGCCGGGGCCCATTATCAGACGGCCTTGGCTACAGCCGGTGCCGCCACCGGCGCCTTCACCGCACCCGGCGTGCCGGCATACAACGCCCACAGATCGGCGATATCGCGCAGGCCGCCACTGGCGCTCACTGCGGCAAAGCTGGTCTTGGCCACTGCCGCATTGCCGCCCTTCAAAGCCGCGATGCCCTTGAACAACCGTGCCTGGTCGGCATCGGCGCCATTGGTCGCGATCGCCTTGTCATACGCCGCGACCGCCTGCGGATAGCGGCCCAGTCCGAAATAGGCCTGCCCGCCCTTGAAGGCCGTCGCCGGATTGGCGGCCAGTTTCGGCGCGTCGGTAGCGGCCTTGGCATTCATCTGCCCTGCCGCCTGCAGCAACCGCATCGACATCGCATCGGTGCCGGTCACGCCGCCCTTGGTCAGTGCCTGTTCGGCCGTGCCGGCCTGTCCGGACACCAGTGCCAGCTTGGCGAACTCCTGGAAATCGGCCGGGCGATCGATGGTGTTGGTCGCGCTCATCAGGTGGAACAGCGCCAGCTTGGCTTCGGGACGCATCTGGTTCTGGCGCAGATTGACCAACAGCGTCTGCCAGCGTGCCGGCGATGAATCGATCTTGATCAGCTTCTGCGTGGTCGCCAGGTAACCCTTCTTGTCGCCCGACCGGAACTGCGCGCCCGCCAAATTCTCGAGATACACGGGTTTCGGCCCGTTCGACGCAATCAGCTTGTTGTAAGCCGTCACCGCATCGGCGCTCTTGCCCTGCTTCGAATAGGCCTGGGCGATCAGGATCTGCATGTCCTCGCCGCCGCCCTTCTTGGCTTCGGTCACGGCGCGATCATATTGCCCGGCGCGATAATATAGCGGTGCCAGCTGCTTGGGGCCGGCACCGGCGGACGACAGCGCGTTCGCGGCTTCGCCATAACGCCCTGCCTTGGTGTAGACATAGCCCGCCATCTGCGCGGACTTCTGCTTTTCCTCGGCGGTGCTGGCGGCGGCCTGCGCAGCCTTGACGGCATTGATCGCGGCGGCGGTGTTGCCGGACTTGGCAGCGGCGGTCGCCTGGTTCAGCGACTTGCCGACTGCGGGCGAAACCGCGGCATTGACCGGCAATGCCGGCAAGGTCGCCACCATCGCCGTCAGGGCGATGCGGGCAACAGTCGAACGGGCGGCAATACGAGCGGTCTGAAACATGTACATCCTCATTGAACTAGAACAGGATTCCATCGGGCTGCAGTGTAGTCCGATCCTTATGGCGCACTGGCGCTGGCCCTTACATTAACACTCGGGTGGTGCAACCTCTCAGCTACACTTATCCAAACCGCTGCGCCGTGCAACGGCCCATGTTGCACCTGCAAACAACAAGCCGTCTGCACCCGCGTTCCCATCGATGTTGCGCCGCCTCGTCCAAGCGCTTATTCGCCCGCTAAAGCCATATACGGCGCAATACGCAGGGGAGCTTCACCATTCGCGCTTTCATCTTTCCAGGCCAGGGCAGCCAGGCCGTCGGCATGGGCCGCGGCCTCGCCGAAGCCAGCCCCGCCGCCCGCGCCGTCTTCGAGGAAGTCGACGAGGCGCTCGGCCAGCACCTGTCGAAGCTGATGTGGGAAGGCCCCGAGGCCGAACTGACCCTTACCGCCAACGCCCAGCCGGCGATCATGGCGGTCTCGATCGCCGCACTGCGCGTCCTCGAATCGGAGATGGGCCTGCGCCTGTCCGACAAGGCCGCCTTCGTCGCCGGCCACAGCCTCGGCGAATATACAGCGCTCGCCGCCGCCGGCAGCCTCGGCATCGCCGATACCGCCCGGCTCCTGCGGCGGCGCGGCGACGCCATGCAGGCCGCCGTGGCACCGGGCATCGGCGCGATGGCGGCGCTGCTCGGCCTCGGTTTCGACGCCGTCGCCGAAATCGCTGCCGAAGCCGCTGAACCCGGCGAAGTCTGCGCCGCCGCGAACGACAACGCTCCCGGCCAGGTCGTCGTCTCCGGCCACGCCGCCGCCGTCGCCCGCGCCATGGCCATCGCCCGCACCCGCGGCGCCCGCCACGCGGTATTGCTGCCGGTGTCGGCGCCCTTCCACTGCAGCCTGATGCAACCGGCCGCCGACGCCATGGCCAAAGCCCTCGAAGGCGCCCCGCTGCAACGCCCGTTCGTGCCGCTCATCGCCAACGTCACCGCCGCCGCCGTAACCGACCCGGGCGAAATCCGCCGCCTGCTCGTCGAACAGGTCACCGGCACCGTCCGTTGGCGCGAATCGGTCCTCGCCATGGCCGATCTCGGCGTCACCGGCTTCGTCGAACTCGGCGGCAAGGTCCTCGGGCCGATGATCAAGCGGATCACGCCCGACGCAAAAAACCAGAGCGCCGCCGACATGCCCGGCATCGAAGCCCTCGCCAAAGACCTTTAACTCGACCCTCTCCCCTTGCGGGAGAGGGCGACTCGCGCCCCTCGGCGCGGCGGGGAGAGGGGTCCCTTCCTTTCAAAGGAGCACAAGAATGTTCGACCTCACCGGCATGACCGCCCTCGTCACCGGCGCCAGCGGCGGCATCGGCAGCGCCATCGCCGCGGCGCTCGCCGCCCAGGGCGCCCGTGTCGCCCTCTCCGGCACCCGCGCCGACGCGCTGGAGTCAGTCTGCGCGCAGATCGGCAACGACACCCTCGTCCTGCCCTGCAACCTCGGCGACGCCGCCGCCGTCGACGCCCTCGTCCCCCAGGCCGTCGCCGCGCTCGGCCGCCTCGACATCCTCGTCAACAACGCCGGCGTCACTCGCGACAACCTCGCCCTGCGCATGAAGGACGAGGAGTGGGATACCGTCATCCGCATCAACCTGGAGGCCGCCTTCCGCCTCGCCCGCGCCGCCCTGAAACCAATGATGATGAAGCAGCGCTTCGGCCGCATCATCTCGGTCACCTCGGTCGTCGGCGTCACCGGCAACCCCGGCCAGGCCAATTACGCCGCCTCCAAGGCCGGCCTCATCGGCATGTCGAAGGCGCTGGCGCAGGAAGTCGCCAGCCGCAACGTCACCGTCAACTGCATCGCGCCGGGCTTCATCACCTCGCCGATGACAGACGATTTGCCCGACGCCCAAAAGGTCGCACTCACCGCCCGCATCCCCGCCGGACGCCTCGGCGAAGGCAGCGATATCGGGGCAGGGGTCGTGTATCTGGCTAGCAAGGAAGCCGGCTACGTCACGGGCCAGACCCTCCACGTCAACGGCGGCATGGCGATGATATAGGCGCAGCGCCGCTTTCGTTCCGCGCCCAGGCAATGTCTCCGGACGGTTCACCCGTTCTTGCATCATGCCAATTCCCCCGCTATCGCCATCACTCAATCACCGACACCAATACCCAAGCGAAAGAGGGCTACCATGAGCGACGTTGCCGAACGCGTTAAGAAGATCGTTGTAGAGCATCTCGGCGTCGAAGCCGACAAGGTGACCGAAGATGCCAGCTTCATCGACGACCTCGGTGCCGACAGCCTCGACACGGTCGAACTCGTCATGGCCTTCGAGGAAGAATTCGGCGTCGAGATCCCCGACGATGCCGCCGAAAAGATCCTCACCGTCAAGGACGCGATCGGCTTCATCGCCGCCAATCAAAAGGGCTGATCCAGCCCTTACCGGTCGCCCGGACATGATTCCGGACCGCCAATGAATTTCGGTGAACGGCTCTTCGTGCATATGCGAAGGGCCGTTTCGCGTATAAAGCGCTTGCGAAACAGACTGTTTTGCGGCGAAATCGAGTAAAGTCCGGGTAAAAGACGCTAAAGCGACACAGACCGGACAGCGCGACAGATGGGAAGGATGAATTGCCGATGCGGCGCGTAGTAATCACTGGTCTCGGCATGGTCACGCCGCTCGGCGCGCATGTCGAGACAGTCTGGGCCAACATCCTCGCGTCGAAATCCGGCGCCGCCACTATCACCCGCTTCGACGCCACCGATTACGTCTGCCGCATCGCCTGCGAGGTCAAGCGCGGCGACGGCTCGGGCCTGACCTTTAACGCCGATACCCGCGTCGACTACAAGGTCCAGCGCCAGGTCGACCCGTTCATCACCTATGGCATCGACGCCGCCGGCCAGGCCCTCGAGGACGCCGGCCTCACCGACATGACCGAGGAACAACGCTACCGCGCCGGCTGCTCGATCGGCTCGGGCATCGGCGGCCTGCCCGGCATCGAGGAAGAATCGATCGTCCTCCACACCAAGGGCCCGCGCCGCGTCTCGCCGCACTTCGTCCACGGCCGCCTCATCAACCTCATCTCCGGCCAGGTCTCGATCAAATACGGTCTGATGGGCCCCAACCACGCCGTCGTCACCGCTTGCTCGACCGGCGCCCACGCCATCGGTGATGCGGCGCGCATGATCGCTCTCGACGATGCCGACGTCATGCTCGCCGGCGGTTCCGAAGGCGCGATCTGCCCGCTCGGTATCGCCGGTTTCTCGCAGGCCAAGGCGCTGTCGACCCACTTCAACGACACCCCCGAACGCGGCAGCCGCCCCTATGACAAGGACCGCGACGGCTTCGTCATGGGCGAGGGCGCCGGCGTCGTCTGCCTCGAGGAATACGAGCACGCCAAGGCCCGCGGCGCCAAGATCTACGGCGAAGTCATCGGCTATGGCCTGACCGGCGACGCCTGGCACGTCACCGCCCCACATCCCGAAGGCTCGGGCGCCTTCCGCTCGATGGCGATGGCGCTCAAGCGCGCCGGCCTCGACCCGTCCGACATCGACTATATCAACGCCCACGGCACCTCGACCCCGATGGGCGACGAACTCGAGCTGGGCGCCGTCCGCCGGCTGTTCGGCAGCGCCATCGAAACCGTCTCGATGTCGTCGACAAAGTCCGCCATCGGGCACCTGCTCGGCGGTGCCGGCGCCGTCGAGGCGATCTTCTGCCTGCTCGCCATGCGCGACCAGGTCGCCCCGCCGACGCTCAACCTCGATAATCCATCCGACGCCTGCATCGGCGTCGATCTCGTCCCGCATGTCGCAAAACAGCGCAAGATCAAGGCGGTGCTCAACAACAGCTTCGGCTTTGGCGGCACCAACGCGACGCTGGTGATGCGCGCCATCTGATGCGCGCATGATCCGCAGGGCCGCCTTCGCCTTCATCGGGCTATTGCTGTTCATCGGCCTGCCGCTGCTGGTGGCGCCGTGGTTCGGCTGGGGCATGGTGCCGGGGCGCGGCGTCCCCTTCACCGTCGAAAAGGGCCAGTCACTGACCGCGGTCGCGCAGAATCTCGACCGCGGCGAGCTGATCGACGCGCCGCGCCAGTTCCGCATCCTCGCCCGCCTGCTCGGCAACGACGCCCCCGTCCAGGCCGGCCGCTATCGCCTGCGCCAGGGCCTCGGCTGGCGCCATTATCTCGAGACCCTGCAAAACGGCGACGTCGAGCGCGCCTTCATCACGATCCCCGAAGGCCTGCCCTCGGTCATGGTCGCCGACCGCCTCCTCGCCGACAAGAACCTGACCGGCGCCGTCATCATCCCAAGGGAGGGCACCGTTCTTCCCGAAACCTATGAATACCAACCCGGCGAATCGCGCGCCGCCGTCCTCGCCCGCATGCAAAGCGCCATGACCAGAACGCTCGCCGACCTGTGGAAAGCCCGCAGCAAGTCGACCGCCGTAAAATCCCCGGACGAGACCATCATCCTTGCCTCGATCGTCGAAAAGGAAACCGGCAAGGCCTCCGAGCGCCGCATGGTCGCCGGCGTCTATTCGAACCGTCTGCGGCAGGGCATCAAGCTCGATGCCGACCCCACCGTCATCTACCCGGTGACCAAGGGGCGTCCGCTCGGCCGCCGCATCCGCCGCTCCGAATTGGGGCGCGACAACGGCTACAACACCTATCTGAAGCCCGGTCTGCCGGCCGGTCCGATCGCCAATCCTGGCCGCGACAGCATCGCCGCGGTCCTCAACCCGGAACCCACCAAGGCGCTGTATTTCGTCGCCGACGGCAGCGGCGGGCACGTATTCGCCGCCACGCTCGCCGAGCACAACGCCAATGTGCAGAAATGGTATGCGCTGCGTCGCCAGCGCGGCGAAATGTGAAGGCCCAGCGCAACAGGCAACCGGTGGTCCGCGAGACACCGCGGCGGCGCAATGGGGGGCGTAACGGCAGCAAGATCGGCTTGTTCGGCATCCTCGGCCGCGTCGTCGCCATCCTTGCGCTGGTCTGGCTCGGCGGCTTCCTGTGGTTCAGCCTGACCCTCCCCGAACCAGCAGCGCTCGCCCAGAAAACCGATGCCGTGGTCGTCCTCACCGGCGGCGCCGGCCGCACCGCACGCGGGCTCGAGGTGCTGAAGGCCGGCGGCGCCGAACGCATGCTGGTCTCGGGCGTCGGCCGCTCGACCACCCGCAAGCAGCTCGCCGCCGCCGCCGGCATGCCCAAATCGCGCTTCGCCACCACCGATCTCGGCTACGAGGCCGTCGACACCCGCTCCAACGCCGAGGAAACCATGCGCTGGGTCCGCGCCAACAATTTTACCTCGATCCGCCTGGTCACCTCCGCCGGCCACATGCGCCGCGCCCGGCTCGAACTCGCCCGCGTCCTGCCCGCCAGCGTCACCGTCCTCCCCGACGCCGTCCCGACCCAACCCCAGGCCCCCAGCATCGCTGCCGAATATTCGAAATTCCTCCTCCGCCGCATCGCACTGGCGCTGGGTGCAATATGATCCCCTCAATTCGTCGCCCATTCTTATTTCGTCACCCCGGCGAAGGCCGGGGCCCATCTCCCGCTCTCCCCAAAAAGAGCCCGCGCAGCACCACCCTCCAATGACCACCACCATCGCCTTCATCCGCTCGCTGGCCTTCACCATCGCCTTCTATCTCGGCTCGATCATCATCGTCCCGCTCGTCTTGCTCAGCGGCTGGCTATTCCCCAACCACCTGCTCTTCCTGGGGCCAAAACTATGGGCCGGCTGGTTCTACTGGTGCGCGCGCTGGCTCGGCGGCATCCGCCTGCATATCGACGGCGTCATCCCCAAGGGCCCGCACCTGTTCGCCATCAAGCACGAGTCGGCCTATGAAGCGATCATGACGCTATGGCTGTTCGAACGCCCCGCCGTCGTCATGAAGGCCGAATTGCGCAAGATCCCGGTCTGGGGCGCTGCCTCGAACCGCCACGGCTCGATCTGGGTCGATCGCGCCGGCTCCGCCACCATGCTGCGCGCCATGATGAAGGCCGCACAGGCCGCCGTAGCCGCCGGTCGCCCGGTGGTGATCTTCCCTGAGGGCACCCGCAACGCCCGCGGCGCGACTCCGCCGCTCGCCGCCGGTTTCGCCGGCCTCTACAAGATGCTCAAGCTGCCCGTCGTCCCGATCGCGCTCGATACCGGCACCGTCTGGCCCAAGGCCTTCATCAAGCACCCCGGCACGATCACGCTCAAGGTCGGCGCGCCCATTCCCCCCGGCCTGCCGCGCGCCGAAATCGAATCGCGCGTCCACACCGCCATAAACGCCCTCCAACCGATCGCACCGCAATGAGCCGCCGCATCCCGCTCTGGCTGACCCTCGTCCCCCTCATCGCCGCGCTCGCGATCTACTTCTGGCTGTGGAGCGGCTGGGCGCGCGCGTTCAAGGCTGTGCTAACCCATTGGCTGCCCGGCACCGAAATCGCCGTCACCGGTTTCCCCTACCGTCTCGAATCGAACCCGGTCGCACCCAGGATCAGCCTCGGCGAGACCGTCAAGATCACCATCACCGCAGCGCAGGCCCGCATCAACCGCGGCCCGTGGCGCCCCGAACTCACCGTTATCGGCGCCGAGACACCGTCCCTGTCGGTCATCGTCAGCCCGCTGCTGTCAGCCAGCATCACCGGCAAATCCGTCCAGACCAGCGTCCACATCCAGGACGCCCGCCTGACGCGCCTGTCGAGCGTCATCACCGGCGCCGTCGCCCGCCTCGGTCTAACCGCCGCGCCGATCACCGCTGACACGCTCGAACTCCACCTGCGCGAACGTACCCCCGGCCCCAAGGCCGTCACCGGTCCCACCGAAACCCCGCGCGGGCAATTGGTCATCACCGGCAAAGCCCTGCGCCTCGGTGCCGGAGATCCTTTGTCCCTCGCCGCCGACATCACTGTCACCGGCGCCGCCCGCCTGCTCGGCTACGACGCCTGGGCCACCACCGGCACCCTCGAACTCGACAGCCTGAAACTGAGCGACCCAACCGGCGAAATCGCTTCGGCAAAAGCCACCATCACCCCCATCGGCCGCACCGGCATCCGCTTCGCCGGCACCATCGACACCGTCTGTCCGGCCACCATCGCCGCCGCCCTTCAGGCCCAACCAGCCCTCACCGAAAAACGCCTCCGCGCCCCCCTGCGCCTCACCTTCGAAGGCACACCCGCGAGCCTCCGCATAACCGGCCTCCCCGCCGACCTGGCCACCCGCGCCACCCGCAACCAACTCCCCCCCTGCCCAAAAGCCCGGGGAACGGGCGCCAAACCATAATTAGGACCTGTCATCCCGGGCTCGACCCGGGGCCCAGCTACCTTCCGCAAGCACCCACCCTCAAACCTGTCATACCAGCGAAGGCTGGTATCCAGTCCAACCGCGCGGTCAATCGCACCAGAACAGAGCATCCGTCGGCTGAGGCCGCAGCCCCAGCCGCAAAAAGCCCCTTACCCCTGCCGAGCCGCCCGACTGGCCAGCAACGCCGCAATATCCCCCGCATCGAACCCGGCCTCAGCCAGCACCGCGCTCGTATGTTCCCCCAACCGCGGCGGCACCCCTACCGGCGGCCGCTCGCCATCGAAAATCACCGGCACCCCCGGATAACGCAGCGTCCCCGCCGCCGTCGCCACATCGGCAAAGAACCCCGTCGCCATTAAATGCGGGTCGCTCTCCAAGGTCTCCAGCGCAAACACCGGCGCACACGGCACCTGTGCCGCCTCGAGCAACGAAAGCCATTCCGCCGTCGTCCGCCGCGTGATCAACTCCCCCGCAATTGCATACAATGCCCCGATATGCGTCGTCCTTGTCCCGATATCGACAAACCGCGGATCATCCACCCACTCGGCCGCGCCCGCCGCGGCAAAAAACCCGCGCCAGTGATAATCGGTATACGGCATGATGCAGACATGCCCGTCCGCCGTCGGCAACGGTTTCCGCCACGGCGCCATCGCCCGCGGATACCCCATCTCCCCCAAGGGCGGCACGAACTGATGCCCATAAAGATGCTCGACGAGGTTGAACGCCACCATCGTCTCGAACATCGGCACCTCGACGAACCCCCCGGTACCCGTCGTCTGCCGCCGCACCACCGCCGCCAGGATCGCCATTGCCGCGACCAGCCCCGAAACCTTGTCGGCGGCAATCGTCGGCAGGTACCGCGGCTCGCCCGATTGCTTCGCCATCAAATCGGCGATCCCCGACATGCCCTGGATGACATCGTCGTACGCCGGCCGCCCGCCATAGGGCCCCGCCTCGCCGAACCCGTGCAATCCGGCATAAATCAGCCGCGGGTGCCGCCCCAGCGTCTCGCCGGGATCGAGCCCCAGCGACGCCAACTTCTGCGGCCGGATCGAATGCAGCAGCACATCAGCACCCGCCAGCAGCCGGTCGAGCGCCGCGCGCCCCTCCGCCAGCTTCAAATCCAGCACAATGCCGCGCTTGCCCCGATTGACCCCGAGGAACAACGCCGACATGCCGCGCTCCAGCGCCGGCCCCGTCAGCCGCGTTGAATCCCCTTCGGGCGCCTCGACCTTGATGACATCGGCGCCGAGGTCGGCCAGCCACTGCGAACAATAAGGCCCGAACACCACCGATCCCAGGTCGATGACCCGCAGCCCCGCCAACGGCAACATCATCCGCGCCGGGTATCGCGAGCAAAATCAACGGCAGCAGGCATTTTCATGGCGTTTCCTCAGGTGAGCGCTCATTCCTAGCTGCAAATCCCGTAGCTGCGGAACGCAAAGATTGATCCCCCGCTTGCATTTTGACCGCTTTGCGTGCATTGGCCGCTGGCGCGAAGGTGCCTGCAAGCGATCCGCGGTGCTTCGGCCCCCTCTTCGATGAACGGTCCCCGATGGCATTCGGCGGACTTCTTCCGTCGAAATTCTTACTATGATGATCAAGGAACTGACATGGCCACTGGCACCGTCAAATTTTTCAACGCCACCAAGGGTTACGGCTTCATTGCTCCCGATGGCGCTTCCAAGGACGTTTTCGTCCACATTTCGGCCGTCGAGCGTGCTGGTCTTTCCGACCTGACCGAAGGCGCCAAGGTCCAGTTCGACCTCGAGAACGACCGCCAGGGTCGCGCATCGGCGGTCAATCTTTCGATGGCCTGAGGCTTTTCATGCCAAAGGAAGAAGTGATCAAGATCGAAGGCGTCATCGCCGAGATCTTGCCTGATGGCCGGTTTCGCGTCCGTCTCGAAAATGAACATGAAATCATCGCCTACACGGCGGGCAAGATGCGCAAGAACCGCATCCGCTCGATCGTCGGCGACCGGGTTCATGTCGAAATGACGCCTTATGACCTCGACAAGGGCCGCATCGTCTTCCGCGAGAAGACAGCACCCATGCCGATGAACCAGAGGCGCTTTTTCCGGCGCTAGACCACCATCGGCACTTGCCGAACGATAATGAAAAGGCGCGGGGCCAAAAGCCCCGCGCCTTTTTTATGTTTTTTCTTGTCCTCCCCCTCAAGGGGGGAGGTCGAGAGACGCGTCTTCACGCGGCCCGGGTGGGGGTGTCCCCCCGCGCCAAAAAAGCCCTCTCCACCCACATACCCCCAATCCCCCATCCCAAGGCGCAAACAACCCCGCCACAGCCCCACCACAACCCCCAAACACACCCCAAACCACCCCGCCACAAACTTGCAAACCCCCGCTTTTCCCCTAGACGCAGCCCATGTTGCCCGTCCTGGAAATCCTGCCGGCCCTAAAATCCGCGCTGGCAGCCAACGCCCCCATCGCCCTCATCGCCCCACCCGGCGCCGGCAAAACCACTGCCATCGCGCCCCAACTCCTCGCCGAACCCTGGGCCCAGGTTGGCAAGATCATCCTCCTCTCCCCCCGCCGCCTCGCCGCCCGCGCCGCTGCCGAACGCATGGCCGAACTCGCCGGCGAACCTGTCGGCCAGACCATCGGCTACCGAACTCGAATGGACAGCAAAACCAGCAGCTTGACCCGCATCGAAGTCGTCACCGAAGGCATCTTCACCCGCATGCTCGTCAGCGACCCCGAAGTCCCCGGCATCGCCGCCGTCCTCTTCGACGAAGTCCACGAACGCAGCCTCGACAGTGATTTGGCGTTGGCCCTGACTCTCGAAGTCCGCGAAGCCCTCCGCCCCGACCTGCGCCTCGTACTGATGTCCGCCACCCTCGACGGCGCCGCCTATGAAGCCATTATCCCGGGCCTCGTCCGCCTCACCAGCGAAGGCCGGATGTTCCCGGTCACCCTCCGCCATATCGGCAATAACTCATTGATCCGAATAGAAGATTCAATGGCAACCGCAATCCGCACCGCGCTTGCCGAAGACTCCGGTTCGATCCTCGCCTTCCTCCCCGGCGCCGCCGAAATCGAACGCACCGCCGAACGCCTCGAGGGACGCATCCCCGAAGACGTTGAAATCCATCGCCTTTACGGCGCCCGCGACAGCGCCGACCAACGCGCTGCCATCCGCCCCGCCCCCGCCGGCCGCCGCAAGATCGTCCTCGCCACCTCGATCGCCGAAACCTCGATCACCATCGACGGAGTCCGCACGGTCATCGATTCCGGCCTCGCCCGCCGCCCCCGCTACGACCGCGCCGTCGGCCTCACCAGGCTGGTTACCGAACGCGCCAGCCAAGCCGCAGTAACCCAGCGCGCCGGCCGCGCCGGACGCACCGCCCCCGGCGTCGCCATCCGCCTTTGGGAAGCCGGCGAGACGGCCGGACGCCCCAAGTTCGACCCCCCCGAAATCCTCGAAAGCGACCTCACCGGCCTCGTCCTCGAATGCGCCCGCTGGGGCGTCGCCGATCCGCAGGCGCTGCGCTGGCTCGATCGGCCCCCCGCCGCTGCCGTCGCCGAAGCCCGTAACCGACTGATAACGATGGCAGCCATCGACGCTTATGGCCGCCCGACCCCGCACGGCGAAGCCATTGCCGCGCTGCCGCTGCCCCCCGCGCTCGGCCATATGCTCGTCTCCGCCGCCGTCCTCGGCCTCGCACCACTCGCGGCCCGCATCGCCGTGATCATGACCGAACGCGGCCTCGGCGGCCGCAGCACCGACCTCGCCGATCGCCTCAGAATGCTTGCCCGCGACCGCACCCCCCGTGCCGAAGCCGCCCGCCGCCTCGCTGAACGCTGGGCCCGCGCCGCCGGCGGAGGCAACCGCAACGAAGGCGACCCCGCGCAAATACTCGCACTCGCTTTCCCCGACCGCGTCGCCCGCCGCCGCGGACCGCCCGGTGCCCCCTACCTCATGGCCAACGGCCGCGCCGTCACCGTCCAGCCCGACGACCCGATCGCCGCCGCCCCCTGGATCGCCGTCGCCGACGCCAGCGGCTCCGCGGCAGGCGCCCGGCTCCTCCTTGGCACCCCGATCGACGCCGCCGCGGTCGACCAACAACTTGGGCACAGCATTGAATCAAAAGCGATATTCGCCTTCGACCCCGCTACCGGCTCGATCACCGCCGAGACCGTCCGCCGCCTCGGCGCCATCGTCCTTGGCCGCTCCCCCGCCAACAATCCCGATCCCGCGCAAACATCCGCAGCGTTGCTGGAAGGCGTCCGCCAGCACGGCCTCCACCTCCTGCCCTGGGGCGAAACCAGCCTCGCCCTCCGCGCCCGCGCCGCCTTCGCCGCAACTCACGGCGACCTGCCCAGCCTGGCAGACGACCTGCTGATGAGCGATCTCGACAACTGGCTGCCGCCGCTTTTGGCCAAAAAACGGCGTCTGGACGGCATATCTGACGCCGCACTCGCGAGCGCGCTGGAGGAACTCATCGGCTGGGAAATCACCCGCCGCCTTGCCGCCTTCGCACCGATCATGTTCGAAACCCCGGCTGGCAGCCGCCACACCATTGATTATGCAGCAGAAGGCGGCCCCGCCGTCGACGTCCGTGTCCAGGCACTATTCGGCCTCGGCAAGCACCCGACAATCGCCGATGGACGCCAGCCCCTGACGCTGCGCCTGACCTCCCCCGCCGGCCGGCCGATCCAAGTTACCAAGGACTTGCCCCGGTTCTGGTCCGGCAGCTGGGCCGATGTCCGTCGCGAATTGCGCGGCCGCTACCCCCGCCACCCTTGGCCCGAAGACCCGGCCACGGCACCGCCCACCCTGCGTGTCAAACGCCCTGCCAACTAGAGCCTTGGTCTCCCGGCACCGGGCGACGTAGGAATAGCGAGGGCCCCCGCCCACGGAGCAAAGACATGCAGATTCATCGCACAGGAAGCGCCACCTGGACCGGCGGCCTCAAGGACGGCGTCGGCTCGATCTCGACCCAGAGCGGCGCGCTGACCGCCTATCCCTATGGTTTCAAAAGCCGTTTCGAAGGCGTCGCCGGATCAAACCCGGAAGAACTGCTCGGTGCCGCCCACGCCGCCTGCTTCACCATGGCGCTGTCGCTGGTGCTTGGCGAAGCCGGGATCACCGCCGAACGCATGGACACCAAGGCCATCGTCGAGCTGGCGCAAACCTCCGACGGCTTCGCCATTCCCAAGATCGAACTACAGTTGACCGCGACCATCCCCGGCACCGACGACGCGACGTTTCAGAAGCATGCAGCGACTGCCAAGGCCAATTGCCCGGTTTCCAAGCTGTTCAACGCCGAAATCACCCTCACGGCTGTGCTGGCCTGACGATCTCGTCGTCCAGCACGGCGCGCTGGACGACCCGTTCCCCCAACGCCGCCACCGCGTCACCGACCAGTTCGGCATCGATGTGGCGCCGAGCGGCAACTGCAGTGGTCAGGCTGCCGCTCGCAGGCGACGGGATCAACCAGAGCGAGAGGGTGATCCCGCCCAGCGCCAGCAGCGGCGCCAGCACACGCGTAAAGATGGAGCGCGCCACCATCAGAGCCCGAAGGTCAGGCTGACACGCGCGGCGATCGCAGCGCGGCCCTGCTGTTCCTCGGCGCTGAACTCACCTGCCATGCGGAACATCGAATTGCCGCCCACCGCGCGGATCTTGCCGACCCAGCCGTTGGTGCGCTCCTCCGGGGTCAGGGTGAAATCGGCGCCGCCTGCGAAATGTGCCGTGGTGGCCCCCAGCGCGCCGCCGACGATCTGGCGCCGGCCGCCTTCGATCTCGGTCCGGAACCAATTGTCTTCGCTTGCCTTGCCGCCGAAGTCGAGCCCGGCGGCGATCGTGCCGGAAGCCGCCAGTTCGTCGCTATTCCGCGAATTCACCATTAGATCGAACGCCTTGCCGCCACCGATCTCGGTATAGTCGCTTTCACTGAGCCGGTAATAGTCAATGGCCGCGATCGGTCGCAGCGAGAAGCGGCCGAAACGCGCTTCATAAGCGACGCCTCCGGACGCCGACCACAGCTTGCCGTTCCAGTCGGCGGTGTTCGTTCGCTCGACGACTTCACGGCCGATGGTGCCGTTGAACTGGCGCTCGCCGGCAAAGGCGATATGCGCGCCGGAAATGCGGGCATTGGCCTGGAACCCTTTCCAGTCGCCGCGCCAATAGGCGGCGAGCTCGTATTGTGCCGAATTTGCTTCGTTTTCAGTGCCGCCATCAGCATCTGTGCCGAACAACACCGCCGCGCCAAGGCCGAAATTCCCGACCCCGGTGGCAAGTTCGCCGCCGCCGGCAAGACCCCAACCGCTGACATCGAAGCCAGCCGTGCTGCCGATCGATTTGGACGTACCCCAGGCGACCTGCTGGACCCAGCCGGCGCCATTGCCGTCGGTCGCGGTTGTCAGATTGGGGTCGGCGACCATCCGCGCCGTAGCGCGCGACCCCTGGGTAACGGCCTCGAAAGTGCCGCCAGCGTGGTCGGGCAGCATCTGGAGTGAAGACGGTGCCGCAGCCACCCAGCCTTGGCGGCCGGCGATATTTTAGAAGCGCGCGTCGAGGCCGAGGCGGAAGGTGCGCGGCCGCAGTGGCGTGATCTGGCCGGCGCCATCATCGATAAACGGCGTACCGAGCGAGAAACGGTTGCCGATCGTGTCGGCGAGATTGGTGACGCCGAGCGTCAGGCCAAAGGTCGGCCAGCCGAGGCGCGCAGTGACCGAACTATCGAAATAATCGCCCTGCGTATCGCCGAGCACCGGGCCGATGCCAAGGCGCGAGCGGCCGATATACTGGGCGTTGGCGCCGAGATGGAGATCGATCCGATCGGACAGTTCGGTGCGATAGTCGACGCCGATCCGACCGGCATAGCGCGCGACATTGGGGATTTGCGACATCGGCTCCGATGCTGGGCGGAATACCGAATACATGCCGGGATCGGTCACGCGGCTGTCGTTGAAGGTCATGCCGAGATCGAAGCGCAAGCCTTTGACGGGACGCCAACCGCCGGTCAAGGCGATCGAATATATGCGGCCGTCGCCGATGTTGGCAGTGGTCGGCAGGCCGCCGGCGTCGACATAATCGGCCTGGATATCGGTCCAGCGGGTTGCCGACACACTCAGCGCCAGGTCGACCGGATCGCGGCCGGGCGTGCCGTGGCGGGTACCGATCTCCATCGTGGTGACGCGATCGTTCCGGAAGCGGCGGACGAAATCGTCGGCGATTGCCAGGCCACCCGGGCGGAAACCCTGTTGCACGCGAGCGAACAGAATGACGCCGGGCAGGGCAGTGGTGGAGATGGCGAACGATGGCAGGAAGCGGGTTTCGGTGCGATCGGCGGCAAGCGCGGCGCGAGATGCGGCAAGCGCGGCGAGGACGGCGGGCGCGATGTCCTCGCCGGCGCCCGACAGCCGGGCATGGGTGACACGTGCACCGCCGGTGATGGTCAGGCCTTTCGCCAGTTCATAGCTGGCTTCGCCGAATACGGTTGCTTCGTCGATTGTGTTGGTGACGCCGGTCACGGGCGCCGGCGAGGCCAGCGGGCCGAGGGCTCGGTTGAGGCGGGTGCGGTTGTGAAGCAGGCTGACACCGGCGACCCAGCCGTAGCGGTCCGCCATCGGTCGCCACAGACGGGTTTCATTGGCGACGAGAAAATTGTGGTTGGCCTGGGTGAAGACACGGTCGGGGCCACCGGTCTGGCTCGCGTCGAAGGATTCGGTCAGTTCCTGGGCGGCGATGCCGGTCGAAGACAGGAGTTGCAGTTCATCCCATTGCTTGCCAACAACCAGGTCGGCGAGGCCGTAGCGCGCGTCGAAGCCCTGTGCAAAGCGGCTGTTATGACTGAGCGGCGGATCGCCGCGATCGGCATACTGGCTGTCGGCACCGTCGATCGATTGGCCGGTAATGCCAAGGTCGATGGTCCAGTCGTCGCCGGCATCGAGTCGGAGCGTGGCGCGGCCACCATAGGTTCGGATCCGGTTGATATCCTCAAGATGGCGGCCGGTATCGTCGATATAACCGCCGTCGCTGACCGCGTAACCGACGACGCGGAGCGCTGCGGTCTCGCCGATCGGCAAGTTAACCATGCCGCCGAGATCGGCGCCGGGATCGCCGTGCGAAATTGCCGAGACGCCGGCCGAGATCGAAGCTTCGCTGACGCCGGGTCGCGCCGGATTGCGAACGATGCTGATGATGCCGCCGAGTGACCCTGCACCATAGAGCGTGCCCTGCGGGCCTTCCAGAACCTCGACCGAAGCGATGTCGTAGAGCCGCAAGTCCGGGTCGGGTGCATTGTACGTCAGGCGGATATCGCCGAAATACTGGCCGACCGTTGCCTGCGTCGGCCCGGTAAAACTCGAATCGGCAATGCCGCGAATGAACAGCTTGTTTCGACCGGCGCCGAGATGGGTCGATGACACGGTGGCGAGTCGCGACAGAACGGCGTCGGTCCCGCGCTCGCCACCGAAGGCGAGGTCCTGGCCAGCGAGCATGGTGACGCCGCCCTGAAACGTTCCGAGCGGCACGTCGCGCTTGCTGGCGATGACGATGATCGGTGCATCCTCGGTCACTATGGCCGGCAACAAGGCAGCCGGGGCGACCGGCTTGGTTTTCAAGCGCGCGACGCGCCAGTTGCCGGGTCCGATGGCAGTAATTTCGGCCTCTCCTCCGATTAGTCTATGCAGGGCGGTCGCGACCGACATCTCGCCGCGCACGGCCGGCACCTGACACCGCCACAATGCTGCATCGGCGACGCTGATGCTCGCCCCGGCCTGTACACCGAGCAGTGCCACTGCCTCGCCGAGCGTACCGCGCGGGACGTCGATCGGCACCGCCGCAGCAGGTGCGGCAGCGATCAGCACGGCGATGGCAGGAAAGAGGACCTTGCTACGCTTCACGGCGTCTCCGCCGCGAAGCGCCAGCCGTCGCCCTGGCGAACGACCTTCACGCCGAGCAATAGCCCAAGGCCGGCCGGGAGCGCGGTATGGTTATTGTTCAAGCTGATGACGCCGCGGAACGGACGCCCGGCAACGGCGGGATCGGCAACGATGGCGAGGCCGGTGTTGCGCGCCAGGTCGGCGGCGACATCGTCGAGGGGTGCGCCATCATAGACCAACCGGCCACTGCGCCAACCGCCAACGGCAGCGGTGGATGTCCTGGCCAGCACGATTGTTCCCAAGCCATCGACAGCGCGCAGCGAACGTCCTGCCGGCAGGTGCACCGCCTCGCGGTCGGGGTTGAACACGACCGCGCCTTCGGACACGGCGACAGTCGTCAGCGAGCCCGAGCGCGAAACGTTGAAGATCGTACCGACATCGACCAGCGACGCGCTGCCGACCCCGACGCGGAACGGCCGCCGGTCGTCATGGACGACGGTGAAGACGACTTCGCCGCGCTCGAGCACGGCTTCGCGCGGCGCCCGGCGATCGAGCCGCAGCCGCGTTCCACCATTGAGATCGAGCTTGGTGCCGTCGGCGAGGACGAGGCTGCGCGCCACGCCGGCGGGTGTCTCGACAAAATAGGGGGCGGGCCTTGTTTCGAGGACGGCATAGCCGGCAACGACGGCAAGCGAGGCGGCGATCGCGCCGCCGAACCAGGCGCGCGGGACGCGCCGGCGGGGGGCGGGCTGCAAAACCGGCTGCAGGACCAGCGCCGGCCTCGGCTGCGGCACAGCGGCCGCGATCACCGCGATGTCCTGGTCGGCAATCGCCATGGCCTGATAGGAGTCGGCGTGGGCAGGGTTTGCTTCCAGCCAAAGTTCAAAGGCTTCCCAGCCGTCGAAACTAGGATCCTGCATCCGAATCACCCAGTTAAGTGCCGCGTTGTCGATGTTCTGGTCTGGTGTCATGGCGTCCTCAAAGGCATGACGGAGACGTTGCGCTCAAACCTCATCGAAGCGCCCTCGCAGTTCGATCATGGCCCGATAAGCGCGGCGCAGGTCGCTTTCGACAGTGCTCAGGCTGACGCCCAGTTCGGCGGCGATGTCGCGTTGGGGGATGCCGTCCAGCCGGTGACGCCGAAAGATCGTGGCGGTGCGATCGCCGAGCAGCTGGAGTTCGGCTTCGACTGCCAGCAATTGCTCGCGGGCGATGAGCCTGGTCTCGCCTGGCGAAATAACGACCAATCCGGATACCGGCGCATCGCTGGCTTCGACCCAATCCTGTTCGCGGCGTTCGGTCTGGCGTACGCTGCGATAGCGATCGAGCATGAGATTATTGGCGGCGCGATACAGATACGCCAATGGCTGTGCCACCGGCCCGGTATCGACGCGGGACAGCTTGAACCATAGTTCCTGCAGCAGGTCTTCGGCGGCATCGCCGGCACCATGCGCCCGCAGGAAACGCAGCAGGCGCGCGCGATTGGCGAGGAAAATCGCCTCGAGGCCGCCCGTTTCCAAGCTACAAAAACTCCTTCCGCCGCCGAAGCGACCAGACAGTAGGTGGGCCCTAGCCCAAGGCGGCCATTGGCGCCAGTCGTTGCAGGCCGAGCGCTTCGAGCGCTAATCACATATTCTGTATGCAGAATTATATTCTGTATCGAAAAGGTCAGGTTGAGGCGGAAGAAGCATGCGGGCAAACTGGATATCTGGATTTGCGAGAGGATGGACGTTGTACGATCTGGTCTTGCGGGGCGGCACCATCATCGATGGATCGGGCGGTGCGCCGTATATCGGCGACATTGCGATTGTCGGCGATCATATCGCGGCAATCGGCGCGTTTGCCGGCTCCGGAAGCCGCGAACTGGATGCGCACGGCCTGATGGTGACACCTGGCTGGGTCGATATTCACACCCATTACGATGGCCAGATCACCTGGGGATCACGGGTTACGCCGTCGTCGACGCTCGGTGCAACGACGGTCGTTGTCGGCAATTGCGGCGTGGGGTTCGCACCGGTACGGGCGCAGGACCATGATACGCTGATCCGGTTGATGGAGGGCGTCGAGGATATTCCCGGGGCGGCGCTTCACGAAGGCCTGTCGTGGAACTGGGAGAGTTTCGCCGACTATATGGCTGCCATCGATGAACTGCCACACGACATCGACGTCGCTGTCCAGGTGCCCCACGGGGCGCTGAGGGTCTATGTGATGGGCGATCGCGGCGCCAATCGCGATCCGGCGACGGCGCAGGAAAATGCCCAGATGCGGGCGCTGACCGCCGATGCCATTCGCGCCGGAGCGCTGGGTTTCTCGACGACGCGCACGATGGTCCACCGCACGGCGGACGGCGACCTGACGCCGACCGTGGGTGCCGCGCGAGCGGAGATGGAGGCGATCGCGCAAGGCCTAGGCGATGCCGGTGCCGGTGTTTTTCAGTGGGTTTCGGACTTTCGCGACATGGACGAGGAGTTTTCGCTGATCCGCGACCTGACCCGAATCTCGGGTCGGCCGCTGAGTTTTACCATGGTGCAGGCCGATGTGGTGCCCAACCAGTGGCGCGAATTGACCAAGCGGCTCGACCAGGCGGTTATCGACGGATTCCCGATCAAGGCGCAGGTCGCCGGACGCCCGGTCGGGTTGATGCTCGGGCTGCAGGGTTCGGTGCATCCGTTCATCAGCCGCCCGAGCTACCAGGCCATCGCGCACCTGCCGTTGGCGGAAAAAGTCGCTGCGCTGCGCGATCCGGAACTGCGCCAGACGCTTATCGCCGAAGTGCCGCTACCTGACCATCCGTTCGTCAATTCGGTGGCGGGCGCCTATCACAAGATGTTTCCGATCGGTGACCGGGTCGAGTACGAACCCAATCCCGACGACAGTCTCGGGGCCATCGCGGCCCGAACGGGTGTCAACCCAGACGAACTTGTCTACGACGCGTTGCTCGAGGACGAAGGGCGGGCCTTCGTGTTTTTCCCGATGCACAATTACACCGACGGCGACCTCGAGAATGTCCGTCAGATGATTGCCAATCCGAACACGCTGGCGGGATTGTCGGATGGCGGCGCGCATGTCGGGGCAATTTGCGATGTCAGCCTGCCGACGTTCATGCTCACACATTGGTGCCGTGACCGGACGCGCGGACCCCTGCTTGAGCTGGCAGAAACAGTGAAGCAACAGACGCTGGATACGGCGCTGGCCGTTGGGCTGGGCGACCGCGGGCTGTTGGTGATCGGCTATCTTGCCGATATCAATGTCATCGATTTCAAGCGGTTGGAGCTCGGCAAGCCGTACATGGCGTTCGACCTGCCGACCGGCGCACGGCGGCTGATGCAAGGCGCGGAGGGTTATGTCGCGACCATCAAATCGGGACAGGTCATCTATGCGGACGGCCAGCCCACCGAGGCGCTGCCGGGCAAGCTGGTGCGCGGCAGCCAGTCCGTGCCGATTCAGTCGACCGTAGCGGCCTGATGCAACCGCTGATCATCGAAGTGGCATTGAACGGCGGAACGCCGAAGTCGCGCAATCCCAATGTGCCGGTGACGCCGGCCGAGATTACCGCGGCCGCGCTCGCTGCGTTCGATGCCGGCGCGGCGATCGTGCGCAGTCACATCGACAGTTTCGACATGAACGGCGATGCGGCGGTGGCGCGTTACATGGAGGGCTATGCGCCGGTGCTGGCGGCGCGGCCGGATGCGGTCCTGTGGGGCACGGTGGCCGGCGGCAAGGGCGTCGATGCGCGGTTCGGACACTACCGTGGCCTTGCGGCGGCGGGGGTCAGGATGGGGGCTTTTGATCCGGGGTCGGTCAACCTGGGCAGCGAGGGCGAGGACGGCCTGCCGGGCATGTCGATCGTTTATTCTACGTCTTTCAGGGAGATAGCCTGGCTGGCTGATATGCACAGTGAGGCGAAGCTGGGGCCGGGGATCGCAATTTACGAGCCGGGCTGGCTGCGGACCGTGCTGGCCTATGAAAAGGCAGGGCGATTGCCGGCAGGCGCGTTTGTGAAGCTGTATTTTAACGGCCGGTACAATTTCATCGATGGCAAGCGCAGCAATATCGCGTTCGGCTTGCCGCCGACGCGGACGGCGCTCGACGCCTATCTCGAATTGCTCGAGGGGTCGGCATTGCCATGGGCGGTGGCGGCGATCGGCGATTGTGTGATTGATACGGGGATTGCCCGGCTGGCGATCGAGCGCGGCGGGCATGTACGCGTCGGACTGGAAGATTTCGGCGGCGAGCGGGTGCCGACCAATGTCGGGTTGATCGAAGAAGTCGTTGCCCTGGCGCAGGCTGCGGGACGGCCGATCGCGACGCCGCTGCAAGCTGCCGAGATCTTGGGGCTACCACAATGAGTGCGACGCTGCACGCGCTGCCGGTACCGCCGCCGGTCAAGCCGGTGGGTGCGGTGGCGGCGGCGCTGCGGATATTGCGCTGCATTGGGCGGCACGCAGAGAGCGTTCGGCTTTCGGATATCGTTCGCGAGGAGGGGCTTAACCCTTCGACAACGCTCAATATTTTGCGGACGCTTGAACATGAGGGGCTGGTCGGGTTCGACGTGCGCAGCAAGCGATATGCGCTAGCCGATGGTCTTGCCGACCTTGTAGCGCCGGTGCTTGGACGGCGTGATGCCGGGCGGCGGGCCGGGCAGGCCATGACGGCGGCGGCGCAGGAACTGGGGGCAACGATCGGCATGTGGAAGCGGGTCGGAGATGAAGTCGAACTCGTTCGCGTCGGAGAATCGAGTGACGCCATGCGCATCGCCTTCACCGTCGGGCGGCGGTTGCCAATGTTCCTGGGCGCAATGGGCCGGCTGGTCGCGGCGCGCGGGGATTGGAGCGAAATGCAATTGCAACAAGGGTTTGCGGCCGTTCCTTGGGCGCGAGCACCCAATTATGGCGATTGGCGGCGGCAGGTCGAGGAGTCCCGGGCATGCGATACCGGAGTCGATCGCGGGAATGTGACTGCCGGTATCCTGGGTGTGGCGGTGCCGGTCGAGCGCGATGGACCGCTGGTTCATATCTTGGCGGCCGCGCTGTTCGATGCGGGCCAACATCCTGATCTTGTTGCTGTTGCCGAGCGCCTGCGCAGCGTTGCTGCCGCTGCTGCGAACTGAAGGACACGAAGATGCATGATATCCTGGTGAAGAATGGCATTGTCATCGACGGCACGGGCGCGCCGCAGTTTCGCGGCGACGTGGCGATCGCCGACGGCCAAATCGTTGAAGTCGGGCAGGTTTCCGGCGCCGCGCGGCGCGTGATCGATGCCGAGGGTTGTGTGGTAACCCCGGGGTTCGTCGATATCCATACCCATTACGATGGGCAGGTGTGCTGGGACAATGTGCTGGCGCCGTCGTCGATCAACGGCGTCACGTCGGCGGCGATGGGCAATTGCGGGGTCGGATTTGCACCGGCACGGGCCGACAAGCATGACTGGCTGATTCAGTTGCTCGAAGGTGTCGAGGACATTCCGGGGACCGCGCTGACCGAGGGGCTGACCTGGGATTGGGAAAGTTTTCCAGATTATCTCAATAGCTTGGCGGCACGATCTTACACGATGGATTTGGGGACCCACATGCCGCATGCGGCGCTGCGGGCCTATGTCATGGGGGATCGCGGCGGCGATCATCTGGCACTGCCGAGCGAGAGCGAAATTGCCGAGATGGCGCGGTTGACGGTCGAGGCGCTCGATGCGGGGGCGCTGGGCTTTTCGACGTCGCGGACGCATGCGCACCGGAGCCGGGACGGGCTGAATATCGGCACGTTGAGTGCCGGGGATCCGGAGTTGCTGGGCATTGCGGCGGCCATGGGTGCGCGGGGCAAGGGCGTTATCCAATTGATTTCGGACGCTTATCTGACGGCGGACGATGGCTATGCGCAGGCCGAGCTGGGGCTGATCCGGCGGTTGGCGGAGACCAGTGGGCGGCGGCTTTCGTTCACGGTCCAGCAGAGCGATGACTCGCCGGACCGGTGGCGGAGCATCTATCGCGAGATCGATGCGATGGTGGCGGATGGGCTGGAAGTCAACGCACAGGTGGCGCCGCGGCCGATCGGGGCGATTTTGTCTTTTGCTTCAACGACTAATCCGTTTGTGTTGACGCCGACTTATCGCCGTATCGCGGGTGGTAGCGCCGATATCGCCGCGCGCCTGGCGGCGTTGAGGGAACCCGAGGTGCGGGCGGCAATATTGAAGGAACACAATGACTCCCGGCCAACGGAGGGATTTGCGGCGATCCTGACCTGGGGCTTTACGCGGATGTTCCGGATGGGCGACCCGGTCGATTACGAACCGCATGAAAGCCAGTCGCTGGCGGCGGAGGCGACGCGGGCCGGGGCCGGCATGGCGGCGTTCGTTTATGACGTCCTGCTTGAGGAAAACGGACAACGTTTGCTGTATATGCCATTGATAAATTACGCAAAAGGCAATCTTGACGATGTCCATGCGATGATGACCGGGAGTCATGTCCTTTATGGTTTGTCGGATGGCGGGGCGCATTGCGGGACGATCTGTGACGGGAGTTTTCCGACGACGACGGTGGCCTTGTGGTCGAAGGGCAACAAATCGGGGTTGAGCGCGCCTCTGGAAAGCCTTGTGCATGGCTATACGCAGCGCAACGCGGCGCATGTCGGCTGGTACGACCGGGGCGTGGTCAAGCCGGGGTATTTGGGCGATATCAATGTCATAGCGCTCGATGAGCTGTCGCTGAGTCCGCCGGAGATCGTCCAGGATTTGCCGGCGGGGGGGACGCGGCTGCTGCAGCAGCCGCATGGCTATCGGTGGACGATCAAGTCCGGCGTGCCGACGTTCGAGAATGGCGAATGGACCGGGAAGACACCGGGTGGTTTGCTGCGCGGTGAGCAGCGGCGCGGGTAAAGCAGGGGATCCGGGGCTGTTTCGGAGACTGTCGGCGGCCTGTTGGCAGCACGTTTCGGGGATGTCGACGGCTTGTTTGCGCCCGCAAATCGGACTTGGCGGGTATTCCGGCGGACTCAGGCCGTTTTGGCGAAGCCCAGCCGGGTCAGGATCTGGGCGATTTGCTGGCGGCCATAGGGTTTGCCGATGACCGGGACGTCGGGATGGCCGAGGCCCCCCGGGTCGCCGTCGTAGCCGGTGGCGAAGGCAAACGGGATACCGTGCGCGGCGAGGGCGTCAGCGACGGCGATGCTGGTTTCCTTGCCGAGGTTGTAGTCGAGGAGGGCGAAGGCGAAGCTATCGGATTCGATTGCCTCGAGTGCGGCACGGGCGGTGGCGGCGGTGACGACTTCGGAGGCGCCGAAGCCGCGCAACATGTCGGCGCAGTCCATCGCGATGATCATCGTGTCCTCGACAAGCAGGACGTGGAGACCGGCGAGCAAAGCCGGGTTGCGATCGTCGACGAACACGGTTTCGGCGGCGACGTCGGTGCTCGACAGGCCGGCGAGATGGCGGCCGGGAATGCAGAAATTGGCAACGAACCCCGTCGGCAGATATTGCAGCGCCGCCGAGCCGCCGAGATCATAGGGCACCGAGCGTTCGATGATCGCCGAGCCGAAACCACGGCGGGTCGGCGGGACGACTTCGGGACCGCCGCTTTCGGACCAGTCGATGAGCAAGTCGCCGGCGCTGTCGAAGCGCCAGGCGACGGTGACGGTGCCGCCGCCGGCTTCGGCCCCGTCTTCCGACAGGGCGTCATCCGACAGGGCGTCTTCCGATACGCCGCCATTCGACAAAGCGCCGTATTTGGCGGCGTTGGTCATCAATTCGTGGAAGACCAGCGCCAGCGCGGTGAAGGCGGCCGGGCGGACCAGGACGTTGGGACCGGAGAGGCGAACGCGGTCGCGGCGGGGGCCGAGATAGGCGTCGCTTTCGGTGCTGATCAAATCCTTGAGGCGGGCGGGTCCCCAGCGGTCGCTGGTGATCTGGTCGTGGGCGCGGGCGAGCGACTGGACGCGTTTGCCCAATGTTTCGATGAAGCCTTCGGCGTCTTCGGCGCTGGTGCGGGTCTGCGAGATCACGCCGCGGATCAGCGCCAGGATATTGCGGACGCGGTGGTTGAGCTCGGCAATGAGCAGTTCCTGCCCGCTGCGCAGCTGGACATCGGGGCTGAGCAGGCCGCGCGAGCGGTACAGCCCTTCGAGAAGCGCGACCCGGATGGTTTCGGCGGCAACGAGTTCCCCCGGAGTGAAGGACAGTGAGCGCCCGGTGACGAGCTCGGCCCAGGCGTTGAAGCTTTGGCGCGGTGCCAGGCGGCCGTTGGTGCCGGGGCCGTCGCTTTTGTCGGGGTCGCCGGCCCACAGGATCGTGGTCGCCTGTTCGGGTCGGAACAGCAGGAGATAATCCTCGGGTCCGCGCATCAGCGGGATGGCGACGAGGCCGACCGCGGTGTCGGCATGATCGGCCGCCGGGGGGAAAACCGTGGACAGGGCCGCGCTGCTGAACATTCGGTGATGCGTTTCGGCGGCGAGCCAGCTGGTGATCGCGCTGCACTGGGCGGGATTGGGAACGGCGCCGGTCGACCAGATTTTACCATCGACGCGGACGGCAAGGCCGGCGGCGGGGATGATGTCAAAGATCAGTTCGCCGAGGCGGCGGGCGTTGGTGAGCAAGCCGCGGTCATGCTCCATTTCGGCGACCAGCAGCCGTGCCGCGGCATCGGCTCGGGCCTCGTCTTCGGCGGCGTCGCGGCGCAGGCGGCTTTCGAGCATCATCGAGAACATTTCGCCGAACAGCTCGGCGCCGGTGCGATAGGCGAAGCTGGGCAGGCGCGGCGCGGTGTGGTGGCAGGCGAACAGGCCCCATAGCTTGCCGTCGACGACGATCGAGATCGACATCGAGGCAGCGACGCCCATGTTGCGCAGATACTCGATATGGACCGGCGACACGGCGCGAAGGACCGACAGCGATTGATCGAGTTTTTCGGACGCGGCGCTGGGTAGCGAGTCGATCGGCACCGGGTCCGAAGCAACGTCGGCGATGATGCGGAAGGCGCTGCGCAGGTATAGCGCGCGCGCCTGTGCCGGGATGTCGCCGGCGGGATAATGCAGCCCGAGATAGGGGGTGCCGGTGCCGGCGCCGCGCAGCGCCTCCGCGACGACTTCGCCATGGCCATCGGCGTCGAAGCGATAGACCATGACGCGGGCAAAGCCGGTCAGCGCCTGGATGTGGCGGGCGCCGTCGCGCAGGAACGCCGGCAGGGCCTCGCTGTGCTTGAGGCGGGCGAGCATGGCGCGGACCAGGGCGGCGGCTTCGCGCTCGTCGAGCATGGCGGGTTCGGCCTCGATGACGATGGCGTCACCCGACCGGTGCATGGCGATGTCGAACGGCGGCCGGCCGGCGATCAGTTCGATGGCGAACAGCCGGTGTATTTCATCGGTTTCGCGCAGATAGGCGGCCTGGTTGCGCAGCGTGTGGAGCGCCTGCGGAGCGATCAGGTCGGCGGCAATGCTGCCGAGCCAGGCGGCGGGAGGCAGGCCGGTGAAGGCGGCGACATTGGCCGAGACGCGCGTTATCGCCCAATCGAGCGTGAGGGCAAGCAGGAAACCATAGGACTGTACGGTTCCGGGCACATGGATCGGCTCACTGGCACAATCGAGAAGGTCCGTGGTGGCGGCTTCAGTCATTATTGTTGGGCATGCCAATGACCATGGGCAGGATTTGTGCAATAACGTGCATTTCCTGCTCCTTTGGGGCGTGCGGATCCGATGTTTTATTGTGCGATTACTAGACGGAACAAAGCAGCGAATACTTGGGGGTGCCGCTGCGGGAATTTAAAGATTTCATCGGTAACAGTTCCTTGAGACGGGGGATATGGTTATTTCGGGGCTGGCGGTGGGGAGTCTGGCCGGCATAGACTTGCGCGGCGATGAGCTTGACGGCGACACCGGCGGCCTGGGCGTAGATGGCGGGGGTGTCGCCGACGGCGCCAAAATCGACGACACCGGCGTTCATGGCCTCGATGAGGGGTGGGCCGGAGGGGAACTGGGTCCAGGCGAGGGTGATGCCGGCGGCCTCCAGGCGCTTGTCGATGGCACCGCGGGTGCGGGCGATGAAGAGGATGCCGTTGCGCTGGAAGCCGATCGTCAGTCTGGAACCGCCATCCTTTGGCGCGCACGCTGCGACGCCGATCAGGGCGGCCGTGTGCAGCAGGTGGCGGCGATCGATCATGCCAGTCTCCGAAATTCCGGTGACCGTGGCAGGCCTGCGGCGGCGTGACAGCAAAGATTTGGTAGCGAGGCTGATACGAAAACGCCGCCGGGGGTAAGCCGGCGGCGTTCAGGTCGGCTATGCCGGGTTCAGGCGGCGACGGTGGTGCGCGAACGGCGGCGCATGGTGGCGCCGACCAGGCCGAAACCGACCGTGAGCAAGGCCCAGGCGGCTGGCTCGGGAACCGAGGCGAGGGTGTCGGAGAAGGCGAGGTTGTCGACTTCGAAGGCGGGGCTGTTGGACGTGAGCGCGAGGCCCGCGATCAGGCGGCCGTCGCCGTTGATGATGAAGCTGCCCGAGGTCGAGCCGTTGGCCTGACCGCCGGAGAGGATGTCGTCGCCCGAAATCGCTTCGAAGCCGCCATCAGCATAGTTGATGGTCAGCGTGTTGTAGCTGTCGACGGTGCTGTAGTCGAAGCTGAACGAGCGGACATCGTTGGTAAAATCGATGCTGGCTGTGCCGCTGCCGACAGCGAGGTAGGGCGTGGAGTTGCCGGGGATCGCAGCGGCCTGACCGCCCACGTTGCCCGTCGGGAAGAAGAAGCCGCTGCCGGTGACGAGCGACTGGCTTTCGACGCTGTCGAAGTCATTGAACAGCGTGTAGCCGGCCGGGGCACCGAAGACGCCAGGATTGAAGATGATGGTCGCGGCGCCGGCATTGCCGGCAAACGCTGCGGTTGCCACCGCAGCGAGAAGGATGCGCTTGATCATGAAATTTTCCCTATGATAACCACGGGTCGTGATGCGGTCGTCATAGGCTTTGCAAGTTGCATGCCATCGCTCCAACCAACTGAATTGTAAAGTTTTAACATTTTCTAAATTTTCCGATGTGTAAGCCGTGCCGACACTTTCGATATATAGGTCGATCCAACGCACTGAATAAGTTACCGAAAAATGACAGGATCGGTGCCGCAAGGGTGCGCGCGGCCTGGGTCAGATAACGACGAAGCCGTGGGTGGCGTCCTGTTTGAGCTGGTCGACGAGGCCGTATTCCCAGTCGAGATAAGCCTGCATGGCGGCGCGGGGGTTGTCGGTGCCTTCATAGGGGCGGCGGTAGACGTCGTCGAAGGGGCTGAGGGTTTCGCCGTTGCCGGGTTCGAGGGTGCCGCCGGCGGCGATGTGGGCGTTGGTGCCGCCGTTTAGTGCGCGGACGCGGCGGGTGGGAGTGGTGAGTTCGGCGGCGGTGAAGCGGGCGAGGGCGCCGCCGGGGGAGGTGAGGATGATGTCGGCTGCGCTGCTGTCGACGGCGAGGTCGGCGGCCAGGCGTGCGCGGATGGCGAACACCGCGCCGGCGATGTGGCCGCGGCGATAGGCGGGGGAGGGGGCGAGATCGATGAGGCGGGCGCCGGCGGCGAGGGCGGCGGGGATATCGGCGGGGGTGATGGTCTCGGCGTCGGGGAAGGGGGGCAGGGTGACGGGTTCGGTGCCTTTTATGGTGTTTGGGAGGCCGGTGACGACGAGGACGTCCCAGCCCATCTGGGCGAGCCACGAGGCGGTCATGTCGGCGCGGGGGCCGAGATCGTCGTGGAGGACGATGCGGGCGCCGCGGACGGGGGCGGCCATGTCGGTTTCCTGGACGAGCTGCCCGCCGGGATAGTTGCGGAAACCGCGCGGGTGGCCGGCGGCGTGCTCGGCGGGGGTGCGGACATCGAAGCGGTACAGCGTGCGGCCGCGATCGGCGATGAAGCGGTCGAGATCGGCTGGCGTGATGTGGCGGACGCCGGCGCGGTAGGCGACGGCGCGGGCCCGGGTGCGGGCGGTTTCGAGGGCAGGCAGGTCGATTTCGGGGGCGGCGGCGGTGCTGCCCTTGTCGAGATCGAGGCCCTCGAGGGTCCAGCCGATGGTGCCGTTTCTGAGGGCGTAAATCGGGTTGGGCAGGCCGGCGTTGATGAGCGATTGAGCGCCGATCAGGCTGCGGGTGCGGCCGGCGCAGTTGACGATGATGGTGGTGGCAAGATCGGGGGCGAGCAGCGGTGCGCGCAATGCCAGTTCGGCGCCGGGGACGCTGGTGCCGCCGGGGATGTTCATGGTGGCATATTCCTCGAAGCGGCGGGCATCGAGGATGACGAGGTCGTCGCCGCGATCGAGGCGGGCTTTGAGTTCGGGGGCGGGCAGCGAGGGGGTGTGGCGGCGGGCTTCGACGAGTTCGCCGAAGGCTTTCGAGTAGGAGTTTACGTCGCGGAAAACCTCGTAGCCGGCGGCGCGCCAGCCGGCGAGGCCGCCTTCGAGCAGGCTGGAATTGCTGTAGCCGAGGGTGCGGAGGCGGGACAGGGCGCGGGCGGCAAAGCCTTCGCCGTCGTCGTAGAGGACGACGGGGACGGTGCGGCGGGGCAGGCGATCGAGGACTTCGACTTCGAGGCGGGAGAGGGGGAGGTTGGCGGCGAAGAGGGGATGGGCGTTGGCGTAGGCGGCTTCCTCGCGGACGTCGAGGAGGGCGATTTCATGGCGCGCTATGAGCGCGTGGCGGACGTCCTGGGGGCTGGTCATTGGGCGTCGAAGGCCGGGGTTGCAGCGGTGTTGGCATAGCCTGAGACGAAGGGTTTGGCACCGCCGGTGGCGGGGTAGGTGTGGCGCTGGACGGCGCCGATATCGGCGCCATAGGCGTGGATGCTGACCGAGACGCGGTCGGCATGGGCGTTGGCGACCTGGTGGATGTCGCCGGTGCGCGGCGAGACGGTTTCGACTTCGCCGGTGCGCAGGAGTTCGGCGACATCGAGGGCGCGGGGCGGGCAATCGGCGCTGACGGCAAAGCGCTGCGAGCGCTCGGCTCCGCGCAGGACGCCGACGGCGCCCCAGATGGTGTGGTCATGGACGGGGGTGCCCTGGCCGGGACCCCAGACGAAGCTGACCACCGAGAAGCGCGCGGCGGGATCACGGTAGAGGAGATATTGGGTGTAGTGATCGGGGTGCGGCACGGCATAGGCATCGGGCAGCCATTTGTCGTCGGCGACGAGGGTGGTGAGGGCGTTGGCGACGCGGGGGAGGAGGCGGGCTTCGTCGGGATCGGTGACGAGGCTGTTCAGCCGGCTGATGAAGGTTCCGAGCGGGGCGGGGGCTGGCGGCATCAGGCTGTCCTGTAGTCGAAATCGTGGACCCAGAGCGGTGCGACATCGACCTTGGCAGGGATGGCGCCGGCGCGGAAGAAGGTATCGGCGACCTGCTGCTGGGTGGCGATGGCGGCATCGCTGGGCGGAATGAGGTTGGGGGCGGTGGTGCGTTCGGCGCGTTGGCCGCGGTAGAGGGATTCGGGCAGGCCGGTGGCGGCGGCGGCGAGGCGGAAGGTTTCGTCGGGATGGGTTTCGGTCCAGGCGAAGGTGTCGCGGACGCGGCGGAGGTAGGCGGCGACGGCGGTGCGCTTGCTGGGGTCGTCGAGGGCGGATTGCGCTGCGGCGAAGACGTAGTTGCCCGACAGGCGTCCCTTGCCGTTGGTGAGGATGCGCGCGCCGGTGGCTTCGCGGGCGAGGAAGCCGATGGCGCCGAAGATGACCCAGGCGTCGAGGTCGCCGCGTTCGAAGGCGGCGCGGCCGTCCTGCGGGGCGAGGGCGACGGGGGTGATATCGGCGAAGGTGAGGCCGTGCTCGTCGAGGATGCGGAGCAGGATATAGTGCGAGGTGGTGGCGCGGACGTAGCCGATGCGCTTGCCCTTGAGCTGGGCGGTCGATTTGATCGGCGAGTTTTTGGGGACGAGGACGACCTGGTTGGCGACATCGCCCTCGAGGACGGCGACGAGGCGAACGGGGGAATTTTGCCGGGCGATGAACACCGGGGGGATGTCGGACATGCTGCCGAGATCGATGGCGCCGGCGCTGATCGCCTCGGTGATGAGGTTGCCGCTGGCGAATTGGGCTTTCTTGAGGGGAAACGGGAACGCCGGGAGGCCGGCGGCGGCCATCCAGGTTTCGACGTTGCCGCGATAGGTGGCGACGCGGAGGTCGGCGGCGGGCTGGGTGGTTTGCTTGCCGCAGGCGGCGAGGGCGAGAGTCGAGGCGAGGAGCGTGCGACGGGTGAGCATCAGTCGAACAGGTCCGGTTCCTGCTGGGCGATGACGTCCCAATAGGGTTGGAAGGCGTAGAAACCGCCGATGTCGGAGCCCATCTGGTTGGCGGTCAGCCTGGCGATGTCGTCCGGGACGGGCTGGATGGTGCCGGCGGCTTCGGCGAGCAATTGCGCCTGGGCGGCGTTTTCCATGGCGTAGTAGCGCCAGACGGCAGCCTCCAAAGTCGGCGCGACGGTGAGCAGGCCGTGGTTCTGGAGGATGACGGCCTTGTTCGTCGGCCCGAGGGCCTCGGCGATCTTTTCACCTTCGGACGTGTCGAGGACGACGCCGGAGAATTCGCGGAAGAGGCTGTGCCCTTCGTAAAAGGCGCAACTGTCCTGGGTGATGGGGTCGAGCAGGCGGCCGAGCGCCGACCAGGCCTTGCCGTAGAGCGAGTGCGAATGCGCGGCGGCGACGACATCGGGGCGGGCGGCGTGGAGGACCGAATGGATGGCGAAGGCGGCGCGGTTGAGGCGGCGGATGGCGCCGCCGTCGACGATCTCGCCGGAATGGCTGACCAGCATGAGGTCGGAGACGCGGATTTGCGAGAAGGCGACGCCTACCGGGTTGACCCAGAAATGATCGGGCCATTCGGGATCGCGGACGGTGATGTGGCCGGCGCCGCCCATGTCATAGCCCCAGCGGCCGAAGAGACGGTACGAGGCGGCGAGGCGCTGTTTGCGGTAGAGGCGCTCGGCGGCGTGGGTGGGTTGCGGCGGCGAGGAGGCCCAGCCTTCGCCGCGGATGGTGGGGATGGCGCCGGCGGGGAGCGGCGGGAAGGGTTTGGCCGGTTGGGTGCTGGTGGCGAGAGCGACTGACATGGGGGAGCCTTTCAATAGCCGCGCGAGAGATCGACGATGTTGGCGAGGGCGAGGCCAGCGCGGTAGCGATCGAGATTGTCGGCGAAGCGGTAAGCCAGCGCGGCGCGGGTGCCGGCGGTGGCGACGGAGGTATGCGGGGACAGGCGGACGTTCTTGTGGGTGTAGAATGGATGCCCGGCGGGGAGTGGCTCGGGGTGGGTGACGTCGAGGGTGGCGGTGACGGTGCCGGCATCGAGCGCGGCGAGCAAAGCGGTGTCGTCGATGAGGCCGCCGCGGGCGATGTTGATGATGTGCTGGCCGGGTTTGGCGAGGGCGAGGCGGCGGGCGTCGACGAGGTGGTGGGTGTCGTCCGTCAGCGGGGCGGCGAGGACGACGTGGTCGGCGGTTGCGAACAGCGTGTCGGTATCGACGCGGGTTACGCCGGGGATGGAGAAGGGCGCGTCGGTGCGGCGGACAGCGATCACGTTCATGCCGAGGGCCTGGGCGCGGGGGGCGAGTTCTTCAGCGATCGAGCCGAAGCCGATTATGCCGAGTGTCGTGCCGGCGACGGCAGCCAAGGGCGTCGAGGTCCAGCGGTCGGGGGAGTCGATCCAGATTTCGGGGAGGCGCTTGGCGTGGGCGAAGATCGCGGCGAGGGCGAATTCGGCGAGGGCGATCGAGGATGAGCCGCGCGCGGTAGTGACGACCGGGCCTTCGAACAGCCAGGGTGGGTAGAAATCGATGCCGACCGACACCAGCTGGATCCAGTCGATATTGAACGGCCAGCCGCTGGGTTTGCGGGCGGGGAGTTCACCGGGGCGCGAGAAGGGCGCGGCGATGAGGATGCGGGCGTCGCCGGGCAGGTCGTCGGGGACGCCGCGCGGGATGTGGGTGACGGCGAGACCGGGAGGGGTGCCGGTTATGGATGCCGTGAAGGGTTCGGGGAGCTGGCTGATGAGGTGGAGGGTCATTTTGCGAACGCGGCTCGGCCGGCGGCGCGGAGTGCGGCGTCGGCCTGGGGGGTGTGGACGCGGCCGCAGAGGACGTCGCGGAGGTGGCGTTGGAGGGGATTGTGGCGCGACAGGCCGGGGTTGCCCGATAGCGCAACGAGGTCTTGGGTCAGCTTGATGGCGTTTTCGGTGACGGCGTATTTGATCAGGCTGGACTCGGCCGGGCTGATTTCGCCGCGGACGGCGCTGGCGAGGAGCGCGCGGTTGGCCAGCAGCAGCGCATCGGCGGCGCCGACGGCTTCCTGGTAGCGGGGCAGCGACGACAAAGGCGCGCCGAGGTTGGCGGGAATGCGGTTGGCGGCCCAGTGGACGAACCAGTCGCGGGCGTTTTGGGCGATGGCGTCGTAGATGCCGGCGGTGAGCACGGCGTTCCAGGCGAGGAAGCTGGCCTCCGGCGGGGTCGAGGGCGTGCCGACTTTGGTGAGGCCGGTGGCGTGATCGAGCGGGGTGGGGGTGGATTCGAAGATGACGTCGTGGCTGGCGCTCGCACGGAGGCCGGTGTGGTCCCAGGTCTCGTCGATGCGCCAGCCGGGGGCGGAGCGGTGGACGAGGAAGGCGCCGATGCGGGGGGTGGGCTCGTCGGTGACGGCCCAGACGTTGAACCAGCTGAGGACGGGGACGCCGGTGGAGAAGATCTTGCGGCCGGAAATAAGCCAGCGGCCGCCGTCACGGCGCGCGATTGTCGCGGGGACGCCGCCGCGGGCGGGGGTGCCGAGCTCGGGTTCGACGCGGAAGGCGTTGATGAGGGCGCCGTTGCGGACGGAATCTTCGGCGACGCGGCGGCGCGGGCCGTCCAATGGGCCGCCGCGGGTGAGGCCGTTGAGGTGGAGGTAGGTCATCACCAGGATGAGGGCGGTGGCGGGTTCGCCGCGGGCGACGGCGCGGACGACCTTCAAGGTGGTGGCGAGATCGGCGCCGCCGCCGCCGATTTCGGTGGGGGCGGTGAGGCCGATAAGGCCGGCGGCGTGGAGGCGGGCGAAGTTTTCAGCCGGCAGGCGCCCGGTGGCGTCGGCTTCGGCGGCTGTGGCGGCGAAGGCGGTGGTCAGCTCGGCGAGGATTGCGTCGAGGCCCTTGGGGGCGGTGTGGGTGACGACGATAGCACTCATGCCACGGCCTCCCGGCGCTCGACGACGCGGAGCTGGGGCGGGGTGCGATCTTCGGTTCGCGGTTCGGGGATTTCGACGCCGAGGCCGCGGAGGAGCTTGGCGCGCAGGCGCTGGAAGGCGGGATCGGCGGTGTCGCGCGGGCGGGCGATTTCGACGCGCTCGTCGATGGCAATGCGCCCGGCTTCGAGGACGAGGACGCGGTCGGCGAGGAGCACGGCTTCGTCGACATCGTGGGTGACGAGGAGGACGGCGGGTTTATGGGCCTGCCACAGGCTTTCGACGAGGCGGTGCATCTTGATGCGGGTGAGGGCGTCGAGGCTGGCGAAGGGTTCGTCGAGGAGGAGCAGCGCCGGCTCGCGGACGAGGGCGCGGGCGAGGGCGGCGCGCTGGCCTTCGCCGCCGGAGAGGGTGGCGGGCCATGCGTCGGCGCGGTGGGCGAGGCCGACTTCGCCCAGTGCAATGTCGACGCGGGTGGCGCGCTGGACGTTGGTGAGGCCGATGCCGACGTTCTGGCGGACTGTTTTCCAGGGGAGGAGTCTCGCTTCCTGGAAGGCGATGGCGCGGCCGGCAGGGGCGGCGATCGTGCCGGTGTAGCAATTGTCAAGATCGCCAAGGGCGCGGAGGAGGGTGGTTTTTCCCGAGCCGGAGCGTCCGAGCAGGGCGATGAATTCGCCGGGGGCGATATCGAGGTTGAGGTCGGTGAGGATCTGGGCGTCGCCGAAGCTGCGGCTGAGATTGCGGACGGTGACGGCGGGGGTGTCGGAGCGCGACATGAGGAACTATCCTTTTATTAGCGACGGGCGCCAGGCGAGGGCGCGGGATTCGAGGGCGCGGACGCCGGCGTCGGCCGTCAGGCCGATGGCGGCATAGACGAGCAGGCAGACGACGATGACGTCGGTCTGCAGGAAGTCGCGGGCGTTGTTGATGAGATAGCCGAGGCCGGCGGACGCGTTGATCTGCTCGGCGATGACGAGGAGCAGCCAGGAGACGGTGAGGGCCATGCGGAGGCCGAGGAGCAGGCTGGGCATGGCGCCGGGCAGGATGACGTGGCGGATAAGGGCGGGACCCGACAGGCCGAAGGTGCGGGCGGCCTCGATGAGCTTGGGGTCGACGCCGCGGATGCCGTTGTAGAGATTGAGGTAGATCGGGAAGCTGACGCCGAGCGCGATGAGCAGGATCTTGGGCGTCTCGCCGATGCCGAACCAGACGATGAACAGCTGCACCAGCGCGAGGACGGGTAGGGTGCGGAGCATCTGAACGGGCGGATCGACGGCGAGTTCACCGCGCTTCGATAGCCCGGCGATGATGGCGAGGCCGCCGCCGATGAATCCGCCAAGCGCCAGGCCGGTGAGGGCACGGCCGAGCGAGACGACGAGGTTGGACTGGAGCTCGCCCGAGGCGATCATGTCGAACAATGTGGCGACGACCTGGCTGGGAGCGGCGAGGATGCGGGCGGGGATCAGGCCGATGCGGCTGCCGATTTCCCACAGGGCGATGAGGATCAGCGGCGAGACGGCACGGCGGGGCAGGCGAAACCGGCTCGGGGCGTTCGGAATGGCGGCGGCCGTGGTCATGGTCGGAGGCCTTTTTGGTGAGAGTCAGGAATGCGGGTTGGCGGCGCCGGGCACAAACGAGACTATCTGATACGACTGTGAAGCGGTGTTGATAGGAACGAGTCCTACAGCGTTTCCAGGACGTTGCGGGTCAGGCCGGCGAGGCGGTCGACGGCCTTGGCGTGGGCGTTGGTGCTTTGCATGATGCACGAGACTTGCGGCAGGGTGGGCAGCGCCTGGGTATCGAGCGGCGAGAAGCCCTTTAGGAAGAGATCGGTGCGCGCGGTGAGGCCGAGGCCGGCTTCGACGGCGCTGCGCAGGGTCGAGAGATTGGGGGTCTCGACGGCGATGCGATAGGGAATGTCGCGGGCGTCGAGGCTGTTGAGGGCGGCCTCGCGGAAGCGGCACGGCTTTTCGAGGACGGCGAGCGGGAGTGGCCGGCGATCGAGCAGGGCTTCGTCGCCGTACCAGCGCATCGGGGCGGTGCGGATGGTGGCGGGATCGTCGGTGGCGGAGAAGCCGACGAGGACATCGAGTTGCCCGCGCTCCAGCAGGGTCTGAAGCTCGGCGGTGCCGGCGACGCGCGCATAGACATGGCTGTCGGGGTGAAGCTCGGCGAAGCGGGCGAGGATGCCGGTGAGGAACGTTTCAGCGAAATCCTGGACGGTGCCGAAGCGGACCGGGCCGGAGAAGCCGCCGCCCTTGACCGAGAGCAGGGCCTCGTCGTGGAGGCTGAGCAGGCGGCGAGCATAGCCGAGCAGGACGTCACCGGGGGCGGTGAGGACGAGCTTGCGGCCTTCGCGAACGAACAGCGCCTGCTGGACGAGCTCCTCGAGGCGCTTGATCTGCAGGCTGAGCGCCGACTGGGTGACGAAGACCTGCTCGGTGGCCGAAAGCATCGAGCCCGATTCGACGATGGCGACGAAACTGCGGAGCAGCGATGTCGGGAGATTGACCGGCATCAGTTTTTGATGCGCTGACGCGGGGTCGGTGCCAGCCCGCTCCCCCACCCGGCCACCCACATCATATACTTGCGTGGGATGGCCGGGCGGGGGAGCGGGCTGACACCGACAGAGCGCATCGTCCGCTCCTTCAGGCTTTTTCGCGCAGGAGGCGGGAGACGGTTTCGTCGAATTCGCGCTTGGCCTTGACGTTGAGCGCACCGGTGGCGGGGCCGGCCCAGCCGACATGGACTTCGCGGACGCGGCCATCGCGGCCGATGAAGATCGTCGACGGGTAGACCTTGACCGGGCCGAGGGCGCCGAGCGCGGCCTTCGAGCTTTCGGGGGTTGGCTGGCCGGCGAGGACGAGGGGGTAGGTCAGTTTGTAGCGTTTCGAGAAGCTGTCGAGCTGCTTGAAGGCGCGGGGTTGGTCGTCGCCATATTCGAATTGGAGGCCGATGACTTCGAGGCCGTCCTTCTGGCGGCGGGCGGCGTAAGGGCCGATGAACAGCGCTTCGTCGTGGCAATTGGGGCACCAGGCGCCGCCGAGGGTGACGACGACGACCTTGCCCTTGTAGCGGGGGTCGGTGAGCGAGATGAACTTGCCGGTGCTGGTGGGGAATTTGAAGGCGAGGCGGTCGGCGACGGGCTTTTCGACGGCGACGGCTTCGAAGCTGGGGTCTTTCGAGCGGACGGCTTTCCAGCCGCTGGGGGCGGTGCTGGTGGCGCCGTACTGTCCGCCGGTGAGGGTGGTGCCGGCAAGCGTGCCTTTCCAGATCGACGAGCTGTTGCCGTCGAAGGTCGAGAGGGCGAGGGCGTTGCCGGAGATCTCGCCGGCGAGGTAGCGGGTGTCGCCGGTGGCAAACTGGACCGAGCCGCTGACCTTGTTGCCGACCTGCTTGAGCTGGGCGAGGCCCTTTTTCGGGCTGTCACCGCCGGTTTCGACGACCCAGGCGCCGGTCAGGTCGGCGGCGGCGCGGGCGGGGGATGGGGTGAAGCGATAGGCGCCGCGGCTGCCGCTGGCGGCGAGGGTGACCGGGCCGGAGCGGCGGGTAAGCTGGGCTTCGCCGGTGAGTTTGTCGTCGGCGCCGCGCTTGAGGATGATGCGCGAGCTGTACGATGGAAAGGCGAGGGTGATGGTGTCGCCGTCGACGCGGATGCTTTCGACGCGCAGGCGTTCTGGCGGGTTGAGGATATATGCGGTGGGGCCGGCTTTGCCGTGGGCGATCTCGAGGCCGAAGGGCAGGGGGCCGCCGGGGTGATCGAGGGCGATGCGCCAAATGCCATAGGCGCTGGGGGCGGCGCGGACGGGGCTGACGAAGCACATGGCGATGGTGCCGGCGAAGACGATCGCGGTCAGGCCGCGCCAGAACCAATAGTCGAAACGGCGGTGCATCAGGCGGTGAACCGGTGGGCGGCGATGGTGTTGGCCATATGTCGGGCTCCCTGCGGATGGACCGCGTTTGATGGGAGAGTGACGCAGGGCGCGGGCTGCGCCGAATCAGGGATTCTTTCGGTGGGTAAAGTCCTACTTGTTTAATAGGTTTAATAATTGGGTGGAGCTTGGTGGGTCTGTTAACGCTTTGCCGGAGAGCGCGGGACTGGACCCCAGCCTTCGCTGGGGTGACAGGTTGGGAGGGTAGGGGCCCTGTGGCTGCAGAGGAGTAGCTGGGTCCCGAGTCGAGCCCGGGATGACAATCAGATGCGACAGCCTAGCGTGAGGAGGATGGTGCGGGGGTCGTTGTAGTTGGTGGTGCGGAACAGCGGTGTGCCGTTGGTGGCCGGGGAATAGCCGGGGGGGAGGGCGTACTGCGCGTTGGTCAGGTTGCGGACGGCGAGGCTGGCGTTCCAGCGGTCGTTGTCGGAGGCCCAGCGGAGTTGGCCGTTGATGTAGGTCTGGTCGGGGAGCTGGGCGCTGGGATTGTTGTTGGCGTCGGTGTAGCTTTTGGATTGGAAGTTGATGTCGGAGTGGAGGCTCCAGCGGCCGGGTCCGGGGGCGGGGAGAATCCAGCTGGCGGCGGCGCGGGCCTGGAACTCGGGGGCGTTGGGGAGGACGGCGCCGGGGAAGGGCGAGGTGTTGAGGGTGAAGCCATTGGGGAAGACGCTGCGGGTGACGGTGCCGCTGAATTCGTCGAGGCGGGCCTTGAGGTATGATGCCGAGGCATCGACCTGAAGGTTCTGGCTGGGCTGGAGATTGGCTTCGAGCTCGACGCCGCGGGTCGAGCCCTTGCCGGCGTTGTAGCGGCGGGTGACGAGGGCGACGGGGTCGTTGGTGCTGAGCTGGATATCGTCGAAGTTGATGTAGAAGGCGGCGGCGTTGAGGCGCAGCTTGTGGTCGGCGGTGGCGAACTTGAAGCCGACTTCGTAGTTGGTAATTTTTTCGGGGTCGAAGGGGATTTCGGCCTGGCGGAAGCCGGTCGGGGTCGGGGTCTGGGCGCGGTAGTCGAAGCCGGCGGACTTGTCGCCGCGGCCGATGGTGGCATAGACCCGGGCGTCGTCGGTGAACGCATATTCGGCGGCGACCTTGGGCTGGAATGTCGTCCAGCTGTGCGAGGCCTGGGTCGACCAGACCAAGGCCTGCGGCGGGGCGTTGAGGATTGCCAGGAAGTTGGCGGCGGTCGACTGGAAGGGCGCGGCGGCGACGAGGTTGTAGAGCTGGTTGCCGTTGGTGCGGTGTTCCCATTGCAGGCGGGCGCCGGCGGTGAGGGTGAGGCGCGGGCCGACGCGGGCGACGCCCTCGGCGAAGCCGGCCCAGATGTCGTTGTTCTGCTGGATCAGCGTGTAGACCGGGCGGTAGCGGATGAGCGCCGGGTCGTTTGTCGCGTTGGCGGCGGTGTTGGCGCGGCGGTTGGTGAACCATTCCTCGCGGTAGCCGAAGACGCCGGCGGAGACGTCGAAACTCTCGGAAGTATGGCTCAGCTTGAGCTCGGTTTGGTATGTGCGGTCCTCGTAGCGGGCGAACTGGCTGCCGCGGCCGTGGAAGTCGCCGCTATTGTCGAACCAGGCGGATTGGTCGAAGCCATAGGCCGACAGCAGCAAGGAAATGCGGGTGTTGTCATCGACGCGCCAGTCGGCGTTGAGCGATGCGTTGAGCTGGTCGAAGCTGTTTTCGGGGAAGACCTGGTTGCGCGAGGTCTTGTCGCCGGTGAGCAGGTCCTGGACGCCGCGCGAGGTGCTGCGATCGCGGATGCCGCCGACGGTCAGCTTGAGGTCGAAATCCTCGGTGACGGCGAGGCGGAGCTTGGCGCGACCGGAGAAGTAATCGACGTCATTAACGTCGCGACCGACAGTGGTGTTGCGGTTGAAGCCGTCGCGGCGGTGGTAGCCGGCGGTGAGGCTGCCGTAGAGATTTCCGGTCAGCTTGCCTGCCGCGAGGAACGACAGGCGGGCGTCGTTCCAGTTGCCGTACGAGGCCTGGACGCGGAACTGCGGGGTGTCGCCGGGGTCGATCGTGGTAATCGAGAGCACGCCGGCGGGTGCGGCGTGGCCACCATCCTGGCCTTGTGGGCCGCGCAGCACCTCGACGCGATCGATATCGAGGAGTTCCTGGTTGAGGCCGACGTTCTTGGGGAGATAGACGCCGTCGATATAGACGGCGACCGAGGGCTTGCCCTGGGCATCGGGTTCGCCGATGCCGCGGATGAAGAGTTGCGTGTTTAGGTAGGAGACGGCGACGCGCGATTGAAACAGGTTCGGCGCGATGTTGCCGAGCTCGCGGACGCTGGTGATGCCTTGCTGTTCGAGCTTGAGGCCCGACAGGCTGGTGATGGCGATGGGGGTTTTCTGGACTTCGGTGTCGCGGTTGTCGCGGCGGTCGGTGACGACAAGCTCGTCGGCGGCGGTGTCGGCTTCGAGGGCGGCGATTTGCTGGGCACGGGCGGGGGTGGATAGCGCCGCGAAGGCACTAGTGGCGAGGAAGAAGCGGCGGAAGACCATGATGAACCCTTGCGGTGAAGTTGGTGCAAGGGTGGTGAAGGTTGTCGAGCGCGAAGAAAAACGAGAGTTTCCGATAGTCTTATTTCAGTTGGTCATCGGCGGTTATCAGGGAAGGCAATGCGGTTTCCCTTCGACGATGTTGTGTTGTCGACGACCATTGCTGCCGGCTGGAGGCGTTTTGGGGAATTGATCCAGCCGGCGTCATGGGTCAGGCTGCCTTGGCGGGGCGTTGGGTGGCGCGTTCTGCCACCAGCGTGCGGACGCGGGGGATGAGGTTGCGGCCATAGTCGATGGCGTCGTCGAGGGGGTCGAAGCCGCGGATGAGGAAGGTGGTGACGCCGAGGTCCCAATAGTCGAGCAGGGCGTCGGCGACCTGGTCGGGATCGCCGACGAGCGAGGTCGAGTTGCCGGCGGCACCGGTGAGTGCGGCAACGCCGGTCCACAGGCGCTTGTCGAGGCGTTCGCCTTGCGCGGCGGCATCGAGCAGGCGCTGCGAGCCGGCGTTGGGCGGGGCATGGCCGGCGGCTTTCAGGCCGGCGGCGTCGCGCAGATCCTTGACGCGCTGCTTGATCGATTCGGCGCGGGCCCAGGCCTTGTCCTCGGTATCGGCGAGGATGGGGCGGAGGGAGAGCGAAAAGCGCGGGGTTCGGCCATGAGGGGCGGCGGCGGCGCGGACGCGGGCGATGGTCTCGCGGACCTGGGCGTGGGTTTCGCCCCAGAGCGCATAGACATCGGCGTGCTTGCCGGCGACGGGGTAGGCGGCGTCGGACTGGCCGCCGAAGAAGATCGGGATGTGCGGCTGTTGCAGCGGCTTGATGCCGCCGAAGCCCTGGCGGACCTGGTAGAATTTGCCGTCGTAGTCGAAGGGTTCGGCGCTGGTCCATTCCTGGCGGACGATGTCGAGATATTCGCTGGTGCGGGCGTAGCGCTCGTCCTTGGTGGTGCGGTCGCCGTCCTGCTGGAGCTCCTCGTCGCTGCCGCCGGTAATGATGTGGACGGCGACGCGGCCGTTGCTGAGGTGATCGAGGGTGGCGAGCTGGCGCGCGGCGATGGTCGGGGCGGTGAAGCCGGGGCGATGAGCGATGAGCGCCTGGAGGCGGGTGGTGGCGCCGAGCGCGTGCTGGGCGACGAGGATGGATTCGGGCGAGCGCGAGCTGAACGCGGTGAGCACGCGGTCGAAGTCGCCGTCTTCATGGGCGCGGGCGACGCGGACGAGATAGTCGGGGTCGAAGGCAGGACCTTGCAGGGGGCGGATCTCGCTGGCCTCGTGGGGGGCGATATAGCCGATGAATTCGATGGGGGATTTGTTGGTCATGTCGGGACTCCGCAGGAGAGGATGCCCGTAGAGTGGGCCGCGCCGCGCCTTGCGACCAACGCGATTTGCTCAACTGCTTATTAGCGGCGCTATCCGGTCGTGGTGGCGGCGAGGTCGGGGAAGACCTTGCCGACCTTGGCGAGGAGGTAATCTCTGTAAGTGCCGATGGGGTCGTGGACGCTGGCGCCGTCCCAGCGCTGGTCGTCGCTTTCGGGGGGGGAAGCCGGGGAGGGGCTCGACGACAGCGTCGAAGGCGGGATCGAAGAACAGCGGCCATGAGAGGCGCTCGTGGCCGGAATTGTTGACGACGCGGTGGGGGGTCGAGCGCCAGACGCCGCCGGTGAGGCGATCGAGCATGTCGCCGATGTTGACGATGAGGGCGCCGGGGATGGGCGGCGCCGACAACCAGCCGGTGGGGGTGCGGATTTCCAGGCCGCCGTGCTGATCCTGGGCGAGGAGGGTGAGCAGACCGTAGTCGGTATGCTCGCCGACGCCGAAGCCGGTTTCGCCGGGTGGGTAGCGGAAGATGCGGAACAATCATGGTCGGGTCGGCGGTGTAGTGGCGGGTGAAATAGTCGGGATCGAGGCCGAGGGCTTGGGCCATGCCCGATGCGAGGGCGTGGGCGGCGCGGGTGGCGGCGGCGGTCCAGGCTTCGACGGCGGGACGGAGCTCGGGGACGGCGGCGGGCCAGAGGTTGGCGCCGTGGAGGGGCCAGTTTGCGGCGACGCGGCGGTCTTCGGGGCCGAGTTCCTCGCCGAGGTAGAGGCCTTCCTTGCCGTCGGGGGCGCCGGAGGTGAGTTCGCCGTGGAGGGGGAACCAGCCGCGCCAGGCGCGGCCGCCGAGGGGCATGGCGATGCGGGCTTTTTCGGTGGGCGGCAGGGCGAAGAAGGTGCGGGCGGCGGATTCCAGGGCGGTGAAGGTGGCGGGAGTGATGCCGTGGCCGGTGATGTAGAAGAAGCCGTGGTCGCGGCAGGCGGTGTCGATGGCGCGGGCGATTTGGGCGCGGGATGCGGGGTCGGTACCGAATAGGGGCGACATGTCGATCTGGGGAAGTTTGGGTGTCATGGGGAGGAGTGTAGGGCAGGTTGGGGCTTGGGTGAAATGAGGCGAGATCGGGGCGTTGCTTTGGAAGGGGCGGGAGATGGGCCCCGGCCTTCGCCGGGGTGACGATCAGGAGTTGGGCTGTTGGGGAGAACGTTGGCGTGGTTAGTCCGGCTATGCACATTGACGAGAAGTTGCTGTTAAGTTTGATTAAAACTGGTGAACTGCACCGACTCGGCATGCGGTGTGGGACATGCTGGCAGCCCGGCGCCCGGGTTTTCAGTGGTGCCGGAGAGCCACAGTCAACTGTAAATTCGTCATGCCGTAGTTTCGCCTCATTTTGTCGCCTCGGCGGTTCCGGGGTCTTTGCCTAGTGAATAGGTTGAGTTATCTTGAGGGTCCCAGGCAAGGAGAGCGACAATGGCTTCATTGGATCCCCGATTGGCAACGACGCCCCTGATTCTCATTGTTCCCGACATCGATGGCAGCGGCCCCGGCCATTGGCAGACGATTTGGGAATCACAGCATAGCGATGTGCGCCGGGTCGAGATGGGCGGGTCGCCCACGCCCGACCGGCTGGACTGGGTGTCGCGGCTTGCGGCGGCGATCGATGCTGCCGACCAGCCGGTGGTGCTCGCGGCACACGGGCTGGGTTGTCATGCGGTCGCATGGTGGGCGGCGCTCGAGCGGCCGGCGTTCGGCTCGAAGATTGCCGGGGCATTGCTGGTCGCGCCGCCGAACCTCGATGCCGGGATTGCCGATCATAGGATGGCGGGTTTCGGGCCAGTGCCCAAGGGCATGTTGCCGTTCCACCTTGCCGTAGTGGCGGGGCAGGACGACCCTAGTTGCGGCTATTACCATGCCCAGTTGCTGGCGCGATTCTGGGGCGGCGAATGTGTCGATGCCGGGCGCAGCGGGCATCTGGGAGCTGATTCCGACCTTGGCGCCTGGCAGGAGGGCTGGGCGTTGATGGCCAAGGTCGCGGCGCCGCTGAGGCTGGATGGTGGTCGCCGCGAGGGCGCTTTCGATCACGCGGTGACACGCACGGCGGCGGTCGGGGTGAATGTGGTGCCGTTCGCGCGTTAGAGCGGTGCTGCGGGTGCAGCATTTTCCAGTTTTCGTTGCGGGACGGGCTGTGCCGTTATGTCGCTTGGCATTCCGGGCAGGGCAGGAACCGGGCTTCGCGGGCATGGGTTTGGAACGCCGAACCTTTGCTTGACTGGAGCCCTTCATGTCCAAACTTGCGATTATCACCGGCGCCTCGACAGGTATCGGTTTCGAGCTTGCGCACCTTGCCGCCGACGACGGTTATGACCTGATTATTGCGGCCGACGAGGGCCTGATCGAAGACGCAGCGGCCGACTTGCGGACGCGCAACGTCGATGTGCAGGCGTTGCAGGTCGACTTGTCGACGCCGGCAGGTGTCGATGCGTTGCTCGAGTGCGCGGCGGGGCGGACGATCGACCTTGTCTGTGCCAATGCCGGGCGCGGGCTGGGGCATGGTTTTCTCGAGCAGGATGTCGATGACTGGCGAGCTGTCGTGGACACCAATATCACCGGGACATTGTACCTTCTGCACAAGGTGCTGCCCCCGATGGTGGCGCGCAACGCGGGCAAGGTGCTGGTCACGGGCTCGATTGCCGGGTTTATCCCGGGCAGCTTCCAGGCCGTCTATAACGGCAGCAAGGCGTTCATCGACAGTTTTGCGGACGCGCTTCGCAACGAGTTGAAGGAGAGCGACGGCGTCACCATCACGACGCTGATACCGGGGCCGACGGAGACCGAGTTCTTCGATCGCGCCGACATGCTCGATACCAAGGTCGGGGTGCAGGACAAGGCCGATCCGGCCGACGTGGCCCGCGACGGCTGGTCGGCGTTGATGGCCGGCGACGCGCATGTCGTGTCGGGCTGGAAAAACAAGCTGCAGGCAGTGGTGGCGCATGTGACGCCGGCGGCCGTGCTCGCCGAACAGCATCGCAAGATGGCGGAACCGGGCAGCGCCGAGTGACGCCCCGGTCGGTTGCGGCGCACCGGATTTTGTCGGTGCGCCGAAATTATGCAGCCAGATCAAGGAGCGGCGGGTTAATTCGCCGAGGAGCTGAGACGGCTTATGGCGGAAATTCGAGAACAGGCCGCGGGCGTCGATGCCGGGTTTCCGGCAGCTGCATCGGCGCAGGGGCTGGCCGACCGCGCCAAGCTGGCATTGATCGCAGTCGACCGGACGCATATGCCGATGATGGTTTCCGACCCGCAACAGCCCGATGCGCCGATCATCCTCGCCAACCAGGCGTTTCTTGATTTGACCGGATATTCGGCTGACGAGGTGATCGGGCGTAATTGCCGGTTCCTGCAAGGACCGGGTACCGACCCCGCCGACGTGGCGGTCATCCGGGATGCGGTAGCTGCGGGCGAGAACGTCATCTGGCAGCTGAAGAATTATCGCAAGGACGGCAGCGCGTTCTGGAACCAACTGCACATCAGCCCGATCCGCGACGATGGCGGGGTGATGCGGTATTATTTCGCCTCGCAGCTCGATGTCACCGATGCCCGGCGGGCGCGCGAACTCGAGCAGGCCGAACATGCCTTGCTGAAGGAAGTCGATCATCGGGCGCAGAATGCGCTGGCGCTGGTGCAGGGTATCGTGCGGCTGACGCGCAACGACGACGCCCGGGACTATGCGCGGATGGTGATGGGGCGGGTCGAGGCGCTGGCCGACGCCCATTCGATGCTGGCGGACCATCGCTGGCTACAGGTGCCGCTGTCGATGCTCATCCGGCGGCGGTTGACGCCGTGGACGGCGCGGCAGGTGCGGCTGTCGGGGAGCGAAGTCACCATCGACCCGGCGCAGGCGCAGCCGCTGGCGCTGCTGCTGCACGAACTGATGGGCAATGTGGTGGCGCACGGCGCGCTGTCGGTGCCGCAGGGCGGTCTCGATGTGACGTGGCAACGGGATGAGAAGGCGACGACGATCCGCTTTGCGGAGACTGGCGGGCCGAAGCCGGTCTTGCCAGCGCAGAAGGGGGTCGGCATCCGCTTGATGGAAGCGATTGCGGTACGCCAGTTGCGCGGGTCGCTCGAGATGGATTGGCGCCCGGAGGGTCTGACGGTGTGCCTGGCGGTGCCGGCGATAGCCTGACTTAGTCGGCGCCGGTCTGCGAGTCGGGCGCGCCGACCTGACCTGGGTGTAGTGCTTCGGGACGATCGGCACGGCCTTGGTGGCGACGGTGCGCAGGGCCGGGCGATCATTTAGAACTTGGGTCAGGAGCGCCTGAAAAGATTGGCGAATGTCGTCGTCAGCGCCGGTGCGCCGGCAGCGAGCAGAGGGACCATGGCGGCGAGGTTCTGGTCGGAGCCGATGATGAAGGCGAGGGCGACGACCATGGCGGCAAGGCCGATGCCGATCGGCAGGCGGGCGGCGGCCCAGCCGCCGTCGGGTTGCTCGACGCGCCAGGTGGCGAGGGTTTCGGGGCGCTCGGCCTGGCGGACGAAGGCGGCAAAACTGGCGTTCATCAGCCGCGGGGCGGGGTCGAGGACCACCAACCCGCGGCGGACGAGCGATTTCAGCGCGAGGGCAGCGACGAAATTGACGAAGCGGCCCTTGGCGAGAGCATCGAGGACCAGCCGTTCGCTATGGGTCGAGGACGACCAGCACTGCTGGTAATATTCGATGACGGCGCCCCAGGCGTAGTCGATGGCGGCTTCGGGGGAGGCGGGTTGCATCTCGCACGCCCAGCGGGTGACCGGGGCGGTGTAGGCGTTGCGATACGCCTTTGCAGCGACCGGGAACCGGCCGCCATGGTCCTCGAATTCCAGATCGCGAAAGGTGGCGCCGGCGATGACGCTGCCGGGCAGCCAGCGCATTTCGTCGATAAGGACGGCGATGCCCTGGCGGGTGGCGCGGGGCCATTTCCGAACATGTGCCAGGCGCTTGACCATCAAGGTGGCGGCCTTGTTGTCAATTTTGTCGACGGGGGCGAAATTGAAGGTAGCGAAATCCTGGAACAACCGCGCCCAGCGCAGTTCCTCGCGGGCCTTTTGCGTAGCTGACGCCTCGGTGTCGCTACGCTGTTTTTCGATATCGAAGGCGTCGAGTATGCGATCGAGCGGGGCGCGGTCGCTGATGACGACGAGGCTTTTGCCCGAGCGCTGGGCGCCGGCATCCGCCGCCAGTCGTTCGAGGATGGCCAGCGCGGCGCGGCGGCGTTCGGGATCGCGCAGGATGAGCTCGAGCCCGAAGGCGACGATCCGAGTCCTGTTGTCCCACTCGGGGGGCGGGGGCCATCGTTCGATGCCGTCCGCGCCGGCCGTCTTGCCGGTGGCGCTGACAAGATCGACGAGCTTGGCCTTGTCGCCGTTGAGGACCCATTCGCGCAGCGCGCGTTGCGGGGCGACAAGGAGGGACTTGGCGCCGAGCTCATTGTATTTATGAGGGTCGGGATTGGCAGTGGTGCCGAGCCACAGCATCGGCAGTTGGGCCGGGGCAAGGGCGACTTCGAAGCCGAGCAGCGAGCGGAATATGCGGCGGGTAAACCAGGCAAGGCCGGCGACCATGCCGAGCGCGAGCGCGGAGATGGCGATGAGGCGCAGCAGCATTGCCGCCGAGGGCGCCAGCCCGGCGAGATAGGCCCGGGGCAGGTGGCGACCGGTGATGGCAACCGGGGCGGCGTTGCAGATGGCGCCGGTCGTGTCGGCGTCGCAGAGCACGGCGACCGGGTCGGAGAGGCTGTCCTGGAGCGATCGGATCGCGGCACTGACAAGGACCAGCGGTTTTGAAGCGGCGGCGGGAGAATCGCCAACCGGCGGAAAGACGCCGGCGCCTTCGTCGGCCGAGGGGCGGCGATGATCATGGTCGAAGCCGTAGAAGGCCTGCTGGATCGCGGCGGTCTGGCGGTTGCGCTCGTCGACGGCCTCGACGGCGGCGCGGTAGGCGCCGGCGTCGCGCCCGGCCGAAGTCAGTGCGAGGGCGTCGGTCCAGAAGGCGAAAGTGGGGGCGACGGCGGTGCACATCAGCAATGCGGCAGTAAAGTGAGTGAAACGCCGCTGGGTGAGCGGCGACAGTGGCGCATCGGCCGAATCGATCGTGCCGAGACGCCGGGCAGTGACGACGAGGACTGCGATCACGATGGCGACGACGATGATCACGCCGAGGCCGGGCACGCCGGCAAGGCCGGACAAGGCCACGGCAGCGACCATCGCCAACGCAGCGCCGGCGAGTTTGGGGACCAGTTCGGCATAGGTATTGCCGGCGGCTTCGTGCGGCCAGAAGCGGCGCTAGCGGCCGCGTGCGGTAGCCGCGCCGACGCGGATCGGGGTGGGTTGCCACGGCTTGTACCAGTGCTTGGCGCCGCTGCGCCGGACGGTGATGATGATGACGACGAGCGCCGCGGCGCCGACCGCGACCCACAGGAACAGGGTCCAGCGCCCGGCTTGCGCGGCGATGATGTCGATATCGTCGGCGGCGTGAAAGACGACGACCGCCCAATTGGTGCCGGGCACGGATTGCGCGACGAAATGCTGGCTGCGGCCGTCGTAGGGGATCGTGAAGGCGAGCGGCGTCGGCTCGGGCGCCTCGGCGTAACGATCGGGCAGGGTGCGCAGGCGGTTGCGGATATCGCTGCGGTTGCCGAGCTGCACGGCGAACTGATCAACGCCGCCGCGTTCGCGTTCGGTGTGAAACAGCACCGGAAGGTCGGGCCGGCTGCGATCGACGACGAGGAAGCGATACGGGTACGGCAGCACGGGAGCGAGGAAACTGCGCACCAGCACCGGCAGGCGGTAGGCGCCATCGAGTGCACCGCCATCGAGGAAGGTGTTGGGCGTGCAGTCGGCAGGCGGAGGGGTCTTGCGGACAGGAGTTTCCGCCGGGACACCATAGGGTCCGGGGGCGGAGCGTGCGTCGACCGCCATGATGGTCTTGTCGATGCCGTCGGTCTGCGAGCGAATGACATCGATGGTGTAGATGATCCGGGTACAGGCATGGGGTGATGGCGCGAGATCCTCGCCGCGCTGGAGGTCGGTGAAATAGGCGCGGCGTCCGATGTCGGGACGGACGGCGGAATTGCCGCGGTAGCTGATCAGGGGCGACTTGGGCGCCTGGCGGCCGCTCCAGTCGAAGAAGGCGATCGATTCGACGCGGGGCAACGCGGCGTCGGATTCCATCTCGTCGGGGCGCGTTATTTGTGCCCAGGCATTGGGGTCTATCGCGGGGTATGTGGGGGCCGGCGGGGGATTTCTATTCGGAATCGTGGGTCGCAGCTGCGCGGCTTTTTCCTGCACGATGTCGACGGCGCGGCCGATTTCGCTGCCAGCCGATGTGCTCATCATGTTGACCAGTTTCGTCGCCTCGACACGGGCGGCATTGCGTTCGGTGCTGATCTCGATTGCGAACAACAGCAGCAAGGCAGCGAGTCCGGCGGCCATCTGGAGGCCTGCGACGACGCCTGCGACTTCGATCCCGTGGAGCGATTCATTGGCGCCGATGAGCGTCAGGCGCAGCGCCGGGAACAGCGCCAGCGCCGTCAGCACGGTGATGGCGAAGCCGAAGATCAGCGCCGGAGGCGGCGAGAACCAGCGGGCGCGCACCTTTTCGGCCGGCATCAGCGTGACGGCGTAGCAGGCGGTGGTCAGCCGATCGCTGTCAGTGGCGGTATCGATGCATGGCGGCGGTACGCCGGGCAGGCTGAAGGCGCGGGCGTAGACGGTGTAGCTGGTGTTGCCGATCTCGATCTCGCCGGGACGACGCAGCAGGCCGACGGAGAGCGGCGACGCCTTGGTGCCGGCAGTGTTGAAGAAACCGAGCGTGCCGAGGCTCGAGAAGCGGAGGTCTTCGAGCTTGCGGATCGGCAGCTCGCCGGCGCCTGTGGACGCGAAGATGTGGCCTTGGGCATCGGTGACGAGCAGGTGGGAAAAGTCTTCGCCGCTGCGTTCGAGGGCGACCAGGCGATCGAGCGGTACGGCGACGCGGAAGCAGATGCGGGGCTGGGTGGCGAGTGGCTCGGCGTTTGCGGGGCTCGCGGTGGCGGTCGCGGTCGCAGTGCCGGCGGTTGCGGTGGCTTTCGTGGTCGCAGACGGGGATGGTTTTGCGGCCGGGGCGGGGGCGGGGGCAGGGGCAGGGAGGGCACCGGCGGGCGGGTTGGTCTTCATGACGGCAGCAGCGCGCGCGGTGGGCGATTGCTGGTCCAGCCTGGCACCGTCGGGCATGTCGCCGGCCCAGATTTCATCAAAGCTAAGCGCCGAGGCGACGATGAAGGCCTGGCCGGCACCGGGGCGCGACGAGCGGACGAAGGCGCGGCGTTCGTTGACTGCGCGGCCGGTGTCGGGGTCGACCTGGCCTTGCGGGCAGTTCGCGCCGGCGATGGCATAGCGGATGCGCAGCGTGCCGAGATCGGGATGCTGCAACTGCGCCGCATATTGCCAGCCTTCGGCCTGTTCGGCGGCCGTCGCCGGCCTGGCGCGATTGCGGGCGAAATTGGTGCGGGCGAGCTGCCGCACGTCCGTCGGCCAGGTTTCGAGACCGCGCGCCGCGACGGCGAGATCGCTTTAATTGCGGCGATGGGTGTCCTCGACGACGCCGCGGCTGAAGATCAGCACATAGGCGGCGGAGAACAGCATCAACGTCAGCAGGATCATCGCGGTGGTGCGCGCCCAGCGCGCGGCGCGTGACCATTTGCCGGTCTGGCTGCGGACGGCGGGGCCGAGCTCGCCGACGGCCTTGATGGCGGTTCCGACTGCCGAGGCCTCGGCGGGGGTCATGGTGTGGTGGCCGGCGGGCTGACGAACTCCCAGTTCGGCGCAGCACCGGCGGCGCGGCCATAAGCGATCAGGCACTGCATGAATGGCGGCGGGAACGGGTTGCCGGCGGCGGCGTCGAGGAGCGCTTTGCAGGTGCTGCTGTTGTAGGGCTGGTCTTCGAAGCCGCGAGCGGTGCGCAGCCGGACGATGCCGTTGTCGCTGCCGAACTCGCGCACCCGGCGCACCGAGAATTCGTAGATCTGGTTGACCAGCATGTCCTTGGTGCGCCCGACGAGCGAGAGCAGCGACCATTCGCTGGCCCATTTGGCGTTCGGATCGAGTGTGCGGTCCTCGATTGCCAGCGGGCCGTTGACGATGACGCTGGTGTTGAAGCGGGGGCGGCGGGGCGCGGCGGTTTCGGGCGTGCCGTCGGGACGCAGGATTTCCTGGAGAAAGACGCCGTTGCGCAGGCCGGCGTCCATGTACATTCGGGTCGGAAAGGGTTTGCCGGGCTGGCTGGCGATGAACACCGGGAAGGCGGCCAGAGGCTCCGAGGAGGCCGCCAGCATGACGTCGATATAGCATTGGCGATAGCGTTCGGCATCGGCCGGCTCGGCGAGCGCGCGGCGCCCGAGATCGGTCATGTCGACGGCATAGGCACGGCCGTCGTCCATATCGACGACCCCCACGAACAGCGCGCGGCCGGTGGCGCCCTGGGTGCCGACGCGGCGCAGGGTCTCGGGGTCGATCATGGCGTCGAGGCGGCGGCGCAGCGGGGCGAGATCGGCAGCCGCCCCCTTGCGGACGGCGGTAAGCTCGTTGCCGAGGATGGTGACGATCGCATCGGAGGAGGCGAAGGTGTAGGCGAGCGGCAGGTCGTCGATGTAGCGCCGGCCCTGGCCGGGTTGGGGCGCGCCCGGCGGCAGGGCTAGATCGAGGGCGGCGGGATAGGCGCGGTCGGCGGCGACAGGCTCGTTGCCGAGGAAGGCGAAGGTGCTTTGCAGGGCGCCGGTGCTGACCCCGGTGACAGCGACGAAGCTGGGGCGGTTCGGCCAGGCGATGAGGAAACCGGCGCCGAACGCGCCCCATTTGCCGCCGCCCGACAGGACGAGGTTTTCGGGAGTAGCGGCGGGGGTGCTTTCGTTTTGCCGGTCGCGGTCCGGCTGGAGGGCTGACTGGGCAGCGGCTTCGACGGCGGCGCGGTAGGTGGCGGCGGGGGCGCCTTCGCTGCTGTCGCCGAGGGCGTCGATCTCGACGGGGAGCGTGCGCAGCGGGCAGGCTCGCCCGGCAAGGCGCTGCTGGGCGCAGCCGGTGGCGGCCAGCAACGCGGCGATCATGATGAGGCGAGGGCTCATGGCATTTCTCCGGTTGCCGGGTTGATGAACCTGGGGCATCGCGCCGCCGCACACAGTCCTGCTGCAGTCGATCCTGCCATTTCGGCATCCCCTGTAAAGTGGTCGCGAGCATAGTCCGGCAGCGCGCGCCGGCGCTGCGGCGCGGTCGTGCGATGATTGCTATTTTGCGCCGATAGAAGCGGAAGCGGTCCGACTATTGTTGCTATGTTCGCATTTGCCGACCGGGCCGGGCCGATCCGCATCCCAAAGTATCATGTCCTGAATCGGCTTTTGGCCTGACATCGCGTTCGACTAGCGTTTGTCTTGCAGGGGGAATTCGAGACTTTGGTGGCAGTTCCCGAACGGGAGGTTTTCGATGCAGGTCGTTCTGCTCGCCGGGGGGCTGGGTTCCCGGTTGTCGGAGGAAACCGTGAGGGTGCCCAAGCCGATGGTCGAGGTCGGCGGGCGGCCGATCATTCTGCATGTCATGGATATCTACAGCCATTGGGGCCACCACGACTTCGTCGTCGCGTGCGGTTTCAAGGCGATGCAGATGAAGGGGTTTTTCCAGGGCCTGCACCTGCTGAACAATGATTTCACCGTGGCGCTGTGCGACGGCGCGCTCAAGCTGGCGCCGAACCGGGTGACCGACTGGAGCGTCTCGGTGGTCGACACCGGGCTGTCGACGATGACCGGCGGGCGGTTGCGGCGGCTGCGGACCTGGCTGGCCGACGAAACATTCATGGTCACCTATTCGGACGGCGTCGGCAATGTCGACATCGATGCGCTGCTGAAGTTTCACCGCAGCCACGGCAAGCTGGCGACGGTGACCGCGGTGCAGCCGCCGGCGCGGTTCGGCAATCTCGAGCTGGATGGCGACCAGGTGACCGAGTTCACCGAGAAGGTGCAGAAGCACGAGACCTGGATCAATGGCGGCTATTTCGTCTTCGAGCCGGGGGTGCTGGATTATCTTTCGGCAGATGACGAGCCGCTGGAATCGGCGCCGTTGGCGCGGCTGGCGCAGGATGGCCAGTTGATGGCGTATAAGCACACCGGATTCTGGCACCCGATGGATACGGTGCGCGATCGCGATACGCTCGATGGGCTGGCGTGCGATGCAGTGCCGCCGTGGTTGGCGTTTGCTGGCGCGCCCGAGCGCGTGGTTCAGCCGGGCCTCGTGCATGCGTGATCAGTGGCAGTCCGGGTGCGACGAAGCACGCATTCGCGAGGCCCTGGTGGGTCGGCGCGTGCTGTTGACCGGGCATACCGGGTTCAAGGGTGGCTGGCTGGCGCTGTGGCTGACGCGGCTGGGCGCGCATGTCGTCGGCGTGGCGCTGCCGCCGGAGCCGGGGTCCTCGATGTTCGAGGCGGCGGGCATTGCCGATGCGATCGATAGCCGGTTCGGGGATATCCGGTCACCGGAAAGTTTTGCGGCTGCGGTCGGCGATTTCGATGCGGAGGTCGTCTTTCATCTGGCGGCGCAGGCGATCGTGCGGCGGTCGCATGCCGATCCGGTCGATACGTTCCTGACCAATACGGTTGGTACGGCGGTGGTGCTCGATGCGGCGCGGCGGATGCCGTCGTTGCGCGCGATCGTCGTGGTAACATCCGATAAATGCTATGAAAATCGCGAATGGGCTTGGGGATATCGGGAGAGTGATGCTCTGGGCGGCGCCGATCCGTACAGCGCGTCGAAGGCCTGCACCGAGATTGTCGCGGCCTGTTACCGGCGGTCGTTCTTTGCGGGTGCCGAGGGTCCGCAACTGGCGACGGTGCGCGGCGGCAATGTCATCGGCGGCGGAGACTGGTCGGCGGATCGGCTGCTGCCCGATATCGTTCGCGCCGTGCTCGCCGACACGCCGGTGCTGATCCGCAACCCGGGCAGCGTGCGGCCGTGGCAGCATGTGCTCGATGCCCTGTCGGGATATCTGACGGTGGCGGCGCGGTTGCTCGAGGACGGCGCCGATGTGGCCGAGGCCTGGAATTTCGGGCCCGATCCGCGCGGCTATGTCGATGTCGAGACGATTGCCGGGATGACGGCAAGGGCCTGGGGTCCGGGTGGGCCGCGGTTCGGTTTCGGCAGCGATGGCGGGCCGCACGAGGCGAGTTTGCTCGGGCTGGACAGTGCCAAGGCGGCGGCGCGGCTCGGCTGGCGGCCGACACTCGACCTTGGCCAGGCGATTGCGATGACGACCGACTGGTATCGCCATTGGGCGGACGGTCGCCACGACATGGGCGCGCTGAGCCGGGCGCAGATCGCGGCGTTCATCGATGCGGCTGCGCTCGCCGACCGCCCGCGCAGCCATTCCCGTTTTGAATTTGCAGGAGATCGTCAGCAATGCGCGTGAACTATGGCCAGACCGTCCACGGCGAGCCCGAGATCGAAGCCGTGGTCAATGTGCTGCGCACGTCGACGCAATTGGGCGCCAGTGTCCGCGAGATGGAGCGCCGTGTCGCGCGGCTGTTCGACAAGCGGCACGGCATCATGGTGAACTCCGGCAGCTCGGCGAATTTCCTCGCCGTGAAGCTGCTCGATTTGCCGGCGGGCAGCGAGGTCATCACTCCGGTGCTGACCTTTGCCACGACGGTGGCGCCGCTGATCCAGAACGGCCTGGTGCCGGCCTTCGTCGACGCGGTGCCCGGGACGTACAATATCGATGTCGACAAGATCGAGGCGATGATCGGGCCGCAGACGCGGGCGATGATGATCCCGTCGCTGATCGGCAATCTGCCCGATTGGGACCGCATCCGCGCCATTGCCGACGCCCATGGGCTGACCGTCGTCGAGGACAGCGCCGATACGCTGGGGGCGACGCTGCATGGGCGGAGCACCGGGTCGCGGGCGCATATCAGCACGACGAGTTTTTACGGCAGCCATGTCATCAATGCTGGCGGCACCGGCGGCATGTTGTGCGTCGACGACCCCGAGCATCTGCGGCGCGGGACGTTGCTGCGGTCGTGGGGGCGAAGTTCGTCGCTGTTCAGCCAGTCGGAGACGATCGAGAACCGCTTCAACGTGACGCTCGACGGGATTCCGTACGATGCGAAGTTCGTTTTCGAGGAGCTCGGCTATAACCTCGAGCCCAACGAGATGGGGGCGGCTTTCGGGCTGGTCCAGCTCGACAAGCTGGTCGCCAACATCGAGGCGCGCGAGGCGAATTTTGCGCGGCACCGGGCATTTTTTGCCGAATACGAGGAATGGTTCATCCTGCCGCAGCAGCTGCCGGCGGCACGGACCGGGTGGCTGGCGTTCGCGCTGACGCTGCGTGACGGTGCGCCGTTCAGCCGGCGCGACCTGCAGATCTTTCTCGAAAAGCAGGATATCCAGACGCGGCCGGTGTTCACCGGCAATATCCTGCGCCAGCCGGTGATGAAGAACGTCATTTCGCGAGCGTCGCCGGCGGGGTATCCGGTCGCCGATGCGGTCATGCGCGGCGGCATCTTGCTCGCCTGTCACCATGGACTCGAACCCGAGCAGATCGATTTCATGCACGAATCCTTTGCTGGTTTTGCTGCCGGATACCGGTCGGCAAGCCGGCTTCACGCCGCCGAATAGGACAGGAGCATCATGACAATGACCGGCCCCCATCGCTGCCGCGCCTGCCTCGCACCCGATCCCTATGGGTTCCTGCCGATGGGCGATCATCCGCCGGCGAACATGTTCGTGCCGCACGCCGACCTGCACCTGAAACAGCCGGTGTTTTCGCTCGATACCGAGGTCTGCCTCGAATGCGGGCTGATCCAGGTCGAGGACCAGATCCCGGCCGATTTCTTTCGGCATTATCTGTACGTGCCGTCGGGCGCGGCGACGATGCATGGGCATTTCGCCGGGCTGGCCGAGCGGCTGGCGGGCATTGCCGGGACCGGGGAGGGTGCCGGGCTGATCGTCGATATCGGCTGCAACGACGGGCTGATGCTGATGGCGGCGAACGCACTTGGCTGCCGGACGCTGGGTGTGGACCCGGCGGCGAATCTGGCGGAGATCGCGGCAACACGCGGAGTCAATGTCCATGTCGGCTATTTCGACTCGGCGAGCGCGCGCGAGTTGAAGGCGCAATATGGTGCGGCGAAGGTCATCGTGACGACCAATACCTTCAACCATATCGGCGATCTTCATGCCTTCATGGCGGGGATCGACACATTGCTGGCGCCCGACGGGACCTTCGTGATCGAGGTGCCATGGGCGAAGGACCTGCTCGCCAAGAACGAGTTCGACACGGTCTACCAGGAGCATCTGTCCGAATTCAGCCTGCGCTCGATCGCGCTGCTGGCGCGGTTCGTCGGCATGGAATTGGTCGATGTCGAGCGGCTCGGAGTCCATGGTGGATCGATGCGGGTGTTCCTGCAACGGAGTTCGGTCGGTGCCGTGGCTACGAAAATGGTCGGCGAAATGCTCGAAGAGGAGCTGTCCGAGGGGATGCTCGACGCCAAGACCTATGATGATTTCGCGCTGCGCATCGGCGATGTTCGGCTCGAACTGATGGCGATCCTCGATGATCTGAAGCGGCAGGGGCTCAAGATCGCCGGCTATGGCGCGCCGGCGAAGGGCAATACGCTGCTCAATTACTTCAACATCGGCACCGGGCACCTCGATTTCCTTGTCGATCGCAACCCGTTGAAGCAGGGCCTGTATTCGCCGGGGATGAAGGTGCCGGTGCGGCATACCGATGCGATCAGGTCGGAGCGGCCGGACGTGCTGCTGGTGCTGGCGTGGAACTTCTTCGACGAGATCCGCGAGCAGCAGCATGCCTTCGAGGCCGGCGGCGGGCGCTTTTTGGTGCCGTTGCCGCGGCCGGTGCTCGTGGGCTGATGGCCCCGGGGCGGTCGCCATCGCGCGTGTTGGTAGCCGGCGGTGCGGGCTTCCTCGGGGCGCATCTGATTGCCGTGCGGCTGGGGCGCGGCGATGTCGTCCATGTGCTGGTGCGGCCGACGACCGACCTGGCGCGGCTGGCGCGTTTCGGCGATGCCATCACCGTGCATCCGCTGGCGCTGACCGACCGGGCGGCGGTGGACCGGGCGGTGGCGGCAGCGTGTCCGGACAGCGTCTTTCACCTGGCGGTCGGCGATCGCCGGGCAATGCGGCCCAACCTTGCCGATGCGCTGGGCAGCGTCGATGACGATCTTGCCGGGTTGCTGGTTTTGCTGGCGGCGTGTGCGGCGGCGGCGAGACCTCCGCAGGTATTCGTCCGGGCCGGGTCGCTGGCCGAATATGGGCCGATTGCGGCGCCGTACGAAGAGACGCAGCGCGAGCATCCCGAGAGCGCCTATGCGGCGGGGCAGGTCGCGGCGAGTCACTATATGGCGATGCTGGGGCCGCGATTGCCTTTCGCTGCGGTCACGGCGCGGCTGGCGCTGGTCTATGGCCCGGGCCAGTCGCAGCGATTCCTGCTGCCGGGCCTGATCGAGCACTGCCTCGCGGGCGAGCCGAGCCGGATTGCCCGGTCGGGCGATCGCCGCGATTTGATCCATGTCGATGATGCAATTGCGGGGCTGGAGGCGTTGGCGGCGCGTCCGGAAGCGCCGGTGGTCAATATCTGCACCGGCATTGCCCCGGCGATGGCGGACGTCGCGGCGCTGGTTTGCGAGGCGACCGGCGCCGATCCTCGCCTGGTCGAGCTGGCAACGGCATCGGCGCAGGGCGGCGTGCCCGATCTTCGCGGCTCGGGAGCATTGGCGCGCCGGGTCTGCAGATGGTCGGCGCAGATCCCGCTTGCCGAGGGTATCGCGCGCACGGTCCAGTGGCACCGGGTGCGCGCCCGGCAGGTCGAAACATGCTGACGTCCGCACCCGTCCCGGTGCTGGTGTCGGTGCTCATCCCGGCGCTCAACGAGGAGGCCAATGTCGAGCGCGCCTATCGCGCCGTCACGGCGGTCTGCGACGATCTGCCGGGGCATGAATGCGAGATCATCTTCACCGACAATCATTCGTCGGACCGGACGTTCGCCATACTGCAGGACATCGCCGCCGCCGATCCGCGGGTGCGGGTGATCCGTTTCTCGCGCAACTGCGGCTACCACCATTCGGTGCTGGTCGCCTATCAGCGGGCGCGCGGCGATTGCGCCATCCAGGTCGATTGCGACCTGCAGGACCCGCCGTCGCACATCCCGTCGATGCTGGCGCTTTGGCGGCAGGGCCACAAGGTCGTCTATGGCGTGCGGCGGTCGTTGCCCGATGGTCTTGTCGTGCGCAGCGCGCGACAGCTGTTCTATCGGCTGCTGCGGGCGATGAGCGACGATGATTTGCCGCTCGATGCGGGGGAATTCCGGCTGGTCGATCGCCGCATCCTCGATGAATTGCGCGAGGTCGAGGACACCTCGCCCTATGTGCGCGGGCTGATCAGCGCGATGGGATTTTCGCAGGTCGGCTTTGTTTATGACCGCGCCGACCGCGTTGCCGGCGACAGCAAATTCCCGTTCCGCAAGATGCTCGCCATGGCGGTCGACGGCTTGCTCAATCACTCGCTGGTGCCGCTGCGGATCGCGTCGGGGATCGCGCTGGTGGTCGGTGCGCTGACCTTCTTCCTGATTTGCGGCTACCTGGTGGCGCGGCTGGCGTTCGGGCAGGAATGGCCTGCCGGGTTCGCGACGACGACGCTGTTGCTGCTGCTGTCGATCATGCTCAACGCGATGTGCTTCGGTATCATCGGCGAATATGTCGGGCGGATCTTCATGCAGGCAAAAAGGCGTCCGCGGCCGATCATCGAGGACAGCATCAATTTCGGCGAACCAGCGATGGCGACGCAGCTTTGGCGCGAACCGTCAGCCGACGCTGTGTTGCCGTCAGGCGACGGTGACGCGCGTCGAGGAAATTCTCGAGGTTGAGCCAGCCGTCGCGATTGGCATCGTCCCAGGCGTCGGCGGCGTTCGGGTCAGTGCCGTTGCGGGCTTCCCAGTCGTCGGGCATTCCGTCGGCGTCGGTGTCGGGCTCGGCGAGGCCGCCGGCGATTGTCGGCAGGATGCCGGGGGCGCGGACGATGACACCGCTACGACTGCGGACTTCGCCGATAATGCGGGCGTCGACGGCGTCGCGGGGTTGGGCACCGGCGCCGGCGAGAACGGCGGCATAGGCGGCGGCGGCGGGGGTCGGCGTAGTTGCGGCCGGGCAGGACGGCGACGCGGCGATCGCGAGCCGCGCCGACGGGGTGAACAGCGCGGCGACGCCGTCGAGGCTGTTGCCGGCCTGGTAGATCCGCGCCATGCCGGTGGCGCCGATGAGTGGGCGATCGATCGCGGCGGCGGCGGCGATGGTGTTAGGACCGCGGCGATAGGTGTTGCCGATGACGCTGGCCGGGGTGCCGCCCCAGCTGCCCCAGATCTCGGTGAACTGCGATTCGGCGTTGTAGAAGACGTTGTTGACGATCTCGACGCATGATCCAGGCATGAAATTGGCGTCGGGATTGCGGTCGCCGTTATGGGCACAAAGGTTGCGGATGAAGCTGAAGCGCTGCGGCTTGCCGGGATGGCTGGCCATCAGGGCGCATTTGTCGTGCGGCGGGATGCCTTCGGCGAAGATCGACCACGACACGGTGACGCGATCGTTGAAGGCATAGGCGCCGAAGTTCTGGTCGAGCGCCCAGCTGGTGCTGACATGATCGATCATGATGTTGCGGGCGCTTTCGAGCGAGACGCCCGAATTGCTGCCGCGGTTGTCGCCGCGCCGGTCCATGCGGACGCGGATGTGGCGGATGACGATGTCGTGGGTCTTCTTGAGAGCGATCGGCGACAGGCCGGTCGGGCCGCCGGCATGGGTGAGCAATATGCCGTCGCCAGGGGCGGATTCGCCGGCGATGGTGAGGTAGGGATTGCGGATGATCGGGCGTTCGGTGGTGAAGCGGATGACGCCGGCGACGCGGAAGATGCAGACGCGAGGCCCGGCGGCGTCGATGCAGGCACGCAGCGAGCCGGGGCCGGCATCGGCGAGGGTGGTCACCGCGATGACGGCGCCGCCGCGGCCGCCGCGCGCCTCGCGGCCATGGCCCTCGGCGCCGGGGAAGGATGGTTTTGCAAGCAGTGGTGCGGCGCCAAGCAGCAATCCGGCGGTCAGTGTCGATATGCTCTTCACAGCGCCGGGCCCGTCCTGGTTTGCCTCCGGAAGTCGATCACCAGCAGCCCTGCCACGATCGTCCCCATGATGATATGCGCGATATTCGCTCCCATCGCGCCGATTTGGGGCACCAGCAGCAGCGCGCTGACATGGAATGCGGCGGTGCCGAGCAGGACCGCGTGGAGCGCCTGGCGCTGGCGGCCCATGGCGAGCAGCGCCGAGCGCGACGCCGATCCCATCATCATGATCGTCACGGCGATCATCTGGACGATGAGCAGCGGCGTCGCGGCAACGAATGCGGGCCCGGCGGTGAGGCGCAGCAGCGGCTCGGCAACGAACCACAGCATGATGGTGGCTATCGCTCCGAAGCCGAAGACCAGCCATTCGACCTGCATGACGGCAAGGCGCAGCGCTTTCGTCTCGCCGGCGGCCCATAGTCGCGCGGCATCGGGGTAGAATACGGTCTGGATCTGGGCACTGGCCTGTTCGGCGAGTTTCCCGACGCGCTTGGCGATATGGTAGAGACCGGCGGCGGCAGGGCCGGCGAGGGCGCCGACAATCAGCACGTCGAGCTGGTTGGCGCTCGAGCGAACGCCGAGCGAGAGGTTCGTGGACCAGGCAAAGCCCCAGATGCCCTCGAAGCGGGTGGTCACGCCGGACAGGGATGCACCGAGGACGTTGGTGACGCCGTGCTGGCGCAGCACCCGGTACGCCGTTGCCAGCAGCGCCAGCGCGCTGATTGCCTGGGTTCCGGTCCAGATCGCGGCGAAGATGATGAGGTCGAATCCGGCGACCAGCCCGGCGGCGCACAGCAGCACGCGGACGAGCGTGCCGAGCGCCGGGCCATAGGCGGCGACGCGGAAATGGCCGAAGATGCGCAGCACGGCGGTCGGGGTGCCGCCGAGGTTGAAGGGCAGCACGGTGCAACAGACCAGCACTACGGCGATGAAGTGATTCGGCCAGCCAAACCACGGCGCGCCGATGAGGACGATGGCGATTGCGACCGCAGCAGCGGCGAGCGCGCCGAGGATGTCGAGCATCAGCCCGAACTTGAGGAGCGAGCGGAGGTCGTCCTTCTGGGCGACGGGGTCGAGGGTGGCGCCGTAGCGGATCAGCGGCTGCCACGACTGGAAGGTGACGAAGCGTTCGACAGCGTGGACGAAGGTGAGCGCCAGCGCGAGGACGCCATAGTCAAACGGCCCGAGGGCGCGCGCCGTGAGTGCGGCGGCGGCAAGGCCGAAGGCGGCGCTCGCGGCGCTGCCGGACAGGAGATGCCCGGTGGTGACCAGGCGTCGGCGGAAGGGGGCGTCGAGCGAGCCGCGGGCATGGCCGACGAGTTTCTGCCAACCCGTCGCTGGCGTCGTCATGTTCGCAGCCTTATGCCGATCCCCGCCGTGGTGCGGTCGAACTGGTCGAGTGGCGACGTTGCCGTGCGCGATTCATGCGAGGCGGCGACGAAAATCGAGATGGTGCGCGAGACGAGATATTCGAGCTCGGCGTCGGCGGCGATGATGCGCAGCCGCCGGTCGGTGTTACCGCGATAGCTCGTGCGCTGGTACCCGGCGCCGGCATTGAACAGCAAATTGTGGCGGATCTCCTGGTCGATCCGCACCCGCATGCGCGAATCGATACGCCCGCTGGCCCCCGACTGGATCGTCGCGACATCGCCCTGGAAGGCGTTAAATGAAATCTGGGTGCGGACAGCGGGCGACCAAGACAGCTTGCCGGCGAAGGCAAGGCCGGTGAACGATTCGAGGGTGCCGGCCGGGTTGGCCTTGAAAGCACCGGCGCCGACTTCGCCGCGCAGGCGATCGGTGATGTCGAAAGTGACGCCGGCCAGCGCGCCGAAGGTCTTCATGTCGCGGTCGACGCCGTTGCGATCGACCGGCAGGCGGGTGTTGCGGTAGTTGGCATAGGGCTCGAGATAGAAGCCGATGCGGGGCGAGACCGCATAGCCGACACGCAGCGCGCCGCGCCAGGTCGTCAGGTCGCGGTCGTCCTCGCTGACGTCGAGAAAGTTGACGGCCTGCACGCTGCCGTTCAGGCCGAGCAGGATGTTGTTGCCTTGCCAGCGGAAGCCGGCGTTGGCGGCGAAAGTGTTGAACAGGGCAGGTTCGCGCAGGACCGGGTCGGCCTCCGGGTCGGACCGGCGCTGGTAATCGCGGTCGAAGCGCAGCCCGGCGAGGAGGCTGGTCTGCTGGTTGAGGATATAGCTGCCGCTGCCGCCGGCCCCGAAGGCGACCATGTCTTCGGTCGTCTGTTCGGCAAGCAGCCGGGCGTTGACATAGGCATCGGCGTTGAACTTGAGGTCGCTGCCAAGGCCTTGGGCTTCGATGCGCGGGCGAATGTCGAACACCGCGTCGCTGATGGAATTAACCGATGTGGCAAAGACATTGCTGTCATAGGTGGTGCTTGCCGACAGCGTCGGCAGCAGGATGACGTTGCCGACCCGCCAGCGGCCGGTTTCATAGCCCGGGCGCGGCAGGTCGCGGATCGACTGGCCGGGCTGGATGTCCTGTGCGCCGGCGGTGATCGGCATGGCAAACGAGGCCAGCAGGATCGTCACCGCCCGTGATCGATGTCCCTGATTCATGATCGTCCTGTTCGTCCCCCGGATTGTCGTCTGCGCGACCAAATCATAAGCGGCGGCCGGTGTCCGACAAACCCCACTTCGGGTTCGGCCAGCGGGGCATCGGGGTAATTACCCGGCGCGGCAATATTGTTGTCTGTCGGGATATTGTCCGGAATTGCAGGAGGGGCAGGCGAGCGCAGCGACTATCTATCGGGCGAGAACGATTGAGCGGAGCGCGTCTTGGCAACCAGGGCTGAACAGGTCACGCACGCTGCACCCGTTGCCGGCGATCGGCCGCTGACGATATTGTTTCCGTTCGTCGGCGGGCTGGTCGGCGGCAGCCATATTTCGGCGGCGATGTTGATCGAGAGCCTCGATCGTGCCGAGTTCCGGCCGCTGGTGCTGATCCACGGTGACGGCGGCGCGGTTGCGGAAATGCTGACAGGGCGCGGGTTGGCGTTTGAAGCAGGGCCGCCGGCGCTGTTTCCGATGGGCGGTAATCTGCTGATGAGCTTGCCCGAACGGGTGCGGTTCCTGAAAGCGCGGGGCGTCGATATCGTCCACACGAACGAGGGCCGGATGCACGTCGCCTGGGGATTGGCAGCGCGCGCCGCAGGGGTGCCGATGCTGTGGCATCACCGCGGCAATCCGGGAGCGCGGGGTTTGCGGTACCTGGCGCCGTGGGTTGCCGACCGGGTGGTGTCGGTTTCGCGCTTTGCAGCACCGCCGGCCGGGCTGGTGTCGGCGGCAGCGCGAACGACGGTAATTCACAGTCCGTTCGAATGGCGCCGGGGGCAGGACTATTCCGCGGCTGCAGCGGCGGCGCGGCGCGAACTGGGCGTGCCGGCGGATACCATTGTGCTGGGGTTCTTCGGGCATTTCGCTGCCCGAAAGCGCCCGCTGGTGTTTATCGAGACGGTGGCGGCGCTGCGGTTGGCGATGCCGGGGCGGCGCTTTGTCGGACTGATGTTCGGCGCGGAACTCGACTCCGGGCTCGAGGCGCGGATGCGGTCGGCGATCGACCGGCTCGATCTTGGCGACTGCGTGCGCCTGATGGGTTTTCGCCGGCCCATCGAGCCGTGGATCGCCGCGTGCGACGTCAATGTCGTCACTGCCGTCGACGAGCCGTTCGGACGGACGCTGATCGAGGCGATGCTGATCGGGACGCCGGTGGTGGCGGCAGCGTCCGGCGGAAATATCGAGGCGATCCGTGACGGCGAAACCGGGATTTTGGTTGAACGCGACAGCCCGGCGGCGTTTGCGCGGGGTATTGCCGCGTTGCTCGAGCCTGGGCGGGCGGCGGCGATGGCACGAATTGCGGCCGACGAAGCCCGCAAGCGATTCAGCGTCGATGCCCATGCCGAGGCGGTGGAATGCCTTTACCGCGACCTCGTGGCCGCCTGATGGCACATATCCACAGCCTTGCCGCCGCTGTTCCCGCGCTGTCGGACACTGCGGAGCGGGCATTGTTCGCGAGCCTGCGGTTGCCGGGCGGTATCTTCAAGACGACGAGTGCGCGGCGCTTGCCCGATGTCGATCGCGCTATCGTCGCGGCGCTGCCGCCGGGCATGGCGGTAACGGCGCTCGATGCCGGCGCGTCGTCGGGGACGACGACGCTCGAGCTCGTCGAGGCGCTGGATGCCGCCGGGCACCGGACGGCGATGACGATGACCGATATCTCGCTGACCGCGCGGCTGGTGTGGCTGTCGCCGCGCTATGCGGTCCTGCTCGACGGCGATGGCGCGCTGCTCCAGCATCTTGTCGCCGGGCGCGCGGTGCGGCCGTGGCGGCGGCGGCTCGATTATGCGACGCAATTCTGGCTGGTCACCGCCGCTGCCAACCGCTGGTTCGAACGGGTGCGGGCCCGCGGCGACGTTGAGCGCGCCATGGCGTCGGCGTCGGTGATCCAGCTGGTGGCGCCGCAAGTCGCCGCCCACCGCGGGATTTCGTGCGAGGAGGGTGACATCTTTGCCGCGCCGCCGCAGCATCACCTGTGTGCCTTCGATGTCGTGCGCGCCGCCAACGTGCTGCTGCCCGACGTGTTCGGGGAGGAGCGCACCGCGCTCGGGATAGCCCGGTTGATCGAGCGCCTGCGCGGGCCGGGCGCCCTGCTGGTGCTGGCCCGCAGCCCCGCGCCGGGATCACGCGGCGTCAACCGCGCCACGATTTTCCGCATGGGCGGCGATGGGCAACTGGCGGTGCTGCGGCGGATCGGGGCTGGCAGCGAGATCGAGGCGCTGGTGCCCGGCCAACGGCGGAGCTAGGGCCGCACGTAAAGCTCGAGTTCGGGGCGTTCCAGCGGTTGCCGGACATAGCCCCTGGTCGACGCATATTCGCGCAGCCCATCGTCGAGATGCTCCTCAAGACCGACGAGCACCGCGCCCGGCGGGTTGGCGTCGAGCAGCGCCGGCAGCGCCGCCGGCGAGACGAGGCGATAATGGCGGCGATCCTTGACCGGTATCAGGTCGGCGACGCGGTAGACGAACGGCCCGGCGGCAAGCTCGGGATAGATCGTGCCGCCGGCCTCGAGGGCGTATACCGGCGATAGCGTCGCAATCGGGCGACCGCGCGCGGCGGCGACGATGGCCACCGAATCGCGGTGGACGCTGTTGCCTGTCCATTTCGCCGGGCGTGCCAGCAGCGGCAGTTCGGCCAGCAGCCGCGGCCCGCCGGTGACGATCGCGAGCACGGCGACGGCGACTAGCAGCGGCGCCGCGGACGTGCGTTCCCCAGGACCGAGTTCGCCGAGCAGGAGCAGCATCAGCACGATGGCAAACGGCAGCGGCGGGGTGAAATATTGCGGGAACGAGGGCGTCGGAACGAACGCTACCATGATGCCGGCCAGCACCAGCCCGGCGGTCAGCATGACGGGCCAGCGTGGCCGCCAGCCGCGCCGCAACAGCTGCAATCCGGCAACGACGATCACCAGCGCGGTGAGCAAGGTCGCGCCGCTGCCCCACACCGACTGCGCCAGCAGGAACCGGTCCTTGAACGACACGACAAGGTCTTCCTGCTGCATCGCCCAGGCGTGGTGCGGCCCGCGATGATAGCTGAAGACATGCGCGGCGAAGCCGGCGGAATCGACCGCAAAGGCGTAAAGCGTCGGTAGGCCGCCGATGATGCCGCCGGCGATAAGGGGCAGCGTGACGAGGCGCAGCCGCCGGGCGAGGCCGATCCTTTGGGGCACCAGCAGGGCTGCCACGGCAAAGGGCGGCATGATGGCGACGAAATTGGCCTTGAGGCCGATCGCCACCGCCAGCAGGAACCCCGACAGGAACAGCAGCGCGGCGTGCGGGCGTTCGCGGTCGGCACCGGCGAGGAACGCCAGCAGGCCGCCGAGCGCAAACGGGATTGGCAGGAAGTTGTTGGTGATCAGCGTCCCCGAGCGGTCGATCAGCAGCGGGTTTGTGACCAGCAGCAGCACGCCGAGTGCCGCGATCATCCGGCTGCGCGTCGCTCGCCAGCCGATGGCCGCGACCAGCGCGGCGGCGGCGAGCCAGGCGACGAAGACCAGCGCGCGGCCGGCGAGGAAGGGACGCGCCGGAAACAGGGCGTCGACCGCTGCCAGCATGATCGGCAGATTGGGCAGGTGATTGAACCCGAAGTCGCGGTACAGGTCGCCGGACCCAAACAGGATTCCGGCGGGGAAGAACATCTGCTCGTCGTGGCGGAGCGGTTCGGCCATCAGCCGGGCGAACAGCGCTGCCGCAACGAGCAGCGCCGCCGCCGCGAGCAGCCAGGTGCCGGGGCGCCGATCGCGATGCGCGGTCGCGGCGGGTGCCGGGTGCGGAACGGACCGGATGTTCAGAACCAGCCTTCGGCGATGCTGATCGTGTCGCCGGGCTGGACTCGCGTCTCGGGGGTCGCCTTGCCCTTCGCCATCTTGTTGTCCTGGCCGCGTACGATCACCGCGCTGTCGGTCTTGGCCCGGAAGGTGAAGCCGCCGGCGATCGACACCGCCGTCAGCACCGACATTCCGGGGACATAGGGATATTGGCCGGGCTTCTGGACTTCGCCGAGGATGAAGAACGGCCGATACTTGGTGACCTGGACGCTGACGCTGGGTTGGCGGACCAGGTCCTTTTCACGCAGCGCGGTGACGATCGCCGTTTCGAGTTCCCCGATCGACTTGCCGCTGGCGCCGACAAGGCCGACCAGCGGGATCGAGATCGTGCCGTCGTCGCCGATGGCATAGCTGTTGTTGGCGGCATCGAGGCTGAAGATGGTGACGCGGACCTCGTCGCCTGTGCCGAGGCGATAGGGCCCGGCAGCGGCATCGGTGATGGGCGGCAGCTTGGCGGCGAGCGCCGGCTGGCCGAGCCCGAGGACAAGCAGGAATGCCAGTAACAGGTGCCGGATCATGTCGCGTTCCCCTTGGTCGCACGCTGGCGGGCGCTTGTCGCAAATCCCATCGCGATGATGACCGGCACCAGCCAGTGACGCGAGTACATATGCGGGCTGGCAGTCGAGGCGATGAGAAACGTCGAGCTCACCGCCAGCGCGAGACCGGCATCGCCGCGATCGCGCCTGACTGCCATTGCCGCCGTCGCGATGAGCAGGAAGACCATCAGTAGCCAGCCCATCAAAGCGAAGATGCCGCCCTCGGTCCAAAGCAGGAGGTAGATCTGGTGGACCGGCGCGTGTTCGATGCTGACGACGCGGAACTGGTCGACGCCGAGACCGAGCAGGCTGGTATGGTCGATCATCTCCCACGCCTCGCGGACGAGATCCATGCGCCCCACGAACGTCCCGGCCTGTTCGATGTCGCCGTGCTGGAGCGCGGGCGCGACGCGGCGCCCGAAAGCCTCGGGCAGGGTCACGCCGAACGACAGCACCGCAGCGACCGGGATTGCGCCGGCGGCGATCATCCGCGGCGAAAGCCAGGCGCCGGCGACGATGGCATAGATCAGCAACGACAGCACCGCTGCGGCGAACGCCGTGAACGACGCCGCCAGCACCAGCCCGGTGCCGAGGATGCCGGTGGCGATCACGGCGGCGTAAAGGCCGATGGCGCGGCGGCGGCGCAGGTGGATGACATAGGGCAGGGTCATCGCGATGACGACGCCGTTCCAGTTGCCATCGGCGAGGAAGGCGCCGAGCCGCCGGCCGCCGGTGATGAATTCCGGCCCGAATTTCTGCATGTCCGCGTAGGAGCCGGCATAGAAGAAATAAACGAGGATGCCGAAGGCCTCCATTGCCGTGACGCCGGCGACCAGCGCCCGGCCGAACAGCAGCAGGTCATCTTCGCTGTCGGCCATCAACAGCAGCGGCAGCAGGACCAGCGCAAAGCCATATTGCAGCGCGACGGTCAGCCAGCGGGTGGCATCGCCGTTGACGAGACTGCTGATGAACAGCGCCGAGATCATCATCGCAAAAGCCAGCAGCCAGGCCGCGGTCATATGGCCAAAGGGCTGGATCGGCAGGCGCCCGGCCGCCAGCAACAGGCCGAATCCCATGCAGAACAGCGCGTCGCTGAGGGTGAACAGCTCCTCGAACGGGCGCCAGCTAAGGTAGGAGGTAAAGAACACCCCGCCGGCGATCGCCAGCATCGCGGCGCGCTGCAGGAATTGCCGTTGGGCGGCCACCTGGCTTGAGGCCGCGCCGCGCGGGAGCGCCGAAATCGTCATTCCGACTTGCCCATAGCCAGCCACGGCCGCAGGTCGCGGCCGATCATCATGCCGAGTTGCCGGACGTCCTCGGCATAAAAGTCCCGCAGCCGCAGCCGCAGGTCGGAGGTCAGCGGCGGATAGGCAACCGGGCGCGACAGCCGGCGGTGGACGGCGGCGAACAGCGGCGATGAGCGCAGGGGCGCGATTGCCGGCTTGATCGGTGCCATCAGCTTGCGCACCGCGAGCGGCAGCATCGGGGCGCGGCTGTCGTTCTGGTACTCGTCGATGGCGACGGGATGCAGCGCTGCCCGCGCGCCGATATGCTTGCCGACATGGTGTAGCGTTGCCTCGGGCTTGGCGCGGATGTCGTCATACAGGATGATCTGCAGCTGCTCGGCCGGGAAATGTTCGAGCACGCGCGCCAGGTGCTGGCGGTACAGGCCACCGGTCAGGAAGCGCGGCTGTTCGCCGGTATTGCCGAGGTAGCGCTCGATCTGGCCATCGACCGAGCCGCGGCGGTACAGCATGCAATAGTCCGAATAGGCACGGTCGATGGGATTGCGCAGCTGCACGACCAGCCGAACCTTGGGCAGGTCGTGCGCGAGTCGCTGGGCGGCACGGGGATGGGCAAGATAATCGGCCGATTTTTCGCCGATGAGCAGGTCGTCGCCGGCGTCGGCGAAAAGGCCCGAATACCAGCCGGCGCCGCGATCATAGTTGCTGCTGAAAAAATGCGGCTCGGCCTTGGGCAGGAAAATCGACGGCTGGCTGCGCAATTGATGGGCGATCCAGGTCGTCGCGGCCTTGACCGCGCCGATGATGACGAACTGCGGCAGGCGGGCGGCGCGTGCCATCACGCTGTCCCCTCGTTGATGATGGCCGCGAGCCGCCTGCCGATGAGGGCGACGTCGTCGGTGGAAAGCGTCGGGTCGATCGGCAGCATCAGGCTGGTTTCGCCGAGGAGGCGCGCCATCGGCAGGCGCTGCGGCGGCGCCAGGCCGGCCGCGACAAAGGCCTGCTCGCGGTAGATTTCGGGGCAGATGCCGGCTTGGCAGGGAAGCCCCTGCGCCATCGCCGTCTTGACGATGCGATCGCGGTCCCAGCCGGCACGCAGCAGTTTTGGCCGGATAAAGGCGTAGTATTTATAGCGGGCATGCTCGATATCGGGTTCCGGAACCGTCAGCCGCAATGCGGCCAGATTGCCGAGCGCAGCGTCGAGCGTATCGGCGCGCGCTTGCCGTGCCGCCAGCGTGGCCGGGAGGCGCGCCAGTTGCCGGCGTCCGATGGCGGCCTGCATCTCGGTCATCCGGTGGTTGCTGCCGAAGCTGCCATGCAGCCAGCGAAACTGCGGCCCGGGCGGCTGGGGCGCGGCCAGTTGCTTGCCGTGATCCTTGAGCGACCAGGCGCGGGCGTGGACCTCGGCATCGCGCAACACGAGCATGCCGCCTTCGCCGCCGGTCGAGATGATCTTGTCGGTGCAGAAGGAAAAGCTCGCAGCGTCGCCGAACGAGCCGACCGGGCGGCCGCCAAGGCGCGCGCCATGGGCCTGGGCACAGTCCTCGACGACGCGGAGGTCGTTGTCCCGGGCCAGCGCCATGATCGCGTCCATGTCGCAGGGCCAGCCGGCGACATGGACCGGCAGGATGGCGCGGGTGCGCGGGGTCAGGACCGCGGCGATGCCGGCGGCGGCGATGCCCTGGCTGTGGGGATCGACATCGGCGAAGACTGGCGTTGCACCGACGGCGACGACGACGCTAGCCGACGCGACGAAGCTGCGCGGTGTCACCACGACTTCGTCGCCGGCGCCGATGCCGAGGGCGCGCAGGGCGATCTCGAGGGTGACCGTGCCGTTGGCCATGGCGATGGCATGGGGTTGGTTGGAAAGCGCGGCGAAGCCGGCTTCGAAGGCGCGGACTTCGTCGCCGTGGTGGAGGGCGTTGACGCGGCCCGAGCGCAGGACCGCGACGACTGCCTCGATCTCGTCCTCGTCGTGGACCGGCCAGCGTGATGCCGGGATCGCCAGCAGGGGCGCCTGTCCTGGGCTTCCGGTCCCTTGCAGCACGGTCTCGGCTCTCACGTCCGCGCGCTTTCGAAGGTGGCGGTGGCCAGAATTGGCTGGGCCAGGACCGGGGTTGCCGGAACTGCGACCTCGATGTCCGGAGCCGCGGTGCTGCAATCGGCCGAAAGCGGCCCTGAGCGCAGCAGTTGCGTCACGATGGCCCGCACGGCGATGGCATCGTCGGTGGCGGCTGCGGCGGCAAGCCGGTCGAAGATCGCATTGAGCACCGACAGTTCGATGGACACCGGCTCGGCGGCGAAGATGCCGGGCAGCGACGACGCGAGACGTTTTTCAGTGCTGTCGAACAGCTCCTCGTAAAGCTTCTCGCCCGGCCGCAGCCCGACGATGTCGATCTGGACGTCTTTGTCGGGAACGAGGCCGGCGAGGCGGATCATGCGGCGCGCGATGTCGATGATCGGGATCGGTTCGCCCATGTCGAGGACGAAGATCAGGCCATGGTGCGAATTGTGCTGGAGCGCGTGCGCCGCGCCCTGGAGGATGAGATGCACGGCCTCGTGGACGGTCATGAAATAGCGGCGGATCTTGGGATGGGTGACGGTCAGCGGCACGCGCCGGCTGAGCTGGCGCTGAAACAGCGGGATCAGCGAGCCGCTCGAGCCGACGACATTGCCGAAACGCACTGTCAGGAAGCGTGTCTGGACGGGCTTGTCGATGCCGACGAGATCGAGCGCCTGGCAGTAAAGTTCGCCCAGCCGCTTGCTGGCACCCATGATGCCGACGGGGTTGACAGCCTTGTCGGTCGACACCTGGACCATGGCGCGCGCGCCGTAGCGCTTGGCGGCGTCGGCGACGTTGCGGGTGCCCAGCACATTGGTCTGGATGCCCGAGCAGGCGTTGGCCTCGACCAGCGGCACATGCTTGAGCGCCGCTGCGTGGAACACGAGGTTGGGGCGGTATTTGGCGAAGACGTTCATCAGGTTGCCGCGCTGGCGGATCGAGCACAGCACCGCGGCACGCTGGATGTGCGGGTAGCTTTCGAAAAGCTCCTGGTCGATGCTGTAGAGGTTGAATTCGCAGGCATCGAGCAGGATGATCTCGCTGGGGCCGGCAGCGGCGATCTGGTTGACCAGCTCGCGGCCGATGGTGCCGCCGGCGCCCGTGACCATGACGCGCTGGTGGGCGACGAAATTGGCGATGCCGGCGGTATCGGCGATGCGCGGCGCGCGGCCGAGCAACGTCGCGAAATCGAGCGGGGTGAAGACGCCGTCGGCGCTGGCCTTTTCGGGCGTGGCCGATACGGGCAGCCGCGACACCGTCAGCCCGAGGCTCTCGGCCTCGCCGACCAGCCGCACCAGGCTGGCACCCACCAGCCGCCCGGGGTCGTCCACCAGCAGGATGCAGTCGGGACGCTGGCCAGCGACTTCGAGCCGCTTGACCGCGATGGCCAGCGCATCGGGATCGCCCAGCACCGGCACGCCGCGAACCTTGAGCGCGAGGTGCCCGGCGACATCGTCGAGGATGCCGACCGCGACAAGGCCGGCCGACGGGTTCGATTCGATCTGGCGCAATGCCACTTCGACGCGGTCGCCGCTGCCGATCAGCAGCGCGCGGCGGCGCGTGACGGCGACTCCATCGCCGGCGGGTTCGGCGGCGCGCCGGCCGCGGAGATGATCGGCAACCAGCCGCCGCGCCAGCCGCGCGCCCGCCAGCCCGGCGACAAGGACGAACCACTGGATGATCGGCACCGATGTCGGCAGCCATTCGGCCCGGCCGGCGGCAGCGAGCATCAGCGTCGACGCCCCGATGGCGACACCGGCCGCGACAAGGATCGCCGGCAACGCAGTCGCCGACATATAGCGCCAGACATGACTATATAGCCCGGCAAGGTGGAAGACGATCACCGAGACCAGCGCGACGACCGGCAGCGCGGTGACCAAGCCGTCCAGCATCGCCGGCGGGATATGGCCGTTCATGCGGAGGAACAGCGCCAGCGCCAGCGAGCCGGTTGCCGACAGGACATCGAGCCCCGCCAGCGCCAGGTAGCGGATACGGCGTCCCGTGATCCTGACCCCGAGTTTTTCTGCAACCCCCATCCCGATACCCCAAATCCTGTGCCGTACCTGTGGCTTGACTGCCGCCGCTGCGACCGTGATGCGTGCAACATAGGCCAATGAGTCCGGCAAAAAGCTGGGCATTCCGGGCATTATCCGAACGGGCATCGGCGCCCGTTAATTCAGGTGCAACCTTTGCCGGGCTCCAAAGTATATGCGCCGCATGTGCCCGCGCACACGCCGGGTGCGGGGGTTATGCAAGGCCATGGAGTTCATGCGCGCCCTTCGCGTCGATGCCTTCCGCGGCGACGCGGGGGGCGATGCTCATCGCGGCAACGCGCAAGGCGACGATCGCCGCGTGGGATGGAGCGATCCCGCGCTGCCGGGGGGCTCCGACAGTACGCCTGTAACGGTGCTTCACATCATCACCGGGCTCAACACCGGCGGCGCCGAGACGATGCTCGCCAAGCTGGTCGGCCACCCGGCGGCGCGGCGCCGCGGCTTGCGGCAGGAGGTGCTGTCACTGCTGGTCCCCGGCACCGTCTCCGAGCGTATCCGCGCGGCGGGCATACCCATTCACACGCTCGGCATGAAGCGCGCCTTGCCCGGCATCGGGTCGCTGGCGCGGCTGGCGGCCATCGTTCGCCGCGTCCAGCCGGCGATCCTGCAGGGCTGGATGCACCACGGCAACCTTGCGGCGTCGGTCGCTGCCAGGCTGCAGCCGGGGCGGCCGGCGGTGCTGTGGAATGTCCGGCACTCGCTCGCCGACATCGACGTCGAGCCGCGCGGCGTTCGCGCCATCCTGCGCCTGCAGGCGCGTACTTCGCACCGTCCGCGGGCGATCATCTACAACAGCCGGGTCGCAGCGGCGCAATATGCCGCGATCGGCTTCGACGCCGGGCGGCAGGCCATTATCCCCAACGGCTTCGACTGCACTGCCTTTGCGCCCGATCCCGCCGCGCGAGGACGGCTTCGCACGATCTTCGGTATCGGCAGCGGCGCAGTCGTCGTCGGCATGGTGGCCCGCAACCACCCGATGAAATCGGTCGACAACCTGATCGCCGCCACCGCGCTGGCGCGCAAGGCGGGGCACGACCTCCACCTGCTGCTCGTCGGCAACGGCATGGATAGCGCCACGCTCATGGCATCGCCGGCGACGGCGGCGGCACTGGCGCAACTGCCGGCCGATCGCATGACCCTGTCGGGCGAACGCGCCGATGTGGCGCACTGGTTGCCCGGCCTCGATGTCGTCGCGTTGCCGTCGTCCTGGGGCGAGGCCTTTCCCAACATTATAGGCGAAGCAATGGCGTGCGGGGTACCTTGCGTCACCACCGATGTCGGCGATGCCGGCTGGGTCGTCGGGCGAACCGGGCTAGTGGTGCCGCCGGGGGACATCGCCGCGCTCGCCCACGCACTCGGCCAGCTCGCCCGGCTGGGCGCCAGCGGCCGCCGCATGCTCGGCCTTGCGGCACGCACCCGCGCCATCGCCGAATTCTCGCTCGAAAGCATCGCCGAGCGCTACGCCGGGCTTTATGCCGGCGAGGCTGCGCAAGCCTACCATCGCGCCACCGGCCGCCGATGATGCCGGACAATCAGCCCCGCCGCGTCCTCGTCGTCGCCAGCCTCGCCTGGTCGCTGGTCAATTTCCGCGGTCGCCTGCTTGCCGACATGGTTGCTGCCGGCCACCATGTCACTGCGGCCGCCCCGGATGTCGATCCCGAGATCTCGCGCGTTCTTAAGGGCATGGGCGTCGACTATGTCCAGGTGCCGATGCAGCGCGCCTCGCAAAGTGTCGTCGCCGACCTTGGTACGCTGGCCGCGCTTGTCCGCCTGATCGGCGCGGTCCGGCCCGATGTCATCCTCGCCTATACGCAAAAGCCCATCGTCTATTCGGGCATCGCGGCGCGGCTGACCGGGCACGCGCGCTTTTATGCCATGGTCAGCGGCCTCGGCCATGCCTTTACCGACGATGGTGCCGGCAGCGGTCGATTGCTGCGCCGCGTGCTGGCTCGATTGTACCGCGCGGCCCTGGCCAGGGCGCAGGCCGTCATCGTCTTCAACAGCGACGACGGCGCCGAAATGGCGCGCCACGGCATGTTGCCGCCGGGTCTGCCGGTCGTGCAGGTCCCCGGCTCCGGCATCGATATCGGCCGTTTCGCGCAGGCGCCGCTGCCGCCGGGGCCGCCGATTTTCCTGCTCGTCGCGCGCCTGCTGGTGAACAAGGGCCTGCGCGAATATGTGGCGGCGGCGCGGGTGCTGCGCGCCGAATATCCAGGTTTGCGATTCCAGGTCCTCGGCCCGCCCGATGCCAATCCGGCCGGGCTGCCGGCTGCCGACCTCGACGCCTGGCGCGCCGAGGGCGTCATCGAATATCTCGGCGAAACCCGTGACGTGGTGCCGTACCTGGCGGCCGCGACGGTGTTCGTCCTGCCGACCTGGTACCGCGAGGGCCTGCCGCGGACGATCCTCGAGGCGATGGCGATCGGCCGGGCCGTCATCACCACCGATGCGCCGGGCTGCCGCGATGCCGTCAGCGATGGCGACAACGGCTATCTTGTGCCTGTCCGGGATGCCGCCGCACTGGCAGAGGCGATGCGGCGCTTCGCCCGGGACCCAGAATTGGCGGCGCGGATGGGCGCGCGTGGCCGAGATCGCGCCGAAAACCGTTATGACGTTGCACTGGTCAACCGCCAGCTGATGGCGACGATGGACCTCGACCGAAGCACGCCCATCGAGGCGCAGCAGCCGCGCGACCGGGCGCTGGCATGATCCGGCGCGTCCTCGATACCGCGGCCGTGCTGGTGTTGCTGCCGCTTGCCGTGCCGCTGGCGCTGGTTACGGCGGGCATCGTTGCGCTTGGCCTGGGACGGCCGATCCTGTTCCGCCAGCACCGCGCCGGGCGACGCGGCTCGGTTTTCCTGTTGTGGAAATTCCGCACCATGACGCCGCCGCGCTCACCGGACAGGGCGCTTGCCGATGATGCCGTCCGAACCCCCGCGGCCGGGCGCTGGCTGCGGCGCCTGCGCCTCGACGAGCTGCCGCAGCTTTTCAACGTGCTGAAGGGCGACATGGCGCTGATCGGGCCGCGGCCGCTGCTGCCCTCCACCGTTGCGGGGATGGGGTTTGCCGGGACGACCCGGGCCCTTGTCCGCCCGGGGCTGACCGGCTGGTCGCAGGTCAACGGCAATACCCTGCTCAGCGATGCCGAAAAACTGAAGCTCGACCTCTGGTATGTGCGGAACCGCTCGCCAATGGTTGATATCGAGATTATCGTCCGGACCCTGGGCGTCGTGGCGCTGGGCGAACGCCGCGGGTCGTTGGTGACGGAGGGTGGCCATGCGGGCAATCGTCGTAGGCGCGGTTGAATCGACGCGTGTCGCGCTGGCGGCACTGGCGCGGGCACCTGGCTGGCAGGTGGCGGCGGTCATCACCCTGCCGCCCGAGCTGGCGTCGCGCCACAGCGATTTCGTCGACCTGGCACCGACCGCCGCCAGCGCCGGGGCGGAGCTGATCCATGCCGCGGACAGCAACGCGCCCGGCATTACCGCGCGGGTCGCCGCACTGGCACCCGACCTCGCCTTCGTCATCGGCTGGTCGCAGATCTGCCGCGCCGAATTTATCGCGGCGGCGGGCGGCGCCATCATCGGCTATCACCCGGCGCCGTTGCCCCGGCTGCGTGGCCGCGCCGTCATTCCCTGGACCATCCTGCAGGGCGAGGCGATCACCGCCGGCACCTTGTTCCGTGTCGACGAGGGACTCGATTCGGGCCCGATCATCGGCCAGCGTTTTTTTCATGTCGCGAGCGACGAAACCGCAACGACACTCTATGCCGGGCACATGAAGGCGCTCGCAGGGCTGATGGACGATGCGCTGCCGGGCCTTGCGGCAGGCAGCCTGCCGGGCACCCCGCAGGACGAGCGCCATGCAACCTGGGCGGCGCGGCGCGGGCCACGGGACGGCCGTATCGACTGGCATCAGCCTGCCGCGGTGGTCGATCGGCTGGTCCGGGCCGTGACGCGCCCGTATCCCGGCGCCGCCACCGCCACGACGCAGGGACCGTTGACGGTGTGGACCACGCGCTACTGGCCCGATGGCAGCCGCCATGTCGCCGCTGCCGGCCAGGTCATCGAGCGCGGCGACGACGGCTTTGCGGTGATGTGCGGCGATGGCCGGGCGTTGTTCGTCAGCGGCTGGCAGGGCAATCGCCCGCGCCGGCACGAAATCCTGGGGGCGCAGGCGTGATCGACCGTATCGCCCGGGCGCTGGTGCTGGCGCCGCATCCCGACGACGAGGTGCTCGGCGTCGGCGGGGTCATGGCGCGGCTGGCGAACCTTGGTGCGCGCGTCGAGGTCGCCATCGTCACCGAAGGCAAGCCGCCGCAATATTCCGCCGAACAGGTTGCCGCGGTGCGCGCCGAGGCTGGCGCCGCACACGCCCGGCTCGGCATCGCTCACACGCATTATCTCGGGTTGCCGGCCGCCGGGCTCGATCGCCTGCCGCACGCCGAGCTCAACCGCGCCATCGGCGATCTTGTCGTCGCGGTACGGCCCGATACGTTGTTCGTGCCCTTTCCCGGCGACATTCACCGCGATCACCAGCTGGTCTTCGAAGCCGCGATGGTCGCCGCGCGCCCGGCCGGACCGGTCTATCCATTGCGTATCCTTGCCTATGAAACGCTGTCGGAAACCAACTGGAACGCGCCGTTCCTGACCCCGGCGTTCACGCCCAATGTCTTTATCGATATCGCCGACACGCTCGAAACCAAGCTCGCCGCGTTCGCCGCCTTTGCCTCGCAGGTCCGCGCTTTTCCGGCCGAACGCTCGGTGGAAGCTTTGTCGGCGCTGGCCCGGCTGCGCGGCGCCACCGTCCACCGCGCCGCCGCCGAAGCCTTTGTGCTCGTCAGGGAGGTCGGCTGATGCACGCCGCGCGCAGCGAGTTGCGGATGCTGGTGACGTCGGCCGGGCGCCGCGTCGAACTCATCGAATGCTTTCGCGATGCCGCCGACAGCATCGGCGTCGCGCTCGTCGTCATCGCCTGCGACCAGTATCCGGAGCTCAGCGCCGCCTGCCACCGCGCCGACATGGCGTTCGCGGTGCCGCCCGTGACGTCGTACGAATATGTGCCGGCCATCGCCGCGGCGGTGCGGACGCACGGCATCGGGCTGGTGGTGCCGACGATCGACCCGGAATTGCTGCCGTTGGCCCGCTCTGCGGCGCTGTTTGCCGACGAAGGGGCGCAGCTGGCACTCAGCGGGGCGTCGCTCGTCGCGATGTGCACCGACAAGCTGGCGACGGCCAACTTCCTTGCCCGTCATCGCCTGCCGTCGCCGCGCACCCTGCCGGTCGAGGAAGCACTGGCAAAGCCGCTCGACTGGCCAGGGCCGTTGTTCGTCAAGCCGCGCTACGGCAGCGCCAGCCGTGGTGTCCGCGCCGTCGATTCGCTCGCCAGCCTCGACGGGGAGACATTTCCGGAGCCGATGCTGGCACAGGCGCTGCTGGCCGGCAGCGAATATACGATCAACATGTTTTTCGACCGCGAGGGCAGCCTGTGCTCGGCGATCGCCCATGAACGCCTGCGCGTGCGCGGCGGCGAAGTCGAAAAGGGCATCACCCGCCGCAATCCGCGCCTGCTCCGCCTGGCGCGTGATCTCGCGGCGGTGCTGCCCGAACCGCGCGGGGCGTTGTGCTTTCAGGCCATGGTCGCCCCCGACGGCACGGCGTCGATCTTCGAGATCAACGCGCGCTTCGGCGGTGGCTATCCGCTCGCCCACCGCGCCGGCGCCAATTTTGCCCGCTGGCTGATCGAGGAATCGCTGGCCCGCCCGGTCACGGCGACCGACGACTGGCAGGCGGATGTGATGATGCTGCGTTATGATTCGACCGTGTTCGTGGCGCCATGAACAGGGTCATCGTCTTCGATCTCGACGACACGCTCTATCTGGAGCGCGACTATGTGCTGAGCGGGTTCGTGGCAGTCGGCGACTGGCTGCTGGCCGAACATGGCAAGACCGGCTTTGCCGCCGCGGCGTGGCGGCGGTTCAAGGCAGGCCAGCGCGGCACCATCTTCGACGCCAGCCTCGCCGAGCTCGGTGTTTCGCCGTGGCCGGGCCTCGTTGCCGGACTGGTCGATGTCTATCGCCGTCATGTCCCGTATATCGCCTTGCAGCGCGACGCCGCCGCCTGGTTGTCGGCACCGCCGCGCGGAACAGCGCTGGCGCTGCTCACCGATGGACCCGTCGCCAGCCAGTCGCGCAAGATCGCCGCGCTGGGCCTCGACAGGGCAGGGCTGTCGCCGCTCGTTCTCAGCGACGAATGGGGCAGCGAATATCGCAAGCCGCATGATCGCGGCTTTCGCCATATTCAGGACGCTTGCGGCGTGGCGGGACGCGACTGTGTCTATGTCGGCGACAATGCCGCCAAGGATTTCGTCGCACCGCGGCGGCTTGGCTGGCGCACCGTGCAGATCGTCCGCCCCGGCGCGATCCACGCCGGCCCACCGGCGACCGCCGATCACGCCGCCGATGCGGTCATTGCCTCGTTCGCCGAACTCACCGGCGTCCTGCAGTTCGATTTCGCCTGACATGCATATCGCGATCCTGCTTTCCAGTCTTGGCGCCGGCGGCGCGGAACGGGTCCTGGCACTGTTGACCGGGCACTGGACCGCGAATGGCCACCGCGTCACCGTCATCGCCTTCGACAGCGAATCGGACCCGGTGTTCCACGATTTCGGCGCCGGCGTGTCGCAACTGCGGCTCGGGCTGCCACCGGGCGGGTCGAGCCCGATCGGGCTGCTGGCAAGGCGAACCATGCGGCTGCGCCGGATCCTGCGCACCGAACGACCCGATATCGTTGTCAGTTTCCTGTTCAAGATCAATGTCACGACGCTGATCGCGGCGATGGGCCTTGGCATTCCCGTCATCGTTTCGGAGCGCAATAACCCCGATCGCCAACAGGCGCATCCGATCTGGCCATTGCTGCGCTCGCTGTTTTACCCGAGCGCTGCAGCCCTGGTCCTGCAGACCGAAGCCAGCCGCAAAGCCTTGTCGCGAAGCCAGGCCGCCGCCGGCGTCGTCATCGCCAACCCGATCACCTGCTGGCCGCGCCGGCCGGAACCCGAAGGCCGCAAGACATTGGTGGCTGTCGGCCGCCTCGATGCCCAGAAGGGCTTCGACCTCCTGTTGCAGGCCTTTGCCGTCGTCGCCGCACTTCATCCCGCATGGGATCTCGTGATCTGGGGGGAGGGGCCGCGCCGCGCCGATCTCGAGGCCCAGGTCGCAGCGCTCGGGATTGGCGACCGGGCCAGTTTGCCTGGACTGTCCGACAAGCCCGGCGACTGGATCGCATCGGCGTCGGCGTTCGTGTTGTCATCGCGGTTCGAAGGCTTTGGCAATGCCATGGCGGAAGCAATGGCGGCAGGATTGCCGGTGGTGGCTTTCGATTGCGACTATGGCGTCGCGGTGCTTGCGGACAGGGATGTCGACTGCCTGGTGGTGGCGCCCGAAGATGTGTCGGCGATGGCCGCGGCGATCGACCGGTTGCTGGGCGACCCCGCCTTGCGCCACCGGCTGGGCACGGCGGCGTCAATAAGCGCCCGGCGTTTTGCAGCGCCGGCGATCTTTGCACAGTGGGACGCATTGCTGGATAACAGCGTGACGGGAAAACCCGCACAATCGCCGGCGATCGCCGATGGTCCCGTCGCCGTGACTTGAGGCCTACAGGGGCAATCATGTGCACATCGGTACGCATCTCCCGAACACGCTCCCACCGCACTGCGAATCGGTCCGTACCGACCCAAAGGTGGCGAACTTGAAACCCGCGATGCGCCCGGATGAGCCTTTTCCAAGCCGTTGTGATGCCATGTATGCCCCTTTCGGATAGGCAAATTGAGGCTCTCTACCACTTGCTAGTCATTCTGGGGCCACTTCTCAGGGTTGCTAATTGCAACCAAAATGTTAAGTTCCGTACATAGAAGATATAGCAACGCAGCAGAGCAAGCCAGCCAAAGAGCCGGGGGGTCGCAGGTCGTTTGAGCCGATCAAGTCGGGAATGCACTTTTCCGAATTGTGAAGCGGCGCTCAACTTATGGGGGAGTATATCTTGATGTCTATGGTGATCGATACCGACGTCGTAATTGTCGGACGTAACGAGATCGTTCGTGAAGGGCTGTCTCGAATATTGGCATCCGAAGGTTTTACCGTTATGGCCGCGGTTCCCGAATACACATCGGAGATAGCCGGCCGCGATGGCACCATGCCGCAACTTATCATCGTCGACGCCCAGACTTGCGACGAGGGTATCGAGGACTGCGGATTACTAAGGCTCGCCTTCCCGAATTCGCGACTGGTCATGATGGCCGATGGCTATGACATGGAATCGATCTCCCGCGCCTTTGCTGCCGGCGTCGACGGCTATCTCGCCAAGGCAATTTCCTGCGCGCCGATGGTCGGCGCCCTGAAATTGATCATGATGGGCGAGAAGATCGTTCCTTCCCAGGTGGTTCTGGCGATGACCGACATTCGCGCCAACACCGGCAAGATCGATTTCTACGCGGCCCGGATGACCGCCGATCTGACCGATCGTGAACTGGAAATCCTCGGACATCTCGTTCACGGCGAGGCGAACAAACTTATCGCCCGGCGCCTGTCTGTCAGCGAAGCCACTGTAAAGGCACACGTAAAGGCGATCCTGCGCAAGCTGCAATTATCCAACCGGACCCAGGCCGCAATCTGGGCTGTCAACGAACGGCTCATTGCCGCTTGAACCGCGCCTGACCCGCCTCGATCGCCATCCGATGCCTTGCGCCTCGGATGGCCGCGGGACAGTTCCAACCTTTGGGATCTCATCCGTGTGCGCCGTCGGCCCCGGTGTGCCGTGCTGTTAACATATGGAAAAGGGCTCCAGATCTTCGACAGGTAATCGGCATGGCTTCTTCCGGCACATCATTCTTCGGTAGTCGCGCGGCGACAGGTTTCGACGCCCACCCGGCAGCGAGCCAGTCCCATACGACCCGTCCTGCGGCGCACGTCGGCGCCGGTGACGTCTGGAACATCCTGGTCCGGCGCCGCCTCGTCGTTCTCCTGACGCTGGCGACCGTTGTCGCGGGGGTGATGCTGTTCCTGCTCCGCGCAACGCCGCTCTATACCGCCACCACCACCTTGCAGGTTACCTCGCAAGGTATCGAGGAAGTCGCGACGGGTGAACTGCGCCCGGGCAGCCCACTCGACGAACTCCGGATCTCGACACACATGAACCTGCTCACCGCGGCACCGCTAGGGGTCATGGTCGTCAAGGACATGCAGCTCGACATCGATCCGGAATTCGCACCCGTCATTGAAAAGCCATGGTATTCGCGGTATTTCGGTACGACCCGGCGCGCGCCCGTGCTCGACGCGGAAGATGCCGAAGCTCAGCACATGGGCGGGGTCGTCGAGCGTCTGTTCGACCGGGTGAAAATCGACCGCATCGGCCAGTCGCACCTTATCGAAGTCGCTGTCACCACGGTCGATCCTGAAAAGTCGGCGCGCATAGCCAACAGTATTGCCGGCAGCCACCTCAAGCGGTTGCAGAAGGAAGCCCGGTCGGAAACCGCTCGCCGCATAGCCGAAACCGAGCTGCGCGCCGACGAATTGCGCCAGCAGGCGGTCGATGGCGAACGCGCCGCTGTGGCCTATAGCCGGTCACGCGGCGTCGCTGCCAGGGGACCTGCGGACACCGCCAACACGGGTCAGATCGATCGGCTTTCGGCGCAGCTGGCCGAGGCCCGCGCCGCCCGCGTCGGGGCCGAAATCCGCATTGCCTCGGCGGGCGCCAGCACCGGCACGGCGACATCGCCGCTGCTCAACGACTTGCGCTCGCAGATGGCGACGCTCGACAAGCGCATTGCCGAGTTGCAGTCGCAGTTCGGTGCCGGCCACCCCGACATGATCGCGGCGACGGCACAACGCAGCGACGTCGCCGGCCGCCTCGCCATCGAAACGGCGCGCGTCCAGGGCGACGCCCGCGCCGACGTGGCGGCGAACCGCGCCCGCGAAGGCCAGATCGCCAGCGACCTGGGCTCGGTCCGCGCCGAAGCCGTGCGGGCCGGCGACGCCAGCGTCAGCGTCGACGATCTACGGCGCAGCGCCGAAGCCAATCGCGCCTTGTACCTGACCCAGCTGGCGCAATTGCAGGAACTGCGCAGCCGCGAACGGGTGATCCGCCCGGACGTGACGATCGTCGGCAAGGCGATTGCCGGTGCCGATCCCAGCGAGCCGCGTACCGGCCGCATCATCGGCGTCGCCGCCGTCGCCGGTTCGATGCTGGCGCTGCTGTTCGCCTTTGCCGCAGAGATGCTCGACAACCGCTTGCGTACCGCCGACCAGGTGGCCGAGCATATCGGGCTCGATACGCTGGCCATGATGCCCGAGCTCGGCCGGAAGGATATGCGGATCCCGATTACCCAGCTCTTCACCCGCCAGCCCAACTCGATCTTTGTCGAGGCATCGCGCGCACTCTATATGGACATCGTCGAGCGATTGCCAATGCGTGGCGGCTGCATCGTCATTACATCGCCATTGCCGAGCGATGGCAAGACACTGATCGCCGCCAGCCTGGCTGCTGCCGCGGCAACGCTCGGCCGCCGGGCGGTGCTCGTCGATTTCGACCTGCGGCGCCCGACAGTGCTCGAAACGCTTTCGATGTCGGCCGGCAGCGGCGACCTGGTCGATTGCCTGATGTCCGAGCGCAAGTTTCATCGCAGCGAACTCGATGCCATCATCCAGGCCAATGACGACCTGCCACGCTTGTCGGTCGTCGGAGTTACCCGCGTGATCGACGATCCATCGGCAGCGTTGTCGTCGCCGCGCGTCGGCGAGATCATTGGGGCGCTGCGCGAACGCTTCGACCTGGTCATTCTGAACGCACCGCCAATCCTCGCCGTCCGTGACGCCAAGGGATTAAGCGTACTCGCCAACCAGACCTTGCTCGTCATCCGCTGGGGTCACACCACGCCGGAGATCGCCAAGGCAGCGCGACGTTTGTTGGGGGGCATCGTGCCGCTGGCGGTGATCAGCCGGGTGGATTTTCGCAGGCACTCCGCAGCACGCTATGGCGACCAGCTCCAGCACTTCTCCGACTTTTCATCCTACTTCGGTGTGCCGGCGACCCAGCGCCAAAGTTAGGCATTGGGGGACAGGGCAGGGTGGTCCGGGTGGCGGCGGTCGTGATTCGCCCCCTTTGCGGGCTGATTGTGGGCCGCAATCGGCAACGGGTGCGCCCTCTCCTCCTTCAATTCCCACTATTTCCATGTCCTTTTCCCTCTTGGCTTTCAAAAATCTGTCATGTTGGGTTGAAAGGGGGTTGCGCGTGGGGTCGGGTGGTCATAG